>JADKAZ010000003.1 GCA_016719015.1 Chitinophagaceae bacterium
CCATGTCATTTTAAGCCAATACAAGAGTATGGGTGAAAGAACAAGAATGACACCGGTGATTAATAATGTCGTATTTGAAAATTTCCGAATGGGTAATAGGATAAACCAATCAAGGCATAAAGAAACAATATCTCCCGGCTATATGCATAAATGAACTGCACTCGAGTAACAACATAAAAAAGTAACCGTTTTCTGATAGTGGGCATTGGGTTAGTACCACCTGCTAACTTCTCTTTTTATTTGCAAGGCGATGCCCCAGCCGAAGAGCAAGCTGAAAATGGAATAGAATTTTCCTTCAATGAACATATGATGCAAAAAGACATGGTGTGATCAGCAGCCGGCAACAAGTAGGGCCTATGGCTTTTGCCTGTTCGCTGTACCAGCTGAATCCATTCAGGTTGGCAATAAAGATACGTGATGGCAAAGCCCGGAGTACATCTATAAATATCTCTTTCTTTGGTTTGAACAGGAGCGTTTTCCGCATGGTTGGCTGGTTTAACCCTTACCAGCTATGGTAGGGTAGGGATTGAAGTAAGAAAGTTACTAATTGTAATTGATATTATTAATAAATTTACGTTTATTTGATGCATTATGAATGTGATTAATATCACCAGAGACTATATGAGTATCTGTTTACCTTTATAATTTTATAAATAGTGAGTAAAAACTGGCCGTAGTTTGTTTATTGTGTGCAGGGCTGGTTACATCACTGGTTTTGATATTTACTTAAAACTAAAACATAATATATGAAAAAGAACATGGGTCACGCAGATCGTATAATACGGTATATTATTGTATTTGCGTATCTCTATTTCTGTGCGGAACTGTTAGCGGAACATTAGGTATTAATCTCGGTAATACCTCGGTGCTGTATTTGTATTGACCAGCCTTGTTAGTTTTTAACTGCTGTACATTGGTGGGGTTGAATACCTGTCCAAAGAAGCAGTAATTTTACTGCCACTATCCCTTTCTTGTATCACAGACCAGATGTGTTACATGGAAACATCAATAAAGATAAAAGCAATTATTCCAGGCTATTGGTAAAGTTGTGAGGTAATCTGGAACTAATGTAGAAAATATTTCCTATCCTTTTAAGTAGAGAAGTTCTTTATTTATGGCATGATATTGTAATCTAAGTCTGTGAAAAATTATTAAACTTAAATTATCGATTATGCAAAAAGTAAAGTGGGGATTATTGCTGGCAGCAGCGGCTGCTTATGGCGTTTACCGGTATACTAAAATGAGTCCCGATCAAAAAAACAACCTTAAACAAAAGGGAAAGAGTTTATGGACAAAAACTCGGCGATGTAAATAACTTATTTAAAAGAAAAAGACAACAACGGGCGGAAATGGTTTTTATTAATCAGATCTCGAGTTGTAAAAAGAGTTGCCTCGTAGCTCTTTTCGTTTACCTTTCTAATCTTTCTTTTTCCTCCCTTCACCTACAAAATATTGCTCTTGTTTTTAAACAACACATTGGAAGTGGTGAGGGGGCTAAAGGCCAGCGGGTAATGTATTGCTGGATATTTACTTTCTCTTCATCACTCAATGTTTTATTGCTATTGATATTTTTGTTCCAGCACCCGCAGCCGGTCCCGTAGCATTACTATTTTATGAAAGAAATCTTCAACAGGAATTTTTTTGGCTTTTTAACGATTTATCAAACGGTTGAGTAACATCATTCCTTTGATCCATTTATCGCCCAGCGGTACATTTTCGGTAATGCCACCCCAGAGACGTAAAATTTTAAGCAATGATTTTCTACCTCTGAATGTGTCGTCAATTCTGCCGATACATTCTCCGGAATAACTTCATCCAGCTTATCATCAGTTTTGTCAATTTCTTTAATTCCTGTGTTGATAAACGAAATAATATAAGTAGCGTATTTGATACCAACAATAACCCGGGTCCGTGTTGCGTGTTGTAAACGGTGCCGATACCGAGAGGGTTGTTTGTTCCATGGTTATTATTGAGAGTTTATTTTCTTAAATAGCGATACAAAAAAAAGCACACAAAAAGCCTACGTGAGCAAGGTATATAAGAAATTTAATGAGGCGGCCTTCCACAACTGGTTAGATTTGATTTTTTCAGAGTATTCATCGGGCAAAAAAGATAGAAAATTTTGAGAACGTTTAGCCCATTCCGGTTTTTACCACCGGGATGATAAGTTCTTTCAGCGTTTTTCATTACATCTTCTTTATAAAACAGCACTTCTTTAAATTGTCCTTTTGCTGTACATCAATCCCTGGTCAAAAAAATGTGTTGAACCGGGGTCACCGCTTTGCCCGCCGGCCAGTAATGATTTAGCTTTTATCTTTTTGCCAAACTCTACCGCACAAATAAAGCTGTTACCGTGTACACCATATCTTTTTTTAGTGCCCGGGAAATATTGGCTGATATAGGAAGGGAGCATACCCCATGAAGAAGAGGCAAAACCAACAGGCAGGCTTGGTTTGTTATCATCAAACTTATTATCAATGGAGGAAGATACGTTGGAATCGGTTTATCTCACCCCAGGCGATTTGCCACTTACCAAAACGGGATTGTAAATCCTTTACCGTTATAATAAGGGTTCTAATAAAGTAGCAGGGCCGGCAAGTATTGCAAAGCCCCTCGTTTTTGAACAATATCTATTCCATCCCGCTGGTTGATTTGTGTTTGTAACCGTTGCCCCCATTCTATAGCCAACGTTGTAGCAATGGAATTTTCGGTAGCTGTATAATCCCAGTTTTTAAAATGGAAATCGGCTCGGCCAGTTGGGTATACAACGAATCCTTGTTTTGAAACATGGTTGCCATAATTTTCATATCCTTTTAATAATGCAGGCATAAGGTCTTCAAACGCTGCAAGACGGTATTGTACCCGGCAGCAATCACTTTTTCGATGGTATATTTTTTCCAGGTCTAACACTCTTACTGCATTTATGCCACGATAATTTTCGCCATCAGGCGCCAGGTAATCTGCATAATTTGATTTTTGGGGACTGTATTTTCCTGCAACAGAATAAGGGGTGGAATTACAATTTTGCAACCAACCATTTTTAGGGTTATAAATATGTACACTTTCGTCTACCGGATGGTAGCCCTGCCATTCTGTGGCTTTCGTTGTTCCATCAACTGGTTTACTCCAGTCATAATGCGGATCTCTTTTTGGTAAAAAATTTCCATGCCAATAGGCTATGTTTCCTTCTCCATCTGCGTATACTGTGTTATTGGAAGGGTTGGCACCCATATCCATTGTTTTTTAAAACCCGCAAAACCAGTTGCTTTAGTTCTTAGCCAGCTTTGTATAAACCCTTTGGTATCCCTGTTGTTGTGGCGCAAACTCAGGTATTGGCCATCCCTTTTCGCCATGATAGGGCCATGATGTGTGAATAAAGTAGTGAAGATTTTTGTTGACAACCCCGCCGCTGTTTTATATTTAATGGCGATTCTCTTTTTTGTAACCAGTTTTTGTTTTCCTTCATATTCGTAATACCATTGATTGTTTTTCTTTATTATTTTTTCAATATAGGCATCAGATATATCTGCCCTGGCTGGAGGTGTGCATCCACCCGCAATGTTCATTAAATCCCTAGTAAATGAATGGCTGCCCCAGGTAACAGCACCATACGCATTTAGCCCTTCTTCGCTTATCATATGTACTTCGGGACGATAATAAAAAGTGACATGCGGGTTGATATATAATATAGCATTCCCGGATTCAGTAATTGAAGGGGAGAAGGCAAACCCGTTGGAGCCGGCCATGTTATCTTCTTTGCAAAAAAAATCTGTAACGTTATTGTATACAAGGGCATCATCATTACCGGAGTAAAATGCTTTTAATTCGTTTATAGAGATGCCGCCTGTGCTGATAGCACCAATGCTGCCATCTGTCCATAGTAAGGGATACCACGGTTGAAAACGGGTAAGCAATGCCGGGTTTACTATGCGGATTTTTTTTATAGAGATAGTAATTAACAGCATCTGCGTAAGCGTTCAAAATACCTTTTAACCAGGCCGGGGCTTTTGTATAGTCTTTCATCGCTGCTGCGGTATCAATGACCAGGCGATGCAGTAGGTCTTTATATAAATCCGCTTCGCCAGTTATTTCTGAAATCCTGCCCAGCTTTTCTACATAGTTTAATTCCACTCTTTTAAAATTGTCCTCGCATTGGGCATACAGTAAACCAAACACCGCATCGGCATCTGTTTTTCCATAGATATGCGGAACCCCATAATTATCACGGATGATGGTTATATTTTTAGCCTGCTTTTCCCAGCGGCTGATTTCTGTTGCCGAAAAGGGCTGGGCCAGTAATTGGGCCGGTACTAAAAGAAGAAGAATGATTTTTTTCATAACGGGTAATTAAAAGCGGTTTTATTTTATTAGCTAAAGCAAAGAAAATGACTTTACCTTACCAAGTTACTAATTTGCCGGGTTGTTGTACTCATATATAAATACCAATTAGTAACGCTGCCACACTGATAAGCGTAATGATGATGAGAAAGGGGTAATAAACTTAAACCATGTTTTTAAACCGATATTGACCATCGCCAACGAAGGAAGAATGAGACCAGTGGGTGCAAGGAAGGACATGATCGCCATACCATACATATAGGAGTTTACGATTTCCCTACCCGGTACATTTACCAAAATAGCTAATGCCCCAATAATAGGCATGGTTAATACAGCCATACCGGAAGAGGATTGTATGAAAATAGAAAAGATCAAATAGAAAATTAACAAGAGCATGATAAAAAAATGCAGGCTGTATTCCCTCTACCAAATTGGCTGTATAAAATAGTATTGAGTCGCTCACATGGCCGTCATTTAAAAACAATGGTGACACCCCTGGCCACACCTACGATAAAAGCTACGGATAATAAACTTTCTGCTCCTTTAATAAATTCAAACGGGGTAAATACTTTTTCATTCATTCTAGTTATAACAGCAATAAGAATGGAAGAACCAAGGAATAAAGCAGACATTTCCGTAGTCCACCATTTTAGAATACGACGCCGGCAATCATAGTCAAAAAGTGCCGATATAAATCAGCAGTAGCGATTTTGTTTTCCATTCAAGTTTAGGAGTAATTGTTTCATTACTGATATTTACTTCATAAGGTGGCTTTGCATTCCCATCAATTTTATGAAACCAATGAAGCCGTGGGGTCTTTTTTTATTTTAGCAGCATATCTTAAAATATACCAAATCAATATTGCAGTGACAATTACCCAAAGTATCAGTCGTTGCGTCAGTCCATCCATCCAGTTGACACCCGCAGCATTGGAGGCAATGATGACGGAGAAGGGGTTGGAAAAAGAGGAAGTGAGCCAATAGAAGTACCGCCAAAAATGATGGCCAGCGGAATTAGCAGATCGTAGCCTGCTGCCAGAAAAAGCGGAACGAGTATTGGATAAAAAACAAGAGCTTCTTCAGCCATACCATAGGAAGCAGCAAAGAAAGAAAACACAGATGTAAGTATAATAATTAGCCATTTTTCCCGGCCAAGCATGGTATGGCCCAGCCATGATGCCTTTAACCATCGCACCCGTTTCATTAAATACAAACATGGAAACCACCAATGATAAGAATGAATAAAATAATATCTACGCTGTCAATGATTCCTTTGATGGGTGCCTGCAAAATGCTGATGAAACCCTGGGGATTTCTTTTTGTTTCGTAAATGAGCCGGGCACAGAAACGGGGTTTGCGGATGTCCCCATCAATAAATTTCTGCACCTTTATTTGAATGCCCAGACTATCTAATGTTTTTTGAGTGAGTGGTAATGCTATTTCGCTGCTATCTGTTGTCATGGTGAATGACTGCCCGGTTACAGATAGTTTATTATATTGTCCTGCCGGTAACAACCAGGTTCCGATAGCAGCAAGAATAATCACACACATCAATATAACGAGGGGGCCGGGGAATGATTTTTTGGCTGACATGCGTTTTTATTTTTCTAATGGTTCGATTTTTTCGCTGCCGCCACTATTATTGTACAGCACCCATTTGCCGCAAAATTTTCTGATGACCCTCGCTTTTATAAAAATCTTCATAACCCATATATTGAAAAGGCACGGCTAAAATGTAAGCTGATGGTGAACGCTGCTGTACAGTTTTTCTTCCCACTCCAGCGCCTTCTTATAGTCTTGTTTCATCCTGTAAACACAGGAGAGTGAAAAAGGGTCTTTTACCGTATTTTTTGATGCATAATCGAGGAAACGATTGGCGAGGCTGTCAGCCTTAGATTTATTGCCGGCAGCATCATAGTTATACATTAAAGCTGCCTGGATTAATTCAGAACCCCAGCCATCTTTCAATAACGCTTCAGCTTTATTGGTTTCTTCTAACGCCTTATCATATTGTTTCAGGGCATTGTAACCAAATGCCTGCTTAATATACCCCCCAATAAAAGTGGGATGTAATTCTACTGACTTAGCAAATGCGTCAATACCTTTTTGATAATTGCCTGATAATAAATTTACCCAACCAAGATTATGCAGACTGGAAATAGATACGGGGTCAAGTTCTACCGCTTTATCAGCAAGTGGCAACGCTTCTTTAGTTTGTCCCACGTCTGCGAGTGTAGCTGAGTAGCGGATATAAATGATGGCATTATTGGGGTCAAGGTCCAATGCTTTTTGTTAGAGTTTACGCACCCTTCCAATCATGTTCATAATAAAATTTCAAGGCCCCTTCTGTGGTATAAATTTCCGGAAGGGTAGGGTCTAATGCTTTGGCTGCTTCCAAAGAAGTTCTTCCTTCATTCATTATTTCCTGGTTGCCGGCATTTGAAAAAATAGATTGAGTAATTTTTTCATTGGCAATAGCTGCGTAAGCCAATGCATATTTTGGGTCAATGCTGATTGCCTTCCGAAAATGTGAAATGGCTTTTTCAGATTCTTCCGGTGTAGAACCATAACTCAGGTAACGTCCTTTTAAGTATTCGGCATAGGCTGCAGGGTTTACTTTTTTATTATCCTGGTTGATTGTTATACCATCGGCGGAGCTTATCTCCAGCGGATTTAAAAGAGCAGCAACGATTGCATCTTCTACATTGGCAATATCATCAGTAGTAAGTTCAAAGCTATTTCCCCATAATTGGTTTTGTTAGCAGCATCTACTAGCTCACAATTCAACGTGTAACCGGTTGGGGATTTAGAAAGTCTTCCGGTAAGCACTACATCTGCATTCAATACCCTGCGCAGACTTTCAATTTTTTTGGAAGAATCCGGCAGCTCAAACGTAGCGGAACGGGCAAACACTTTTACTCCGGCTATTTTCGAAAAGCGGTTGATAAGATTTTCAGGAATCCCGTCAGATAAGTATGCAATAGCAGAGTCATTCCCCGTATTAACAAAAGGAAGGATGGCCAGTGATTTAATAGTTGTTTTTTTCGAAGGGAAAATGGATTGCCTGAAAATAAAAAAGGATAGTAACAACAATACACCAAGGGAGGCTGCTATCCATCTTCCTTTATTACTTTTTTTAACTGGCGTTTTTAATTTTCCCTTCATCTCTTCTTTCCGGGGAGTTACAAACCCTGGGTTAGATAAGGCAAAAATTTCCAGTGGTTCTTCTACATTTTTGAATTCAAAATTGCCAAGGGAAACTGTTTGGAATTCTGCTTTATTATGAATTTCATCTTTTATCTTTTTTGAAAAGAGCACCGAACCCGGTACACCCAGACTTTGTATGCGGGAGGCAACATTTACTGCGTCACCAAAAATATCTCCGTCTTCAACAATGATTTCGCCCTGGTGGATGCCGATACTTAATAGGAAATTTTTTTGCTGCATTACATGCCTGCTGAATGTTGAAAGCAGCATTCATCGCATCAGATACGGTGGGAAAACTTGCCAGAACGCCGTCCCCAACTCCTTGATCCAGGTCCCGTTAAATTGCTCAATGATTGGTTTTTGCAAAGCCCTGTTTTTTGTAAAATAGCGTAGGCTTTTTGTTCATCATCACCCATCAAAGAGGTAAAGCCGGAAATGTCGGTAAACATGATGGCGGCTAACTGGCGGGTTTGAGACATTAGGTGCTATTGATTGACAAATCTGAAGTAACTAAATTAGTCTTTTTATAGCTTATTTTTCTCCAACTCCTCAATCGTCTTCTTAGCACTTGCCAGTCGTATCTGTTTATTCTTCTCCACCAGTTTATGCGTAGCCCACTTTTCTAATTTATGATGTAAGGGAACAAGTAATGCAGCAATGCAAACCAATGCCAACAACATAAAAATAGGATTGTGATGTGTTATTCTTTCTAAAAACGGATGAAGTAATAAGTTTAAAAACTCAAATACTACCAATAATGCTACTACGCCGAGAAACTGAATCACTTTAGTATTGGTGATATGCCTTCGGCTGAACGCTAAAAAGAGAATTACAAATGTGATGATACCAAAAGCCAATAAGGCATATTGGATATTTTGTTTGCGTTGCAGTGCAGCATTTTCAATTTCCAAGTCTTTTTTTATGCCTAATATTTGCTGCTGCTGTGCATTAGACATTTTGTCTATACTGTCTTTCGTTACATCATACGCTTTATAATATTTTACCGCACTGTCCTTATTAGTATTTGAATAAATGTTTTTATACAAATCGTAAACATCTAAAGTGGAAGTAAACCTTGCTTTTGCTAAATGGCCGCTTGCCTGGTTAGTGTAATAAAGTGCGGAATCCGCTTTACCGTCATCCAAAAATAATTTTGCGGCTCTTTTATATACTATAACAGCTTTATCAGGGCTTAGCAAATCAATGTTTAAACGTAATGCCTGCTGGATGTATTCCATCGCAATGGCCCTGTTATTTAAGTTGTAATAATGGACATATGCTAAATCGATAATACTCACTGGTAAATCAGCATCTATTTTCTTGGATAAACACAGTTCATAGCTTCTTTGCGCATAATGCAATGCAGAATCTCCCTTATTGGCAGAACCGTAAAATCTTGAAATAGTGGAGAGGGTGGCAGTTAAGCTTGTATAATCTGTTGGTGCATCTAAGTTTGGCAGGGCTTTAAGTAGAAATTCTTTGTGTTTTGCGCTATCGTTCCTGAAACAAATGGCGAGGTCCTGATATATAACTCCCAATACTTCTTTGTTTTTATGCTTCTGCGCCATTTCTAATGCGGTGTATGCCAATTCAGCACCCTGTAAGCTATTACCATTTATAGCCAGTATATAGCCCAATTCTGCCGTTATCAGGGATTCAAGTATCCGGTCTTTTTCTTTCCTGGCAAAGTCAAGCACTTTCTTTGCGTAATCTACCCGGCTTTGCTGGGTTAATTCGTTTATGTCGTAGAGTAAATATCCAACCAGTCTTAGCCTGGCGTTAGTCTCGGAATTGATAATCGCATTGACAACAGAATCAGCTTTTGGGTTTTGTGCAAATACTGGTAGCATACTTGCAATAAAACAAAGGAGGATAATTATTTTTTTCATGTTCAGTTCAATTAGTGTTATCTTTTTCCAATTCTTCTATCGTTTTTTTAGCACTGGCCAGCCGTATCGCTTTATTCTTCTCCACCAATTTATGCGTAGCCCATTTTCTAATTTATGATGCAATGGTATAAGTAAAGCTGCAATGCAAACCAATGCCAGTAACATCAGCACCGGTGAATGATGAGTGATGCTTTCTAAAAAAGGATGAAGTAGTAAATTTAAAAACTCAAATACCAATAATAAAGCAACTACTCCGAGAAACTGAATGAGCTTGGTATTGGTGATATGGCGGCGACTAAGAGCTAAAAAACAGAATAATGAAGGTGAGGATGCCTAGTGCTATTATGGCATATTGGATGTTTTGTTTGCGATGTTGTTCTGCAATTTTCTTTTCCTTTATTAATTCTTGTTGTTTCTTTTCATTTTCAAATGTCATCAATTGTGTTTGTTGAATGGCTTTCGCACTAAATACACTATCATTTTCAATTCTGTAAATTTCAGAATACTTAAAAGCACTGTCCACATTGCTGGTTCTGTAATTATCTAAAAGTAATTTTGCTGCGTTTAATTTATAATTTGTAAAGCCGGTGTTTGCAATAACAGATAAAGCTCTTTTGCATAAAATATAGATGAATCTCTTTGAAAGATTGAAGCAAAAATTCTGCCTTTGCAGTATATGCCCAATTTAATTGTTTTACGGAGTTTCTTTTCAAACCATCTTCTATAGCCATATCAAAGTAACTTACTGCAAGTGCAGTGTTTCCCATTTTTCCATGAATACCCCCAAGTGTTAAAAGCGTATAACCAAAATCGTCATAAAAACCTATTCGCTTACAAATCTCAAAATCCTTTTGTTCGTACATTAATGCAGAGTCTGGTTTATTCATTGACAAATACACTTCACCAAGGTTTTGACAGGCCATGGATTTTATTTTCTCGTTTTTTACTCTCTCTCCAATTTCAAGAACAGCTAAATAGTATTTGATTGACTGTTGGTATTCTCTAGTGTCTTTATAACAATGGGCAAGTATTGCTTTGGCCACAGCTAAAGATATTTCGTTACCTGTTTCAATTCCTATTTCAAATCCCTTTATGGAATACTCCAAACTCCTGGTAGTATTGCCCAATCCTCTATAACAGAAGCCAATCGTTGAAGTTGCCAAAGATTCACCTATTTTATCCTTATTGGTTTGACAATATGCCAAAAATTTTTCTGATGCTTTCAGAAATATTAAAGGATCTCCTTCCGAATATGTTTTATAAACCGCAAGTATAGCTTCATAGCGAAGACTATCGCTTTTGCGGCAGAATATTTTAAAAATAAAGAATCAGTACTTTGTGCAAAGGCTGTTTGCATACTTGCAATAAAACAAAAGAGTACTAGTGTTTTTTCATTCAACTGTAATTTATTTCACCCGGTTATACTTTTTCAAAACATCGATTACCAATTTATGCGGCAGTCCATAAGCCTTGTTGCCATTTATCCCTTCCATCGTTTCTGCTGCCACCATCGCATTAATGATGGCTTCTTCCACCGCCTGCACTGTTCCGTTAAACAATGGATTAATCATATCATTCGGTAGTGCATCCACTTTTGTAAAATCTTCCCGTTGAAATGCAGTTGGGTTGGCCGTAGAAAAGGCTATAAAAATATCGCCGGAACCATTTTCTCCCCGTCCGCCAACTTTGCCCACACCCAGGGCAATTCTGGCGGCCATTCTTTTTAACTGGTGAGGTAATAAAGGCGCATCTGTTGCAAGCACCACAATAATAGAACCATCACCCGGCTGATAAGATGGTGGTGCTTTAAATTCATAATTCATGGTATCCTTTAATTCTCTGCCAACAGGCACACCAGCGATCGTAAAATTATTTTTGCTTCCAAAGTTGGATTGCACCAATACACCAATGGTATACGTGGAGTCTTTAATTTTTATCACTCTCGATGCAGTGCCGGTGCCTCCTTTAAATCCCAGGCACATCATACCTGTGCCACCACCTACATTTCCTTCTTTCACTAAACCACTCTTTGCACTGTCTAGTGCCTCCCAGGCATTTTCTTCTTTTACATGAAAGCCATAGATGTCATTTAAAAAACCATCGTATGTTTCTGCCACCACTGGATAGGTGTACCAGAAATCTTCTTTATACCATTTATTCTTTACATACCATTTCAACACCGCATCTCTTACCGCACCCACACTATTTGTATTGGTTATCATAATCGGGCCTTCTAAAATCCGGATTCAGTTATCCAGGTAGTGCCTGTCATTTCTCCATTACCGTTTAATGCATACCAGTTTCCATACACCGGATTATTGTTTTTTCCTCTTGGTAAAATAGCAGTGACACCTGTACGTACCGGACCCTTGCCCCGTATATTTTCCCGTGCCAGAAATGATGGTACTGAAACCTACTTCCACACCTTTTACATCAGTAATAGCATTGAACTTTCCCGGTTTGCCATCAAAAGGAATTCCAATATCTCTTGCACGGGGTTTTTGCGCATGGATGTAAAAGTTCCCCAGAATGAATACAGTAAATACAAAAATCTTTTTCATAGTAAGAAGTTTATCTTTTTTAATTAAATCCCACTTTGCCTTTCACCGATTCAAATAATTTCTTTGAGTTATATCCAACGCCGTTTTTAAAAACATATAATACCTTGCGTATGTCGCTGATGTTTTTTGACGGGTCTCCATCAATGATTAAAAGGTCGGCTGATTTACCCGGTTCAATGGTGCCAATTGTTTTATCAAAACCTAATGCAATACTGCCATTCAGTGTTGCAATTTTTATCGCTTCCAGCGGGGTGAATCCAGCTGCTTCAACGAGTAATTCTATTGCCCGCCAATTACCATAACCGGCTAATGTCCCGCCATTACCTGTTGGATCGGTGCCAACAGTAAGCAAGCCACCCATTTCGTAAAACATTTTTTCCATTTTGGAAGTAGTAGCGAATGCTTTATCGTACACAGTTGGGCCTTTGGCCGATTTGATAGCGGAAAGTCTTTGTAAATAAAAGTCCCTTGTATCTGGCGACATAGCATTGAGTGCTTCCTGGTTCGGTTGCGGTTGAGTGGTGGTATTTCCTTCAAACACGGATAATGAAGAAGTGATACTTGTTTTTTATCAATCAAAAATTGAATGAATTGTTTTACACTGTCATGCTGAATATCAAGATTACTCAATGCTTTATAGGAACTACCGGGAGCTGGGGTTCATTTTCTTTTTACCAGCAGCAAAATCAGTACTGGCCATAAATCCATGTTCTAAATTATCCATACCCAAAGAAGCCGCTTCTTTATAAGTAACAATATCCAGGTGACCCGTAATTTTCAACTTTCTTTTATGCGCAGCATCAATAGCCGCTTTCAATGTTGGCTTATCTACACCCATGTAGGATTTAAAAGAAGTAAAGCCCTGGTCGGCCCAATAGTTTACAAAAGCTGCTGCATCGGCCGGTGTTTTATTTTCATTCATTTGCGGAAACCGTGTTGACTTTCCTTCAATGTATGGAGCAGTCAATTCCATATTGGGACCGGGGAATACACCGAGGTCAATATCTTTTTTTATCCGGAGGTCTGAGTAGGGCTCAATACTGCCACATGTTCTGATCGTAGTAGCACCGGCAGCGAGGTAAAGCCGGGGAAAGCTAAATGGTAATTGTTTTAAATGAAGATAACGGGCTTCTATGGAAGGTGCTGATATATACATATGTTCATGCAGCATCACCAAACCCGGCATAATGGCTTTGCCATTCAGATCAATGAGCTTGGCACCATTGGGTATAGCCGCTTTTGCATCATCACCCACCCAATCAATTTTACCATTGCTGATGATGACTGTTTGATGCGGTTTGGCAGCATTGCCTTTGCCATCAATCAATAAACCATTTTTGAAAACTGTAACCGGGTCATTGTATTCAATATATTTTTTTGTTTCATCGCTGAACTTTATTTGTGAAAAAAGCCGGAGCTGCAAATAAGTATGCAATAAAAAGGAGTACTATTTTTTTCATGATGATGAGTTGAATGGATTACTGAAATATATGGCAGTTCGTTTTTAACTTATTTTTGTACGAGTTGAATGCAGGTGTTTAACTCTCCACTGTTTTCTTTCTTTCGCTAAAACTACAGTTTCTAGCCATTGTACCGTTACTTGTTTGCCATCTTTTAATATTATTGACTGAAGCCGATAAGTAATCCATGCCGTATTCTTATCTACTGTGGTATTGATGAACTCAAAACTATTGGTACGTTTAAAATTGGCTGACTGATTCAATGTAATGGCCTTTAGGATCAGTGTATCCATATTCCATACCTGTCCATATTCGTACAGTGTAATATCCGCTGTGCTATGGGCTTTCAGGCTGACAGAGTCCCGGTTTGATAAAGCATCAAAAAATTTTATTATAGTTTGCTGCACAGCCTGCTGGTTTTTGGTTGTTGGTTGCTGAGCCTGTAACAATGCTATGCATAAAATGGCGGGGAGAAGGATTGATAGTTTTTTCATAAATACTTTTTTACTTATGCTGATTGTTTTTTATCGTTTATCAACCAATATAGATGGAACAACAATAATGGAACCAGCCACACAAATACATCTGAAGCCAGATATGCTGTTGATTTATTTGGAAATAAATAATAGAATACATCCATAGCGTAAGCATCAATTACTCTTACAGTAACAAAATAAGCCGCACAGATAAAACTGCTGATCATCATTCGTTGATGTAATATTATTTTTCGTTGCTTAATAAAATAAAAGGCAAGTACGACAAACAACAGCCATAAACTGGTTACTATAAATTGGGAGGGCATACAGGCAACACAACTCGTTCTGGGTAACATAACATACAAGGTGGTAATACAGAGAAACGATGCAAGTATATAGAGCTTGCCTGTTTTACGATGAAAAGAAATGTATTTGTTGCGTATGGCAGGTGTGAATTGTAATATAGCGGTGCAATAAACAATGATGCCGGCCAAAATATGCAACGCAAAGATGCTGTTGTCAAATGTAGATTTGCTTCCCCAATGTTCTAAAGTATCGTTGGTGAGGTACTTGTATTTAGGTATCAACATAAAGAGAAAGAGGCCAAAGAAGGCAAGCCAAAAAATAGCAATGGAAATTTTCTTTAGCATGTTTATTTTTTATTCATTTCTGCATAATCAAATACCAAATTGCAAAAAGTAATTACGCCTAATTTGAAGGAAGCATCATCAATTATGAATTCAGGCGTATGATGCGGGGGAGCTGTTTTGGCGTCTTTGCCTTTGGGCATACCACCCAAACGAAAGAATAAGCCAGGTACTTTTTGGGCATAAAATGAAAAATCTTCTGCACCGGTATTTGCAGGAACTAAGAATACATTTCCCACTCCGGCTGATTTTTGTAAAGTAGGTAACATGAGATTTGTGAGTTCGATATTATTAAACGTAACAGGATATTTAACTCCGTAAGGAAGTTCTACTAGTGCTGTTGCGCCAGCTGCTTCGGCTGTCTTTTCTGCAATTTGTTTAATACGGCTATAAATCAAAGTTTCATCTTCATTGGTGAAAGCCCTTACATCACCAAGCATCTCTACTTGTGCCGGAATTATATTAGAGCGGTTGCCGCCATTTATCGCACCAACCGTTACCACCGCCGCATTATCAGTAATTTTTACATTTCTGCTTACAATTTGTTGAAGGCTGACAACAATTTGAGAGGCAACAAGAATGGGGTCAACAGAAAACCAGGGTTTAGACCCATGACTGGGCTTGCCTTTAACCGTAATTTTAAAATCACCAACACCTGCTAACGTTCCACCCGGGCGATAGGTAAGATTACCAACCTCCACCTGTGAATCCATGTGCAATCCAAAAATCACATCCACTTTGGGGTTTTCCAATACACCTTCTTTCACCATCAAATAGGCTCCACCTTCTTCACCTATTGGGGCTCCTTCTTCTGCTGGTTGAAAAATAAATTTCACCGTTCCTTTCAGGTCTTTTTTCATACCTGCTAATACTTCGGCAACACCCATTAATACGGCCACATGCCCATCATGACCGCAAGCATGCATCACACTTGTTTCTTTGCCGTTATACATGGTTTTTACTTTGGAGGCAAATGGCAAGTCATTCGTTTCCTCTACGGGTAAGGCATCCATGTCGGCTCTTAAGGCGATAACAGGTCCGGGTTTATCCCCTTTTAAAATGCCCACCACTCCTGTAATACCCACTTTTGTTTGTAGTTCAATACCCAGCGATTGCAAATGTTTGGTAATGAGTTCGGCAGTACGAAACTCCCTGTTTCCTAATTCGGGGTTTTGATGAATGTCGTGGCGCCATGCAATTACTTTCTGCTCTATTTTATCAGCACTTTTAGCGATGAGTTCTTTATAGTTGCTTTTTTGAGCGAATGCTATCTGGAAACCTAATAGCAAAATGATTATGATTGATTTTTTCATTTTAATTTACTTTCAATTATTTATAAATTTTGTTGAATGCAATACATTTATTTTCTATAGCTTTTTTCTAATATCAAAATACCTGTTTCCATTTCTGGTGAAGATGGTTTGATGTTGTCTTGTTGCATCTGATTGATTTTAGTGTCCGTTCTTTAAAGCCTGCCAGCTTGGTTTTTTAAATACTTCTGCTCCAAATCTTCCACTTGCTCCAAATGATTCTTCACCTGGATAAATTTTAATAACAGCATGGCCAAAATGACAACTGAAGAAAACACAACAAAAATTGTTTGCCAGCCGAAATGGTTACGAAGTAATCCTAAAAATGCAGCACCTGCTGCTAATGCACCATTAAAAACCGTCATGCAAAAGGTGAACTGCAAGGCCGAAATTCTTTTCCAGCACATTTGCATAGCTAATGCCAGCACACCAATATTGAGCAGCACGATACATATATTGATGCAGGCAATAAAAGTGATAACAAACGATTTGTTTTGCCAAAAGGCATTAGAAAAGGCCATAATACCGACCAATATGGCTGTAACTAAAAGTATACTCTGTAGCATGCGAACAATACCAAACCGGTAAATAATAATTCCTCCGGTTACCATTCCAACAAGTCCTCCAATCAAGTAGGTAGTAGAATAAGTTTTTGAATAAAAAATATTATCCCACCCAAGACTTTTAATGGTAAAAATGGGAAGCAACGTTCTCATGTAATGGATGGCAGCCATTATTATAAAAGTGATGATGACCAGTAACCACATATTACGTAATGAAAGCACCTGTTTGAAAGATTTGAACAGTTTACCCCAGCTATCAATTGCCATTAGTGCTGCATCAGGTGAAGTAGCACCGGCACTCCAGGGCAATAATTTTTCACCCTTTCTTTCTCTTAATAGTAAGGGTACAAGCATAAATAGCAGAATTGACATAGCCAGCAATGAAACGGCAAATGAAAAGCCATAGCTGTTAATGAGCCAACTTCCCAGTCCCAATGATAAAGAAGTGCCCACAATTTTGGATCCCCACATCAAACTGTTGGCTTTGCCTTGTTGTTCAATCGGTACAATATCTATCACTAAGCTATCGGTAGCAATATCCTGGAACATGATAAAAATGTGAACACTTACTGCCACGGTGGTAAGTAATGCAACATTGTTTAAAGGGTCGGGCACAAATGATAGTGCCAGTAAGCTGCACATAATACCAAACTGACCAAACAGCATCCACGGTCTTCTTCGCCCCATGGGCAAAAAAGTAAATCGTTCCATGAAAGGGGCTAATAAAATTTTAAGACTGAACGGAATCATGATAACAGCGCTGTAACCGGCAATTTCTCCGGCACTCTTGCCATTCATCGCCATCCAGGCTGGTATGGCGAACATCGTTATGCCTTCCGGGATGCCTTGCGAAAAATACAAAACAATAAAAGTGGCATAACGCAAAACAGGATGCTCTGCCAGGGGAGGCAGTGTAGTTGTTTTTTTGGATGAAACAGCTTCTGTTGAATTCATTTGTTTTGGTTTAACGAAATGCAGCTTTTAAGAATGTTGTAAATACATTATTTGTTTATCGCTAAGCTTTCTGTCTCACAATCCTCTACAATACAATTGAGCGGTGAAAATTATTTTATTTCAATCAGCACCATATTTATTGCTGCATCTGCCGTTGCAGAAAAGTAAAATGCAGCGGCTGGTTTTATGTATACATATTTTCCTGCTTTTAATTGCGAAAGTTCTTTACCTTTTTTGTTATGAAGGGTTACATCGGTGCCTGCTACCAATTCTGCTATCATCGGCCCCCGGCCCTTAATGACTTGCTTATTGAATAATTCTGCTGTCAAACGGTAAGCGATTATTTTTTCATTTTCAAATAATACATTGAAAGGGAGCGGTTGTAATATTTTGGCTGCCTTGTAAGCTGAAAGCAATTCAACATCGGTTACGTGAAATGGAACTGTATCACAATTACTCACCCTATGCACCAGCGTATCATTAACAAATGACCTGTACCAGGCATAGCCTTGGGTATTTTTAGCGGTTACCCATTCCTTACCTTTTATTTGTGAGCATACAACTGTTGTGGTAAAATGCAGAAATACGGACGGTGTTGAATGAATATGAAACAAACTGGTATCGCCGGGCGGTATGTTAACATCCAGCAACCGGATATATTTATTTTCCAATACCTTTTTGTGGCGTGGTTCTTTGCTTACCTGTACCTGTGCTGTGAGTACAAATGAGCTCAATAAGATTATCCCTAAAAGGACAGCTCTTTTATTTTTCATTTAATTTTTTATAAATAACTCAGCCACCATTTTTCTTTATGAATGGTTTTATACTTGTCATATCGTTTACATAAGGGATACAACGCAATAACCACCGCCAGCCAAACCCCATACACCACCCATAAATTATATCCCTCACCCGGGGCTACGAATAAGAAAGGAAATTGCTTACCTACATTTTGTGCATCTTCCAGTGTATGCCCACGGGCAAAAAAACAAAGGGCCGCCACTAAGTGGATAAGATAGATATGAAGGATATAATAAAAGAAAGCAGTTCTGCCAAATACAACCATCGCATTGGTAAAACTGTTTTTAATTTTCTCCATATAAGCCAGTAGTAATAAAGCCGGACCAATTGTGATGCAGAGGTATAATAAAGACGGCGGATACTTATCTACATTTAAAAAAGATAGAAAAGTATAGAAACCGTTTTTCTGCGTGGTCCAGTCCACCGGATCGCCATATACATTGGAAAAGCGAAGAGCTATAAAAAATACGATCAATCCCAAGCCGATACGGGTCAGTATCTTTTTGCGTTGTTCCGGTGAAAATGCAGGAGTAAACAATGCACCGGCACAATAACCCAGCATCATTACCCCCGTCCATGCGGGAAAAGGATACACCAGGAAGGCGAAACGATTGGGTGAAAATTCATAAGGTGTAAATACGCCGTGATGAAACAGATCCCATGCAAGGCTGGCTTTAAAGCCCGGAGCCGCCTCCGGAATGTCTAATAAGTTATGACCGGCGACAATAATAACACCAAGTATAAATATAACTTTATAAGGAAGCCTGATCAGCACCATTAACCCCAACATTACCATACTGATACCGATGGCCCAGATAACCTGGAAAGCAATCATATTATAGAAAGGATTGAATGTCCACGCAAAAGTGACAATCACCCACTCAGCAAATATTAACCACAAGCCCCGCTTGAGTAAAAAGATGCCGAGTTCTTTTTTTGTTTTACGTAAACTCTGTAAGTAAATAGAAGTGCCCGATAAAAAAACAAAGATGGGAGCACAGAAATGAGTGATCCAACGGGTGAAATATAATGCAGGTGTGGTGGTGGCAAGGTTCAACGGATCATCGAGGTTAGCACCGATATGAAAATAATCCCTGGTATGATCGAGTGCCATTATCACCATGGCGATACCACGGATGATATCGATAGATTCAATTCTTTTTTGGTTGCCCGCCCGGATGACCGAGTCGGACGGGGTAAGGTTTGGTTGCATGAGGTAGTTTTGATGGAGATTTTTTCTTTACTCCAGGTGATATTTATTTTTTAAATAAACCATCAGATCTTCCGCTCCTTTTTTCAAATCTTCGAGTACTAATAACTTTGATCGTCTTGAACCATTCATTTGTAAGGTATGAAATCCCAGCTCTTTCAGGAGTTCGGCATCGTATGTTCTTAAGGCAGGATTATCCGTACTTCTCAGAATTACACCTTTATCCGTTTCCTGCCTCCTTAAAATAGCCGGATCCAGAATTTTTGCTGCACTCTTTTTAAAATTATCAAACTCCTGGTTATAGTTAGCTTCCAGTAGTCGCAGTAACGAAAACTGGTTATAGTAATCCATTATTTTGTTTGAGGCCTCAGGGTAACGGATCAAACGGAACCCCCCGGAAAATTTTAATTGGTCAAAAGTTCTGCTGTTGTTGGCAAAAGGAATGTATCTCGGTCCCATCCTGGCCGCATAATACAACTGATCGCCATTTTGTTTTGCCAGTTCGGGGTTATTCAGCAAATCCATTAACGTATCAAGACTTGCAATGCCAGATTGTTCAGAGTTTGTCATCGTTGAAAGGATCTTTCCATCATCCTGCAAGTCGGCAATCAGTGATTTTATAAACTGTTTTTCCCTGTCTTTTTCAATTTTATGCTCCAACTGGTACTCTGCTAAAAAACCACAGAACACAGCAAGAAACAACATTAAAAACTCCCAGAAATAATGGGTCCATTTTTTTCGGGAGGTGTGTGAGTGGTGGTGTACTTCCATATCTGTCAATTAATATTATATTCTTTTGATACTAATGCCAGTGTTTCATCAGCCAGTTTCCTTTCTGACATATTATCTCTGATGTGTTGCAGGTAAAGTGTTTTTACCTGGATTAAATATTTTAATAAAATTTTTTTATCGGTATCTGCAAGCTTTAAGATGGTTATATCCGATGGCAAGTCCATACGACCACTCCTGCTGGTAATTATATCTGCAGCCAGTTGCTTTTCTGCAAATGCCCTGGTTGCCTTTTCAATAATTAATGGATCAAGGAGTTTCTCAAGGTGCTGGTTGATTTGTGTGGCTAGTTCTTGCTGAAGCGGTTCGTATTCTTTATAGTTGCGTACCGTTATATCATATTTTATCAATGCATTGGAGACATTCTTTTTACGTATCAGCCTCAGGTTGCCGCCATTTTTTAGCTGTTGCATGGTTCTGTCCGATGGGAAGAATCGTAAAATATCCCAATAGGGAAGTTCGTAAAGTTCATATACTTTTCTTCCATTCGTAAGATATTCATCAGTCGCTATGAGATGAAACAAGGTATCCAGTTCCCGGATGCGGGACTTTCTTGACTTGATTAGTCTGTTCAAATTAGCTGTATCAGATTTCAAATCTTCAGCCATAGTTTGCATAAATTGTTTTTCCCGGTCCCTTTCAATTTTATGCTCCAGTTGATACTCTGCCAAAAATCCGCAGAACACAGCAAGAAACAACATCAAAAACTCCCAGAAATAGTGGGTCCATTTTTTTCTTGCGGTATGTGAGTGATGGTGTACTTCCATAAATTATTTATTTATAGTGATATTCTTTCTTCAACTGAGTAATCAGTTGAACGGCCTTTTCTTTAAGGCCCCGGGCCTGTTGCCGCAAGGTCTTGTTATAAATGGACAGCATATGTATTCTGTAATTGAGGCGAAATATTGCATCTTCCGTTTTCCGGAAAGGCGGATCGTAATCCAACATGGATACATTATTGTTTTCGTCTCTCATCGCATTTAGTATACGGCCATCAAATACAGTTTCTGCAACGTTTCGGTAGGTATCCATTATTTCCTCTTCGTCCTGGCCACCCCATACATAACCCCGGTTCACCACATCATATGCTATGATGCTGTCGCTTACAGAGGCTTTTCGAATCAGCCTCAGATTACCACCATTTTTCAGTTGTTGCATAGTGCCATCAGCCGGGGTAAAACGAAAAGCCACACCACGGGTAGCATACGAATTAAAATAATAAATAGTGCGGCCGTATGCTTCTGCATTGGGTTTGTTGAGCAGAATCATAAACGAGTCAAGCAAGACCAACCGTTCATTCCGGAGATGTATAATTGTACCCAACCGTGTTGTATCAGCCGAAAGGTCGCTGATAAGTGAACGGATAAATTTTTTCTCCCGTTGATGTTCTATCATATGTTCCCGTTGGTTCTCTGCTAAAAATCCGCAAAACACAGCGAGGAACAGCATGATAAACTCCCAGAAATAATGAGTCCATTTTTTTCTTGGTGTATGTGAATGTGCATGTACTTCCATAAAATTTATTTGAAATGATAATCTTCTTTCAGCATTTTTATTATTTCCACAGCCATTTGCAACGCTTCAGGATAGAGCTTATCAACATACATTTTATTTCTCCATTTCCGATCTATCAGGTTATTCAGGTACTCTTCCATTACTCCCGTGCTGCCGGGTTTTAAAGAAAGTTGCTGAGCCATCAGGCTATCCACCCTGCTATCGGGCACATGCCCTTTCATTTCTATTGAGATTGACACTGGTGCAAAAAATTCATAATACCTGGCCGCCAGTAAACGGTCACGGATTTCAATAATCCTGTCGCGGTGCAAATGATCTGCATCATTATTGCTTTCTATCTGACCCTGCAGAGAATAGTACTTATTTATTTTCCTAACCAGTTCTTTATTTTTAAAATACCGGAGATTGCCTGATTGAACAAGTTGGGTAAGGTGGATCTGTTCCAGTCAATACCATAGGCATTGGTAGTAAACCGGCTGTAATAATAAAATTCGCCTGGCACTGTTGATTTGTCAATATTTCTCAGTCCAATTGAAACACAACTATCAAATGCTTTGATCATAAAAGTATTCTGAGTTATTCCGCCGCTTATTTCTGTCGTGTCTTCTTTCATGTCACTCAGCAAACTTTTTGCATACTCCTTTGCCCGTTGAGCTTCTACATAATGTTCCCGTTGGTTCTCCGCTAAGAAACCACAGAACACAGCGAGGAACAACATTAAAAACTCCCAGAAATAATGCGTCCATTTTTTTCGGGCGGTGTGAGCATGGTGGTGTACTTCCATAAATATATTATTTCAGGTGATATTCTTTTTTGATCAGGCCCATTAATGTTACTGCTTTTTCTATCATTTTTTCTACTCTGTCTTTTGAGTCATCCGGCTACCATAATAGTATTGAGTACTTACCAGGAATTTATTGATAATAGCCGGGTCATTAGTTAGTAATTTGAGGTTGGTTTGATCGGGTGTTTTTCTCCTGGCGTATCTTATAAAACACCCCGGCATCAAATAAATTCCCAGCCAGATCCCAATAATGGGACACCTGTCCTAAAATGAAATTATTCTGTGAATAAATAATATCTGTTTCCTGGTAATAGGACGAAATAGTATTAGCAACATCCTGGTTATGTATCAAACGCAATTGACCGGAGTGTTTCAGTTGATTATACGTAGGCTGACTGGGGAACACAACATTATTGGTAGAGATAGTGAGATTGCGGGCATAAAAATAAATTTTGCTTAGATGAAGGTCCCGGTTATCTCCTTTCATAAAAAGAGAGCAAAGAGTCAACCTCTTTCGCAAACTCATTGCTTTCAATGGAATAATTCCTGAAAATGGCAGTGTCTGCTATTAAATCCTTGTACATATTTTTTATAAAGACTTTCTCCCTGTCTTTTCAATCTTATGTTCCAATTGATACTCTGCTAAAAACCCGCAGAACACAGCGAGAAACAACATTAAAACTCCCAGAAATAATGAGTCCATTTTTTCTTGAAGTATGAGCATGGTTGTGTACTTCCATAATTAACTTAATTTGAGATTATATTTTTTCGCTAAAAAATTAATTAACCCGATTGCTCTCTTTTGCTCTTTTTTTACGGATGCTTCTGTAAAAAGAAGAATGGAAATAAGGTAATGATTTCTTACAATAAATTCGTTTAGTACCGCTTTATCTGAAGTAACCAACAATGGATTTCCGGAAGGCGGTTTCAATTTAAAATCTGCTATATCCATTTTGAAATCTTCTATAACCATCATGTTTTGAAAAACCCCGCCATCAAATATTTTTCCTTCAAATTCCACCTTTGCCCTGAACCTTTCTTCCAGTAAATCGTTATTCCGTTCAATATCTCTTGCATAGAAATAATAATTACTAATACTGTCAATAATGGCCTGATTGCGGATCAGTCTTAGGTTACCGGAAGTCCGCATCTGATCAAAAGCTGTATAATTAATTTTAACAGCCCCAATTGACGGGTTGTTCAATCGCACCAGGGAATATAATTTTTGGTTGGTTTCCTCCTTGTTGTTATAATTTTTCAGCAAATGGATGGCTGAATCAAAAGCCCGGATAGTACTTCTGTTTTTTTTCAGGACATAACTAAAACTTGCGGTGTCGGACATCAAATCAGCAACTAAAGATTGTATATATTTTTTTTCACGAATGGCTTCAACATAATGTTCCCGTTGGTTTTCTACAAAAAAACCAAGTGTTACAGCGAGGAACAACATTAAAAACTCCCAGAAATAGTGGGTCCATTTTTTTCGGGCTGTATGTGCATGGTGGTGTACTTCCATAAAATTTTATTTTAAATGATATTCTTTTCGCAATAGTTTCAGTAACTCAGCATTTACTTCAATATATTTTGAAACTGTAATGTTCTTGAGCCCCGGTAGGTTATGGCAAATAAACTTAGCATATTGTTAGTCGCTCCGGCATCAAAATCTTCTGCTTTTCTTAGTTTAAAAGGTATTTCAATATCACTGGTTTCATAATTACGAAAGAATTCTATCAGATTTTTTGCTCCCATCTTCCTGGTGGCTGATTCAAAATCAGAATCATAATGTTTTATTATAAACGGCGTCAGATAGGTTTGCCTGTAAGAAGCTTCAATAGCCTTTCTTTCATTTTTACATTTTGAATGGCCACAGAAATATCGCCTACAAGTTTCTGCAACTCATTATTTTTAAAATACCGCAGAGCCGGAATTTTTAACTGTTCCAGCACAACCATTCTTGGCTCAAAAACAGTGGGAATATTAAACATGACCCCATGATGAAAATTAACCACAAATATTTTTTGAAAGATTGGTAATACTGCTGTCTTTGAAATAATTCATCAGGTATTGCAGGGAGCTTTCCATCTCAATACGTTTCTGATATTTTTTCAGCAATACTTGCCGAATCATTTTTAAGTTCCTCATAAAAACTTTTGGCAAGCTCTTTAGCCCTGTCTCTTTCTATTTTATGCTCCAGTTGATACTCTGCCAAAAAACCACAGAACACAGCAAGGAACAGCATTAAAAATTCCCAGAAATAATGGGTCCATTTTTTTCGGGCAGTATGTGAGTGTGCATGTACTTCCATAAACTATTTTTTAATCAAATCGGTATTCTTTTTTAATCATTTCAATAAGCCCTTTTGCCCGGTTTTGAAGGGCAATAGCATTACGGATATAAAACTTAATGGTAGTGGAATAGTAATGATAGTTAAGCGATACGGTGTTTATATCCATTACATCAGCAGAAAGCAAGGTTGGCTTCACCAGGGGTTTGCTGATATTTGTTCTCTGGCCACCTAAACCACTATTGGAGATAATTTTTATATTCACCATCATTTGCTGAAAAACGTAACTGTCAAACAACCGGGCATTTGCTTTGTGAATTTCATCCATTTTCAAACGCAGCAGGTCTATCTGATTGGCCAGCCACTGAAAGGATGCATAATAGGTGCCGATACTATCCAGCAAGTCTTTGTTTTTTATGTACCGGAGTAAGCCTGCCATCTTAAGCTGGTCAAAAGATTTTGAGTTAGTATAATAATACCCGAGGTTGGCGGTAACGGTTCGGGCAGCAAAGTATATCTCTGTTGTATTTGTAATATCCGAATGTAACATCTCCACCAATGAATCGGACATCTGTGCACCATAACTATTACGTTCTGTTACCGAATCAAAAGACTGATATCTGATTGCAGGTCGGATAACATTGAATTCAATTGTGTCTTCACTTCTTTTTTGTGAAGAATACCTTCCCGGGTGTTTTCTGCATAAAACCCCAATGAGACGGCCAGGAACAACATTAAAAACTCCCAGAAATAGTGGGTCCATTTTTCCGGGCTGTGTGGGTGTGGGCATGTACTTCCATAATCATTTATTTCAGGTGATATTCTTTTTTTAAAAATTCAATTGTGTTCTTGCTTTTCTTTTAGCAAAGCCAGCCTGCTTTGCAATATAAAATTGCTGCCCCTAAGCTGATGTACATAGTAAGCAAGGTCTTGTTGGATAGCCGGGTCATATGATCGTAGCGGCGGATTATTAGCTGGTCTGTTTATACCCTCAATGGTTACCATTTTGTCAAATACAAATGGATTAAACATACGGGATAATACAGGGTCGGCGGCCCTCCTTTCAATGCGGTCATCTTCCTGGTTGCTGTGTATGGTTTCTACTAAACTTTGGTACGACATCATACTGTCTGCTGCCTGTTCCTTTCTTATCAATCGCAATGAGCCGGAACTTTTTAGTTGTGAAATAGTTCTGTCGTTACTAATAAACGATGCGGTTCTTATCAAGGTTCTCCCGAAAAAGTAAAGATGATTTTCATTTCCTTTAATTTGTCCGGTGCTTAATAAAAGCATTAACGAGTCCATTCGTTCCATCTTTTGTTTACGAAAACGCAACACCCTGCTGATGTCAGTATCAGACCTTAAATCTTCAATAAAGGTTTCAATAAACCTTTTCTCCCGGTCTCTTTCAATCTTATGCTCCAATTGATATTCTGCTAAAAATCCGCAAAACACAGCCAGGAACAACATTAAAAATTCCCAGAAATAATGAGTCCATTTTTTTCGGGGGGTGTGGGTGTGTGCATGTACTTCCATATTTATTTATTTCAGGTGATATTCTTTTTTTAAAAGATCAATTATTGCCGTGGCAAGATCAAGTGCATTACCGGCATTTTTTAATTGTGTTCTGAGATTTCTTGAACGGCATAATTCAGCATATTCGTTAAACAAAATTTTATCAGTATTGAGCAATGGCGGATTAATATTTATAAAAGAGTCAATGGCATTGGGATTGTATTCATTATATACGGCAGATTGAATAATTTTATTGGCATCATTATTATACCTGAAGTCAAATAGCCGTGCCCTTGCCTTCCTTACTTCAAGGTATAATGGCCGCTCCACTTCATTAAGAGCTTTCATAGCCCGCAGCACCTGGTCATACTCCCCGATTAACTGTTCTAATTCCGGACTATTAAAATAACGCAACGAACCGGAATT
>JADKAZ010000004.1 GCA_016719015.1 Chitinophagaceae bacterium
ATGACATTGCATTTTTTTACACCCATAGAGGGTTACCCCGAAAAAAGTGCTATAGTAAAACTACGAAGTACTTGTTTGTTTGGAAAATCCCTTCTATATTACACGTCCGGTAAAAAAAAGAAACTGTTTTTTACTACGTAGAAAGTCCATCCAACCATTCCTGAAAAAATTAAATTATCCCCGAAAACGTTTGCCTTTCATAAGGAGATGGCATAGCTGCTCCTGAGATTGTTGTCTACTATCCACCGAAACTCCACATAAAATCCCATTCTTAGAAAGCCGGTTTACCAACCTTTCAAAGAAACGAACGAACCAGTATGAGGAATTTTTTTACGCAAGGACAAACGAATAACGATTCAGCAACAGAACAGGCCCGCCGGTCTTCTTTAACGGTAGTGCATTGCAATAAGCACATCGCCTCCGCCGGCCGCATCACCACCACGTACATAGTTGACAACGATATAGTAGAGCAGGCACCCGAAGAAGTGTCATATTATTTATTGCCCGACCCGTATGCCGGAACAGCCAACGGGGATGAGTATTATAATAGAGTGCCCGATAATGAATATTATTAAATAAGAACACCAACGAACAAGCCATATACCATACCGGCTTAGCCGGTATGATTACGAACCAAACGAACTACTGTTTATGATTGCAACCACCTCTGCCACCCATGGCGGCAGCACCCACAACACTATTACCGCCAACGGCGGAAATAACCAAAACAATAAGTACATGCAAACAATTGCCATGAGCCGGCCGGCCCTGCCCGCCGCTGCTGTTACCAACCGTACCAGCTTTATCCAGCGTATCTACCGCCAGTTGCTGCTGGCAACTTTTGTCCTTTTTGGATTAGGGGTGGGGCAGAGTTGGGGACAGCTTGCAACCTGGAATGTTAGCACTTTGCCAGGTGGATTAAACAATTTTGGAACAAGCCCACTTGCAGCAACTACAACTGCTTCAAATGTTACTATTGGTGGAATAACCAGAGGTTCTGGTGTATCTACAACTGGAACAGGTGCTGCAAGAGCATTTGGCGGGTTGGGATTCAATTATGCTAATTCAGGACTTGCAATATCAGGCAATGCCTTTTTTACTTTTACGGTAAAGGCCAACTCAGGATACAAGATTTCTCTTAGTTCGATTGATCCGTTTGATTATAGAAGGTCTGGGACAGGAGCTATTAGTGCATTAGTTCAATATCAGATTAATGCAGGTAGTTTTATAGATATAACAACTTTAAGTCTTTCGTCAAGTTCATCAGCGGGAGCATCAGCAGGCCCGGTAGATTTGTCAACAATAACTGCTTTGCAAAATCTTACTTCTTCATCGACTGTTACATTTAGAATTGTTCCTTATGGTGCGTCTGGCGCAACAGGGACATTTTATATTTTTGATGTAGCTGTATCTACCGCAAGTGATTTGTCAGTTAATGGTACAGTTGCTTTAGACTGTGTCCCCCCATCCATCACATCCGCCACAGCAGGGGCCAGCCCGATATGTTCAAATGCAACAACAACATTAACAGCTACTGTTACTGGCACTAATCCATCTGTAACCTGGTGGACAGGTGCAGGTGGCACAGGCACACAAGTAGGTACGGGGCTTGTATCAAACCCGGTGGGTCCGGGTACCTACCATGCGTATGCAACAGGAGATTGCGGAACAGATGATGAAACAGTAATTGTTACAGGACAAGCAGCACCCAATGCAGGCACCAATGGAACATTGACGATATGCGAAGGAAGCACTGTAACAGCAGCCCAGTTGTTTGCACAATTAGGCGGCACACCCGATGCTGGCGGTAACTGGACACCAGTACTGGCCGGAGCCGGAGTGTACACATATACAGTAACAGCAACATCACCCTGTACAACTAATGCAACAGCAACTGTAACAGTATCAGAACAGGCAGCACCGGATGCAGGGAGCAATGGAACATTGACGATCTGCGAAGGAAGCACTGTAACAGCAGCCCAGTTGTTTGCACAATTAGGCGGCACACCCGATGCTGGCGGCAACTGGACACCAGTACTGGCCGGAGCCGGAGTGTATACATATACAGTAACAGCAACATCACCCTGTACAACTAATGCAACAGCAACTGTAACGGTAACCGAACAGGCAGCACCGGATGCGGGCAGCAATGGAACATTGACGATCTGCGAAGGAAGCACTGTAACAGCAGCCCAGTTGTTTGCACAATTAGGCGGCACACCCGATGCTGGCGGTAACTGGACACCAGTACTGGCCGGAGCCGGAGTGTATACATATACAGTAACAGCAACATCACCCTGTACAACTAATGCAACAGCAACTGTAACAGTATCGGAGCAGGCAGCACCGGATGCGGGCAGCAATGGCACATTGACAATATGTGCAGGCAGCACCGTAACAGCCCCACAATTATTAGCAGCATTAGGTGGCTCACCTGATGGAGGCGGCAACTGGTCACCAGCATTAGCCGGAGCCGGAGTGTACACTTACACTGTCAATGCAACATCGCCATGTACCGGTAGTGTATCAGCAACTGTAACTGTATCAGAACAGGCAGCACCGAATGCAGGCACCAACGGAGCACTTACAATCTGTGCAGGCAGCACTGTAACAGCAGCACAATTATTTTTACAATTAGGCGGCACACCGGATGCAGGCGGCTCCTGGTCACCCACATTAGCCGGTGCCGGAGTTTATACATATACCGTAACAGCAACATCACCCTGCACCACTGATGCAACTGCAACAGTGACAGTAACCGAACAGGCACAACCGAATGCAGGCAGCAACGGAACGCTTACAATCTGTGAAGGCAGCACCGTAAATGCAGCGCAGTTATTAGCAGCATTAAATGGCACACCTGACCCATTAGGTTCATGGTCACCTGCCTTTGCAGGAGCCGGAGTGTACACTTATACTGTAACAGCAACAGCACCCTGCACTACTAATGCAACAGCAACCGTAACGGTGACTGAGCAGGCACAGCCGGATGCAGGAACAAACGGTTCACTGAACATTTGCTCAAGCACTCCATTAACAGCAACATTATTATTCAATGCACTGACCGGTACACCGGATGCAGGCGGCAACTGGACACCTGCATTAGCAGGAGCCGGAGTATATACTTATACTGTCAATGCAACAGCACCCTGTACGGTAGCAGCAACTGCAACAGTAACGGTAACTGTGCAGGCAGGACCAACCGCAACGATAGCATACTCTGCTGCAACCTATACCACAGCAGACCCTGTGCAGTCAGTTAATATAACTGGTACCCCCGCTTCAGGAACATTCTCTGCACCTGTGGGATTAAGTATCAATCCGGTAAATGGTGATATCACACCATCCACCAGCACACCGGCTACTTACCTGGTAACGTACACAGTGCCTGCATCAGGAGTTTGTCCTGTTTATACAACTACAACGAGTGTAACCATCAATCCATTTGTATTAACAACTCTGGATTGTGCAACACCGCTTGATTTCAGCAGTGCGGTTGCATTGTCTCCGACACAGGCACCGGGAGTTTGGTACACCGACCGGTATGCACCAAATGGTTTTGCTATCTCCGGTGATTTGGGTGGCAGCACATTAAAGCATAGTATTAATGCAGCAGATGGTGAAGGTTCGAGACCAGGTGGTTTCAATACAGCTTTCTATAATACACAAGGCCGTAAATATGACCTGGAAGCCAACAGTGCTTCACTGAAAATAAAATTATATGTTCCTGCATCATGGGCATCATCCGGAAGAAGGATGGCCGGCCTGTGGGGAACAGCGTTTGATAATGCAAACGCAGTATCAGGTTATCCTATTATTGAATTCAACAGTGATGGAGGCAATCCAAGATTCCGTTGTTATGAAACAGGAACCGGTGCATGGGTTGATCTTGGTCTTCCTGCAGGATTTGTGTATGACAGCTGGGTGGAGATGAGTATCAAACTCCGTTCAGACGGACAGTTCAGGTACAAAGTGGGCAACCTTGTTCATACTACAACATCTGGAAGTAGCAGTTCTGTAAAAATCGCCAATGTTATTTTACAGGGACATAATAATCTCCCTGGTGTTACCTATGATATTTATTGGGATGACCTTGCTTCTAACACCGTAAGCCTGATTGTTACCAATCCAACAGGGGCTTGTCCTTCTGCTAACCTTACATTACCTGCGGTAACAGCATTTTCTAAATTACCGGTGGGTACTACATTCGGTTACTTTACTAACGCCGGTTGTACTGTGTCAGTACCCGATGCCACACAGGTGGGTTCAGGTACTTATTATATCAAAGCCACCGCACCGGGCGGATGTTTTGATGTGGAACCGGTAACCGTAAGCATACCGGGATCAGTACATAACGTAACACAGTCAACAGACCATTGCACCATACAGGCAGCGATAGATGCAGCCAATCCCGGCGATCATATCAAAGTGGATGCAGGTACTTATCATGAAAGTGCAAGCAACCGTTATGTGTTTGGTGTAAACGGTCCGCATAAATTCGGATTGTTCATTGATAAGGATAACCTGCTTATTGAAGGTCTGGATGCAGGCAACAACACAGTTGCAACTGCAAATGATGCAGCAGCAGTGGTAACAACCAATGCCACCAACAATTTTGGTGTATCGGGTATTTTCGTACAGGCGAATGGTGTTACCATCAAAGGCCTGAAGATTGGCAACAACTATAATGATGCAAATGCCATTGATAATAACAAGACGTTTGAAATTGTAGGTAACAACTTCACCTTAGATAAGACATGGGTGAGCACAGCCAGTGATGAAGGTGCCGTGTACATGGGCCGTTGGGATGCGGCACACCCGATAACAGCTTACAGCTTTACCGATAATAAATTTGAGAACACATTAATATCCATCAACAATGGTGTTGGTCTTAGCGGACCAAGAGCAGGCCGTGTGATAACAGGTAATGAATTTGTTGGTGTGGCCACACCATACCTTATCGGCTTCCGCGGCTGGAACGGTGCCGGTCCTGTACAGGGCTGGATCGTTGACCCTGTCGGCGGTGCAGTGGTAACAGGTAATACTTTCAACACAACAGGAGTTGTCAATTACATTGTGGCCCGTGGTAATGCCGGTGGTTATGTAAACAGTGAATTAGACTGGGCAGAAATGTGGAATATGAATACCTATGGCAACCATGTGGTAACACTTTCGAACTTTCCGACTTTTGATGTACGTACATATACAGATGGAGCAGGTTATCCGCAAACAAGAAGGATATCACCTGCCATCCAGGAAAATATTAATATCGGTGCTACAGGCGATGTAGTACTGGTAAGTGCCGGAACTTATACAGAAAACCTTACGGTGAATAATGCCCTCAACTTCAGGGGTGCCAATTATAACATCTCTGCCGGGTACACACCTGGTGTTAGAGGAAGCGAATCAATCATTGTAGGCGAGGCCAATGTTTCTGCTACCGGTGTTACATTTGACGGGTTTAAATTTAATCATCCGGGAGGGGCCGACAAGCGGTTGGTGTACCTCACCGCTCCCAACATTACACTGACGGCGCAAAACAATATTTTTGATTTGCTTGGCTCCGTTAGTTCGGCCGTTTCTACAAATGACCAGACAGGCGCCACTTTAAACGTGACGAACAATAAGTTCATGAACCAGGTCTACAGCGGCTCTAAGCCCCTGTTACGTACAATCTATACAAAGAATACATTGTCCACGATAACGGGTAATGATTTCACAAACAATGGACATAATATTTATATCGTAGGCACCGGAGCAAATAGCAGTGTTGTAAGCGGTAATCGTTTCACTACGGCGGGTATCGCTGTTCTTACGGGTGCAATATCAGGTGTTACTATAACCAATAATGATTTTGTAAGCGGTGGTGGAATCTATGCCGATGTTACCAGCAACCTTACAGTTACCAACAACTCGTTTGCCAGTGGCGTAACCTTTGCCGCCTGGTTTACTTCTTCTATTGGCGCAGGAAATGTGGTTACAAATAATAGTTTACTCTCTCAATATACCTTTGGTGGACCTGCCTATGAAGGAATAACGTTGTTCAACTTTAGTGGTAGCCAAACGGTAGGGGCTACTTGCAACTGGTATGGATCTGCTAATGCGGCAGCGGTAGCTGCCAAGATATCTGGAAGCTTTACATCAACACCATGGCTTGTCAATGCAGGTACACTCACTATGCCTGGCTTTATGCCAATGCCGGCAACTTGTACGGGTTCACCTGTGGTAATTACATCAGCAGTACCATCTCCTCAGACATGCGCAGGACTTGGTTCAATACTGGTTACATTCAGTGGCGGTTCAGCCAACTATACGGTTGACTGGGGTGCAACTCCTGCAACAGGACTTGCTGGCAGCCCATATAACATCACAGGTCTTGCCGCTGGCAATTATACCATTACGGTCACCGATGCCAATGGTAATACAGCCACATCATCAGCTACGATACAGAATCTGCCGGTAACAAATACTTCAGATGCACCTAATACCTACTACACCACCATCCAGGCTGCTATCAATGCGGCTGATCCGGGTGAAACGATTACAGTATGTGCAGGTACTTATGCAGAAAATGTGGTTGTCAGTAAATCATTGACAATACTGGGCCCGAATGCAACAGTAAATGCCTGCAGTGGTACAAGGGTGGCAGAAGCCATCGTGGTACCTGCATCAGCAGCGATCAGCAGCGGTGAAATATTCCATGTAGCGGCAAGTAATGTTACCATCTCCGGTTTCACTATTGATGGTGACAACACTTCAATCAACAGCGGATTTACCAGTACCAACGGTGCTGATATTGATGCGGCAGAAGGTATCACTGTTTATGAAACAGGAGTAAACAACCTGACTGTTACGAATAATATCATTAAGAACCTTTCTTACTTCGGTGTTACACTGTATGATTATCCTGCAGGTGTTCCATCCAGCGGACATGTTATTGCAGATAATAAGATACAAGACCTCGGTACCTACGATGCAGGTTCAGGTATTGCCCTTTGGGGTGGTGGTGTGTTGTTGTACAACAACCAGTATGCTGCTGTAACCAATAACTGCATGAGCAATGTAAGGATTGGTGTGCAGACAGGTAATTTCTCCCAGGCCAATCCCGGAGCAGTTGCATCAGGAAATCAGCGGTAACACCATCTCAGCAAGGAGAAGAGGTATCTTCCATAACCTGTTCTATGGTGCAGCATCACCTTATACAGTCAGCAACAATATCATCACTGGTGTGGTGAATGCAAATGAAGTAGTATGGGATGGTATTTTGATTGCTTCACAGGCTATTGCTTCAACAGCCAGCAATAACATCATCAATGGAGCAGGTATCACAAATCCTTCAGAAGGTATTGAAGTTTGGAATGCATTGCCTGCACCAACTGTATCAGGTGGTACTATCAGCAATGTGAACATCGGGGTATCTGTCAATAACTTTGAAGGGTATAGTTTCAATGCAGATCCAACAGCAGCTACCATTGATGGTGTAACTATCAGTGGTGTAACAGCAGCGGGTATTAAAATACATGACAATACGCTGAACACTAATGGTGCAACCGTTACTGCAGAAGTGAAGAATACCACTATCACTGGTGGCGCAGCCGGTATATTAGTAAGTGGTGCAGATGCAACAGCCAACATTCACAACAACCCATCCACCATTACCGGTGCGGCCATCGGTATCGATGTGAATGCAGGTGCAGCCACTGTTTACCGTAATACCATTACAGCCAATGGTATCGGTGTCCGTTCCATCAATGGTGGTAAACTGACATCTGTAACAGAAAACTTCATCACTAATAATACCAGCGATGGAATACAGGTTGCAGCTGATGCAGGTGTTACCGGAAATATCAATACCAATAATCTTGCAGGCAATACCGGTTTTGGTATCAACAACCTGTCTGCTCCAACACTGGCCGCTACCTGTAACTGGTTCGGTTCAAATGTGGCAGCAGCAGTAGCAGCGAAAGTGTCAGGTAATGTTACTTATATTCTTTACCTGGCAACAGGTACGGATGAGCAACCGGGTACCGGCGGATTCCAGAATACCAGCTGTAAGACAATCGTAGTTGCAGACCCTGCGTTGGTGGATGTCAACATCACCACCACTTCGGATGTGCTGATCAATGCGAACCTTGTTCCATTGAACTCCACCAACAGGGTGCATGTGCCGATACTAAACCTTGACCAGGATCCGGCGCATATTATTCCGGCCGGAACAACAAAAGTCAGGATTGACCTGGGTGATAAATTAAAATTAAATCTGTCATTCAACCTGGCTACCGCACCACTGAATACTTACTTCAACTGGACAAAAGTGGTAGAGAGTGGTAATGATGTGATTTATGGTGACCAGATAGCAGACCTGCCTGCAGATTTTGTAGGAGATGCGTGGTTTGAAGTGGATGCTGTTACCCCGGGCTTATCGCTGATAACTGCGAACTTCCAGGTAACCAATCATAATAACCCGACGAAGTTCCTGGTGGATGAGGTGACAACTAACAACGCAGCTAACCTAAACTATACCGTACTGACTGCATTTACCATCACTCTTGATAATACAACTGATGTAACCTGCTTCGGCGGCAGCAACGGAAGTATTACGGTACATGCCAACGGAGGTGCCACACCTTATCAATACAGTATTGATGGAGGAACAACCTGGTTACCTGCAGTACCAACAGCCGGTGGCCATACATTCAGCGGATTAACAGCCGGAACATATACTATCAAGGCGAGGGATTTCCTATCGCAGATAGTAACACTTGTTCCAAATGTTACAATTACTGAACCTCCTGTTATAACGTTGAGCCCGACCGAAACACATGTTAATGTAAGTTGCTACAGCGGTAGTGATGGCAGCATTGATCTGAGTGTTAGCGGCGGTGGTGGAACACCAGGTTATACTTACGCATACAGTTGGACAGCCAGTGCCGGTGGAGTAGTTCCATCTGGCCAGGAAAATAACCAGGATCTGTCAGGATTATTACAGGGCGACTACACCGTACAGGTAACTGTGACCGATAATGCAGGATGTGTGAAAGTATTCCCGGCAGCATTGACCGTGACCATCACCCAACCAACTATTCTGAGTGCAACAGTGAACTCAACGAATGTTACCTGTAACGGTGCGAACGATGGCACCATCACCATCACTTTACCAACAGGTGGCTACGGAACATATGAGTATCGTTTGAATACAGGTACATGGCAGGGAAGTGGCAGCTTCAGTGGTCTTGCACCCGGCTTCTACAGTGTGCAGATAAGAGATGCAGCACATCCTGCTTGTTTCATCGTGTTGAATGCAGCACTTGAAATAACACAACCTCCTGTACTGAATGCATCGGTAACAGCCATTAACCATGTGACATGCGCAGGCAACAGCAGCGGTAGTGTAACAGTTACTGCAACAGGTGGCACTCCTGGTTATACCTACAGCCTGGATGGTGGTCCGTTCCTGAATAATGGCGGAACATTTACCGGGCTGGCAGCAGGGCCACATACCGTGGTGGCGAAAGATGCGAATGGTTGTCTGAAATCAGTGCCATTCACCATCACAGAACCATTGAATACGGATGTGACACTGGGAGCAGTGTTTGATAATAACTTCTTCCTGGCTAATGGTGATGAAATCAATGTGGTATATAACATCATCGAGATAGCAGGTAAGGCTGCCACACCGGCAGTGCTGCGGATATTTAAACCGGCTGGTTATGATGTGATATTTAATAACACTCTGACCACTTCGATGAGCCTGCCGGTGGATAACCAAAAATGGACACAGACATTTGCCAACAGTTTGTATTATGAATTCACCAGGAATGGACCGGGTGGAAATAACAAAATCAACTGTTATGAGTTCCTGCGACTGGGCTTTACCGTGAAGAGAAATACCTTCAACGTATCCACCTTCAACCTCAATGCACAGTTCAGGGCTGCGGTAAGTGAAGTGATTTTGAATAATAATAACATCTCGTTGTTGTTAGTAGGACAGTAAAATATAATCAATGATGAATGGGCAACTGCCCATTCATCATTCAATAAAAAACAACAACAGAAAAACGATTCAGCAGATTGAAAAACATTTTAAAATACGGAACGATGAGAAAAATTTTGTTAGTAGTGTTTGCAGCAGCGTCAATGACATTGACAGCGCAACAGCGGATCAGTACCAAACCTTCTTATTGCGACCCGGCGGTAAGCAACCTTGTTTTCACGGATGCCAGCAATGGCGTGGTGAACCTGGACCGTTTGGTTGTAGGCACTCCCGTGAACCTGGCATTTACATTGGGAAATACGGATGCCCTGAATGCTGTACCGGCAGGTACCTGCCAGGTGAAGATAACCCTGGGCTCAATGTTCAGGCTGGTAACAGACCTGTCTTCGATGAACCTGCCCTTGCGGGAGTATATCACCTGGAGCATAGCATCAGCTCCACGCAGTATGCAATTAATCATCACCGGTGAATTGTACCGTGAACTGCCACCCCGTTTTTCGGGAGTTGTAAAGTTTACCCTGATGCCTTCCGTTATCGGAAGTTCTACGGCCACTTGCCAGGTGCTGGTGAGCAATCATAATAATGACCGTGATATTTTATCTGATATGGTACCTGGTAATAATTTTGTATCTGCTTCCTCTCGTAATACAAAACCAATTGGTATCAAGTTTACACAGTTTGATGCAAAGCCACATGGCTGTGTGGTCGGACTTGACTGGGCCGTGTTTGATGAAGATAAACTGGTAAAAAAATATATTATTGAAGTATCAGATGATGGTATCAACTTTCAACCTTTCAAAACCATATTATCGAATGGTGGCAGTTCTTTCAGCCAGTTACTCGAAGGATTGAACCGTAAAGAAGTAACCGTTCGCATAAAAGCAGTAACAGAAGATGGACAGTTTGTGTATTCCGGTATGGTGTACAGGGGCAATCTTTGCAACGGTAAATTTGATATCGGTTTATTCCCGAATCCTGTTGCCACTGATGTAACAGAAGTTACGCTGCAGGCAAAAGCCGGCATCTTTAATGGCAGGTACAGCATCATGATGACGGATGCGATGGGTAAAGAAGTAAAGAAAACGGAAGCTAACTACACTAACCAGTTGCAGGTAAGTTTCAAAACCGGTTTCATTTCTGCCGGTACTTATTTCGTGACGGTAACGGGAGAAGACGGGGTGGCAAGTATGGTTCGGTTTGTGAAGCAATAAGGTAATAAAACAGGGTGAAAAGATACCGTTTTAGGCCCTGACAGTCGCTGTAGGTGCAGATATGACAGGTATTATAGTTTTTATAAAAAGAAATATCAGGGCATTGCTTTATCGCAATGCCCTGCTAAAATAATATGACTAATCATTAGGACTTTTGGTGATTTCTGTCTATTTTTCGAACCCGGTTATGGTAAAACCAAGGCCGTTCCAATCCATTTTCTTCGAAAAATCAGCCGCCAATTTCTATTCTAAGCCGTTGATTGTAAATCCCTGATTCTCTGAAACCAGTAATCCGGTGACGTTGTCACGATAGCCTGTTTAAAACCATCAGTTTGCCTGCATGGCATCCCTGAATTATTGAAAGCGAATTTTTTAATCAACCATACTCTGCAGAAACTATTTAAAATTTAAAAGGTGACCATGAAAAAGCTATCAAAGCCAGCCAGATTTATTCATTCCCTGTTGCTACTGTCCTCATTTTTATTTTTTGGCCGTGCACAGGCACAAATGACATTTGTAACAGCTGACCCTGCATTGGTTTCATTTGATATAACCACCATGGCGGGTGTTCCGGTGAATGCAAATACCCTGGTTGGTAATTTCCCTTATAAATTGAAACTGATTGCTCAAAACGTAAGCCAGGCAAATGCAATTCCGGCAGCTACAGCAGAGATCCGGATTGGGCTGGGAAATAAAATGATATTGGCTCCAGGCTTTGACATATCAACTGCACCATTCAGTAATTATTTTACGTGGACTTATAGTACTTCTGGTAACCAACCGCAGATTTCCGGGTTGCTGCATACGGCTTTACCGGCGGGTTTTATCGAAGAGTTGTCTTTTGATGTAAAGGCTACTACGCAAGGCAATTCTACCTTTTCGGGAAATTTCCTGGTGGTAAATCTGAATCCCAATATTATTTTGACTGATCCCACTAACAACAATTTTGCGAGTTTGAATTATATAGTAGCATCCGAAGGAACTCTTCCGGTAACCATCACCCGGTTTGCTGCTGTTAATAAAGATTGTAAAATCCAGGTAAGCTGGAAAAGTGAGCAAGAGCTGAACCTTTCCCGTTATGAAATAGAAGCCAGCAAAGATGGAATTAACTTCTTTACTGTTGGCGAATTGCCGGCACAAGGCAACAGGGATTATCAACAATCATTTGATCTGACGTCGGCCCTCAGGATACCTGTTTTATTAGTACGGCTAAAAACTACTGACCTTGATGGTTCTTACCGATACAGCAATGTTGTGTCTGTTTCGGGTACTTGTAAAGGGAATGCACAACAAATCTTTTTTGCCTACCCGAACCCTGTCCGTGCTGCTGACCATATTACCATTGCAGCAAAGGGAGAACAATTTGATGGAACCTACCGGCTCACTGTTACAGACATGGCAGGAAGAATTTATTCTGTAAAAGAGGTAACACTGAATGCACCAACGTTAAGGCTTGACCTTTCACCATCAATGGCTGCCGGTAAATATTTTATCAGCATCCATAAAACGGATGGTTTGGTAAAATCGGTAGTACAGTTTGAGAAATTATAGAAAGAAGAATTTATTTTAAATAAAGAGTTTGAAATGGACCTTCAACACGATAGCCCATTTTCCATTCGTATCCGACATCTTACCTGCTACTGATTGTAGCTATTGAAGCACCAACCAATCCTGCTATCCTTTCTTAAGCCACCGAACCAATTTTAAGTACAACGTTAACCACCAACTGTGTTGTAGAATGCTTCATTTTGTACCCCATACCCGGAGGGCAATTATTGTCATTGCCGTCCTGCTATTGTCTTATGTGTCGTTTGGCACTAATCCTATTGTTGCCGAAAATAATTTACCCGGTAACCCTTCATCCGAATGGGATATCAGCGGAGCCGGAGACCTGAGCATACAGGGATTTGCTTCACCACTCAGTGTGAATATAGGCAGTACTATCAATTTCAAAATTGATGTGCAGGGAGCTGCCACCCCTTACACTATAAAAATTTACCGGCTTGGTTATTATAATGGTGATGGTGCCAGGCTGATCGCTGACCTTGGGTCATTTTCAGGTGCTGCACAACCCAGCCCTCTTTATGAAGCATCCACCGGTAAAACAGATTGCAGTAACTGGGCTGTGTCTGCCAGCTGGAATACCAGCGGCGCAGTTTCAGGGGTATATCTTGCCAAACTGACCCGTGCAGATAATAACGGGTCGAGTCACATTGCCTTTATTGTTCGTAATGATGGCAGTAACTCCTCTATACTTTTTAAAACTTCCGATGCCACCTGGCAGGCATATAACGGTTATGGTGGCAACAGTCTTTATGTAAATAATTCAGGCACTCCTGTTCCGGGTTTTAACCATGCGACAAAAGTGAGTTATAACCGGCCATTCTATACCCGTGCAGGCGGAGGAGGCAGCAGTGCTTCGGAAGATTGGTTGTTGTATTCAGAATACCCGATGATACGCTGGCTGGAAAGAAACGGCTATGATGTCAGCTATACAACTGATTTAGATATGGACCGTGATGCTTCTGTCATCACCCCTTTGATACATAAAATAATATTATCTGTTGGTCATGATGAATACTGGAGTGCAGCCGAACGATTAAAATTTGAAACAGCCAGGAACAACGGAGTTCATCTTGCTTTTTTCAGTGGTAATGAAGTGTACTGGAAAACAAGATGGGAAGATAATCACCAGACTTTAGTTTGTTATAAAGAAGGAACACAGGGAGAAAATACATGCGGTGGAAAATGTGATCCTTTAGCTGCTGTATGGACAGGATTGTGGCGGGATGGATGCGACTTTACTTCGGCTGATGGTTGTAATCCCGAGAATACACTAACGGGGCAGCTCAGTTGGCAGGGTAGTACCGGGGCAATACAGGTTCCTGATACCTATAAGAACTTACGATTCTGGAGAAATACTACTGTTGCCACATTGAACAACGGAGAAACAGCAACACTCAGTTCTAATACACTTGGGTATGAGTGGGACCCTGAAACGAATAATGGTAAATATCCATCAGGTCGTATCAAGTTGTCTAATACTTCTCTTTCAGGAAAAACACATCATCTCTCTCTCTACCGGCATAGCAGTGGCGCATTAGTGTTTGGAGCCGGTACCGTGCAATGGAGCTGGGGGTTGGATGGAGTGCATGACGGAGGAGGTTCCACTGAAGATGCCCGGATGCAACAAGCGACCATCAATTTATTAGCTGATATGGGTGTGCTTCCGGATAATATACAGGGAGGAATGGTAGCAAGTTCGCCTATTGATATAACTGCACCTACTTCAGTTATCAGCTCACCACTGGATGGTGCGTTTTTACCGGCTGGTAACACCGTTACTATTTCAGGTACTGCTGCAGATGTGGATGGAGTTGTAGCCGGAGTGGAAATATCTGTGGATGGAGGAAATACATGGACTGTCGCCACCGGTACCAACAACTGGAGTGTATCCTGGGTGCCCACCACGATTGGAGCAACCACTATTCATTGCAGAGCTTATGATGACAATGGCAATATGGAAGCTGCAGGTACAGCACCTGCTGTGAATGCCATCAATATTACTATAACGACACCGGTTAGCCTGCCATGCCCATGCAGTGTGTTTCAGCCTTCGGCTACTCCTGCAATGCTGAATAATAATGACGGACAACCGATCGAAGTTGGAATGAAATTTAAATCAGGCAGTGATGGCTATATCACCGGTGTACGTTTTTACAAAGCCACCGGAGATAATGGTACACATATCGGTCATTTGTGGAGCAGCAACGGAACATTATTAGCTGCTGTTACCTTTACAGGAGAATCTGCCAGTGGATGGCAGCAAATGAGTTTTGCTGCGCCGGTAGCTATTGAAGAAGATGAAACGTATATTATTTCCTATCACAGCAGCGCCGGTTTTTATACGGCCACTTATAATTATTTCACCAATGCTGTTATAAATGGTCAGCTCAGGGCATTAGCAGATGGTGAAGACGGGCCGAATGGCATTTATATTTATTCGGCCAACCCGGCATATCCAACCAATACGTATCAAAAAAGTAATTACTGGGTGGATTTGGTTTATGAAACGACCATCGGTCCTGATGTTACAGCACCGACGGTAAGTTCTGTTACTCCTGCTAACAATGTTACTGGTGTCAGCACCAATGCTACGGTGAATGCTGTATTTAGTGAAGCAATTGATCCGCTGACTATTAACAGTACTACTTTTGAATTGCGTGATGCTTCCAATGCATTAGTTGCGGGAAGTGTTTCATACAACAACGGAACAAGAACTGCAACCTTTATTCCTTCTGTGGCATTGGCTTATTCAACTGTTTATACTGCAACGTTGACTGGCGGGGAATCTGATCCGAGAATAAAAGACCTGGCGGGAAATGCACTGGCTGAAAATTATACATGGTCATTCACCACTGCATCAGCACCACCTCCGCCACCAACAGAAGGACCGGGTGGCCCGATATTAGTTATCAGCGCTGCTGCCAATCCCTTCAGCCGTTACCCGGTTGAGATATTAAGAGCCGAAGGATTCAACGAGTTTACGGCGATGGATATGTCGCTGGTAAATGCCACTGTTCTTACTAATTATGATGTGGTAGTACTGGGTGAGATGTCTGTCAATGCTGCACAAGTAACCATGCTGACCGATTGGGTGAATGCCGGGGGAACACTTATTGCAATGCGGCCGGATGCGCTGCTTTCACCACTCTTAGGAATTACAGCAGCCGGTGGCAGCTTGTCTGATAAATATTTACTTTTTAATACAACCGGCGGACCGGGTGCAGGACTGGTGAATCAAACAATACAGTTTCACGGAACTGCTGATTATTATACGCTAAATGGAGCCACTGCTTTGGCAATGTTGTACTCCAATGCAACTACTGCCACCACCTACCCGGCAGTTACGACCATTGATGTGGGTGCGAATGGTGGTATGGCCATCGCCTTCACTTATGATCTTGCCCGGTCAATTGTATATACAAGGCAGGGTAATCCTGCCTGGGCAGGGCAGAGCAGGGATGGTCAGCCAGGCCCTATCCGCTCCGATAATCTTTATTTTGGTAATGCAGCAGGTGACCCGCAGCCAGATTGGATCGATTTTAATAAAGTAGCGATACCACAGGCAGATGAGCAACAACATTTGCTTAGTAATATTATTGCATTGGGTAATCTTCATCGTAAACCATTACCAAGATTCTGGTTTTTGCCCCGCAAACTGAAAGCGGCTATAGTGATGACGGGAGATGATCATGCCAGTGGCGGTACGATAGGACGGTTTAACCAATACCTGGGATTTGGTAATAACACTCCACAGGATGTCCTGGATTGGAAAGCCATCCGGGGCACATCTTATATTTTTTCAAGCACTAATAACAGCAGCACCATTACCAATGCACAGGCTGCTGCTTTTGAAGCACAGGGCTTTGAAATCGGAGTGCATATCAATACTAATTGTGGTAACTGGACATCACAGTCACAGTTGGATAATACTTTTTCACCCCCAACTTACAGAGTTTGCCATCAAATGGCCGGGAGTGTCGGCACCATCTACCAATCGCACCCATTGTATTGCATGGAGTGATTGGGTATCGCAACCAAAAGTGCAGGCCGCAAAAGGAATCAGGCTGGATTGTAATTATTATTACTGGCCGGATTCATGGATACAAAACAGGCCTGGTATGTTCACCGGCTCAGGTATGCCAATGCGTTTTGCAGACCTCGATGGAACACTGATTGATTGTTACCAGGTGACAACACAAATGCCGGATGAATCAGGTATTACCTGGCCCGGCTTTATCAATACTTTATTAGATAACGCCATCGGAGCAAATGGCTACTATGGTGTGTTTTGTGCCAACATGCACACGGATAATAATAATCCGGGAGACCAGTCGGTTGTAGGAAGTGATGCAATCATTGCTGCGGCACAGGCAAGGCAAATCCCTGTTATAAGTGCCAGGCAAATGCTGACCTGGCTGGATGGAAGAAATGCTTCTTCTTTCGGTAACATCAGTTGGAGCGGTAACAATTTAAATTTTACTATCACTGTTGCTACCGGTGCCCATCAATTACAAGGCATGGTTCCCGTGAATGCTGTTGTTGGCCAGTTAACCGGAATAACTTTAAATGGTTCACCGATAAGTTATACCACTGAAGTAATTAAAGGTATCAATTATGCTTTCTTTGATGCTGTTGCAGGAAATTATGTAGCCAGTTATTCAGTTGATGTTACAGGACCAGTTATTACCAATGTTACAGCTACTCCCCATACAAACGGAACAGCTACCATTACATGGACCACTAATGAAGTGGCTGATTCCAAAGTTGATTACGGAACCAACAGTAATAATTTAAATCTCAATAGTACAAGTGGTGTATTGGTAACAAGTCATTCTATCCTGCTTACCGGGTTAAGTTTGGGTACCACTTATTATTTCAGGGTTAGTTCTGCCGATGCTGCAAGTAACAGCACAACAGAACCTGTATCACCTGCCACTCTCAACTTCACGATGCCGTCTGGTCCCTGTGCCAGTGATATCATTGCTGCAGATTTTGCAGCCGGAACGGTAGATGCAAATACGATGGTAATTGCTGAAGGAGATGGGGCTGTTAGCCTGAAGCCCTCTTTGAATGAAGAGTTTTCGGGAGCCGGTATTCCTCCCGGATGGACCGATGGTGTATGGGACGGACAAGCTGGTGCTATCACCACTTACAGTGGTGGACAGGTAACAGTCAACGGTACACACCTGAATTATAACACGGCGTTTGGCCCGGGTACATCACTTGAATTCACGGCTACTTTCAATGCAGGTAATTTTCAGAATGTCGGTTTCTCAGCCGATGCGGATTTTAATAACCCGTGGGTGGTTATTGGAAGAGGAGGTGCAGGTGATAATCATGTATATGCAAGAAACTCTAACAATCAAACTGTATCGCTGGGCTCAACATTGCTTGGCAATCCCCATGTTTACCGTATCCAATGGAAGACGGATGGCAGTTTTGAGTTCTATGTTGATGGAGTGTTGATTGCCACACCGGGTATCACACAATCAATATTGACTAATATGGTGATACAGATCAGTGATTACCCGGCAGGTGGTGTTGGTTTGTCTGTTGACCGGATATCTGCAACACCTTATTTTACTCCAGGTATTTTTATCTCCCGGGTATTCGATGCCGGCAGTACAAAAAACTGGGGCGTTGCATCATGGACCGGAACAGTACCTGACGGGACCTACGCTGCAAATATTCCAACGACAGGCTGCCAGCTCAGGTGCTATCAACAGTGCTGCATGGGTAGCCATACCAACCAACGGAGCCATAATTGGCGGCACATCACAATTCATTCAATACAAGGCGGTTTTTGCAACTTCTAATACTTCACTTACACCAGTTTTAAAAGATATTAATTTTAATTGCAGTGATCCTGCCACTGAAATTCCGGTAGTGACAACCCACCCGGCTTTACAAACAGTTTGTACCGGAAGTCCGGCGACTTTTGTTTCAGCCGCCAGTGGAAATCCTGTACCAATGGTACAGTGGCAGGTGAGTACCGACAATGGCAATACATGGAATGATGTTGTATCAGCTACAAATGCAACCTATACATTTACCACAAGCGTTGCGGATAATAGCAAACAGTACAAGGCGATATGGACCAACTCTGCTGGTGTAGCTGAATCCAATGTGGCCACACTAACGGTTAATCCATTGCCAACTGCCACCATCAGTGCTGTAACTAATCCTGTATGCCCGGGTGGCCAGGTAGCATTGCAGCTAGCCAATGCCAGCGGCGCTTCACCTTATACGTTAGTGGTGAATGGTAACACCTACAGTAATATTAGTGCAGGCCAGACTTTTGCGACATTTAATATTGCGGAGCAAAGTATCTGGGGCAGCGGTGGTTCACCAGTGAACCCAAGTGTCACAGATAATCAACCTATTGAAGTTGGAACGAAATTCAGGTCTACGCTTAATGGTTATATTACTGGAATACGTTTCTATAAAGGAGTAACCAATACGGGCATTCATATCGCCAACCTGTGGTCATCGGGAGGAACTTTATTAGCCACTGCACCATTCACCAGTGAAACAGCCAGTGGCTGGCAGGAAGTACGATTTACAACACCTGTTGCTGTGCAGGCGAACACTACTTATATAGCTTCTTATTTTTCACAAAACGGATATTTTGCTATCAGCCCGGGATTTTTTACAAATGCAGGTGTAACGAACGGACCACTGACTGCTTTGCAGTCGGGTGTTGATGGCCCAAATGGGGTTTACGAGTATGGTGGTGGTTTTCCTGATGATGGCAATACAGCTAATTACTGGGTGGATGTTTTATTCTCCGAAGTCAATCCTGCCTCCCTCGTATTTAACCTGACGAGTGTAACAGCTGCTAACGGCTGTACCAGTACGGGAGCACCGTTAAGCAGTGTAACAGTTACGACCAGTTCAATACCGGCAGGAACTATTAGTGCATCACCAAATAATGTTTGTGAAGGAAGCCCTGTTAACCTGACTTTTACTTCTACCTCAGGCAGTGGACCATTTTCATTAGTTATCAACGGGAATAATTACCCGGATATCAGCAGCGGAGTTTCATTTGTTGCGGGATCTTCGGTTTATTCCTCTAACCCGGTCAGTATCTGGAATGCGGGAACCACAGGTGGTTCACAGGTAGTAGATAATGCAACAACGGAATTAGGAGTGAAAATCAAATCATCTTCAGCAGGAACGATTAGTGGTATCCGTTTTTATAAAACCGGAACTGGTATATTGAACTTTACAGGTTCTTTATGGGAAGTGGGTAATACAACCACCCCATTGGCCACGATGAATTATACGAGTGATAATATGCCGGGTTGGAAGCAGATCAATTTTGCAACACCTGTCCCCATAACTGCAAATACTTCTTATATAGCTTCTTATTTTTCTCCATCTCCTAATTACTATGCTTTTACAGCAAATGGACTTGCTACGCCTCTGGTAAGCGGACCATTGACTGCCGAGGCGAGTTCGTACAAGCAACCTGGCCCCGGGTATCCGGGAACAAGCAGCACTGCAAATTATTGGGTGGACGTTGTTTTTACCGGTTCAACAAGTACAAGTGTTTATAATCTGACAAGTATTACAAGCGGTGCAGGCTGTGTTGCTACGGGTAGTCCTATCAGTACAGCTTCTGTTAGTGTAAATCAATTGCCGGTAGTGAGTGCCGGAGCATATGGTACTGTGTGTGTTGATGCAGCGGATATTTCATTAGTGGGCTCACCAGTGGGAGGCACATTCTCCGGTGTTGGAGTCACAGGAAATTTATTTGATCCATCTGTGGGAACACAGACAGTCACTTATACTTATACCAATGGTAATGGCTGTACCAATTCTGCAACAACTGTTATTGTTGTCAATCCTCTTCCAACAGTGAGTGCAGGTACATACGGCCCTGTGTGTATTGATGCAGCGGATATACCATTAGAGGGTTCACCAGCTGGTGGCGTATTCTCCGGTGTTGGAGTGACGGATAATATGTTCGATCCATCAGTGGGAACGCAAACGATCACATATACTTATATGGATGGCAATGGATGCAGTAATTCTTCGACCACGACAATTTTTGTTAATTCATTACCTGTAGTCAGTGCTACCCAGGTAAATGTATTATGCAATGGAGGATCAAATGGATCAATTGATTTGAGTGTGACCGGCGGAAGCGGATCATACACTTACTTATGGAGTAATGGCGCAATTACACAAGATATCAGTGGTCTTACTCCCGGAACATATACAGTAATCATCACGGCAAGTAATGGTTGTACTCCAACAGGTACAACCAGTTTTACCATTACAGAGCCGGCAGCTTTAGTTGCAGCAGCGTCACATACCAATGTTCTTTGCAACGGGGATAATTCAGGAACAGCAACAATCACTGCAACTGGTGGAACTGCTCCCTATTCGGGAACAGGGACGTTTACCAATTTAACAGCAGGGACATATAGTTATACAGTTACCGATGCAAACCAATGTACTTCTGTAATAGCAGTAACAATTACAGAACCACCAGTTCTTACAGCTATAGTGAACATTATCAATCAGGTGAGTTGTGCCGGAGGTAGTAACGGCAGTATTATGGTAACTGTTAACGGTGGTACACCATTCTCTTCCCCGGAACCACATTATAAATATAGTATGGATGGTGGTAGCTGGCAGGATAATAATACTTTCAATGAGCTGGCTGCAGGCCATCACTCTGTAGCAGTGAAAGATGCTAATGGTTGTATAAAAGCAGAGACGTTCGTTATTACAGAAGCTTCAAATACGGATGTGTCATTGGGGGCAGTGTTCAGTGATAATATTTTCCGGAATAACGGAGATGAAATTACTGTCGTGTATAACATATCTGAAGTGGCGGGTAAAGCTGCCACACTTGGAACGCTGCGCATCTACAAACCGGCAGGATATACTATCTTATTCGATAATGCCCTCACTAATTCACTCAGTTTCACAGTTGATAATACGAAGTGGGTAGAAACAACATCTACTGCATTATATTCAGAATTCTCGAGAACGGGACCCGGCGGTAATAACACTCTTGCTTGTCATGAATTCATCCGATTGAGTTTTAATATTAAGAGAGCAACATTCAATATGTCGGGTTTTAACTTGAATGCACAATTCAGGGCTGCTGCCGGCGAACTGATTTTTAATAATAATACTAATTCGTTATTTATGGTAGGAGAGTAAAACCTGTAGAGCTACCTAAGATCATGACGACAGCAATATAAAAATTGATGATGGGCCATCTTTACAATAGGGTGGCCCAATTTTTTTGCCAAACAAAAAAATATAGGTTAGTAAATGCCTTTCAAAACTCCATCCTGCCATTTCAAAAAGTAGAGTTTTTTATTCTCAAAATAATCCAGCGTAATATTCTGCTTTCCAATCACAGGTTGAATATCAAAGTCCGTAAATACTTTTACCTGTTTGTTACCAAGGTTAGACGTTATTTCATCGTCATATTGCATTAAAAGTTTTGCATATTTCCAGATCACTTCATAACCACGGAAAACCATATCACTGGGGCGGGCATACATTATTTTGTTGAACTTATTAGTGATACTCACACTTACCTTGTCAGTTTTCGCATTATAAAATGGCGTACTGTAAATAATTTCAATTCCTTTGTATTCCGGTTTATTAAAACTGATTACATCCCAGGTGGGCATACCCATTATAGTGGCCTGGTACTTCTGTTTTTTTAGTGTGGCAAGTTGCTGGGTGAGTCTTTTTCCAAAATTTTCATCCAGACTGCCGGCGACACAGAGTGTTTGGCTGGTGGTGTCCAGGTATGGTTTAAGCTGGTTAACAGTAAAACTGTCTGTTAAATCAACGTATTTAAATTGCAATGGTATTGCAACAGTGCTTTTCCCGAAATCATCGAAATAGCTTTTAATCCGATCTTCCAGTTGTCCTTTTCTCCGGAAAACAACAATTGGGTTTAGTGAATAGTTTTTCTGTATATGCTTGTAAATTCCCTCACATTGCGTTTTAAGAGTAGGGTTCATTACCACGAAAAAGGATTCCCGGTAACCCCTCCATCATTGGGAAGGTTTACATTAATAACAGGAATATTTTTACGCAGCCCTGCTTCCGCAAAAGCTTTTAATTCTGCACTGCTGCAATGTGCAATAATTAATTCCACTCCATTTAATTCCGAATTGGACAGTTGGTCCGTAAGGGTTTCTTTCGAAGATCTTGTGTCATAAATAAATACCTCCAAGGGGGCATTTTCTTTGTTCAATGAATCCAATGCCAGTTGAGCCCCCTCATAAAATTCCAATCCCGGGTTAATGAATTTCGGGAATACATTTCTTGCATAGCGGTACTCATCATTATTATCAAATGCTGAGTCGAGGTATAGTGGAGCAAAGATGGCAATCTTGTGTTTTACCACTTCTGTTTGAGCAAAGAGATTGGATATTTGTAAAATACAAAATAAAATCGTTGATAAAATGTAGTATTGAGCTTTCCTCATAATCCTTATTATTCTTTTAAATCTTAGTATTGTTATTCCCATTCAATCGTTGCTGGCGGTTTGCTGCTGATATCATACACCACCCTGTTAATCCCTCTTACATTATTGATAATCTCGTTGGAGATATTCGCTAAAAAATCATAGGGTAAATGTGACCAGTCAGCTGTCATTCCATCCACACTTGTCACCGCCCTTAAAGCCAGGGTAAATTCATACGTTCTTTCATCACCCATTACTCCCACACTTTTTACCGGCAGTAAGATAGCACCCGCCTGCCAAACCGTTGCATACAAACCCGCCTCCTTTAGTCCTTTGATATATAAGTGGTCTGCATCTTGCAATAACTGTACCTTTTCTTCAGTAATTTCTCCTAAAATGCGAATGGCCAGCCCTGGTCCGGGGAATGGGTGACGGTCAATCATTTCCGCCGGAATGCCCAGTTCTCTACCGACTTTTCTAACTTCATCTTTAAATAAAGAACGGAGTGGTTCTACCAGCTCCAGATGCAGATGCTCCGGCAAACCACCCACATTGTGATGGGACTTTATCGTTACGGAGGGACCATGCACCGACACACTTTCTATGACATCGGGATAGATGGTTCCCTGCCCCAGCAATTCAACTCCTGCTATTTTTTTTGATTCTTCCTGGAAAATATCAATAAACAAACTCCCGATTATTTTTCTTTTTTCTTCCGGCTCCGATTTACCGGCAAGCCCATCATAAAACCGTTGTTTGGCATCAATACCTTTTACATTCAGGCCAAGTTCGTTGTATGTTTTAATAACAGATTCAAATTCATTTTTGCGCAGTACACCGTTGTCAACAAAAATGCCGAAAAGATTTTTCCCGATGGCCCGATGAATTAAAGTGGCAGCAACTGTTGAATCAACACCTCCACTTAAGGCCATGATAACTTTTCGGTCACCTATTTGTTTTTTTAATGCGTCTACTGTATCGGTAATAAAATGTGCTGGTGTCCAGTCCTGAGAACAGCCGCAAACATGTACAAGAAAATTGTGGAGTATTTTTTTCCCTTCTTTGGAATGATACACTTCGGGGTGAAACTGCACTCCATAAAGGGCTTTTGCTTCCGTACCATTCTTTTTAAATGCCGCTACCGGGATGCTTTCTGTATCGGCCAGCAATTCAAATCCATCCGGCAATTCTTTGATGGTATCACTATGGCTCATCCACACCTGTGATTTTTCATCTACATTATTAAATAGCAAATCTTCTTTCTTTCTTTCGAGGATGGCACGGCCGTATTCTCTTTTATTACTTTTTGCAACCAGTCCGCCAAACCGTTTGGCCGTTAATTGTGCTCCATAACAAACGCCCAGTACCGGCACTTTTGTTATCAACTGTTGCACATCAACATCAGGGGCATTTTCTTCGTTCACGGAACAGGGAGAGCCTGATAAGATAATGCCTTTCAATCCGGGTTCAAATTCAAATTTTTTATGAAAAGGGATAATTTCACAGTAAACGTTGGCTTCCCTTACAGCACGGGCTATTAACTGGGTATATTGGGAGCCAAAATCGAGAATCAATATCTTTTCCGTCATATTGCTGCGAAGGTAAAAAAAGGTTTGTAGTTTCCTGTGTGTTGTTTGTAATCCAAACGGGTGCAGTAGGCCGCCTATTGTAACCTTTATTGGGCTAAAACGTCAAAGTGTTTGGAAGATTACTATTTGAACTTACTTTTACGATACAAACCAACCAGTATGAACCGTTTTTTTACCCTCCTTTTGCTTTTTGTTGTTTTATTTACTTCCTGCCGTTACGTAACGGGTAAAAGAATAAAAGGGAATGGAAATGTGGTTACTGAGACCAGGAGCTTTTCTGGTTTTACAGGGGTGGATGTAAGCAGTGCTATTCATCTGTATGTAAAACAGGACTCTGCTTTTTCTGTAAAAGTGGAAACGGATGGTAACTTACAATCATACATTCTGATAAAACAAGATGGGAACACACTCCGGATAATGCAGAGGGATAATACTAATCTTGATGCTACCGGCAAAATAAAGGTGTATATTTCGGCGCCTCTTTTTAATACATTAGACGCATCCGGTGCCTGTAAAATTATTGGTGAAAATGTGTTGACGGCAACGGATGAAATTAATGTGGATGTCAGTGGCGCCAGTAATGCAGAATTGGAATTGAAGGCACCTAAAGTATCCGGTGAAATGACAGGGGCCAGTGATCTGAAATTAAAAGGCCAAACAAAAGATCTTCATATTGAAGGTTCTGGAGCCTCTAATGCTTATTGTTATGCGTTATTGTCGGAAAATGCAGAGGTGGATGTTGCCGGTGCCAGTAGTGCTGAAGTGTTTGCCAGTCTCAAGCTGAAAGCAAGTGCCAGTGGTGCCAGTCATGTCCGGTACAAAGGGAACGCAGCAGTAAATCAAAGTACAAGTGGTGCAGGTAGTGTGAAGAAAGTTGAGTAAAACAGCTTTTAAAAAAATAGTAAGTCAGCCACCAATAACGGCTGATTTTTTTGTTTGTGAATTTCCCAAAAATTCAGAACTTACAATCCAACCAAAACCTTAGTCATGAGTTCCCGCAGACAATTCATTAAGGAAGCCACTTTTGCTTCCGGCGGATTATTATTAGCCTCGTCTTCTTTCAGTAATTTCTTTATCGGTACAAAACCTAAAGTCATCATCATTGGTGCAGGCTTTGCCGGTTTATCTGCTGCCTATTATTTACATAAAAAGAAAATTGATTTTGTAATCCTGGAAGCCCGTAATAGAATAAGTGGCCGGGTATTTTCCCATACGATGGATGAAAAGGAAAATCTCATTATTGAACTGGGCGCAGAGTGGGTCGGTAATTCGCATGAGCGAATGCAAAATCTTTGTAATGAGTTTGGCCTGGAGCTGCAGAACAATCAGTTCGATTCTCATTTAATATACCAGGGGAAATATTATAAAAACGGCGATTGGGATTACAGCCCCGGATGGAAGACTAAATTTCAATCCATTATTAATAATTACCCGAAACTCTCTCAGGCCGATAAACTGAAGCTTGACAAGATGGACTGGTGGCGTTTCCTTGTAAACAATGGCTGCCAGGGAAGGGATCTGGATCTGCGGGAACTGCTCGATAGTACCGATTTTGGTGAGACCATCCGCAGTGTTTCGGCGTTTGCTGCGTTGGCAGAATATGCAGAAAGCAGTGAGAAAAATGAAATGGATCTGAAAATTAAAGGTGGTAATAGTATGCTGGCCAAAAGAATAGCTGAGAAAATAGGTATGGAAAAAATTAAACTGGAATATGCTGTGCAGCGGGTAGTGCAAAATATAAAAGGTGGCGTTACGGTGTATTGTAAAAACGGACAACAATTTTCAGCTAACAAAATTATATGCACTGCTCCTACCTATGCAGTAAAAAATATAAAATGGGAGCCCGGTCTTCCCGCCGACCAGGTAAATGCAATAAACGAATTGCAATATGCCCGTATCAACAAGAACCCGTTATTGTTCAGTAAACGTTTTTGGAAAGAGGAGAGTTTTGATATGATAACTGACCAGTCTCCTCATTATTTTTATCATGCTACCAAAAACCAGGATTCAAAAAAAGGAGTATTGATCTCCTATACCATTGGCGAAAAAGCAGCAGTGGTAGCCAATCAGACGGAAGAGTGGAGAAAAGATATGGTGCTGCAAACGCTTCGTCCGCATTTTAATGATGTAAAAGATAACTGGGAAAAGCAAACCAATTATTACTGGGGTAATGATGAGTTTTCGTATGGTGCTTATGCCTTGTATGGAAAGGGTCAATGGTTCAGGGTAATGCCGATTTTAAAACGATCTCATATTCATACGCATTTTGCCGGAGAGCATTTAGCAGATTGGCAGGGCTTTATGGAAGGGGCGATTAATACAGGAGAAGAAGCGGCATCGAAGATCTAAAGGTTCACATACTTTACCGTAATCTTTATATCCCTGTTTCTTCCTTTGTCATCCGTGCAGGAAATTTTTACTGGTCCTTCTACCGGTACAAAAAATTGTTTCTCACCTGCATTACTGCTTTTGTAAAATTTATTGTCGATATACCAATATACTTTACTTACATCATTGGCAGTTTTGCAAATCAGTTGCAAAGGTTCAGGGTCTTTCTTATTAATTAAATATTCTGATCCGTTAACAGGAGATGTAATAGCTGGAGCCGCTCCTTTAAAAATTAATTCGCAGGCTGGATTATGTGCCGGAATTTTTTGGTAGGCAATCCTGTTTTCTTCAAACCATGCCTGCATCTCTGGTTCAATCACTTTATACCATTTCTTTTTATACCCTGATTGAGGGGCACAACTTTTACAGTAAGAGATTTTTTCATCAGGACTTATCATTACTTCCTGCCGGTTGCCGCAAACTTTACCGGACGAAATAAGTGGAATAAAATAATCAGTCACCAAACTGGTACATTGTCCGGAAGGAACCATGCCTGTTTCGCTGCATACTTGTCGTATGTCGCAATCATCAGGTTGTGTAAACCATTCTTCATCACTGTCGTAATCAATCGTATTGAAAATTTTAAAAAGTAATGGTGTCGCAATATTGGCGCCACTCAAATCGGCTGCACCAATGCCGGAGAAATTTCCCGTCCAGACACCTACGGTAAAGTTTTTATTATAGCCTATGCTCCAGGCATCTTTCTTACCATAGCTGGTGCCGGTTTTCCAGGCAATTTTGGGCATTTTTTCTGTAGCAGCCCAGTTCAGGGGAAAATCGGGCCGGTTTACTTTTGACAGAATTTCATTGATCATAAAATTTGCAGCAGGGCTGATAGCATTTATTTGGGTGGCTGCTTTATCGTCCTGGGTAAAGGATGGCATGATGAATACACCATTATTAGCAAAAGCTGTAAATAAGGAAGTCATTTCTTCCAGCGTTGTACCACATCCACCTAATACTAATGACAAACCCAATTTTCTTCTGTCCTTTTGTATCTGTCTGAAATTGCAGTTGGATAGCTTTTGTATCATTTTTTCATAACCAAGCATCTTTAATCCTTTGACTGCAGGAATATTCAGCGAATGTTCAAGTGCCATCTCTACGGTGACATACCCGTTAAATTTCTTATCATAGTTTTCCGGTGCATAGCCATTGTAATTGACTGCCACATCTGTCATCACAGTTTTGGGAGTCAGCAAACCTTCGTCAAAGCACATTGCATATAGTAGTGGCTTTAACGTACTGCCCGGTTGCCGTACAGCATTGGCGCCATTCACTTGCCCACCATCAGTAGTGTCAAAAAAATTGGATGAGCCGACATAAGTAATGACTTTATGAGTCTTATTATCAATAATCACAACTGCGGCGTTCTTAATGTTTTTCAGTCGCTGGACTCTTATATAATCTTCAACAAGTTTCTCGGTTTTTAATTGTGTATTTAAATCAATATTGGTTTTAATTATGTCGCCTCCTTGTTTCTTTAGCTTGTAAGAAAGGTGAGGAATATAATGCGGAACAGTTCCTCTTGTTGCAGCTAAAGGTTCGGCTAATGCATCTTCAATTTCTTTTTGGGTAAATACTTTTCTATCCGCAAATTTTTGCAACCAACGGTTTCGTTCTTTAATGATAAAGTCATTATTACGACCCGGAATCATGACCCCCGGTTTATTAGGAATAATGCTTAATGCTGTTATTTCTGCCAATGAAAGATGGTCGGGGTTTTTCTTGAAATAGAGCAGTGAAGCGGCTTTCACCCCTTCAATATTACCGCCATAGGGCACCAGGTTCAGGTACATCTGCAGTATCTCTTTCTTGCTGTACTTTAATTCCAGTTGTAAAGCCCGGAACATCTCCCGGAACTTGCTCCAGATATTTCGCTTTCCTGGTTCCAGCATTTTCGCTACCTGCATCGTGATGGTGCTGGCACCAGACATTCTTCGCATATGAAAAATATTACTGAAAAAAGCCCTTATTACTGCGAATGGATTGACGCCGGGATGAGAATAAAAATGCCGGTCTTCTTTAGCTACAATCGTTTTTTGCAACAGCTGTGATATCTCATCCAGTTCAGTTTTCATCCGCCATTGCTGATCTTTGGTGAGATAGGCGTTCACTACCTCCCCTTTATTATCAGTAATGATAGTGGAGTATTCGATCTTATCAGGAACAGGAAAAATCCAGTTCAGCAAAAAGAATAGCACAAGCAAACCAACCAGGCCAATGCCAAGGCGTTTGAGAATACGGGTGACACGGTTCCAAACCGTGACACCAGTATTCTTATCACCCGTTTTTCGAGACCGCCATAATCGTATCATAAAATGTTTTTCAAGTCATCATCCATAATTATTCTATACGAATCCTCATAAAAATTGTTCATGTCCAAAGCCAATAATCGAATGGCTAATTCTTGATTTACCAAACTTCCATTTCGCTTACCACAATAATCTTTAAACGATGAATATTCCCAATCCTCCATTTTGCTTACCAACTTTGCTTTCACAGGATTTTGATGTATGTAATGGAAGCAGGTGCGGTCATAAAGGTTGCTGCCTTTTATTATGGGTTTAGCTTTTGTATTTTGTTGAAATAATGAGCCGGTGGTATTATTTTGTTTATTAATAGCCTGAGTGTAAGAGCTTAAAAGGTTTCGGATCCCTTCAGCCAATACATTTCTTTCTGTACCACCAACTATTCTTGTTGCTATTGTCCTTTTAACGGAATATACTTGAAAGTGAAAGTGATTTGGCATAAGGCACCATGCCAGAATATCGCAGTGTGGTTGAATATGCTGCCTGACTTTTTTTAAAAAGAAAAGATAGTTTTCAGGCTTAAAGAAAATTCGTTGTTGATTATTACCCCTGTTGTAGATATGGAATAATTCATTTTCGAAAAACTGCATATTTAATTATTTGCCGTTATGTAAAGATATAAGACTTGCACATCTGTAGAGCTGTGCCACGGTTTGGAACCGTGACACAGTACCACTTAACAAATATTTATCTCCTGGAATTTGCAACTACTATTCTATGCGTTGTATCTTTCCTTTCAAATTCTTTTCTTCTTGTATGGAATCGTCTGACCTGTCCCGCCCCACCCGGGATATTCCCCCTTAGCTGTTCCAACTGCTAAATTCTGTAATTTCTATCAGTCCAGTTAAGCTTTGTGGACCTGCCTGCCGGCATTGTTCCGTTGAAGCCTTGCGAATACGGGCAGAAAGAAATCTACAGCTAAATTTTTTACTCAATAAAACTTCTTTAACTTCTCACTCATAACCGACCACTTAACCTACACATCTATGCGTATCAAATTCTATTTAGTTCCGCTGATAGCAGCCGGGGCTATTTTTTTATCTTCTTGTAAAAAGAATGCCATCACTCTTTCCTTTACCAATGCCAAAGGCGAAGTGCCTCAGCTGGGTAACCTGGTTTTTCGTTTCAGTCATTCCCTGGCTAAGGATTCTATGCTCAATGCCTGGGATTCGACCGACTATGTTTCTTTTGAACCCAATATTCCGGGAAAGTTCCGTTGGGAAAGCCCCGATGAATTGATTTTTTCCCCCTCACAGCCATTAAATCCGGCTACAACTTACAAAGCAAAGATTAAAAGTGCTGTATTGAGGTTCAGTAAATTCAACTCTGTCAAGAACGGGGATAGAATTTCTTTTCATACACCGGACCTTACGTTGGATAACTCACAAGTCATCTGGATTGGTGAGAGCAGCACTACTGCTATTCCACAAGTCGATTTATTTTTCAACTACCGGGTAAATCCGGAAGACCTGAAAAGCAAGCTGAAAGTTGAGATAGAAGGGAAGAGGGCTGATTTCAACCTGGTTACTATTTCGCCAGACAACAAAATCTCCATTCGAATAAATGGATTGAAAGCAGAAGATAAAGACATTGATACAAAAGTGACCATTGAGAAAGGCTTAAAACCTGAAAAGGGAAATACCTCGACAGCAGATGCAATTGCCAGTTCATTAACTATCCCCTCACCGTATGTACTTACTGTTCAGAATGTTGAATCAGAGCATGATGGGATGGAAGGAGTGGTTAGGGTTACCACCAGCCAGCAACTGACCGGTGAAAGCCTTAAGTCTTTTTTGAAATTTGATCCTGACCTTGCTTATACTATTGAAGCAAACGATTATGGCTTCACACTCCGTAGCGATAAATTTGATACAGAGAAAAGCTATGCTTTGATGATTACAAAAGGTCTTCGGGGAAAGATAGGTGGTGTGATGAAAGAAGATTACAATGGTAGTGTTGCGTTTGGAGAACTGGAGTCTGGTATCAGTTTTACCAATTCCAAAGCCGTTTATCTTTCAAAGAAGGGTGGTAAAAACATAGAGATACAGATTACGAATGTTCCGAAAGTAAAACTTATCATATCAAAAATTTATGAGAATAATTTATTGCTGGCGCAACGGTATGGCTATTCACCAAAGGAAAAAAGCAGTGGCCCTGATTATGCCAGCTATGACGGTGAATATGAAGGGGATTATTATTCTGATGAATATGGCAGCGGAGATGCAATGCTGGGAGATGTTATCTATGAAAAGGAAATTGATACCCGTTCATTGCCAAAAAGCGGTGCTGGCCGTATATTGAATTTTTCACAGTTTGAGGACAGGTTGCCTGATTTCAAAGGAGTTTATCATATCGTCATCCGTTCTGCGGAAGACTATTGGGTAAAGGACAGCCGTTATATTTCTTTGTCTGACCTTGGATTGATTGCCAAAGAAGGGCAGGACAAAATATATGTATTCACTAATTCAATTAAATCAGCGGAACCGGTAAACGGGGTGAATGTTTCCGTTTATTCTGCCAATAACCAATTAATTGGTACAGGATCTACTGATAAAGATGGTGTGGCCACCATTGCATATAGTAAAAAAGATTTTAGTGGGTTTAAACCAGCAATGGTCATTGCAAAGACAGCGGATGATTTCAATTATCTCCCTTTTAATAACACAAGAGTCAATACTTCCAGATTTGATGTGGCAGGTAAAAGAAACAATCCTTCAGGCTTTGATGCTTTTGTATATGCCGAAAGAGATGTTTATCGTCCGGGAGAAAAAATTAATTTCTCTGTCATTCTTCGTGATGCGCAGTGGAAAAATCCAGGCGATATACCATTGAAAATGAAATTCCTGATGCCCAATGGTAAAGAACTGAAATCTTTTCGTAAAAGTCTGAATGAAGAAGGTTCTGTAGAAGGAAGTATTGATATTGCCACGGCGGCAATCACGGGTAGTTATACATTGGAGGTTTATACCACTACAGATATATTACTGGCTTCAAAGAATTTTTCTGTCGAAGAATTTGTCCCGGACCGTATAAGGGTGAACACTACGCTAAGCAAAACCTTTTTGCGTCCAGGTGAAACGTCATCCCTGGCCGTCAATGCAATGAACTTTTTTGGCCCTCCGGCTGCAAATCGTAAATACGAAACGGAGATCCAGGTTAAACAAAAATCATTTTCACCTGTAAAATTTGATGGTTATGATTTTAGCCTGGCCAACCAGAATACTTTTTTTGATAAAGAGGTAAAAGAAGGAACCACGGATGAAGCTGGTAATGCAAGTGTTGAATACGCTGTGCCTGCCACCTATGCGAATATGGGTGTTCTGCAAACCAGTTTTTATACAACGGTATTTGATGAAACAGGAAGACCGGTTAGCCGTGCTGCTAATGTGGAGGTGTTTACACAAGATGTATTCTTTGGTATCAAACAGGACTGGTTTTATTACTATCCGCTAAACCAACCGGTGAAATTTAATCTTGCCGCAGTTAACAAAGATGGAAATACTGCCAGCTCAACTGCAAGGATAGAAGTGATTAAACATGAGTATAGAACTGTATTGACTAAAAGCGGCAGCTATTTCCGGTATGAATCACAAAAGGAAGACAAGCTGATGATTGAACAGCAAATCTCCGTTGGTAACAACACCGTTTATACATATGTGCCGAGAAGCCCGGGTGATTATGAAGTAAAAGTCTATGTGCCCGGTGCTAACAATTATGTAAGCCGTAGTTTTTATAGTTACGGAAGTTATGGTGGCAACAACAATTCCTTTGAAGTAAACAATGAAGGAAATATTGAGATTGAAATTGATAAGAAATCTTATTTGACCGGCGAAAGTGTAAAGGTTTTATTTAAAACACCTTTCAGCGGAAAGATGCTGGTGACGGTGGAAACGGATCATATAGTTTCGCATCAGTATGTGGATGTGAGTAACAGGACCGCCAGTGTCGATTTGAAATTAAATGCTGACCATGTGCCAAACGCCTATATCACCGCTACTTTAATTAAACCACATGAAGTGTCAAACATTCCTTTAACTGTTGCTCATGGATTTAAGAATTTAATTGTTGAAGATAAAAGCAGGAAGATCGATGTAACAATTGATGCGAAGAAAACAGTTCGTTCTAAAACGCATCAAAAAGTAACCGTAAAAGCTGCTCCCGGTAGTTTTGTCACATTATCAGCAGTAGATAATGGTGTTTTACAGGTAAGTGATTTCAAAACACCTAACCCTTATGATTATTTCTATCAGAAGAAAGCCTTACAAGTTTCTGCATTTGACCTGTATCCTTTATTATTTGCCGAAGTCAGGGCTAAGTTGAGCAGTACGGGTGGTGATGGTGCTTTTGAAATGAAAGATCGTACTAATCCAATGCCAGCTAAACGAATAAAAGTCGTTAGCTATTGGGGCGGAATCAAAAAAGCAAATAGCAGTGGTGTTGCAGAATTCGAATTTGATATTCCACAATTTAGTGGTGAGTTGAGATTGATGGCTGTTTCTTATAAGGGACAAAGCTTTGGAGCAGCAGATAATACAATGACCGTTGCTGACCCGATTGTGGTGAGTACCGCTTTGCCAAGATTTTTAAGTCCCGGTGATACAGTTAATGTACCGGTGACGCTGACAAACACAACTGATAAAGCTGCGAATGTAACTGCAACAATTGGTGTAGAAGGACCGATGAAAGTGGTGGGTGGTAATAATCAATCGATCAGCCTTGCTGCAAAAAGTGAAGGCCGTGCAACTTTCAAAGTGGTAGCTGACCCGGCTATCAATGTTGGTAAAGTAACAGTTACAGTAAGTGGAATGGGTGAGAAGTTTACAGATGCCACGGAGATTGCTGTTCGTCCACCATCTACCTTACAGAAATCAACAGGTAGTGGTTCAATAGCCGGTGGCAGCACACAGAAAGTGAATATTAATCTAAGTGATTTTATGCCATCGAGTGTTAATTATAGTTTGGTTGTCAGCCGTTCTCCTGCACTGGAGTTGGGCGAACAATTAAAATACCTGGTGCAGTATCCTTACGGGTGTACAGAGCAAACGGTATCAGCAGCATTTCCACAAATCTATTATAGTGATTTGTCTGATCTGATGATGCTGAACAAACAACAGAACAAAATGAATGCAAACAGCAACATTATTGAAGCTATCCGCAAAATAAAAATGCGACAGTTATACAATGGAGCTGTTACGCTGTGGGATGGTGAAGGGAAAGAAGACTGGTGGACAACCATTTATGCTGCACACTTTTTACTGGAAGCAAAGAAAGCTGGTTTTGATGTCGATAATAGTTTACTGGAAACGATACTGAACTACATCAACAATAAGTTAAAGAATAAGGAAACGATAACTTACTTCTACAACCGTGACCAGAATAAAAAAATTGCACCGAAAGAAGTGGCGTATGGATTATATGTACTGGCTCTTGCAGGAAGAACTAATGTGCCTGCTATGAACTATTACAAAGCCAACACTTCGATGCTGGCACTGGACAGCCGTTATTTATTGGCTGCAGCGTATGCAACAGCTGGCGATAGAAAATCTTTCACCGCTATGTTGCCGGCATCATTCAGTGGTGAAGAGTCTGTACCACAAACAGGCGGCAGTTATTATTCTGATGTGCGGGATGAAGCCATCGCTTTAAATGCTTTAATTGATGTGGACCCCGGCAATGCTCAGATTGGTACAATGGTGAAGCATGTTGCTGATAAGCTGAAGAACCGGAGATACCTGAGTACCCAGGAAAGAGCTTTTGCTTTTTTGGCGTTGGGTAAACATGCAAAAACCGCCAATACTTCTACTGCCACTGCTGAAATAAAAGTGAATGGAAAAACAATTGCTAAAGTAGATGGTGGCCAATGGACAGGTGATATGAAAGCCCTGGGTAATAACAATATAGAAATAACAACGAAAGGGAATGGCCGTTTATATTATTTCTGGCAAGCCGAAGGAATCAGTGCAAGCGGAGCCTACAAAGAAGAAGACAGCTACCTGAAAGTAAGGAAACGTTTCTTTGATAGAAACGGCAAGCCAATCACTACAAATACCTTTAAGCAAAATGATTTAATCATTATTGGTGTTACATTGGAACGTTCATTCAATACACCAATAGAAAATGTAGTGATTACCGATCTGTTACCTGCTGGTTTTGAAATTGAAAATCCCAGGACAAAAGAAATACCCGGTATGGACTGGATTAAAGATGCAGCTGCACCAACAGCATTGGATGTGCGGGATGATCGTATCCATTTCTTTGTGGATGCCAATAGTAATAAGCAAACGTATTACTATGCTGTCCGGGCCGTATCACCGGGTAATTATAAAATGGGCCCGGTAAGTGCTGATGCGATGTATAATGGGGAATACCATTCTTATCACGGAGCTGGTGTGGTGAGAGTAGTACAGTAAAGAATAAAAAATATTAGATTTATAGTCCCGCCATCAGCGGGACTATTTTCATTTATGCAAACAGCTACTAAAAATATTGCTATTGTGTGTAATCCATTGGCAGGCTCAGGGAATGCAGTGGTATTGTCAAACAAATTAGTAGCAGCATTAAGAAAAGATCATATCTCTTGTACTTGCTTCAAGGAAAAATGGCCGGACAACTTCATTGATTTTTCAGATATCTGGATTGTGGGCGGTGATGGGACATTAAATTATTTTGTTAACCACTATCCGGATATAAAATTGCCCTTAGTTATTTTTAATGGCGGAACCGGTAATGATTTTCACTGGCTTCTTTATGGGAATATGAGTTTTGCTGAACAATTAAAGGTTGCTTTACTGGCAGCGCCAAAACCAATTGACCTCGGCCGATGCAATGAAAAGTATTTTTTGAATGGAGTAGGGGTGGGTTTTGAAGGAGAAATTGCGAAAAGCCTGACTGGTAAAAACAAAAAGGCTGGTAAAACTTCTTTCATGGCGATGATATTAAGAAAAATATTTTTATATCGTTCAACATCATACAATGTATCAACCCCGGAACAGGCCATTGCTGAAAAAAAATACCTGATTATTGATATTAGCAATGGAAGCAGAGCTGGTGGTGGCTTCCATGTTGCTCCAAATGCAAGGCCGGATGACGGATTGTTTGATGTTATGTTAATTGATGCACTTCATCCGTTGCAACGTTTACGATGGCTGCCGGTTATTGAAAAGGGAAAGCACCTGGAACTTCCTTTTGTTCATCACTTTAAAACAAAACAAATACAAATTGAAAGCATCGGGAATATTTTTTTTCATCTTGATGGGGAGTATCATTGGGCTAATCAACTTTCTGTAAGTATGTTGCCTGGTCAATTATTGTTCAGGTACTAAGAAAAATTCCATTGGATAACTATGGTGCCAAAAAAAGTCCGGTTCTTTCGAACCAGACTTATTAAAGCTTCATGAATATCGTTATTGATTAATAATCGTTATTGAATCCACCGCTGCCGCCACGGTCACGGTTGTAACCGCCGCCGCCGCCACCTTTGTAGCCGCCGCCACCGCCGCCACCTTTGTAGCCGCCGCCGCCGCCACCTTTGTAACCGCCGCCACCGCCGCCGTTACCAAAGCTTCTTTTCTTGAAGCCACCGCCGCCGCCACCTTCTGGTTTTGGACGACTTTCGTTAACAACGATACCACGACCATCAACTTCAGTACCATTCAACGCAGCAATAGCTGCCTGAGCCTGTTCGTCGTTTGCCATTTCCACAAAACCAAAGCCTTTGCTGCGGTTAGTGAATTTGTCGGTAACAATTTTAGCTGATACTACTTCACCATGTGAAGCAAAAAGGTTTGAAAGATCCTGATCTTTCAGGTTCCAACTGAGATTTCCTACGTAAATGTTCATTTTGAGAGGTTTTAAAAAAAATAAAAGTGTCAACAGTAAACAGTAACCAATGAACATTCTACGTTATTTCGAAACGTTCAGGACTTGTGAAACTGAAAGAGCACCAAATGCAAGACAAAATAACGTATTTTTTCCTGACTTATTGCCAAATTTTATTACTTAGATTCGCCTTTTTCAACTATTAATCGACTAATTCTATTGATTATCATAGAGTAATGTAAAAAACCTGCCTTACGAGCAGGTTTTTTATTAATTGTAAGGCTATTAGTTTTTCAACAATTTCACTGTTTGAGAATTTCCAATGCCGTCCTCAAGTTTAAGAATGTATAAGCCAGGGGTTAGGCCGTCAATATTTGTAATTGTATGAGATGTACCAGTAGCTGGTGTAATATTTTTTAGAACTTTACCATCTATAGAGATTATTGTCATACGGGCATTTCTGGTTAGCTTTTTATGTGCAATGGTAATCTGATCCTGAGATGGAGTAGGATAGATCATCAGTTTATCGGAATAACTATTTGAAGAACTGCCTGAAAGTTTAATGATGCTGCTGTATTTAAATCGGCCATCAATATCAACACTCTTTACCCGATAGAAAATTGCAGCTGTTGAAATGTCCGGGTTATTGAATGAATAAATAGATTTACCTTTTGCAGCTACTGTACCGACTGGTGAAAAGAAAGAACCATTGTCACTTCTTTCTACCTGGTATTCTCTTACATTTATTTCTTCGGTAACATCCCACTTAAGATTAACGAGGTTGTCTGCACTTCTGTTAGCTACAAGACCAATAAAATTCACCGGTAAAGGGCTGTTTACAGGGCCTATTGAGAAATTATCAAAAACAGCGAAGAAAGGCCCGTTAAGAATGTAAGCAACTTCAATTCTAAAAGTAGTATTGGGGGAATTAATAATATCCGGGTCAACCAAACGCATACATACAAAACCTTCGAAACCGTTGAGCAGAGGTGTTGGAACCGGGCCATTATCTATATAAGGCACCGGAGTACTCCATGCCGCAAAAGATTGAAGACCTGAAGTTGCAACAATATCGGTAACCGTTCCCTGCGTTGTTTGCGTAATGCTGATTATTCTAACCTGGTAACGATCTACCAACGGATTATTTACTATATAATAGAAACCTACATTAAATGTTCCAGTTGGGTTAGGATTATTATAGGGAGGAGAAATGATACTTTGTGCTCTTGGAAACCCCGGTGCGGTTACTCTAATAGGTGGTAAGTAATCTGTCCAGTATCCCCGGCTGGTGTTATGGAAAAATGAACTGTCAAAAATACTTCCGTAGACACTGGGCGAGTTAAATCCATTATCACCGCTGTTGAAATCAGCAACAACAGCCGAGCATACACCCTGTGTAATTGTTGAAGGCTGTTGGGCATAGCTACCAATTGCGCATAAAAAAGACAGACTTATAAGCCTTGCTTTTTTTGAGTAAAAAAGTTTCATGAGTTCCTGTTTTAAGAGTAAAAGATTGTTTGTTAATAAAAACCAGTTAAACCGGTTTTTCTCAGGAAGGATTTGTTACAGGTGTTAAATCAAAGGGCATACCTGTTTTTTTAAGCACAGAAAAGTTAAAGAGTGGGTCGTAATCGTAGAACAAAATGCCCCCTTTGAGAATTGAGCATAAAAAAAGCCCCCCTTAACGGGAGGCTTTTAAAAAAAATATTAAAATTCTGATTATTCAGCCACTACTTCAAATTCAACTTCAGTACTCTGGCCATTACCGAATTCGATATTGGCTTTGTAAGTACCGAGTTCTTTTACTTCATCCACAATGCTTATTTTCCGGCGGTCAATATCATAACCTCTTTGCTCACGGATAGCACGGCTGATTTGTAATGAAGTAACACTACCGAAGATTTTTCCGCTTGTACCTGTTTTAGCACCCAATTTCAACGGAGCTTCTTTCAGTTTAGCGATTACACTGTTAATCTCCGCCAGCATTTTATCTTCTTTCTTTTTCACCTGCTTCATTCTCTCTTCCAATTGCTTTTTGTTGCTGGAGCTGCTCTCTACGGCCAGTTGACGGGGGAATAAGTAGTTACGGGCATAGCCGTTTTTTACTTTTACCACTTCGTTCTTAGCACCTAAATTATCTACGTCTTGAATTAAAATGATTTCCATTGTTCTCTTTTTGTTCACCAACCCATTTTCGTTTTACCGATACTGTCTTTCCCAATAATATCGGGAAGTTAGGGTGAGGTTTATTTTAAAAGATCTGTTACATAAGGCAATAATGCCATCTGACGGGCTTTTTTCACCGCATCAGAAACTTTGCGCTGGTACTTCAGGCTGTTTCCGGAAAGACGGCGTGGCAATAATTTGCCCTGCTCATTCAGAAATTTTTTCAGGAACTCTACATCTTTGTAATCGATGTATCGCATGCCATATTTCTTAAAGCGACAAAATTTCTTTGCTCTTTTTTCGCTTTTAATGGCGGTCAGGTATTTGATATCACTCTTTGCCATAAATTAAGCCTCCGCTAATTTTTCGGTTCCTGTTTTAACACCACTTTTCTTTTTAGCATTATACTCGACGGCGTATTTATCGAGTTTAGTGCATAGGTGACGAAGCACTGTTTCGTCACGCAGAAGTTGAATTTTCAACTTCTCATTAAAATCAGATGCTGCAGTATACTCCAGCACCCAGTACAATCCAGTTGTTTTTTTCTGGACGGGATAAGCTAATGATTTCAGTCCCCATGGATTTTCAGAAACGATTGAGCCGCCTGCATCAGTTACCATTTTGGAATACTTCTTTTGCTCAGCTTTGAACTCGTCGTCACTTAAAACCGGGGTAAAAATCACCATCAATTCGTAATTGTTCATTTTACCTTTTTAAAGTTTTAAAATTCGATTTATCCCATTGGACATCCCGCTTTGTGCGAAAAGAATCTGCGAACACAGATTTGGGGCGGCAAAGATAGGGGAAAGCAGTCAGAAGCGGAAGGCTGTTTCGGAAGAATTTATAGCCCTCCAATTATTCTTCAGAAATGAATTAAGTCATTGATTTTGAAGGGGAAAAATTAAAAACCTTTCTTTACCGGTTTTATTTCTTTTAGAAATACCAGGTATGTCGGGAAGTGGTCACTATAGCCTCCCCGATATGTATTGCCATCCCAGGTACGCATCGGGTACCCTTTGTAACGGCCCTGGTTTTCTACCAGGTATTCTTTAAAGAAAATATGTTGCTGGTAAAAGAATAAACCATTTTGATTTTTGCTTAACCAGGGATAAGAAATAATGATCTGGTCAAACAATCCCCAGGCATCCTGGTAGGCTAATGTTCCGGTGCCCCTTTTATAAAGCTCTGTCCATGGATTATACAAACCGCCTTTATTTACATCGGTGGGCTTTGGTTTTGCACCTAATATTTCCGCCACACTTTCATTTACCGGGTCGTCGTTCAGGTCCCCCATAATTACCACTTTTGCATTGGGTTCCAGTTTGGCGATTGAATCAATATGATTTTTACAAACCTGGGCAGCAGCATTTCTTCCCGGGGCACTTCTTTTTTCACCTCCGCTACGGCTGGGCCAGTGATTAACATATACATGAATGGTTTCTCCATCAAGCTTTCCTCTCACCCATAGAATATCACGGGTATAATATGCATCCTTTGATCCGCCGGGAAGCTGAACGTATAATTTATCGCTGGCTTCAACCGTAAAATATTTGGGATTATATAAAAGACCAACGTCAATTCCCCTGGCATCTTTTGAATCATAATGAACGATCTTATAATTTCTTTTTGCAATAAGTGGTTGCCGGATAAGGTCATTCAACACTGTATCGTTTTCCACCTCAGCAACTCCTAAAATTGCAGGACCATCAGGATTTGCTTCTATACCAATTTGGGAAATAACGGTGGCTAACTTATTTAATTTATCAAAATATATTTTCCCATTATAATTCCTGGGTCCATTTGGCAAAAATTCTTCATCATTGATCAATGTGTTATCAAGGGTATCAAAGAGGTTCTCAAGGTTATAAAAACTGATAACCATAGGTTTGTACTCTTTTTTCTGGGCAAATACAGAAACACAGCAAATAAGGAGAAAACAGAAAACAATTATTTTTTTCATATTGCAAAAAATAAAATAGAGGGCAAACATACAGAAACAAAGGACGCTGGCAATAATGAAAAAGATGGGCAGCATTAATAAAATATTATGTGTCTATCTTTTTTCGCTGGTTATGTATAACAATATTACTTTTGACCCCTTGTAAAAAAAACTAACATGCTTAAAACGAGATTGCTGCTGCTGATATTATTAGGTTTCGGAACAGCAGCCCTGGCGCAGATTGATTCTACTGCCAAAAAAGACACTAGTCACTATGATGAGGCAAAAGATGGGGTGCTGGATAATATTCCTACCGTTTCGTTGGATGAAAACGACCTGGGAGACGGAGGTAATCAGAATGTTTCTTCACTGCTGACAGCCGGAAGAGATCCCTTTTATTCCGCTGCATCCTTCAACTTTAGTGCTGTACGCTTTCGTATCAGGGGTTATGATAATGACCTCTTCAGCACTTTTATGAACGGAATTCCAATGGACAACCTGGACAATGGGTTTACCCCATTCGGTTTATGGGGTGGGTTGAATGATGTGATGCGTAACCGGGATGTTTCCTGGGGGCTGCGTTACAACACTTTTGCTTTTGGCGATATAGGCAGTAATACAAATATTGACTCCCGTGCCAGCCGGCAGCGGGCACAAACTAGTTTTAGCTATGCCTCATCCAACCGTAATTATAACAACCGGATTATGGCTACTCATTCTACTGGTCTTAGTAAAAAAGGATGGGCCTTCACCATCAGTGGTAGTCGCCGTTGGGCTGGCGAAGGATATGTGCCGGGAACTTATTATGATGGCTGGGGTTATTTTGCCGCTGTTGATAAACGGATTGGTCAAAATCATTTGCTTTCTCTAACAGCATTTGGTGCCCCAACGGAAAATGGAAGACAAGGTGCTTCCGTTACGGAAATGATTGATTTGGCCGGAGATAATTATTATAACCCAAACTGGGGATATCAGAATGGAAAGAAAAGAAATGCAAGTGTAGCCAGGAGCCATCAACCCGTAATTATTCTTACGCATGATTTTCGTTTAAATAATAATACCACGATTACAACGGCTGCAGGTTATTCTTTTGGTAACAGAAGTGTTACCGCTCTGGATTGGTACAATGCAGCTGACCCCCGGCCTGATTACTATCGATATTTACCAAGCTATACTTCTACCTGGGCCAGCAGCACCGATCCTGTTCAAGGGCAAATGCTGTATGATCTGATGAAGAACGATATTAACTACCGCCAGATAAATTGGCAGAATCTTTATAATGTAAACAGGGCAAGCTTCGCAACTATTAATGATGCTAATGGAATTATTGGGAATACTGTGAGTGGTCGCCGTTCCCGTTATATAATTGAAGAAAGAGTAATTAATACAAAACGCTTCAATGCCAACTCTGTTATCAATACTAAGTTTGGTGATAATATTGATTTTACAGCCGGTGCTTCTTACCAGTTTCAAAATAATCACTACTATAAAAAAGTAGATGATCTTCTCGGCGGTGATTTTTATTTGAATGTGAACCAGTTTGCAGAAAGAGATTTCCCCGTTGATAATGTGGCCAACCAGTTTGATCTTGACAATCCTAACCGTATTCTTAAAGCAGGAGACAAGTTTGGTTATGACTATAATATCAACATTAATAAAGCTGCTGCATGGGCGCAGGGGGTTTTCAAATTCAGCAAAGTTGATTTTTTTCTTGCCGGTACAGTTTCTCAAACTAATTTTTACAGAGAAGGAAATGCAAGAAATGGCTTGTTTCCAAACGACTCCTATGGTAAAGGCATAAAGAATGAGTTTTTTAATTACGGTGCAAAGGGTGGTGTTACCTATAAAATTAATGGCCGTAATTATGTTTATGCCAATGCTTCTTACCAGACAAGGTCTCCTTATTTTGAAAATGTATATGTATCGCCACGTACCCGCAATGCCCAGCAGGAGAATGTTACCAGCGAAACTATTCAGACCGGGGAAGCAGGTTATATCATGAATGCACCAAAATTCAAAATTCGTTTGGGGGGTTATTACACCCGTTTCCAGGACGGAATGGATGTGATGTCTTTCTACCATGATAGCTATCAGAATTTTGTAAACTATGCCATCAGTGGTATTGATAAATTGCATTTTGGCGGTGAGTTCGGTATTGAAGTAAAGGTGACTTCTACAATCACGGTAAATGCTGCCGCAGCTGTTGGCCGTTATTATTATGACAGTAAGCAGAATGCTGTTATAACTGTTGATAATAGCGCATCGGTGTTAGGACAGCAGATTATTTATGCTGAAAATTTCAGGTTGCCTTCCACGCCAATGGAAGCGTATAGTTTTGGGGCTACTTACCGGTCACCTAAGTTTTGGTTTATAAGTCTTACCGGAAATTATTTCGACCAGTCTTATTTAAGCTTTAACCCCTTGCGTCGTACCTGGGATGCATTGAAGTTTAGTGCTCCGGGTAGTACAGCATACAATGAAATTTTTAATCAAACCAAGTTTGACGCACAATTCACCGTGGACTTCTTTGGTGGATATTCCTGGAAGTTGCCGAAAGATTTTGAAGTGAATAAAAAGCCCACTTTCCTTGTATTTAACCTGGGTGTAAATAATATTCTGAATAATAAAGACATCGTTACCGGGGGATTTGAGCAATTACGTTATGATGCACAAACAAGTGCTAGTGACCCAGTCCTTACAGGTAAGTTTCCTGCGAAATTATATTATGCTTATGGGCTTAACTTTTTTGCAAGTATGACACTTCGATTCTAAAATCATTGAACAGATAAAAAATAATGTATGCGTTTTAAAAAATTTACACTCAAACCCTTTATTGCTATTTTGATGGCAGTTGTGGTGTCCTCATTGTCTTGTGATAAGCAACCGATTGGCCCCACAGGGCCTGATCCCGTTGGCCCTCCTGCTGCCGGCACCTATATGAGCTTTACCGACTTCAGAGCCTTACATACTGGTGGTGCAGATGTAACTGTTCCCGCAGGAACAAAAAAAATCCGGGGAGTGGTTATTTCAAATAGTGCTAATGAAGCAGCTGGTAATTACAGGTTACAGGATGAAAGCGGCTCAGGAGTTTATTTTTACTCTGTAGTGGGTTCTCCTATTTATTCTTTGGGTAGTGTGCTGGAAATTAATCCAACAGGTGGAGGTATATTAACATTGTACAATGGCGACCTTGAATTAAAAAGTGTACCACAGGCCAATGTAGTTCCTGTAGGGGGCACCATTACTGTTACCCCCCGGGTAGCAACGATAGCACAGATTATAACTAATAAGAACATTTGGGCTTCTTCATTAGTTAAAATAAACAATATAACTTCTATTACCCAGGCATCATCTAATGCAACAGGAGTTACTTATAACATAACTGATGCGACCGGCACTTTATCAACATTTGTACGGGTTGCTTCTGGTATAACTGTCAATACAAGTGGTACTTCTCTTACAGGATATGTGTCTATTTTTAATTCAACAACCCAGGTGCAGATTCGTACCGCTGCCGACATTCAATAATTAAAAGAAATTTTCAGGTCGCCGATAAAATTTATATTATGAAAATGAATCCTAAAAATAAATGGATAAATATGGCAGCAGTTGTTTTTGCTACCTGCCTTTTTACCATGTCTTGCGAGAAAAAATTTACAGACCCTCCGATTCTGGGCGAGCCAGACATTGTCGCTAATATCACAATAAAAGATGTTAAAGCAAGATACACATCTGGTGTTCCGGTGGCAATAACAGACGATGCTGTTATTGAAGGAGTGGTTTCCTGCGATGATAAAAGCGGTAATTATTACCAGCAAATAGCAATACAGGATGCAACAGGTGGCGTTTTGCTACGACTGGCGGGTAACAATCATTTTAATAATTACCCGGTTGGTCGTAAAGTATATGTAAAATTAAAAGGTCTTTACCTGGGACAATATAGCGGCACTTTGCAATTTGGCGGTGGTGTAGATACACCATACATGAACCAGGGTGGAGTTACATTATTAGCAGTAAATCTGCAGCCTCAGCATATAATTAAGGGTGCTTTGAATCAACCAATTATTCCACAAGTAGTAAATGTTTCGCAACTTACTACTAACCTCCAGGATAAATATGTGAGCACTGTTATCAAACTGGAAGGGTTTGAATTTGCTTCCGGTGAGCTGGGAAAAAACTATGCTGGCGATAATCAATCCGGTAACAGGATCATCCAGGGATGTACAACTCCGACTACGAATAAAATTACATTACGTACCAGTAACTATTCCAACTTCGCAACAGTTCGTGTGGCGCAGGGTAATGGTGATATCATTGGTGTTTATTCATTTTTTGGATCAACAAAACAATTCACCATCCGGGATACAACTGATGTACGATTTTATGGTCCCCGTTGTCCGACTGCGGCTGGTAATGGCAGTATTAATTTATCGGCTTCCCCGGTTACTATCGATTTTGATAACATCGGAACCAGTAGCCTTCCTGCAGGTGTTTATGTAAAGCAAGATGCAACAAGTCTTGACCTGGGAAATGAGGGTACTGTTTATAATGGAAATTTCAATACCGGTACAGCCTGGAACCAGACCAGTCTTGGCTTTAAAAATTATGCATCTGCAACAGGGCTTACATCCACAGCTACATCAACAGTACAAAATGCTTCCACGAACAGAGCATTAGGTTTCCGTCAAACAGGAACCGCTGGTTCAGGCGGTGACCCGGGTGCAGCTTTTGCTTTTCAATTGGCAAACACTACCGGGAAATCAAATCTTCAATTAGAATTTAAATTGCAATCATTGGATGCCAGTGCTGCAATCGCCAGAACAGCAACCTGGAGAGTTGATTACGGAGTTGGGCAAAGTCCGGCGGCTTTTTCCACAGTTGCTACCAGTCCGGCTCTAATAACAACAACATTCGGCACCTTTTCCAATACAACGGTGACTGTGAATTTTGGCAGTGCTCTAAATAATATCAGTCAGCCTATCTGGATAAGGATTGTTGCGCTAACCGGTACATCAGGTGGTGGTAACAGACCATCAACTGGTATTGATGATGTTAAGTTTTCATGGAATTAAATGCTCAACATTAAGCGTCTTAAACTTTGCGGTTTTAGAAAATAGTTTTTTATAAATAGATTCAGTATGAAAAAGTTTTACTTTTTAGTTTGTTTAAGTTTTGTGATGATGAGTAGCTGGGCACAGTTTACACTTGAGCCATTTAATTATACTCCACATCCAACGGATGGTATTGCACTGCAAAGCGGTGGACTTTGGGTAAGAATTAATTCCGGTGATTCCATGCTTGTCACTGCAGGAAATCTTTCCTATTCTGGTCTTCCTGCTTCCACAGGAAATAAAATTTCATTTGATGGGACAGGGAGTGATAATTACCGTCCTTTTACCAGCACGGCAGTTACTTCAGGAACAGCCTACTATTCATTTATTGTAAATGTTTCTTCACTTGGTGGTTTAACTACAACGGGTGGATATTTTATGGGGCTTTTGCAAGCGGCTTCTACTTCTGCATTTGGCGGCACTGTGTGGACAAGACTAAGTACTACAACGGGAAAATATAACATTGGAGTGTCTACAAGAAGTAACTCCGCAGTGAGTTGGCTGGCTACTGATCTTGATCCCGGAACATCTTATTTTGTTGTGGCTAATTATGAGATTATTGCCGGGGCGACAAACGATGTTTCTAAAATCTGGTTAAATCCAGCTTTAGGAGGCAGCGAACCAGCCGCCGGAGCAACTGCCGTATCGGGTACAGACTTTACTGCTACCGGGATTGAAAGAATATTTTTAAGGCAAGACAATGCAACAAACACACCATTTGTAGAAATAGACGAAATCAGGGCAGGCACTAGCTGGACAGAAGTAACTCCTTCTGCTGCTGTTCCAACTTTAAGCATTTCATCCCCCTTAGCTTCCTTTGGAAATGTATGTATAAATACAACTGCAGGTCCTAACTCATTTACTATTTCCGGTTCTAACTTAACAAGTGCAAACGTAACGGTTGCTGCTTTAGCTGGTTATACCTATTCAACCACTGCCGGCGGTACATATACAACATCTTTAAGTATTGGACAACCAGGTGGAACATTTTCGCAACAGGTATTTGTAAAGTTTACACCAACATTAGTACAATCATATAATGGTAATATTGGAATTGCAGGGGGTGGTTATACCGGAGCGGCTATTAATGCTACTGCAACAGGTGCCGGTGTAAATAGCTTGCCTTCCGTTACAACAGGGGGTGCTACTGCTATTACACAAACAACTGCCACTTGTGCAGGAACCATATCAGCTACCGGTTGTACAGCAGTTACAGCATATGGTATTGAGTATAGTCTTATCAGTGGGTTTATTAATGGCACAGGAACACAGGTTGCCTCTACCAATCTTAGTGCAGGGAATTTCACGTCCGACCTTACCGGACTTGTTGCATCCACTCCCTATTACTATAAAGCCTATGCCACTAATGCCGGTGGTACTGCTTATGGTGCTGAGCAAACATTTACAACGACAAGTTTGAATCCGACTATAAATACAACTGCCCTTGCAGCTTTCGGAAACGTATGTACTAACACGACGGCAGGTCCAAACTCATTTACAATTTCCGGTGCTAATCTTACAACAGCTAATGTTACTGTTGCGGCATTGGCAGGGTTCACTTATTCTACCACAGCTGGCGGTACTTATACAACTACTTTAAGTCTTACACAACCCGGTGGAACTTATTCTCAACAAATATTTGTACGATTTACACCCACATTGGTGCAGTCGTATAGCGGTAATATAGTAGTTGCGGGTGGTGGCACAGCAGCTTCAGTCAATGTAGCAGCTTCCGGAGCAGGAATTAATTCTGCACCGTCGGTTACAACAGGTGCAGCCAGTGCTATCACACAAACAACTGCAACAGCTGCCGGCACCATATCGGCTACCGGTTGTACGGCTATTACTGCTTATGGAATTGAGTATAGTTTAACTAATGGATTTCCCAATGGCACAGGTATACAAGTCGCCTCCACTAACCTCACAGCAGGAAATTTCAGTTCTGCATTAACCGGTCTGGTGCCTAATTCAACGTATTATTATAAAGCCTATGCTACAAACGGTGCAGGAACTACCTGGGGTACGCAACAATCATTTACTACTGCTTCTCCTGTATTGACTGCAACAGCACTTACACCATTTGGTACTGTTTGTATTAATACAACTGCAGGTCCTAATTCCTTTACTCTTACCAGTGCAGGTCTTTCAACAGCAAATGTGGTGGTAGGGCCTTTGACAGGTTATACTTTCTCCACTACATCTGGAGGAACTTATACTGCTTCTTTAAATTTAACACAACCGGGAGGTGCTTACAATCAAGCAATTTTTGTAAAATTTACCCCAACGCTTATTCAGTCATACAATGGAAATATTCCGGTAACGGGGGGTGGTACTATTGGTACACTTAATGTAGCAGTAGTAGGCAGCGGAGTAAATACATTAGCAACTGTTACCACAGGGGCGGCGAGTAATGTAAATAATCATTCTGCTACTTTGGCTGGTTCCATTGCTGCTAATGGTTGTTCCAATGTAACAGCTTACGGTATCGAGTACAGTGGTATTAATGGATTTGCAAACGGTACGGGAACACAAGTTGCATCAACAAACCTTGCTGGTGGCAATTTCTCTGCTTCTTTATCGGGTCTCGTACAGGGAGCTACTTACTATTACAAAGCGTATGCTGTTAATGCTGGTGGTATTTCTTATGGATTGCAGCAGACATTTACTGTTTCCGCAATTCCTAACAGTTTCGAATTGTATCCAAGCCCCGTTGACCGTGGTTCTGACATCAGGATTACTATGAACAACCTGAAGCCCGGCTATTATGGCTTGTTATTATTTGATGCCGCAGGAAGATTAGTATTTCAAAAGGATATGAATATCCAGGTTGGATTTATTAATCAGTCATTCACTATTCCTGCTACACTTACAAGAGGTATTTACAGGGCATACCTGGTTGATTTCCTAACAACCATTGGAACAAGAACAATACTGGTACAATAATAAATTATAGATGTTATATAATAAAAGAGGCTCGTTTTAAACGAGCCTCTTTTATTTTACGATTGAATGGATTTACAAGTGTGTAAGTTTTATAACTGTTCTGTATTGTTTGGTTTCTACCTGTAAAAAATAAATTCCTCTTGGTATTAATGGAAATATTGGCTGAACAGAAGAGCCTGAATTAATGATACCATAAGACTGCGTAGTTACTACTTGTCCCTGCATATTCACTAATCTAAGTTGAACATTGGTCAATGTTTTTGATGCTTTTATATTTGCCGTTTGTAAAAACGGATTAGGGAAAACATGGATGCCAAACTCATTTGGATTTACGGTAGGTAACCCGGTAATGATTCCAGCCAGGCTATACTTTGAGAAAACGGGGTAGTGGTCGGATGTGTTATGCGCTGTTACATAATCAGGGACAACAGCTGTAACATCTGTTCTGATTTGTGCTGAGTTCAAAACATAAAATGGGACTACTTCATTTGATATAACATGATTGTCAATAACATTCGGAAAATTTATCATACTGGTTTGCCCGGCATAGCCTAATGGAAGTGTTATTGACTTATAATGATCTGAATCAGTGCTATCCGAAATTAATGGAGTATAGGAGGAAACGCTGGCTCCGGAATATATGCTTGCATTCAGGGCATCATTAAAATCGCCTAAAATAAAAACATTAGCAGTTGAGAAATGAGCATCAAGGGTATCTTTTAATTCTTGCACACCGGCTAGCCGGCGGTTGTAGTCAGATGCAGTATTACCTGCTTTACCATGTACAACAATAAAGTTTATAGTCTTGGTAATACCATTGATAGTTGCATCTGCTTTCAATAAGAATGGCATCCTGCCACTTGCCCAATTCGAAACTGCAGTTGGACTGTTTAACATCATTCCCCGGGTGCTAATATTCGAAAAAATATCTTTCTTATACAGAAATGCAAGTTTCTGGCTTTGACGCCAGCCATTCGTTCCGATTGGTCCATCTGTACTGTATGGTGCAATGATATATTCGAAATTGGTGCCTAATGAATCCCGGACTCTTCTCAGGCGCATGGTATCTACAATTTCAACAAGCCCATAAATATCAGCATCAAAATAGCGCATCAATTTTTTAGCATTGGCTTCCTGCAGGTCTTTATTTGTCGGGCCGCTGGCATAAGGGGCACCAAAGAACTCCAGGTTCCAGCCAATGACATCAAGTGTGGAAGTACTGCTTTGAGCGGAAGTTGTTTTATTGTTTATCAGAAAAGCAAACAATAGTAAAAAGGGTAATTTATTTTTCATATTATTTCTTAGAAAGCAAATGTAGATAGAAAAATATGCAAGGCTGGCTTTTATTATAAAGGGAAAATACTATTCTGATAACCGGAAATCAATCACCCGTATTTGCAGTGAAGTGTTTCCATTCCATTCGTTTGTATCAATAGTAAAAACAACATCCACCGGTTTCTTAAGTTGTAAGAGATGAAATTTATCAGCCATTCCAAAACCTATTCCATGAACTGTTACGTTACCTTCTTTAAGGGAGAATCGTATATGCTGTTCTTTTACAATTTTTGACCAGCCATTATCCATTACATTTTTTGCGATAAAAACCGGACGAAGATTTTCCGGCCCGAAAGGCTCCATCTGGCAGATGATATCATAGAAAGATTGCTTTATATCTTTTAATGATATTTCAGCATCAATTACAATTTCTGGAATGAGTTGCTCTGGTGTTATTGTTGAAGACACAACTTGCTCAAATTTTTCTCTAAAGGAATCAACCTGGTTTAATTCAAGTGTCATACCGGCAGCTGCAAAATGCCCACCATAGCCCAAAAGGTGTTCTTTACAGGCATGGATAGCTTCATATAAATTAAAGCCAGGAACGCTTCTGGCACTACCTGCTGCAAATTCTCCTGATTGTGTCAAAACAATGGTCGGCCGGTAATAGGTTTCAATTATCCTAGAAGCAACAATTCCTACCACCCCTTTATGCCAATGTGGTTGAAATACAACAGTAGATTTTCTGTTTTCCCATCCAATATTTTCGTTGATTAATGTCAAGGCCTCTTGCGTAATGGTTTTATCAGCTTCTTTTCTGTCGCTGTTATCGTTATGCAGCATTTCTGCATATGCAAATGCTTCCTCATCAGTTTCTGCGATAAACAGTTGAACGGCTTTTTTTGCATCATCCATCCTTCCGGCCGCATTTACCCTTGGGGCAATCATAAACACCAGGTTGTTAATCTGTAATTGTGTTGTCAGCCCACTTAATTTGGCAAGGGCCTTTATTCCATTATTAGGGTTATTATTAGCTTTTATTAGTCCATGGAAAGCAAGTATCCTGTTCTCGCCAGTCATAGGTACAATATCAGCAGCGATGGCTGTAGCAACTAAATCAAGGTATTCAAATGCAGTTTCAGGCGAAAGGTTCAGCTTTTCTGTCAGGGCAGTTATCAGTTTAAAACCCACACCGCAGCCACAAAGTTCTTTATACGGATAATTGCAATCAGCTTGTTTAGGGTTAAGGATAGCGACAGCGGGAGGCAGTATTTCATCGGGTAAGTGGTGGTCGCAAACAATAAAATCGATTCCCAGTCCTTTAGCATATGCTATCAGGTCTGCAGATTTAATACCGCAGTCAAGCGATATAATTAAGCCAAACCCATTTTCTTGTGCAAAATCTATCCCAGCTTTACTTACCCCATATCCTTCCCTGTAGCGGTGGGGAATGTAAAAATCGATATTTGAATGTACCTTCTTTAAGAATTGAAACATGCTGGCAACTGATGTAGTACCATCAACATCATAGTCTCCAAATACCAAAATTTTTTCATTGCTTTTTAGGGCTGCAACAATTCTATCAACAGCTTTACCCATATCTTTCATCAACCATGGGCTATGCAACTCCGTTAGTCGGGGTCGGAAAAATTTTTTCGCCTGGTCAAAACTTCCTAAGCCCCGCTGTACAAAAATTTTACACAGTACAGGGTGTACTTTAAGCGATTGATGTAATGTTTGTACGATTACTTCATCAGTCGTTAATATCCGCCACCTTTTTTCCATTTCACTTTATGTAATTAATATTTTCGATCGGTAACAAAAAGTACCATGTCTTCCAGTCCTTTTCTGTAGGGTGTTTCAGGGAATTGATGAAGTATCTCAATGGCTTCTTTTTTAAAGGCAATCATTTTTTCGATGGCATACGCAATACCACCAGCTGCCTTTACCTGGTCTATGACCCACTGCACTTTTTGTTTATCCCGGTTGTTATTTTTTACAATATAAATTATTTTGCGACGGGTAACACTGTCTACTTTATTCAAGGTGTAGATAAGCGGCAATGTCAGTTTTTTTTCTTTGATGTCATTTCCGGTTGGTTTGCCGACATTTTCGCTGGCATAGTCAAATAAATCGTCCTTTATCTGAAATGCCATTCCTGTTTTTTCTCCAAACAGTCTCAATTTTTCGGTAATGGTTTCATCCTGGCTGGTACTCCAGGCCCCGGCGGCACAGGCGGATGCCAGTAAAGAAGCCGTTTTATTACGGATTATTTCATAATAAGTTTTCTCATCCAGATTTAAGTTCCTTGCTTTTTGAATTTGCAACAATTCTCCTTCACTCATTTTTCTTACTGCGTCCGAGAGTATATGCAAAACTTGATAATCCTTATTATCAAGGGAGAGTAGCAGACCTTTTGCCAGCAGGTAATCCCCGATAAGTACATTGGCCTTGGCTTTCCAAAGGGCAAATGTTGAAAAAAAGCCCCTTCTTTCCAGGGAATCGTCAACAACGTCGTCATGAACAAGAGTTGCAGTGTGCAGTAGCTCCACTAACGAAGCAGCCCGATAAGCGATATCGTTGATTTCGCCGGAGATTCTTGCAGAAAGCAGCACAAACATGGGTCGAAGCTGCTTTCCCTTTCTTTTTACTATGTAACGTAAAATACGTTTCAGAAGGGGAGCATCGCCACTCATTGCTTCTTTGAAACGATTTTCAAAAATTTTTAGCTCTTCGCTTATTAAATGGGTGGGTAAATTCATGTGTTATAGAGGGCAATTTACGCCGCAAAAAAATAAATGAGGCTGCAAGCAGCAAAAAGTAGTCTTTTAGTGACTAAGTGATTGAAAAATAATATGCAAATAGAACCAAATTATTAACATAAAAATTTGGTAATTAATCTCCAATCTCTATTTTTGCGTATTATTAGGACATTGTATTTCAAATCTTAATCCTTAGTTATGGCAAGCAAAAAGTATTTATTACTGGCAGGCATATTTTGTCTGTTAGCGTCGACCGGTTTCTCTCAACGAGTTGGAGCAAGTTATGACGTAAAAGATTCGTCTCTTGTTCCCAGCAAAAGAATGCCTCAACATTCTGAATTTCTGAACGGAACCTATAATTTTCCCGCAAAACCCCGCAATCAGTGGGAAATTGGTATTAAAGGCGGTTTATTCCAGGTTAGTGGTGATATCCCTGCAAAATTTGTATCTCCGGGTTTTGGATTGCATGTAAGAAAGGCCTTTGGCTATATCTTTTCCATGCGTCTTGAATATTTGTATGGAATAGGTAAGGGCCAACATTTCAGAGCTACTGAAAACTATGCAAAAAACCCTGCTTGGGGAGTTGCCATAGTAAATCCTGCTCAAAGGTACTCAGCCCCACAACAAATAACTGGAGCTGGTGGATTCCGTCAAATTGTTTCCTCTCAAACAGGGTTAGCTACTACTCCGTTTGAATATGTTTTTTACAACTATAAAACAAAAGTTCAGGATTTGTCACTTGAAGGAGTTCTTACTCTGAATAATGTACGCTTTCACAAATCCAAAACTGGCTATAACGTATATGGATTTGCCGGTATCGGTGCAAGCATTTATGATACCAAAGTGAATGCCCTGGATGGTGCTAACAAGTATAATTTTACTTCAATTGCGCAATCTGCTTATACTGACCGCAAGGATAAATTAAAGGAGCTTAAAAATTTCATGGATGACACTTATGAAACTCCTGCTGAAAATCATGGAGATCGTCGTCCAAAGTTGTTTGGTGATACATTTAAACCATCTGCTACTATCGGTATGGGTATTGCCTTTAAATTAAGCAATAGGCTTAACCTGGCTTTGGAAGATCGTTGGACATTTATCAAAGATGATTTATTGGATGGCCAACGCTGGCAGGAAGCAGCATGGGGTGATGCGGTACAAACCCGTGACTTTGATTCATATAATTATTTAAGTCTTGGTTTGAATATTAACTTAGGTGCTAAATCAGTTGAACCACTTTGGTGGCTTAACCCATTGGATTATGCTTACAGCGAAATCCGCAATCCTCGTTTAATGCGTTTGCCAAAGCCAGTACTTCCTGATAGCGATGGCGATGGTGTGACTGATCAATTCGACCAGGAGCAAACACCTGCAGGTTGTCCTGTTGATAGCCATGGTGTTACTAAAGACACTGATGGTGATGGTATACCTGATTGTAAGGATAAAGAACTTATTACTCCAACATATTGCCAGCCAGTAGATGCAGATGGTATCGGTAAATGCCCATGTCCTGATGGTTGTGCTGGAATAGCACCTCCTGAAAAGACTTGCGCTGAATTAATGGGCTCATTGCCAAGTGTAGCTTTCAAAGCCAGCTCTAATAAGTTGGACGATGATGCTAAATCGGCTCTGGCTACAGTTGCAGCGAGATTGAGAAATAACCCAGGTTGTAAAGTAGTGGTTATAGGTTATTGTAACTCTACTAAAAAAGAGCAACAATTAAGCTGGGATCATGTAAATGCAGTTATTAACTATATGGTAGATAAAGAAGGTATTAGTGCAGATCGTTTCTTCTTTAACTATGGTAAAGAAGGTGGAGACTGTAATACAGTTGATCTTCGCCCGGCTGCTGAAGGTGAAACTGGAGATAACACAGTTGATCCTCCGCATCCAAACCTCCGTAAGAATTAATAGGATACTTTTTTGCTGATAAACAAACCCTCCCGATTTCGGGAGGGTTTGTTTTTTTACTTACTCAATACTAATTGCCCTACAATACTTTTGTGGTGACCATACCAATTTATCAGAATGTTCCCTTTATCAAAATCTTAACTGCCGGCTTTACAGTATTATCTTTTTTCCGTATAATTTGCCAGTATCTGTTAACTTTGCAAACCTTTTATGAAATATACCTGGATTATAATAATTGGCCTTTTTCTAACCGGTTGTAGTAGCAAGGGAATTGGTAAACTTTTGAAGAGTCCTGACCCGGCGTACAAGCTTCGTATGGCAGAGCAATATTTTGCAAAGAAAAAATATATGCTTGCCCAACAGGTCTATGAGGATGTAATGCCTTACTACAAGGCCAGTAAAGAATTTGAAGACATTTATTATAAGTATGCTTATTGTGCCTATTATATGGCAGATTACATGAGTGCTGAAAATCTATTTAAAAGCTACCTGGAAATATTTCCGACCAGTATAAGGGCTGAGGAAGTAGATTACATGAGGGCTTATTCCTATTATAAACAATCACCCAAACCTGAATTGGACCAAACAAATACCATTAAGGCGATGGGGATGATGCAGACATTTATTAATACTCACCCCGGATCTGCCAGAAACAAAGAGGCAACAGAAATTATTGATATTTGCAGGGGTAAGCTGGAAAAAAAGGATTATCAAAGTGCCCGGTTATATTATGATATGGGACAGTTTAGAGCATCTGGTGTATCTTTTACAACACTTTTAAATGTTTATCCCGAATCAATAATTGCAGATGAATATAAACTGATGATTATAAAATCATACTATCGCTTTGCTGAATTGAGTGTAGAAGAAAAAAAAGTGGAAAGATTTGAACAGGTAATCACCGAGTGTAATGAGTTTACGGACAGATTTCCTGATAGTAAATTAAAAAAAGAAGCAGAAAATTTTTTGAACTTATCGCAAACCAATATTAAAAATTTAAATAATGAGCAAGTTAAGACGTCAGCTTAGTGCTGGTATCACTAATAATGTGGAAACCCGTAACCTTGATGATATTAAGGCAAAAACAGGTAATCTGTATGAATCAATTTCAATTGTTGGTAAAAGAGCCAATCAAATTAATATCTCACTTAAGGAAGAGCTGCACAATAAATTGGAGGAGTTTGCAAGTCATACGGACAGCCTCGAAGAAATCCATGAGAATAAGGAACAAATCGAAATTTCAAGGGCTTATGAAAGAATGCCAAATCCGGCATTACTGGCTACCCAGGAATTTCTGGATGATAAAGTTTATTTCCGCAGGGGTGAAGATGAGCTTTTTAGCTAATTTTTTTTAGCGACACTTTGAAGTATTTACAGCGATGGATTCCCGTCGCTTTTTCTTTTTAGAAGGCTTTTTTAAACCAGTTATGACCTTTCTTCAGTAAATGGTATTTTTGATACGACATGATAAAGGGTAAGAAAATATTATTGGGTGTTACAGGTAGTATAGCTGCCTATAAATCAATTTACCTGGTTCGGTTATTGGTAAAGGCCGGGGCTGAAGTGAAAGTAATTGTAACCCCCGCAGCGAAAGATTTTGTTTCGACTCTAACATTATCAACCCTTAGTCGAAACCCGGTAATGGTTGATTTATTTGATGAAGAAAGCTGGTCAAACCATGTGATGCTGGGTCGTTGGGCAGATGTAATGATAATAGCCCCTCTCAGCTGCAATACGCTGGCCAAAATGGCCACGGGGCAATGTGACAATCTGTTGCTCGCAACTTATTTGTCAGCAACCTGCCCTGTAGTGGTGGCTCCTGCAATGGACGAGGATATGTGGAATCATCCAGCAACGAAAGAAAATCTCAGGAAACTTGAGTCTTTTGGCAACAATATTATTCCTGTAGAGAAAGGGGATTTAGCCAGTGGTCTATATGGTGAGGGAAGAATGGCTGAACCTGAGCAAATCCTTGCATATATTTCTTCAAATTTTTTTTTGACCCGACCATTGGCAGGTAAAAAGGCTGTAATAACTGCGGGGCCAACATACGAACCCATTGATCCCGTTCGTTTTATTGGAAATAATTCGTCAGGGAAAATGGGTATTGCTATTGCAAAGGAATTGGAACAACGGGGCGCTGAGGTAACACTTATCATTGGACCAACACAAATTGATATATCTGAAAATGGAATTTCGCTGGTTAAGGTAAAAACTGCTGACGAAATGTATACAGCGGTTACGGATAGGTTTGCGGAATCGGATATAACGATCATGGCTGCCGCAGTGGCTGATTATACACCTGTTGCACCAGCCCCGGAAAAAATAAAGAAACAGGCAGAACATCTTACTGTGGAACTTGTCAGAACAAAGGATATTTTGAAAAGCCTGGGTGAGAAGAAAAGCAAAGGGCAAATTCTTGTGGGCTTTGCACTGGAAACTACGAATGAGAAACAGTATGCAATGGATAAGTTGCAAAAGAAAAATGCGGATATGATTGTTTTAAACTCGTTAAATGATACAGGTGCAGGTTTTGGATATGATACCAATAAGATTACTATTTTCGAAAAAGGTGGTCAGGAGTTTAATTTTGCTACTAAATCGAAAAAAGCAGTGGCAAAAGATATTATTGATACAATAATCAGGCTTTACTATGCATAAAAAAATAATAGCTGCTTTCGCATTGGTTGGCCTTGCAATAGTTGCACAAGGACAAGAAATTCAGGCCCGGTTGACTGTTATTACCCCTAAAATAAGTACCCAGGTTGACAAAAAGGTTTTCCAGACGCTACAGTCCTCCCTGACTAATTTTTTGAATAATCGGAGGTGGACAACTGACGCTTTTCAACCCAACGAAAAAATTCAATGTAACTTTTTGCTGAGTATAGAACAGGAACTTGGTAATAATGTATATAAAGCAAAATTAACTGTACAGGCGGCCCGTCCCATATACAGTACTACATACGATTCACCTATCATGAACTTTCTTGATGATAATGTCACCTTTCGATATGTAGAGTTTCAGCCGGTAGAGTTTAATGAAAACCGTGTCCAGGGTAACGATCCGTTAGCAGGGAATATCACCGCCGTATTAGCCTATTATGTTAACCTGATCCTTGGATTTGATTACGGCTCTTTTTCAATACGTGGTGGTGATGTATATTTTCAGAAAGCCTGGAATATTGTGAATAACGCCCCGGAGAGTAGCCAAATTTCAGGTTGGAAATCATTTGAAAGTCTTCGTAACCGTTACTGGCTGGCAGAAAATCTTAATAATAACAGATTTGCACTGATGCATGATGCATTATATTCTTATTATAGAAATGGGATGGATTTGTTTTATGAAAATGAAGATGCCGGCCGGAATGGAATCCTGAATTGCCTCAATTTTCTTAATACTGTCAATACGGAAAATCCCAATTCTATGGTGATGCAGTTTTTTTTCCAGGGGAAAAGTAATGAACTGGTAAAAGTGTTTAGCAAGGCCGGTGCTGAGCAAAAGAACAGAGCAAGAGAATTACTTACCCGGCTTGATGTAACTAATGGGGCTGCTTACAAAGAATTAAGATGAAAATATTTTTTTTACTACTTTTTGTAGTAGTTATTGATGCCGGATGTAAAAGCAAAAACAGTGAAGTCTTACCTCCGAAAAAAATGCAGGCTTTATTATGGGATATGATGAGAGCCGATCAATTTTTAGCAGATTATGTATTGAATAAGGACACCTCAATCAATAGAATCACCGAAAGCCTGAAACACTATCAACGGATATTTGCCATTCATAATGTAAGTAAAGAAGAGTTTCAATACAGTTTTTCCTATTATAGAAATCATCCGGTGCTTTTTAAAGCTATAATGGATTCAATAAACGAACCGGAGAAAATTATTCCCGTAGCACCAGCTTCGTCGGAGCCGCTCACAGACTCAATGATAGCTCTACCTGATACTGTAAACAAAGTTCAAATAAAATCCTTGCCTGAAGCAAAGCCGCCATCAAAAAAAGTGAGACCTGTATCCTACTAAATTAGATGCCCGATTGATAAAACAACTTTCCTAATTTTAGGGCCTAATTTTTTTACATGAATAAGGTTATAAGTTCAGCAGAAGAAGCGATCAAAGACATACAGGATAATGCAGTACTTATGCTGGGAGGTTTTGGATTATGTGGTATTCCTGAAAACTGTATTGCTGCGTTAGTTAAAAACGGAATAAAGAACCTTACCTGTATTTCTAATAATGCCGGAGTTGATGATTTTGGTATTGGATTAATGCTGAAACAGAAGCAAGTCAGAAAAATGATATCTTCTTATGTTGGCGAGAATGCAGAGTTTGAACGGCAATTACTCAGTGGGGAGTTGGAAGTAGAATTGATTCCACAAGGCACATTAGCTACCCGTTGTTTGGCGGCTGGCTATGGAATGCCTGCTATTTTTACACCTGCTGGTGTAGGTACAGAAGTTGCCAGCGGAAAAGAAACCAGGGAATTTAATGGAAAAGAATATTTAATGGAGTATGCTTTTGAAGCTGACTTTGCAATTGTAAAGGCTTGGAAAGGAGATACCGATGGTAACCTGGTGTATAAAGAAACAGCCCGGAATTTTAATCCGCTGATGGCCATGGCCGGAAAAATTACCATTGCAGAAGTAGAAGAACTGGTACCGGCAGGTAAACTGGACCCCAACAATATTCATACACCCGGTATTTATGTGCATCGGATTTTCCAGGGACTGAGTTACGAAAAAAGAATTGAACAGCTTACGATAAGAAAGAATGTATAAAAACTAGTAGCATGGCATTAACAAAAGAACAGATAGCGCAACGCATTGCCAAAGAGCTGAGAGATGGTTACTATGTAAACCTGGGAATTGGTATTCCTACGTTGGTCGCCAATTATATTCCGGATGGGATGAATGTTGTATTACAGAGTGAGAATGGCCTTCTGGGTATGGGGCCTTTTCCATATGAAGGCGAAGAAGACCCGGATCTTATCAATGCAGGTAAGCAAACAATTACTACAGTCCCGGGGTCTGCTTTTTTTGACTCTGCAATGAGTTTTGGAATGATAAGAGCCGGTAAAGTTGACTTAACAGTGTTAGGAGCCATGGAAGTTAGCGAGGAAGGTGATATTGCCAACTGGAAAATACCCGGTAAAATGGTGAAAGGAATGGGTGGAGCTATGGACCTAGTGGCCAGTGCCAAAAACATTATTGTAGCAATGATGCACAGTAACCCTAAAGGTGAATCAAAACTTTTACCAAAATGCACATTACCACTTACCGGAGTGAAATGTGTAAAAAAAATTGTTTCTGATATTGCAGTCCTTGATGTAACTCCGGAAGGTTTCAAACTACTTGAACGGGCACCTGGTGTATCAGTAGACGAGATACGATTAAAGACGGCTGGCAAATTGATTATCGAAGGGGAAATACCAGAGATGACATTTTAACCAGTAATTAATCGATAAGATTATTCTTCACAGCAAAGAATACCAGCCCTGCTGTATTCTTACTCCCAAATCGTTCCATAAGCCTGTCCTTAATGGCCTCTACTGTTCTGGGGCTGATTTCCATTTTCTGGGCTATTTCAGCCGCGGTAAACTCCATACAAATAAAACGAAGCACATCTTTTTCTTTATCACTTAAAGTAATCTCACTATTGAGAGAAGGCACTACTTTTTGACGGGAATGAGATTTTTTTAGCAATATGCGGTTCACAAAATTATTGAGGTAGTAACCTTTCTCATAAACCTCCATTATGGCCCGCCGAATTTCCTGGGGCTCTGCATTTTTCAGCAGGTAACCATTGGCGCCATTTTCCATCAGGTGATAAACGAACCGTTCATCTTCGTACATACTTAAAATCAATACTTTTATCTGTGGGTATTGTTTGCTGATTGTCTTAGTAGCTTCAATTCCATCTTTGCCCGGCATACGTAAATCCATCAGCACAACATCGGGTTCTGCAGCCGGCAAACCATTCAGCAGTTCATCCCCATTTTCTGCTTCAAATACAAACTTGATATTGGTAAAAGGCCGAAGAGAAAGAATAACTCCCTTGCGAAAAATTTTGTGATCATCAGCAATAGCTACCTTAATGGGTCCCATAGTTATCAGATAATGGATAAAATTAACAAATTCCGGTCACTTGGTCGCTTATTGGTAAGGTTCGTCTTTAGGTAACTCAATCGTTACTTTATAATAGGTCTGTGAAATATCTTTTTCAAAATTAATATTGCCCTGCACTACCCGCAGCCGGCTACTGATATTCTTTAATCCAAGACCAACATTGCTTTTATTCAATTTATCAAAATCAGATTGTACAATTCCGCGGCCATCATGATGAATACGGAGATAGAATTTATCTGCATGTACATTCTGAGTCAAATGAATAAAACTGGCACTGCTGTGCTTAAGTATATTATTGATAAGCTCCTGTACAATCCGGAAGATGATCAATTCTTTTTCTCCTTTTAACCGGTCTTTGTATTCATGAAAACGGCTGCTGGCATTGATAGCCCCTGAGCCACTGATTTTTTGAAACAGATCATTAATAGCTGACTCTAACCCGAAATTTTTTAGTGTAGGAGGCATCAGGCTATGGCTGATGTTACGAACAAGTTGTATGGTGTCATCTATAATCTGTCTGGCCTGGAAGATGGACTGTAACTGTGTGGCTTTATCCTGATTTACCAGGTTCTCGTTCAGGTAAAGACGGGCAGTTGCCAATAAGGGACCTGCATCATCATGAAGATCAGCAGCAAGGCGCTGGCGTTCTTCCTCCTGAAGTTTAATAGAGGCACTTAGGAGTATTTTCTGCTGCTCTTGTTCCATTTGGTTGATCTTATTCTGAAATCGTAATACCCGGCGCTGATGGAGAATAATGAATATGATAAGACTTACAGTGAGCACCACCATACCCAGTGTGCCTAAGAAAAGCACAGTGGAAACTCCGGATTGGTTGGTGGCTTGCAGGAAGAACATAATGGTTGGTGGTTGAGTTTTAAATCATATCTAGTTTCGGTACAGAAAGCGGTTTCTTTTTCACATTATTTATGGGATACCGATTGTAAATAAATATTGCTGTAATAAAAAGTACGTTTTTCAAAACTTCTGCCAGGTAAGTAATGTTTCCGAAGGTATTGATCTCTTCTTTACTAAGGTGATTAATCATAATATAGAAAAAGAATGAACCTCCCAGGTATAGTAGGATACCAACAGCCAACCAGAAACAATAATGGTTATATATATAGTCGCCAGAAAGTTTTTTTGAAAATTCATAGAAGAAAATGAATATGTAAATGAATAGCAAAATTGTCTCAATACCAATGGGGACGGAATCAAGTTTTTTAAGCTCACTGATATTTACATAGATAACCTGGAAAGCAAGAAATAACAAAGAACAAGTAACTATGAATCGCTTGTGTCTTACCTGCTGCGCATTATACCAGAAGAAAAAAGAAAAAGTAAAATATTCTAGGGTTGTATATAAGATTTGGAGATAAAACGTCATGTCTTTGTGAAGCCTGACATTCGTTTGAACGGTGAGCAAAACGAAAAAAAGAATTCCATAAACCCCGAGAAGAGCGGGGCCTTTGTCTTTCTTCTTCTTAGAAACAAAAAAAGCCAGTGTAATAAGAAGGTAACTATATATGACAATATGCAAAGAAAGCTTTTCTATAACTTTGGATTTCTCCAAAAATAGAAAAACTTTCTTAAGATTCTAAATTCTAATGATGTTCGCTGATTAATCTTCCCAAACAGCAATTGCAACATCAACATCAGCCCAAACTCTTGAATTTTTTTTCATAACAGTAACGTTTTTAAGCCTTTCTCAAATCTGATTTGTACCGTAAAAATTGATTTTCATGCCCTATAATACAATTGGGTATCGAGAAAATATTATTCCTTGAATTGCCATATAATTAGCTACAGATAAGGGTTTCAACGATTTTTTAATAGTAATCATACCTGTCTAAAATGGGTAAATCTTCTAAGTAAAAACCGTAAATTTACGAATGTAAAAATAGTAAACTTACCGGGGAAAATCCCGGTTATTAACAGGTGTGGATAAGAAAAGGGGTTTGTGATGCTAATTAGCAGCGGAAAATTCCTCTGCTAAACCGGCCAATATTCCATGGCTTTATTCAGAAGAAAAAGTTGATTGACATTGGATTTCGCTTATGGAATTCAAGGGATTTGGAAATACTATTCTGGACGGTTTCATCAGGACATTGGACGATTTGAGGGGCTCGATCTTCTGTCAATCAACTATCTCAAAAGTATATCCACAAACGGATGTGTACAAGAGCAATACTCCGACTTTTAAAAATTTCAGTATTTACTATACGGGTCGTAAAATTTCTAAGGGTAAATGAATATCTACGATAAGTGAAATGAAAATATACGACAACGCCATAAAATGATTTTTCCCATCCCTTCATATTCCCCTCAGCCTGGTTTTTTAAATGATTTTATAAGGCTTGAAGAAGCTATTTTTTTTAATAAATGATGTACACCAAAGAAATATAGTATTAATACTAAAAAAGAGTACTTTTACGCAAGACTCGTTACCCATTAAATTAACTGTAAAACCAATACTCCATGTCCCAAATAATAAAAGTGGCAATTGCAGATGACCACCAGATATTCCGTGATGGTATCCGGATGGCACTAAAGGACAAAGAATACCTGAAAATAATTTGGGAAGCGGTTGATGGTAAAGACCTTCAGCATAAACTTCAGCTCAAACTGCCCGATGTAATACTGATGGATATCCGGATGCCCGAAATTGATGGTATCAATGCCATCAGCATTATCCGCAAAGAATACGAAGAACTTAAAATCATTGTTCTTACTATGTACGATGACCAGGAGATGATTACCAAAATGATGGAAATGGGCGCCAATGCCTACCTTACAAAGACTACTGATCCTGAAGAAATTTACCAGGCCATTCTTACCTGCATGAATGATGATTTCTATTTTAATGAACTGGTGAATAAAGCAGTGCTTTTAAAACTACAGCATAAAAAAACGGTACGACAGTTTTACCCCAACCCGGTTAAGTTTTCGGAAAAAGAACTGAAAATATTGAAACTGATTGCAGACGATAAGACAACAGAAGAAATATCAAAAGATGTTTTTCTTAGTCCCCGTACCATTGAAACCATCCGGCAAAACATGAAGCAAAAAGTGGGAGCCAAGACCATTGCCGGACTGGTAATGTACGCAACACGAAATAAACTGCTGGAATAATAGCCGCTAATGCCTAATATCAACGACACATACTTCGATGGTTATTATAAAGAGATTTGGCGTAGCCTTATTCCTGATGAACTGACGGTAAAGGAGGTTGATTTTATGTGGCTGTATTTCAACTTGCAACCCGGTAATAAAGTGCTGGACCTGATGTGTGGCTACGGACGGCATGCCATTGCTCTTGCCAGAAGGGGAATAGAGGTGGTTGCAGTGGATAATCTCGGGGACTATACCAACGAAATAAGAGAAACCTCAAATAAAGAGCAACTACCGTTGAAAGTAGTAAAGGCAGATGTAACTAACTACAAGATTGACGATGTATTTGAACTGGCCATTTGTATGGGTAACAGCCTTAATTTTTTTAGTGCAGAAGACACCATTAAGATACTCAGCAATATAGCGGCACATTTAAAACCCGGAGGACATTTACTCATCAATAGCTGGTCACTGGCCGAAATAGCATTTAAAAGTTTTAAGGAAAAAAGCTGGAGCCAGGTGGGTGAGCTGAAATTTCTTACTGATAGCAAAATGCTATTTCATCCTACCCGGATAGAAACAGAAAGTATTGTAATAGCTCCTGATGGAGAAATGGAGAATAAAACAGCTATTGATTATATCTTTTCTATTAATGAAATGGAAACCATGCTCAGGCAGGCAGGGCTTGTATTAAAAGAAGTCTACAGCATTCCCGGTCGTAAAAAATTTACAGTAGGTGAGCCAAGGGCTTATTTGGTAGCAGAAAAACTGTAAATATTTTTCTTTCAGTATAAAATTTGTAGTTATTAGAAGCTGACCTTGCTTCTCTTTAGGTACAGGGCATAAAAAACCCCGGCGTTATGAAGACCGGGGTTAACGTTACTGTTATGAAAAGAAAAAGTTATTTAAGCGTTGTGCTTCATAGAGACAGGGTTTAATGGCTGCACAGTTTTTGTTTTTTTCTCAAGAGGTATTGGATTTATAAAAACGGGGTCTTCGATATACTCAGACTTAAAAACAAAAAGAGAAAGTTGACTGCCGGTAGAGTGTTTCCCGATAAAAATCGGGGTTGGTTTTTTAAAGGATCATTGGAAATTCTTTCTGGACGGTTATGGACAATGGATGAGAAAGTAAAACAGTCATCCGTGTCAATCAACTTTCTGAAACAAAAGTATATCCACATTGGTATGTTAACAAGAGCATAACTGCCCTATTTATAATATTCGGTATTTACTGTACGGTTCGTATAATTTCCTAAATCTCTTCGTATAACTTCGTTAATCACTTTAAGTAGTGGTACTTTCCGCAAATATTAAATTAAGTACTTTTCCTATGGTATATGTTGCAGGATTTTTCCATCTTGCACCTGAGAATAAATACTGAATCCAATTTTATTTTACTAATAATCCAATTATGAAAAATCCTGAATCCAACTCAGTTATTAAAGTAGCGATTGCCGACGATCATGCACTTTTCCGCACCGGCGTTAAAACTTCACTGCAAAGCCGCAAAGACATACAGATGGTAGCTGAAGCAGAAAATGGCATGCAGCTATTGAATCTGTTGCGTCATATTCAACCTGATGTAGTGCTGCTCGATATCCAGATGCCTATTATGGATGGGTTAACTACGTTACCTGAGATTAAGAAATTATACCCCAATGTAAAGGTGATTATGCTATCCATGCATAATGATCATTCCGTTATTTCTAAAATGATGGAAATAGGGGCTAACTCTTACCTGACAAAGGAATCAGGATCAGAAATGATCTATGAAGCTGTAAGGGCTGTATATGAAAATGATTTCTTCTTTAATGAGCTTACCAATAAAGCATTGCTGAGTGGTTTGCGTACAAAGCGTACAACAGAATCTTCTATGCCACAGGATGTTCAATTAACAGATAAGGAAGTAACTATCCTGAAACTGATGTGTGATGAAAAGAGCACTAAGGAAATAGCTGATATTGTTGATCTCAGCCCAAGAACGGTGGAAGCTATCCGTGACAAACTCAAAACAAAAACGGGTACCAAGTCCATGGCTGGCCTGGTGATGTATGCTGTTAAAGCCGGTTTGGTAGAACAAGCATAATTTTCATGGCAAGTATATTGAGCCATCCCGATTAGCCGGGGTGGCTTTTTTTATTTTACTTTGACAGTGTATGAACAGTATCTGCTTCAATGGTAAATTTTTTTCAGCTGATGAACCCGTACTCCTGGCCTCTAACCGGGGTTACCGCTATGGCGATGGTTTGTTTGAAACGATGAAAGTGCAGCAAGGGAATATTTTATTAGCTGACTATCATTTTGAAAGACTCTATACCGGAATTGCGATGTTGCAATTCGAAATGCCCCGCCTTTTTCTCCGTCAGCGGACAGAAGACGAAATACTCCATCTCTGTAAAAAAAATAAATGCGAGCAGCTGGGAAGGGTTAGGCTGTCGGTCTTCAGGGGTAACGGTGGCTTGTATGATGAAGAAAAAGCATTGCAATATTTGATTGAGTGCTGGCCGTTGAATGAGTCTGTAAGTAAACTTAACGAGAATGGACTTGTAATTGATATTTATTCTGAAGCCGAAAAGAGTTGTGATAAGTTTTCCAATCTTAAATCAGCTAATTTTCTTCCTTATTCTATGGCGGCTTTATACGCTAAAGAAAAAAAGGTAAACGATTGCCTGGTATTGAACAGCACCGGAAGTATAGCTGATTCAACTATAGCGAACCTCTTTGTCATAAAAAATGGGATTATTGTAACTCCCGGGCTGGATGAAGGCTGTGTGAATGGTGTGATGAGACGGCACCTGCTTAAAGAAATGCAAAACGCTGGGTATGATACCAGGGAAGTAACAGTATCTGTTAACGATTTAGCGAATGCCGACGAAGTCTTTTTAACCAATGCTATTAATGGAATCCGGTGGGTCAGGCAGTTCAGAGATAAGCTGTATACAAACATAAAAACAACAGAAATATATAACCGCTTCATCAAAACAATTCATACTTAAAGTTGTTTCTGCTTTCCATGAAGCCAACCATAAATATATTCTGGTTCCGACGAGACCTTCGCTTAACAGATAATGCAGGTCTTTATCATGCTTTAAAAGACGGTAAACCGGTTCTTCCCCTTTTTGTTTTTGATAGCAACATACTGGATGAGCTGGAAGATAAAACTGACAGTAGAGTTGAATTCATTCATCTTGCTTTACAGGCTATTCAACAGCAGTTGGTAAATGTAGGTTCATCACTGGATGTCCGTTATGGAAACCCTTTGGAAGTTTACCAGGCGTTGCTAAAGGAATATAACGTTGAAAAAGTTTTTACCAATCATGATTATGAGCCATATGCAAAGCAGCGGGATACAGCTATCGAAGAGTTATTGAAAGACCATGGAGCATCGTTTTATACTTTTAAAGACCAGGTTATATTGGAAAAGGATGAAGTGGTGAAAGATGATGGAAAACCATACACCATTTTTACTCCTTATTCAAGAAAGTGGAAAGGGGTGTTGACGGAATTTCACCTTAAACCTTATTCCAATAAAAAATATTTTAAGAATTTTTACAAACAACCGGGACGTAAACTTATTTCATTGGAGGAAATGGGATTTAAATCTGCTGCATTTTCATTCCCCGAAAAAGAATGGAAAGGACAGATTATCCGAAACTATAAAGAACAAAGAGATTTTCCGGCGGTACAAGGAACTTCAAGATTGAGTGTGCATCTTCGCTTTGGTACCATCAGTATCCGGGAGTTGGCGGGGGAAGCAGGAGCCTTAAATGAAACTTTCCTGAATGAATTGATCTGGCGGGATTTTTATCACATGATACTATGGCATTTTCCAAAAGTGGTTGATCATGCATTTAAGCCAGCGTATGATAAAATCAAATGGAGAAATAATGAAAAAGAATTTGAAGCATGGTGTAATGGACAAACCGGTTACCCGATAGTAGATGCGGGAATGAGAGAGCTAAATACAACTGGTTTTATGCACAACAGGGTAAGAATGATTGTAGCTTCATTTCTCACCAAGCATCTATTGATTGACTGGCGTTGGGGGGAAGCTTATTTTGCCAAAAAATTATTGGATTATGATTTAGCTGCTAACAATGGTGGTTGGCAATGGGCTGCCGGAAGTGGTTGTGATGCCGCACCTTATTTCAGGGTGTTCAATCCTTATTTACAAACACAAAAGTTTGACCCTGAATTAAAGTATATCCGCAAATGGGTGCCGGAGCTGGAAGAGTTTAGTTATCCTAAACCAATAGTGGTACATGAGGTAGCAAGAAAAAGATGTCTGGAGGTTTATGCGGCAGCCTTAAAGAAATAAAACATCTTCATCGTCTGCTTCTTCATTATTTAGTTCAAGAAATAATTCGTGTAAGGCTTCAATTGCCTGGCGGCCTTCGTCCCCAAGATCAAGACTATAGTTGTTCACATACAAGTCAATGTGTTGCCGCATTACATCTTCACTCATTTCCTGTGAGTGTTGTTTTACATATTCAGGTATAGCAGGATAATTTTTAAATGCAAATTCGAGGCTTTTGCGGATCAATTCATTTACCCTGAGTGCCAGCGACCTTTTTACTGATTGGTTGATGGCAATACCACCTAAAGGAAGAGGAAGCTCCATTTTCTGTTCCCAGTATTCGCCAAGGTCTCTCACTTTTTTAAGGCCTTTCTGTTGGTAGGTAAACCGGTTTTCATGAATTATAACTCCGAGATCAGTTTCTTTATTTACCAATGCATTTTCTATAGCAGAAAAAAGCATGAATGTTTTATCTCTGGCATCCGGGTAAGCGAAAGTAAAAAGAAGGTTAGCTGTTGTATTAGCTCCGGGTAATGCAATAGATGCCTGGTTTATTTCATCATCCGTTATTTCCTGTTGTGAGTCTGTAATCAATAATGGCCCGACTCCTTTGCCTAAGGCACTTCCTGCATTGAGTAGTGTATAATTATTTAGTGATTTAAAGAAAGCCGGGAAGCTGAGTTTAGTAATATCCAGTTTGCCTTCAAGGGCCCATTGATTAAGTGTTTCCACATCAGCCAACACTGCCTCAAATTCTAACCCATCTGTATCGATTTTTTTATTGACCAGAGCATCGAAAATGAAAGTGTCGTTGGGGCAGGGAGAAAAACCGAGGGTTAATTTCATAGTGTATGTAACAAGGTGATAAGTTCATTGTTCAGGTTCGTAATGGATTCTTTCATGTTCCAATTCTTCTTGTTTCTTTCAGCAATATAGTTAGAAACACTTCTTATTTGCAGGAAAGGAATTTTCTCCATTAGACAAACATAATGTAAAGCGGCTCCTTCCATTGATTCTACCACAGGATTAAATGTGTTTTTATAAAAATTTACTTTCTGTTTCGAAGTGGTAATCTCGTTCACGGAAACTCCTTTTACTTTTTTTAGTTTTACTTTTTTCAGGACCTCACTTTTATTTACCAACCAGCCTTTTGAAAAGGGGTACTGATTCTGCGGCACCAGTTTGAGGTTAAACAATGTTTTTAATTGGTCCAGTTCGATTACACTCTGGTCTGCAATGGTTTCTTGATTGATGGCTAGTACGGAACCAAGCGGAATAGTTGTGTCAAAGCACCCACTTACACCGGCTTGAAGTATTATATCGGGACGTTTTACCTGTAGTTGCCTTGTCAGTGAATAGGTGGTTGCTGTTAATCCGATTCCAGTTACCAATACATCAATATCAATTGTAACGGGCAATCCTTTTCCGTTCCTGTATTTTTCAAGAAAAGGGGTGAGTTCAATAACTGTAGCAGCGACTACTAAACAATTCATAACAAAGGGATTGTTCACTAAAAACTGAGGCTGCAAGGTAGCGCAAAGTTCTCCTTTTTCAAGTCGGGCTAAAACCCGTTTTGCCTTACCTTTGCCGCCTGCCAGCCGAATGGTATGGTTTCACCATTTCTTCCGCCCAAAATGCTGTGAAGGAACAAAAAAGTAAAGCATGGTTTACTTAACAAGAATAGAGCATTTTAACGCTGCTCATAAGCTCTATAATCCCAATTGGACCAAAGAGAAAAACAACGAAGTTTTTGGAAAATGTGCCAATGAAAACTGGCATGGTCACAACTTTGAGTTGTATGTTACCATCAAAGGACAGCCAGATCCGGAAACAGGCTTTATTTATGATGCAAAAAAGCTGGGTGGCATTATCCAGGAAAAAATAGTGGAAAAACTTGACCATCGAAATCTTAATGTTGATGTTGATTTTATGCAGGGGAAATTATGTTCTATTGAAAATCTGGTTGTAGGCATCTGGAAAGAGCTGGAACCGCATCTTCCGGACACTATACAGCTTCATTGTCTTAAGTTGATTGAAACATCAAAAATCTATGTTGAATATTACGGGGGAAACTGATTTTGGAGAACAATTCTTCTTCTTTATTGTTTTGTGTTCAGTTCGATAGAGAATATATTTCATACATTGTACAATGAGTAAGAAAGTAGCGGTATTCAGGAAGGAAAGTTTTAATGCAGCTCACCGGCTGTTCAACCCCGATTGGGATGATGCGAGAAATGAAAAGGTATTCGGTAAATGTGCTTTGCCTAATTATCATGGGCATAATTATGACCTGATAGTAAAAGTGGTGGGAAAGCCGGATAGGCAAACTGGTTATGTGATGGATATGAAAGTGCTGAGTGACCTTATAAAAGCTGAAGTGCTGGAAAGACTTGATCACAGAAACCTCAATATGGACGTACCTGAGTTTAAAGACCTGAACCCAACTGCAGAGAATATCGCTGTAGTAATTTACAAAATTTTGCGTCCGCTGATTGATGAAAAACTGGATATGCAGGTAAGGTTGTATGAAACACCTAGAAATTTTGTGGAGTACCCAGTGGATTAATGTGCAAATGTGTTTGGAAATGTGAAAATGAGTACTTAACCCCAAGGGTTACTAAATAGCAAAGACGTTTAAGTTTGGTACTGATAAAGAATTAAATTCAATTGAAGTAAATAGTATTGAGAAGTAAAAAATTGAAAAATCCAAAATCCAAATTTTTCGTTTTCCCAAATATCAAATTAATACTATGGCATATAAAAAAATTGAGCAGTACGATGAAAATGTCACTTCCGGCCTGATGGGCAACTATAAGGAAGTATTGAATTTGCTGGGTGAAGATTCAGACAGGGAAGGATTATTAAAAACACCTGAACGGCTGGCAAAAGCTATGCAATACCTTACTCAGGGTTACCACCTTGATGCAAAAGCCATCATCAATTCGGCCAAGTTTCATGAGCCGGTCAGTGAGATGATTGTAGTCAAGGATATTGAAGTGTACAGTATGTGTGAGCATCATATGTTGCCATTTTTTGGCAAAGCACATATTGCTTACATTCCTAATGGCTGGATTACCGGCCTTAGTAAAATGGCAAGAGTGGTGGATGTGTATGCCAGGAGATTGCAGGTACAGGAGCGACTTACTGTGGAAATCATGAATGCTATCAAAGAAACACTGAATCCACTTGGTGTAGCTGTTGTGATTGAGGCCAAGCATCTTTGTATGATGATGAGGGGGGTGCAAAAGCAGAACTCGGTTACTACAACTTCTGCTTTTGACGGAGAATTTCAAAAAAATTCAAGCCGGGGTGAGTTCCTTAAACTAATCAGTGCAGATTTGCACTAAACAGTATATTTGCACTTGCAAAAAAGTTTGGTTGTTGTTCAATCAAACTTTTTTTATGGGCGGGGGTAAAACACTAACTATATGAAACATGCATTTGTATTTCCGGGCCAGGGTTCACAATTTCCGGGAATGGGAAAGGAGCATTATGATAACAGTGCCTTTGCCAAAAAACTATTTGAACAGGCCAATGAGTTACTGGGATTTCGTATTTCTGATATCATGTTCAACGGTACAGAAGCGGATTTGAAACAAACCAATGTAACCCAGCCTGCAGTATTTCTTCATTCCATTATTGCTTATAAAAGTATTGATCGTTCCACCAGTTCTGCATCACCGGATATGGTAGCGGGTCATTCCCTCGGGGAATTTTCTGCCCTGGTTGCCAATGGTACATTGAGTTTTGAAGATGCGTTAAAATTGGTTTCTATCCGAGCCCAAGCTATGCAAAAAGCCTGTGAGATTACTCCTTCAACAATGGCAGCTGTACTGAATTTAGCTGATGATAAAGTGGAAGCTATTTGTACAGAAGTCCAAAATGAAACAGGTGAAGTGGTGGTCCCTGCTAATTATAACTGCCCGGGCCAGTTGGTCATAAGTGGCTCTGTAAAAGGAATAGAAATAGCCTGTGAACGTATGAAAGCTGCCGGTGCCAAAAGGGCTCTGGTTTTACCAGTGGGAGGTGCTTTCCACTCATCATTAATGCTGCCAGCCAAACAAGAATTGGCAGCCGCCATTGAAGCAACAAAATTTCATTCCCCTACCTGTGCTGTTTATCAGAACGTAGCTGCAAAAGGTGTAATGGATAAGGAAGAGATAAAGCAAAATCTAATCGATCAGCTTACGGGTGCCGTTCGCTGGACACAAAGTGTGCAGGCTATGATTGCTGACGGAGCTTATAAATTTACTGAGGCAGGACCTGGTAAAGTGTTACAGGGGCTGGTTTTAAAAATTAATAAAGAAATGCAGGTAGATGGAGTAAGTTGATCACCGCAATTGAAATTATAAAAAACCCCGGACGAACCGGGGTTTTTGTTAGCATGAAAAGGATGGATTGATTTTTCAGGAAATCCATCACTATTGTTTAAGAAGTTTAACTGATGAGGTTTCTCTATCTTTAACTAACTCGATTATATAAATACCTTTCGCAAGTTTACTGATGTCAAGCTCTTCTATATTTTGCCGGATATTCCTTTGCAACTGTATACGGCCTGTCATATCCACTACTCTGATCAGTTGATAGTCTTTAAGTCCCTTTACAACAACAAAATCAGTAGCAGGGTTCGGTTGTATCGATATCTGTTCGGCTGTGCTGAAGTTCAATCTTATAATCTTACTGTACGAAACACGGCCGTCAAGGTCCACCATTTTCAATCGGTAATAATTATCGCCTCCGGCTGGGTTTAAATCAGTGACTGCATAATTGGTTCTGCTTCCGGCATTACGGGCAATGGTGTAATTAAAGGAGCTGAAATTATTTCCGCTGCTGCTTTTCTCCACTTCGTAATGTGAAAAGTTTTCTTCATTTTCCACTGTCCATAGCAGGCAAACATTGCTATTGCATTTAGATGCTGCAAAAGACAATAAGCGAACCGGTAATACTGAAAATGTATTTTTTGCAAAGAAAAAAGTAGAAAACGAGGCTATACTAGCCGATAGCACATAGCCGTACTCATAGTTTTCTGAGGTAGTAATAAGTTTGAGTGGAGCCGCAATCAACGCAGAAGGACAGTTTTCATTGTTTTTCAGAATTGTAATATCATTAATGGTGCTGATGCCGGACGGTTGCCCTAAAGAATTCAATGCATTTTTCAACGCCAGGAATTCACTGGATTTCAGGTATAACCGGATATCAACATTGGTCGACGGCTGATTTTGCACGGTAATAGATATATTTCTATCAGCATATAATTGCCGGGTTGCATCTTCCCGAACTGTTCCGTTGTTGATATATGCCGATGTATTTACATTCCCCAGGTTGTTTCCATTAGCTTTTATCTCTGCCACGACATCGCCGGCACTGTTTAAAATGGGTACCCATTTATTGTTATTAGTGGCATCAATAAAAATCGTTGGATAAGTTTCGCAACTGTTGGCAATGCCATTCGCAATAAAAGCAGGTACTACAGTTAAGCCATTTCGGGTGACAAGATTATTGAAGCTATTGGAAGTGTAAGAACTTTTTGTTGTGATGGTATTTGTGGCAGGGTCTAATTCTACCACATTTGTAATGCCACCACCACTGGTGGTAGTGCAGTACAATTTATTGCCGCTAACAGTAAGCCCTCCCTGAGGGTCAAAACCAGTTGGCCCAGCACTTATAAAATTATGGAGCGTAGCTACTGTATTGGTAGCAGGATTAAATTCAAAAATACAGCCACGGCCATTTAGCCCTCCGCTGATGGATGTGCCATACATTTTGTTGTTGTAAACCGTTAGGGCATTATTTATATTAATCCCTGTTGCTGTTGCTAAATTATAAAGAGAAGTTGCGGTGTTAGTGGCAGGGTCAAATGAGAATATGGCACCATTATTATTTGCTCCGCCGGTTTTGGTGGTAGCATACAATAAATTATTATACAAAACAAAGCCACAGCCCGGAGTGAAACTGCCAACTGTATTTATATCATATACTTTACTAAGTATGCCGGTTGCAGGGTCATAGCAATAAATAATACCATTATTGCCTGTGCCACCGTTATTAGTCATCCCATATAATTTGTTATTATACACAATTGGCTCGGCAGCAGGAAAAGCTCCCCCGATTGGTTGCATATCTTTTTTGGTGTACACTTCAGTTACAGGATCGTACTCATAAAAAACTCCTAAACCACTTATACCTCCGCTAGAGGTGGTTCCATACAATTTACCATTGTAAGCAATTGGTGATGAAACAGGCCCTCTGCCATTGGCTGCACTGTTGGCGATATCAAAATTGAATTTTCTGGTGTAAGTAGATGTGGAGGGATCAAAGGACCATATGCATCCATAAGGTGTGCCGCTACTTTCTTGCGGACCATAATAACATGTGCCATAAAGCTTACCATTATACAATATAGGTTTTCCATAAGGTATCCGTCCTGTTTCAGCAGCATCTAAATTTAATTTTTTTATTACCGTGTTGGTAGAATAATCATACTCAAATAAAGTACCTCTGTTTACAAAACCTCCATTGTATGATAGTGCATAGAATTTAGAATTGAATAAAGTAAGTGTACCGAGAGGGGTAATTGCATTAATTAAATTATCTGGCCCCAGGTCAGCTTTTTTGGTAATAACTCCGGGACTCGCCGGATCCCATTCAAATATGGCACCCCTGTTATTAGCCCCGCCACCGGCACATAAACCTAAAAATTTTGAGCCATTGACCACTAATTTACCAATTGGATTACCACCCGTAGCAGCACCATTAAAATCTATCAGTTTTGTAAACGTTACAGTTGCCGGATTATATTCAAATAACGTACCCAGGCCACTTGTACCACCTTCATGCAAACAGCCATAGAGCTTATTGTTATAAACAATCATGTCGTTCCCGTTTACACTAGCACCCTCAGCACCATAAGTAAATTCTTTTAGTACCGTATAGTTACTTCCATTAGGCAGTGAAGGGTCAATTACAAAAAGTACTCCCCGGTTAGGTACACCACCAAAATGAGATGTGCCGTACAATTTATTATTATATACCGTGATGTTATTGTAAAACTCATAGCCAGTTGCAGCGATGCCATCATACAGGTCGGTATAGGTATTGGTAGCCGGGTCCCACTCAAAAACCACTCCCTGGTTATTGGTTCCGCCTTGCTGTGTGGTACCATACATTTTACCATTATACAAACGCAATGAATTTTGAGGACGGGTACCTTTGTAAGCCCCTATTGTCCCTGTAAAATCAAATTTCTTGGTGTATACATTAGTAGCCGGATCCCATTCAAAAAGGCAGCCGGCACCCCCTGTTCCATATTCTGATGCCAAACCGTAAAATTTATTATTGTATAATAGTAAAGAACCTTTTGGGGTGCCGCCGGTGATGCTGACTGTTGGGCCAAATTCAATTTTTTTTGTGTAGATATTAGTTACCGGATCATATTCAAATATGGTCCCATAGTTACTACTACCGCCCTGGCTGGTAGTGCCATATAATTTTCCATTGTAAGGAATCATTTCTACATAAAAAGGCAAGCCTCCGGAAACCGTTACAGGGAAATTGTACTGCGGTTGAAAATTATTACCAGAGCTATCGGTACTAAAAAGGTAGCCATTGGAAGATTGACTGGCTTGAGGAAACCCTCCTACCAGACCAAACAATTTAGACACACCCTGGGAGTGTATGGCGGTTGCCATCAACAACCAGACCATTGACATACATAAAATTTTTTTCATGCTTAAAGTGTTAAATGGTTTAAAAAACGATTGATAGATTGAATTAAGAGGATATCAGATGGCAGTGTAAAAATTCATTATCTTATTAAAGCTGCGAATACCTAATTTGTAGTAGAGGTATTGAAAATGCCAGTAATTGAAATATTTTAGCCTTATTATTTATATATGACCTTTCTCCGGATTTATATAATAGCCTTATTGCTGTGTGCCGTTGGTCAGACTGCCAACTGCCAGACAGCCATTATTGATAGTCTGAGGAAAAAAATATATGCAGCAACGAATGATGAGGAAAAGCTCACTGCCTTTTTATCACTGTTTGAAGAGTTTCAAAGTGTAAACCGTGATAGTCTTGATATATATGGCCCTCAGGTAAAAGATTTGGCTGAAAAAAGTAGTAGCCAACGTAATAAAAGTCTTGCAGCGTTGGCCTATGCCAACTGGTATTTTCGCTGGGGTTGGAGTGATAGTGCAGTACTATTTATTGAACCAGAATTTGATAAAAATCCAGTAACGGATAATAGTAAAAGGGATATTTATTTCAAACTATCAAGGGCGAAGGCCATGTATTATGGATCAAAGGCAAGATTTGAACAGGCATTGGAAATTTTATATAAAGTATTAACCCAGGCGGAAAAATATAACGATACATTAAACGTAGGACTTTCCAGCAATACAATTGGTTCTATTGCCATTGCAAGACAGGAGTATGAAGAGGCCTTGAAATGGACAAATAGGGCAGTGTTGGCTACTGGTAAAAGTAACCGTTTTATGCAAGTGCTGGCACCTGCTTATTTAAATAAAGGGTATGCTTTTACAATGATTGGCCACTCCGACTCTGCACTCTTTTTTATTAATAAAGGGTTGATATTAAGCAGGCAAATTCAAAACCTGAATTATATAGCCACAGGATTACGATTACAGGCAACTGTTTATACCACTGCAAAAAAATATACCGAAGCAGAGAAAGCATTGCTGGAAATGATTAGTGTAAGATCCAAAACTTCCCCTGTCAGTCAATGGGTGGATGATAACTTACAACTGGCAGAATTCTATGCTGGCTCTGGCCAGCTCAATAAGGCCATAGCGTTGTTGCAAAAAAATATATCGACCGGTGATATTACAAAGGGTAACGACCAAAATAGTGGTATCGTAGCCAATGACCCGAGAATAAGAGCTGAATACCTTACGCTGCTTTCGACCTATTATAAAAAAGCAGGGATGTTGCCAGAATACCAGGCTTCGCTGGAACAATTGTTAATTACTAAGGATTCATTGTATGCTGTTAATTCAGCTGAGGGCATTGCCGAACTGCAAACCAAGTATGATGTACAGAAAAAGGAAAACACAATATTGCAACAGAAATACGGTCTTCAGCGGAAGAATTTCTTACTATATGCGTATATTATTTTATCAGTCGCATTATTACTAACCGGTGTCGTGTTGTTTTTAAAATACAGAAAAAAAGAACAGCATAGAGTAATGACAATGATGGAAGAAGAAAAAAGACAGGGAGAAATTGCAGTAAAGCAGGCAGAAGAAAAAGAGAGAGTTCGCATAGCATCCGATCTGCATGATAACCTGGGTGCACATGCTGCTTCAATGGCTTCTAATCTGGGCTACATACATGTGCCTGATGCAGATGAGCAGACCAGGATTGCCCTGAAAGAACTCGGCAATAATTCAAATGCCATTATTTCTCAGTTGAATGATACAATCTGGGTTCTGAAAAAAGAAGCTTTATCCTTAACGGCAATCAGCGACAGGATAAAAGTATTTATAAGTCGCATCAGTAAGAGTTATCCCGAAATAAATATAGATGTGGAAGAACGAATAGAAAATGATCATCAGTTTCCTTCTTCACAGGCTTTTCATCTGTACAGAGTTTTGCAGGAAGCAATAAATAATTCACTGAAACACAGCAAAGCGAAAAATATAATTGTAGCAATAACCGGCAGTGATAAATGGAAAATATCAGTGGCGGATGATGGTGTGGGTATGAATTCTCACTCTTCCCCTAATGGAAATGGCTTGCAAAACATGAACGAAAGAAGCAAAGAGGCGGGATGGAATATTCGCTGGATACAAAAGGAAGAAAAAGGAACGGTGGTAGAAATAGAACCTACTACAAATTGATTATTTTTTGGAAACAACATTATACTATTTTTATGCTATCATGAATTTTATCATTGCACTAACCGAGGATAACAGCGTTAATCGAAATACTTTTCTTCAAAAGATAAGTATGTTGGATAATATGCAGTTGGCTTTCATTGCTTCAAACGGGCATGAGTGTCTTGAACAATTGAAAGGAGTACCCGAGGGAAAAAGGCCGCAGGTCATCTTCATGGATCTTGAAATGCCACATATGAATGGCATAGAAACAATTTCTTTGGCAAAGTCACTTTACCCTGAAATACATTTTGTGGTGTTGACAGTATTTGATGATGACGAAAAAATATTTGAAGCAATCAAAGCAGGAGCCTCTGGTTATTTATTAAAACATGAGCCAGCCGCCGTGCTGCAGGAAGCCGTAATGAATGTGTTGGAATTTGGTGGTGCCCCAATGAGTCCGGCGATTGCCAGGAAAGCCCTTCAGCTAATGAGCAAAGCCTCCCTTGCTGTATCCGTTGAAGAAAAAAATTCTTTACCCGAAATGATTACTACCCGGGAAGAAGAGATATTAAAACATATGGTAAATGGGTGGGATGCCAAACGGATTGCTTCGGTACTTGATATTAGTGTGCTGACTGTAAGAAAGCATATTGCCAATATTTATGACAAACTCCATGTGCAATCAAGGGCGGAGGTTATAAATATGGCTCACCATAACAAATGGTTCAACACTTAAACATAAATGGAGCAGTTAAACCATTCCCCGTCCAGCTCAGCATTATATTTTTTATAAAAATTAATAGCAGGTTCATTCCATTTTAGTACCTGCCAGATGATCCGGTTGAATTTCTTTTCTTTAGCTTCTTCAATTAACCGGTCGAATAAAAGTTTGCCGATTTTCTTTCCCCGCATCGCTTCGGTTACGATGATATCTTCTAAATACATCGCCTGCCCTTTCCAGGTGGAGTAACGGATATAATACAAGGCGAAACCATGAATAGCTCCATCTTCTTCTGCTACAAATGCCCACCAAACTGGCTTTTCTCCAAAACCACTTTCTGTAAAATGTTCAAGTGTTACTGTTACATCGTCAGGGGCTTTTTCATATACAGCTAACTCTGTAATTAACTCTAATAATCTTGTACAATCTTCCTTTACGCCCCTTCTGATAATTACTCCCATCTTATTTTATCTTTTTTGCTTTAAAAGTTCCATTAGGTTGTACAAAACTAACCGCCGTGATTTCACCCTTTTCATTCTCATCAAATAAAACGCTATAACCTTTCAATATTTTTAAATCAAATTTATTTCTATCAGTTGGTATCAGTTCATATTCCGGCTGGCCCTCAATAAAGGCAAACAATGTTTTTTCTCCTTTTAAGTAAAATTTCGCATTTATGCCGGCAGACAGCTCAAACTCTCCAACATATTTGGCCAATTCTTCTTTCGCTATATGTTTAGCTTTTGCAGTTTTTGTAAATTCTATATCCTTTAAACCGTCTTGCAATGGGATGGATACCGAAGAAATATCACCCGCAGTTGTCATCTGGAATTGTATTTTAAGATTTTCCTTTTGGGTTGTATCAATTCCTTCTTCTTTATCAATGGGTAATGCTTCAAATACATCATAATGATAATGGCGCAACCATAAATCGCCATTTCGGGTAAGCATTATTAAGGAGTCGTTCCTATTATCAATTTCAAAATTGCCATACCCCGGGTTATTAAAAATTCCTGTATAGTCTTTAAGCTGGTGCGAAGGCATGGTGCTATTTTTTCTAATACTGACAATATTTTTTTCAGCCTCCTTCGCTTCTTTCTTTGCTTTTGCATCGGCAGCGTTTCTTCTGCCATTCCAGTCAATGTGTTGAATACCCAAAATGCGGTCTGCTATTATATTTCTTACAATACCTGTAACTGCTGAAGCATTTTGGTTTGTTAACACAATAATGCCAATACTATCAGACGGAAAAAATGAAGTACTGGCAGAAAAACCATCAATATTTCCACCATGCTCTACTCTATAGTGGCCACGGTAAGAGGAGAGCATCCAGCCTAAACCATAATTCGCAAAATGCGCATCTGGAATTTCTTTATCAGGCAAGGCACCACTCATAACCATTTGTGAACTCATTGCTTCTTTTACATACCTGGACGGAAGAATTTCTTTCCCATTAAACTTGCCTCCATTTATCCATGTCATAACCCAGTTTGCCATTTCTATTACATTACTGTTAATGCTTCCGGCCGGTCCCATTGCATTTATATCATAATATTCAGCTTTTCGAATCAAGCTGTCTTTATAAACCGTGTATCCCAAAGCCCCTTCTTTATTTTTTTTCAAATCATGAATGGAAAGGGTGGATGTGGTCATACCTAACGGAGCAAAAAATCTTTCTTTTATATTTTCTTCCCATGATTTGCCGGTTAGCTTTTCAGCAATCATTCCCTGAGCCAGGAACATAAAATTATTGTACTGCCAGGTTTGGCGCAACGCTGCTGTTGGCTCTTGGTATTGTATGCGACGTAATAAACTATCTCTTGAGGCAGTATTGAAAAGATACCAGGAATAGTCATGCCGTGGTAAACCGGTGCGATGACACATCATATCCCTTACCGTAACCATGTTATTCAGGTTGTCATTAAAAAAATGCAGTTCCGGTAAGTAACTGGTAGCTGGTTTGTCAAGTTCGAGTTTATTATCTTTTTCTAATAAACCCATCAAAGCAGAAGTAAATGCTTTGGTGCAGGAACCGATAGCAAATTGAGTAGTTGGTGTTACCGGTAATTTATTTTCATTATCCCGGTAGCCAAACCCTTTTGCATAAATTATTTTGTCTTTGCTTATAACAGCTACTGCAAAGCCAGGGGCTTTTCTGTCTTTTAACACCCGTTGAAAAGCAGTGTCAAGCCCTGCAAATGGGTCGGCTTTTGCGACAGTTTTTTTCTGAGCAAAACAAAAATTAAATGCTAATAAAAGAAATAGAATGAGTTTTGATTTCATAAAAAATATTTTATTAGTCTATGCGGTAAGTGCCTGATTCAGATCTGAAATAATATCCTGTAAATTCTCTATTCCCACATTCATTCGTATCAATCCATTAGTAATGCCATATTTTTCTTTTTCCTCCTTCGGTACACTGTAGTGGGTCATAGAAGCAGGGTGGGAGAGCAGTGTGTCGCAAGTGCCAAGAGAAACAGTCCGGACACACATTTTTAATTTATTCATAAAATCAATGCCAGCTTGAAACCCACCTTTCAACTCAAAACTTAACATAGGTCCCGGATGTTTCATTTGTTTCAAAGCCGTATAAAAATCCGGGTGAGTAATAAGGCCCGCATAATTTACCTTTTCCACAGCTGCATGTGTTTCTAAGTAGTTAGCCACTTCCAGAGCATTATGACAATGCCGTTCCATCCTTATCTCTAATGTTTTTATTCCCTGGATTAATAGAAAAGCATCAAAGGCATTAGAGTTGCCACCTAATGTACGGTGGATTTTGGTAATTTTTGTTTTCATCAACTCAACATCTTTTCCCAATAAAATGCCTCCAATTGCAGTGCCATGCCCGTTTAAAAATTTGGTAGTGGAATGAACAACGAAATCCACATCATATTTGAAAGGTTGCTGGAGATAAGGAGTGGCAAATGTATTATCACAAGCTACAATGCAGTTGTATCTTTTGGCCAGCTTGCTTAATTCTTCAACATCCACACATTGAATTGTGGGATTCGCCGGTGTTTCCAGGTATAGCATTTTAATAGCAGGGTCGGCTCTCAATAATCCCTCCGCAATATTTAAATCCCGGAGATCTTCAATAATGGCGGTAATATTAAATCCTGGTAGAATTTTATTTACCAGTTCATTGGTGCCACCATATAATGAAAAATGGGTAAGAATTTTATCACCGGGTTTTAATGTAGCCAGCATGAGTGTTGAGATAGCAGCCATCCCCGATGAATGAAGTATTCCTTTTGCCTCAATACCCAATCCAAAAGTTTCCAACGCCACAATTTTTTCCTCAGCTTCTGTTATAGTTGGGTTGCCCCAGCGGCTATAGATATAACCTTCCTCCTGTCCACTGAAGCGGCGCATCCCTTGCTCTGCATTATCAAACACATAAGTGCTGCTGGCATAAATGGGAACCTGGTGGGCATACATTGGGTCTTGTTTATGCCCGCCGTGTACAGCCAGCGAACCCCAGCCTGTTAGTGCCAGCCCGGGGGAAATTTTTTATTATTTTTTTTGGGGGAAGAAAGGGTTTTAATAACCATTATCCCGGGGGGAGGGGGGGGGGACGGGGAAAACTTTTATCCATGTTAAGTATTTGAACGAAATTAATTGAAGTACATTCATAAAATGTACGGGGAATTAAAAACTATTTGTCACCCAAAAATACCCCTTTAGGGGATAGGGGTATGAAAGAACTCTTAAAACAATATGCGGCCTATAATATTTGGGCAACCCAACGGATTTTGGATGTAATACTTGCTTTACCCGAAGAAAAGCAACTGGCCGAAGTACCAAGCAGCTTCAATAGTTTATATAGAACTGTGTTGCATATGTGGGATGCCGAAAGTGGCTGGTGGCAGCGAATGAAAATGGAGGAAAGAGTTGTTTTCCCCGGCGAAAATTTTAAAGGCACTATGCAGGAACTGTCAGGCAGCTTGCTTCAGCAATCAAAACTGTGGGAAGAATGGGTGAGCAGTGCGTCTGATTTATCGCTGGAACATGTATTTCAATATTACAACAACAAGAAAGAACATTTTAAAATGCCGGTCTACCAGATGATTCATCATGTGTTTAATCATGGAACTTACCATCGTGGACAATTAATCAATATACTCCGGCAATTGGGTGTGCAAAAAGTGCCGGCAACTGATTTTGTAATTTGGATGCGGCAAAAGAAGTAGGTCATACGTTCCGCTGATATATATCAGTGAAAAAAATCCGATGAAAAAGCTATGTTGCAGTTTAAATACTGATAATTATGCCTGCTGTATTCCCTTCCGACCTGGAGATTGCTCAGAATTCCAACATGAAGCACATAAAAGAAATGGCCGCTATTATCGGGGTCAATTCAGATGATATTGAGTACTATGGCAAGTACAAAGCTAAACTGCCATTAAAACTGATCAATGAGGAGAAAATAAAAAACAATCATCTTGTATTGGTGACTGCCATTACACCTACTCCTTATGGGGAAGGGAAAACTACCGTCTCCGTTGGTCTCACAGATGGGTTGAATAAAATTGGAAAAAAAGCCATGGCCGTTTTACGGGAACCATCATTAGGCCCGGTATTCGGGATTAAAGGCGGGGCTGCGGGAGGCGGATATTCACAAGTGGTTCCCATGGAGGATATCAACCTGCATTTTACCGGAGATTTTTCTGCTATTGAAAAAGCTAACAACCTCTTAGCTGCATTGATTGATAATAATCTTCAGAGTAAGACCCGTAGCCTTCATATTGATCCAAGAACTATCGTTTGGAAAAGAGTGATGGATATGAATGACCGGGCACTTCGTCATATTATTGTTGGATTAGGAGGTATCAGTCATAGCATACCAAGAGAAGATGGATTTAATATTACTCCTGCATCAGAAATCATGGCCATATTATGTCTTGCTGAAAATATAGAAGATTTGAAAAAGAAATTGGGGAACATCTATATCGGCATGAATGATAAAGATGAACCTGTATTTGCCAGGGACCTTAATGCAGTAGGGGCAATGGCAGTATTATTGAAAGAAGCAATTAAGCCTAACCTTGTTCAGACACTGGAAAACAACCCGGTGATTCTGCATGGGGGGCCTTTTGCAAATATCGCCCAGGGAACCAACTCAGTGAATGCAACAAAAATGGGATTGTCGCTGGCTGAGTTTGTAGTAACAGAAGCAGGTTTTGGTGCCGACCTCGGTGCAGAAAAATTTTTTGATATCAAATGTGCATCAGCAGGGTTAAAACCAGAGGCTGTTGTACTGGTTGTTACCTTAAAAGCTCTCCGGCATCATGGAGGTGCAAAAAAAGCTGAATTGCAAAACGCCGATACTGTAAAACTCATGAATGGTCTGCCGAATATGGAGAAGCATATTGAGAACGTTATGAAGTTTGGAATGAAACCAGTTGTCGCAATAAATTATTTCCCGAATGACAGTGCGGAAGAAATAGAATTGGTAAAAAATAGCTGTGCTAAATACAATGTAAAGGCTATTGTCTGTAAATGTTTTGCCGAAGGAGGAGAGGGAAGCACAGCGTTGGCCGAAGAAGTGGTAAGGATTGTAGCCAATAAGGAAAGTAATTTTAAACCGCTATACGAAGCAGATCTTCCGATCGAAGAAAAAATTCATCGAATTGCTACAGAGATATATGGTGCCACAGCAGTAGAGTATTCCGTAAAAGCGAAACAACATTTGAAGCAGATCAAAGAACTCGGCATCGACAAAATGCCTGTTTGTATGGCTAAGACTCCCAAATCATTATCGGATGATGAAACTAAAAGAGGTCGTCCAGAAAATTTTATCGTAACTGTAAGAGAATTTGAGTTTGCTTCCGGTGCGGGGTTTGTAATTCCTATTTTAGGTGATATGATGAGGATGCCGGGATTACCAGTGATTCCTGCTGCCGAAAATATCGACATCGATAATAATGGAAAAATTTCAGGGCTATTTTAGCAGGTGAAAATAAAAATTACACTTGAGGGCATATGTTGTCAGGGGCATTACAACTTAAAATAAGTGTGTTGTTGTAAATTAATATAAATGCGGTAATTAATAAGCCCATTTCACCAGCGTAGCTCCCCAGGTAAAGCCACCACCAAAAGCTGACAACACAATATGGTCGCCTTTTTTGAGTTGGTTTTCCCATTCCCAAAGACAAAGAGGAATAGTACCTGCAGTGGTATTGCCAAACTTTTGAATATTGATCATCACTTTTTCTTTGGGTAATCCCATCCGGTTAGCAGTAGCATCAATAATTCTTAAGTTAGCCTGGTGTGGCACCAGCCATGCAATGTCATCTCCCGTAAGATTATTTCTTTCCAGCAATTCTGCACTTACATCGGCCATGCCTTTCACAGCAAATTTAAAAACAGCCTGTCCTTCCTGGTAGGCATAGTGTTCTCTTGCCATCACTGTTTCAATAGACGCCGGCTTTTTTGAACCACCTGCTTTCATGTGCAGAAACTGGGAACCACTTCCATCACTTCTTAAAATAGAATCCAGTATGCCTTCACCATCTTCATTTGGCTCTAACAGCACAGCACCGGCTCCATCACCAAAGATGATACAGGTAGCCCTGTCCTGATAATCAACAATTGAACTCATTTTATCTACACCAACAACCACTACTTTTTTATACCTCCCACTTTCTATAAAAGAAGCCCCTGTTGTAAGGCCATATAAAAACCCTGAACAGGCAGCTTGTAAATCAAATCCAAAAGCATTTTTAGCACCTATTTTATCACAAATAATATTCGCAGTCGCCGGAAAAACCATATCGGGAGTAACGGTGCAGCAGATAAGGCAATCAATTTCCAGTGGGTCAAGTCCTTTTTTCCGACAGAGTTCAATTACTGCCGGAGCAGCCATATCTGAACTGCCAAGCCCTTCTCCTTTTAAAATTCTTCTTTCAGAAATTCCTGTACGGGTCCGTATCCATTCATCATTGGTGTCTACTATCTTTTCTAAATCAAAATTGGTGAGTTTGTCTTCCGGAACATAACCGCCTACAGCGGTGATGGCAGCAGTAACTTTTTTATTCATGCAGGTTTGGTATTAAATAAAAGTGGTTAAAGGTAAGAGATAGTTAGGAGTTGGGAGTTCGGAGTCATAACCCTTGTATCCAGCGTTTCGTAAAAAAGAAAAATAAACTAAATGCAGTAGTTCCCTATTCCCGACTTCCTGCTAATGACTCCCGACTCTTCCTCCTTTTCCCTATTTTCGCAGCTCTTATGATAGCTTATCTGAAAGGAGATTTTGTGCACAAAAGCCCTGCTGTAGTGCATGTGGATGTAAACGGGGTAGGGTATGAAGTGCAAATAAGTCTTAATACGTATTCAAAAATTCAAAACCTGGAAAAAGGATTGCTACACACCAGCCTTCTTATCCGGGAAGATGCACATATTTTATATGGTTTTTTTGATCTGGCAGAAAAAGAAATGTTCCAGCATCTTTTCAGTGTATCCGGTATAGGTGCATCAACTGCCCGGGTTATGCTGTCTTACATGAAACCCGACGAACTGGCAAGGGCTATTGTCCAGGGTGATACACGGACATTGGAAGGGATAAAAGGAATTGGTAAAAAAACGGCTGAAAGGATGGTGCTTGAATTGCGGGATAAACTGGCTAAAAATCCATTAGAATCAAATATTTCTCCTATGATAAACAATACTTTGCAACAAGATGCGTTAAATGCATTAACTGCTCTGGGAATCAATCGGCAGGCCGCCGGACAGGCCCTTGAAAAGACCCTCGCAGCTAATCCAAACTTGCCTGTTGAGGAACTGATAAAAAAAGCACTTCGTACCCTCTAATTCCACTATTTTCAGGAAACTAATTGATGGAGAAAAAACATTGAACCTTAAGACTGCTCATATGTTCCGTACACTGGTAATTTTTGCCATTGTGCTTGCCTCTTTCACAAAGGCAAACGCAGGTTACTTTAATAGCATTATTACCGATACCACCCGATACCCACTTTACGACAGATACGGAGACCCCTACTCAAACCCCAACCGCAATACTTTTGATTTCAGGGATACAGGTTTTATCAAACGGACGATTGAATACGACCCGAAAACAAATCAATACTACATTGTTGAAAAAATAGGTAATCAATATTATCGTACTCCCACATCTTTCAGTATGGAAGAATTTGTCCGCTTGCAGGGGAGAAAAGATGAACGGGATTATTTCAAGAAAAGGGCTGCCCTGCTTTCTAATATGAACCGTCGGCTTTTTAAGCCAAAATTCAGGGTGACGGACGATTTATTTAACCGGCTTATGGGGGTGGGTCCAGACGGTAAAGTAAAGATTGACATAAAGCCCTCCGGTTATGTTGATTTGCTGGCGGGGTACCAGGGACAAAATATTAAAAACCCAACTTTGCCTGAAAGGGCAAGACGAAATGGCGGATTTGATTTTAACATGAATTCGCAGCTTCAGGTAGATGCTAATATTGGCGACAAGCTAAAGCTTCCCATTAATTATAACACCTTAGCCAATTTTAATTTTGAGAACCAGTTAAAATTAGATTACCAGGGTAAAGATGATGAGATATTAAAAATATTCCAGGCTGGTAACACCAACTTTGCCTCTAAGGGAACACTGATTCCCGGGGCGCAATCCTTATTCGGTCTTAAAACACAACTCCAGTTCGGTAAATTATTTATTACAACGGTGTTGGCTAACCAACAATCGCAGCGCCAATCACTTGGTCTGTCTGGCGGTAATGCATCACAGACATTCAGTATCAGGTCTGATGAGTATGATGAAAACCGTCACTTCCTCATGTCGCAGTACTTCCGGAATAATTATAATAAGGCAATGAAAAATTTACCGGTGGTTAATTCACCGGTTCAGATATTAAGATTGGAAGTATGGGTAACTAATCGTAATGGTGCCACTACAGATACCAGGGATGTTGTGGCCTTAATGGATTTAGGAGAAAATGTTCCTTTCAGCCCATTATGGACCGGCACATCCGATCCGTTGCCCCGCAATGCTGCTAATAGTTTGTACTCAACGATTTTTAATAATCCCAATGCCCGTAATTCATCATTAGTGCAATCAACCTTAACCGGACTTGGTCTTTTGCCGGTACAGGATTTTGAAAAAACATTTGCCCGCAAGCTGCAGCCCAACGATTATTTTTTTAATGAAAGAGTAGGCTTTCTTTCCTTGAACCAGCCATTGCAACCCGATGAAGTATTAGGTATCGCATTTCAATATACGTATAATGGAAGGGTGTTCCAGGTAGGTGAATTTTCTACTGATGTTACACCTGATACCTCCGGAACTTCTCAACGAGTCTTGTTTTTGAAATTATTGAAAGCTACTTCTCAACGTACTAATCTTCCTCTGTGGGATTTAATGATGAAGAATGTTTATTCAGTTGGCTATGGCCAGTTAGAACGACAGGATTTCAAACTTGACCTTGTATATGAAGAGCCAAGCCTGGGTGAAAAGAGATATTTACCGGCTGATAGTGTTATTGTTGCTTACAAAGGAGCACCGATTATTTCATTGGTTAATCTGGACCGGTTAAATAATCAGAATGACCCACAGCCAGATGGTATATTTGATTTTGTAGAAGGCTTTACCGTTATTTCCCAGCAAAGCCGTATTATATTTCCTGTGCTGGAACCTTTTGGTCATGACCTTGACTATGTTTTCGCCACACCTGATTTGCGAAGACGATATTTATATTACCCTTTATACGATACGATTAAGGCCATAGCTCAAACTTATGCAAATCTTAACCGGTTCAAGTTAGTTGGTAAGTCAAAATCTTCCGGCTCTGCAAGTGGTGGAGGCTCCAGTACCAGCAGCGATTATCAATTGGGTTATAATATCCCCCGTGGCTCTGTATCCGTAACAGCAGGCGGACAAACGCTGCAGGAAAATGTGGATTATGAAATCAATTATGATTTGGGAACACTGCGGGTTACCAACCAGGCTATTATTAATTCAGGAATTCCTGTAAACATAGCATTCGAAAATAACCAGGCATTTGGGCTACAGCAAAAAAGTTTCCTTGGTGTTCGGCTTGATTATCTCGCCAATAAAAAGCTGACACTTGGTGCTACTATAGTTCGATTAGCTGAACGGCCATTCTTTGTAAAACAAACTTATGGCGATGATCCGATTAAGAATACCATGTATGGATTTGATATTGATTATCGCAATAATTTACCCCGACTTACAAAATGGTTAGATAAGTTGCCTTTCTATTCTACCAAGGCTATGTCTTCCATTACAGCTTATGCAGAAGCTGCAGTCCTGGATCCGGGTCATCCGAAACAAATTAATGGCTCCGATAAAACTGGCCAGATATATATTGATGACTTTGAAGGAACGAGGGCAGGCATAGATCTAAGATTTCCTTTAATTAGCTGGACAATTGCTTCTATTCCCCAGGGAAATAATGGCCCCGGCGGCTTTTCCCCATTATTTCCTGAGTCGGCACTAAACAATAACCTTACAACCGGATATAACCGGGCAAAAATTGCCTGGTACAATATTGAATCTGTATTGCAGGAAAAAAATAATTCTAACAATCCACTGAAAGGCAACCTGGCAGAACTATCCAAACCAGAAACAAGACAAGTCTTGCGAAAAGAAATTTTTCCAAGGGTAAGTACACAGTTCGGTGAAGGATTATTAACAACATTTGACCTTGCTTTTTTCCCGAAGGATAAAGGGCCTTACAACTTTGAAGCAAGGAATACAAGAGTAGGTGCTGATGGTAAACTGATCAATCCCAAACAGGCATGGGGTGGTTTGATGCGAAATATTGACCAGACTGATTTTGAAACTGGCAACATTGAGTACATTGAATTCTGGTTACAGGATCCATTTATATCACCCCGATTTAATCCAGCCGGTGGTCAATTATATTTTAACCTGGGTAATATTTCAGAAGATATATTAAGAGATGGAAAAAGACAATATGAAAATGGGCTACCCACTCCTACAAACAATGCAAGAGTAGATACTAATACGGTGTGGGGACAAGTTCCTGCCAATCCAATGCAGGTAACGAATGCTTTCAGTAATGAGCCAACAGATCGCAAATTCCAGGATGTTGGTTATGATGGATTATCTGATACGGCAGAGCAAAGAAAATTTGCCCCCTATATTAATAGCCTGCAATCCAGTTTTGGAACAGGAGCATTGATTTATCAAAAAGCACTGGCTGATCCTTCATCCGATAATTTTAAAGCATACCGTGACCCTTCCTTTGATGCAGCACCAGTTACCGGCATCCTGGAAAGATATAAAAACATCAATAATCCGAATGGCAACTCGCCAATCAATGAAAATAATTCACAGTTTGTCAATGCTTTTACCCAGTATCCTGATGCAGAAGAATTGAACAGGGATAACACGATGAACGAGGTGGAAGAATATTTTCAGTATAAAGTGGATATTAAACCCAATATGATATCGGGTACTAACTTTATTACAGATGTAAGAACCCCTACCATAACATTAGCCGATGGCACTACCCGTGTAGAAAAATGGTACCTCTTCCGCATACCCATAGCCCAGTACGAATTAAAAGTGGGCAATATTCCTGATTTTAAATCAATTCGTTTTCTCAGGATGTTTGTCAACGGTTTTGAAGATTCAGTTGTAATGCGTTTTGGTAAATTGGAATTAGTCCGCAACCAATGGAGAAAATTCAGGAATAATATCGATACTACCGGTATGTTTACCACTCTTCCCACACCTGATCCCACATCTGTAAACGTATTGGCAGTTAATATTGAAGAGAATGACCAGCGTCAACCAATTCCATATCGCATCCCTCCGGGTATAGAAAGACAACAGCAAATCAGTAATAATAATGTACCACTTTTCCTGAATGAGCAATCTATCAGTATGCAGGTGTGTGGGCTTCCCCAGTATGATGCAAGAGGCATCTTCAAAACCTTTAACCTGGATATGCGCCAATATGGAAGATTAAGTATGTTTATTCATGCTGAATCTGTACAGAATGCACAACCACTGGAGGATGGCGACTTAAGAGGGGTGGTAAGAATCGGAAACGATTTCTCGGGTAACTATTATGAAATAAAAATTCCACTCACCATAACGCCACCCGGTACTACCGACTCGTTGAGAATATGGCCGGAAGTTAACAACCTCGATTTTGATTTAAGTGAATTAACTGACCTCAAATTCAGAAGGAACAGGGCAGGAATTTCTCCATCAGCCTATTATAGTGAAACAAATGCCGACGGGAGAACTTATGCTCTGATTGGTAACCCGAATCTTGGTGAAGTAAGGGGAATGTTACTGGGTGTGGAAAATGTGAATCAGGAATCACTATGTGCCGAAGTATGGTTTAATGAATTGCGGTTTTCCAAATTAGATGAAGCAGGTGGTTGGGCAGCTCTTGCAAGGGTTGATGTAAGGCTTGCTGATTTAGGTACCCTTACATTAGCTGGTACAGCAAGAAGCAAAGGTTTCGGTCCATTAGAAGGAAGAGTGAATGACAGGCAACGGGAAGATGTTTATACGTTTGATGTTTCCGCAAATATTGAAGCCGGTAAATTATTGCCGAAAAAATTGGGTCTGCAGATACCACTTTATGCCGGTATCAGCCAGGTGTATAAAACTCCGGAGTATGATCCTTATGCACTTGATTTGAAATTAAAAGATGTTTTGAAAGATGCTCCGGGTGATAAAGGGATTCTATCCGCAACGATGCAAAGGATGTTACAACCATCAAAACCATCAATCTTACCAATGTAAAAAAATTAAAGACGGATGGTAAAAGGCCTAAAATATGGAGTATTACAAATTTTGATTTCAATTATTCCTATATCCAGACGCTAAGCCAAAATCCTTTGATAGAGAAAGATGAACTGAGGCGTACCCGTGGTGCTCTTGGCTATACTTACGCTCCACAAACTAAACCTTTCGAACCCTTTAAGAAATTGATTAAATCAAAATCTAAATGGCTGCAATTAATCAAGGATATTAATTTCAATTATGCGCCATCTCAAATTTCTTTTAAGGCTGATGTATTCCGCCAATTTGGTGCTACCCGTGTACGAAATGTGGGAGGAGGTCCCTATAAAATTCCGGAGACATACAACAAGTATTTTACATTCGACCGGTATTATATTATGCAGTGGAACCTGACCCGTTCCATATCCATTGACTATATGGCTACTAATAATGCCAGGATAGACGAGCCTTTTGGTCGTATTGACAGTAAAATTAAAAAGGATTCTATACGCAGTAACCTGTTTAAAGGTGGACGAAATACCAACTTTCGCCAGGAAGTAACGGCTACTTATAATGTGCCCACCAATAAAATTCCTTTATTAGACTGGACAACACTTCGTGCCAGCTATAACACCCGGTATAACTGGCTTGCATCATCTCAGTTGCCTGAATCAAGGTTATTGGGTAATACGTTAGCAAATACCCAGACAAGAACCATCAACGGAGAATTGAAATTTGAGGAGTTGTATAACAAATGGAGGTTCTTACGGGCGGTGAATTCATCTGCACCACCTCAACAACAGAATGCAGATAGTAAAGGTAAAGACGGTGATAAAAAAGGAGATGCTAAAAAAGGTGATGCTAAGAAAGGCAATCCCAAAAACGGGGATACAAAAACAGGCGACGTCAATCAGATTCAGCAATTGCCCGGCCAACAACAAATTGCTACTTCCGGTGGAGTAAGATATGATACGATAAGAAATAAGAAAGGGAAAATAATAAAGATCAAAAAAATTAAAGAAAAGAAAGTTAAGGCAAAGAAAGATCCTAATCAATTACCCGAAATAAGCCCGTTACCTAAATTCTTCCTCCGGTTGTTAACGTCAGTTAAAAGAGCAGCCATTCAATACACGGAAGATTTTGGAACCACTTTACCGGGTTATATGGATAGTACTCAATTTTTGGGGAATAATTTTAAAAGCAGGGAACCCGGCTTTGCATACATTTTCGGGTATCAACCGGATACCAACTGGATAAATAAGTTTGGGGCCAAAGGATTACTCTCGATGGATACACTGGTATCTGAAATGATACGGCAACGTTACAACCAACGGCTCAACCTTACTGCACAGGTAAGTCCTTTCCGTGATTTTAATATTGATATCAATCTTGATAAAACATACGACAAACAATATTCGGAGTTATATAAAGACACCAGTAAGTTTGATAATGTTGGTTTAACAAGATTAAATCCATATGCATTGGGTAGTTTCTCTGTCAGTTATATTTCTTACCAAACATTGTTTACCAAATTTAACCCAAGTGTTATTTCAGAAACCTTCAAAGAATTTGAAAGCAACAGGGCTATCCTTTCTAAAAAGCTATCCGGGCTCAATCCTTACCAGGGAGGTGTTATAGATCCGAACGATCCAAACTATTTTAAAGGATATGGCCGCTATGCACAGGATGTGGTAATTCCGGCATTCCTTGCTGCCTATAGCAAAAAAGATCCGACAAGTATTAAGCTGACCAAAAACAGCAACCCCAACCTGCGTTCAAATCCTTTCTCCGGTATAATACCTAAACCCAACTGGACGGTTACGTATACAGGTTTGTCAAGACTGAGAGGAATGGATAAAATATTTACGAATTTCAGTATCCGTCATGGCTATCACAGTACATTCAGCATGAACAGCTTTAATACGGCGTTATTATTTACTGACCCTAACCGTGTTGGCTATCCATTCTTCAGGGATACATTGACGGGCAATTATATTCCTTACTTCCTTGTCCCTAACATTACTATCCAGGAAGCATTTGATCCGTTGATTGAAATTGATATGACTTTCACTAACCAGTTGACGGCAAGGTTTGAATTTAAAAAGAGCCGTCAGCTCAGTTTGAGTTTGATTGATTACCAGCTGGCCGAAAACCGTTCTACCGAAGTAACCTTTGGTTTTAACTGGAGACAGAAAGGTATTCCGATTATTAAGAATCTGAGGATCGGTAAAAATGGAATGAAGCTGGACAATGATGTTACGTTCAAGTTTGACTTTAGTCTTCGGGATGATGCTACTTCTAATAGTAAACTTGACCAGAACCAGGCATTTGGTACCGCCGGACAAAAAGTAATTCGCATTGCGCCGTCTATAGATTATATACTTAACAACAGGGTCAGTATGAAGCTGTACTTTGAACAGACCCGGAACATTCCTAAGATCAGTAATTCATTCCCTATTACAAATACAAGAGGCGGTTTGCAAATCAGGATTTCGCTGACGCAATGATGAACAACATTTTTCTCCAGCTGAGAAGATGAACTGTAACCAGGTGTTTGCAGATAATAGCTAAAAATAGTTTGATAAAGCAGTAAGATTCTTACTGCTTTATTTATTTAGGGAGCTGCATAAAACATGTTGGCGGTTACTGCAATTCGTTGTTTAATACTGGCATTTGATTTTGTTCAGGGCGCTGCAACTAAAAGCGGAGATTAGTCAAATATTCTTATCAACGATATGTCCAATAAAAAATCCCGGTTACAATGACCGGGATTCCTATAGAAAAATTTTTCATTAAGGTGTATGTGAAGGAGGAGTGACCGCACCCACATCAGCACCTGTTCTTTTAAACAACATTACATATCCACAGAGGTTCTTTTTCTTTTGTTTGTTTACCTGTACCGGTTTCATCATATGAAATTCAGAGGTATTGGGTACATAAGAATACACGATTACATTGCCATCTATTTCGCCCCACCTTTTCTGCCGGAAGATGACTTGTCTTTCCTGCCAGTCGTACATCCTTACTTCATAAAGTTTGGAGCTATAATCACCAATAAAAACAAACTGGTACCAGCTGCCCTGGGTTAGAGGAACAATCACAGGCATTTCAAATTCACTTTCCATACTGATCGATGCTTCTTTCAGCAATACATACCCCTGGTCGCCATATAATCCTTTGAGGCTGTCAACCTGTTTACTGATCATGTCATTACTGCAGGATTGCAGGCGGATAACTTCATTTTTTTGTGAAAAAGCAGTAGTGCTTATAAAGGCTAAAGCTGTAAGAAAGAGAAGTGGTTTTTTCATAACTGGTACAGATGATATTGGGACTGTGACATAAATGTAATAACTGGTTTTCAGTGATTTAAATTCTACTGCCTCTTTAAAGACATATTTGACGGTTTACAGTACATTTTCGCAGGGATTCTACGGCAAGTTTCGGGCCAACGGGGTGGATGAGGTAGTTACAAAGTAATGAAAATATCCGGGCCGGCAGATTTTATTGACATGAATCAACCAACTATTGACGATTAAAGAAAATTGCATCCGCCTGTTGGGTACAGGTAATAGACAAATCATTTATACAAACATGGGATGGCAGGGTAGTGCAGTAATAAATCACCTCAGCCACATCTTCTGCTGTAAGGGGTTTCAGCCCATCATATATTTTTTTGGCAGTGCCTTCATCACCTTTAAAACGGACCAGCGAAAATTCTGTTTCTGCTGCACCGGGGTTAATAGAAGTTACTTTAATATTATGACGAAGAAGGTCTATCCGCATACCCTGGCTGATGGCATCTACTGCATACTTACTGGCACAATAGACATTTCCTTTTTCATACACTTGCTTACCTGCCACCGATCCCATGTTGATGATGTGGCCTTGTTTTCTTGGAACCATTAACTGTGATACGGCTTTCGCCACATACAGAAAGCCTTTTACATTAGTATCAATCATAGTATTCCAATCGCTGAGGTCTCCTTCTTCAAAATAGTCACGGCCCAATGCAAGACCTGCATTATTGACCAGCACATCAATGGCTTTCCAGTCTTCCGGAATATGCCCGATGGATTCAAACACTGCTTTTTCATCCTGCACATCAAAAGGCAATTGCAGCACCGCTACATTGTATTTTTTTTCTAATTCGTCGGCAAGCACTTGCAACCGGTCTGCTCTTCTTCCATTGAGAATAAGGTCGTAACCATGCGCAGCAAATTTATAAGCAGCGGATTCTCCGAATCCTGAAGTGGCACCGGTGATGAAAACGATTTTTGACATAGATTGTGAATGGTGAATGGTCAATAGTCAATTTTGGGTCTCTGATTTAATCAATCCGCTCAGCAATTTAAAGCAAATAATCATTGTTTCGCCCAACTTTGAAGTATCAACATTCTTCAAATATTCAAGGTCATTGGCGATATCTAATGCAGCGTCAATTTCAATAAGTGAACCCCGGGCTATTTCATAGTATCTTTTTCTTTCAGTTTCAGATTTTCTTGAGGCTCCTTCTGCGATATTTAAATACACTGAAACAGCAGCTCTTCTTATTTGTGTAGACATTCCAAACTTTTCATCAGCCGGAAGAATATTAGTCATTTTGTAGCATTCGGAAACAAACTGTCTTGCCGTATTAAATACGTCAAGTTTCTGATGATTGAGTTTTAGAAACATGCTAATATTTTATAGTGAGCCTTATTGACAATTCACTATTGACAATTGACTATCGTATCAACGCCACCGTCCCTTTCAGGAAAATAGTCTTCCCTGTATAATCAATAGCACTCACCATCCAGGCATACACACCACTGTTTTGCAATACGCCACCAATGCGGCCATCCCAGCCTTTCATGTTTTCGGTAGTGGTGAAGACCATTTGTCCCCAACGATTATAGATGCTGAAATAATTTATTTTCTGTACACCGACAGCTATCGGACGGATCACATCATTGCGGCCATCATTATTGGGGGTAAAGGCTGTAGGTACAAAGACATAAGGATTGGTTTTGAAAACTTTTACCCTGATAAAAGCAGAATCAGCACAACCGGCGATATCTGTAACGATCAGTTTATACCTCACACTATCAATGGAAGCATCATATACACCAATTGGGTTGGCAATCGTAGTGCTGGATAAACCGGTGGAAGGGCTCCATACATAATTCACTCCACCGGTACCATTGAATTGTAAGGGTTGCCCAACCACTACAATTGTATCCCTTCCGGCAAAAGCCCTTACCCTTGGAAGTACGGTTATAAGAACTGTGTCACGGCCGGGTTTAGGGCAACCCTGGTTATCAAATGCACTAAGAACATAAGCAGTTGTTCTTGGTGGTGAGGAGACGGGATTTAATATGTTCGGATTATTAAGATAAGAGACAGGTGACCAAACGAAAGAAATACCATCATGAGAACCACTTAACTGGGCATCTGTATTATAGCAAATAGTCTGGTTGGGTCCTGCATTTGCAACAGGATATGGAACAGTGGTTACCACTACCTGGTCGGTGGCCGAACAACTTCCTATGGTGGCCACAACAGTATACGTTGTTGTGGTATTGGTTATCGCAGTAGGGTTAATAATATTTGGATTGTTCAGATTAAAGGCGGGTGTCCAACTGAAACTAAGACCATCGGATATTGCATTTAACTGTATCGCATCGCCCTGGCAGATAGTGGTATCGTTCATGGCGAGTAAAGAAACAGAGCCTACCACCCGTACCCTGACAGAGTCACGGTTTACACAACCATTATCATTCAGGTTTACATAATACCAGGTAGTGCTGGGAGGTGATACAGTAGGAGTGGCAGTATTAGCGTTAATAATATTTGTAAGTGGTGTCCAATTGAATACACCGGTACCACTGGCATTTAGCTGAACTGCATCATTGCGGCAGATCAACGTATCATTAAATGCAAGGGTGATAAGTGGTTTGTCAAGTACATCCACAGGGAATGAAACAGTGCTGATACATCCCTTACTGTTGGATACAGTTAATGTTACCGTTTTTATGCCAGGTGTTGAATAGGTCCATTGAGGGTTTTGCAAGTGTGATGTATCTGCCAATGTAGAAAGGTCACCGAAATTCCAACTCCAGGTGTCTACGAAACCATAACTAGTTCTGGTTGTATCTGTGAACTGGAATGGATTGGTAAAACAACTACCGGTGGAGGTAAATCCAGGAAAAAATCCAGGGAAAACATTTACCTGTAAATCTGTGCTATCGATACACAAACCGGCTAATGAAACTCTTAATCTGACATTGTAAGTACCTGCAAGTGCATAAGTGTGAGTCGGCGTTTCTAAAAACGAAGTATCGTTAATACCGCTTGAGGGTTCACCAAAAGTCCAATGATAAGTTGTGTTGGCAGGATTTCCAACATCGTTTGAGAAGCTTACTGTAAACCCGTCACAAGTGGTAGGTCGGGGCGCCAGCTGAGCATTGAGTGGGTCACAATCACCTACTTCAACGTGTAATTCTTTTCGTGTGGTACTTATTAAAACCCCATTCCTGTATTCGTTCACACAGACACAAACCACAAACTGCCCCGATAAGTCTGGCGCAATTCCACTAATGATACCCGTAGTTGGATTAATGGTGACTCCTGAACCCATTGGTTGACTACCGGAAAATGGAGAGTTGTATGGAACTGAAAAGTAAGGCGGATTCGCTGCAGGATTAGGCGTAGAATTAGCACCTGCATCTCCTCCAAGAAAAGCATCACAAAAAGAATAGGAGAGAGAATCACCGTCTCGGTCCGTTGCCTGGAAGGAATATTGAAAAAAACTATTCCGGCATACAACAGCGGTATCATTAATAAGAAATGAAGGACTGCTATTTATTTCTGCGCCGGGAGCTGTGGCAGTTCCGGGTATTCTAGCAGTGAAAGTATTACCAACATTACCACTTCCTGAAACATTATTGATACCAGGTATCCTGCAGCATCTTTGATAAGCAACTATATATCCCTGGGGAGTAGCCGGCAGTTCGATTGAAGCTAATTCATAAACAACAATTTTATAATAACAAGCAACCTGATTTCCGGATATACAAGGTTCATCGTATACTTTACTCAGCAGATACTCATTGGTTTTGGAAACGCTTGGATTTACAACCAATTGGTTTGTTAGCGGGTTGAAAATGGAAAAATTTATTGGGTCTGAGATTTGAAGCCCACCGGCTGTACATAACATGTATATTGTGAGTGTTATTTTATATCTCAAATTTGTTCCAGTACCCGGCCCTAAATATTCATAAGTAAAAAATCCGCCTTTAATGTGCGCAGCCTGTGAGGGGGCTGATAAAAGCAGAAATGTTGTTATCGCAATTAAAAAACGTTTCATTGATCGGATTGGTCGAAAATTGAATTTTATATTTCCAGCAAAAAATCCTCCAAAATGCCGTTGCATTTCTCAGGCTCTTCCAGCATACCCATATGCCCCGAATTATGGAGAATGTGAATGTACGATTTTTCAGGAAGGTGGCATTGCTTCAGGCCATCTTCTATAGGAACGGCAACATCGTATTTTCCCATGATAAACAGCACAGGTACAGTAGTGTTACGTAATATTTCTGTCCTGTCCGGTCGCTTCATCATCGCCTCGTAATACGAAACGAGTGCATGGGGCGAAAAGTTGTGCAGGCCGGCTATTTGTTTCTCTATTAATCCGGGTTGTTCATCTTTAGTTAATGGCGAAAATAGATTGGGGGTAGCGGTTTTTAAAAATTCAAAGGCACCATGCTGGTTAATAAAATCAATTCCCTTTTGCCGGGTGATTTTCTTTTCTTCATTGTCAGCAAATGCAGAGGAATGAAAAAGACCAAAGGCGGATACCAGTTCAGGATATTTTTCCACGAATGCCAGGGTGATATAACCGCCCATACTGTGACCGATAATACAGGCCTCCCTGCCCTCCGCAGAGGGGATTTGAGACTCTGTTTCTATAATTGTCTTTATTACTTCCGCCATTCCTTCCATACTCATATCGTCTATCATTTCAGAATATCCGCTGCCTGGCAGGTCTGGAACGATAAGTTGAAATTTGTCTTGTAGATAATCCACCTGGTTGTTCCATACATCAGCTTTTTCTCCAAAGCCGTGAATGAGTATAACGGGTTTACCATTACCAATGACCTGGTAAACAATTTTCTTTCCTTGTACCTGTATTTCTTTAATCATGATTTGTTTGTAATGCGGGGAATTTCTTCTTAAAAAATTTTGTCAGCACTTTTAGAGCAATATTCCAGCCAAGAAGCAGAATACTTAGCACCACCATTATTTTCGACAGGATATCACCATACTGTACATAAAATGTTTTCCTGTTCGTGGGATTGATCTGCAGTTTGATTGCTGCAGCAGTATTGTATGGTTGTGGATTGATTACCGTTCCGTAAGGGTCAATAAAACAACTGATGCCGGTATTGGCACTTCTTGCCACCCAGGTTCTTGTTTCAATGGCCCGCAGTCTTGCATAATTCATGTGTTGTTTATGTCCGGGAGTTTTCTTCCACCAGCCGTCATTGGTAATAATGCAAATGAGATTGGCTCCATTGCGGATATACTTACTCATAAATTCCCCATAGATGCTCTCATAGCAAATAGAAGGAGCAATCTTAAAACCACCTTTTGCATCGAGTACTGTTCGTTCACTTTGTTTGGCATAGCCGGCGGTAGTACCACCAAATTTTGCAAACCACTTATCAATAAACTTTAAGAACCAAGGCAATGTTTCCACGCCGGGCACCAGCATAGACTTGTGGTAAAAGGATTGGGCACCGGAACTATCAATTACCATGGAGCCGTTGTATGTTTCAAAAAATTGTCCATTGAAGTCTTCAGAGTATTTTGTTTTAGCATTCATCATCCGGTAGCTTTCAATACCAGTAAATAGAGAAGCATTGGGATGACGTTGCAAAAAACTCCATAAAGGATTCAGGAAATAATTTTTTTTCAATCCTTCTTCATCAATCCGGGAGGCAGTATATAAAGCTGTTTCCGGCCAAAGTATCAATGCAGTATTGTCATCCACTTCTTTTTCACTGATAGCAATTAATTTTTGCAGTTGTGCTTCAAATGAACCAGCTGCTTCTGAAACTTTTTCATAAGGGTCAATGTTTGGTTGTACGATTACAATATTTGAATTTGTTCCGGGCATTTTTGTACGGGTATTACCAAACAATGAAAAGGCAATTGGTAAAACCAGGAGTAGTATGCCAGCGAATAAATTTTTATAGGTCTTTGAACTTGTTTTGTAGAAATTATTTTTGATGTGCAGGAAAAGAAAAATATTCACCACCAGTATCCATAATGTTCCGCCACTGGTGCCGGTGTATTCATACCATTGCACCCATTCAGGATGTGTGGCAAAAGAATTTCCCAACGTCAGCCAGGGCCAGCTTAATCCCCAATCCTGTAAATGGATATATTCAAAACACATCCAGAAAGCAATGAGGGATATATAACCTATTTTTTCACCCAGCCATTTTTTAGCAATTTTAAATCCCAGCCAGGGCAAACACATTAATAAACTATTCGCCAGGAAAGCAGCGACCCCGCCCGGTGGTGATGCATTCCATATCCACCAGGTGGTGGCTACGTTCCAGATGAACATGGTAACATACGTAAGCAAAAAAAATTTTTTCCGGCTTTCTACTTTTGATTCTAACCAAAGCAACGGAACCCAGGCCACAAAAATTAAAAAGGTAAGTGGTGATACTGGCCAGGCAGCCCAGAGTAATAATCCGCTGGCGATGGCTATATAAAGATTGATGAAACGCTTCAAACAAATTGATTTATGTAAAAATAGAGCTTGTTGCGCAGCATAACAATATTCAATACAATTTGAATTCTTAAAAAAATTATGGAAAGATTATGCTTTTCAATCTCATTGAAAAGTATAAACCATGAAACCCAACAAAATTTTATCAGCCTCGCTGATAGACCTCATCTTTGACGGCCGTAACAAAGAGTACGGGGCTTATGAACTTCGGAAAAATGATTCGCAAAGAACAAAAGTGGCTTTATCACTTACCATTTCTATTGTTGCATTAGTATTGACCATTACGACACTTGCAAATTCTTATAAAAAAGATGCGATAATAAGTAATGCAACGCCGGGTGTTGTGTTAACAGCGTTTGAAGAAACAAAACCACCGGAAGAATTACCGAAGCCTGAAGTGAAACCACAGGTGGAGCCGACACAAACACAAAAATTTACTGAGCCGAAAATTGTAGATAAAGAAATTCTTACGGACCCGCCGCCTTCCGTTGCAGATTTGGATAGCTCCTTAATTGGCCTGGAAACGATAAAAGGGAAGCCACACATTTTTACCGCAAGTCCACCTGAAGAAATTGGGGGCAGTACCGGCATCCTCGATAAAAAAATTACGAATGAAGATGATGAAATAAGAACAACCGTTGATGTGCCCGCAAAATTCGAAGGCAACTGGGTCAGATTTTTGCAAACAAATTTGAATGCTGAAACGCCGGTTAATAATGGTGCCGGCCCCGGACGATACAGTGTGGTGGTGCAATTTGTAGTGGATAAGGAGGGAAATGTGAGTGATATTAAAGCTCTCACTAATCATGGCTATGGAGTAGAAGAAGAAGCTGTAAGAGTATTAAAGAAAGCTCCGAAATGGCAACCTGCTATAGCGGCAGGTTATACCGTAAAGGCTTATCACAAACAGGTGATTGTATTTGAAGTGGTGGAAGAGTAGGATACTGGTTGATTGGTTAATTAGTTGATTAGGTTCGGTTTTTACCTTGAGCAGCCTGATTAACTAATTAACCATTTTCCCAATCAACCAACTTTTATCTCCTGCTATAATTCGGCGCTTCTTTTGTTATCTCAATATCATGGGCATGACTTTCTCTCATACCGGCATTACTTATTTTTACGAACGTTGCTTTTTGTAAATCCTCAATGGTAGCGGCACCGCAATATCCCATGCCCGCCCTTAATCCACCGGTATATTGATACACAACTTCTTTTAAAAAACCTTTATAGGCTACACGACCTTCAATACCTTCCGGTACAAATTTCTTTACATCTTCTTCTACCTCCTGGAAATAACGATCACTGCTGCCAGTTGCCATGGCACCAAGTGAACCCATACCACGGTATTCTTTGAATTTTCTTCCTTCATAAATAATTGTTTCTCCCGGACTTTCCTCTGTACCGGCAAAAATGCTTCCCATCATCACACAATTAGCACCGGCAGCCAATGCTTTTACCATATCACCGGTATAGCGAATACCACCGTCGGCAATGATCGGAATATTTTTTCCTTTTAATGCGGAAGCAGCCTCCATGATGGCAGTGAGTTGCGGAACACCTGCACCGGCAACAATCCGGGTAGTACAAATAGAACCGGGCCCTATACCAACTTTTATTGCATCCGCACCTGCATCTGCTAATGCTTTAGCACCGGCGGCAGTTCCCACATTGCCGGCAATGACATTTATATTTTTGAAATTCTTTTTTACATCTTTTAATGCAGCAATCACTCCTTTGCTGTGGCCATGTGCACTGTCCAATGCAATAACATCCGCACCGACAGTTTGCAATGCAGCAACTCTGTCTAATAAATCTTTGGTGATGCCAACACCGGCACCAACCAGCAAACGACCAAACTGGTCTTTCACCGCATTGGGGTGACTTTTTAATTTCAAAATATCACTGTAGGTAAATAAGCCGGTTAGTTTTCCCTGCTTGTTAACGATGGGTAATTTTTCAACTTTTGTTTTTTTGAAAAGTTGTTCTGCTTTTTTCAAGTCGGTGCCTTCCGGTGCTGTGTAGAGATTTTCTTTGGTCATCACTTCACTCACTTTTTTCTTCGGGTTGTCTTCAAACCGGAGGTCACGGTTGGTAAGGATGCCAACTAATTTACCATTCTTATCTATAATAGGAATACCACCAATTTTGTTTTCCCGCATCAGTTTTAATGCATCGCCGATGGTAGCATCTGCTAAAAGTGTAACCGGGTCTATTATCAATCCGCTTTCACTTCTTTTTACTTTACGTACCTGTTCAGCCTGCTTTTCAATGGTCATATTTTTATGCAGGATGCCAAGGCCACCTTCTCTTGCAAGGGCAGTAGCAAGAGCCGCTTCTGTAACCGTGTCCATAGCTGCGGAGAGCAGGGGAACATTAAGCGTAATTTCTTTGGTAAGCTGACTTTTAATTTCAACATCCCGGGGTAATACCTGGCTGTAGCCGGGCATCAGCAGCACATCATCGAAGGTTAAGCCTTCACCGAAAAATTGGTTGGATACTTTTTTGGGGGAGGAATTTCTTATTGCCATGTGCAAAGATATATTCCTGAGTGAAACGGGAAAAATGATTTTTCATTTAGGTCAGGCTATACATTTTACCTGGTTTGGAGGAAATGACCCCTTGCAATTCCAGGTTCAGCATTGCACCAGCCACTGCACTGCTACTCAATCCACTTTTGCCATTAATCTCATCTATATGGGCTGTTTCCTTTTCTCTTAAAATGGCGACAATTGCTTTTTCCTCTGTGGTCATTTCAATAAAAAGTTCTCGTTGACTCCTTTTTTCTTTTTTGCTCTTTGTCTTGTCTTCCCACTGCATTACCTGCATCAGTTCAGCTGCATCAGTAAGCAACATGGCTTTGTTATTTTTAATAAGATAGTTACAGCCGGTACTTTTACTGTCTGTTACTTTTCCCGGAAAGGCGAAAACATCTTTATTATAACTGTTAGCCAGTTCAGCCGTAATCATACTACCACCTTTAATTTCTGTTTCGATTACAATAGTAGCGTCACTCATCCCTGCAACTATCCTGTTGCGGGTGGGGAAATTATGTTTATCCGGTTTTGACTTACTCCTGAATTCTGTCAGCAAACCACCGTGATGTTTTATCATGTCCCTGGCAAGTCCTGCATGTTCAGCCGGGTAAATCTGGTCCAGACCATGTGCCAGCACACCCACTGTTGGTAAACCGTTTTTGACAGCTGATTTGTGGGCTATTGCATCCACACCAAAGGCAAGACCGCTGACTACTGTTATGTTTTGTGCAGTTAACTCTTTTACCAGTTTTTCTGTAACCAGTTTGGCATAATCCGTATGTTTTCTTGTGCCAATGATGGCAACAATCTTGGGGACATTTAAATCTGCGTCACCACGATAATATAGAAGGGTGGGAGAGTCATAGCAATTCAGTAATCGTTTCGGATAATTAGGATCTGTTAAGAAAAGCGGTTTAATCTTATACTTCTCAATAAATTTTATTTCGTCCTCCACTTTTGAAAAATCTTTAAAAGCAGCAATCGAAGCGGCTCTTACAGGGCCGATGCCTTCAATTTTTTCCAGGTACGATTTCTTTGCATGAAAAACCTCTTCCGCATTGCAATGCTGTAACAGAATTTTTGCCTGCACAGGTCCGATGTTGGGAACAAAGGTTAAGGCCAGTTGATAAAGAAGTTCTGATTCCATACTGAATTTTTGGAAAAATCAAATATAAGAGAACTCCGGATTATTGGCTAACGACTTTCATTTGGGTGCGCCGGTTCAAGGCTCTTCCATCTTCTGTTTTATTATCTGCCAGGGGTTTGGTTTCTCCATAGCCTTTGGCGGTAAGGCGTTGCGGCGAAATATTTTTGCTGACTAAATAATTAACTACAGCCTTTGCCCTGTTATTAGAAAGTAAAAGATTGTCTGCCGGTTTGCCCACATTATCTGTGTATCCGCTGATTTCAATTTTTAAAGACGGGTTGTCGAGGAGCAATTGAATAAGCTTATCAAGCTCTGCCTGTGAAGCTGGCTTCAATTCAAATTTATTAACATCGAAGAAAATATTTTTTAATACAATACTTGCATTGGTCTCAATCGGCAGCAGTGCAATGTTTTTTTCATAGATAGAGTCGGGTGAACGGTCAGCCATTAAAAAATTATCGGAAAAAAATAAATAGCCTTTACGGTTTACATTGAAAGCATAATCTTTTCCCACTGGTAATGTCAGAAAGTAATTTCCAGTTTCATCCGTCTGAATTTTAGAGATGGTTTTATTCGAGGATAAATCAATCAGTTCAACCGAAGAAGATAAGCCAGTGTTGGTTTTTTTGTCAAAGACTTTTCCTTTTACCCATAATGTTTTGTTGGGGCGAAGATCTTCTCGTAATTCAAAATTATAAATATCATGCCCCCCTTTTGAATCACTTCTGTCGCTGGCATAATAAGCGGTTTTACCATCCGCAGCAATGAAAAGTGTTCCTTCATCATAGATGGTGTTGATAGGGTAGCCCAGGTTCTTTGGTTTTTCCCAAACACCGTCTATACCTTTTCTGGTTACAAACAAATCATTTCCTCCATAGCCTGGCCAGCCGTTGGATACAAAATATAATGTTTGATTATCCACATGGATAAAAGGACATTCATCATCACCCGTAGTATTGATGCCGGGACCCATATTTTCAGGTTCACTCCACCTGCCGTTTGTTTGCAAATGAGATACATAAATATCTTTACCGCCATAGCCGCCTAATCTCCGGCTGGCAAAGTATAAATCTTTTTTATCCGGCGACAAACAAGGTTGTGCATCCCACTGATCAGTGTTGATACGGCCACCCAGGTTGGTGGCTTCTCCCCAGCCATTGGGTGTTAAATAAGAAATATACAAATCATAATTACCAAAGCTATTGTCCCGGTTGTTAGCTGTAAAAACTAACCATTGACCATCCGAAGAAATGTTTTGCGCTGCTTCACTCATCGGTGTATTGATATCACCTTCTAGTGGCCTAGCCAAATCCCACTCACCTGCTTTTAATTTGCTATAGTAGAAGTCTTCGTTTACGCCTTTTAATCTTCTTGTAAAAACCAGTTCTTTTCCATCAATAGTTAGTGAAGGAAAATACTCTGATTCAGCTGTGTTGATATTGCCGCCAATATTGTGCGGCGCAAATACATAATTCTTAACTGCATTATTTTTTGCATAGTCTACAGCAAACTCGTAAGACTTTTTTCTTCTTTGGGCTGACTCAAGACTTGTTTGATTCTTCGGTGGTTTTTTGGTCAGCAATTCATTTAGAGCATCCAGGGCTTTTTCAAATTCACCAACACCTGCCAGTTGAATAGAATAAGCAAGATTATAATCTATAGTATAATTTGAATCTATCGCCATCGCCTTTTCATATTGGCTGATGCTGTTAGTATGGTTTTTTAGTTTTCCATAAATTCCTGCAAGGGCCAGGTAAGCTTCTACATAATTCTTATCTGTTTCAATAGCCTGTTGCAAAAGTCCGGCTGCATTGGTAAGGCTTCCATCATCTATCCGTTCCATTGCCTGGGTAAATAAGGCAACGGCTTTCTTATTTATTTTTCCCGGGTCGTATTGTGCAAAGGAAAATTGAAGCGTTAAAAATGAAAGGATAAAAAAGACCAGTTTTTTCATGAAAAGGAAATTGCGTTTTACTATAACGAAGCTAAATCAAATTTTATTCCGGCAGGAAGAAGAAAATAATACTGACAGGGTTGCTTATGGTACATTAATATACTTGTGAATTTGCAGTGAAAGTTGCCATTGAGGATTGGCTTTAATGTATTCGATCATGAAGGGGGTCATTTGCGCTGCTTTATCCCATTCAGGTTGCAGGTAAAGTTTGCAGGAAGGAGAAACCAGTGCTGCATATTTTTCTGCCCATTCAAAATCTGATTTATTGAATATGACAACTTTTAATTCATTGGCGAGGTGTAGTATAGGTTCTAACGGGGCTTTAAATTTCTTGGGAGAAAGGCAGATCCAGTCCCATAAACCACTTAAAGGATGGGCACCTGATGTTTCGATATGCATTTTTATTCCGGCTTCCTGAAATTCCTCTGTTAGTTCATCCAAATTGTGTAGTAAAGGTTCTCCGCCGGTGATCACTGCAATTTGTGCCGGTGTTTTTTTTACTTCGGATAATAATTCCTGGATGCTATATGCAGGATGTTTATCAGCGTCCCAACTATCTTTTACATCACACCACACACAACCTACATCACAACCGCCAAGCCGGATAAAATAAGCAGCTTTACCCTGGTGAAAACCTTCTCCCTGTAAGGTATAAAAATGCTCCATTACGGGAAATGAAATAGCCGATGTTGTTTGTAAACTCATTTCTTCAGAATCCTTTTAATCTTACTGATATTCCTGCTTGTATTAATTCTTCATCATGCAGGAACGGTAAGTGTTTTTCATCAGTGCGGCAATCGTCATTGGTCCAACTCCACCAGGTACGGGTGTTATCCATGAACATTTCGGTGCTACCGTTTCAAATGCTACATCGCCTTTTAATTTATATCCGCTTTTCCTGGTACTGTCTTCCAGTCTTGTGATGCCTACATCAATAACAACGGCGCCTTCTTTTACCATGTCTGCGGTAACAAATTCCGGCTTGCCCAATGCTGCTACAATAATATCCGCTTGCAGGCAAAACTCTTTTATATTTTTTGTTTGTGAATGACAAATGGTAACAGTACAATTGCCGGGATTTGTATTACTGCTTAATAAGACACTCATAGGCCTGCCTACAATATTACTACGGCCAACTACTACCGCATGTTTCCCTTTTGTTTCAATTTTGTAATGTTCGAGGAGTAACATAATTCCATGCGGTGTTGCCGGGACAAAAGTGGGCATCCCCTGCAGCATTTTACCCACATTTACCGGGTGAAATCCATCCACATCTTTATCCGGGTCGATCGCATTGATTACATTTTCATCTGAAATGTGTTTGGGTAATGGAAGCTGTACGAGTATTCCATCCACATCCGGGTCATTATTTAAATTCTCTACGGCGTCCAGCAATTTCATTTCCGAAATATCAGCATCCAATCTTATTAATGTTGATTTAAAACCAACTTCTGCACAGGCTTTCACCTTGGCCGCTACATAGGTTTCACTGGCTCCGTTATTTCCTACTAATATTGCGGCGAGGTGAGGAATTTTTTTGCCGTCTACATTGAGTTCTGCTACTTCTATTTTTAATTCACTCTGGATTGCCTGTGCGGCTTTTTTTCCATCTAAAATTTGCATGGCGCAAAGGTATGATTTGTCTGACGGTCTCCGTATCAGAAGAAGGAATCTTTATTTTTTTTCCAAACAGTATCCTTGTAACTTTCTGACAAATTATACTGCTTGTTTAGAAAAATTATTTTGCTTGCTGCTTTATTGTTCTGCAACTACTTTATGCAGGCACAAACACTCCGCCGGCCACTGGCAGCCAGTTATACAGGTTTTGGTGCTTATAGTTTACATCATGTGGATGTATTTTCTTTTATGGCCAACCAGGCTTCGCTGGCACAATTAAAAAATGCTACAGCAGGTATTTATGGCGAAAGAAGATTTTTGCTGAGTGAATTAAATAATTATACTGCTGCCATTGGATTGCCAACCAGTTCGGGCAATTTTGGGTTGAAAGCCAATTATGCCGGATTTACTGAGTATAATGAAACACAACTTGGCCTTGCCTATGCCAGGAGGCTGGGTAGTAAAATTGATGTGGGTCTTCAACTTAATTATAACGGCATCCGGATTAATAGCTATGGAAATGCTTCCGCTGTCAGTTTTGAATTGGGCACCGTGCTGCATATAACCGAAAAACTTCATGCCGGCGTTCATATTAATAATCCGGTGGGAGGCAAATTTGGCAAAGACCAGCAAGAAAAATTATCATCTGTATATGGTTTCGGAATAGGTTATGATGCATCCGAAAAATTTTTGGTAAGTGCGGAGATTGAAAAGGAAGAAGACCAACCGGTAAATGTGAATGCAGGATTTCAATACAAGTTTATTCCGCAATTACTGGTAAGAGCCGGTATGTCGTCTGCCACCTCTTCTGCATGGGTAGGTTTGGGGTTAACAGTAAAAACATTTCGGTTGGATATTACAACCAGTTATCATCCGCAATTAGGCGTTACGCCAGGTGTATTGATACTGTTCAATTTTAAAGCAGCCAATTGAAAAGATGGATGACGATATTATTGATAATATGTACTACTCACTATGCTACTAACATTTTTTCACAAGAAATACCAGTGAGTACAGAGCAACAACTGGAGAACCTGACGGATGCAGACCAGGGAGAAACAGAAGATGATACTTATTTACAGGAGCTGGAGCAGTTCAGGCGAAACCCGATCAATTTGAACAACGCTGATGCAGATGAATTAAAGCAATTAAGAATAATAAATGATTTACAGATTGCTAATCTTATTTCTTACCGGAATTTATTTGGTAAGCTTATCAGTGTGTATGAATTACAGGCAATACCGTCCTGGGATGTAAGTACTATCCGTAAAATTCTGCCTTTTATTACAACGGCTGCACCAGTTTCGTTAGCAAAGGAAGCAGGTCAGCGATTTAGCGAAGGCGATCATAGTTTATTGTTGCGGGTATCACAGGTACTGGAGAAGGCCAGTGGCTTCGACAAATCAACATCGGGAACAAAATATCTTGGCAGCCCGCAAAGAATTTTTTTTCGTTACCGGTATACGTATAAAAATTTATTACAGTATGGCCTGGTGGGAGATAAGGATGCAGGTGAACAATTCCTGAAAGGCGCCCAGAAAAAAGGATTTGATTTTTATTCTTTTCATTTGTTCGCAAGAAAGATTGGTATTATACAATCACTGGCATTGGGAGATTTTTCAGTAAACATGGGGCAGGGTTTAATTCAATGGCAGGGGCTGGCTTTTAAAAAAAGTGTGGATGTAATGGGAGTAAAGCGGCAGTCGGCAACACTTCGTCCGTATAGTTCAGCCGGAGAATTTTATTTTCATCGGGGAGCTGGTATTACAATTAAGAAAGGAAGGTTTGAGTCAACTGCGTTTGTATCATTTCGCAGATTGGGTGGAAATTTTGTTGCTGATACGGTAAACAATGAAGATTTTGTTTCTTCTTTTCTTACATCTGGCTATCATAGAACAAATAGTGAAGTAGAAGACAGGAACAATCTGACACAAACAGCTTTGGGCGGAAATATTTTATACAGGGGGAATAAATGGCAGGTGGGTGTAAACGGAATTCATTATCGGTTTTCTCTACCAATCATAAAAAGAGATGAGCCGTATAATTTGTATGCCATCAGCGGAAGGCAATGGTATAACCTGAGTATTGATTACAGCTATACTTATAAGAACCTCCATTTTTTTGGTGAAGCTGCAGCAGATAAAAATTTCAATATAGCTTTTATTAATGGATTATTATTAAGTGTGGACCCGAGAGTAGATGTTTCTTTTGTACAGCGTACAATCAGCAAAGGCTACCAGGCTATAAATGGTAATGCTTTTACAGAAAGTACTTATCCTACTAATGAAACAGGGTTTTATGTTGGTATAGCCATTCGTCCGGCAATAGGCTGGCGATTTGATTTGTATGGAGACATATATAAATTTCCCTGGCTGAAATACCTGGTCGATGCGCCAAGCCACGGAAAAGATTACCTGGCCCAGCTAACTTATACACCCAACAGACAAGTAGAGTTATATACCCGCTTCAGAACAGAGACAAAGCAATCCAATCAGCCGGATAATGTTAGCGTTACCAATTTTCTGGCTACTATCCCCAAAAAAAGCTGGAGGACACAAATCAGCTACAAACTCAACACTTCTTTTTCAGTCAGGAACAGGATAGAGCTCTTGTGGTATGATAATAAAGGAGTAAACAAGGAAAACGGGTTTCTGTCTTTCTTTGATTTTATCTACAAGCCCATGATGAAACCCATATCAGGGGTGCTCAGACTGCAATATTTTGAGACAGATGGTTATAATTCAAGGATATACGCCTACGAGAATGATGTTTTATATAGCTATTCCATTCCCGCCTTCTCCGATAAAGGGTTCCGGTATTATCTCACTTTAAATTATGATTTAACCAAAAAGCTGTCTTTCTGGTTACGTTGGGCACAAACTATCTACAAAAACAGGAATACGGTTGGTTCAGGCCTCGACGAAATTCAAGGCAGCCGGAGAACAGAAGTAAAATTGCAAGCCAGGTTGATTTTATAATCAACATTTTGAAATTCAAGAGAGATTTTAATTTTTTTGACCCCGATTTAAGTAATTGTTAAAAAAAAAATTACCTTGCGGCAGCAATTTTAAAGGCATTCATGTCTTTGAATAGTATCCTTACCACTGAAAATTGACGGTTTCCCTTGATAATCAAAGCTTTTAAATTTTAAAAATTAACGTTAACATGAGAAAAATCGCATCACTGTTTACGATGTTAATGCTGTTTGCTGCATTAGCATTTGGTCAAAACCGGACGATTACCGGTACGGTGACCAACGAAAAGGGCGAACCAGTGCCCAATGCATCTGTAACTATTAAAGGTAGTCGTACAGGTGTATCGGCCGATAACAACGGCCAGTTCCGCATTTTGGCTAAAACTGGAGATATTCTTGTAGCATCGAGCTCAGGTATGGAATCTTCAGAAGCAACCGTTGGTGCCGGAAGTACAATTAATTTCTCTGTAAAGACGATCATTATCGCCGGTACAGAGGTAGTTGTAACTGCTCTCGGTCAAAGTCGTCAGCCAAAAGAATTGGGTTATTCTGTGTCTAAAGTAAAGGCAGCAGAACTGACCCAGGCTAAATCAGTAAACCTTCAAAATGGTTTAACTGGTAAGGTATCTGGTTTGAACGTTCAGACAGTTAACAATGGCGTATTTGCTGATACCCGTATTACACTTCGTGGTATCCGTTCATTGACTGGTAACAACCAGCCGATGTTGATTTTAGATGGTGTGCCCATCGCCTTGTCTTACCTGAGTTCTATCAACCCTAACGACATTACGGATGTAACTATCCTTAAGTCTGCTTCTGCTACTGCTATTTATGGCCCTGATGGAGCAAACGGTGCGTTGGTAATTACTACTAAAAGAGGTAGCCGCACAAGACCACAGGTTAGCGTATCACACACTGTACAGGTAGAAAAAGTTTCTTATATGCCTGAGTTCCAAACTCAATTTGGATCGGGTTCATCAGTAGATGCATTTGGATATGGTGTTTATGACCCAATCGAGAACCAGTGCTATGGAGATGAGTTTGATGGTTCACTTCGTCAAATTGGTCGTGATGGTCCTGGAGGTGAACAATACCTCACAGAATACATTGCCCGTCCAAAAGAAAAATTAAAATTCTGGAATACTGGTATCACTAACCAGACTGACGTTTCTTTCTCTACAGGTGATTTTTACCTGAGTGCACAGAATGTTTTGATTCAGGGTATCATGCCAAAAGATGTAAACCGCAGGGTTTCTGTTCGTATGGCTGCTAATAAAGAATATGGTACTAAGTTCAAAGCATCTTACAGTGTTAACTATACAAAAGGTAATTATGATGTTACTGCCGGTTCCAGCTTTGGTAATGGCCGTGACTATACTGTTTACTGGAACCTGATCAACACACCGATGCAGATTCCTCTTACCCGTTTCAAAGATTGGCGTGGTGAAACAGGAAGTGATGGTAACATCAACTGGGCTAATCCTAATTATTTTTTCAATGACTATTATTCTAACCCTTATTTCATGATTGATAACTTCAGGGCTAAAGGAAGAACTGAAGATGTATTCGGAAATGTGGAGTTAAATTTTAAAGCTAACAGCTGGCTGAGCTTTACGTACAGGTTGGGTGCTACTATTTCAAGCACTAACCAAAAAGCTACTGCTGGTGCTTATACCTATAATGCTTTTTCAAAAGCCAACAAAGCGATTGCTTCTTCTGGCGATATCGTTGCACAGGTTCAGGATTTGGGCTTTAATTCAAGCCGTATCAATTCTGAGTTTTTTGCTACTACCCGTAATACTTTCGGTAAATTTAAAGTGGAGTCTTTACTTGGTCAATCTTTCCGTGAAGACAACAGCCGCCAGATTAACGTAGGTAGCAATAACCTTGCTTTCCCAGAATTATTTAATATCATCGGTCGTAAAGGTGATTTGACTTCAAATCTTACCGGTGAGAATACAACCAAGTCAAGACTTGGCCGTTTCTTCGGTAAAGTATCAGTAGGCTTTAATAACTGGGCTTTCCTGGAAGTAACAGGAAGCTATGATATCAACAGCCGTTTATTTAGCCCGTACGATCCAAATGGATTTAAGAATGCTAAATTCTTTTATCCAGGAACAAGCTTATCCTTATTGTTAAGTGAAGCTATCCCGGCTATTAAGAACAGCAAAGTTGTTTCTTACCTGAAATTACGTGGAGCTATTTCTAAAACAGGTAATGTAAACCTTGGTGCACAATCTCTGGAAAACACTTATGGATTAGGTGGTGGTTTCCCGTATGGTACATTGGTGGGTTACACTTCTGGCAACACACTTCGTTTGCCAAGCTACACTCCTGAGTTTGTAAAGAATAAGGAAGTTGGTTTTGAATTAGGTTTATTAAAGAACCGTATCAATATTGAAGCTACTGCATATACACAGGACAACACTGACCAGATTGTACAGGTACAGTATTCCGGTGCTACTGGTTTCACAAGTGCTTTGTTGAACGCTGCGTCATTCACCAATAAAGGTTTAGAGTTTGACCTCAGACTTACTCCATTGGTTAAAATCCGCAATGTTTCAATAGACTTTAAAGCGAACTACACTTACCAGACTAATGAAGTAACTAAGATTATTGAAGGTGTTGACCAGTTAGGTATTGGTAACGGCAACTATGTAATAGTTGGCAAACCAGCTTATACTTTCCAGTTGACTGATTATGTAAGAGATGATCAGGGTCGTGTAGTTGTAAGCCAAACAAGTGGTTTACCAACTGTTGATCCAACCATTAAGCCTTTCGGTCATACACAGCCTAACCATTTGCTTGGTTTGAACCTGAGTGTTACCTGGAAAGACCTTACATTCAGTGCTGTAGCTGATTATCGTGGCGGCGCACAGATTTATACCGGTAACCTCGGTAACGGTATGGACTTTTCTGGTGTTTCTAAGAGAAGTGCACAGAACAGCCGTCAACCATTTATTTTCCCTAATTCTTCTTATTTCGACGGAACTAAATATGTTGAGAATACTGATATCTATACAATCAGCGGTGGCTACAATTTCTGGTCACAGGCTGTAAACACTGCAGCTAATTCCAACTATATAGTTAGTGCTGATTTCTGGAAAATCAGGGAAGTAAGTCTGAGCTATAATATCCCAGCGAAAGTTTTTGGCTTTACCAAGAATGCAATCAAAGGAGCTACATTCACAGTGAGTGGAAGAAACCTGTTTATGTTCTTGCCTAAAACTAACGAGTGGACTGACCCAGAGTTTTCAAACACAACCGGCAATGCGCAGGGTGTTAGTGGTCTGGATAATACACCACCTACAAGAATATTTGGTGCCAGCTTAAACATCCAGCTATAAACTACTAAATCATTAGAGATATGAAACTGAAAAAAATAATATACATCCTCCCGGTTGCCGCAATTATGATACTGGCAGCTACAGGTTGTAACAAAAACAAGTTTAATATAAACAAGAACATCAATAACCCTACAGACAGTACGGTTACCTATGATGTTGTGTTACCGGCTGCATTACATGCTTCTGGTACCATCATTGCCTCACAGTGGGGCCCTATCCAGAACTGGATGGGCTACTGGGCTAGGTCTGGTACGTATGCTCCTAACGTAATTGAGGAAACATATGAAATCACTACCGGCTTTGGTAATGGTATCTGGAATGCTTGTTATGATAACAATTATGACTACCAGATTGTACAGTCAAAAGCCGGACAAGCAGGTGGCGGATTTTATGAAGGGATTGCCCGCATTATGAAAGCTCAAAACTTCCAGATTCTTGTGGATGTTTACGGAGATGTTCCTTATACCCAGGCATTGAAAGGCGGTGGAAATCCAACCCCCGCTTATGATGATGATCTTAATATCTACAAGGATTTATTCCGCCAGTTGGATACTGCTATTGGTTTAATCAAAGCAGCCGTAGTTACTGCCAATAATCCAAATAAAAATATCGCTACAAATGATATTATGTTTGGTGGCGATAAAGGGAAATGGGTTCGTTTTGCCAATACCCTTAAGCTGCGTTTATTAATCCATGCATATGCTGTAGCAGGTATAAATAAGGCAGCAGAAATGGCTATTATCACGGCAGAAGGTTCTGGTTTTCTTGGTGTAGGGGAAAATGCACAAGTGCAACCAGGTTATGTAGCAGACAAACCAAATCCTTTCTACACTACGTATATCAATACTACGGCAGGTGCACAAACAGCAAATAACGTTTATTACCGTGCTAATAAGTGGGGAATAGATTATTATGGCTGGGATGGTGACCCCCGCAGACCTAGGTTTTATGTAGCTGGCGAAGATGGTTTAGTAGGTGTACCTTATGGGTTGCCTCCGATTAACGCTAATGCTTCTCCAAAACTTGCAGGTATAGGACCAGGTGTAGGAAGAACAAATTCTTCACCACAGGCTATACTGACATCTGCAGAAAGTTTCTTCCTGCAGGCAGAAGCAAGACAGAGAGGTATTATCACAGCAGGTCCAACAGCTTCAGCTTTATTAACGACTGCTATAGAAGAAAGCTTCAACTTTGTAGGAGCAACAGGAGCAGCCGGTTATATTTCTGGAAATGCTACCTATCCTGATGTGGATTATGCCGGTGTTGCACAAGGTCCGGGTGGTCCTGTGGGTGGTTTATTTACCATTCTATCACAAAAATGGTTTGCCCTGAATGCGATCAATACACTTGAAATATGGACAGATTACAGAAGGGTTCCTTATACCGAGGTTGCTACAAATATCATTGCAACACCAACAGCAAATGATGCCCCGAATGATCATTTTGTATATGCTGATGGCGGTGGATTTACTCCTGGTCCAACCATTTCTGTGGCACCACAGAATACTACGACAAGAATTCCGGTACGTTATTTATACCCACAAACAGAGTATAATTATAATCCAGCCAACGCACCTGCAGGAATTACCAGGTACAGCCGGATCTTCTGGGATTTGAACGAAATTAGCATATTAAAAAAAATCAGAAACATGAAAAAAATAACATTCATCTTAGCCATCCTTGCAACAACGGTTGTTATGACGGGTTGCCTTAAGGACAAAGGTTTTGATAACAATGAATACGGAATAAACGATCCGGATACCCAACCTCCGGGTGTAGGGTTTCCACGGGCAGCTACTGCAAAATTTACGGTGGGTATTAATCTTTCCGCCGCTCCTCAAGCTATTGATGGAGTTGTATTTGTAAACCTGGAATCTGGTACTCCAGCGAGTTCAGATATTACGATCACACTTGCTTTAAATGATGGCCTGAGAACGGCTTACAATACAGCAAATGGTACCAACATTCTTGCACTTCCCCCTGCTCAATTTAATATTCCTCTTACTGTTGTAATACCAGCAGGACAGCGGTATGGTGAAGTACCTATTACTGTACTTAATGCCAATACACTTGATCCTAACCAAACATATGGCATTGGTGTTGTTATTACTTCTGTTACTGGTGGATATAAAATTGCCAGCAACCTGAAGAACCTGTTTATCGAGATTGGTCTTAAAAACAAATATGATGGCCGCTATAACCTGAGAGGTTTCCATAACAGGACATCACCAGATTATTCAGCACCTTATAATGTAACTGTAGAAATGCAGACATCTGGTCCTAACAGTGTTACTATGTACTGGCCAGATGCAGGTGCATTTGCTCACCCTATTTTAGGTGGACAAAGCTATTATGGTTCCTTTGGAGCAAACTTCTATTTTAATCTTGCTACCAATGCGTTGACTGCCTGGGATTGGTATCCTTACCCAACCACACTACCAGTGGCTATGGGACCTGCAACAGACAGCCGTTATGACCCGGTAGCTAAAATCATTTATGCGCAGTTTTATTACAATAATAACCCGACGCAAAGAGGATTCACTGATACACTTACTTATCTCGGACCGAGATAAGTGATTTACTGATATCTGATTTTTTTAAAGGGATTGTTAACAAACAATCCCTTTAATTATTATACAAGGCCCTGCCCGAAAGTTTTCAGTAGCTTTATCTCTTAAACTAGTTGAGATGAAAACTATTACCCGTATTGCCTTTGTGTTTTTTTTATTTTTAACAGCCGGTATTTCAATTGTCATCGCACAAGGACCAATGGTGACTTCGCTTTCGGCTAATTCAAATACTATGGTTTCCCGTACACCTGACAGCAGGGGATGGACTGACCCGGCATTAAATCACAATAAACTGCTGCAGCAACAATCTTCAGATGGTGGATTTAAGCTAATTGGCCCTTATAAAGTAATAGGCAGCCCTTTTCTTTTTGGTGAGCATCATAAAGGAAATATGTACACTCCTGATGCGAAGGCGTTAAATATTTATGTCAGCTATAATACCTACAACCAGGAAGTCGAATTTTATTCTACTTCTAACCCGGATAAATCATTGGTGAGGGAGCCCGGTACAGTAGATTCTTTTACGATTCAAAAAAATACGGAACTGGGCATAGCAAAAGATTTGAATTTTATATTCGGTTCTCATATTGGTACCAATGATAAAAGTTTTTACCAGTTAGTATGCGCAGGTGAACGTTTTAACCTGTATAAAAAATACAAATCTGATCTTGGATATTCTTCTACAAATATTGCCCAGTCAGAATTGCGCCAGTTTGATCTGCAGTATGATTATTATTATACTGACAAAGAGGGTAAAGGGGTTAAAAAAATTAAACCCAATGCAACCAGTGTTATAAAAGAGTTTAAGAGTATTAAAGATCTTTCCGGTGAAATAAAGAATGATGATTTTGCCGCAAATCCTGAAGAAGCTTTTTGTAAAGTAGTTAGTTCATTGAACCAGCACAAGGGATTTTAAAATGTATATACACTTTGATAAACAATAATAATCCTAACACCCTTTATTATGATTTTAAATAAAAAAATATTCTTCCCTTTATCCCTACTATTTGTAACCACTGTCGTTTTAGGGCAAACACCCGGTGCAGTAGGTGATAATGCTCTTAATTATAATCGACTTATCAAGGAAAAAACCGGCGATGGTGTGTATAAGCTGATTGGAACCTACAAAGTTGTTGGGACATCCTATCTCTTTGGTGAAAAAAACCAGGGAAATTTGTTTTCAAAGGAAGCCAATGCTTTTAATGTTTTTTTGAGTTATAACACCTACAACCAGGAAGTGGAGTTTTATTCAAGTTCTAATCCCGATAAGCCATTGGTAAAAGGACCGGGTACTGTTGATTCTTTTGTTTTGAATCGCAACGAAAGTCTCGGAATAACAAACCCATTAAAATTTGTTTATGGAACCCACCTATGGTCGTCTGAGAAAGCATTTTTTAAAGAAATTTATGCAGGAAAAAGATTTAGTTTGTACAAAAGATATAAATCTGATTTAGGCTATGTCTCCAGTAATTATGTTCAATCTGAACTTCGCCAATTTGACCTGCTCTTTGATTTTTTTTATACCGATAGTGAAACAAAGACGATTAAAAAACTGAAACCCAACTCCAGTAGTATCACTAAAGAGTTTAAAACTATAAAGGATGTTTCCGGGGTAATCAATACTGATGAGCTAAATGCAAACCCCGAAGAAGCTCTTCAGAAAATATTTGACTATCTGAATAACTAATTTAATATTGTTATATGTCTGATCACCAGGAAGTACCAAACCAGCTGAACATTGAAATTTCAGAGGAAGTGGCCGAAGGCTCTTATGCTAATCTTGCTATCATAACACATTCACATGCAGAATTTGTAATTGACTTTGTAAATGTGATGCCTGGTACACCCAAAAGCAAAGTGAAATCAAGGATTATACTGACCCCTCAACATGCCAAACGCTTTATGAAAGCCATCACCGAAAATATCCAAAAGTATGAAGCGGTGAATGGTGCTATTAAGGATTTAGAGGAAATACAACTACCGATGAATTTTGGCGGACCAACTGCGCAAGCTTAATGAGTCAGGAGTCGTAAGTCAGGAGTTCGGAGTTAGAATATTTTAATCTCCGATTTTTCTTCTTCAACGGAATTTGTCGGGATTGTTAATCATATACCATATCAGTTTTCCCACTTCATCATTTTGTGTTGTGAGACTTGAGTATTCTTCTGTTGTGATGTATTTGCAATCATGTGAGAAGTCAAGCCACACTTGTGTTTCAGCATTTTCAGTTTCACAATCATTTAGTTTGCTGGTAAAATAGTCTTTATATCGCCTTCTTCTGTATGCTTCAGCAAGGTTAGTGCATACAGACCTTGAATATCTCCTTATCTGATCGGTCAAAGAATATTTTTCTTCTGGCGGAAATCTCTTCGAGATGTTGAAAATTTCCATAGCTAACTCATAACCCTTTTTAAATGCAAGTAGGTCTTTATAATGTCCTATAAAACATTTTATAAATTTAGCGACTTTACTATCTCCCGCCTCCCAACTAATATCTACTGACTCATATCAGGCCTTCGTCCGCAAAACTGTAATAACCATCTTCACTAACAATAATGTGGTCAAGAACAGTAATGTCAAGATAACGGGCTGCTTCTTTTATTTTGGCTGTTAATTGTTCATCGGCACGGCTCGGCTTCAGACTGCCGGAGGGATGGTTATGGCAAAGAATGATATTAACAGCGTCTTCTTCCAGTGCTTTTCTGAGTATTACCCTTGGATCGGCTACAGTGCCGGTGATACCACCTTCACTTATTATTTCAAAGTGATTTATCTTATTTGCCCGGTTAAGAAATAAAACCGCAAACACCTCATGGCGGTAATCTTTAAGTTTGGCTTGCAAAAAATGGGCAATATCATCACTGGAGCTTACGGCCAATTTCTCCAGTGGAACTGCAGCCTGTCTTCTCCTTCCCAATTCCAGCGCTGCAGCAATGGTGATAGCTTTGGCTTCACCAATACCCTTTATTTTCATCAGTTCTTTTATTGATAGTTTACCTAACTCCCCAAGATTATCTTTTCCAAGTTTTAAAATTTCTTTGGCCAGGTCAACAGCGGTTTTTTCTTTGCTGCCATTATGAATCAGGATGGCCAGTAACTCTGAATTGCTGAGATTTTCTGCACCATTCAATAGTAACTTTTCTCTTGGCCTGTCGTCTTTTGCCCACTGCTTAATTGAGTACTTGTGCTCTTGCATACAACAAGTATAGCTAATATTTTTATCTCATCAATACCACTAAGTGGTAAGAAATAAACAAGCCACCAGAAACCAACTTTAAAAACTAAAAAATCTGGTATCTATGAAAACCAAGACCTTTACCCCCATGGGCTCCCTGCACCCTATTCTCTTTTTTGCAGCCTTGTATGTGGTGGCTTTATTATTCTCTATTTTTATCTGCTCTTCTCTTTTTTACAGTTGTAATGCCCGGCCCGCCAAGATTGGTAGCCAGGAAACAGCTCCGTTGGAAAAACCCACAAGCCTGGTTGGTTCAGTAGCACTCCGGTAATAATATTATACTGGGTCAATATTTTTACCAGTAGCCGGTGTCGATTGAAGGGAGAGTAATATCTTCGCCGCACATTTCTACACCATGCAAACTGCAAAAATTTTCTCCGGAACCGGCTCACAACAGTTAGCCGAACAAATCTGTTTGAAATATGGTACCAGGTTGGGCAAAGTGAATATCCAACGTTTCAGCGATGGGGAAATCAGCCCTATTATACTTGAGAGTGTAAGGGGTGATTATGTTTTCCTTGTGCAGAGTACTTTCTCACCAGCCGAAAACCTGATGGAATTGCTGCTAATGATTGATGCAGCCCGCAGGGCCTCTGCCGACAAAGTAATTGCTGTAATTCCATATTATGGTTATGCCCGGCAGGACAGGAAAGACCGACCCCGTGTGGCCATTGGAAGTAAGCTGGTAGCCAATATGTTAGTAGCTGCAGGGGCAGACCGGGTTATCACTATGGACCTTCATGCACCTCAAATACAAGGCTATTTCGACATACCGGTTGACCATCTTGACAGTCATGCAGTTTTTATCCCTTATATAGAAAATCTGAGGCTGGAAAACCTTACCTTTGCCGCCCCCGACGTAGGAGCAACCAACCGAATCAGGGAAATTGCCAGTTATTTTAATGCAGAAATGGTGATCTGCGACAAGCACCGGAAACGGGCTAATGAGATTGCCAGCATGGTGGTGATAGGTGATGTAACCGATAGAGATGTAGTAATTATTGACGACATCTGCGATACAGGCGGTACGCTGGCAAAAAGTGCAGGTCTTTTAAAAGAAAAAGGAGCAAGAAGTGTGAGGGCTTTGATTACTCACCCGGTACTTAGCGGAAAGGCATACGAGAATATTGAAAATAGTGTGTTGGAGGAATTGATAGTGTGTGATACGATACCAGTGATGAAAGAAAGCACAAAGATCAAAGTGTTGAGTGTAGCAGAACTTTTTGCGGTAGCCATCCGCAATGCTTATGAGAACAAGAGTATAACCAGCCTCTTTATTCATTCGCAACGGAGAGATAAGTAAACAATTAAACAATAATAAAATGAAATCAATTACGATCGAAGGTAGTCTGAGGACCGGATTCGGGAAAACAGCCACCCGGCAACTCCGCTCTCAGGAACTGGTGCCCGGTGTAATTTATGGCGGCCCGCAGGAAATCAGCTTTTCAGCTCCTGCTGCGGCTTTCAAAAATTTTGTGTACACACCAAGTTTCCAGGTAGCAGAAGTTATATTAGATGGTAAAACCTACAGGACTATCCTGAAGGATTTGCAATTTGATAAGATCGATGATAAACTCATCCATATTGATCTGCTGGAACTGGTAGAGGATAAAAAAGTGATTGCAGAAATTCCTTTGAAATTTGTAGGAACTTCTAAGGGTGTGAAAGATGGTGGTAAGCTTATTATCAAAATCAAATCACTAAAAGTAAAAACATTTCCTAAATACCTGAAAGAGCAGATTGAGGTTAGCATTGACAACCTGGAGTTGAATGGTAACATCAGGGTAGAAGATGTAAAAATTGACCATTACGAAATTCTGAACTCACCTCGTATTCCTATTGCGTCTGTAGTATTGACAAGGCAATTGAAACAGGAAGAAGCAACTACTGCACCGGCTGCAAAGGCTGCTGCGCCTGCTGCTGCACCTGCCGCCGCCGCACCTGCTGCTGCAAAAGGAAAGAAGTAATCTTAATAAAGAAAATTCAAACCCGTCTTGCCTCAGGTGAGACGGGTTTTTTTATTATCACTAATTAGTGCAAATTAGCAGCATGAAATTCCTGATTGTTGGTTTGGGAAATGTGGGCGATGAATATGCCCATACAAGGCATAATATCGGCTTTGATGTGGTGAATGCTTTTGTTCAAAAACATGAAGCCAGTTTCCGGGTGGACAGGCTTGCTTACGTAGCAGATGTAAAATGGAAGGGTAAAAATTTTGTGTGCATTTGTCCCACCACTTATATGAACCTGAGTGGTAAAGCAGTAAGATACTGGATGGATAAAGAAAAAATTTCCATTGGAAATGTATTGGTGATTGTGGATGACCTGGCATTGCCATTGAACAAATTAAGGTTACGGCCCTCGGGCAGTGATGCCGGGCATAACGGGTTAAAAAGCCTGCAGGAAACATTGGGAACTATGGAATATCCTAAACTTCGATTTGGAATCGGGAATGACTACCCCAAGGGGCACCAGGCAGACTTTGTACTCAGCAAATGGAAGAGTACTGAAGAACCAATGGTTAAATTAAAAATTGATAAATCGGTGGAAGCCATTGAAACCTTTGCTGTACAGGGCATTGCAACCGCCATGAACCAGGTAAATAATCAGGACTTTTCACTATGATAAATCAGATTGATTACTTACTTTAGCAGCCCGACCTAACTTTTTAAAATCCAATTGACATATTGATGGCCTGAATATATGGGATGAACAGTCCTTTCATGTATCCGATGTATTTATTAAAAACACTCCCTTTTTATGAAAATTTTCTGTGTTGGCCGCAATTATGTTGCACATGCTGAAGAATTAGGCAACGAGGTTCCCGATGAACCGGTAATCTTTATGAAACCTAAGAGTGCCTTGCTTCAACCGCATACGCCATTTTATTACCCCGAGTTTACTAACGAGCTGCATTATGAATGTGAGCTGGTGTTACGGATCAGCAAGAATGGTAAATACATCCAGGATAAGTTTGCCGGTAAATATTACGATGCTATAACAGCCGGTATTGATTTTACAGCAAGGGATATACAAAACGAACTGAAAGCAAAAGGCCTGCCCTGGGAAAAAGCAAAAGCCTGGGACAACTCAGCAGTTATTGGCAAATGGATTCCGCTTACAAATATTAAGAACAAGAAGGATATCAATTTCTGTATGTATAAAAACAAGGAATTGGTTCAACAGAGCAATTCTTCTAACATGATCCACAGCTTTGATAAGATAGTTGCTTATATCTCTAATTATTTTTCCGTCAATATCGGCGATATAATTTTTACAGGTACACCGGCCGGTGTAGGTGAAGTGGTGGTAGGAGACGAACTGGAAGGCTTTATTGAAGACGATAGCATGTTTACCCTCGAAGTAAAATAGACCTGACCAATTGCTTATATAAAAGCCATTTGCATCGCAGATGGCTTTTGTTTTTATGAAGAAGGACTTTAGTATAAATTTGCGCATTATTGTTTGCTTACATGATTGATACTACTATATTACTACGGGCCTACCGCTTAATGAGCCAGGTGAAAACAATGGCTGAAACATATGAAGCCAACCGGTCCATTTGTAAATATGTCCATTCTACTTCAAGAGGGCATGAGGCCATCCAATTAGCCACAGCTTTTCAATTACAACCACAGGATTTTGTAAGTCCTTATTACAGGGATGAAAGTTTGATCATGGGTCTTGGCTTTACACCTTATGAGCAGATGCTGCAATTGCTGGCCAAAGGCAATGATATTTTCACCGGTGGCCGTGAATATTATTCGCATCCTAATTACCGGGGACATGATAAGCCAACGATGATCCACCAGAGCAGTGCCACAGGTATGCAGGCGATACCAACAACAGGGATTGCACAGGGGATAAAATACAAGGCCTCCCTGGCCTCCGAAGCAGAAGCCTCCCCAAACCACTTTGAAGGAGGGGCTATCGTTATCTGCTCACTGGGCGATGCAAGTATAACAGAAGGAGAAGTAAGTGAGGCATTTCAATTCGCAGTATTGAAACAATTACCGATCATTTATTTGATACAGGATAACAACTGGGGAATAAGTGTTACGGGAGAAGAAGCCAGGGCAATGAATGCTTTTGAATTTGCCGCTGGTTTTAAAGGAATGAACCGGGTTCAGGTAGATGGTAGTGATTTTGAAGCTTCTTATTCGGTCATGAAAGACGTAGTTGAATTTGTACGGCGGGAAAGAAAACCATACCTCGTTCATGCACAGGTGCCGTTGCTTGGCCATCACACAAGTGGTGTTAGAAAAGAATTTTACAGAAGTGATGAAGATTGGGCGAAGCATTCAGAACATGATCCTAATCCCAAACTTCGCCGGAAATTATTGGAAAGGGGAGTAGCAGAAAGTGATTTACAGCAAATAGAAAAAGAAGCGGCAGCATTAGTGGCTGCTGATTTTACAAAAGCAGTGGCCGCACCGGAACCCGATCCTTCAACGGTAGGAGACCATGTGTTTGTGCCAACAACAATAACAGAAGAGAAAGGGGAGAGAAGCCCAGCCGGCGCAGAAAAAATAATGATGGTGGATGCTGCACTATTTGCAATCCGTGAAATAATGGAACGACACCCCGAAGCTATTTTATACGGACAGGATGTTGGAAAAAGATTGGGCGGAGTATTCCGTGAAGCAGCGACACTGGGAGAGCAATTTGGAGATCACCGGGTTTTTAATACTGCAATACAAGAAGCTTATGTGGTGGGCTCAACTGTTGGTATGTGTGCAGTAGGGTTAAAGCCAATAGTGGAAGTTCAGTTTGCAGATTATATTTATCCCGGGTTTAATCAATTGGTGACAGAAGTTTCTAAAAGCTGTTATCTCACTTGTGGTAAATTTCCTGTGTCAATGATCTTGCGGGTTCCTGTGGGTGCCTACGGTGGCGGCGGGCCTTATCATAGTGGTAGTGTGGAAACCACTGTCCTTTCCATAAAAGGAATTAAAGTAGCTTATCCATCTAACGCTGCGGATATGAAAGGATTAATGAAAGCGGCCTACTACGATCCTAACCCGGTAGTGATGCTGGAACATAAGGGCCTCTACTGGAGTAAAGTGCCGGGTACCGAAGAGGCAAAAACTGCTGAACCATCCAACGATTATATCCTGCCATTTGGCAAAGCAAATATTGTAGTAAAGGCTTCTGATAAATCAATCGAAAACGGAGAGAGCTGTGTTGTGATCACTTATGGAATGGGTGTGTATTGGGCCAAAGGGGCTGCTAAAAATTTTAATCAGCAAATAGAAGTAGTCGATTTGCGTACCTTATTTCCGCTGGATGAAGAACTGATTTTTTCAAGAGTAAAAGCACATGGCAAATGCTTGGTACTTACAGAAGAACAGCAAAACAATTCTTTTGCTGAAGCATTAGCCGGACGCATTTCTAAAAGTTGCTTTCAATCATTGGATGCACCGGTTGAAGTGTTAGGTGCATTAAACCTGCCAGCTGTGCCAATGAATATGGGATTGGAAAAAGCGATGTTGCCGAATGAGGAGAAGTTGACGAGTGTTTTGAAACAGCTACTTACTAATTAGCTTTTCAAATTCAACTTTATCTGCAATTCCTCAAACTGCTTTTCATCAATTGTAGAAGGTGCATCTAACATCACATCTCTTCCGGCATTATTTTTTGGAAAAGCAATAAAGTCACGGATGCTTTCGCTGCCACCGAGGATAGCACAAAGACGGTCGAAGCCAAAAGCAATACCACCATGGGGCGGAGCTCCGAATTCAAAAGCGCCGAGTAAGAAGCCGAACTTATGTTGTTGCTCAGCCGCATCCATACCCAATGCTGCAAACATTTTTTCCTGCAATTCCCGCTGGTGGATACGGATTGAACCTCCGCCGATCTCATTGCCATTCATAACCATATCATACGCATTAGCTTTTATACTGGCATACGGATGTTTCAGGTATTCGGCTGCATTGTCAATAACAGGATTGTTATTGATCATGGTTTCAATCTGTGTTGGTTTGGGTGAAGTAAACGGATGGTGACGGGCTACCCAACGGTTTCCTTCTTCATCATATTCAAATAATGGGAAGTCCAATACCCATAGCAATTTATATACATCATCTTTTCTTAAACCTAAACGGGTTGCCATTTCCATTCTTAAATCGCTGATAGCTTTTCTTGTTCTTTCTTCTGCACCAGCCAGTATTAAAATTAAATCGCCGGGTTTTGCATTGGCTGCAGCAGTAATGGCTTTCAGTTTTTCTTCACTGTAAAATTTATCTACGCTGCTTTTATAAGTACCATCGGCATTTACTTTAATAAATACCAGGCCTTTCATGCCTATCTGCGGACGTTTTACCCATTCTGTCAACTCATCTGTTTGTTTGCGGCTATATTCACTACAACCGGGAACGGAAATTGCCAATACTGTTTCTGCTTCGTCAAACACTTTAAAATCAACGCCGCTTATTAAGGCAACACTATCTTGCTTATCCGTATAAACAGTGGCAGGCTTTTTCAGGTTTAGCACTTTCATGTCAAACCGGATGTCTGGCTTGTCGTTACCATAATTCCACATGGCATCTTCCCATGTCATCCGTTGAAGCGTTTCGGTATAGTCAATGCCTTTTACTTCTTTGAAGATCGATTTTATCATCCCTTCAAACATGTTCAGGATATCTTCCTGTTCTACAAAAGCCATTTCACAATCTATCTGGGTAAACTCAGGCTGGCGATCGGCCCGCAGATCTTCATCCCGGAAACATTTTACAATCTGGTAATAGCGGTCGTAACCACTTACCATTAATAATTGCTTGAAGGTTTGCGGTGATTGTGGAAGTGCATAAAATTGTCCCGGGTTCATTCTGGAAGGAACAACAAAATCCCTGGCACCTTCCGGGGTTGATTTGATAAGAAACGGCGTTTCAATATCCATGAAATTTTGCTGATGCAAATAATTTCTTGCTGCACGGTTTACTGCATAACGGAGTTCCAGATTTTTCTTAACCGCATTGCGGCGTAAATCAAGGAAACGATATTTCATTCTAATATCATCGCCGCCATCTGTATCGTCCTGGATAGTGAATGGAGGAACAGCGGATTTATTTAAAACCTTAAATGATGAAACGAGTAGCTCAATTTCGCCTGTGGGGATGTTGGTATTTTTATTACTTCTTTCATTCACTGTTCCTGTTGCCTGCAGCACAAACTCACGGCCCAAAGGATTTTCTTCAAGCAGTTTATTTAAATCTTCACCAAATAATAATTGCGTGATGCCATAACGATCACGGAGGTCAACGAAAGTAATGGCTCCGAATTTTCGGACGGTTTGCACCCAGCCGGCCAGTGTTACTTCTGTTCCTTTGTTTGCTAATCTTAATTCACCGCATGTGTGAGTTCTGTACATAGTAATCAACCTTTTCTGAGGCGCAAAGATAACAATGCGGGGCCTATTTTAAGGCCATTTGAAGGGATTTAAGGATACGGGGAAACAACCAGATATTTTAGATTTATATGGTACCCCCCCCGATAATTTAAGCAGTTATTTATAAGGCATGTACTTGCTATCTGTAAAATGGTTCAACCAGAAAACTGTTATCCCAGCAAAAAATATCATAACACAATAGTGTAAGGGCTTGTAATTTGAGAAATGTTTACTTACATTTAGAAACTGGTCCGAACCCTTTGTAATGAAAAACCTATAAAATCCAACTCATGATTACCCTTGCCATCATTTATTTTGTCCGCCGTTTAGTGTTGCAGAACAAGAGGAAACAACAACTGGCAATTACAGCGTAACAGCTTTTTTCATTTTTAATTCCCTGGGTCGCTGAATGGTGTAGTAATACAGCAAGACCAATACACCGGTTATAAATGGAATTAATGCCAGGTGCTTACCTGTGTACTCTCTCCATACATGCATTTCATCGAAACCAAGAAACTCACTGATCATCCAATAGGCATTGGCTGTTATCCAGAAAACAATAGCAAGGTTGTGTGCCAGCTCTGATTTAATACTGCTGTTTTTCCAGGCAATCCATATTGCAATGGATAAAGTAGGTACGATCATAATAATCCCCAATTCCTTCCATATCATACACCAGCTTATGTCTTTGAAAAGCCAGAAAACGATATGAAAATTTTCGAGACGGCGAAAACTGGCCGGGATACTGTAGTCAGACTCGTTGGATGGGTTCATGGTAATAATATTGATGAAAATTCAATACCCAATAAAATTACGCTTTGATTACATCAGAAAACATTTCTGGAGAGTATTTTCTGAAAGCGGTTTATATCTGCTTCTGGATTAATTGGTTTGCCATAGCAAAGATGTTCCACCAATTGTTTGGCAAAGAAAGGTGCCAATGAACAACCCTTAGTACCCATGCCATTTAATAATCCAATGTTTTTATAAAGCGGATGCAAACCAACAAAAGGTCTTCTCTCTAAGGTAGCAGGACGAACCCCTGCCAAATGTGCCTTTATTGTAAAGGGCAATTTCAACCATTCTTTTAATAAGGCTTCTGTTTTTTCCCTGAACTCCGTTGTGATATCGGGAGTATCAAACTGCCATGCATAGTTGGACCCTATCCACCATAAACCCGGTGTGGTTAATGGTACCAGCATCATCCCTTTTTTATAAATATAACTGGCTGGTAAATCAGGAATCTCCACTATCATTAGTTCGCCTTTATTAGGCGCAAAAGGCAGAGCTTCAAAATATGGGTTAGCGGCACTGCTGTTACCATCGCAAAAAATTATTTTATTAGCAGTGATGTTCTTATACTGAATTGAATCTGGTAATACCCGCAACTGATCTATCTCAAACACTTCTTGTAGTAACTGTTCCTTATTTAATAATTTCTGCCGCCATGCTGGAAGCAATGTTTCAAGATGTGCTGTGTAAACCGGCTTTATTTCGCCGCAACCAAAGCTGTAGTTAAAATGATTAAGGAAATGATATTGCTCCGGGTAGCTATAAACATACTGCCCTTTCTCTTCCACCCGTTGCATAAAACCGACCCTCATTTGTGGGCTTGGGAAGAAGTCGATAATGTTTTTGGAAGAGATAGCCGTGATATTTAATTCTTTTCCTAATGCGCTATAAGCGGTCGATGCAAAAGGGAGTATTTTATCTGCCATCCAAACCTCGGCATGGCGCCGACCAGTGACGGGATTAATGATGCCAGCAGAAATCCTGGAAGGTGAATTTTTATTATCGTTATCAATGACTATAAAAGAACTGCCTTCCTTTTCAAGGTAGTAGCTAAGCCATGTACCGCTAATTCCCTGACCAATTATTAAATAGTCAACAGTCATATGGCAAAAATAAGCAGGCCACACTTCTATATCGCCTGCTTATTTATTTATCCTTTTCCAACTTCATTCTACATTAATTCTTACCCCTTCGCTGTGTGAAGTAAATTCTGGTGCATACATGCACTGAATCGTTGTAATTCCATTACTGAAATTACCGGCATGTGTAGCGAACAACGTGTATTCGAATACATATGTTCCTCTTCTCAGGTAACTAAAGAAGAAGTTAGTGCTGGCATCTTTGGTGGTTTCGTAATATCCTAATCCGCCCTGCCATTTATAGCTACTCAGTACATTCACCGGTTCCAGGGCAGCTGCTCTCATATCTTTCATGTGTACATATTCCATATCACGGTCAACACGGAGCTCTACCCTTACTTTTATCTTGTCTCCGATTTTAATGGCATCACCATTATTAACCGGTGTAATGACCGGACCACGGTCTGTATTTTTTTCTACAAATAGTTTTTTTGAAAGTTTGAGTGGGGTAGTAGCAGTGGTTATTTTATCAAGGTCTTCGAAGTACTGCCAGTAAACACCGCCCCAGGAAGCCCCCCCACCCCCGGAAGGGGAGATCTTAGAGTCAGTAACTGTAACAGTCACTTTACCCATTTCAGGGTTTACTTTCGATCCTTCAATTATTTTTTTGAAATAACCTGTACCCGCTTCTTGCCCGGCATCTGTTGATTTGATTATTGTAGTGCCTAGCTTAACTTCAACAACTGGTTCATTGCTTAGCCATTCAGTTCCCTGTAATAGCAACGCATAACAAGCCTCCGCGGTGGCTTTTGTTGTTTTCCAATTATTCGTTTGTTTGTTTTTCAACAACCATGTCCGCAGGTCATCCACAGTTTTTGTGTCCTTGCCCACTTCCTGGAAAGCTTCGATCAACAACGACTGTGTTTCAATCGGGGCCTGGTACCAGAACCAGCCATTTACCTGGTCTTTCCAATACATTCCTAATTCTTCATTGGTAATGGAGGTTTCTTTTAAAGACTTCAGAATTGCTGCAGGTGTTTTTGCGTCATCGATCCTGTGCAATGCCAGTGCAATCATGCCCTGCATGTATTTGCCTTGGCCGACCCAATACTGCTGGGATTGTTTTTGATAATAATTATAAGCTGTTTGCGAAGCCGCATCAATTTTATACTCCGGGAAAAAACTCCTCATGTATAAATATTGTATTTGAGTGTAACCAATGTTCTGCGATTTCAGGTTGGCTTTGTATTTGATCAAATAATCATAATCTTCTTTTATTTTTCTATCGAGGTAAGGAATAGCGGTTAATAAGATAGCTTTTAATTTATCCTCCTGTCCTTTGGCGAAGGCGTTCAATTTTTTCAAATGACCAATGCCTGTAGCAATGTATTGTGTCATGTAACGGTCGTCGGGGCCACCGGTAAACCATACAAAACCGCCATTGCTGCTTTGCATTTGCTTTAGTTTGTCATACGAACTGTTCAATTGTTCGCTCATCTTTATCATGTCAAACAGCAAGGCTATATTTCTCTTTTGCTCCGCTTCATTTTTTGCCTGTAAAACCCAAGGGGTCTCTTCGAGTAATACCGCTTTTAATTCCTGGTTCTTTTGCAGGTTACTCATTAGCGCTGCTGTGTCTTTTATTTTCCATTGTTCAAATACCTGTTTGATGCGGGGAGATGAGTTGGATATAAATGTGGCTAATGAATTGGCATAATACCGGTTCCAGGTTTGCTCTGCACATTCATATGGATACTCCATCAGGTAAGGCAGGGCCTGTACTGCATACCAGGCTGGGTTACTTGTATATTCCAATGTAAGGGAATAATGCTGTAATGTTTCACTGCTACCGGATTTTAGCAATTTATCGAATGTAAAATTCTTTGTTCCGGCTCCTCTCATTGGTAACGGCATTGTTTCTGTTACCAGCATTCTATTGGTGAGAACCGGCAAAGCATTTTCTTCACCATCACTGTAGTTGCCGGCTTTTGCAACAATTCTCCACACCAGTGCTTTATTGAACTGGTAGGGGATTTCAATCGGGAATTTCACCGCTTCACTTTGTCCGGCTGCTACTGTGAAATATTGGTTAGCGACCATATTCCTGAACCGGCCATCAACTCGTTCGTTTGTTTCAGCATCAAATAATTGAAATTCTGCTGTACCTGTCATTTCCTTATCCGTAAGGTTAACAATCTTAGCGCTGAACTCCATTTTATCGCCTTCTCGTAAAAAACGGGGTGCATTCGGTTGTACCATCAGTTCTTTCTGAGTAACAATTTCTTTGGTACTGCTCCCGAATGCAGCTTCTTTTGTATGTGCCAGGGCCATGAATTTCCATTTGGTCAATGCTTCAGGCATAGTAAAAGAAAATTCAATAGCACCGCTGCTGTCGGTTTTTAAATCGGGTAAGAAGAAAGCTGTTTCGTTAAAATTTTTACGGATTTTGACATCACCGGATTGCTCTGTTTTTTTTGTAATACTTATTTCATTTGTAGTAACATTCAACCCTGCCACTTTACCGGTCAGTTTTTTCTGAACATCATCTTTTGATTCCTCATTACTTTCTCCCTCAGGAGCACTGCTGGCAACTGCGTCACTATCTGCCGTTACGGGCTTTGATAAGCGCATCAACTTTGGATTCCCTCCGTAAAAGTCTCCACCATTGTATCCATTCAAACCGGAAAAGAGATAATCGTAACGTTTGTCAACATACTTTGATTGATCATCATTTATATACCGCTGGTTTGATTCAACCCCGGTAAAATTGTGTGAACCATTCCAGCTGCGGCTATTGTAGTAAGAAGTCCAGATATATGGCTGGCTCCAGCTATGCGGATAGAACTGATCGAGTGATGCATCGTACATACTCGCCAGCATTTCAGCAGCTACTTTCTCATTTTTGTAACCGCTTATTTTCAGCTTCCATTTTTCTTCGCTGCCGGGCAATGTTTTGTCACGGTAAGTAGCATATTCAATAGACAGGTCTTTATTTGTCCATGGAATATTTATTGTTTGATTCAATTGATAAAAACGGTTGTGCTTGATGAACATCCAGCCAACCCCATAACCACCACGGTCTGCTTCTGTTACGGGAAAGGCGAATGTTTTCTTTTCAGCAGAAAGTTTAAGGAACGAATAGTTCTGAGTCCCCCTCTCTATTTGTTGTACAAGAAATAAATTATCAGCAGCTGTTCCGATTTCAATAGTAGCTGTTTCTCCTGGTTCAACAGTAGTTTTTGATGTACCACTCCATAAATAAACCGGACGATTTAATTGATTGCTTTTCTCATCAAAAAGTTCTATATACCTGATATCTTTTACCGATTCCCCGTTTTTATCTTTTGCTTCTATTTCAATGATGTAGAAGCCCGGACTATATTTTCCATTTGCCACCGACCAGTCGCCATTTATCTTTACAGAATCTGTTTTTTCAAAAACCTGTATCCCTTTGGCCCAACTCTTATAATCTGTTTCATTATCATATTCATCGTACGGAAAGTTGGTAATGAATTCCTCTTCGCTCATCACAAATTGGTCCGGTCTTTCCCAATAGCGGTCACGGATCAACCGCTTTTCTTCGTTCAGCCTGGAGATTGTTACTTTCACCTTGGCTGGTTCGTATTCGCCATTCATATTCTGGGTGCGGATAGAAAGCTTTTGTAAACTATCTGCAGGGAGTGTTGAAGGAATACTGGCTACCAGCATCAGTGATTTATAACTTACGGAAACAGATTTTTCACCACTCCTGGTTTCACCGTTAATGTCTGTCACATCCGCATATACTGTGTAATCAAATACCGGTTCGAATTTCTTTTCAATCTTTAAATCCGGGATAGCTGTAAATTCTATAACAAATTTTCCTTCCTTATCGGTCTTAACTTCACCATTAGTAATTTCCATGGCCTGGCTTGGTGGCTGCCACCAACGCCAAAACATCCAGGGATACAGGAATCTGGGCTGACGGACAATACGATATTTCACCTTTGCACCATCGATATTATTACCCGCATACGCTTTGGCGATACCGGTTACTTTTATCTTATCGTTTACTTTGTAAGTGCCTTTGATTGGTTCGTAGTCAACATAAAACTTAGGCCGTTTATATTCTTCAACTTTAAAACCAGCATTGCCATTATCTGTTTTAGTATATATGGTAAACTGGCCATTCATGCCGGTTTGTGGCAATTGAAACTTGCCGTTAAAAGAGCCAAAATCATTTGTTTTTACTTTAAGAGTGTCAATGTTTTTGTAATTGGCATCCCTGAGAATAATGGTAGTTGCATAATCAGTTCTAACACCGCCTTTTTTCTCTTTGGCATTTCTGCTCAGCACTATTCCTTTAAAGTAAACAGTTTGCCCCGGCCGGTAAAGGCTCCTGTCGGTAAAGAGATGTATCGAGGTTGTAACTTTTGACTCTTCATTTACTGATTCGTTAGTATAGTAATAATTAAACACAAGATCATTCATGAAAAGCTTATCATTATTGTGTGTGATGTCAAGCAAATAGGAGTAATTACTATAACCATTCCCGTCCCTTCGTACTTTGTCCATTTTGAAAAAGCCATTCGCATCTGTGGTGTATGTTTTCCCCTTTTCTTTCACATATTGCGATTGCTTGTAATCATATTTTTGCTCCCACACTTGTACCGCAGCTTTTGCCAATGGTTGGCCATTATCCCGGTTCAATACAAAAAAATCATCGGTGTTATTGGTGTAACTGATAGCAGAAACATAAAATAACCTTGCTCCAAGAATTGTTTTCGTTCCGTCAAAGTCCTTATCGCTGGATGCAGCTAGTAAGTATTCTCCAATGGGGAGGCCTTCAATTTTTACTTCTGTACTATGTTGCTGCAGATCATTGGTGGCGGGGAGATTTTGTTGCCAGCTTTTTAATGGGGTAGCCGAAATGATTGCAGGCCAGTATTTTTCATCATACTGCTTTTCTAATTCCTTTTTAAGGCTTTCTGTCACTTTTATAATGCGGAAGTGGAGTGAGCCAATATTCTTGTATTTGACCAGTGCCCTGAATGACTGACCGGGTATATTCACTTTTTCTACAGTGAATTGTAAGGACTTACTTTTGACACTATTCAGTAAGTTGTAGGCATTATATTTTCCTTCGGAAGAGTCTTTCTGTTGAACCAACTTTTCTAAGATCGCCTTTGCTTTTACTTTGGCAAAACGATTTGTAGTATCGCCAAAAGGTTTGTATTCATTAGCTTTTTGTTCATACCAGGATGCAACCAGGTACCAGGCTTGTGCGGCGGCCGGGTTATTAGCATACTGGTTGGCTATATGATTAATAGCATTAAAATAAAGCTTGTCTTTTTCAGGATGAGTGGAATGACTTTTTACAAATTCAATTCGCTGCAGGTCAGCATCAATCAATGCATCTGGATTAACATCAGTAAGATGAAAGGCAATAAGCTTTTGGTATATCAGCAATGCTTTATGTTGCAATGACATAGAGTCTTTGGTAGGAAACTTTCGTGTTACAAAATCAGCAGCGGGATCAAAGGCACTGGCTGAATTAATTTCAAAAGCATAGGCGGGTTTTCTGATATCCCGTTCATCGTTTTCAAAATAGTTTAATGCCCGGTTCGCCAGCAGATCATATAGTGTTGGGCGAAGATGCCGGACATTCCCTTTCTCTATAATTGCATCATACGGGTGCAGTTTTGTTTGCTGTAACAGCTTTTCTTCTTTTATTGATTGCAAATACAGTTCTGAGATCTTTTTATGAAAATCTTCAGCATCCCAGGTTGCAATATCAGTTTTACTGAAATTTTCTGTTTTCGTACGGTTATATAATTGCCAGCGGTGTTGCTGGTAATAATTATAATACATCTCAGCCAGTAAGTTTTTTAAAATGCTCCTGACAGGTTCTTTACTACCGGTGATTTCTTTTTCTATTTCGGCAATTGAGAACACTTCATTGTCTTCCCTGTTTTCAATTTGCAGGGCAGTCATATAAACCAATGCCTTGATGACTTGTGCACCCTGGTTTTCTTTTTTTGCAAGGGTGTAAATTTTCTTTACTTCTTCCAGGGCAGATTTAGGCAATCCTTTGTTCACCGCTGCTTCTACCTTTTTCCATTCATTATCGTAGTTCTTTACAGGGGTCTGACCATTCATATCCATAGCAAATAAACTGAAGAGGGTAACAGTAAGAAAAAGGGATTTAATAAAGGGCACATTCATGCTGTTGAAATTTAGGTACAAGGTAATTAATCTTATGCGAGGATAAGATGCTCTATGTTAGGGAATTTCATACAAAAAGCCCGGGCAGGGTAATTTGCTGGCATTGGAGAAAAAAAGTCATTCATTTCTTCTCTCCCCAATGTGTATTTTTTACAGTATTTGAAAACCTTTACTGGCAAGCACTCCGGCATAAACCTGCAAAACGGATTTTTTCAACACAAATTGCTTTAACATTTTGTTGAAAGATTTTTTGGCACGGTGGCATGAGTTTGGAAATGTAATGAATGGAAACAATTTTTATCAAATTAAATTTTAAGTTATGAAAACATTTTTTACACTTTTATTCAGTTCAATCTTTTCACTTTCTCTGCTGGCCTATGATGGCAGCCGCCTGAGTATATCTTCTCCAGGCACCAGTACAGAAATGAAGATTGAAATTGACGGACGCAAGTTCAGTATGAAAAACAATTCTATCACTGTTAGCTATCTCGCAGAAGGTCGTCATAGTATTAAGATCTACCGGGATAAGAAGAGGGGTGGTTTTGGTAAGAGAGAGGATGTTGTTTATCAAAGCAACATTTTCCTCAAAAGAGGTTTTCACCTTGACATTACGGTGAACCGTTTTGGTAAAGTGATGACTGATGAACGCAGGATTGATGTTGATGACGAATGGTATCTTGATGAAGACGAGTATTATGATAACGACAATGGTGGCTGGAACGGTGGCCGTGGTAATGTAATGACTGGCCGTGAAATGGAAACAGTGAAAGAACAGCTTCGTAAAGAGTGGTTCGAGAATAACAGGATCACTTCTACCAAAGTTATCATTGATAAGAGCAATTTTACTACGCAGCAGGTGAAAGAGTTAATGTTGCTCTTTACATTCGAAAGCAACAGGCTGGAAGTAGCTAAGTATGCGTATCGCAAAACAGTAGACAAGCACAATTATATTCAGTTGAATGATGCGCTGACTTTCAACAGTAGTAAAGAAGACCTGGCCCGTTTTATCCGTGAATCAAGATAAGTGAATAGTGAGTTGTGAATATATAACCCTATCATACAAGAGAGCCTCCTGATTAAGGAGGCTTTCATTATTTACAATTCACTATTGACCATTCATTTTTTCATGACTTCTGCCATCTTCTTTCCAATATCTGCAGGGCTGCTTACAACATGGATGCCGCACTCACTCATAATTTTCATTTTAGCAGCAGCGGTATCATCAGCTCCACCAACGATAGCACCAGCATGGCCCATGCGGCGGCCGGGAGGAGCTGTTTGGCCAGCGATAAATCCAACAACAGGCTTTTTGTTACCATTTGCTTTTATCCAGTTTGCTGCTTCCGCTTCCATACCACCACCAATTTCACCAATCATAACAATGGCGTCGGTGTCCTTATCATTCATAAACAATTCAACAGCTTCTTTGGTGGTAGTACCAATTATCGGGTCGCCACCAATACCTACGGCAGTTGAAATACCAAGACCAGCCTTGGCTACCTGGTCTGCTGCTTCATAGGTCAGGGTTCCGGACTTGGAGATAATACCGATACGTCCGGGTATAAAAACAAAGCCTGGCATGATGCCCACTTTACATTCTCCGGCTGTAATTACGCCGGGGCAGTTTGGCCCAACTAATCTTGTATTTTTTCCCTGCAAATAGTTCTTCACTTTTACCATGTCCTGTACCGGAATGCCTTCTGTAATGCAGACTACGAGTTTAATACCGGCTTCAGCTGCTTCCATAATGGCATCAGCCGCAAAAGCAGGGGGTACAAATATGATACTGACATGGGCTCCAGTTGATTTTACACAATCCGCAACGGTGTTGAAAACAGGTCTTTCAAGGTGTGAACCACCCCCTTTACCGGGAGTAACACCACCTACCACATTGGTGCCATATTCTATCATCTGGGTGGCATGAAAGGTGCCTTCTGTTCCGGTGAAACCCTGTACTAATATTTTCGAATTTTTATTGATGAGAATGCTCATTTTCCGTACTTTTTTGATTTGGCAAAAATAAGGGAAATGGAACAACAGGTAATAATGAATACTTTGTGGTTATGCCTAACAAAAAATCCTGAATCCCTTTTGCAGTTATAGGACTCATAAAGATATTTGCAATGGTATATTACTTTGCCTAGACAATCTTTTGTAGATATGGTGCTGAGGGATTGCCCCAATGGAAAATGTAATAATAGGTTATTTATTTGTCCTCCGTTGGAGGAACAAGAGAGGCGGAATCTTTATGCATAAGTTCTTCCATATTCCGGTCGTTAGATATTTTACCTGACTCTTCCAGCATCCGCATATCCTTGGCATCCCTTAAAAACTCGGAAGCGAATATGAAATCATTCAACCTTTGGTTTTTACTAAAAATGATTTCTTTGTTTGTGCCCTCCCATTCTTTATTTCCTTCAAACATATACAGGATATAGTTTCCTATTTCCATCACACTGTTCATGTCGTGGGTATTAATAACAGTGGTGATATTATATTCAATCGTAATTTCTTTGATCAGGCGGTCAATTACCAGCGATGTTTGGGGATCGAGGCCGGAATTGGGTTCATCGCAAAAAAGATATTTGGGGTTTAAAACAATAGCCCTTGCCAAAGCCACCCTTTTTTTCATTCCACCACTTAGTTCAGAAGGAAATTTTCTATTGGAATCAACCAGGTTAACACGGTTAAGCACTTCATTGACACGGTCTAATTTCTTTTTATGTGAGTCTTTGCTAAACATGTTTAGCGGGAACATTACATTTTGTTCCACTGTCTGGCTATCAAACAGTGCCGAGCCCTGGAACAGCATCCCAATTTCTTTTCGAATTTCTGTTTTATCCTGACCTTTCATCTTTGTAAAATTCTGGCCACTATAAAGTACATCACCATCATCAGGTTCAAACAGACCTACCATGCATTTCATCAATACTGTTTTGCCACTGCCGCTGGAGCCGATAATAAGATTACATTGCCCAGCTTTCATTACAGAGCTAACATCTTCTATCACCGTTTTATCGGCAAAACTCTTTTTTATATTTTTTACCTCAATCATATATAATCGTTGCTGTTAGGTGGGCAGTAATAATGCCGACAATAAATAATCAGCAAATAATATTAAAATACAACTAATTACAACTGCTTTAGTACTGGCCCGTCCAATTTCCAATGCGCCACCTTTTACATAATAACCGTAAAATGCCGGAATGCTGGCAATGATAAATGAAAAAACGTATGACTTTATCAATGCAAAAATGACATTAAACGGAACAAAAAATTCGAGAAGACCTTTGTCATAAATACTTCCTGAAATAATACCAGAGGCCGTTGCTGCCAGTCTGCCACCCCAAATGCCTAAAGCCATAGCCATAACCACCAGCAATGGAATCATTAATAAGGCCGCTGCAATTTTGGGCAGTATCAAATAGGTTTTGGTATTGATACCCATTATTTCCAACGCATCAATTTGTTCACTCACTCTCATATTACCCAACTCACTGGCAATTCGACTGCCTGCTACGCCTGCTAATACGATACAAACGAGGGTGGGGGCAAATTCAAGGATTACAGTATCTCTTACAATCTGGGCAATGGTCGATGGTGGAATAAGCGGACTCACTAACTGGTAAGCGGTCTGTATAGTGGACACGGCCCCTATAAACACAGAAATGATAGCAACGATACCGAGTGAGCCAAAACCGATTTCTGTACACTGATGTATAAATTCTTTCCAATACATCCTCCCGTTTTCGGGCTTCGAGAACATGCCCTTGAACATCAAAAGGTAACGGCCAATGTCGGTAAAAATAGTCATATTGTTGTGCAAGATACAGTTTGAAAAGAGAAAAGCCCTTTGCAATTCGCTAAAGGCTTTTCTGAATAAATATGCTTATTATTCATGGGAAGTTACATTTCCTTATTTGTCTTCCGGAAACGCTTCCACCACTTTGATTTTTTTACAATTTCATCAGTTGCAGCCTGGCTTTTTATCTGGGCATCAACCACGGCAACTTGGGCCATATTAATAATGCTTCGTACAGAGCTGCCCAGTTGAAGGATGTGAACCGGTTTGTTTAATCCTAATAAAATTGGTCCAACCGCATCCGCAGTTTCTAATTCCTTTAAAAGATTATACGCAATGTTTCCAGATGCAAGGTTGGGGAAAATGAGAGTATTTACATCTTTGTCTGCCAGTTCACTGAAAGGGTAATTTTCCTTCATCAATTCTTTATTGAAGGCCACACTTGCCTGCATCTCTCCATCTACCAAAAGCGAGGGCATTTTTTCCTTCACTATTTTTCTTGCTTTAGCAACTAACCGGGCTTCCGGAGAATTGCTGCTGCCAAAGTTGGAATAACTAAGCATGGCAATACGTGGAATAATATTAAAGTTGCGGACTTCTTTTGCTGCCATCAATGTAATTTCTGCTAATTCTTCTGCTGTTGGATTAAAATTCACTGTGGTATCTGCCAGGAATAAAGGCCCTTTTTTGGTAAGCATGAGGTACATGCCGGCAATTTTCTTTACACCTTCTTCTGTACCAATTGTCTGAATGGCCGGACGTATTGTATCCGGATAATTTTTCGCCAGACCGGATATCATCGCATCAGCATCACCACATTCTACCATCATACAACCATAATAGTTGCGGTCCCGCATTACTTTTTTTGCCTCATAGGCATTGAATCCTCGTCGGCCTCTTTTTGCAAAAAATATTTCTGAATATTTATTTCGCCTGTCTTCTGTTGCATCGCTACGGGGATCAAAAATGGGAAGCTCTTCTATGTCTATGCCATTAGCTGCAGCCATATTCTTAATCTTATTTTCATCTCCTAATAAAATTGGATAGCCGATACCCTCATCAAATACAATCTGTGCGGCTTTCAGAATTTTTATATTATCAGCTTCTGCAAAAACAATCCTTTTAGGGTCACGGCGGGCCTTGTTGCCAATCACTCTCATCACCTGGTTATCGAGACCAAGACGTTTATTTAGACTGGTAACATATGTATCCCAGTTTGCTATTGGCTGTCTTGCAAGACCACTTTCCATGGCGGCTTTAGCAACTGCAGGGGCTACTGTGACCAATAATCTTGGGTCAAGTGGTTTTGGAATAATATAATTTTCACCGAATGTGATATTTTTTTCATTATAAGCCATATTCACAATATCAGGAACAGGGGTCTTCGCCAATTCTGCTAAGGCCTTTACTGCAGCCATTTTCATTGCTTCGTTAATCTGTGATGCACGGACATCCAATGCACCCCGGAATATATAAGGGAAGCCAAGCACATTATTTACCTGGTTGGGATAATCACTGCGGCCTGTAGCCATGATAACATCTTTTCTTGCTCCTGTTGCATCTTCCCAACTGATCTCCGGATCAGGGTTTGCCATAGCAAAAACGATTGGATTTTTTGCCATGCTTTTTATCATGTCCGCATTCAACACACCGCCTTTGCTCAAACCGATAAATACATCGGCATCTTTCATGCATTCCGTGAGAGTAACGTTTTTACCGGCCGCAATAAATTCTTTTTTAAGTTCATCAAGGTCCGTACGGCTTTCATGAATAAGGCCTTTGCTGTCGAACACCCTGAAATTTTCCTTCCTGGCACCGAGGGCAATATATAATTTCATACAAGCCACCGCAGCTGCACCCGCACCATTCACCACAAACCTTGCTTTGTCAATTTTCTTCTTTTGAATTTCACATGCATTTAATAATGCTGCTGCACTGATGATAGCAGTACCATGCTGGTCATCATGCATCACCGGGATATTCATCAGCTTTTTTAATTCCCTTTCTATATAAAAGCATTCCGGAGCTTTGATATCTTCGAGGTTAATGCCACCAAAAGTTGGCTCCAAAGATTTTACAATCTGTACAAATTTCTCAGGATCCTTTTCATTGATTTCTATATCAAAAACATCAATGTCGGCGAATATTTTGAAGAGGACCCCTTTTCCTTCCATTACCGGTTTGCCAGCTTCCGGTCCAATATCACCCAATCCTAGAACAGCTGTTCCATTACTGATTACAGCAACCAGGTTCCCTTTGGCGGTGTATTTATATACATCTTCAGGGTTAGCAGCTATTTCTAAACAGGGAATAGCTACACCGGGTGAGTAAGCAAGGGAAAGATCTCGTTGTGTTTTGGCTTCTTTGGTAGGAACTACTTCTATTTTCCCGGGTCTTCCTTTGGAGTGATATTCAAGAGCCTGTTGTTTGCGCAATTCGTTTGACATAGATTTCTATTTGGGTTCATCTACAACACTAACCAGTTTGAATGGCGATGCAATGTACAAAATATTAATCCTAAGCAATTTGAACAGAAATTACTTTAAATAAATGGAGTTAAAAGCCTTACGGGTTTATTGAACTTCCCAGCCATGCCATCATCCCCATGCCAATTTCAATTGCATTTTCATCAATATTAAAGAGGGGAGTGTGTACACCAGCTGTAATTCCTTTCGCTTTATTCATAGTTCCGAGCCGGTAAAAGCAGGCAGGTATTTGTTGTGCATAATAACCAAAATCTTCTGCGCCCATACGAAGTTCTGTTTCACTTACGTTGCCATCTCCCATATAATCTTTGGCCCTGGCCATAGCCTCATTGGTTATCTTTTCATTGTTTATTACACAGGGATAGCCAACATCAATATGAAGATCAAGTTCGCCACCCATAGAACGAACAAGGTCGGTAGATAGTTTTTTTATCAACTCATGGGCTTTAAAACGCCATTCTTCGTCCATGGCCCTGAATGTTCCCATCAGCTTAACTTCATTCGGTACCACATTGGTAGTGTTGCCCCCGTTAAATGAAGTGATAGAAAGTACTGATGGATTGAAAGGGTTATTATTCCTGCTTATTAATTGTTGTAGTGCAACAATCAGGTGAGAGCTGATTAGAATGGGGTCAACAACCAGTTGTGGTGAAGCAGCATGCCCTCCTTTGCCTTTCACCGTAAAATATAATTCATCTGCACTGGCCATTACTTTACCACTGCGAAAACTTAACTGACCTACTTCCAGAATAGTATTTACATGCAAAGCAAGAATAGCTTGTGGAGTTGGGTTTTCCAGTACCCCGTCTTTTATCATCAGGGATGCGCCACCAGGATTTTTTTCTTCTCCCGGTTGAAAAATAAATTTCACCGTTCCTTCCCATTCATCTTTTAATTCCATGAGAATTTTTGCAGCACCCAGCAAACAGGTAGTGTGTACATCATGTCCGCAGGCATGCATTACTCCATCATTCTTTGATTTGTAAGGAACCTCATTTTCTTCTTTAATAGGAAGGGCATCCATATCGGCACGCAGCGCAATGATTTTTTTATCGGGATTCTTCCCTTTTATCAATCCAACTACACCCGTTGTTGCTTTTACTTCAATAGGGATACCCAGTTCCTTCAATTTACTTTGTACGAATTTAGAGGTTTCAAATTCCTGGTAACTTAGTTCAGGGTGGGCATGGAGATGATGACGAACTTCTATAAAATCAGGAGCATATTTTTTTGCCAGGGCTTTGATTTTTTCTTGCATGGCGCAAAAATAAATAATCCCCGTTCGCAGACGGGGATTATTTGAAGAAAGGTCTTTGAGCTTATTTAAGGCGTTATATCATCATTTTCGCCATATTTCCCCGGCTTCACTTCAATAATATCTTTCATGATAAAAACTCCTTTAGGAAAATAAGAATTCAATCTTTTCTGATACGCCTCGGCATCCTTCCGGTCCTTAAAATTTCCGGCTTTTACTCTGAAGTATGGTGACTGGTACCACATATAGGCTTTCAGGTCGGGAAAGAAAGTATAAACTTTTGTTTTTGCAGCAAGGGCTTCATCCCGGTTATTGGTGCTGATGATCATGAGGCGGAAACCCTTGTCAGTTCTTCTGCCATCACGACTGGTTACTTCGTTAATGTTAGCTTGTTTTTTAACAAGCAGGTCAAGCCGTGGGTCTTTATGAACGATTACAGCATTACTGTCAACGGGCTCTTTGCCGGAAGTATCTTGTTGGGCAAAACAGCTTATTGAAATAATAAAAGCTGCGAATGCAAAAATGAATTTCATGTGTGTCATAAGGTTCAAAAATCTTACCAAAATTAATATCCGCCACCTGCTCCTGCAATATTCTCCACCGGGTGCCAGGTAGTTTTTATTTCTTGTGTATCCATGATAAAATAGGGGGACTCGCCTTCATTGGTGTACCAGTTTATTTTATCATAGAAAGTGATGCGCTTCAGGTTCATAGCTGATTTTTCCCGTATCATTTTCTTTGTCTCAGAATTATTTTCACAGTAAATGGTTGCATTTACGTCCATGTGATCTACAAACCAGCTGGCTAACTCGGCTGGTTTACCTGTTAAAATATTTACAACTCCTCCGGGTAAGTCTGAAGAATTTAATACTTCGGCAAAAGTAACAGCGCAAAGCGGCTTTGTTTCTGATGCTAAAACCACACAGGTATTTCCACCCGCAATTACCGGGGCAATTACAGAAACGAGACCCAGTAAGGAGTCGCCTTGCGGAGCAATGATAGAAACAACACCAGTTGGCTCGGGCACAGAAAAATTGAAATGAGAGGAGGCGACAGGATTGACAGCACTAAACAATTGCTGGAATTTATCGCACCAACCTGCATAATAAATTAAGCGATCTATAGCCAGGTTTACTTCTTTCTCTGCTTTTGCTTTGGTGGCATCCTGCTGTATGAGTTCATCAATGAATTGTGCTTTTCTTCCTTCCAGCATTTCTGCCATGCGATATAAAATCTGGCTGCGGTTGAAAGCGGCTCTTCCACTCCAGCCACTTACTGCGCCTCTTGCACTTACTACAGCATCCCGAAAATCTTTTCTGGAGCTCAGGCAAACATTCGCTAAAATTTTTCCTGATGCACTTACAGGTTGGTAATATCTTCCGGATTCGGTTCTCGGAAATTGTCCGCCAATATAGATTTTATAGGTCTTCAATACTTCAAGGCGTTTAGATGAAACAGTTTTTTCCAAACCGTTCTCACTTACTTTCAACGAAGATTTTTTAATTTCTTTTTCCATCTTTATTTTTTTTGCCACGAAGGCACAAAGACACCAAGTAAACTCTTTGTGCCTTCGTGTCTTTGTGGTTAATTTATAAGTTTTAAGTAAGGAAGAAGTCCATGCAATCCACCCTCTCTTCCAAATCCACTTTCTTTATATCCACCAAATGGAGAAGTAGGATCAAACTTATTGAATGTATTAGCCCAAACCACACCAGCTCTCATTCTCTTTGTCATGTTGAAAATCTTGGAACCTTTATCCGTCCATACACCGGCACTTAAACCATACGGTGAGTTATTTGCTTTTTCAATTACTTCATCATCTGTTCTGAATGTGAGGATAGAAAGCACAGGCCCGAAAATTTCTTCCTGTGCTATGCGGTTGCTTTGTGCTACGTTGCTAAAGATGGTTGGCCTGCACCAAAATCCTTTGGATGGTAATGCACAACTGCTTTCATACATTTCGGCACCTTCTTTTTTACCGATAGCAATATATTTCTGAATAATATTTAACTGCTCTCTGGAATTGATTGCACCGATGTCTGTATTCTTATCCATCGGGTCACCAACAATTAATGATTGCATACGGTCACGGAGTTTGCGAATCACTTCTTTGGCCACCGATTCCTGCACATACAATCTTGAGCCAGCGCAGCACACATGGCCCTGGTTAAAAAAAATAGCATTAACCACACCTTCCACCGCCTGGTCAATTGGCGCATCTTCAAAAATAATATTAGCCGCTTTACCACCGAGTTCTAACGTTGCTTTTTTATTGGTACCCGCAATAGCCCGTTGAATTATTTTACCAACATTGGTAGAACCGGTAAATGCAATTTTATTTACATCAGCATGATTAACGATGGCTGCACCTGTTTCACCGGCACCGGTAATAATATTCACCACACCCGGAGGCAAATCCGCTTCCTGGATTATTTCTGCCAGTTTTAATGTTGTAAGTGGAGTTGTTTCAGCAGGTTTTAACACCACTGTATTTCCAGTTGCCAATGCTGGTGCAATTTTCCATGCGGCCATCAGTAAGGGAAAATTCCATGGTGTAATTTGCCCCGCTACTCCCAATGGTTCTGTTCTTCTATTGGGGAAAGCATATTCTAATTTATCGGCCCAGCCGGCATAATAAAATAAATGATTAGCTGCGGTTGGTACATCAAAGTCACGGCTCTCTTTTATGGGTTTACCACCATCCAATGTTTCCACAATGGCCAACTCCCTTGCTTTCTCCTGCATAATGCGGGCAATGCGAAAAATATATTTTGCTCTTTCTTTCGCCGGCATTTTCTTCCACACTTTATCGTACGCATTGCGGGCAGCTTTCACTGCTTTGTCAACATCAGCAGCATTTGCATCTGCAACTTCGCTCAGCTTTTCTTCGGTTGCCGGATTGATAGTGTCAAAATATTTTTTGCTGGAGGGTTGTTGCCATTCGCCATTAATAAACAAATCGTATTGCTTATTAATGGTTGCCGCACTTTTACTTTCAGGTGCTGGTGCATATTCCCACGACGTATCAAAATTTAGTTTGATCGTGTTGCTTTTTTTAGCAAGTGGTTTCTTTTTAGCAATTGCTTTAGCCATAATATTTTTTTATTTCTCGCTGCCATAAAAGCGAACGGTGGCGCAGTGTTCGTTGCTCCGTTGCGGCCGCAGCGAAAAAATTAATCTACTGAAAAATAATTTGCACTCTGATATTGCCCTGTTTTCAACTTCATCAATTGCATCAACACATCATTGGCTAAGCTACTGGCACCAAAACGGAACCATTCATTGCTCATCCAATCTTCTCCCAACACTTCTTTTACCATCACTAAATAATGCAAAGCCAGTTTTGATCTAGAGATACCACCGGCTGGTTTCATTCCAATCATCTTTCCGGTTTTATAATAAAAATCTCTTATTGCTTCCAGCATTACCAATGTTACAGGCATGGTAGCCGCGGGAGCAATTTTACCTGTTGATGTTTTTATAAAATCGGCACCGGCATGCATGGCAATATCGCTGGCCCGGCGAACTTTATCAAACGTACCTAATTCACCGGTCTCTAAAATCACTTTCAATCTTGCATCACCACAGGCTTCTTTAATCGATGCTATTTCATCAAACACAAAATTATATTCGCCAGCATGAAATTTTCCCCGGCTGATAACCATATCCACTTCATCCGCTCCTTCATTCACGGCATATTTGGTATCTCTTATTTTAATATCTCTTGGAGCTTGTCCGCTGGGAAAGGCGGTGGCTACAGAAGCCACTTTTATTCCTGAATCACCTAAAGCTTTTTTAGCCACTTTAACCATGGATGGATATACACAAATGGCCGCAACGGTAGGAATATCGGCTAAGGCATCATGCGGATGCATGGCTTTATAACAAAGCTGTTTTACTTTTCCATCGGTATCTTTTCCTTCGAGAGTGGTCAGGTCAATCATGTTGAGCACCAGTTTCAGTCCATTCTCTTTAGCATCATTCTTAATACTGCGTTTGGTAAACCGGGAAGCTCTCTCCTCAACACCCACCTGGTCTATTCGGGTTGACAAGGCAAAATCTCCCTGTCTGATAGTCAGGTTGGGCTTTGTTCGTATAGATTTGGCAACGGCCATATATCAATTTATTAAGGTTGTCAAAGGTAGCCAAAGTTTCCGGGAATAGGCAGCCCCGGGTACCTAGCAGACCACCGCCGGGCCCTGAGCCTACCCTTTATAAAGTTGCAATTTTTCTTTGGTGTAATTACTTTAAATTCGGCACCTTGTTAAGGCGCAAGGTTTCTGATAAAAAATCATCTAATTAAAAAATTAAACTGCAATGAAGAAAACCAACTTCTTTTCTAAACTGGTTTTTGTATTGATTCTTTTACCAACATCTTTGGTTGTTCAGGCACAAGTCACTTTCCCGGAGAACGGGGTGGCTGACCCACGACACGGTCATTATGCTTTCACCAATGCCACTATTGTAAAAGACGCAACTACCACTTTAACTAATGCCACTCTTGTTATTAAGGACGGAAAGATTACAGCTGTCGGTGCAGGATTAAAAGTTCCGGCCGGGGCAGTGGAAATAGATTGTAAAGGCAAATACATCTATCCATCTTTTATCGACATTTATACTGATTATGGTACACCTCAACGTCAGGCCGGTACCGGTGCCGGGGGTGGATTCAACTTTAACCAGGCACCGCAAATAGAAACTGCTGTGAAAGGACCGTTTGGATGGAACCAGGCAATTAAATCGGAGGTGGATGTTTACAAAGTATTTAGTGTGAGTGATGCTACTGCTAAACCGCTCCGGGAGGCAGGCTTCGGCTCTGTACTTACACATGTAAAAGATGGTGTAGCAAGGGGTACTGGTGCTGTAGTAACACTGGCAAATGAGAAGGAAAATCTTGTTATCATAAAAGAAAAAGCCTCAGCTCACTATTCTTTTAATAAAGGAACTTCTACACAATCTTACCCAAGTTCTATGATGGGGTATATTGCCCTGTTGCGTCAAACGTATTTAGATGCGGCCTGGTATAAAACAAAACCTTACCAGGAAGGCTTTAATGCAACACTGCAATCATGGAATGACAATCAAAGTCTGCCCCAGATTTTTGAAGCCAATGATAAGTGGAATGATTTGAGATCTGACAGAATCGGGGATGAATTTGGTGTTCAGTACATCATTAAAGCCGGGCAAAATGAATATCAGCGCATCAAAGAAATGAAGGCTACGAACGCCACTTTTATTCTTCCGCTTAATTACCCCGTAGCACAAGATGTGGAAGATCCTAACGACGCAAGGTTTGTTTCCTTGAACGATATGAAGCATTGGGAACTAGCACCCACTAATGCTGCTGCATTTGAAAAAGCAGGTATTCCCTTTTGTTTAACTACGGCCGATTTGAGGACAGTAACGCAGTTCTGGACTAATCTCCGCAAAGCAATGGAATATGGATTAAGCGAAAATAAAGTGATAGAAGCATTAACAAAAACTCCTGCTACTACATTGGGTGTCTATGATAAAGTAGGGAGCCTTGATGCCGGTAAACTGGGTAATTTCTTAATTACGAATGGCCCAATTTTCAGTGAAAAATCAATCATTTTACAAAATTGGGTACAGGGAATTAAGTATACAGTGAAGGAAGATGCAGCAAGTGTGGCTGGTACTTATGCTCTTACTGTAAACACCCCATCAGGAACAGAAAAATATACGTTGGATGTAAAGAGTGCAAGCTCTGTTACTATGTATGCAAAAGATACATTGAATTCCAAATTCACTTTTGATGGCAAGCAGGTTAAAATCAGCTTTGCGCCAATGGTGCGCCGTCAAAGACCAGCCGGTGCTCCGGGACAAACCCCTGACACAACAAGAAGGCCCGGTGGTGGTAATCCGGGAGCTGCCGGTTTTCCGAGAGGAGGTAGTACAGAACAGGCATTGCCGGCTACAGCAACAAGATTAGGAGGGATAAGTAATGGTACAGAATGGAATGGAACCGGAACTGATTCATTGGGCAACCCATTAACATGGACAGCTACATTGATAAAACTGGCTGAGGTAAAACAAGACAGCAGCAAGAAAAAAGATATGCCAGTTGTAGGAAAAGTGGTTTATCCTTTTGAACCATTTGGCTGGAGTGATGAAGAGAAACCAAAACAGGAAACAATCCTGATTAAAAATGCTACGGTATGGACCAATGAAAAAGAAGGAGTACTGGAAAATGCAGATGTATTAATTAAGGATGGCAAAATTTCCGCAGTCGGAAAAAATCTGTCTGATGCTTCTGCAAGGATCATCGATGGAACGGGCAAACATGTTACAGCGGGTATCATTGATGAACACTCACATATTGCTGCCGCCTCTATTAATGAAGGGGCACAATCGGTAACTTCCGAAGTTCGTATTGCTGATAACCTCAATCCTGATGATATTAATATCTACCGGCAATTAAGCGGCGGTGTTACCTCATCACATATACTTCATGGTTCAGCTAATGTAATAGGCGGGCAAACACAATTGATCAAACTTCGTTGGGGCGCCAATGATGATGATCTGAAGTTTAAAAACTGGCCAGGACAGATAAAGTTTGCCTTAGGAGAAAATGTAAAGCGTTCCAATTTCAATATCCCCGGCGGCAACAACCGTTATCCTGATACAAGAATGGGAGTGGAGCAGGTATTGGAAGATGCCTTTACCCGTGCAAAGGATTATCAAAAAGAATGGAAAGGCTATAATGATGCTAAGGACAAGAAGGGACTTTCTGTTCCAAGAAGAGATCTTGAATTAGAAGCGTTAGTAGAAATATTGGAAAAGAAAAGATTCATTACTTGTCACTCTTATGTGCAAAGTGAAATCAATATGGCGATGGAAGTAGCCAATAGAATGGGATACACTGTAAATACATTTACACATATTCTGGAGGGCTATAAAGTGGCAGATAAAATGCTGAAGCATGGATCATTTGTTTCTACCTTCTCCGATTGGTGGGCTTATAAAATGGAAGTGGAAGATGCCATTCCTTATAATGCCGCTATCATGCAGAAAGTTGGCTTAACAGTTGCCATTAACAGTGATGATGCCGAAATGGCAAGACGACTGAACCAGGAAGCCGGAAAAATTGTAAAGTACGGCGGTGTAACAGAAGAAGAAGCTTTGAAAATGGTTACATTGAACCCAGCTAAAATGCTGCATGTAGATAATAAAGTAGGAAGCCTGAAGGTTGGTAAAGACGGTGATGTGGTTTTGTGGAGTGATAATCCTTTAAGCATTTATGCAAAATCTTTATACACCATTGTTGATGGAACAGTCTATTTCGACAGAAAGAAAGATGAATTAATGCAAAAAGATGTGGATGCAGAGCGGCTTCGGTTAGTGAGAAAAATGAATGGTGAAAAAAGAAGTGGTGCACCAACCATTCCGGCACAACCAAGCTATCAGATCATGCATACCTGCAGCGACCATGGGCATAGTCATGGGCTGCTGGTGATCGATTCAGATGATATGAATAATGACTAATCCTGAGAGTCCTGCAAACAAGTAGGTATCCGGAATAATATCAAACAATAAAAATAAACACATGAAAAAAATATTTTTAGTCTTGATCTCGGTGGGCACTATGTTCTGTGCACAAGCACAGCCCAATGTACGTCCGGCGGCAGTACAAAAAGCACCGATCGTTATTAAGAATGCTACGATACATACAGGCGACGGAGCAGTAATAGAAAATGGAATTATTGTAATTGAGAATGGAAAGATCACCGCTGTAGGTAAAGATGTTAAAATACCTGCAGGTGCAGAAGTGACCGATGCAGGTGGTAAGCAGGTGTATCCTGGGCTGGTGCTGCCAACCAGTAACCTTGGCCTTATTGAAATAAGTGCTGTAAAGGCTTCGAATGACACGAAGGAAATTGGTGACCTGAATCCTAATATCCGTTCTATTGTTGCCTATAATACAGATTCAAAAGTCATCAATACCCTTCGTTCCAATGGTATACTGGCTGCTAACATAATACCGCAGGGAGATTTCCTGGCTGGTTCATCTTCCATTGTTCAGTTAGATGCGTGGAACTGGCAAGATGCGGCCATACAAACTGATGGGGGAATGCATTTATATATGCCAACCTTAATGCCAAGGCCAAGTTTTGGTCGTGGTGGCTTCGCAGGACCTAACGCTGGTGTACAAACTGACCCGGTAAAAGAAGGATTGGAGAAAATAGAAAAATTGAAATCTTTTTTCAAAGAAGCAAAAGCATACCTGGGCTCTACTGGCAATACTGAAACCAACCTTAAGTTTGAATCAGTAAAAAATCTGTTCAGCAAAAAACAAAAATTATATGTTCATGCTAACACGGTAAAGCAAATGCTGGTGGCACTGGATTTTGTAAAAGAGTTTGGATTTGAAATGGTAATTGTTGGTGCAAGTGAAGGATGGCAAATTGCCAATTTATTAAAACAGAATAATGTATCCGTAATATTGGATCAATTGCACAGATTACCAACCGGCGAGGATGATGATGTGGATCAGCCCTATAAAACTGCGGCGGCTTTGCAAAAGGCAGGGGTGGTATTTGCTTTATCCGATGATGATTCACAAAATCGGGGACGTAACCTGGCATTTAATGCAGGTACAGCCGCTGCTTATGGACTCACCAAAGAAGAGGCATTGGCTGCAATTACTTCAAGTGCCGCCAAGATTATGGGTGTATCTGACAAGATTGGAAGTATAGCAGTAGGAAAGGATGCTAATATTATCATCAGCTCTGGTGATATATTGGATATGAGAACAAATAATGTTACGGATGCTTTTATACAAGGCCGTAAAATAAACTTAGATGATAAGCAGAAGCAATTGAACGAACGTTACGAGGAGAAGTATAACATTAAGCAGAAGAAGGGGTTCTAAAAAATATTTTAAAATATGAAATAGCAGGTGTTATCACCTGCTATTTTTTTTACTGTTTTTCAGGATGATCATGCGTATGGGCATCTACATCAATGGGCTCGCCGCAATGTGGACACTTGTGTGTTTTTATAATTTTATTTCTCCGAAATTCTTCCTGGAAACCCGCAGAAAGAATACCAGCAGGAATGGCAAAAAATGCAACACCAGTGAGCATGATTACACTTGCCATAGCTTTGCCTAGGTTGGTAAGGGGATACATATCACCATAACCAGTAGTTGTAAGAGTTACCACCGACCACCAGATTGTATGCGGGATACTTTTAAAAAGGCTAGTTTCTTCAGTTGGAGTAAGGTGCTCAGCAAAATACATAATGCAGGATGCGATAATGATGAGGAATATGGCCAATACAAAACTCAACCCCAGTTCATTTTTACGCCTTTTAAACACATTGGCAATCATATGAGCGGATTCTGTGTAGGCCGTTAACCGGAAAAGTCTGAAAATCCGCAGTAGCCGTAGCATACGAAGTATTCTTAAGTCGAGCCCGATGACAGCATGTAAATAAGAAGGGATAATTGCAATTAGATCTATCAAAGCTCCCAGCGAAAACATATATCTCAGTCTTCCCCAGATATGATGTTTGTATTTTTCTTCATGGTTGCTGCTCCATACTCTTAAAACATACTCGATGGTAAATATGATAACAGATACCCAATCGAAATAATAAAAGAAGCTCTTGAATTTAGCTTGTATAGGCCCTACGGTTTCTAATATTACGGCCACTACATTTAGTATGATCAATACAATGATAAAGACATTGATGACTTTGTCCCAGTGTTTATCACCTACTATTTCAGGGTGTAAGAGTCCGTGAACTTTCTTTTTGGTGGCATTATACATCAGCAGTGAAATTTTGGCCATCTGCTTTTATGCAGATTGGCTAAAGTTAATAAAATAAAAATCCCCCCCGCTTTAACTGCGAGGGGGATTTTTATTGAAAAATTAAACAGAATTATTGTCCAGTCAATTTTTTAGACAATTCCATAACTTCAGCTGCTTTTGCAGTCATATAATCTGCCAGTTTCTTAGCATCTTCAGGGTTAGCGGCTAATTTCTGAGTCGCAGCCGTTGCTTTTGCAGCAAGGTCCTGGCCCATTTTAGCTAAGTCAGCCATTTTAGTCATGTCTTTGCCTTCAACTGCTTTTTTGTAAGCAGCAATGTAATCTTCATAAGATTTTACATACGCTGTAACATCAGCATCGTTAAAAGTCGGAACTCCAGTACTCGCATCAGTTGTAGTTGCTTCAGTAGTAGTGGTAGTGGTAGTTGTTGTTGTAGTCTCTTCTGGTTTTGCTTCATCTTTCTTTTTGTCTTTGCAAGATGTCATAACTCCAACAAGAGCTAATACGGCGAACAATTTTTTCATGTTTTTGGTTTTAGGTTTTAATTAAGGAGAGCAAACCTATAATTTATTTTCAAAAAAATAAGGGTTTTTACGAAAATGATTACGCACAACTCTTAAACAGGCTCAAAAAAAGGGGCATTTACAAAGTAAATACCCCTTTTTTTATTCATAATCCCTTTATCCTAAGCGTCTTTACCATGACACTGCTTGTATTTCTTGCCGCTACCACAGGGGCATGGGTCATTTCGCCCAATCTTCGGGCCTACTTTTACCGGCTCCTGTTTTACGGCCGTGTCAGCGCCACCTCCCGGTTCAAATTTATCTCTTTCGTTTGCTGCATAGTCCTGGCCGGCATTGTCCACCTCTTCTTTATTAGCAACCATCCGGCTCATATCCGTTTTTTGCTGGCGGCCTTCCTTTAATGGAGTGTTTTCCTGTTGAATAGGAATAGAGGAGTGGCACAGGAATGAAACAATATCCTTATTTACATCATTGTTCATATTGCTGAACTGGTTGTATGCTTCCATTTTATAAATAACCAATGGATCTTTTTGTTCCAGGTATGCAGTTTGCACACTTTGTTTCAGATCATCCATTGCCCGCAGGTGTTCTTTCCAGGCATCATCAATAACGGCCAGCGTAATGGTTTTTTCCAGGGAATTGGTCAACTCTGATCCGCTTGTGCTAAGTGTTTTATCAAGATTGGTCAGCACATTAAGGCCTCGTTTGCCATCTGTAAAAGGAACGACTACGTTTTCTATATGGCTACCTTGTGTAAGTCTGATGTTTTTAAAAACAGGAATGGCCTGCTTTTGCAATTCTCCTTTGTGACTGTTGTAGCTATCAGTTGCTTCTATATATAAGCGGTCAATGATTGAATTGATATCACCTCTCTTAAACTCTTCTTCCGCAATTTTTGTATCCAGGCCAAAGTTGACAATACAAGCCATTTTGAAACCTTCAAAATCTTCCTGTTCCCGGAATGAATCAATCAGGCTGCCGGCAACTGAAGAGAAAGATGTATCAATATCCAGGGCTAGTCTTTCGCCGAACAAGGCATGATTACGTTTTTCATACACGGCATTCCGCTGCTTGTTCATCACATCATCATACTCCAGCAATCGCTTACGGATGCCAAAGTTGTTTTCTTCCACTTTCTTTTGTGCCCGTTGAATACTGTTACTGATCATGCTGTGCTGAATCACATCGCCTTCTTTGTAACCCAGTTTATCCATCAGAGAAGCAATACGTTCGCTACCGAACATCCGCATCAAATCATCTTCCAATGAAACATAGAATTGTGATGAACCAGGATCACCCTGGCGACCGGCACGGCCCCTCAACTGTCGGTCAACACGTCGGCTTTCATGTCTTTCTGTACCAATAATGGCAAGACCACCAGCATCTTTTACCCCTGGCCCAAGTTTGATATCCGTACCACGGCCTGCCATGTTGGTGGCTATAGTAACGGCCCCGGCTAATCCGGCTTCAGCAACTACCTGTGCTTCCCGGGCATGTTGTTTTGCATTCAGCACATTATGCGGAATTTTTTTCTGCTGCAGCATTCTTCCCAGCAATTCGCTTACTTCAACCGAAGTGGTTCCAACGAGACATGGACGACCTGCATTACGCAACGTTTCTATTTCATCAATAACGGCTTTATACTTTTCTCTTTTTGTTTTATATACCAGGTCCTGTTTGTCATTACGAATCATGGAGATATTAGTAGGAACATTCACAACGTCTAATTTGTAAATACTCCATAGCTCTGCTGCTTCCGTTTCGGCAGTACCTGTCATACCTGCCAGTTTGTGATACATACGGAAATAGTTCTGCAAAGTAATAGTGGCATAGGTTTGTGTGGCTGCCTCAATCTTTACATTCTCTTTTGCTTCCAACGCCTGGTGTAAACCATCGCTATAGCGACGGCCTTCCATGATACGTCCTGTTTGTTCATCTACGATTTTAATAGCCCCCTCTATTATTACATACTCAATGTCTTTATCAAATAAAGTGTAGGCTTTTAATAATTGTTGTACAGTATGTATGCGGTCAGCTTTTTGTGCATAATCATTGAGTATAGCTTCTTTCTGATGTAACTTTTCTTCCGCTGAAGCAGTATTTTTTTCTATTTCAGCTAATCTTACGCCTATATCAGGCAATATAAAAAATTCAGGGTCTTCACCAGAACGGGTTATGGTGGTAAGGCCTTTATCTGTTAAGTCAACTGAATTATTTTTTTCATCTATCTGGAATAAAAGCTCTTCATCCACGATATGCATATGGCGTTGCTGGTCCTGCAGGTAATAGTTTTCTGCTTTCTGCATTTTTACTTTTATACCCGGCTCACTGAGGAATTTAATTACCGGTCCATATTTTGGTAAACCCCGGTGTGCCCTGAAGAGATATAATCCACCACCTTTAGGGTCATCATCGCCTTCAGCAATTCGTTTTTTTGCTTCATTCAAACAGTTACGGACGATTTTTTCCTGCTCCTGCATTAACTGCTGAACCCTGGGTTTAAGAATATGAAATTGCTGGTCATCGCCTTTGGGTACAGGACCGGAAATAATCAATGGTGTTCTTGCATCATCAATCAGTACCGAATCCACCTCATCCACCATCGCATAGTGATGTTTGCGCTGCACCATTTCTTCCGGGGTATGCACCATGTTATCACGGAGATAGTCGAAACCAAATTCATTGTTGGTGCCATAAGTAATATCGGCGAGGTAAGCTTTTCTTCTTTCTTCGCTATTGGGTTGGTGCTTATCAATACAATCAACAGTAATGCCAAGCCACTCAAAAATTGTCCCATTCCATTCCTGGTCACGACGGGCCAGGTAGTCATTCACTGTTACTATATGCACACCTTCCCCGGGCAAAGCATTCAGGTAAGAAGGTAATGTAGATACCAGTGTTTTACCCTCACCGGTTGCCATCTCTGCTATTTTTCCCTGGTGCAGTACGGCTCCGCCTATCAGCTGCACATCATAATGCACCATGTTCCAGGTTACTTCTCCACCGGCAGCTGTCCAGGTGTTTTTGAAAATGGATTTTTCGCCATCAATAGTGATATACCCTTTTTTTATACTAAGGTCACGGTCTAGCTGTGTGGCGGTAGATACCAACTCTGTATTTTCTTTAAACCTTCTGGCGGTTTCTTTTACCACGGCAAATGCTTCCGGAAGAATTTTTTCCAAAATCACTTCAATTTCTTTATCTCTGTCTTTTTTAAGCTTATCTACTTCCTGGTAGATAGTATCCTTGCCCATGAGGTCATTAAACGGAAGCTCTTCTGCAGAAGTATTTTTTGCAGCAATCTCAGCGTCAATTTCAGATAAGTGTTCTTTTATCCGCTGACGGAACTCCTGTGTTTTGTTACGGAGCTGATCGTTGCTGAGTGATTGATAAGAAGCAAAAAACTGGTTGATTTTACCTACATAAGGCTCAATCTTTTTTACATCTTTTTCTGATTTACTACCGCCAAAAATTTTTGAAATAAAACCAAGCATAAAATGAGTGTTATTGGGTATTCTTTTATCCGGGAAAATAATGGATTTTCAAGATGTCAAAAAGGGTGCTACACCTGTTCTTAGGCCAATTTGACAGAACTTGCCCGAGTTTGTGAGGTTTGCCCTCATTTTATCGGGGTGGCAAAGATAATGTAATTGAACCAGCGGCTGTAGCATCTGAATAGTAACCTTTTGATGGGGTAAACATGAAAAAACAATTCTTATTGTTACCACTACTCAGCCTCGCTCTTGTGCCGGGTGCAGTCGGACAGGATTATATCATAACCTGGAATAATGATACAATTGCCTGCCAATTGCCCGGCGATGCTAAAAAAGCAGGATTAAAACCGGCCTGGAAGTACGAGGATGGATATGAGAGAATAGTTACTGTATCTGATAACGATTCGATACGGGTTATAAATGCCGGCGAAATAAAAGGGTATAGCCGGCAAAAGCATGGGAAAAGACTATTGTGTGACGGAGTTTTTGAAGCAAAGCAAATTTTGTTTTCAAACCAAAATAAACGGACAACCGTAGAAGGAAAAAATTCTGGAAATAATCCCAATTGGGTTTTTTTAAGCAGAATAACAGAGGGGAAGTATGCCACTTTATATATGAAGTATGATACTGACGGCACCAGTTACTATTCTTCTTATTATATAGTAAGACACGGTATTGAGGCCGCCAACACCGTAATTCCCTTTTTTAATAAAAAGAAAATGATAGAGTTGCTGAGTGATAGTGATATTGCCAGCGAAATGAAAAGATTTAAATACCGAAAGTCAAATAAAGGGTTTGCCGAAATAGTTAATGAATATAACCGGCTCAAAGAAGCCGCAGGGAAAAAATAAGAACTACGAAATTTAAGTAAGTCTTAGCTTGATAGGTTGTCAAATCTATATTTGATTTCACGCAAAGCCGAAAAGAGAGTAAGAAGCAACGCATAAAAACATTGCGCCTTTTCATTTTAATTCTACTTTGGTATAATTTGCAGGCATGTTCAGACAATTTTCAAGAAATCCTTATGTCATTGCGTTAATGTTTTCAATAATGGTATCGATGATAAGCTGTAGTACTGCTGATAAAGAAAATATTGACAACGCTGATCCGGACAATATTTATTTTGATTATAAAGTAACAGCGGCAGAAGGGGATGATAACCTTACCGTAATGCTGCAATACATGGATGGGGAAGGCGGTGATGCTTTTGCCGTTGAAGATCCTGGCCAGGTAATGCTGGATGGAGAACAAATAGCTGCCGACAGTACAAAAATGAGTGGCTTTTTTTATGAATTACATAAACCTATAGCCGCATTCGCCGGAAAACACAGTATAAGTTTTACTGACGTACATGGGAAAGAATACAAAGAGGAGTTTGATTTTAAACCCATTGTTTTGCTAACCCAAATGGCGGATACAGCAAAACGGGATGATCTCATTTTTGAATTTGCAGGCCTTGAGCCGGAAGATTTTGTAAGGGTGTTGCTCACAGACACTTCCTATATTAATGAAGGTATTAACGAGGTGTATAAAGTGCTAAACGGACGTCTCGCCATTAAAAAAACGGCCCTTGAAACCCTTGCCAATGGACCTGTGCAACTGGAGTTTATACGGGAATATGAAAGGCCGGTAAAAAATGGGACACAGGAAGGGGGGCGGTTGCTCATTACCTATAGCCTTAAACGGGATTTTTTTTTGAAGGATTAATTTTTCAACGAATAATTAAACGAGAACTGGTAAATAGGCATGGAGTATTCGATCTCTGGTTTCTTTTTGTATTTATAGTACAGCACTTTTATGTTTACCAGCTTGTTTATCTCTACGCCCCAGCCGATAGAATAGCCATGATAGATACCGTTAGTTTGTATATCTGGTAAAAACTCCCTGATCTGCGAGGGATTGGTATAGCAACCAATATACCGTAAGGCCAGCCAGAAAATGCCGACATTCTTTGCATCATTACGTTCCCAGGCACCGGTTTGAAAATAAAGGCCGGTAACGCCGAAACTGTTAAGAAAATTTACCGGTTTGCCTGTAGCCGGGTTAGTTGTCAACCCTGTTTTTTGCCCGGTTAAAATTCTCTCGCCGAAATGATAAATAATACCGCTGCGGGTAAGCTTTGGGTTTTTACTAAAGAAAATAATACCATCTATGGAAAGATTACCAAGGCCACTTAGGGGGTTAATAAAATTAGTGACTAACTGCTCGTTGCTGCGGTTGCTGATTTGGCTTTGCTGGTTTTGAAAGTTATTAGAAGAGACACCACTGTAAATAGAAAGTGGTAACGCAAACTTGCCGGGCTCGCCAATATATAACCGGATAAACCGTGCAGATGCATTTACTTGCCCATTGTTTATAATGTCTATAAAGCCGGAAGTGAGGATTTCCGGCTTTATTAAAGTTTTTATAGAATAATTATTAATATTCGAATCCACTTTTTGTGCCAAAACTTCTTTGAGTTGCACAGTAAATATCAATATCATTATAATACACATCAAAATAGTAGGTATAGAGGAATTAATAATTTATAGATCTCAAGATAGACACCCTACAAGATGACTTACAAGAACTATCACGGTGTTCAGATAAATTTTTTTCCCTATCCTTTTAAACTCTGCAATTTCTGCTGGAGACAAATTAGTCGCATTATCCCAAGTATTCATTCCGTCAAGAAAGTTAATTGTAGCACCGACCATGCCTATCATAAAAGAAGCAAGACATCCCCCACCTATTTCTGCAGATGCTATTCTTCCAGCTACGTTTGCATTTGCTAAATGGTTGCCTAATAAAATTATTTCTTCGTTGGTTAATGAATCAAAAGGTTTACTTCCAAACAAGCTTGACTTGGTAAAATCTATAGAACTTTCTGAAGCCTGGATGCTTCTATCTACGTAAGTATATACAGCATTACTATCAATATTGTAACTTAAAGCAGTTGCAGCCACGCCGTTTTTTACAATAGACTTAAGAAACTCCAAATATTCTTCTTCGTTCAACTCAATTGTATTATTGAGAAAATCATGAGCTGCCTCAAGACTATCAGCTAATGGTATCGTTGTATCTACAACCGCTTGTGAGTTGACTATGCAGTCTCCGAAAGTATTAAAAAATGTCGATCCATTAGTAACAATAAACGGGGCAATAGATGTTATTGTTATAGCACCAGTTGAAACTGGACTCGTTTGATAAAAAGTAGAAGAAGTTTGATTTGTAGTATTCCCTGTATGGACAGTGATTTCAAAAGGATGATCAGTGTTATTTTCACCCTCATCATGAATATAGCCTTTCACAGTTACATCTGTTGTATAAGTCTGATTAAGCGTTACTATAATGCCAAAATAATTATACGGTCCCGATTGGGGAGTGGGAGAGGTTATTTCCACATTGATGACAGCCGAACAAGGAGTAATCTGGGCGTTTGATTTTATAAAAAATATTTGCGCCAAGAAAGCGAGGATTAGAATTTTTTTATTCATAATAGTTTTTTTTAATTGCTTACTCTGATTAACGGTTTTCAGCTTTGCCCGTCCAATTAATTGTATTGCAATTTACTTTTATGAATAGGCGATAGAAAGTCCTCCGCTTTAATTTAGTTTCTTGAAACTTATATTTTTTTTCGGATTGTTATTTTGCAAAAGGTTGGCGGAACTAAATAGGGTAAAAAAAAATAGGGTTGAGGTTCCCTGTTTGTTGAAATTGAATTAAATATAAGATGATTGAGAAAAGTTAGAGAGGGAATAGTGTATATACTATTTTAATTTCTGCATAAGAAATTGATCAATTTCATTTATAGTTCCATTCTTTAAAATTATTTTGGATTCAGTATTTATCAGCAAATTAAATGGGAGGCTAATCACTCCAAATTGTTGAGCAACGGCATTTGAAAGTCCCTTGAAATCCGTTAAATGTACCCAAGGTGTGTTGTACGCCCTGATTACTTTTAACCAATTGGTTTTACTTTGAATTGTTTCTAATCCAATAGAAATAATAGTGAAATTGGCACCTTTATATTTTTCCCAAAGACGTAACATATCTGAATGAATACTGAAGCCTGTAAATGAAGAACTATTCCAGAAATATATTAAAACAAATCTGCCCTTAAAAGACCTGAATGATACAGTATTTCCAGCAGTATCAGCCTGATCAAAACTCTTTACCGCCATTCCAATATGGAAGTTTAGTGCGCCTTCCAATAGTTTTTTGTATGCAATTGCTTCTGGGTATTTTTTTAAAGTACTTGTAAACTTAGACAATGTTTTTAGATATACCGCAGGGGAATCAGGGTTCCACGGAATACTATTCTTCAAAGCATATAATGCGATTGGGGAACCGGGATGAGTATTTGCATAATTAAAAAAAATAGTTCTCAGTTTTTTAGACTCATACTCAGTTTCTAGTTTTAATTTATCTACACATTCTTTATTATCTTTTCTCAGGCAACTGAGCATTTTTGGATACAAAATTGAAAGCAAACTATCTCGGGATAGACTTGCTTTTTTCAGCAACTCAAAATCTAATAAATCCGGTGGTCCCGATATTGATGCCTCAGAAAATGATTTTTTTGCATTAATTGTTGTTTTGCCTGGTATTAGGAAAAGCTCATAGGCGTCATCAAGCTTTCCTTCATTAAATTCAACTAACAGTTCTTTGGGTAAAATGCTAATAATTTGTGAGGGTAATTTTATCGACGTATAAACATGAGCAGTTGCCGGTTGCCAAATCAATCCCTTAAATACTGCTTTATTTGAAAAAACATATTGACTGTCTATGGTTAGTCCTCCGAAAAAATCTGCATACTGATACCTTAAATAAATCTTTTTGCCCTCTAAATCGTTATTAACAAAGACTGTCAGGTTGAACTCATGTAATTGTTTTTTTGCAAAAGCAGAGTAATTAAAGAGTAAAAAAAGGGTTAGTATTTTCATTTCAAGTTGTGTTTAACTATTTTCATTTTCTCTTACTAATGTTGAAGGGTCAGAGAACAATAATTGTACTTGGATTTGTAGTGCAGAAGCTATTGCAAACAGGCGAAGAAGTGAAATATCTGCTCTCCCTGTTTCTATTTTACTAATAGATACTTTGCTTATTTCTATCTCTGATGCTAAACCGTCCTGTTTCATCCCTTTTAATTGCCTCCATTTCCTAATATTGTTACCAATCTCTATTAGTTTAATTGAGTTCTGCATAGAATATAGAATTTTGATGATATTAATGTATAGTTAGTTGCTTTATTTATTTTTTGCGGAAAGACCTCTACAATCTAAGAAAATCATTTTTTCAGCATTCCCGTAGCATTTGGTTTATCGTCGGCCGATACACAAAATGATAAACCAAAGCTATTGGCACATAAAATCGCTACAATAAAAAAACGGCGAGACTATTCCCGCAACCGTCCGTTATTTTTCCCGTTTTTTATTGGGATAAAACCCGGTAAATGGTAGCCCTAACCTGTAAACTTTTACCGCCCCTGCATTTCAATGAACTGTTATTCTCAAATTTCGTAAGATTTGATGAAAATAAAAACGGGATTTTTCCCGTTTGAATACGAGAAGTTTAACAGAAACTAACGGGATTTTTCTCTAACTTGTAATGCAACTGCATAGCCATGTTACAAATCTGCTACATACCTACATACCTACATACTTTGGCCTAATTTTTTTACCAGTTCAGGCAGCTTTTTTTCTTCATTCTTTCAACCACAACCAATATGGGCATTAGTAAAACCAACGGCCTTGTCCGTATTGCAATGGCGGAGGACGACCTCTCCATTCTGCAATTAGTAAGCAAGCATATTGACACACTTGAAAATTGTAAGGTGGTAATAAAAACCGCCGAGGGTCAGGAGCTTCTGGACAAGTTAAAAGAGAACCCCGGTGTTGAAATTGTTATTCTCGATATTGTAATGGATGGATTGGATGGGTACAACACGGCCGCTATTTTAAGAAAAGAATATCCTGAAATTAAAATACTTTTTTATTCTGTATGCAAAACAGAACTGGCATTGATGCGGATGGTGGCCTGCGGCGGCCACGGCCTTGTAAAAAAAGGAAATGGCACTGAACATTTTAAAAAAGGTATAAAAACCCTTTTGAAAGGAAATTATTATTATCCTGACGGCGAAACGGGCTACACCAATTTTGCTAACGGAAGCTCTGGGGATATTTTGTCTAAACCCACCCTGCTTTCCGCTTTAGAACTAACATTTCTTCAATATGCGATTACAGAACTTACCTACAAACAAATAGCATACAAAATGGACAAAGAATTGAGACAGGTAGATTACATACGGGAAGGCCTTTTTAAAAAACTACAAGTACAGTCAAGGGTGGGGCTTGCAATACTGGCATTGCAAAGCGGAATTATGCCGAAACAGGTTTAAAACTAATGGAAAATTTCCCTTTTCTCAATGCTGGAATTTTGCTCTCAACACCGTACTTTTGCCCCCAATTTAAACAAGGCTATGGCAGGACAATTAAAAGAGGTTCGTAACCGCATCAAATCAGTACAAAGCACCCAGCAGATCACTAAGGCTATGAAGATGGTAAGTGCTGCTAAACTTCGCCGTGCACAGGATGCTATTGTTCAAATGCGTCCTTATGCACAGAAATTGCAGGAAATGCTCAGCAATATTGTGAGTAATAGTGAAGGTGGCGGAGCAAGTATGCCATTGGCCATCGAACGTCCGGTTCAGAAAGTACTTTTTATTGTTATTACCAGCGACCGGGGTTTGGCAGGTGCTTTCAATGCAAATACTATCAAGCTTACCAAATTAACAATAGCTGAAAAATACCCGGACCAGTATAAAAAAGGAAATATAACTATCTGGAATATTGGGAAGAAAGGGTATGAGCATTTTGCAAAAAACAATTATAAGGCTGATGCCACCTTTAAAGATATTTTCCTGAAGCTGAATTTTGAAAATGTGCAAGCCGCTTCTAAGGCAGCTATGAAAGCTTTCCAGGAAAGGGAGTTTGATGTGGTGGAACTGGTGTACAGCCAGTTTAAAAATGCAGCCACCCAAAAGTTTGAAGTGGAAAGATTTTTACCCATTCCCAGAATGGAGAAGAAAGCTGGAGCCACCAAGGCAGATTTTATTTATGATCCTTCCAAGGAACTACTCATTGCTGAACTGATGCCTAAAATTCTTAATACTCAATTATTCAAAGCAGTACTTGACTCCAATGCCTCTGAGCATGGAGCAAGAATGACGGCGATGGATAAAGCCAGTGAGAATGCCAACGAGATGCTCCGTTCACTCAAAATATCTTACAACCGTGCAAGACAGGCAGCTATTACAACAGAATTGACGGAAATCGTAAGTGGTGCTGCCGCTTTAGAGGGATAATTTCTTCAATTTTCTCATTGGAATATGTTGATAATTTAGTTTTCACTGTAGTAATGTGGATTGTACATTCGTTTATTAAACTAAGTTCTTAATCAATTTTTAAATCACTTTTCGGTAACGAAGGAAAACCTACGTTATCGGTTAATAAATTCCCCTTTAGGGGCCAGGGGCATGGAAATAACTAATCTCATACCGCACATCGAAGCGTTGATTTTTGCCAGTGATAAACCATTAACGACGTTGGAATTAACCGAACTGGTTAATAATGCCCTTGGTTTTATGGATGATAAAATCTCTCTTGACCAGGTGGAAGCAGCGTTGGAAGGTATTACTGAAAAATACAGTGCCGACTTTTATCCTTTTGAAGTAAGACAAAGCGGCGGTGGCTGGCAGTTCCTTACCAGGAAGGAATTTCATAAAACGGTGGCACAATTAAATGGAGAAAAATTCCTGAAACGTCTTTCCGCAGCTGCTTTGGAAACATTGGCCATTATTGCTTACAAACAACCTGTTACTAAAGGCGAAATAGAATCTATCCGGGGTGTAAGTTCTGATTATGCAGTACAGAAATTATTGGAAAAGAACTTATCATCATCAGCGGCAGAAATGAAAAAGCTCCCGGGCAGCCGTTGATTTACTCTACCTCAAAGAATTTCATGGATTACTTCGGTATCAATTCTGCCGATGAGCTGCCAAAGATAAAAGAAGTGCTGGCAGAGCAATTAGTACAACCAACCATTGTGAAAGACACAATGGAAAATACTGATGAAAAGTCGGACGACACAGAAGTACTGGCCGTTACCGATAATGGAGAGTTGGTAGTTAGTAAAGAACAAGGAGAAGGGGAAGAAAGCTGAACGTTCGACTTTATTTTATAAGTTGTTATGCCATTCCACCAAGGGATGGCATAGCTGTTTTAAGTATATTCGCAACTATGCCGGAAAATTTATCAAAGGAACAATTACTACAAGCCGCTAATGAGTTTGGAACACCTTTATATGTCTATCATGCAGAAAAAATAAAGGAGCAGTATGAAAAGCTTACCACTGCTTTTTCTGTATTGGATACAAAATTCTTTTATGCCAGTAAGGCACTTACGAATATAAATATCCTTCGGTATGTAAAAAATATGGGCTGTGAGGTTGATTGCAGTTCTATCAATGAAGTAAAGCTGGCACTGCATGCAGGGTTTGAACCACAACAGATTCTTTATACCTCCAATGGAATTGCTTTTAGTGAAATAGAAGAAGCCGTGGAGACAGGAGTGCATATCAATATTGACAGTTTATCTAACCTCGAAAAATTTGGAAAAAAATTCGGGCACAGTTACCCTGTTGGGATCAGGATACGACCCAATATCATGGCAGGCGGCAATTTAAAAATATCTACCGGGCATGATACCAGCAAATTTGGAATCCCTGTTGACCAGTTGGATACAATTAAAGATGTGGTGAAGGCAACTGATTTATTCATCCGCACTTTGCATATCCATACCGGTAGTGATATTAAGGATGTCGAAGTATTTGTAAATGGGATGGAGGTATTGTTTGAACTGATTCCACATTTTCCGGAACTGGAAGTGATTGATCTGGGTGGTGGGTTCAAAGTGCCCTATATACCCGGTGAAAAAGAAACCGATGTTAAGCTCCTGGCACAAAAAATAAAAGAGACATTCGACAATCATCCGGTAGCGGATAATAAGAAATTCCAATTGTGGTTTGAGCCGGGAAAGTTTTTGGTAAGTGAATGTGGATACCTGCTGGCGCAGGTTACGGTAGTAAAAGATACCGGGCCGATCGTTTTTGCTGCAATTGACAGCGGACTGAATCATTTAATACGGCCGATGATGTATGATGCGTATCATCATATTGAAAACATATCCAACCCAACTGGTGAACAGAAAGTGTACACCATAACCGGAAATATTTGCGAAACAGATACATTCGCAGCGGACAGAAGCCTGAATGAAATCCGGGAAGGAGATTATTTAGCTATTCACAATGCCGGTGCTTATGGTTTTGAAATGGCTTCCAATTATAACTCAAGGTTTAAGCCGGCGGAAGTAATGATAAAAGACGGCCACACATATTTAATCCGCCGGCGGGATGAATGGAGTGATTTGCTCAATAACCAGGTAGAAGTTTTCTGACTTTTTTATTGAACTGGTTTCACAGTAATAACAGTTGTCGTTTTTGATGTAACCGGCAATGTGCCAAACGATGCTTCTGTATTTCCGTTTGATTCTGTATTGATTGTTTTTTCCCGCATAATACCTGTTACACGGTCCAGAATAATTTTACCAGTTGACTTATTATTCATTGTCGTAGTCGTTTCGCTGCCCATCATTTCAGCTTTGGTTACAGTAACTGAATTTTCAGCGAAATCTACCACAATGGTAGAATCGTTTATATCACCAATCACATAAGCTGCATCCACTTTTCCGCCATTAGCAATATAAGAAGTGGTCCAGGCATCGCCTTTACCGGCTTCATTGCCCGGAAGTACTTTAAAAAAGCTGGCTTTTCCTTTTTGAGGTGGTTGCACAATGTCAACAACTTCTTTCATCATACTTGTTATAATAGCCATCCTGCTATCTGCCTGTGCCGAAGTAAAACTCTCTGGCATCGCCATCTTTACATTTCCAGCCGGGTCTATAATCATATCATACTTTTTGTCCAGCATTTCTTTAATGGGTTTGCCAAACTGCCCGTTCAGGTCTTTAGGCTTGTCAGAATCAAAAGATTGTTTTTGACCCATCCCATCAAATGAAAAGGTAATTCGTTTTACAGTATGATTTAATGTATGGTTATCTTCTGTCGTGTTGGTTACTTTATAGGCATGAGTGCCGCTGGCATCCACATTAAAATCAATAGCCTGGCCCATCGCTTGTTGCGATATGGTTGTTTTTGATTGAAGGGTAATCTCAAGTGTCTGTCCCTGTTCAAACAGTAATTTGCCGGTAGTTTTTTGCGCCAAAGCAATGGAAGAAATACAAAGTATAAAAAAAGCGGTAGTCAGAATTTGTTTCATAGAAATAATTAAAGATAATTCCCAAAGTTGACGATTCTTCGTCACAATCGTTGCAAAAGGGGAAAATAATTGTTATGGTATGTCACCATTACCGGTCTACTTTCATCTGATCTTCTTACTTTTAATATCCATTGTTAGTGGAACTTTTCTCATAATTAAATTTTCTTATTATGCCAATTAGAATGACTGATGATCCGGTAGATCCTAACCAACAGGATGATGATGGTGGAGGTGGTGGTCGGGGACCCAATCTTCCGGGTGGTGGTGGTGGTTTAATGTCGCTTCTCCCTATGTTGCTGGGCCTTTTCAAAGGGAAGGGAATTATCCTGTTGCTCGTTATAGGTGCGGGAGCCTTTTTCTTATTAAACAAAAGTGGTGGCTGTAATCCTGCTGATATCATCAAACAGTTTTCCAGCAGCGGGTATAGTTTTAATCCTTCCGAATTTAATAAAGCTTCCGTCTATGAAGGCCTTGAAGATGATGCTGGTAAAATCCATTGCCGGAGGCTGTCTCTTTATTGAAATTTGCACCTAATCGTGGAAACCAGGGGCAACAGGGTAGCTGTGTGGCATGGAGTTGTGCTTATGCGTCTCAAACTATTTTAACTGCAGCGCAACGGGGCAGGATCCTAATCAAATAGTTTTCAGTCCTTCCTACTTATATAACCAGATCCGGCTGGAAGGTTGCCAGGGTTCATATTTACAAAGGGCCATGGAGGCAATGAAGGCTAATGGCGGAATGCCATTGAGTCAATATCCTTATAATGACCAGGATTGTGAAAAAGAACCATCTTCTTCTGATGTGCAGCGGGGCCGTGAAAATGTGATCCATGGATTTACAAGAATCACTAACGGAGATAATATTAATGAGATTAGTGTAAGAGGTATAAAGGAACACCTGGCAAAAAATGCACCGGTAGCAATTGGTATGATGGTGGGTCAGAGTTTTATGCAGGATATGATAGGGCAAGAGTTGTGGACACCACAGGGAATGGATGAATCACAAATGGGAATGGGCGGACATGCTATGAGTGTGATTGGTTATGATGACAGAAAATTTGGCGGGGCTTTCCAGATAATGAATAGCTGGGGCTAGTGGGGAAAGAATGGTGTAGCCTGGATCCGGTATAGCGATTTTAAAACGTATGTAAGAGAAGCATATGGAATTGACCCCTTGCCTAAAAGAAGCAATGTCGCTAATATTCCATTGGAGTGTAAGATTGGATTAGTCAATAATGAGGGAGGAAAAAATATTCCGCTGCGGGTAACAGCCGGAAATATGTTTCAAACCACTTCGCCAATAAAGATTGGCACCCGTTTCAAAATGTCAATTGAGAATGCAACGGAATGTTATATCTATGTTTTTGGCAGAGATACAAACAATACCAGTTTTGTATTATTCCCTTATCTGAAAACAGGTGAGACGGTTTCAAAACATTCGCCTTATTGTGGCATCACCGGTTACCGGCTTTTCCCCAAGGCACAATCATTTGAAGCAGATAATATCGGAAACAGCGACCAGATTGCTATCGTGGTGAGTAAGGATGAATTAGATTACAATGCACTGAACCAGGCTATCAGCCGCAGCAGTCGTTCCGACTATCTTGGTAAAATAAACGAAGCGTTGCGGAGTATTTTGGATTAGTTCTGCCAGATTTAACAATACAAATGATGGCACCATTTACTTCAAAGTAGATGCAAACAGTAATAAAGCAGTAGCTTGTGTGGTTACCATTGATAAACAATAGTGGTTATAAATTATAGTATCTAAATGATTGAAAGAAAATGAAGAAATTAATATTGACGTTATTGGTGATGGTAGGTGGATTAGCGGCTTCATCGCAGGACATGACAAAATTTAACCTGTATAAGCCGGAGGATAATGCCAAAAAGAAATTGAATCAACAGTAAAGAAAGCGAAGGAGCCGGCAAACATGTACTGATTCAAATAGGAGGTAACTGGTATCTGGTGTGCAAGGTTCAATGCTTTTGTTACCGGTGATAAATCTATAGACTCTTTGGCGAATGCTAATTATGTTGTGTATCACCTTAATTATAGCAAGGAAAACAAAACACTGATATACTGGCAAAGTACCAATTTCCACAGCGGTTTGGCTTTCCTGTTTTTTAATCTTAAATGGAAAAGGTGATTTACTCCATACCCAGTCATCATGGTACCTTGAATCAGGAAAAGAGTTATGACAAAGAAAAGGTAACTGCTTTCTTCACTGATTGGGGACCGAAGGCATTTGATCCTGCACAATACAAAGAAGAATAAATGAATCCAAACGTTGCTGCTTTTATTAAAATGCTGAAGCATCCTGTTAAGTTCAGGATGTTTCTGTTTACCAAATTGCCGGCAGCTTATTTTGCTGGTGTAAGGGTGAGGGAAATGGATGAGATACGGTGTAAGGTTTCTGTGCCTTACAAATGGATGTCACAAAACCTTTTCGTTCCACCTATTTTGCCTGTCTTAGTATGGCCGCTGAAATGAGTACCGGGGCATTGGCAATGGCCTATTTGTATAAGATCGATCCGCCTGTTTCCATGCTGGTGGTAAAAGTGGAATCAGAGTATTTTAAAAAGCAACAGGCCGTACCAACTTTGTTTGTGGTGATGGAGAATTATTCAGGAATACAATAGCAGAAGCAATAGCGACCGGAGAAGCAAAAACGCTACGGGCAAAATCAGTCGGAAGAAATAAAGAAGGTGAGGTAGTAGCAGAATTTTATATCACCTGGTCTTTTAAAGCAAAGAGTAAAAAATAATTTACAAACAATTTAAAAAAAACTCCCGGGTGGAACAGCTAAGTTCCCCTTTCAGGAGGCGGAGGAGATAAATGAAAATTGCATTTCATGGCGCAGCCAGAACTGTTACCGGTTCAAAACATTTACTGACATTAAAAAACGGTAAAAAAATCCTGTTGGACTGTGGTATGTTCCAGGGTTTGGGTAAAGAGACAGATCTCCTTAATCGCAATTTTGGATTTGAGCCAAAGGAGGTGGATGTGATGATACTTTCACATGCACATATTGACCATAGCGGTCTTATCCCAAGGTTGGTGTCAGGTGGGTTTACCGGCAGAATATTTTGTACACCTGCTACAAAAGACCTCACGACTGTATTATTGGAAGACTCAGCGGAAATACAGGAGGATGATATCCGCTACACCAATAAACGCCGTGCAGCAGAAGGGCTTCCTTACCTGAAACCTTTATATACTATTGAAGAGGCAAAAAAAGCCACCACTCATTTAACCGAGCGGCATTATAACGAATGGTTTGAAGTAACAGATGGTGTGAAAGCGATGTACACCGATGCGGGTCATATCATAGGCAGTGCCTGTGTGAATATTATAGTGAATGAAAATGGAAAAGAAACCAGGCTGACATTCAGTGGTGATGTAGGCCGTTACCGGGATGCTATTTTAAAATCGCCTGACACTTTTCCCCAGGCAGATTATATTCTTCTTGAATCAACTTATGGCAACAGCCTGCATGATGATAATACAACCACACCAGATATGTTGTTACGCTGGATTGAAAAAGCCTGTCTGCAAAAAAGGGAAAGCTGATTATGCCGGCATTCAGTGTGGGCCGCACACAGGAACTTTTATATTCTCTCAATCAATTAGAACTGGAGAATCGTCTGCCCGACCTCAATTATTATGTGGACAGTCCCTTAAGTATGGAGGCAACGATGATCATGCAGAAATACCCGGAGTATTTTAATAAGACGATCCAGAAGATTATGAAGACGGATAGCGACCCGTTTGGATTTAAAGGGCTGCGGTTCATTAAAACGGTTGACCAATCCAAACAATTGAATTTTATGGATGGTCCGTTAGTCATCATTTCTGCCAGTGGCATGGCAGACGGTGGAAGAGTCAAACATCATATCAGTAACAATATTGAGAACAGCCGCAACACCATCCTGTTTACCGGTTATTGCGAACCCCGTTCATTGGGCGGCAGGCTGATGGCCGGAGAAAAAGAAGTGGGTATCTACGGTGTAAAGCATGAAGTACATGCAGAAATAGGAGCCATCCGCAGCATGAGTGCCCATGGCGATTATGAAGACCTTTCTCAATGGCTGGCCTGCCAGGATATGAAAGAAGTTAAAAAATTATTTCTTGTTCATGGAGAGTATGATGTGCAGCAGGATTTTAAACGCCGTCTTGTTAAAAAAGGGTTCGCAGAAGTAGAAATTCCCGAGCAACATTACGAGATTGGCTTATCCTGACAATTTCCCGACATAACTACAAGACTTTCACATCTCTTTAGTAATCGCAGCATCATAATTGCCGTTTATAGAGTGGTATAAAATTTATCACACTTAAACAACATAAATTATGAAGAACCTGAAACTGTGGGGAATGTTTTCAACTTTCATCCTCGTACTGGCAAGTTGCGGCACCATAGCGCATATTGAAAAAGACGATACGGTTGACCTGGGCCGTTACAAAACTTTTGCCTGGGTTGATAGAGATGGCGAAGGAAGGAATGACCGTAATAAAAATAATGATCTTACGGAACAGCGGATACGGGATGCCGTAAACAAAGAGCTGGAAAAATCAGCCGGCTGGAGAGAGGTAAAGAACAGGCCGGATATATTATTGAGTTATGATGTGCTGGTGGAAAGGGGAACAAGGGAAACTTCCAGTCCTGTTTACACCAGACCTGGTTCCCGGTTAGTGTATAATCCTTATACCCGCCGTTACGCCACCATTTATTATCCGTCACAGTTAGCAGGCTATGAAAGAGATGAGCGGACCATCCGGGAAGGCACCGTTACCATTTCTATGATCGATGCTAAAACGGATAAAACAGTTTGGCAGGGCTGGACTACAGATGAAGTGAATAGCAGAAACCTGACTTCAAAAGAAATACAGAACAGTGTAAAATCAATTTTCAGAAAATTTGATGTAGCAAAAAAGTAATTGTTCAATAGGACGGTTTCCGGACAGGCCTCCCCGTAAGGGGAGGCTTTTTTATTTGCATAGAACCATCTTTTTTATATTTAATAGCATAAATTAGATGGTTAAACAAAACCAATCTAAAATGCGATTTCTATTCTTTGTCTATTTGATTTTATATATTCAGAATCTAAGTTTTGGACAGAGTAAAGAAGAAATAGCGAACTACAAACTACTTTCTCAATCTGCTAAAAAATATGCTAAAGAGGCAAAGGATGAGTTAAAAAAGAAAAATATTGATAAAGCAGAGAGCCTTTACTTGCAGTCACTTTCAGTTTATCCCGTCTATCCATTATTAGATGAATTTGGAGATCTATTTGAGTATAAGAAGAAAATAAATGATATAAAAAGTATAAATATCATTTATGATTCTATTATTAATGCTTATAAAAAGTTTGAAACAGTTATTATCGATGTTGAGGGAGGCGGAGTTTTTTTCACTACTCATAATTATAAGTATAATACTACAAAAGATATAATTCCCTTTATTTTTAAGACAAAGGTTTCCTATAATATCGATTATGGAAATGAGCTAATGAAAACGGGAGATATAAAGGGGGCAAATAAGTTATGGAAAGCTGTAGAACATACAGGAGTAGGGCTGGATATGATTGATCTTTACCTTAATATGGTAAATTCTAATTTTCAATCTGGGGATATTCAAATTGGACTGGAAACTGCTTTGAAATACCTGGAACTTTATCGGGGTAAAAAACCCGAAGGAGCATCTGCATCAATTCTTATGGCCGCATCGTTGGTGGCGTTCAGTCTTGAAGACAAAAAGAGTCTTCAGCAAATGAATGATATCTCCCAGTCTATGAAAAAAAGTTTGGGTAATAGTGCTAAATTCGGTGTAGCCAAAACAGAGATTCTTCTGAATATTCTTAACGGAGAGTATCAAAAGGCTATTACAGAATTGGAAGATTTGAAAAAGGGGAATGGAGATTTTTGGGGATCAAAATATATTGCAAAGGAAACATTACCCCTTATTTATATAATCACTGGAGATTATATTAAAGCGGAAGCTGCCATTTCGGAGCATACTAAACATCTCATGGTGTCCGAAAAGCAAACTAGTAATCTTAGAGGGCTGGTTTTCTTAGGGAAGGGTAATTATAGTCAGGCAATAAGTGAGTTTACCACCTACCTTGGTTTAAAAAATATCTATATAGCACCTGATAAATTTAAGTATTACTGTAAAAGAGCAGAAGCCTACGAAGGACTAAAAGAATTCGATAAAGCAAAAAGGATTATGAAGCCGCTTTAGTTTATAAGCCGGATTACGAAGTTGCTATAACTGGCCTTGCCCGCCTTGAAGGCCGTATCATCAGCGAAAGAAAAACAGACAAGGCTCCACCACAAATAACAATTACCGAACCAGCCTTAGCAAGAGGCCTGATTGTAAAAGCAGCTGGAAACGATGTAATGATAAAAGGAATGGCCGCTGATCCCGGCGGTTTGAAATTTGTAACTATTAACGGTGAAAAAGTGTATTCCCAGGAAGGTGGAACTTTTTGGGGCAGTGTTGCACTCAAAGAAGGAGTTAATAAAGTAACCGTGGCTGCCACTGATTTTTCAGGCAATACCGGCGAACAGGTTTTTGACATTGAAAGACCCGCTACTGTTTTAGCACTTAATGCCCCTTCTGCAAAAGAAGGTAAGAACTATGCTTTGCTGATTGGTTGCCAGAATTACGATGACATAAATATCCCCTCACTTCAGGATCCGATTCCGGATGCGGTGAAGTTAAAGTTGATACTAAAAAATAATTACAGCTTCAGCGATGAAAATCTTTTTACTTTGTTTAACCCTGAGGTCTCCGATTTTAGGAAAAAATTTTTAGAAATATATGAGGTCATTCAACCAGAAGATAATCTCGTTATCTTTTATGCTGGTCATGGTATCTGGAATGAAAAGGAAAAAAAGGGTTATTGGATGCTTACTGATGCAAAATTGCAAAACCCTAATAGCTGGCTTTCCAATAAAGAGGTACTTGATATGATAGCAAGGGTTCCTGCACGGCATACGTTATTAATTACGGATGCCTGTTTCTCCGGTTCCGTTTTTAAAACCAGGGGTTTGAATACAGAGATCCCTGTTGCGATGCAGCAAATGAATCAGAAAATAAGCCGGGTGGCTATCACTTCGGGTAATGATACAGAAGTGCCGGACAAAAGTGTATTCATGAAATATTTGGTAAAAGCATTAAGTGAAAACAAAGAGAAATATCTTACCGCACAGAAAATGTTTATCAACCAGATCATAGAAGCGGTGATGTCGGAGACAAAGACAGAGCCACGCTATGGAACTTTAGAGTTGGCCGGGCATGTTGGCGGTGACTTTATTTTTATAAAAAAGTGAGTTTTAGACTGCAAATTCATTTCACTCTTTAGGCTGAAATGGCTATTTTTGCCGCCCGATTGCGGGGGTAGCTCAGCTGGTTAGAGCATCGGATTCATAACCCGAAGGTCGGCAGTTCAAGTCTGCTCTCCCGTACTTTAAAGCTCCTTTTTGGAGCTTTTCTGCTTTAAAAAACGGAAATTTGGCTATGAGCCTGATACGTTTAGCTACACCTGAGGATGCCGCTGGTATTCTTGCCATCTATGCCCCCTATATACAGGATACCTCCTTCACTTTTGAAACCGAAGTACCTTCTGTGGAGGATTTTGCAGAAAGAATAAAAACCTACCTCATCAACTGGCCCTGGCTGGTTTGTGAAATAGATGGAAAGATTGCTGGTTATGCGTATGGGACCCGGTACCGGGAAAGAGTGGCTTATCAATGGTGTACCGAAAGTTCCATTTATATACATGATGATTTTCAAAAGACTGGTATCGGAAGATTATTATACTCCACCCTGTTTGAAATTTTAAAACGGCAAGGCTTCCGGAATGTGTATGCGGTAATTAATCTGCCCAATGAAAAGAGTGTAGCTTTTCATGAACGGCTTGGCTTTACTTATTTTGCTACCTATGAACAAGTAGGCTACAAGTTAGGCAAGTGGAAAAATGTTGGTTGGTGGAGACTGATCCTGAATGAATTTGGCAATGAACCTGCCCCACCAATAAAATTCAGTGACCTGGATAAAGATTTTCTGCCCACTCTTTTTGAAGAAAAAACAAGACAGATCAGGAAATAAAAAAGTCCCGCCTTAGACGGGACTTTCTTTTATTATAATTCTGCTGATCAGAAACTAAATGCAATTCTTGCAAACAATCTTCTTCCGTTGCTGCCCATTTGCACAGCATCCCATGCTCCACCGGTTTCAGTATTGTAAGCCCAGTCTTTAGCGCCTTTTACCACGCCAAAATCAGGATGTGTATTCAGGAAGTTGTCAACTCCGGCATAAGCAGTAAAGTGCTTGCACAGTTTATAACTGAAATATAAATCGGAAACCAGTTTACCTGAATAATCATACTGGTCAGGTACATCGCCACTGCCATTATCCAATGGAACAGTCGGGCTGATGCCTAATCCATCCTGTCCATAACCAAGCAGAGTTACTTTTCCAAAATATGTAAACCTGGTACCGACAGTGAGTTTCTTCATTCCATATTCAAAGTTGAAAGCAAATTTCATTTTGGGTGCAGAAGCAAGAATGTATTTCTGCTCCCTGTCACTCAGGAAAGTTTGTTGTAAAAATGCAGAGCCACTCAATTTAGAAGGGATATTGATTTTATCAATCTTCATCGATTGGAAATTGCCTGCGAATAATCCTTTGAAACTATTAGCGCCAAATTTTTTATTGTATTCAAGAACAATATCAACTCCGCCGTTAGTAGTATTAACAGCGTTAGCAAAAAATTGTGCCAGGCTTACATTCAATGCAGCCATCTGGCTTCGCAGTCCCGCATCAAGATTTGGGTCGCTGCCATCAAACTGGCCGCTTAGTACAACACGGTCTTTAATTTTTGTCATGTACCCATCGATAGTTACATTCAGGTTAGGTGTAGCTTTCCAGGTAAAACCGATACTGGCATTCACACTTTTTTCCTGTGTCAGATCAGGAATACCAGCAGCTTTCGCCAGTGAACTGTAGTTAGGTGCAATTTTTACTTCAGCAATATTTCCAGCCTGCACCGTAGTAAATGTAGAACTGAAATTAATTTGCTGTAAAGATGGTGCTCTGAAGCCGGTGCTTACAGAAGCCCTGATATTAATATCTTTCGATGCTTTGTAGCGGGTCGCCAATTTATAATTGTGGGTAAAACCAAAATCACTGTAGTTTTCAACCCTTGCAGCAAGGTTTACTAACCAGTCAGTCGTTACATCAATTTCTGCATCGGCATATGCACCCAATACCCTCCGTTGTGCATTAACTACATCATTGGGCTGATAGCCCGGAAAGCCCTGTGCACCGGTTGCTTTGTCGGGATCATAGTTAGTATAAGAACCGGGTTCGCCAGCAAATATTTTATAATCTTCATACCTGAATTCTGCCCCTACACCTAAATTGAATTTTTTTGTAAACTCTTTACTCAGGTTAAAGTTGGTGGTATTTTGAAAAAAGGAAAATCCGCCGTCATCAAAATGAGTTTGTGATGGCCCCATGGAGGCGTTAAATGTTTTATCACCGAAGAAATGAAAATTATTTTTTCCCGCGGTGTTACTGAAATCCCAGTTCCAGTTGCTCTTGCATGTTCCTTTAAAGCCTCCTGTTACAGAGTAGTCCTGGATTTTTGTCTGGATATGTGGGCTGTACCATGTTTCACCATCATTACTTTCTCTCATAATGGAAGGAACAAATATCAGGTCGCCAAATGCATCTGTAGGAAAACGGTCAGGTCTTGCTGACCAGTTACGGGTAAAAGCATAGGCATCTGAAAACTTATGATTATATCCGCCGAAAGAATAGAAAGTGCTGGTTTTACCCATCGGAATTTCCATGTTGTAAAAAGTGCCGAACATTTCCAGGCCGGCATCTCCATGGCCACGACGATAAATATTAATATACATCGCATCATCATTTGTATAATAATTGGAAGTATCTAATGCCTGGCGAAAAGTTTTATTGGAATTCAGTCCTTCAAAAGTCAGATTGATAAAACCACCTTTGGAACCAATCGGCACACCAAAATTTATATTAGCCGCTACCGAAGCACCGTCAATTTTTCCACTATGTTCATACTGAGTGAAAAGATCTTCGGCGTAGGCCGTATTGAATTTAGGATCATGATAACCGGCTATACCAATTGTTCCGGTTACTTTATTAATATTGGTTTTGGTGATAAGGTTAATAACGCCGGCAATTGCATCAGAACCATATTGTGCCGAAGCACCGTCTCTCAATATTTCAACCCGGTCAATAGCACTGGCAGGCAAAGCATTTAAATCTGTACCGGCATTACCACGACCTCTTGTTCCAAATACGGCTACAAATGCTGTCTGGTGACGGCGTTTACCATTCACTAATACCAATGTCTGATCGGGACCAAGACCTCTCAATGTAGCAAGGTCCACATGGTCGGCACCATCACTACCACTTTGCTTATTGTAGTTAAAGGAAGGAGCTGCATAATTGAGTACAGAAGACAGATCCATCCTGCCGGTAGGTGCAGTGGACTGTCCAACATTAATGACATCGACTGGTGCAGTTGTTTCTGTCTTTACCCGCCCGGCACGGCGGGTACCTACCAATACTACCTGGCTCAGCTCTTCAATGGATTGCTCAAGGGTAATATTAATAACAGGGTTGGCAGCACTTATTGTTTGTGTCTTATATCCCACAGAAGAGATTTCGACTTCATCGTCAGAAGCAACTGATAACCGGAAGGAACCATCCGCTGCCGAGCTTGTTAGCTTACCGGTTTTTTTCGACTTCACCGATACACCGGCTAAGGGAATGCCATTGGCATCGATGATTTTCCCGGAAACGGTTTTTTGCGCCATAGCTACAACGCCGATGAATAAAAAGGAGAGGAAAAGAAAGAGAGCCTTTCTCATACAGTATGTTTTGGTTAATAGATGACTTAAAAGTAAAGGAAAATTAACGGCTTGCAAATGCGAGAGGGAGTAAAGAATAGCCTTGTGCGGAAATGGTGGAAAAGATGATGCGTAGTCGATACCATAAAAGGTTAGCCACAGATCAACACAAATAAATACAGGTGGACCACAGATTACACAGATTAACACGGATGAATACAAATACAATGGATGGCAAATAAAAAAAGCTGCGTTAGCAGCTTTCTAATCTGTGTTAATCCGTGTAATCTGTGGCCAAAAATCACTTCGCTGCAACAGCCGCCGTTTGCGGCAAAGCCACTTTTCCGGGATACACTTCTAATGCCTTCTCCAAACAATCCATCGCTGCATTCAAAGCATCAAGATTAAGTACATAAGCCAGTCTCACTTCATTTTTTCCTAATCCCTGTGTGCCATAAAAACCAGTGGCGGGTGCCAGCATTACGGTTTGGTTATTGTAGTTAAACTCCTCCAGGAGCCATTGGCAGAATTTATCTGAATCATCAATCGGAAGTTTGGCAATAGCATAAAAAGCACCACCAGGGTTAGGGCAAAAAACTCCCGGCATGGCATTCAACCGGCTTACTAATAAATTTCTTCTTGATAAATATTCTGCTTTCGGTGCATCAAAATAACTGTCGGGTAAATCTACTGCCGCTTCACCCATAATCTGCGCTAATCCCGGTGGGCTTAATCTTGCCTGTGCAAATTTCATGGCCGCATCATATACTTTTTTATTCTTTGTTACCAACGCACCAATCCTTGCACCGCAGGCACTGTATCTTTTGGAAATAGTATCCATCAGTACCACATGTTCATCCAGGCCGCTGAGATGCATAGCACTTACATATTCGCCATCATAACAGAATTCCCTGTATGCCTCATCACTAAAGAGATATAAATCATATTTGATGCAGATTTTCTTTACAGCTTCCATTTCTTCCCGGCTATACAGATAGCCGGTCGGGTTATTCGGACTGCAGATTATGATGGCTTTTGTTTTATCGGTAATCACTTTTTCAAAATCCGCAATAGGCGGAAGGGCAAACCCGGTTTCAATGCGGGATGTGATTGGTACAACATTTACACCAGCTGCACAGGCAAAACCGTTATAGTTCGCATAAAATGGTTCAGGTATAATCACTTCATCACCCGGATTCAAACAGGTAAAAAAGCCAAACATAATAGCTTCGCTTCCTCCGGTCGTTATCAAAATTTGTTCATGTGATACATCAATACCCACTTTTTTATAATACTGCACCAGTTTACGACGGTAGCTTTCATTACCGGCACTATGGCTGTATTCCAGGGTTTTTATATCAGCATTCCGCACCGCATCCAAGATGGCAGGCGGCGTTTCTATATCTGGCTGGCCGATATTCAGGTGATATACTTTAACTCCTTTTTTCTTAGCTGCTTCAGCAAAAGGAACTAATTTTCGTATTGGTGAAGGGGGCATTAACTGGCCCCGGTTAGAAATGTTTAACATACCGACAAAGTTAAGGGGAATAGGGAATCGATACCGGACGGGCATCGGCGAAAATGGAATCTTATCAAAAACAAGCAACCAATATTTCTGTAAGAGCCAACCGTATTCAATAACTTTACTTCCAGGTTTAAACGGTTATGAAAAAAATATTTTCTACGATACTTTTTTTGATCCTGGCTCTTTGCAGTTATTCCCAATACCTCAGCCAGGTAACTTTTTCCGGAGGGGCTAACCTTAGTTCCATAGCCTTTATGACCGACCAAAATGTACTTATCAGGACTTCTATCGATGGAAAAGTGATGGAATGGGGTACAGAAGTACAGTCTGACAGAAACAATAATTATTATGCACCAAGATTACAGCCCTATATGGGCCGGATAGATTATTATGGTTTGGAGGCTGACTCAATTCTCCGGGGCAAGGTGAAAAGTATTGGTACCTGTTTATTGACCTATTACGGGCAATATGATATGGAAATTAAAATCGGGAAGCTGAAATCGGTTGGTAATTTGATGCTGGATTATTATACCCATTATGACAATGCCGATTTTAAAGGTAAACTACGATTCATTGGTTCTTCTGTACTGGAGTATTATTCATCCTTTGAAAATGAAGCTTTCAGGGGTAAACTAAAAACACTGGGTAGCTCAGCTATTACTTATTATTCTTCTTTCGATGATAAGTTAATCCGTGGAAAGATAAAAAGTATCGGCACGGTAAGTTATCAATGGTACACATCTCTGGATAAGATAGGATTTGGCGGCGGTTTGAAGACAGGATCTTTCCGGCAAAACATCAGCGGGGTTATTTATATTGTTCAATAGCTGCTCATTTTTTCTGACATAGTTTTTTTACTGTTATTCAATCTTTGCGTTCTTATATATTATTTATGAATAAGAAATACCGTTTATAAGGTATACTAGTCATCCAGATATTTTATTAACTTTAAAAACAGATTTAAAATTTTTATAGCCATGCGCCATTTATTTCTTTTACTGCTTTTCGCCGTAACCGCCAGCTCCTTTGCCCAGACCAAAAAAATTGCTTTTAAAAGCCATAGTGGCAGTGATGAAAACTTTGCCATTGCATTGGAGAATAATTTGTTTGGGATGGAGAATTCCAATTTTGGTCATGCACCCCAGCGGGAAGTAAAAACGGCGCAGCTGGATAGTGTGATTTTTATTTCAGATAGTGTGGCAATTATGGTTACAAGTGAGTATTGCACCAGAACAGACAGATCGGGCAATAAACCGGTAGACGATCCGAAACTCTGGAAGGCAGGGCAGGAGAAAGTATATAATCATCCATTGTTTTCCAAAAAGCACTCATTGGATAGTATTAAGACTGTTTTAAAGGAACAATATAATTTCAATAATGAAATTGAAAAAACAGTCTTTGTTGGCTATGACAATAAGAAAAGAAAATATAAAAAAAATATTGAACCGGTTGCAGGATTACCGGGTGATAATAACCAGACCCCATTCGGACCGCAGTTTGTTCTGATCTTAAGCCTGATAGTTGGCCTTTCATTACTGGCTGCATTTATTTCCCTGTGGATATATAAAAGGGAAACGTTCAGACCGGGTAATAATGTTATAACTCCGGCTCAGTAATTCCTGGCTCATGCAAAAGGGATATTCATTGTGCAGGACAGTAGCAGCTGTTTTTCTGTTGCTGTGTATCCTGTTTATTCCATTGCCTTTCTACCTTTTCCCTTTCCAGGAATCCATTACTGATGTTGTTTTTGGAGGTGTAATTGACAAAGTAGCCCGTTTATTTTTTAGCATACAACTTACCAACACGAAAGTTTATTCCGATTCTACATCAATGTATTTACTGGTATTTGTTTTGGCTTTCCTTTCTTTACTTGCAGGGATACTATTAAATACGATTGGTAGGTGGAAGCAATATGAAAATAGAATTCTGCAATTCTTTTCCCTTCTTTTTTGTTACTATCTTATTCTGATGCTGATGAAATACGGATTGGATAAAATTTTTAAAGCCCAGTTCTATCTTCCTGAACCTAATATTCTGTATACAAGGCTTGGACAAATTGACAAAGATTTTTTGTACTGGACATCTATGGGGACATCCAGGCTGTACAATATTATTACAGGCTCGGTAGAGGTGCTGGCTGCATTGCTAATCCTGTTCAAACGTACCAGGATGACCGGATTGTTGCTTGCTGCAGCTTCTTTGGTACAGGTGGTAGCCATTAATTTTGGTTTTGATATATCCGTAAAATTGTATTCTCTTTTTCTCCTGAGCCTTTCTTTGTATTTGTTGGCGCCTTATTATCGCCGGATTTATACTTTCTTGTTTACACAAAGGGACCTGCCAGCCATTCGAACCGACATAACCAGGTTTATAAAAAATCCATTTTGGGCAATATTTTTAAAATGTTTTATTACAGGTATTATTTTATTCGAATCCCTCTATCCTTATATACGGCATCGTAATTTTAATGATGATGTAGCGGGGAGACCTTATTTACACGGTGCTTACGAAGTAAGACAAATGATAGCCGGGGCTGATACACTTTTAGCTAAGGATTCTCCCATCCAGCGATTTTTTATTCACCGGGATAACTTCCTGATATTTCAGAACCAGGCTGATGAAATGCAGGATTATAAACTTACCTATGATAAAGAAAGGCATTGCTGGATACTTACCGATTATCAACAACGGCAAATACAACTGGCTTTCAATTACCAGGCGGCTGACAGTCTCTTAACACTTCGCTATTTGAAGGATAGCACCACTTTTCAGCTGATGGGTAAAATGCTTGACTGGAAGAAATTGCCGCTGATAAGGAAAACATTCCACTGGACCGTCGATGGGAAATGGTAGTATTTATTTTTAGTATAAATATTTTCCTTATTTTTTCAGGTAAAAGTATTTGGTTGAAAAACAAATAGGAATTACAGCGGATGATGAATCCAAAGGGAACTATAGGGGGTACGAAATAACATTAATGATTTTCTTCCATCGGCATGGTCAGTACTTTTTCTACTGGCACCATCTCCCCGTTCATTAATAAATAATGTGGAGATTCTTTACTTATCTCTTGCAATAATTCAGCTTCTATTTGTGCAATATCTTTTAAAAAATTATTGACAGGAAGAGCCATCCTGTTTAAACACAGACCGGTTTCATGGTAAAAGGTAGAAAATTCTTCTTTAAAGAAAAATACTCCTTCCTGGATTAATGACACTCCGTTTTCTACCTGTTTCTTTGCTTCCGTGTAAGATTGTTTCAGGAAAGAATTAATAGTCATCTTGTTTTCTTTCCGTACTTCTGGTTGAACTACGCTGATAGGATTTGTCATAACAATCGCTTTTACAGGAGTGCCTTAATTTCCGTGCCAGAAGTTTACATGTAATGAAGTAGAGTACCTGGTATGTTATCACTTCCTGAGAATGTGGAAAACTTAAGATATCTTGGTTGAAATATCAGTTTGTTTTTTGTGAAACACGGATCCGGAGAAGATGAAGTTGATATTATTTTCCCCATTTTAATAAGCTCCATTTCGCCGGGTAGGAATTTTTTCCCCAGTATATTGTCTGTTAGTAATAGCCCGGGAGTTAATGTGAGAGGGACAAACTCAATTTCGAAAAGCTGGTCAGGAACAGGGATAAATTAAAATCCCTCTCATTTAAATGAGAGGGATTTAATATGGTGGTTAAAAACAGGTATAATTAATTAAGTTACTCTTTTGTTTTAGCGCCTTTATCTTTTACCCACTGATCATATGCTTCTGCACTCAGCACTTCCCCGGTTATCTGTACAGTTTTGGGTTGGGCTATACCAGTAAATTGAACATATACATCTTTTGTAAAAGGTGATACTGCGGCTGCATTATACTGCACTTTTAACTGGGCTGTGCTACCAGGCATAATCGGGTCAACGATCTTTTCAGGAGTTGTGCATCCACAACTTGCCCAGCTATTTTCAACCACTATTGGTGTGGTGCCAATATTTTTAATTTCAAAAGAGTAAGTAACGGGAGTACCCACTTTAATCTTTCCGAAATCATACTTTTCAACATTAAACTTTACAACATCATCAGCTTTAGGCTGGGCCATTACGGCGAGGCTAAACGTAAAAGCAGCGGCGAATAAAAAAATCTTCTTCATGGTTTACAAATTTTAAAAGGATTGTTTTTTTAAGAAATCTATTGAGGCATTGGCAGGAGCAGAACCTTCAGGTGCTTTCCATACTGTGCCTTTAATAATAATTTGTTTAGTTTGATTTGAATTATAAGTAATCGTAATGTTTTTTTCAAAATAACCTTCCGCCGCAGCATTATATCCCACTCTGATTTTTGCAGTGGCACCGGGTTCAATTGCTTCACGACTCCATTCGGGAGTAGTACAGCCACAACTTGCATGCACATCATCCAGTTTTAATGCTGTTTTGCTGGTATTAGTAATATCAAAAGTGTAATAAACAGGCTTGCCCTGTGGTATTTTGTCGAAATTGTGTTCAGTCTCTTTAAATTTTAATACTTCCTCTGTATTGGTACCAGGAGTAACAGTGGTATGGTTATGACCATCATTAGGAGAATGCTGGGCATTTAAACATAGGCAAGCAGAAAAAGAGAATAAGGCCAGAATTATTTTCTTCATACAAAATATTTGAAGACTTCAAATTTAGACAAAAGATGCCATATTACATAAGTGGGTTGCAGACAGCTACAGGTATTTTTTCAACCCGCCGGTTATCCCCTCAGTAGACGGTGTGAAGTGTGGTCATTCTTCCTATTTTTGCTTTATGGAATCAACCCGGGATTTAGAAGTCGATGCTGAAAAATTATCATTTGATAAATTCAGAGAGGCAGTACTGAATGATTTCAGGATGGCCTGTATCAGCCGGGAAACCAGTTTGTTAGGCAGAAAAGAAGTGTTGGGTGGCAAAGCCAAGTTTGGCATTTTTGGAGATGGTAAAGAGGTGGCCCAGGTAGCTATGGCCAAATTTTTTCAACCCGGTGATTTTCGCAGTGGCTACTACAGGGATCAGACTTTTATGTTTGCGGCAGGGCTTACAACAGCCGAACAAATTTTTGCACAGCTATATGCCAACCCCGATGTGAACGTTGAAGGATTCAGCGCCGGCCGTCAGATGAATTGCCATTTTGCCACCAAAATGGTGAATGAAAACGGTGAATGGCTTGAACTTAGTGGACTCAAAAATATTTCCAGTGATATAGCTCCTACGGCAGGACAAATGCCAAGAGCCCTTGGACTTGCCTTTGCCTCAAAAGCTTTCCGGAATATCGAACAGCTTCATGCATTTAAGCATCTTTCTGATAATGGTAATGAAGTTTGTTTTGCTACTATTGGCGATGCCTCTACCAGTGAAGGACATTTTTGGGAAACCATCAATGCGGCAGGTGTGTTACAAGTTCCCCTTGCTGTTTTTGTTTGGGATGATGGCTATGGAATTTCTGTTCCTAAAAAATACCAGACTACTAAAGCATCCGTTTCAGATGCGCTTAGCGGTATGCAAAAAAATGAGGGTACCAACGGACTTAATATTTACAAAGTAAAAGGTTGGGACTATGCCGGGATGTGTGAAGTGTTTGAAGAAGGAATAAGGGTGGCAAGAGAGACACATACACCTGTTTTATTTCATGTAGAAGAAATAACACAACCACAAGGGCATTCTACTTCTGGCAGTCATGAAAGATATAAGAGTCCGGAACGTTTGGAATGGGAAAAAGAATGGGATGGAATTAAGAAAATGAAAGAATGGATTATTGAAAATGCACTGGTTGAAGAAAAGGAACTTGATGAAATAGTGCTAGCAGCAAAGGAACATGTGAAGGATAGTAAAATCGCTGCATGGGAGAAATTTATTACACCGGTTAAGAACCAGGTGGCAAGGGCGACTGATCTCATGAATGCTATGGCAACAGCCATTCCTGAACATACTCCGGCACTGCAAAAAATGGCGGTGGATTTATCAGTTATCCGGGATCCATTACGAAGAGATATTTTAAAAACACTCAATGCCGCATTAAATGTAGCAGGAAATGCTGATGCTGCTTTCTGGGCAAGAGATTATTATAATGACCTGTTGGCAGAAAATAAAAAATTATACAATACCCAGTTATACAATGAAGGGCCAAAGAGTGCTTTAAAGGTGAATGAAGTAAAACCTGTTTTCTCCCCCGAAGCTCCTCTCCTGAACGGGTTCGAAGTACTGAATAAATTTTTTGATGAATTATTTTCCACCAATCCTAAAGTAGTAGCTTTTGGTGAAGACCTTGGATATATAGGAGATGTTAACCAGGGATTTAGTGGATTGCAGCAGAAACATGGCAATCAGCGGATCTTCGATACCGGTATAAGGGAACTAACCATTATGGGTCAGGGCCTGGGTCTGGCAATGAGGGGGCTCCGTCCTATTGCCGAAATTCAATATCTCGATTATCTTTTATACGGATTGCAACCGCTGAGCGATGATGTGGCAACACTCCATTACAGAACTGCAGGTCAGCAAAGTTGCCCGTTAATCGTACGGACAAGAGGACATCGTTTAGAAGGAATCTGGCACAGTGGTTCCCCTATGGGCATGGTCATAAATGCCCTTCGGGGTATGTACGTCTGTGTTCCTAGAAATATGACACAGGCGGTGGGTATGTACAATACATTACTAAGAAGCAATGATCCCGGGCTGGTGGTTGAGTGCCTTAACGGTTACCGGCTGAAAGAAAAAGTACCAACCAACCTTCTTGATTTTACAGTGCCGTTGGGTGTACCCGAGGTAATAAAAGGGGGAACAGATATAACAATCGTTTCGTATGGCTCTACGCTGCGCATTATACAAGATGCAGTGAATATGCTGGAAGCCCAGGGAATCAGTTGTGAAATAATTGATGTACAAACTCTTTTGCCTTTTGATATTAACCACCAAATTCTTGACTCTCTCAAAAAAACCAACCGCATCGTTTTTGTAGATGAAGACGTTCCCGGGGGTGCGGCAGCTTATATGTTCAATAAAGTAATGGAGGAACAGGGTGGTTACAAATATCTTGACGTTGCCCCCAGAACTATTACGGCAAAGGCTCATCGTCCTGCCTATGGAAGTGATGGAGACTATTTCAGCAAACCCAATGCTGAAGAAATAGAAGCGGTTTTAAAGCAGATGATGGCAGAATAAAATACTGTACTGTTTTTATTCAGATTAATATTGCGGCGGTCTGGTGTAAAACTCTATTTCAAATTAAACCAGAAAGAATCTTTACTTTAAATAGAATTGTAGTACCTTTTAGTGTAATTATTAACACTCACAAAAAAACAACGATTATGGCTATTGTAAAAGTTATTGAGCTGATTGCTTCTTCAGAAAAAAGTTTTGACGATGCAGTAAAGCAGGCAGTAAAAGAGGCGTCAAAAACTATACGGAATGTAGACTCAGTATGGGTAAAAGATATGAAAGTGCATGTGAAAGAAGGTAAAATAAAATCTTACGGTGTTATATGTAAAGTTTCTTTCCGGCTGGATAAAGACGATAAGGACGATAAGGATTAATCTTTGTACAGTATTTTATCATCCCGTTTTTCCACCCGTGGATAGACGGGATTTTTCTTTTGTGGAATCAGTATTTTTATCGGGCCATGCCAACCCATTTTTTATATATCATTGATATTCTCGGGACTATTTCTTTTGCGGTATCCGGTGCTTTCCTTGCCATGGAAAAGAAGTTGGATCCTTTTGGTGTGCTGGTGCTTGCTTTTGTTACTGCCATCGGCGGTGGCACACTGCGGGATATGATGATCGGTAACTTACCAGTCAGCTGGCTAACCAATGCTACTGCTACAATAGTTATATTTTCCTCTGCAGTAATTACCATGTTTTTTGGCCGTTACCTTAAACAACTGACGACCACCTTATTTTTATTTGATGCATTAGGATTGGGATTGTTTACGGTTGTTGGAATTAAACTCGGAATCGAAAAAGACTTTAGTATTGGCGTTTGTATTACACTCGGGACTATCACAGCTTGTTTTGGCGGGGTGGTGAGAGATGTACTGCTTAATAATATTCCATTGCTATTCAGAAAAGAAATTTATGCGTTGGCCTGTATAATGGGAGGCATGTTTTATTTCCTGCTGCGTCAATTTAATATGGATGCTGATGTGGTTACTATTATTTGTATACTTATCATTTTTGCTATTCGTATAATAGCAGTCCGTTATAAAATATCGTTACCTCAATTTTATAATTCAACTACAAAATGAAACTGACACTTTATCAAATCGATGCATTTGCTGATAAGCTCTTTTGCGGTAATCCTGCAGCCGTAATGCCATTAAAAAAATGGATCGACGAACAACTCATGCAACAACTGGCAATGGAGAACAACCTGGCAGAAACGGCTTTCTTTGTTCCGTCCAAAACCAAAGGAATGGATTTTGATATCCGCTGGTTTACACCGGCGTTGGAAATAAACTTATGTGGTCATGCCACACTGGCTTCTGCCTATGTTGTTTTTGAACTACTAAAAACAAAAAAGAAAAAAATAGTTTTCAATTCAAAAAGTGGCTCCCTCATTGTTTACAAAAAGAAAGGTCAACTGCACATGGATTTCCCATCCTGGCCGCCAGAAAGAATAGCGGAATACCCGGATGAATTATTGCCTTCATTAGGAAACCCGGAGATTACAGGAGTATATCAAAACAGGGAATATATTGTCGAACTCCTTAATGAAGAGGCAGTAAAAAATTGTAACCCGGATTTTTCGTTGATGAAAAAAGTGAATCGTATGGTTATCATCACTGCACCAGGGAAGCAAGTTGATTTTGTGTCCCGGTTCTTTGCACCTACGGCCGGGATTGATGAAGACCCGGTAACAGGATCTGCCCACTCCCAACTCATCCCTTTTTGGAGTGAGAAGTTGGGAAAGAAAAAAATGACAGCAAAACAATTGTCAAAACGGGGCGGGGATATTTACTGTGAACAGAATGGCGAAAGGGTTATGATGGGCGGTCAATGTGTTTTTTTACATGAAAGGACAAGTGGAAATTGTGTAGCTTTATTGAAATCAAATTAACATGTCAAAGTTTCCTTTCAATTTATTGCCGGATGAACAAATTATTGATACCTGGACGTTACTTTACATTCCACCCGGTGGTGGAAAGTATAATGGTAAACTTACAATTACCAACAGCAGGTTGCTCTATGATGCAAAGTATGATGTATCAGCAAAGGGATTATTATCTGAAGCCCTGTTTGTAAAATGGGGTAGTGAAGGCTATCTTGAAATAAACAAAGCGGACATAACAGATGTGCAGGTGGAAAAGAGTTTCCTGGCGAAAAAAGCTATTCTTACTTTGACCGATGGATCAAAGCATATCTTTAATTATGGGGCAATGAATATTGATAAGGTGGTCGTTGCTATTAATGCGAGGTAGAATATTAATCCAAAAATCTTTCTCTCAGTTCCTGGGTGGGTACCATGCAGCTTTCTTTTTTGCCAAACCACTTATAGCGGTTTCGGGCAATGATATTATAGATAAAATCCCTGATAAATTTGGGGATGATGATCAGCCCATAAAGCAATTTCCATCCACCATCCAGGTGTTTGCAAATTCGGATAGCGGCCGATGATTGTGTGTACGCTTTTTCTTTGTCAATAAAAACTACAGAGCTGAGTGATGCAGGGTTGATGTTGTGTTGCGGTAATAAATTATTTGCTGCTTCTCCCTGCAGGGGGGCAAATTTTAATTTCTTTTTACGGTCCCGTTTAATTGCGAAATTTACCCAGAAGCTGCAAAAATTACAAACCCCGTCAAAAAGAATAACCCGTTGATTTACCATTACCGGCAAAGGTAATGTTGGTTTTTTCTAAATTATTTGTAATTTCTACCGGGTTTGTTACAATTAACCATTTAGATATGAAAAAATTATTCCCTCCCCGCTTTATTACTTGTCTTTTGTTATTGCTGGTGTTTTTTTTGCAGCCAAATATTCAATGCAGTAATAAAAAATCATCCAATACCGGCGGTGCTAACAGCACCAACCCAATTTATGCCAAAGACCCTAATGCCGGTATCCAATGGTCGTTATCTGCACCAGATCAGATAATTGCATCTGAGATAAAAATGCAACCCTCTGCCAAAGAAGTGTCGGATGCCGATATGAACTATCTGGAAAAAGCAGATATGCAGGGTGGTGAGTATGTTTTTGCAGCAGCGGCATCAGCAGTGGAAAAATTGGAACCTGGCAGTTTTGTTTTCTTCCGTAATCACTCGGTAAGAAAAATAATTTCCGCTTCGAAGAAAGATGGCAAAGTGGTGGTACAAACGGAGAAATGCAAGTTCACCGATGTATTCTCCGATGCACATCTGCATTTTAAAGAACATTACGACTGGAAAGATAACAGTAACGCAATTTTGAATAAGTTCAATGTATCCTTTGGTAATACTGCTTTTGCGCAGGGAGGTGCTGATGGTTCTGTTACGCAGAATCTGACCTATGAAGGAGACCTGGCCGGTTATCATATCTCTATCACCCTGGCACCCGAAGGCGGACGCAAACTTAATTATGAGATTGTAATGAGCAGGCAAAATGCAGGACAGGCGAATGTAACTTTCAGGGGACACATCAGTGACTATGATAATGAAACAGAATTAACGGTGGTTAATTCTGAACTACAATTGTTCCGTTCGCAGAACCAGAACCTGCATGGTGAAGTGGAAGTTTTGTTTGCGGCTGTGGAATTGGGTGAAGAAGGTGAACTGATTAATATTCCCTGGACGATGTTTGAAAGACCAATACTGATTGGTGGTATCCCTTTTATGTTTAAGACAAAAGCGAACGTAAAAATATTTCCCTATATACAAGAGAATGCCAGCAGCCAGGGTAATTTCAAATTCACCTATGACAGTAATATCGGATTTCAGTACAGTGGCAACGCTGTAAATGCTGAAGGTAATGTGGCTTCCAATACGATGGAAGTGATAGGTGAAACATTGTCGGCATCTATGATGGGTAACGGCCTGGGAATGGGAGTGGAGTTTCCTCGTTTTGAAATAGCCTCATTGGGCGAAATTGTGGTTCCTTATTTTTTAATGAATACTGCCGTGGATACCCAAGTGGATACGTATGCACCCTGCCAGATGGGAAATATGCGTTGCAAACTGGTAGCTGGTTTATCCCTTAGTTTTTTTGGTGCTGAATACAGTGCTGAAAGAGAATTATGGAAAGCACATAAACGTTGGGAAAGACCGGGTGGCCGTTGCCCGCCGGAAGAAGAGTAACTGATTGTTATAAAATTTAGCTTTATGAAAAGAGGTTTCTTTTTATCAATGTTGCTGCTGCTTTTAAGTGGGGTTGCTATGGCGCAAGGTAAATATGCAGGAACTAAAAAATCATTGATCGGTAAAACGTATACAGAAATGCCGAAGTTACCCGGGCTAAAGGGTTGGGAATTCCTGGAAGGAAGTATGCTCAACTATATTACCGATCCTGAACGTATTACTGTCGATATTTATAAAAGAGGTACTGACAGGGTCATAATTGGTAGTATCATGGAAGATACCGCCACGGGTATTTATAAAGTAATTGATGTAGTAGAAGTAAAAGGAGTGATGGAAGGCTGGTCAATTCGTACCGGAAGTTGCCGGCAAAATAAAAAAGCAAGCACTTATATCATTGCCTGGGGTAAGGATGTTATTGCTGAATTTATGAACCTGATCAAGAGTGCCTGGAAATTCAATCCCGATAAAAGACGATTTGAAGTGATGCCGGTAAAAGGGATTGATTGTGAGAATATAGGTTGCTGATAAAATTTTTTCCAATGAAAACTAAACAACTAAAAAAAAATTGGCTTGTAACGGTCCTGCTGACATCTGTAGTTACTACTTGTTTTGCACAAAACCCTCCGGACACAGCCTGGGGAAGCTGGCCACAGCAGGAATATTATACGTCTATTTTGGATGCACCGGTTGTAACAGGGGCGACTACCGCAGTTACCATTACACCTACCGGTCAGAAATTATGCTTTGACAAACGGGTCAACATAAAATCATTGCTCAGTACTGGCCCGGTTGAGCAGTGCATATACCTGAACACCAAAGAAGGGTATGTGGGTATTTTGCCACCAACAAGAACAGGCGGCGATTTATGTACCATTAAAACTGAAGATGAAAAATTCAACTTCTTTGTGATTGGGTTAAAAGGAAATGCTTATACCTTCAAAAACACCAGGAAGAACGGAAGCATTGAACACCTGGTGTTTACAGGTAATACACAAACACACCAGTTAAATATGCCTTCCAATAGTGTACAAACTTTTCACAAGAAAACAGAACGAAGGGGATACTGCGGCGATAAAATAAAAACCTGGGCCTATAAGCATGATAATCCTTCCAGCCCTGTGTATTTTATTTTTGGAAAAACATTTCCTGATGCAATAAATGTTAGTAGCAGTAAATATATTGGATACTCCGGTGTTGGTTACCAGTTTACTGACAAGGGGTTATTTATTATTATGGAAATGGAGAGCAGCAGCTTTGGTTGTAAAATAACTGAGCTTGAAGAGGTCAGTATTTGTTTTGACCCGGCGCCATTTAAAATAGCAGAAGATGAATTTTATACCAATGCATTATTAAGCCTGCAGCGGGAAAGAGATAAAATTGAAGCCGATGAAGCTAAAATCGGCAGCAGCGATTGCTCATCGCAGCAAATGGCTGTAATTAATTTTAGAAAAGAGCAACTAAGGTTGCAGGGAGTGCGGCTCAATACCAGTCAACAGGGAAACACTTACCAGGATCTATCTAGCCAACAGGCCATGGGGCAAATGTTAGACCATGTGGCTATTACCAAACAAACCATATTGGAAAATGAAGTAAAAATATGCCAGGCAGAAAGAAGAGCAGAACGGGCAAGTAGTGAAACAAGCAGGCAAAGATACCAGCAACGTATTTCCTGCCTGCAAAGCCAAAACGGGCAATTGCAGAACCTGGAGGTGCAATTAAAGGCATTGGATATTCAGTATGCCAGTGAGCCGGGAAAAGCTTTTGCCGAAAAGTCGAAAAAGTTTATGCAGGGTTTACCAAGGGGGTGTAATTGATTTTCACTTTGTTGTTTTGTAATGTTCAGAGCAGTACAAGTAAATAAAAAGAAAAAGTCTGCAGGTGAAGTTCTTTTTGCTAGCCTGGATACACATAAATCGGGTCTGTGAAATAAAATACCAAGAGAGATTACCGGATTTATTTATATTAATAATATTATATAGCTTTAAGTTCAAGTAATGACAAACCCTTTATTCGTGTAATTAAAATTATCCTAAATGAAAAAGCTTCTTGTTTGTATCATCTTTATGTGCACTACAATGATAGTGTTCTCACAACGTACTTTAGTTGCTCCGATTAATCAGCAACGAATTTTTCCTGAATGGGTGCAAGGCGACAGGGATTTTTGGGGGCATGGTCCGCTTGTAAGCGGTACTGTAAGAGTGGTAGTTTCTGAGGGTAAAGGTCAGTTGATCGCATTCATCAACCTGCGCCTGGAAGAAACAGAGGGTGACAGAAGTGCTGCTGAAATAAATGAAACCCGCCTTATATACAACGCTCCTGCCGGTAAGCAAATCAGATCTATCATCAACCCGGCCAGTACCACGAGTGAATTCAATACAAAGCTTCCTAAAGGGGGATTAAACAGGGTAAACCCTTCATCAAGAAATACCCCTGTCTATTATCTGATGGTAAATGGTGATGGGGAAAGTAAGGACATCGGAAATAATACTAATGATGACAGTTATGTAAATATTACGTTCAATGGCTTTGTTGTTGAGCTGGAGCCGTTGCCAACAGATGTTAGGGAAATTTCGTTGGGTAAATCCGTTATTGCAGCTATGGTACAATCTAAGTTAAGAGGAACCAGGGGAAGGCTAAATACATATGGCCCCCGCATTGGCGATTCCTGGTTTAAGCCGAATGACTCCTGGATAAAATTTCCCAATGAAATAAGAGCAGATACGATGTTCTTTACTCAGATGCAGGAAGTTTTAATTTCTCCAAGAAGGTATAATTACAATGATATCAATCTTACCGGCATAAGAGGAACGGTGAATGGGCAGTATTTGCAAATGGCAGTGAACTGGGAAAGTGATGGGCCTGAGTTCAGAGGAGAATGTGTGAATGATGTAGGCTGTATGTTTGGGTCGCCTACGGTGCAACTGGATAACTTTAGTATCAAGCTGAACCTGCGTCCTTTTGTAGCAGGAGGCAAACTTACTTATGATCAGTTTGATATCCAGGTGGAGTTTGGATATAACTATTCTGCTGATTGCGGTGTACTTTCGGCATTGTGCACAGAAATATTTAAAGACCCGGTGCAGAATGCTTTCTTCAATGCCAGATTCATGTTATCAAGAGTATTGGGTGAACCAACTACCAAGAGCCAGATATCTGAGGCTTTAACTAATGGAGTTCTTGATTATGCCCGTTCATTTGGGCGGTTTCCGGAAGCTTCACAAATTGTGGAGGTAATGGATAATGGCACCAACCTGCGGATAAGAATAAGATAACCCTAAACAGAAATGCAGGTAAGCCGTTTTTTGCTACCTGCATTTCTGTTTATTTTTAGTTTAAATGGGAAAGATGAAAATCTTCTTTCTTTTTATTGCTTTCACTTTTACTGCAGGCAGCCTTCATGCACAGACAGGTAAGTACGCAGGTACAAAAAAGTCGTTAATAGGAAAAGTGTTTACTGACAGCCGCAACCTTACGGCTTTAAAGGGCTGGACCTTTATGGAAGGTGGGTTGGCCAATTCGCTGAATGATCCGGAGCGGATTACTTCCGATGTATTTAAAAAGGGAACTACGTTTGTGGTTTTGTTCAGCATAATGGAAGATACAGCATCAGATAAGCATACCGTAATTGATGTAGTGGAAATAACCGGTGTACAAAAAGGCTGGTCGGTCCGCAGCAGCTTTTGCCGGCAAAACGAACAGGAAAATAATTATATCATTGCCTGGGGAAAAGAAAACACCGGGCAATACATGAAGCTGATAAAGAAAGCCTGGAAATTTGACCCAGATAAACGGCGTATAATACTTATTCCGGTAAAAGGAATCGATTGTGAGAATATCGGATGTTAATACTTAATATTTCTTACTAACATCAATTCTTGCAAGGATGAAACCGGGAATTTTTTATTCCTGGATTAGATCATTCGTATAGTCATTTTGCTTTGGAGTAAATAAGTATTAGACAGCCATATGAGAATTTTTCAACCCATATTATGAAACACTTTCTGCACATCTTCATCCTGCTCTAATTTATCAATCAGCTTGCTTACATCAGCCGCCTGTTCATCATTCAATGGAACAGTTACAGTAGGTATCCATTCCAACTCAGCAGTTATAGGAACGATGCCTTTATCTTCTAATGCTTTTTGCATATTGCCAAAATCGGTAAAGCCGCAACGAACAACTAATATATCTTCTCCGTTTTCGCCGGTGCCTTCACCGAGTTCCTCTAAACCAAAATCAATCAGCTCCAGTTCCATATCTTCTGCATTCAATCCTTCGGGTTTTAATTTGAACACCCCCATTTTCTTAAATTGAAAAGATACACTGCCGCTATTGCCCATGGTGCCGTGTCCTTTTGTAAAACATGATTTTACATTGGCCACTGTTCTTACATGGTTATCGGTTGCTGTCTCCACTAATATGGCTACGCCATGCGGAGCATATCCTTCATACAGTATCTCATCATAGTTCACTAATTCTTTTCCCTGTGCTCTTTTAATAGCTGCTTCTACCCGGTCCTTTGGCATGCCCACACTTCGGGCATTCTGAAAACAACGGCGAAGGGCGGCATTATCTTTTGGATCGGGGCCACCAGCTTTTACTGCAATAATGATCTCTTTACCGATACGGGTAAAGTTCTTTGCCATTTTATCCCAACGGGCAAACATCGAGGATTTACGTACTTCAAAAATTCTTCCCATTATATATGGTTAATTAAGGCATTAGGTAATTAGTGTTCCGGGGCCTGCCCGCCGTAGCTAAGGGGTAGGCGGGTGCAAATCTAAGGCAATGCCGGTAAATGAAAAACCGTCTCGCCTTAGGCGAGACGGTTTGATCAGTAATTATATTAGCAGTTAAGCTTTATCCTCCGCTCTGCCCAACTTGCTGGCATAAAGTCCGGCATGAACAACTGCAAAAGCAAGAGAAATATAAAGCAGTGTTTTGTCGGCATCGAAGCCTACAGTATTTTGATGCAAAAAGCCTACAATAGCCAGAAGCACGGCAAGTGCTATTCCGGTAAGACGGGCCAGCTTCATCCCTTTTCTGCTACTGGTTCCGTTTCCAAGATGGCTGTTTTTAGCTCCATACACTAAATAAATATCAAGGCCAATCAGCATCCAAACCAATAGGCGGATCCAGGTATCCATTGGTAAGAAGACCATCATAAATAAACAAACGGCAATACCTAAAATTGGAACCAATGGCACCATCGGTGTTTTAAATGCTCTTGGTAAATCTGGCATTTTCTTACGCATTACCCATACACCCACACATACCAGGATGAAGGCAAACAATGTACCGATGCTCGTCATTTCTCCCACTACTCTTGCCGGTACAAAGGCCGCAAAAGCACTTACAAAAATCATGAACAGAAAATTATTCTTAGCTGGTGTTTGTGTCTTAGGATTTACAGCAGAGAAAATTTTTGGTATCAAACCATCTTTACTCATACTGAAGAAGACACGGCTTTGTCCCATCAGCATCACTAATATTACAGATGCATAACCAAAAAGAATAGCCACTACAATGGCACGATTAAGCCAGGGATAATCTGGTTTGATAACGCCTGCAGCATCTGCCGCTCCCATATGGTCGATGGCTACTGCAACAGGAGCAATCCCATCTTTACCAGCAAAAGTTGTATAACTGGTTACACCTGTCATTACATGGGCAAACAAAATATATAAAACAGTACAAATAAGTAATGAACCTAAAATTCCTATTGGCATATCTTTTTTTGGATTCTTGGCCTCCTGGGCTGCTGTACTTACCGCATCAAATCCGATATAAGCGAAAAAGACGATGGCCGCAGCCCGGATTATACCGCTAAATCCAAAGTCACCAAACTTGCCGGTATTATCAGGAATATATGGATCGTAATTGTCGTTATTAATATATTGCCATCCAAGGATAATAAAAGTAAGTACGACTGCAATCTTAACTACTACGATGATGCTGTTTACAAAAGCACTTTCTTTGGTACCTTTTATTAATAGTAAACTCATTAATACAATAATAAAGACAGCCGGAAGATTGATGATACCACCATCCCAGGGGCCCGCAATTAATTCTGAGGGTAAGGTTATTCCAAATCCATCCAGGAACTTGACAAGATAACGGCTCCAGCTAATACCAACCGTGGCAGCACCTACTGCATATTCAAGTACTAAGTCCCAGCCGATAATCCAGGCCATAAATTCACCCATAGTAGCATATGAATACGTATAAGCACTTCCGGCCACCGGAATCATCGAGGCAAATTCTGCATAACAAAGACCTGCAAAAAGGCAGCCCAAACCTGCCACTACAAATGAAATGGTGATAGCAGGACCGGCATGATTAGCCGCTGCCATACCTGTAATGGAAAATAAACCAGCCCCGATAATGGCGCCGATACCTAACGCAATTAATCCTCTTGAACCAAGGGTTCTTTTCAGTGTATGGGTTCCGGTTTCGGCTGCTTCATTCATTAAAGCATCCATCGGTTTTCTGACAAATAAACTCATAAGTTGATTTTAGGTGTATATAAATTTACTTCTTGGAATTTTTTATAGCGGCAAGATACCTTTTTAACTCTTCCCTTACTTTGGGAAAAAGGAACAACAGACCTATCATATTAGGAAATACCATTGCGAGAATCATGGCATCAGAAAAATCTGTTACCGCTGAAAGGGATACAGACGCACCAATCACTACAAAAGCAAGGAATAAAACTTTATAACTCAAGTCAGCAATTTTACCTCTTCCGAATAAAAACTTCCATGCCTGCAGGCCATAATATGACCAGCTGATCATGGTTGAGAAAGCAAACAATACGATGGCAATTGTCAATACATAGGAGAAATGTGGTATCACCTCATTATACGCCATACTGGTAAGGTCAACACCGCTGGTGCTTCCACCGGTTGCATTTAATACAACGCTTCCTTTCCCATCACCACCATACGGGAACATTAATCCATCTTTATTGAACATGATAATTACTAATGCCGTCATGGTGCAAATCACTACTGTATCAATAAAAGGTTCTAATAATGAAACTACCCCTTCGGAAGCAGGATATTTTGTTTTTACGGCAGAGTGGGCAATAGAAGCAGAGCCGGCTCCGGCTTCATTGGAAAATGCTGCTCTTTTAAAACCCACAATCAGAACACCCATTAATCCACCTAATCCGGCTCTTGGGGTAAAGGCTTCATTAAATATCATTCTAAAAGCATCATCTATAAAACTGAAATTCGCAAAAATGATTATGAGGGAAGCTACTATATAAAGAATGGCCATAAAAGGCACTATCTTCTCCGTAACGGTAGCAATTTTCTTGATACCTCCAATTATTACTATTCCGGTTATGATGGCAAGACCAAGCCCGATAAAAAACCCTGAAGAAGAACTCTCCATTCCAGTCATAGAAGCAATTTGCTGTGCTGCCTGGTTACTCTGGAAAGCATTGCCACCACCCAATGAGCCCCCAACACAAAGTATGGCAAAAAGTATGGCAAGAAATTTCCCCAGCCCTGCGAGTTTAAGTTCTTTAAAACCTTTGGTCAGGTAATACATCGGTCCGCCATACACAACTCCGTTTTTGTCAATGTCACGGTATTTAACTCCGAGGGTACATTCCACAAACTTGCTGCTCATACCAAGTAAGCCACAAACTATCATCCAGAAAGTGGCACCCGGTCCGCCAATTGCAATGGCTATAGCTACACCCGCAATATTTCCCAAACCAACCGTACCGGACACGGCAGTGGCCAATGCCTGGAAATGGTTTACTTCTCCATGATGCGATTCATCTTTGATTGTATCAACAATATCACCACTGACTACGTTTACATTACCGGGTTTTACGTCTGTAGCATCTTTTTCCAGATCATCATGCTTGCCCCTCACCACTTGAATGGCGAGCCGGAAACGACGGATATTGACGAAGGAAAAGTAAATAGTAAAGAAAGCAGCTCCACTAACCAATAGTATTACCACTATGGGTACATTGACTCCGCCTATATTGACGGTATAAAAAACAATACTGCTCCACCAATCAGTAATGGGTTGAAACCATTCATTGATTCGTTGGTCAAGACCTTTTTTAACTTCACCTGGGGTTTCCTGTGCAAATGATATTACAGGGATAACTAATGTTACAGCAAGGAATGCAAGAAGTCGGTTGATTTTCTTAAGCATGTAATGTTGGTTTAAGTTCCGATAATTATTAAAGATGCGTAAAGTAATTAATTATTTAACAGAAGAAACTAAAATTATCCACCACCGGCAAGTAGGGCGGTTCGCCGGATTTTGCTAAAATCTGGAAGTAAACCTTTAGTTTTGAAGCCTTACTGTTCATAATATGAATAAACGAAAAGCCGGCCTGCTTGCCCTTCTGTTGTTTACGGTAGTTGCTATTATCCATTTTATGGATGGACAGGGTTGGGCTTCTTTTTCTGACCAGTCTTTAATGACCAGCCGATGGGTGTTTGTTGCCAGCCTCTTTATTTATGCTATTTATAAAAAATCATTAACCACCTGGATATTGGTCGCCATGGCTATTGGCGTGGAAATCGGTATTGATTTTCCCAAAGGATCGCAGGATCTGAAATTTCTGAGCACAATTTTCCTTCGCCTGGTAAAAACTATTGTGGCTCCGTTGCTTTTTGCAACACTGGTCGTAGGTATTGCCAGCCATGCTAACCTGAAACAGGTAGGCCGTATGGGTTGGAAGTCACTCGTATATTTCGAAGTGGTGACAACTATTGCATTGGTTATCGGATTGGCAGCAATCAATTTAACCGGTGCAGGAAAAGGGATTACTATTCCCCAGGAATTATTAAAAGAATTACCACGGTCATCAGAAAGACAGTTGCAAACGAAAGTGATTACTGTATTGGATAGTGCCGGAGTACAAATACCAGAAGGACTTTTAAATAAGTTGCCCGATGCGCCGCCAAAAGGGTGGCAGGATCATATCATTGATATTTTCCCGGAAAACATTATCAAATCAATTTATGAAGGCAATGTGTTGCCCATAGTTTTCTTCAGTGTGATATTCGGAATATCTCTTGCCTTGTTGAACGAAAAGAAGAAAAAGCCAATGCTGGATTTTGCCGAGAGCCTGGCAGAAACAATGTTCAAGTTCACTAACATCATCATGTACTTCGCTCCCTTTGGTGTGGGTGCAGCCATTGCGGTCACGGTAGGGCACCTGGGTGTAGATATATTAAAGAACCTGGCAATGCTTCTTGTTACATTATATCTCGCATTAATAGCTTTTATACTCTTGGTGTTATTACCTGTTGCCATTTGGGTGGCAAAAATTCCCATCAAAAAATTTATCCAGGCGATCAGGGAGCCGGTGTCTATTGCCTTTGCCACCACCAGTTCAGATTCTGCTTTACCAAAAGCCCTGGAGAATATGGAGAAATTCGGTGTGCCAAGAAAAATCGTTTCGTTTGTAATACCTACCGGCTACACATTTAATCTTGATGGAACAACGTTGTATTTATCACTGGCCTCGGTGTTTGTGGCCCAGGCCGCCGGTATTGATTTATCTTTTGGCGAACAATTGATAATTGGCCTTACACTAATGCTGACCAGTAAAGGTGTTGCCGCAGTGCCAAGAGCATCTTTGGTAATTTTAATTGCAACGGCTGCTACTTTTCATTTTCCGCTCTGGCCAATTATGGCAATTTATGGAATAGACGAATTGATGGATATGGCCCGTACATCGGTAAATGTAATTGGTAACACATTGGCCAGTTGTGTTATTGCCCGATGGGAAGGTGAATTTGATGATGAAAAAGCACTGGCATTCAGCGAAGCAAAGGCAGATGCCATTATTGATTAACGAAAGAATTAAAGAATTTACACATGGAGTTGATGTATTTGTTAGATAGTTTCCATTGGACGAATTTATTGCAGCCTCAATGGTATGTAGAGAATGGAGGTCTATGGTTATTGTTATTTGTCGTATTTGCGGAAACCGGACTCTTTGTTGGCTTTTTTCTTCCCGGCGATTCGCTGCTGTTTGTTACCGGAATATTTGCACATGAAATCACTACTAAAAGTGGAGAGATAAAACCCGGTCTTGGTTACCAGGTGTTGCAACATTTTGGTTTTAATTATCCTTATTCATATTGGTTTGATCTGATATTGCTGGTAGGATTAATTTCTGTTTGTGGTATTGCTGGTAATGCGGTTGGGTATTGGACAGGCCGGAAAGTTGGTCCTGCCATGTACAATTGGCGGGATCGGTTTTTATTCAAGAAAAAATACCTGCACCAGGCACATGATTTTTATGAAAAGCATGGCGGCCTTGCAGTGATTGGGGCTAGATTTCTCCCCTTCATCAGAACGTTTGCACCTATTGTAGCCGGCATTGTAAAAATGGACAGAAAGAAATTTTTCTTTTTTAATGTGGTCGGTTCTATCGCATGGGTAACTTCAATGGTGTTGGGTGGTTTCTTTTTGCAAAAATGGATATTGCACCAATTTGGGTTTGACTTAAAAGAACATCTGGAATTAATTGTATTAGGAATTGTATTAGTAACTACGGCTCCCGTAATCATTTCAATGATAACCGGCAAGAAAAAGAAACCGACAGATAAACCACCAACTGTTAATAGTTCAAACCAGCTGTAATTTATGAATCAGCAAAAACCAGCTTCTATTTTTCACATAGCTGTTATTGTTGCGGCACTGGGTTATTTTGTTGACATCTACGACCTGTTATTATTTACTATTGTAAGAGAACCGAGTCTTGCAGCTCTCGGTGTTGACCTCACTATAAAACAAGATGTAATAGCCGCCAGCACCAAAGTTATCAACTGGCAAATGTGGGGCTTATTGATTGGTGGTATCATCTGGGGTGTAATGGGTGATAAGAAAGGAAGATTAAGTGTGCTGTTCGGGTCTATCATTCTTTATTCTATCGCTAATTTTTTTACTGGATTTGTACAGAGTGTAGAGCAATATGCGTATGCAAGATTTGCAGCCGGTATAGGCCTTGCCGGGGAGTTAGGTGCAGGTATTACATTAGTAAGTGAGCTGCTGCCTAAAAATAAAAGAGGCGTTGGTACTTCCTTAGTAGCTGGCATTGGGTTGTTTGGTGCAGTGGCGGCATATTTCACTTTTAAGTTTACCGATAATGATTGGCGTCTATGCTATAAAATTGGTGCCGGCATGGGGGTCCTGTTATTATTCCTTCGGATCAGTGTGGCTGAAAGTGGTATGTTTAACCAGGTAAAGCAACAGAATGTTTCAAGGGGTAACCTGCTGATGTTCTTTAATAATAGTAAACGGTTTAAGAAATATATCCTGGCAATATTGATAGGGATGCCTACCTGGTTTGTTATTGGCATATTAGTGAATCTGAGTAATCGCTTTGCCACAGAATTCTATGGAAAAAATGAAATTGAATCCGGCCGTGCTATTATGTATGCTTATGCTGCTATTGCAATCGGGGATATTTTAGTGGGCTTTGTAAGCCAGTATTTCAAAAGCAGGAAAAAAGCATTGTACCTGTTTTATTTCTTTGCCATTGTTTCCGGTATTTATTTCTTCAGCGGCAATATCCAGAATGATACCTCCATGTACATAGCTTGTGCGGCGTTGGGATTCAGTACAGGATTCTGGGCCATATTTGTAACAATGGGAGCCGAGCAATTTGGTACTAACCTCCGGGCCACAGCAGCTACTACAATTCCCAATTTTGTGAGAGGTTCCTTGCCTCTGATAAATCTTATGTTTGTAGGATTGTTTCAGCAAAATATTGGCTGGTCGTTTGTAAAAAGTGCGATGATAACCGGAATTATTGTTATGGCGATAACACTGGTAGCAGCTTATTTTACAGAAGAAACTTTTCATAAAGACCTGAACTATACCGAGCCGGAAGATATAATGCCTTAAATAAAATTGTGGCCAAATTCCTAATTATACGTTTTTCCTCGATCGGTGATATTGTACTCACCACGCCGGTTATCCGCTGCCTGAAGAAACAAGTGCCGGATGCGGAGATACATTTCCTTGTGAAAGACTCTTTTCGTTCCATTGTTCAGCATAATCCTTATATAGACAAAGTTCATGTGTTGGCTCATAGCTGGGAATTGATGATTGAAGAATTGAAAGTGGAAGAATATGATTATATCATTGACCTTCATCATAACACCAAAACACTCCGGGTTAAGAATGCATTGAAGAAAAAATCTTTTTCTTTTTACAAACTCAATATTCAAAAATATTTCTATACAGCCTTTAAAATAAATATGCTGCCAGATGTGCATATTGTTGACAGGTATTTAAAAACAGTAGCCTCTTTTGGGGTGAAGAATGATGGTGCTGGGTTAGATTATTTTATTGCAGAGCAGGAGAAAATTAAAAGGCAGGACATTCCTGCCTCACATACCGCCGGTTATATTGCCTGTGTAATAGGTGCTGCACACGGAACAAAGCGGTGGCCAATTCATAAATGGAAAGAGTTTTGTACAAAAATGAACCACCCGATCATTCTACTTGGTGGATCAGAAGACAGGGTGAATGGAGATGAGATAGCTGCTGTTGACACGATAAAAGTATATAATGCCTGCGGAAAATTCAAGCTTAATGAGAGTGCCGATTTAGTTCGGAATGCAAAGCTGGTTATATCAAATGATACCGGATTAATGCATATAGCTGCTGCTTTTAAAAGACCCGTTATTTCTCTCTGGGGCAATACGGTGCCAGCTTTTGGTATGTATCCTTATTATGGTGATGCGCCGGTGTCAGATGTGATCATGCAAACCAATAAACTTTTCTGCCGTCCCTGCTCTAAAATTGGCTACAATAAATGTCCGCTGGGACATTTTAAATGCATGGAAAAGATTGAAGTAGATGAAGTTGTTAACAAAGTAAGATTGCGGCTATAAACCGGTTCCGTCTATAAAAGTTGCCAACCTTTCCTGGTCAAAGGAACTTTTCTGTTTGTATTTTTCGATCCATTCTTTGGCGGCTGTTTCATTGTTTTCTTCAATATAGGTGGCAATTAATTCCATCATACCATCTTCAAAATCGGGCATGTTTTTCACCAGTCTCTCTATACAAATTTTCGAATTCTCCTTATCCTCTTTCAGGTTGTAAATGAGATAACGGTAGTAATCAAGGAACGGATCTTTATTGATCATCCTGTCCATTTCATTGATGCCTTTCAGTGCTTTGTCATATTCCTTTTTAAGAATATAGCCATCCAGTAGTAGCAGGTGCATATTAGGTTCATTGGGATACAATTTTTGATATTCTTCAATAGCGGCAGCATATTCATCGTTATCATCAAGTCCTGAATTAACCAGGACATGAATGATCTGAACAGCCCTCATCTTTTGTACATCTGCAGGAAGGCTTTTATAAATAGCCGAAGCCTCATCATACTTTCCTTCATTCATCAGCTTTCTCATTTCCGGTAGTTTCTTTATCCATTGATCCTGGAGGCTTGTTCCCTTTTTATCTACCAGGTCCTTCATTTGAAGAAAAAGACCTTTAATGGTTTCAGAAAGGTATTCGCCGGAAGTGTAAATATATATATCGGCTATTTTAACATTCCCGTCTGATCTTGTCAGTTCAATATCATGGTAATTGAGACTTCCATCGTCGTATAACCTGAAGAGTGCATATTGTGCATTATTTTTTTCATATTGTTTTACCAGCTGGTAAGTCCCTTTTTTTGAGATTGATTTAATAATAGCACTGCCCATTTTCATACTTTGTTCCAGCCCTGCGCCAAACGACCTTGCTTCTTTCCCGGAACCCAATCCGGCTTTTTTAAAAAATTCTGTTTTTGCAATTGCTTCATCCATAAAATCAGGATTCCTTCTTTCAAGGGAACTTTCTAATTTTTGTGCAAATATTTTTGCCTCATCGGCTGTAACTGGTTTTTGTTTTGGTTGACAGGAGGTTGCCAGCAGGATCAACAGTAAAGAAAAAATGGATATGGTGTTGCGGAAAAAAAGTAGTTTCATGTTGCCAGGTTTTCATTGGTGAAGATAATAAAGTCGTTTATGCAGCGGTACTTTGCAATATTTTATTTTCTTATTTTTTCTTTTGGCCTGAGTGGTCAAACCGGCTCTTTTATTGATTCATTCAGGGTGTGGGATGATGTAAAGGTTACGATAGACCGGCAGCAGAATATTTATATCGGTAAGGAAACAATCATCACTTTTTTTGCATTACCCAATGGAAACACTACTGCACAAACTATGGGTAAGAAAATGCAGCCTGGCGATGACTGGCATTTCGATATTCAGCATATCAGGGCACAGACTGAATTTATCCGGCAACAATTAAAAAGGGAAAATTTTATTGTTATCTACCTGGAGAATGATTACAAAAGTTGGCCATCCTGGAAACAAAAGCATCCTGATTTCAGAAAACTTATTCCGCATCTGGTGGATTCATTGACGGAGTTGATAAAAGCAAAGCGGAAAAGTATTTATCTGAATGGTCATAGCGGCGGCGGTAGTTTTATTTTTGGCTACCTGGCTGGAGTGGAACAAATACCGGCTGTTATAAAACGAATTAGCTTCCTGGATAGTGATTATGGATATGACAGCAGTTACTACCCGAAATTCAGGCAATGGTTAAAGGAAGTTAAAGGCTCATCCCTAAATGTGTTTGCTTACAATGATAGTCTAGCATTATACAATGGAAAACCCCTTGTGTCTGCTACTGGCGGCACCTGGTATAGAAGTTTTTTGCTGTTAAAGCACTTGCAAAGTGACTTTACTTTTTTGCAATCAAAGACTGACAGTCTTATTATTTATAAAAGTAGAAATAGTAAGGTGCATTTTTATTTTAAATCAAATCTCAACCGGGGCATTTATCATACTCAGCAAGTGGAGTTAAATGGTTTTATCCATTCTGTGCTTTGCGGCACTAAGTATGATTCAAGGGGATATCATTATTACGAAGCAAGAGCTTACCAGGAGTTAATACAATAGTTAAAGTTCATATTTTAAACCCGTAGCAAAAAGGTAAGTAGTGCGGGGAGCATCGCCGGCGGGAAACCGGTCATGCAGGTAATTCCATTTTACTTCTAAGCTGAAATGTTGGGTGGCTTTAACTCCCAATGTAATTTGATTCAAAATACGGAAGTCTCTGAATTTTTTCAAGAGAGGTTGAAAATAAGTGGTGCTGATTAATTCAATATTCTCTTTGGGCAGGTAAGTAAACGAAACATAGCTGCTGTTGCGGAGATCACTGTGCTTTACTACAGGATTTGTTTTTTCCTTCTCTCTTTCGTACATGAAAAGGCTGGCAGCATACAAACGGAAGCTTTTATTTTTCACCAATTTGAATCTGGGGCCAGTACCGATCAGCATCCGGGAATCGATTTGCGTAATCATGTTGTTCTGGTATTGGCCAAAAACCTCCCACCTCATCCATTCATTTACTTTTCGGTTGTAACGTACATGGAGAAGGTCATCGGCAATAAATTTACTGTCAGCAATTTTTAAAAAACCATGATTGCCTAAAATCAGCCAGAGACCCCTGTCATTGCTGGTTTTATATTGCAGGTGTGCTTCAAGGTTCACCTGAAAAATTTTCTCGGTATTTTGTGTCAGGCAAAATGCAGCACCAACACTACCGAGCCAGCCAACAGTGTCTGATTGCATTCTGGCACTTTCTGTATTGACTATTTGTGCTCTTATAGGAGAAACAAAAAAACATAGAGAAATAAAGAGAAAACTAATTCTTTTCATCTGTCGGAGTTTTACAGGAATTCAGTCTGGAACAATACCGGGAATTGTTTTTTTAATTTGGCCTGTTTTTTAGCGTCAATTCTTTCAAATAAATTTTTATATTTCTGCAGGCATACCTGTGTTAATGCCTTTCGTTGCCCCTCTTGAATTTCTTTTATCACCACTTCTATTACGAGGTCAGGCACTTCACTATTTACTTTTACAATTTTTATTTTACCCTGCATTTGGCCGGTACCCAGGTAACTTTTAAACAGACGCTCCTGAATATACCGGGCCAGGTTGTCTGCACCGACAGTGTCACGACCAACAGAAACAGTACCGATTTCATCCACAGAGACTTGTAGAATTTTTTCTGTAGAAAACATCTCCGTTGCAGATGAACGGATAATGCATACCACCAGTAAAATAGAAAGGAATAGCCGCATAGTTTAAGGTTCAATGGTTGCGGATGCCAAGATATGAAAATCATTGTATTTCACTCAGCTCCAGCCAGCGAAGTTCTTTTTCATCGAGCAGGCGGGTGACTTCTCCAATGCGTAGTGATAATTGTTGCAGCTCATCAAATGAAGTGTTTCCGTTGTTCAGTTTTTGGGTCACTGTTACTTTTTCTTTTGTCAGGTCGGCAATTTCTTTTTCCAGTACTTCAAACTCTCTTTTTTCTTTGTAAGAGAGCTGTCTTTTTTGTGAATTAGTCGTAGTGGGATGTTCAATAGTTGCCTTTTCTCCAAGGTCCTTGCTATCATCCATGATATTTCCTGCCAGCTGCTGCCCGTTTAATACAGATTGGCGGTATTGTGTATAGTTACCGGGAAAATCTCTTATAATGCCATCACCTTCAAAAATAAAAAGATGATCAACCAGCCGGTCCATAAAATAACGATCATGCGATACAATGAGAAGGCATCCGGGAAATTCGCTGAGAAAATTTTCCAGTACACCTAAGGTTGGCAGATCAAGATCATTCGTAGGTTCATCCAGAATTAAAAAGTTAGGGTTGCGAAACAGAATAGAAAGCAAATGCAATCTTCTTCTTTCACCACCACTTAATTTGCTGATATAGGTGTATTGTTTATCAGGATCAAATAAAAATAATTGTAAGAATTGGGCAGCACTTAGTGATCCTCCGCTGGCCAATGGAAAATGCTCAGCAATGTTTTTTACAAATTCAATTACCCGCATATCTTCTTTTACTACCAACCCCTGTTGTGAGTAATTGCCAAACACTACTGTATCTCCAATATTTACTTTACCGCTGTCTGGTTGTTCGATGCCTTGCAGAATATTTATAAATGTTGATTTACCGGCCCCATTTTTTCCTGCTACACCAATACGTTCACCTTTCTTAAATGTGTAATCAAATCCTTTCAGAAGAATTTTTTCGCCATAGCTTTTATATAATTTTTTTAGTTCTGCAATTTTTCCACCCAGTCGGTTCATCTTCATGTTTAATTGCACCTGTTCATCAACGATCTGCTGCTTTGCTTTCTTTTCTACTTCATAAAAATTATCCTGACGGCTTTTACTTTTGGTCGTTCTTGCTTTCGGCTGCTTTCGCATCCATTCTAATTCTTTGCGATACGTATTTTTAGCTTTGTCTATACTGGCAGAATCACTTTCAATTCTTGCGGTTTTCTTTTCAAGATAGTTTTGATAATCCCCTTTGTGAACATAAATATTGCTGCCTTCCATTTCCCATATTTCATTGCAGGCAGCATCTAAAAAATAACGGTCGTGGGTTACTAACAGCAGTGTAATATTTTCTTTATCAAAATAATGTTCCAGCCACTCTACCATTTCTACATCCAGGTGGTTGGTAGGCTCATCCATGATCAGCAATACATGCTTATGCTCAAAACCAATATCAATTAACGTTTTTGCGAGAGCCACTCTTTTCCGTTGTCCGCCACTCAAATTTTTTACGGGCTGTTGTAAATGGTGAATATTTAATTTGCCCAACACCTGTTTCACTTTTGCATCAAAATCCCAGGCGCCTAAGTCATCCATTTTCATAATGGCATTGCTTAGTTTTTCCGGGTCGCCTTGCTCATCTTCCAGCAATTCATATTCTTTAATGGCATTGATGATAGGATGATTGTGAAAGAAGATATTGTCCAGCACCGATTTGTCTTCTATAAAAGAAGGTTCTTGCTCCAGCAGTACTACATCCACATCTTTGTTGACCCACACTTTACCTTCATCGGCTGTTTCTGTTCCCGCCAAAATTCTTAATAAAGTGGATTTGCCGGTGCCATTCCTGGCCACCAGGGCTATTTTATCGCCTTCTTCTATATTAAAGGAAATGTTCTCAAATAGTGGCTGGATGCCGTAACTCTTGGTCAATCCTTCGACGGAAACATAATGCATATGGCAAAGATAACCTAACGGCCCGCAAGATAAATAAGCAGGCAAAGAAATGCTGTAACGACGATAATTACGATGAGTGAATATTTTTCCTGACGATCTTTTTTCCTTGTTTTTTGAGTATATCCTGTTATCACCAGTCGGGCTATTTCATCTTCGCCGGCAAGTTTATTTAATTGTATAAGTATGTCTTTAATATACAAATTTGGTAAGGGACGCATTGCCCGTAGAATAATTGAGATAATCTGGCTGTTGGTTTCGGGTTCGTTGAAGGTTTTTAGTTGCTCAATAACAGAATCCGGAAGAAGGCCAAGGATATAATCTTTCAAACCTTGTTTATCCATCCTGAATACATCAAGACCAGAAACATATTTTTCCAGTTCCAGGGACTGTTTTAATACTGAAACAGGCGTAATAATATCCTGGGTTTTTCTTTTGCCGGTACTTTGCTCATACCACCGCTGCTGCAGATAATATTCTTTTTTGGCAGGATTAGTGAGTACTTCGTAGGCCTCTTTGATGGCTGTAAACCGGGCAGCGGCATAGGGATCGTTTTGATTTTTATCAGGGTGGTATAATAGTGCCAGCTTTCTGTATGCTTTCTTAATTTCCGGAAGGGTGGCGGAAGGCTTCAGTTCAAGTAGTTGGTAATAATCTTTTAGGTGCATGCTGGCAGCGAAGTTAAGTTTGGGAGAGATTGTTTTTTTGTTTTTTTACCAGTTATTTACAACCACTTAACGTTATGAACAGTGCATCTATGTACAATTAAGTTTACTTTTGAGTTCATATATATTCATTCAAAATATATTTACTATGGATAATAATAAAAATAATCGCCGTGAGTTTTTGAAAACAACCGGTAAAGCCGGCGTAGCTGCCGGGCTATCGTTTACTATTTTGCCCGCCCTGGCAAAAGAAAGTAGTCAAATGATTGAAGGTGCGGCGGGAACAAAATTTTACGGTGAAAATATTCCGTATACCCAGCAACCACTAACTTATGCGTACGCCGACCTCGAGCCTGTTATTGATACTATGACGATGGAGATTCATTATTCAAAGCATGCCGCTGCTTATGCAAAAAACCTGGCTGATGCTGTTGCCGCTGAAGGAGTTGATACAAAAAAAGTAAGTCTTGTGGCATTACTGGCTGATATAGGTAAGTATTCCGCCAAGATGCGTAACAATGCAGGAGGACATTATAACCATGAATTTTTCTGGAAGAGTATGCAGAAGCCATCTCCGATCTCCTCACCTTCGGGTGGTTTATTGAAGCAGATTGAAAAAGACTTTGGCTCCCTGGGAACTTTTAAAACACAATTTGCGGATGCCGCTAAAAATCGTTTTGGTAGTGGCTGGGCCTGGTTGTTGCTTAATAGTGATAAAAAAATGGTGATTGGGTCAACGCCAAACCAGGATAACCCCCTGATGGGAATAAGTGATTTGAAGGGTGCACCATTATTGGGAATTGATGTCTGGGAACATGCTTATTATCTTAAATACCAGAACCGCCGGCCTGATTATATAGAAGCCTGGTGGAGTGTAATCAATTGGAATATGATTCAAAAAAGATTGGACGCTGCTAAATAGACAACTGTTATTTCAAATATTTTCCAAAAAAATCAATGGTCCGTTGCCACGCAAGTTTGGCAGCGGTTTCATTATACCTGGTGGGTGCCGTATCATTATGAAAAGCATGATTGGCCCCTTCGTAGATATATAATTCGTAAGGAATATTATTTTTCTTCAATGCCTCTTCAAATGCAGGGATACCCGCATTGACTCTTTCATCAAGCCCGCCATAATGCATCTGTATAGCGGCTTTTATTTTTGGAACATCTTCTGCCGCTGCCTGGCGCCCATAGAATGGTACCGCTGCTTTAAGGGAAGGAACATTTACAGCAAGACTATTGGCCATGGCACCACCCCAGCAAAAACCTACACAACCGAAGATGCCGTTGGAATCTTTTCTTGATTGCAAATACGTAAACACTTTAATAAAGTTCTGGAGATTGTCTTCTGCTTTCAGTTGCTGAAATTTTGTTCTTGCTTCATCTTCATTCTCTGGTGTGCCGCCAAGAGATGACAGTGCATTGGGGGCAATCGCTAAATAGCCGGCTTTTGCGGCACGTCTTGTCACATCTTCAATATGTGCATTCAACCCACGGTTTTCATGGATCACCACTACTGTGGGGTATGGTTTTTCTTTTTTAGGTCTTGCTACATAAGCCTGCATATCACCATTGATACCCGGATAGGTTATTCTTTCTGTAAATAGATCTTCCTCTGTGGTAACGGCTGCATGGGCATAGTTTACTTCCAACAAAGGAAGCAAGGTCATAGCTGCTGCAGTACCACCTGCCAACAGTGCAAGCCGACGGAGAAATTCATTTCTGTTAAGAGGTTTATGAGTATACTCGTCGTAGAGGTTGATAATTTGCTGATCCATAAAATATAAATTGATAAAATTAAAAAAATGAATAGGTTAACTGAATTTCGTTTTAATGAATAGTCGCACTGCCGTCAGCCCGGATACAATAACAGTCGTGTAAAAGAATATACGGATGATTTGCTTATCTCCTTTATACATCATCAATAAAGTGGAACAGATGAGCATAAGTCCAAGTAGAAAAACAAAACCCAGGCGATTGATGCCTTGCCGCATGGCTTTATTGGTATAACTGTCTTCCTGCAAGTTGATTTCATGTTTCAATACACCACGTTTCAGGTTACTCATTACCTCTTTTACATCACGGGGAAATTTATCAATGAAATAAATATAATCTTCGGCAGAACTGGTGATCTTATTCAAAATTGTTTTCCAACTGAACCTTTCTTTCATTTTATCAATAGCATAAGGTTTTACCATATCTGCGAGGGATATATTAGCTTCGAGGTTTTCGCCAAATTTCTGTATGGTGGCGATCGTTTTTATCAGCATAAAAAGATTGGCCGGCACTTTCAGGTCATACTTAATGATATTTTTAAAAGTTTCTGACATTACCTGCGACATGTCTACTTGTTCGTAGGAAATAAAACTATATCGTTTCATTACTTCACTTATTTCAAACTCCAGGTCTTCAAAATGCTTGAAATAACCAATATCGCAAAGGGCCAATAACGCTTTGGTCAGTTTGCGGGAATCCTTTTTGGCAAAGCCCAGCATAAAGTCAATAAGGGCCTGTATTTGTTTTGGTTTTAATGTGGCTGCCATGCCATGATCAAGTAACACAATCTGGTTATCACCACGGATAAAAATATTACCCGGATGCGGATCTGCATGAAAGAAGCCATGTTTTAAGATCATTTTTAAAATGATATGTGTGCCGTTTTCAGCAATTACCTGTGTATCAAAACCCGCATCTTTTAATGCCTGGGGATTATCCGGCCGCATACCAGTTATATATTCCATTATCAGCAGCTTCTGTGAAGTGTATTGCGAAGCGACCATGGGTATGTAGCAAGTCTCATCGTCCTTGAACATATCTGCAAACCGTTTCATGTTAGAGGCTTCATTGGTATAATCCAACTCTTTCATCATATTGTTACCAAAATCTTCTACAAAGCCTACGACATTAAAGTGAGCTAGTTCAGGGTATGATTTTACAGCATGCTGCGCCAGAATCTTCATCAATACCAGGTCAAGTTTTATTTTTTGTTTGATAGCCGGTCGTTGCACTTTTACGACTACTTCTTCGCCGGTATGCAACACTCCTTTGTACACCTGCCCGATAGATGCGGATGCCAGTGGTTTTTTGGTATCTAACTGTGCAAATACTTTTTTGATAGGGTCCCCTAACTCTTCCTCAATTATCCGGATGGCCGTGTCATTGTCAAAAGGCCGGGCTGAAGCCTGCAATTTTTTTAACTCATCCCGTAATTGTTCAGATGCAAGGTCAGGCCTGTCGGCTAATATCTGCCCGAACTTGACAAAAGTTGGCCCGAGGTCTTCAATAATGAGGCGGATACGTTGTGGCCGTGTTGTCAATTTTTTCCCCTTCGGGTCAAAAATGCGGCGAAACCAACTATGAAAAAACCAGTTTTTAATCAGGTGTTTCAGAAATATCAAAATGATAGTGATAAGCCGGAAAGTATTGCGAAAAAAATTTCTGAGCTGGAAAATCCACATAACAGTTGGTTTGGCTGGTGATTAATGGCGTATGAATATAAAAATTTTGTGGCAGTTTTGGATGTATGCCCGGGTATTTCGTTTTTAACACAAATACAATGTTTTGCTAAAAGTCAACTACAGTGGTTTTTCTGCAACCCTCATGGCATAATTATAGCGTCATACCTAAGCGAAAATGAATGAAGAAAACCGCTCAGTAATTTTCCATATGCATTTATTTTTTACAAAAATTTTGTAGTCTATGAAACAAATCTTTAAAATGGTTGCCTTAGCGCTGGTAATAGTGCTGGGTGGCTCACTTCGCAACACCCTTTCGGCGCAAGATTATTCAGATCAAAACCGTGAGGTTTCTTATCAAACTTTTTATGATGAACTAAGCCCTTATGGCCAATGGGTTGATTATCCCGGTCAGGGTTATGTTTGGGTTCCCGATGCAGGCAATGATTTCCGTCCTTACAGTACCAATGGTCATTGGGTGTGGACTGATAATTATGAATGGATGTGGGTATCTGATTACGATTGGGGCTGGGCTCCATTTCACTATGGCCGCTGGGAACAGGATGATTATTATGGTTGGTTCTGGGTACCCGGTTATGAGTGGTCGCCTGCATGGGTAGCCTGGAGAGACGGTGGAGATTATTATGGTTGGGCACCGTTAAGACCGGGTATCAACATCAGTATTAATTTTAATATCGGTAGTTATAATCCGCCGAATGATTACTGGGTTTTTGCACCCAGGCGTTATATCACATCACCCCGTATTTATGACTACTGTGTTGACCGCAGGCAGAATGTAACAATCATTAATTACACTACTATCATTATAAATAATAATCGCTACAATAATAATTACGGGTTCCGTTCAGGTCCCCGCCGTTATGATGCAGAAAGATATTGCGGAGCCATAAATCCAGTCCGGTTCCGTGAAACATATCGACCAGGCCGTACACAGTTCAGAAATAATGAAGTGAGTATCTATCGTCCTGCTATTCGCCAGGATAATAACAGGAATTATTCTCCCCGCCAGTTTGAAAGATATGATCGTAACAGTAATACCGGTTTTAGAAGAAACGATAATAATACTGTAAGAGGTAATAGCAATGGTAATGACAGAAGGAATGATGATACAAGGTTTGAAAGAAGAGATAATAATGTCAGACAGCCACAAAATAATAATGGCAATACTAATCCTTCTGATCGCAGGTTTGAAAGAAATAATGATCGTACTGAACAGCCAAACCGTGATGCAGACAGAAGAGTAATAAGGCCAACAGAAAGACCTGATAGAACCCCAAATCCCGGAAATAACAACGGTAACAATGATAATCGCCGTTTTGAAAGAAGAACTGATAACAATGGTAATTCAAATACACCAGTTCGTCAGCCGAATGTAAGAAGGGATGAAAATAATAACCGTCCGCAGCGGCAATTCCCTCAGCAAATGGAAAGAGGACAGGAGCCCCGGCAGCAGCAACCAGTTCGTCAGCCTTCACAACAAATTGAGAGAAGACAAGAACAACCTGTTCGCCCCGCTCCACAAATGGAGAGAAGGCAGCAGCCACGACAAGATCAACCGGTTCGTCAACCGCAACAGAAAGTGGAAAGAAGACAAGAACAGCCTCAGCGTCAAACAGAACGCCGTGATGAGGGAACCCGCCAGCAGAATAATGGAAATGGCAACGGTGGTGGACGCAATAGAAGATTTTAGTATTGTTACCTAAGCATAAATGAAAAAAAGACCCCGCCAGTTGGTGGGGTCTTTTGTTTGATGAAACTATCGTTGTAAAATATCTTAGCCTACCTTTTTTACATTTACAGCATTCATGCCTTTTTTGCCTTCCTGCAGGTCAAATTCTACTTTGTCACCTTCGTTTACCTGGTCGATAAGACCGCTGGCATGTACGAAAGTTTCTTTGTTTGAATCATCATGTTTGATGAATCCGAATCCTTTTTCAGCATTGAAAAACTTAACGGTTCCTTGATTTTTGTCGCTCATTGTATTTGTATTGTTGATTAATGGCGATAAAGGTATGGGTAAAATACGGAATTGAAAGAATTCATATGTGTGTTAGGAGTCCGGAAATAAGAAAACCCTGCTTCATTCAATCAGAAACAGGGTTTTTGAATGTGATTTACAGTTTATTACGCTTCAACTTCCATATACGCTTCCACCGGCTCACAAGTACAAATAAGATTCCTGTCGCCATGGGTATTGTTCACTCTGGCAACACTTGGCCAGAATTTACTCAGAGTAACATAGTATAAAGGGAATGCAGCCTGCTGTCTTGAATAGGAATGTTTCCATTCATCCGCTGTTACCACAAATTGTGTGTGAGGTGCATTTTTTAATGCATTATCTTTTTTATCAGCTATGCCTTCTTCAATGGCTTTTATTTCTTCACGGATTGAAAGTAAGGCATCACAAAAACGATCCAATTCAGCTTTATCTTCACTTTCTGTGGGCTCTATCATGATGGTTCCCGGAACAGGAAAACTCATCGTTGGTGCATGGAAGCCATAATCAATCAATCGCTTTGCCACATCTTCTGCTTCTACTTCTGCGGATTTTTTAAATGGTCTTAAATCAACAATAAATTCATGGGCACATTGACCATTATTATTAGTGTATAGAATATCATAGGCCCCATCCAGTCTTGCTCTCATATAGTTTGCATTCAAGATGGCATATTCAGTAGCCGCTTTTACTCCCTCATTGCCCAGCATTCTTATATATCCATAGGAAATGAGAAGTATAGAAGCAGAACCATAAGGTGCTGCAGAAACAGCATTGCTGGTTCCGTTTTCAACATGACCAGGAAGATGTTTTGCCAAATGTGCTTTTACACAGATTGGCCCCATACCAGGTCCACCGCCACCATGCGGAATAGCAAATGTTTTATGCAAATTCAAATGACAAACATCAGCGCCAATCAGACCAGGTGCAGTTAACCCGACCTGTGCATTCATATTTGCTCCGTCCATATATACCTGGCCGCCATGCTGATGGATGATATCAGTAATTTCCTTTACAGTTTCTTCATATACTCCATAGGTACTTGGATAAGTAATCATGATGCCCGAAAGGTTAGCAGCATACTGAGCCGCTTTTACTTTTAAGTCCTCTACATCAATATACCCATTCTCCAATGCTTTTACCACCACCACTTTCATTCCTGCCATTACCGCTGATGCAGGGTTGGTGCCATGTGCAGAAATAGGGATGAGCATTACATTTCTGTGATGATCACCGTTGGCCTCATGGTAAGCTTTAATAGTTAACAAGCCTGCATATTCGCCTTGTGCACCACTATTGGGTTGCAGGCTGCAGGCATCAAAGGCGGTAATCTCACAGAGATATTTACCAAGTTCGTCTATTATATATTTATAACCTTCTGTTTGATTGGCTGGGGCAAATGGATGCATCTTACCCCAATGAGACCAACTCAGCGGCATCATTTCACTTGCGGCATTCAACTTCATCGTACAACTTCCTAAAGAAATCATGGAAGTATTTAAGGAAAGGTCTTTGTTCTCCAATTGTTTGATATAACGCATCATCTGGCTTTCACTCTTATGCGTATTAAAGACAGGATGCGTTAAGTAGAAAGATGTTCTTGTTAATGCAGCAGGGATATAATGAAGTTCAGTTCCCTGGTATATGTCGAAGGCTACCGGGTCCTCATCATTTTCAAAACAATTGATTAGGTCGTAGAGTTCATCAATACCTGTTGTTTCATCCAATGAAATACCAATATGGGCAGCGTCGATATACCGAAGGTTGATTAATTGTCTTTCAGCTTTTGCCCTGATAGGGGCTATATCGTTAACTTTTACAACAATTGTATCGAAGAAAGCGGCAGATACTAATTCAAATCCTCTTTCCTTAATCGCACCGGCAACTGTTTGCGTAAGTAATGCTACTCTCTTTGCAATACTCTTTAAACCATCCGGCCCATGATACACCGCATACATCGCTGCCATATTAGCCAGTAATGCCTGGGCAGTACAAATATTGGAAGTTGCTTTTTCCCTTTTGATATGTTGTTCCCTTGTTTGTAAAGCCATTCTCAACGCCCTGTTGCCCTGTGCATCAATACTGATACCGATTATTCGGCCCGGAATATTTCTTTTAAAATCATCTTTGCAAGACATAAAGGCTGCATGAGGACCGCCATAGCCGAGCGGTACACCAAAACGCTGTGCAGAACCAATAGCTACATCTGCTCCGAGTTCTCCCGGTGGAGTTAATAGTGTTAATGCTAACAGGTCTGTAGCCATTACCACATAAGCACCGGCAGTATGAACCGAATTGATAAATTCACGGTAATCTTCTATACTTCCTTTATTATTGGGATATTGAACGATAGCAGCAAAATAGGTTTCATCCAATTGGGCCGTTGCATAGTCGCCTTCTACAATTTCAATTCCAACAGGAGTGGCTCTTGTTTTCAATACATCTTTTGTTTGAGGGAAAATTTCCCTGTCAACAAAAAACTTTGGTCGTTCAATATGATCTTGCCTATTGAGTGTATTGAAAAACATTGTCATGGCTTCTGCAGCAGCAGTCGCCTCATCCAAAAGCGAAGCATTGGCAATCGGCAAGCCTGTTAAATCACTCACCATCGTCTGGTAATTCAACAAGCTTTCCAAACGGCCTTGTGAAATTTCTGCCTGGTAAGGAGTATACTGTGTGTACCATCCCGGGTTTTCGAAAATGTTCCGCAGTATCACCGATGGGGTAATGCTGTCATAATATCCCTGGCCGATATAATTAGTGAATACCTTATTTTTTTGTGATACTTCTTTGATATGTTTCAGGTATTCATGTTCACTCATTGCCGGGGGAATATTCAGCGACTTATTCATTCGGATAGAAGGTGGAACCGTGTTACTGATTAACTGGTCTAAACTTTCTGCGCCAATTTTTTTCAGCATTTTTCTGGTATCAGCTTCATTGGGTCCGATATGGCGGGGAATAAATTCGTTAGATTGTTGCTCAAAAAGATTCATAAATGGATGTCCTTATGGGTAAAAAGATGCGCAAAGTTACGGGCTGAAAAGCATAATATTAATGAGTTGTTGAAGCTGGTGGATAAGCAGTGCACTAATCGTTGAAAACCTTTACGGGCAAGTGTGCGGTTACGGAAGCCTGTTCCCTTTTTCCATTTGCCGAAGTTCATCACTGGTAAAGGTGCTGCCATCGTGGCTCCAGCCGGGAGGGCCGAAGAGATAATTCCAACGCTGCTTAAAGGTCAGATTTTTTTTACGGAGATCTTTGCCGATGCTTTTCCATTCATGTACAACAAGGTACAAGGCATCTTCTTTTTCCAATGGTTTGGTCAATCCATATTTTATAGGCTGATAATCTTCGGCGGGCAGCTCCGGTTGAAAAGTACCGAACAGCTTATCCCAGATAATGAGGAACATGCCCATGTTCTTATCCAGGTATTTTGGGTTGGAACCATGGTGCACCCGGTGGTGCGAGGGAGTGACCAGGAAGTATTCAAGTATGCCTGCTTTATTTATTTTTTCAGTATGTACCAATATTCCCCAGGTTTGTGTGGCCGCATATATGAATGCAATATCTATCGGTTGAAAACCCAGTAAGGCAATCGGGATAAAATATACAAACCGGTATAATGGTTCCAGCACTGAGGAACGGAAACCAACAGTCAGGTTAAATTTAGGCGATGAATGATGTGTAACATGAGTGGCCCAGAATAAACGGCACACATGATCCACCCGGTGTAACCAGTAATACATAAAGTCTTCAAATATCAGCAGAACGATCCAGTACATCCAGGGGTTTTGAATCGGTTCCACAAGGCGATGGTCATAAAAATAAGAGAGGATAAAACCTATATAGATAATACGGAAGGCAAGGTCAATACCACCATTCAGCAGCATGAAATAAATATTTTGTGCAGTATCCTTCAGGGAATAAGTATCCTGTTTGCGGAGTTTGCTTAGAAATAGTTCCAGCCCAATCACTATTAAATAGAGCGGGGTGGTGATGAAGAGGAGTAACTGTTCCCTGGTTGTTCCCATACACCGTAAAAATAACAGAAAGTGAGATATTAGTCAGAAAGGCAGAATGTCAGGAAAAAAGTTTGGAGAGGGGGAAAATATCTTTTGGACTTACAGTCTTTCCGACTTCCGGACTATCTTGCAGGATGGCACAGGATATTTTAATTAACTGGGAAAAGAAATCCGGGGAACGGCAGAAAGAGTATAAGAAATTTTTGCATAGGGCTAACAAGAATAAAGTGCTGAAACAACTACCGGAATTGAACGAAGAAGCCTTTGAAAAAATTGATTGCCTGCAATGCGCCAACTGCTGCAAGAACTATTCTCCCCGGTTTACACCTCCCGATATAAAACGAATCAGTAAATACCTGGGCATGAAGGAAGGTGATTTTAAAGATACTTACCTGGTAACGGATAAAGAAGGCGATAATGTATTGAAAGAATTGCCTTGCGCATTTCTTGGTGCGGATAATTATTGCAGTATTTATGATGTACGTCCTACAGACTGTGCCCGTTTTCCCTATATGGATGATGACTTTATGCTGAAACGCCAACCAATGGCTTTGAAGAACACCAGTTTTTGCCCCATTACTTATTATGTGATTGAAAAATTGATTGCGGCTGAGAAAGGGAGATAGAACCTCCCATGTCAACTCACTCTGCAGAAATCCTTTTCATTTTGAAGTGTGAAAATAAATGTATGACAAAATGGATTTTTTAATTGCAAAATGTCGTATATTTGGAGAAAGGAAGAAAGATGTCAGAAAAAGCCAAAAAGGTAAAGCCTTATATCATTAAAGAAGAACCTTTATCTATAATGGACGAGGCTGCGGTGCAATACAATTCATTGCGGGTTATTTTAGGTGGAAATAAATCCATTAATAAATCTATTGCCGGCGATTTTGATTTAATAGCTCTTACCCGTGAAGGCATTAAAAAATCTACTCTTAAATCATTAGCGGAGCATTTGGGTATCACTATGGAAACGATGAGTAGTTTGCTGCATAGTTCTCACCGCAATATTCAGCGAAAAGATGATAATGAGTTATTAGATTCTTTAAAAACAGAAAAGGTGCTGGAGCTGGCGGCCTTTGCGCAGCGAGGCATTGATGTTATCGGCGATAAAACTTCTTTTGCAGAATGGCTGCATAGTCCCCTTGCTTCTTTAGGTAATAAGAGACCTGTAGATTTTTTAGACACTTCTTTTGGTATTCAGTTAGTCATTAAAGTGCTTGGCCGTTTGGAGCAGGGTGTTTTTTCATAATAGCATATGGAAGTTTATCGCATTACACAAGAAGAGTATGCCAACGATTTATCCGGCAACGGAGCAAGGTTATTTGGTGGCCGCTGGAACAGCGAAGGCTTTTATGCTCTTTATGCTGCGGCTTCCCGTTCGCTGGCTTTGTTAGAAACACTTGCACACACACCTGCTAAAATGCTGCAGCAGAAAATTTATATGCTGGTTACTATTGCTTTACCTGATAAGATGCTGGTACGGGAAATAACTATTGATAAACTGGCTGCTGATTGGGATGTACCAGACATACGGCAATACACACAAAAAATGGGCGATAGTTTTTTATTAGCAAAAAGGGAACTGCTATTATCTGTGCCAAGTGTGCTGGTGCCGGAAGAAAATAATTATATGCTAAACCCATTGCACACCGACTTTAAAAAAATCAAAATAATACATAGCCGGAGAATTGGTTTTGATAAAAGGGTGGTAAGGTTATAATTATTTTCTAGCAAAGGGATTATTCTCCACCACCTCCATCACTTCCGCTGTCTCCACCACTGTCTCCATTATCAGTATCTGGGGGGTCTTTGTGATGATGTCCCATATTAGCACCACCGGCGGTATCGGTACTGTTGCCGGTATTTTTCTGTTCTTCTTTGGTTTTATTAGATGATGCAATAATTAATCCATAGATAATTAGTGCAACAATAATAATCAGTATGACCTTCATAAGGATTATTTTGTATTCAACTCATCCCATGCAGCTTCCAGCGGACGTTTTATTCCATCCGTTTTCCATTCTTCTCCACCGGGTATAATGGTGGTTTTTAATACTTCTTCTTTTGTTTTGCCGGCTTTTATTTCTCCTTCTACAAATTTTAAAACGTTGCCAAGGTAGTCCCTGAATTGATTAAGATCATCAGCGGTTCCTGTTACTTTATACCCGGCTCCTGCATGACCAAAAACATACATTGTTTCTTTATCAAATTTCGCTAAGGCTTTGTTTAATACTTCCATCCAGCTTTTCATGTTGGCACCTGCAGTGCGGTCTACAAACGGATGGCGGCGGTTAAAAACAAGGTCTCCACAGTGTACGATATTGGCATGTTCAAAATGGACAAAACTATCTCCATTGGTATGACCTGCTCCATAATAATGGAGACTTACTATATCCGGCCTGTATCTTTTTTGCCATGTATCGGTATAAGTTAGGTCAGGGTAGAGTTGTTTGTCTTCTGATTTATTAATTACAGCTGTTTTTTGCTGATTAATCAATGAGTTTTCATGCGCCATTACATGATCCACAATTCCTTTAAAAGTAATATTACCGCCGCTATGGTCGCCATGGTGGTGAGTGTTTATTAATAGTTCAAATTCTTTTTCACCTCTTTTCTTTAATTCATCCAATAAGTGTTTGCTCTGGTCAGGAAATTGTGAATCAACAAAAACCACACCTTTTTTGGATAACAGGAATGCAATCGTTCCCCCTCTTTCTTCAAATATGCCTACATCATTGCGTAGCATGGTTATTTTCCATGGGTCTTCAAAAAGGGAGGAGAGAATACCCTTCTGTGCTAATGTCATGGCACCAAAAGTCAGCGCTGTATTTTGCAGGAATGTACGACGATGCATAGTTATATGTTTTAGTGAAGTTAGCGAAACACCAGATCTGTAAAATTGTTTAGCCGCAGGAAGTTAATATTCAAACTTTCGCAGGGTGGGTGCTTTAAACCAGGTGATAATGACGATGACCAATGTCATACATCCCCCAAAAACAACGGAAGGAACGACTCCCATCAGTTTAGCGGCCACACCACTTTCAAATTGCCCGAGTTCATTGCTGGAATTGATAAACATAGAGCCAACACTACTTACCCGACCCCGCATATGGTCAGGAGTTTTTAATTGCATAACCGTACCTCTAACAACTACACTAACACCGTCCAGCATACCGGCAATCATTAAGGCAGCAAAGGATAGGAAAAACCACTTTGATAATGCAAAGAGGATAATACAGATACCAAAACCAGCGACAGCTAACATCAGTTTTTTGCCCTGTGCTTTTTTCAAAGGGAAAAAGGCCAGCAATATGACAATAAAGATGGAGCCGATATCTATAGCTGCATTAAGCCAGCCGAAACCTAAAGGCCCGATTTTTAAAATATCTTTTGCAAATACGGGTACCATTGCAACGGCTCCGCCAAATAATACTGCAAACATGTCTAACGAGAATGCGGCTAAAATCTCTTTTGTTTTAAATACAAACCGCAAACCTTCTTTTACACTTTCCCAGGTTTTCTTTTCACTGGTTTGTGCCATTGGAGGCTTTGGTTTCAATTGCATCAGTACTGCAAAACCAATAACAAGTAAAGAACAAACTGTAATAAGTGTACCTGTGATACCAAGTTTCCAGATAAGAAAACCGCCCATAGCATGACCGGTAACGGAAGCCGAAAGCCAGCTTCCCTGGTTCCAGGTTGTGGCGTTTTGTAAATATTGCCGTGGCACAATACTGGCCAGCATAGCTGAAAAAGTTGGCCCCGTAAATGCACGGATGATGCCGGTGCAAAAAATCACTGCGTAAATACCAATAGCAATGGTGTGATTGCTGAAATGTGTTCCGATGTAAGAGGTAGAGAAAAACAAAAGTACAGCGGCGGCAAGAAAATAAAATAGGACTCCTCTCAGGACCAGTTTTCTTTTTTCACTTTTATCAATTACATGGCCGGCATACAATGCCATAGATAGTGCAGGAATTACTTCGGATAGCCCCACCAGCCCAATGGCAAAAGGGTCGCCGGTTAATTCATATACCCACCAGGCCACTAAGGTGCCCATCATCCGCAATGCCATGATGAAAGTAAACCTTCCAAGCATCAGGTTTTTAAATTCGGGAATACGAACTGCTGCAAACGGGTCGTTGGTTATCTGAATGACAGGAGAGTTGCTGTCCATAGTTGTAAAGCAAAGATAGCTTTAGAATAATGAACAAGGAATTAAATACATGGAATGTAACCTTTCATTCCTTCGATAATCTATGGTAATGTCAGGTAATGTTGCCCGTCTTCATATTCTTTTTCTAATGCCTCATGAATTATTGCAATATGTTTTTCATTGCCGAGAAAATCAGCATTGCTGGCATCCACAAACAAAGTTTTGATATTATGTTGCTTGATGTAGTGAGTGTAAGTTTCCTGGATATTAAATAGATAGTCGTCCGGAATATTTTGTTCATAGGAACGATTCCTTTTTTTGATATTGGCTTGTAATTTGGCAACCGGTGCATGCAGGTAAATCAGAATATCAGGTTTGGTCAGTTGCTGGTTAATGATATCGAATAATCGCTGATAGAGGCGAAATTCATCATCAGGTAATGTTACTTTAGCAAACAGGAGGCATTTAGTGAACAGATAATCAGAGATTGTTAGCGTCTGAAACATGTCTTTCTGTTGTAAAAACTCTTTTTGCTGTTTGAAACGTTCTGCCATGAAAAAAAGTTCCAGCGGAAAGGCGTACTGCCCGGGATTTTCATAAAATTTTGGCAAAAAGGGGTTGTCGGCAAATTCTTCTAATATCAGCCGTGCATTGTAGTGTTTGGATAACAAATGAGCCAGAGTGGTTTTGCCGGCCCCGATATTTCCTTCTATGGTGATGAAATTATAATTCATTAAGGTGAATAGTCCATGTGAATGACAGAAATTCTTAACGGTCGCAAAATAGGCTAAATGCAAAGGCGTAAAATTGATAATCTGAGATTGTGGAAAAAATCAGGAATACTTTTTTACTTCAAGTTCATCAGGACATTCGGCGAGAAGTTCTACAATCGTTTTGAGGAAGATCGGGTGTATTATATCTCCGGCTATCTCTGCCAGTGGCAACAAGGCAAACCGGCGGTTCTGCATTTCAGGGTGTGGTAGTTGAAGCAACGGATAGTTATGCTTTTCATTATTGAATAATAAGATATCGATATCAATCAGCCTGGGTCCATATTTTACTTCCCGCACCCGGCCCATCAATTTTTCCACTTTTAATATGCGACGAATCAGTTGTCTTGCAGTAAATAACGTTTCAATTTCCAGTGCCTGGTTCAGAAAAGAAGGTTGGTCGGTATTGCCCCATGCTGCTGTTTCATATAAAGAGGAAGCTGCCGTAATAGTGCCGCATTGCCGGTTGATAAAATCTCTTGCAGTAGCAAGATTTTCTTCCCTGTTTCCAAGATTACCGCCAGTAAGTAAATACGCCTTATTCATAAGAGCTCAAATATCTTTATTTTTAAAAATTACCGGGCAATTGATTTGTATTGTTTTTTCATTTAGTAATTAGATACATTTGCCCTCCAACATGAAACCAGTAAAACAACCTTATAGCCAGACAAGGGCATTATGGGCTATTACCCGGGCCAGCTTCAAAGCAATTTTCAGTAATCCAAGTGCCATTATCTTTAGTATCCTGTTTCCCATCATTTTCACCTTGATTTTTGGGGCTTTTGGAAATAGTGGTGGTGTTAACTACCGGATAGCTTTAACGCCGGATAGCGATACCACACAGGGATTTTATACCGGGCTTAAAAAAATACCAGGTGTCCGAATTATTACATTTGCAGATACCGTTTTGCGAAACAAAGAACTTAATAAAGGAAGGCTTACTGCCATACTGGATATTCAAAGCCAGCTGGATTCTTCAGATAAGCCGCATTATACCATCGGGATAAGATCCACTACCGCCAGTTCCAATACTGTTTACTCTTTTGTAGCAGCATTGGACCTGGTAAGGCTGCAGCTGGAAAAAATGCTCAATGAAGATGCAGAAAGCTTTGTGGATATTAAGGAGCCTGAAATTGCAACCGTTAAAAAATACAGGCCCATTGACTTTATTCTTCCCGGCCAGTTAGGCTTCTCTATTTTATTTTCCACCTTGTTCGGTATTGCTTTTGCTTTTTTTGGGTTGAGAGAACAACTGGTGTTAAAAAGATTTTATGCTTCGCCAGTCAAACGCATAAATATTTTGCTGGGCATTGGAATGAGCCGTTTGTTTTTCCAATTACTCAGTGTAGTTGTCCTGGTTTTATTTGGACATTTTGCAATGAATTTTACCCTCCAGCATGGCATTATAACTTTCATCGAGATTATCGCCATGACTATTTATATGCTCTTCCTTTTGATGGGTGTGGGGCTTATCTTCAGTAGTATCGCAAAATCGGATTCGTCCATACCATTGCTCATCAACCTGTTTGGGTTTCCGCAAATGATGTTGTCTGGTACCTTCTTTCCCATTGAAGTATTTCCAGCATGGTTACAGGAAATATGCCGGGTATTACCACTAACCCAGTTCAATGACAGCATCCGGAAAATATCGTTTGAAGGCATGAGTATTTTTGAATGCTGGAAAGAAATAGGAATACTCGGCCTGTGGATGGCACTCATTTACTTTATTGCATCAAAGGTGATTAAGTGGGAGTAAAACGGAAAATTTAAAAAATAAAATAATTGTTTTGCGAATAATTAAACTAGGATTTATCAGCCTTATAGTGTTCTCCCTGATCATTACAGGCTTTTCCCTTTTTATTCCTTCTCATATCCGTATTTCAAAAGCGATAGATATTAATGCGCCACAAGATTCAGTAATGAACCAGCTTGCCAATGCTGCTAACTGGAAAAAATGGTATCCCGGAGCGGATACATCAGCATTTTTTATTGAAGACGGCGCTATTAAGGGCATTCAAACAACTGAATCAGCAGGGCTAATCATTACCGGAACAACAGATAGTACTGTTACAGCTGTTATTACCGGCAATAACACCAAAAAGGGAGAATCCGGATGGAATCTTTTTGATGCGGGACGGCCCAATACAGTAACTGTTCAATGGTATATGGATTTTCATCTCCGGTGGTATCCATGGGAAAAATTCTCCAGCCTTTTATTAGAAAAAAGATACGGCCCGGTGATGGAAACAGGACTTGATAAGCTTAAGAACTTGTTGGAAAAATAACCCTGGCACTCTTGCTATGTCTGGTAAAGAGTTTAATTTTAATACAAACCATTTTTATGAAAAAGATATTATTGTTTGCAACTTTATTAACTGCCTTTTCTGGTTTTGGCCAAAACAGGAAAAGCCCCCATGATACGGTAAGTACAAAAGATGTTACGGTTACGTATGGCCGGCCTTTTAAGCATGACCGGGTAATCTTTGGAGAGCTGGTAAAATATAGCGAAGTATGGCGGCTCGGTGCTGATGAAGCAACTACAATAAGTTTAAACAGGGATTCAAAGATCGGTACTGTTGATGTGCCTGCCGGAACCTATACCATGTTTGCACTGGTGAATGAAAATGAATGGACAATCATTCTGAATTCTGTATTGGGACAATGGGGAGCTTTTAGCTACAAGAAAAATAAAGATAAGGATGTGGCAATGGTCCCTGTAGCAGCTAATAAACTGTCAGCCCCAGTTGAACAATTTACCATTCGCTTTGATGATGACAACTTCATGATCATTGAATGGGAACTGATGCAGGTAAAGGTGCAGGTGAAACCCAATGTTCAGTAAAGAATTGATGAAATTCAGGAAAAAAATGACGGTATGCGAAGCGTAAGAGGAATATACCTGTTGGCGATTTCTTTAGTAAGTTTTTTGAACCTGAAAGCACAGGTAGAAGATTCCGCATTTGTCATGTACCAAAAAGACAGTGCAATTATTCCCGAAACAGATCCCACAACGCTTTTTTTCCAGGAAGGTGAGAAAACAACGATTCCTGATAAAATATTGATAGTCACAAAATCCCGGAAGACGCTGCCGCTAACAAAACTGCTGAAAGGCATTTACACTGCTACGGGGCAATGGGTAGGGGCTCAGACAGACAGTATGGACTCATACATCGAATACACATTTGCCGATTTGGATAATGATGGCAAAAAGGAATTGCTTATCTATAATTATACAGGTGGTGCTCATTGTTGTGATGAAATTTATATTTTCAAAAGTATTGCGGCTAATAAATACCAGCATGTGGTTAAGATGTTTGGTGGGCATACCGTTATAACTTCCAAAAAAGAGTTTGAGTTTAGTTTCACCGAATCCTTCGGTTATTTCTTTACCTGTTTTGCCTGTGGATTTACCGATACAACCGATGGTGCCCCCATTTATGTAGACAATATCACTTTAAAATATAATAAAGGCAAGGTTACTGTTCTTCCCGGTGATGCTGAATTAAAAAGTGTTATCAATGATAACCTGGGCAAACTATGCGAGCAGCCCTATGTTAAATTAGATAGTGAAATACCAATGGATGAAGGCTTACGCAAAGAAGTGGCTATGAACCTGGTGGTATATTATTATTCTTTTGGAAGAAACCTGGCAGCAACTCAGCAGTTGTTTAATAAGTACTACAAATACCCCGATGCTAAAAAAATATGGACAGCATTCACAAAAAATTTATTATACATAAAACAAGACAACGATTTTTAATCAGTGCCTGTAATAAATTTCAGGTTCCGCTGAATACCTTTGAATTTACTTCGCCGTAATGGGGAGTCCTTAAAAATCTTTTGGAAACTTTCTTCCGTCATAATTTCCCATTCCTGGCTGGACAGGTTTAAAATTTCAGGTACAGGGGTGAAATTTATTTCATTATTGGGTTTACTAAACCGGTTCCAGGGACAAACATCCTGGCAGGTATCACAACCAAACATCCAGTTGTCAAATTTTCCTTTCATCTCACCGGGTATCAGCATCTCTTTGAGTTCAATGGTGAAATAAGAAATACACTTGCTGCCATCAACCACTTTCCCCGGCAGGATAGCATTAGTTGGACAAGCGTCAATACATTTGGTGCAGGTGCCACAAAAATCTTTTGCAAATGGATCATCGTATTGTAATGACAGGTCGGTTATCAAGGTGGCAATAAAATAATATGAGCCACTTTGTTTGTTAATCAGGTTGCCATTCTTGCCCACCCAGCCTAATCCGCTCCGTTGTGCCCAGGTACGTTCCAGTACGGGTGCACTGTCAACAAAACCCCTTCCATGTATTTCTCCCACTGTTTCTTTAATGCATGCAATCAATTCATTTAATTGTTTTCGTATTACTTCATGATAGTCTTTTCCAAAAGCATACTTGGAAATTTTGGGAGTGCCGGGTTGTTGGTGTGCAGCCGGATAATAATTTTTTAAAAGCGTAATAACTGATTTGGCACCCGGCACCAATTTGGCAGGGTCAACCCGCATATCAAAATATTTTTCCATGTAATGCATACTGCCATGCATTCCTTTCTGCAGCCAATGTTCCAGCCTGGCTGCATCATCATCAAGCTTTTGTGCACGGGCAATACCACAGAAGTCAAATCCCAGCCGGGATGCTGTATTTTTTATAAAACGGGTATTTTCCTCCAGTGATTTCAAGATTTGTTATTGTTTTTTAAGCAGGTAGTTGTTTTATATCCGCTACTTTCTGGCAGTTTGATATATTTTTTGTAAAATTGGATATAATCTCCATTCACCTTACCAATTAACTGCATGAAAAGAAGTTTTTTTTTCTGCATACTTTTTTTCTTAACCGCTGCCACCACTACTGCGCAGGATAAACTTAAGATAAAATTCGGCAGCGTAACTGCTGATGATTTTAAAACAACAGTTTACCCGATAGATAGTAATGCTACAGCCATTATTGTGGCGGACATCGGCTCCACAGAAATTATAGGTAATACCAAAGGTTCCTTCTCACTTTTATTCAATAATTACCGACGGGCACATATTCTGAATAAAAACGGGTACAATATCGGAGATGTCCAGATCAGCCTCTATACAAATGGTGAATCAGAAGAAGAGCTGGAAAACCTGAAAGCCGTTACCTACAACCTGGAGAATGGAAAAGTGGTGCAAACAAAACTCGAAATAAAGTCGGCTGTATTCAAAGACAAGGTTAGTAAGAACCTTGTTGTGAAAAAATTTACTTTCCCCAATATAAAAGCCGGTTCTATTATAGAGTATGAGTATAAGATAAAGTCGGACTTCATTTTCAATTTGCAGCCGTGGGATTTCCAGGGAGAGTTTCCCCGTCTCTGGAGTGAGTACAATTTTGCCATGCCCAGCTTTTATAATTATGTTACGTTGTCGCAAGGATATCATCCTTTTGCAATAAAGACTTCATCAACCAGCAGGAGTAGTTTTAATATGGCCGATATCAGGGGTTCAGGCGCAACAGAAAGAGTAGATTTCAATGCTAACGTAGTGGATTACCGGTGGGTGATGAAGGATGTTCCCTCCCTCAAAGAAGAAAGCTATACTTCTACTTTGCGCAATCATATTTCAAGAATAGAATTTCAACTGGCATCTATTGGTGAACCATTTACACCCCGCCAGGTAATGAGTAGCTGGAAAATGGCTGCAAAAGATTTACTGGAGGATGAAGATTTTGGCGAACAGTTAAGCAAGGATAATGGCTGGTTGAATGAGGTGATGCCACTGGCATTGCGGGGTGCCACCAACGTACTGGCAAAGGCAAAAAATATTTACGAATGGGTGAGGGATAATTTTACCTGTACCAACTACAACCGTAAATATCTTGAACAACCGTTAAAAAATGTATTAAAAAACAGGAATGGTAACGTTGCTGAAATTAATCTTTTAATGACCGCCATGTTACGTAAGGCAAATATCCAGGCCGATCCTGTTATCCTCAGCACCCGTTCACATGGATATACACATTCAGCCTATCCATTGATGGACAGGTACAATTATGTAATATGCCGGACAGAAGCGGAGAGTAAAGAGTTTTTCCTGGATGCCTGTGAACCTGGTATGGGTTTTGGCAAACTGGATTACAAATGTTATAACGGCTCCTCCCGCATCATTAATTCAATGGCGGAAGAAATATATTTGAATGCTTCTTCACTTAAAGAAGTTACAAATACTATTGTGTTTGTCATTAACGATGAACAGGGAAATTCTATCGGCAGCTTTCAGCAAACACCCGGTTACCTCGAATCATCCCGGTTCCGGAAACTTGCTAAAGAAAAGGGAAAGGAACAGGTATTCAGCGAGTTTCAAAAAGCAGCAGGAGAGGATATAAAAGTGAGTAATACAAAAATTGACTCCTTGTTCAATTATGATGAACCGGTTAAAGTTTCTTTTGATATTGATTTTATTAATAATAAAGAAGATATCATTTACTTCAACCCGATGCTGGGAGAGGGCTTTAAAGAAAACCCTTTTAAATCAGCGGAACGTTTTTATCCCGTAGAAATGCCTTACACGATGGATGAAACATATAACCTGCAAATGGAAGTGCCCACGGGGTATGTAGTGGATGAATTACCCAAAGGAGCAGTGGTAAAATTCAACGAAGCTGAAGATGCCATTTTTGAATACCGGTTATCCTTGTCGGACGGTAATATATCTTTCCGGTCACGGCTCGTTATAAAGAAAGCTTATTTTCTGCCAGAAGAATATGAAGTGCTGCGGGAATTTTTTGCTTTGATTGTAAAAAAGCAAAGCGAACAGATTGTGTTTAAAAAGAAAGCAACTCCATGAGTAAAAGAAAGCTGACTGTTTTTTGGGTCTTTCTTTTTTTTAACGGCTCACTTATAGCCGCTGATGGCAGTTATGCAGTGGCGAACATTCCTGCGGCATTATTAAAAAATGCAAATGTGGTTAAAAGAGTGGGGGAAACAAGGTATGAAGTAAGTTCTTATACAAAAATGAAAGTGTATAAGAAAGAAGTCCTTACCATACTGAATGAAAATGGCGATGAATTTGCAGGACTCTTCGAGTTTTATGATAAGTTCCGATCCATTAAATCAATTGAAGGGAAAATATATGACGCATCAGGAAAGGAGGTCAAATCATTAAAGCCCCGTGATATTGAAGACCGTAGTGCCGTTAGTGAGATCAGCCTGATGGAAGACAGCCGGGTAAAGATCCATCACTTTTATCATCGTATCTATCCTTACACAGTGGAGTATGAGGTAGTCATGGAATTTACAACAACTTTCATATTCCCCTCCTGGTTTCCGCAACCTGCAGAAAAATACGCCATAGAAAAAAGCAATATAACAGTGTCTGTACCTGACTGGTTTAGTTTCAGGTATAGAACATTTAATTACACCGGTGATCCATCAGTTGTACCTGCAAAAGAAGGCAAGTCATACAGCTGGCAAATAAATAACCTACAGGCAATTCTTATGGAGTATGCTGCTCCTGAATGGCCCAATCTTACTACCTGTATTTATTTCAGCCCCGATCAATTTGAATGTGGAGGATACAAAGGGTCAATGGCTTCGTGGAATGAACTGGGGCAGTTTCAATTGTTACTCAACCAGGGACGGGATAAACTACCCGATGCTGTAAAGCAAAAAGTGCATCAGCTTACAGATGGTATTGCAGAACCAAGGGAGAAGATCAGGATATTGTATGAATACCTGCAAAAAAATACACGGTATGTAAGTATCCAGTTGGGTATTGGCGGGCTGCAACCTTTTGATGCAGCCTATGTGACTGCAAAAGCCTATGGCGATTGTAAAGCACTTAGCAATTATATGTTTGCATTGCTGAAAGAAGCAAATATAAAATCATGCTACACGCAGATAAAATCCGGTGAAGGCAAGTATTTTTTTCTTTCCGATTTTCCCAGCGATCAGTTCAATCATATTATTCTTTGTGTGCCGTTGCCAAAAGATACTGTTTGGCTGGAATGTACCAGCCAGACTCTGCCAACGGGTTATCTCAGCGGGTTTACAAGTAACCGTCCTGCATTAGTGGTAGATGAAAACGGGGGTCGTCTTATTCGTACTCCCCATTATGGTATTACAGATAATCTTCAACAGCGGAATATTAAAGCCACACTGAATGAAGAAGGTACATTACTGGTAAATGCCAGAACAAGGTATGGTGGTTTACAGCAAGATGATATTCATGGACTCATCAATAACCTGTCGAAAGATAAAGTAAAAGAATACCTGCATGAGCAACTGGACTTTGCTACTTATGATATCAGCAAGTTTAATTATGTTGAAAATAAAGCTGCAATGCCCGCCATTGTTGAAACTTTAGATATAATAGTTACAAATTATGCCACCATCACCGGCAAACGGCTCTTTATTGTTCCGAATGTAATGACAAGAACCGGGCGGAAGCTAACACCAGATGACGACAGAAAATATGATATCGTTTTTACTTTAGATTACCGGGATGTGGATTCCGTTGAAATTGAAATTCCTGCAGGCTTCAGTCCCGAATCGATGCCACAGGATGTGACGATCAGTAATAAATTCGGCAAATACAATTGCGCTGTAAAATTATCAGGTAATAAATTATTATACTATCGTAGTATTGAACGCTACAGCGGCCGCTTCCCGGCAAAAGAATATAACGACCTGGTGAAGTTTCAGGAAGTCACCTACAAAGCAGACAGGAATAAAGTAGTACTGGTAAAACAAGAAACTACAAAAGGATTTTAAACGCCATCTTTATTTGTCTTCCAAATGGAGCCGGTGAAAAATACGATGAACAGCTGGCGCAAGTATTACACCAACATTAGTGATAAAAACAACGCCACTAAATAATGCATAAGCGGAGGAAAATATTTTCCCGCCAACTGTTTCAATTTCTATCACCGGTCCCATACCACTTAATATCATGGCAGCATTATGGATGGAATCTATCCAGGATGCATTAGCCAGGTAGTGATAGCCTGTAATGCCTATCAGCAGACATATCGCCATTATCATTAATGCTATGACAATGTTTCTTACTACCCGCTGGTAGAAAGTTGCTTTAGAGGCAAGCGGTTGTTTGCGGTGTTCGTACATAAAAAAGTTTGATAACTAAAGTTACCAAACCTTCTGTAGTAAAATAGTTTATTACTTGTTGCTTACAGGACCGGGGAAATCTTTATCGAAGTAGTTGTTGTACCGCTGCTAGGTAGTGACATTCCGGCAATTTCTGTGCTAATGATAGACTCCATTACAGTTGTTCTTGCCAGTATCAGACCTGTCTTCATATCCAGTTGAAGTTGTGATTTTATCACATTGTTGGCTGCACTTACCATTTCCATTTCCATTTGTATCATTGCTACAGATGTTACCTGTGTTCCTTTATACTCAATTTCCGCAATTCCATTTTCAATTGCGGTTATCGTATAAGTACCGGTCTCATGGGACTCGTATTTTTCTTTTTTTACTATAATGGAATCTATAAAACTTTCACCGGCTTTTAATTCCCTGCCAATCAGGGCCGGTATAAATAAGTCGGTTACCGGCTCCTGGCCACTGCCGGGAACACCCATGGCATTTCCTATTGAACCATCTTCCATTACTTCTCTTTTAATAATAGTGCCTTTAGCATCAAGCGTAAATGTAATTGCTTTATTTATTTTTTTTGAAAGTGTATCTGCCAGTGGTCCTTCGTTATCTTTTTTGTCGCTATCGAAACTTGCATTTTGCCCCATCATGCTTGCATCAAAACGCATTTTTGTAATGGTGCGTTGAAGATCGATACCATCCGGTCCCGTACCCAGAATCTCATACAGGGTGGTGCTTTTTGATTCAGTAGTGCCGTCCATCGTTTGCCCCATAACTGTTGCAGAAGTATTTCCTTTTACGAGTGTTTCCACATAGAATTTTTGTCCCTGTTGCACACCTAATTTAGTTAATTGCGCAAAACTGTTTTCCGATAGTGAAAGAATAGAAATCAGGCCCAGTAGTTTGAAAGATTGGATATACAAGATTTTTATTTTCATATCGAAATTATAAGCAGGATAGAATATGGAGGCTTTTAATGACAAGCTGTTGGAAATTGTTCGTCAACTATTTTTTTAAGCTGGCGATGTGCATCGGCTCTTTCCTCACCCAGCAAGTTTTTTACAAAAATGATATAAGCATACCCCCGGCAATAATCGATCATCGGCCAGGTACCAAAAAGACCGGGAGATGCCAGGCTTGTTGCAACAGAAATTTCCCGGGTACGGGATTCAGGTAGAGGAGGCACTGCTGTCATACTTTTTTTAGTTCCCGCATCAATAGTGCTGTCTTTATAAGCGATTACCCAGCTGCCAGACGCATACAAATATCCTTCTGCCGATTTAGGAGCATACATTATTTGGACAGTTTTATTCTGTACTTTCCTCATTTCATTCACGGAGTTCTCACTGAGTATCTGCACACCATTATGCTTTCCGTTATTCAGCAGCATTACTAAGAATTTCATATAGTCATCGGCTGTTGATTTCGCCCCGCCCGATGGATTTACCGGTCCTCCGGTTAGTTCTGCAAAAGTTGTCTTTGTCATTCCTAACGGTATGAAAAGTTTTGATTTTATCAGTACATCAAATTTTTTCTTACTGATAACTTCCAGCACCCGGCCTGCAATATTCAACCCCACATTTCCATACCAGAAATCGGTGCCGGGATTAGCCCTGATATCCCTTGCTGCAAATGCATTCACTTCTTCTTCCAGCGAAGACAATTTTCTTCGTTCCAGGATTCTTCTTAAAAATTTATCATCATCCTGTATACCCGTCATGTGGCTAAGGCAATGACGGATGGTAATATAGTTCTTAAAATATTTTTCAAACTCCGGCAAATACTTCACTACTTTATCATCGAGTGATAATTTTCCTTCATCCACAAACTGCATCACTAATGCTGCCGTCAGCCATTTACTGCAACTGGCAATAGGTGCCTGTGTCTTACTATTAAACCCACCCATTTCTTTCTTATACACCAATGAATCGCCTTTCCAGATCATCGCCACCACATTATCACCCAGCAGTTTTTGTTTGGCCTGTAATTCGGCATCCAGTTTGGACCATTCGTATTGGGCTTTGGCGGGCTGCAACAATAGCAGAAAACTTGCTACCGACAAGACTTTCAGGCAGATGGAACTAACTTTATATGACATAGTTACACCCCCTGACCCCCTAAAGGGGAGAAGAACGATTTTTGCTGATTGCATTGGGCATTTATTTATCATTTAGCTACGAATTAGAAAATAAATTTACTAACTAAAAAGCTAATCCCCCTTTAGGGGATAGGGGTATATGAACTTAGGAAACTTCACCATAAAAGCCGCTGAAGCATTTCAGCAGGCACAGCAAATTGCCTTCAATGCTAAGAGTCCGAACATTGAGACCGAGCATATATTAAAGGCATTACTTGAACAGGAAGACTCACCCGTTGAGTACTTACTGAAAAAAAATAATGTTACCCTTAACCTGGTAGACAGTAAGCTTGATGAACTCATCAATAAACTACCCAAAGCATCCGGGGAAGCTGCACAGCAGATAAGCCGTGAAGCCAACAACGTAGTATTAAGAGCCGGTGCTGTACTTAAACAATTCAAAGATGAGTTTGTAACACCGGAACATCTGATTATGGCGATAGTGCAGGGAAATGATTCCACTGCCAAACTGTTGAAAGATGCAGGACTTACAGAAAAAGGATTGGTAACTGCTATCAAAGAATTACGTAAAGGCGAAACCGTTACTTCACAAACACAGTCGCAGGAATATAATGCCCTGAATAAATATGCAAAGAACCTGAACGAAATGGCAAGGCAGGGCAAACTCGACCCCGTTATTGGCCGTGATGAAGAAATCAGAAGGACATTGCACATTCTTTCACGCAGAACAAAGAACAACCCGATATTGGTAGGTGAACCCGGTGTTGGTAAAACAGCCATTGCCGAAGGCATTGCACACCGTATTGTAAATGGTGATGTGCCGGAGAACCTTAAGAGTAAAATTATCTATGCATTGGATATGGGCTTACTGATAGCCGGGGCAAAATATAAAGGTGAGTTTGAAGAGCGGTTGAAAGGAGTGGTGAAAGAAGTAGCCGGCAGCGATGGAGAAATAATTCTTTTCATTGATGAAATACACACACTGGTTGGTGCAGGTGGCGGTGAAGGCGCCATGGATGCGGCCAATATTCTGAAACCTGCACTGGCCAAAGGTGATCTGAGAGCAGTAGGTGCTACAACACTGAACGAATACCAGAAATTTTTTGAAAAAGATAAAGCATTAGAAAGACGTTTCCAGAAAGTGATGATCGATGAGCCGAATATTGAAGATGCTATTTCTATTCTGCGGGGATTGAAAGATCGTTATGAAACACACCACCATGTACGCATTAAAGACGAAGCCATCATTGCAGCGGTAGAATTATCCAGCCGCTACATTACGGATCGTTTTTTACCGGATAAAGCGATTGACCTGATTGATGAAAGTGCAGCCAAGCTTCGCCTGGAAATGAATTCCATGCCCGAAGAACTGGATACACTGGAAAGACAGATACGTCAATTGGAAATTGAACGGGAAGCTATCAAGAGAGAGAATGATGAAGTGAAACTGAAAGAACTGAATACCGAAATTGCGAACCTGTCTGTAACAAGAGATACTTATAAAGCCAAATGGAACCAGGAAAAAGAACTGGTGGAAAAAGTACAGAATGCAAAAGCCGAAATAGAGAATTTAAAGCAGCAGGCTGAAAGAGCAGAACGGGAAGGTGATTACGGTAAAGTGGCGGAGATACGTTACGGTAAAGTGCAGGAGCAGGAACAACTGATCACTGACCTCACCAAACAAATAGAAGAGAGTGGTGAAAAGCGTTTGCTGAAAGAAGAAGTAGATGCAGAAGATATTGCCGAGAGCATTGCGAAAGCAACCGGCATTCCAGTTACCAAGATGTTGCAAAGCGATAAAGAAAAATTATTAAAACTGGAAGACCACCTGCATGAAAGGGTAGTGGGACAGGAGGAAGCCATTACGGCCGTAGCGGATGCCATACGAAGAAGCCGTGCAGGATTACAGGATCCGAAGAAGCCTATTGGTTCTTTTATCTTTCTCGGTACAACCGGTGTGGGTAAAACAGAACTGGCGAAAGCCCTGGCAGAATATTTATTTGATGATGAAAGTATGATGACGAGGATTGACATGAGTGAGTACCAGGAAAAACATACCGTATCAAGATTGGTAGGTGCACCTCCGGGCTATGTGGGATATGATGAAGGCGGGCAGTTAACAGAATCTGTAAGAAGAAAACCATACAGTGTGGTATTGCTCGATGAAATAGAAAAAGCACACCCGGATGTATGGAATGTATTGCTGCAGGTATTGGATGATGGCCGGTTGACCGATAACAAAGGACGGGTGGTGAATTTCAAGAACACCATTATCATTATGACGAGTAATATCGGCAGCCACCTGATACAGGATGCTTTTGAAAAAGTGAAGGAAGAGAATGTGGAAGAAGTAACGGACAAGGCCAAACTGGAAGTGATGACATTGTTGCGCCAAACAATACGACCTGAGTTTTTAAACCGGGTAGATGAAATTATCATGTTCCGCCCATTGATGATGAACGAGATAAAAGGCATTGTAAAAATACAATTGAATGGCCTGAAGAAATTAGTAGCCGACAGCGGTATACAATTACAGTTCAGCGATTATGCCCTTGAGTTTTTAGCCGAGCAGGGCTTTGACCCCCAGTTGGGTGCAAGACCGCTGAAGCGGTTGATACAAAAGGAAATTGTGAACCAGTTAAGCAAACGAATACTGGCGGGTGATATTGATAAGACCAAGCCGGTGCTGGTGGATGTATTTGATAATACAGTGGTGTTTCGAAATGAGACACCGGAATTAGAGAAGGCTGGTAAGAAGAAGTAAAGAGAAACCCTGACGAGAGTTGGGGTTTTTTGTATTTATTATTTAAGATAGTATCCTCAACCCGGCCGTTGGTGAAGTCATAGGACAGGACACAACACCAACAGCGGCATAAGTTATCAGCTTCTGCTAACTCACTACCTGCTTAGTTGTATCTGGTAAGAAAACTGCTGATCAAAAGGTTCTGCGGCTTTTTCCGGTTTTTGTATAAGAAAATGGTTCCGGATGGATTGTTCCCGTATGGTTCCTTTCAGCCGCTCATCATCATCGAATAAAAACTCATTAACAAAGTCCCGGTAACTATCCGCCCATATATGCACATGAATATGTGCAGGCAGGTCGCTTTGGGGATAGCCGCTTGGTTTAATAGTTTGCAGTTCGAACTTTCCTTCATTATTTGTTTTTACATACCCAAACAGCCTGGCATGCAGCATATCGCCTTCATTGCCTCCCACATGCGGTGCATCCGCTGAGTACCAGCCCCTGGTATCGGTCTGGTACAGGTACACCAGTGCATTCTCCACCGGCTTGTTTTCACTGTCAGTTACAGTTCCAAGCACCCTTATCTTTTTTCCGGGTTCTTCCGAAGTAGCTATTGCTAATATTTGGGTATTGCTGCCGGCTTTTATTACATCTCGAAAAGCACTTAAGGGATGAATGGATAAGTATTTTTTATCAGTTAGGATCTCAGAAACCGTGGCCGAGCTGTTTTGGAGTTTCGCCGCGGCTTCATTCACCAATTGGATATTGTCTGTTTGTGCTGCTGATTGGCAACCAAGGCCAAGTAACATTGAGAAATAGAAAATGGATTTCATGGCAATTGATTTAATCAATAATTAGTACAGTAATATAAAATCAATTGACTCAAGACACTTCAACTGATTGACGAATGGATGAAGTGGCTTGATTACTGGTAAATTTCCCTGCCTTGAGGGTGTTCTCCAAAGCACCACGACGTTGTTAGGGGTTTCCTTCGCTATTCAACTATAAGAAATTATTTATCCGTTCTCTTTTGTCTTAACCATCAATAAGAAAAGAAAAAAAATACCGGATGGATAAAACGGCTTTTAAAATTCAAACTGTTCCCTCCCTTGCAGGTGTTCCCCAAAAAGTAACACGCCGTTGTTGGTGTTTTCCTCCACCAACAACACAACGTATAGGATATCATTTCCCGGTTCCGGTTTCAAAATTCTCCTTACATTGGTAGTCCAAAAATCAACCTCTATGTCAGCCTTTAACCGGAGAAATTTTTTAAGAGCATCGGGCATTGCCGTGTTACCTGCTTTTCTTCCCGCAATAGCAGCTGCTGCCGAAAAAAATGAATACTATGCGGGAGAACCTGTCATCAAATTCTTTTATGACGGGGAAGATTTCACCCCTTCCATGTATATTGATGAGTTGCAAAAGATCAATAGTAAAGAAGCGATCAAAAGAGATTTTTACCTGCAGGGCGGTGCGGTGGCGGCTATGGAAAAAAAATTTGAAGAAATAACCGGGAAAGAAAAAGCCATCTGTATGCCCACCGGCACGATGGCCAACCAGCTGGCAATTGCCGTATTAAGTGGCGAAAATACAAAAGTGTTTGTACAGGATACCAGCCATGTGTACCGTGATGAAGCGGATGCTGCACAATCTGTTTTTCAAAAAAGACTGATGCCCCTGGCCAAGGGACAAACTTATTTTACGGCGGAAGAATTAAAGACTGCCATTACTGCGTTGAAAGAACAGGAAGTGTTTGCCAGTGGTATCGGTGCTGTTTCAGTTGAAAACCCGGTGCGGAGAACCGACGGCAGAATGATTCCTATAGAGGAGATTCGGAAGATCAGTGAGTATTGCCGCAGCAATAATATTCCCCTGCACTTGGACGGAGCCCGGATCTTTATGGCCGCAGCCTGGTCAGGTATAAGTGTGAAAGAATATGCTTCTTATTTCGATACAGTGTACATATCACTTTACAAGTATCTTGGAGGAGCAAATGGAGCAGTGTTATGCGGCAGTAAAACGGTAATCGATAAAATGCCGCACATGGTCAAAATACATGGTGGTACTGTTTTCAGCAACTGGTTCAGTGCGGCTATGGTACTCAGCAGGTTGGAAGGAATTGAAAACCGCCTGCAGGAATCCATCAAACAATCTGCAGCAGTTTTTTCCGGGCTCAATAAAATACCCGGTTTAAAGGTCAGCGCATTGGAGGGCGGCACCAATATTTACACACTGGAGATCGATAAGAAGATAGATGGTAATAAAATGCAGCAGCAACTGAATAAAGAATTTAATATCCGCATACCACCTCCCGGCGACAAGAGCAAAACAACGCTGACCGTTAATGAAACAATATTGTACAGGGATGCAGCTTATATCATCAACGCATTTAAAAGTTGTGCGGGGTGATTCCTAACCGGACTCTTATTATTGTTGTCCATTTTTGAATTACTCTTTAAAAGTCCGAACCGGTATCAAGAATAGCATCGCTGGGAGCATTGGCAACTTAGCACCAGTCACAAAGAGGCGCTAAAGCTCCGGTTCGCTGCTAAGTAATCTGGACTGTTATACCTTTAGTAGCATAAACCCAATTGATGTAATATAAGCAACTGTATGTCTTCACATAAAAAGCATATCTGTTTTATTGGTTTATTACTACTGCCCGGGTTTTCTGGTTGGGGGCAGACGGACAGCATAAAAAAATACAGGTATCAGTTTTCTATTTCACGCAGTTCTGCTGAAAAGTCCTTCTTGCAAAAAGATGTAACGAAAGGTAATGCAGATACCACCGATGCAATAGTAAGAGGATATGTACACGACTATAATAATAACCCTGTTATGGCGGCCTCGATTGTTTTTTACACTCAAAAAGATAGCTTGAAAAAAGGATGTTACAGCGATAGTCTTGGTTTATTTAATTTGTCTTTATCGGCGGGTACTTACAAAATGAAGATAACGTCAACAGGGTTTACGCCTTTTATAATTAATCAATTTCAAACCGGAATCGGCGAAATCCGGGAACTGGAATTTAAGCTTGGTATGTTAAGTGGTACAAGCACATACCTGATCGAGTCTGAAAAAAAGTTGAGTAAAAAGGAATTGAAGAAACTAAAAGAAAAGTACCAATCTGAAAATTAGTAGTACTCGGGGCCCGGCTCACCATCAGTTTCAGGACAGGTACAAAATGTCATACAAAGGGCAAATACAGTTCTTATTGAAAAACAAGTAATTATGTTCAATTACCCCCATTCAGACGTGGCGGAAAGTCGTTCAGACGTGGCGGCAAGTCAATCAGACCTAGCGGCAAGTCATTCAGATGTGGCGGCAAGTCATTCAGGGCACATCTCTGGTCAATCATTCAACAACAAAACTGACATTGTTACATTCAAAAATCAAACCCTGGTTAATCGTTGTCTTAATTAAAAAAAGCAAGCTGAAGGGTTGCGCTGAGTTCCCCGTACTAATCGGGACAGGTGTAAGTCATGGCAGTACATGGTATTTAATTCTTGCTTTACCTTTACAAAAAATCAAAAGCTGTCATGAACAGAGTAGTAATTAAATTCCTCGCAGGGTTTTTACTACTATTTGTAGTCTATCATTTCCCCGAGTTTTTCCCCGTTTTCTGGGTTATGGCTGTCTTTAAGATTGGGTTCCTGTTAGTGGCTTTTGTATTGGGACGTTTACAAGGCTGGAAAGGATTGGAAGGTTATGGCCTTGGTTTTTCAAAGAGATGGTGGCAACATCTGTTACAGGGATTGTTCATCGGGATATTTTTTTTCAGCGTTTCTGTTTTGGTGTCGGTATTGGTGCGCTATGAGGAGTTCAATGGAATAGCATCAATCGATGTGGTAATAAAGGGACTGCCGATGCTGCTGCTGATGACCTCTTTCCCTTCCATCGCAGAAGATGTACTTACCCGTGGTTATTTGTATGGCCATCTCTTCAATAAAATGAAGCCCTGGCATTGGGTATTGCTTTCAGCTGTTGTATATGTACTCAATCATATATGGCGGCTGAATGAAGATCCATCGGTGTTGGTCTATCTCTTTCTGCTGGGTGTCGTATTGGCCAGTGCTGTCTGGAAAACAAAATCTCTCTGGTTGGCATTTGGTATACATTGGGGTGCCAATCTTGCTTTTGAAAGCAGCCATTCATTTGTGGAGACGAAACCACTGGTTACTCATTATGGAAGCACCTGGTTGTTGGCTGCGTCATGGTTGTTGCTGGTTATTCTTTTTGGTATTACTGCCAAACCGAAAGCAACATTACGATCATGAAATATTTTCCAGCTCTCCTTTGTATTCATAAATAATAAAAACTGAACGGTGGTAATGCCAACTGACTAAACTCATTCATCTTGCTGATAAGCTTCATTCACAACTGGTATAACCCGTAATAATTTCGCCACCAGTATTTGATAACCCAATCTCACTTGCATGAAAACGGGTACCATTTTATTACTCTTTTTTTACTTCCTGTTGTTGATGATGGCAGGGATAGCATGCAGGGCTCCACAAAAAACAAAGATGGCGACAGTGATTGAGCAACTGATGGAAGGTAATCACCGGTTTGCCAGCATGCACCAGTCACATCCGCATGATACAAAACAACGGCGGGTAGAAATTTCCGAGGCCCAGCATCCCTTTGCTGCCATTATTTGTTGTTCTGATTCAAGAGTACCACCGGAGTTAGTCTTTGACCAGGGCCTTGGTGATCTTTTTGTTGTCCGCACTGCCGGTAACCTGATGAGCGGCCTTGAAATCGGCAGTATTGAATATGCAGTGGAGCATCTCGGTGTAAAAGAGGTGATAATAATGGGACATAAAGAGTGTGGTGCATTAAAAGCATTTGCAGAAGGCGGTACCGTTTCCGGTCATATTAAAGATATTGTAGATAGCATAAAAAGCGAACAAGAGATCCGGCAATTGCCTGCCAATGACAAAAATTTGCTTAATGATTGTATCAGGGCAAATGTGCTGCACGGTATACACCAGTTGAAATTGCAGTCAACTCTTCTTGCATCGAGAATTAATAATAACGAACTGCAGGTGTTGGGTGCCTGTTATGATATGCGCAGCGGTGTTGTTGAGTTAATTCAGGAATAGCCTTTTGTTCAGCACTACTTTCCGCGGGGCCATAAACGTATCTCCCTAAACTTATATTAGTAGGTCGCTAAACCAGATTTATCTCCAATCGAATAATCAGGGGTAAAAGGTATTTCCGAAAAGCATTGAATGATTATATTTGACTGCATCGTTCTTGTGCAGCCACTTAATTAATACATTGAATGAAAAGAAGTAGCCTGAAATATGTGCTGGTATGTTTGCTCAGCTTGCTCATAGTGAAAATAAATGCACAACCACGGCCGGGCGATGCGACACTGCAAATTAACGGGCAGGGTCACCTTTCACAGATTTCTGAATCCATTCAAACAGCAGATGGTAAATTTATTATAACCAGCAGCACCGATAAAACAATCTGTATCTGGGATGTGGCTAACAAAAAACTTCTCGAGCAGGTGCGGGGTGGAAAATCCATCTTTAACCAGGGCAAAATTTATGCTATAGCGATATCACCCGATAATCGCTTTTTAGCAGTCGGAGGTTTTCTTGCAATCGGCACAGAAACTGACGGCGAACTGGCAGGGCAAATAAGGATTTATGATTTTGCAACGAGAAAACAAATATTGCGGCTGCAGGGGCATGCCAATGTAGTCACTGCTTTACGCTTTTCCGCTGATGGTAAATTTCTGCTGTCTGGCGCATCAGATAGCAGCGTTATAGCCTGGAAAATTGTAAGTACAGGGGCCAAGCCTTTGTTCACCATCTCTAAAAAAATTCTGCAATCCGGTTTATTGTTGGAGGATATAGAAACCTTTGGAAACACTGTGTTGGTAACGGAAGAGAATCATTTGGTTAAATACATTCTTCCTTCCATGTTCCGAAAGACTGTAAGCTGGAATTATCAAGGTGAGGTTAGTTCTATATCAGTAAATCAAAATAAAAATATTGTTGTGATTACCACAACCAGGGATGAACTTGTAGTGATGGATACGGCATTAAGAGAAATTCAACATGTTAAACTCGATGATTATTCTTCGCATGCTGCCCTTTCTCCCAATGGGCAATACCTTATAACAGAAGGGAAAGATAGTAAAGTAACATTTTTTGTAAAAAAATCTGGCAAGTACATTAAAAGTAGCAATATAGATTTTCCAGGGGGCAGTACAGTATTGGGAATGGGTTTTACAGCAAACAATGAATTTTACATGGCAGGCGGACCTTTGAATCTATTACAGTTTTATTCTGTCAGCGGAGATGGTTCCACTGCAGCAGTAACGCCGGGAGTTAAATTAACCAGTACCGGAAAAACTTTTACAGGCATATCCGTTAACGGGAATAACCTTGCCCTGAATGATGATGCTCTTAATTACACTACTTCTCCCACCGATTTCAAGTACCTGTTTAATACAGAAGCAGGACGTTTACTACCCTTTGATCTTGCAGACACCTCTTTATATCCAATAAGCAAAACTGAAAAAGATAGTCTGCGTTTATTATATAGTAATGCTGCGGCGGATATGTTAATCTATACCAATGACTCAGTTACCGGAACTGTCAACCGGGATGGTGGAAACGGTTACCGGCATATATGTGGCATTATTACAAAAAAGGGTCAGGTGATTAGCGGCAGCGGTGCCGGTTTTTTGAACATGTATGACAACCGGGGCAGAATGCTAGCGGCATTTATTGGTCATGAAGGAGATGTAAAAAGTATCAGTGAGACAAAAGATGGTAATTACCTTTTTTCGGTCAGCTTCGACAAAACCATACGGATGTGGGACCTGCGACAGGTAAAAAATCAAATCTCCTATAAAAACTATGATGAGCTGGAAGATGTATGGAAGGAATTTATTAAAAACAATTATCCTGATTTAGATGTATTGAAGGAGAACTCCATGGAAACATTGTACAATATCATGATGAGTGACAACGGAAACGGTGCGTCTATCAATGCTCCGTATCTGATAAAGCCACAAGTAGTGGAGCCACGGTTAAATATTTTTATTGCGGAAAACAATGAATGGGTAATGTGGAATGGTAACGGATATTTTAAAGCATCTGCCAATGGGGCTGCCTATATAGGTTGGTATATTTATAAAGGCGAAGATGAGAATGCGGAATTTTATACTGCGGATAAATTATATGATAATTATTACCGGCCTGATATTATTAATCGCTTATTGTTAAGTAATGAATATGCGGCAGATATCTTAAAAGACAGTAAGAGTGATTCAAAGCTATCCATTGCACAGCAGGTTAGTAATATGCCGGTATTGAAGCTGGAACGTCCGACAGTTACCGGCCCGGTCATTGAAAAGAATATCAGCCTTGTTTTTAGTATTGATAATAAGGATAACCTTGAAGATGTCATTCTGTTTCAAAACGGCAAACGTATTTCAATCCCCCAGGAAAAAATAAGGGGATTGAAGGTCAATACCCTTTCTATTCCTGTTGAACTTGTCAGTGGTGAAAACCTTTTTGTGGCTTCTGTATTGAATAAAAGTAAAGTTGAAAGTTCACCCGTAAAGTTCAATCTTACCTGGGCGGGTGCACAACCCACCAGCTCTTTGTATATACTTACAGTAGGGGTGGACAAATACCGGAACAGCAAGTATAACCTGAACTATGCAAGGGCAGATGCCTCCGGGGTTGCCTTACAGTTGGCCGCTTCTGCTGCAACCATCTTTAAAAATATTCAGGTGGATTCTCTGTTTGATGAAAATGCAACTGCTGAAAACCTAAGAACTAAGCTGGAATTGCTGCAAAAAAGAATTAAGCCGGAAGATGTGTTCCTGTTTTTCTATGCCGGTCATGGTATAATGAATGATCCGGAAGACGGTTCAAAACCCGACTTTCATTTGGTGCTGCATAAGGTGACACAAATGGAAGGTAACGAAACGATGTTGCGGGAAAATGCTATGTCGGCCACTGGGTTAAAAGACTTGTTATTAAAAATTTCGGCACAAAAACAACTGATATTAATTGATGCTTGTAATTCTGGTGGAGCGATTACAACTTTTACCCGAGGTGTTGGTGAAGAGGCGGCCATTTTTCAGTTAGCGAGAAGCACAGGGTTTACAGTATTGTCTTCTACTAACCAGGACCAGTTTGCAACGGAAGTTAAGGCAATAGGTCATGGTATTTTCACCTATGCATTATTAAATGGATTGAATGGAGAGGCCGATTTGAAAAATGATGGTAAGATAACGGTGAAAGAAATCGAGTTGTACCTGAATGACATCATCCCGCTATTGTCAGAAAAATATAAAGGCTCCCAGCAGTTTCCCCAGTCTTTCTCAAGAGGAATGGATTTCCCTTTAACCATAAAGGCTAAATAAACAGAAGCTGCCTTTACCAGGCAGCTTCTGTTTATGAATAAATTTGTGTGATTATTTTACTTCGGTGAATGTCATACCCTGTACAAAACGACTATGAGGATTTATCTCATACACCACAGACTTTTTTGTTGAATTACAAAAAATCTCAAACCGTAAAGTGTTGTCTTCAATCTCATCGGTGTTCAGCAAGAACTTTTTGGAAAAAATTTCTCCTTTGATTTTTTCCCTGTACAATGAGTTGCCATAATCATCAATGATGCTGATAGTAAACTCATCCTGTCCTGCATTGCCGGAAAAGTTTAATTGGAACATGGGCTGGTTTTTGATCATACCGGCAAATTTCATTTCTACCGGAACGGCAGGATTTTTTTCTCCGGCCATAACAGCAGGTGATACCGCTACTGAAAATACCGTTAAGAAAGCGATTCCTAATAATCGATTGTTGCTGAAAATCTTTTTCATACTTAAGTTTTAAAGGTTAATGATCTGTTGTCAAAAAATTGATGGTAACAATCGTTGGGCTGGTAAAATGTTGGCAAACAAAAGGGCAAGTATAGTTTTGGTACCCGGTGTTTTTAGCTGTCTGATTACAGGTTGATTTTCCGGTTGAAAAGCAAATTGATTTTGCTTTGATATTGCAAAAATAGTGGCGTGGATATCCTGTGCCAAACCAGGATAGTGGGCTAATCAGTATGTCCAACTTGATACCTGCATGCCTAACTAATTAGAAATCAACATTTTTAAAGATGGAAAATCAACCATAGCCAATCATTTTTTGGGAAGGAAGTATAAGAATGGCGAGTTTTTTATAAAGAGTTGAAAATCCACGGTTAGCTCTATTTTAGGAGGTTTCTAAACACTTATTTTAGGAATAAATTTCTCCTAAAAGGCTGATTATCAGTATGGGGTTATCGTGTTAGGAAAATAGTGCCAAGTGGATTTGGCGGGGTGCAGAAAAATATTATCTTCAACCGATTCGGAGTTGTGCCGTATTGGCATAAGTTCCTTCTTTTCAACCAAATGGCGGCAAATTTGTTAACGATTAATATATGTTTATAACCACTACGGCGATGAACTAAAAAAAAGGAGAATTATAATGGCATTTAAGAAAGACGATATTATTATTATTGAACCAAGAGAAATGTTTGTGGGCAAAAAAGATGCTCCGGTTACTTTAATGGAATTTGGTGAGTATGAAAGTGAGGAGTGTGCTAAAGTAAACGAAATTGTAAAACAACTACTTGAAGAGTATGAAGGAAAGATACGTTTTCAGTTCCGTCACTTTCCATTAACCCTTATTCATCAACGCAGCCTGAAAGCCAGTGAATCTGCTGTTGCTGCAGGGCAGGAAGGTAAATTCTGGGAAATGCACAATGTGCTTTTTGCCAATCGACGTAATTTGGGAACTACCAGTTTGAAATTACATTCCAAAGAAGCTGGTATACGAAATAAGAAATTCTTAGATGACCTGGTGAATGGTGTATATGGCTGGCAGGTGCAGGATGATTTAAAGGAAGGCATCAACCGCGGTGTAAAGGAGATTCCTGCTTTTTTCATCAATGATGTGCCCTTCACATTAAAGCCAACTTTTGCCAACCTTAGTGCTGCGATTGATGCTGCATTAAAAAAGAGCAAAAGCAAACCAGCTGCAAAAAAACCGGCAGCAAAAGCAAAGCAAAGAGCTTAATACTTCTATAAAAATTAAATCCCATTCGCCAGCTGACGAATGGGATTTTTTATTGGAGGCAATTTAATTGTCTTATTCCGGTGACGTTGCTACTTCTTCTTTTTCCACCGGCTCATCCGCAGGGGGGGTACAGTTTCTTATTTGTAGTTGAAACCCGGATGTCATGGTAAAATCATAATCATATTGGCGGATCATCAAGCGGGTTGCATCATCCTCTTGCAGCAATGTTGATAGTTCTCTTGCTACGGGAGGAGGGTTCGTGAAATTCTGAATTCGACCTTTATGCAAGGTAATTGAGAATGAAAGCTTTGCTTTACGACCGCCGGCAGCCCTTTCAAAATCAGTTTTGTTCATATCAAGAGTTTGTTCACCATTAGGAGAACGTTTCATTAATATGGTGATAACGGGAAGATATTTTTTCCAGGCCTGTGAGAACATGAGCTGAGGTTTTTAATGATAAAATAAAAAATTATTCTTCTGATAAACGGGTAAATTCCATTCCATTGAAAATACGGGCAAGGTTCATGTCTTTGGTTTTCTTCCACTGGTCAATGTTAGGACTGCTGACGATGCGCCAAAAATTTTTCGACCTCAGTTCCTGGTAATCATTGCCCTGTATAAACAAGCCTGTAATCGTACTGCGTTGTTTAAAATGTATATTCAAAGGTTTGTCCGTATGATTTTTTGTTTCTACGTATTTGATTATTGCTTCGTTTGTCATTGTTTATTATTTAGATGGTTGGACAAAAAAGAAGGAGGGCTAAAAACAGCCCTCCTTGTAATAATATCATGTAACTGATACAGTGATTACCAACGGTTGTTGCTGTTGCTGTTGCTGTTGTTAGAATAAGCCGGTCTTGCAGGCCTATCTTCTTTTGGTCTGGCAACGTTCACTTTAATTGAACGTCCATCAACTGTAGCACCATCCAGTTCAGCAATTGCTTTCTGGGCGGCAGCATCATCACTCATTTCCACAAAACCAAAGCCTTTGCTGCGGTTTGTGTATTTGTCCATAATAACTTTAGCTGAAGTAACTTCTCCGTACTCAGCGAAATAACTTTTTAAGTCTTCGTCCACAACGGCAAAACTTAAATTTGAAACGTAAATGTTCATGTAAAAAAATTAACTTTTAAAAATTCTTGAGAAATTCGCAACGGTAAAGAAGACTAACTATTAGCAGAAATGCGTAGCAGAAAAAATCGTTCACTTACAAAATGCTGTATCACTCAAATTAACAACACGAAGATAAGGTTAAATGACCAGAAATAGTATTTTATTTTCCCTTATTTAATTGGATACTGGAGGTTCTGCGTTAAAAATATTGTTATTCTCCTCCTTTTTACGGACACCAAAGCTGTATCGAAGATTGAGGCCAAATCTCCGAGTATCCGATTGCCGGAAACCGCTGGCATTTACTGAGCCCTGGTTAATGCTGAAATTGTTTTTATTGGTAGCAAACATATCGCTCAGGCTAAGGGTAACAATCAATTTTTCTTTCATGAACTTCCTGTTAATGCTTGTATTAAGTGAGCCGAATGTTGTTAATTCATAAAACTGTTGTTGACCTTTCAGTCGGAGAAACCCATTTAAGGTAATGACCGAACGCTTATCAATTTTAAATGTCTGGTAAGTAAAGAAAGTCCAGGTTCCTTTTTTGAAAGACAATGGTTTGTTTTCGTATAATCCCTGGTAAAAATTATGATTATACTGCGCACCCAATACAAAGAAATACCTGCCTCCAGGAGGAATAGCACCGAGGCCACGGAAGTACCATTCTTTGTTTTTTCCCAGATTATCATACGTACGATAAGCCTGGCTCTGGCTGGTATCCGATTGGTAAACAACATTAGTGAAAATGTCTTTGGTATCGTTAATCCCTATTGCAAGAATTGGTCTTTCATCTACACTCACATTGGCTTCATAATTCTGATTGAATTGCGGACGGAGAGAGGGATTGCCTGTTTCAGTTAAGAATTCATCTACATATCGGTTGAAAGGGTTTAACTGGTCATAATTAGGTCGGCTGATGGTGCGACGATATACGAGATATGCCCTAAGATCGTAACCAGCAATTTTCATCAGGTTTTTACTCAGGTATATATATGGAAACAGATCGGTGCGATGAATAGAAAACGAAGTATCACCAGGGATGGTCTGTTTACCTTTTATGTTTGTATTTTCCATCCGGGTACCAACTTTGATAACAAAATCTTTAGTCAGGGTTTTAGCTCCCTGCAGGTAGAGTGAATTGATGTTTTGAGTGTAATCGAAAGTATTGGTACGGGCCATGTCTTTTGTTCTTAGTCCATTAATCTCACGAAAGTAATTGGTAACATTTGACACAGTATGGATAGTAGATTGGACACCGGTTTCAAACGTAAACCGCTTTTTCATTTTTAATTTCAGGTCAGATCTTCCAGTGAAGTGATTGCGTTTGTTATCACCGACGCCATCACCGGCAAAAAAGCGGACTAAAGGAAAGTAATAGTTCGTTGAAAAATTTTGGTCTGAGTTATTATTGGTATGGGTGAAGTAAGTATCGTTGGTCCATTCTGAACCAAGAGAATCAATTTTAAATTTTGTTTCAAAACCACTGCCCAATGATAATGAATAACCATCGTTGTTTACATTATTAATACTGTTGCTTAGTACCTGTGCCGTACTGATCTTTTCAATCGTATTATCATTTTGAGAACGGTTATGAAAATTGTTGTAGTTCAGGCTGCCGTCATATGTCAATTCCCATTTTTTCCCTAACGCCCAGGTTATACCAAAAGCTGTATAAATACTGGTACCGGGGTATTTTGTAAAAGCTTCCTGCCTGAGAATAGAATCGGTATTGAAAATTCTATTGGTTATAATTTTTTCATAACTGTTTCTTCTGCCATAATTAAAATTGAGATAAGATGTTTTGGTGCCGGTATTATTATTCAGATTAAACCCGATGAACTGGTTTCCATATACTCCTTGCTGGAGGCCACTGTTTATGCTGCCAGTCAATCCTATTTTCACTCCCTTTTTCAAAACGACATTTACAATGCCGCCGCCTGAAGAAGCATCATACCTGGCGGAAGGTGTTTTTATTATTTCGATTTTGGAAATGGAATTAGGAGGCAGGTTTTTCAACATTGTTGCCATATCAGCAGCACTCATTTTCATGTCTCGACCATTAATTTGAACAGTAGCTGGTGTCATACTGCTGATATAAATGTTTCCATCCTGGTCTACAAACAAGCCGGGTGTTTTTTCAATCACCTCATAACCACTGGTGGAAGCTTCCACCAGATTCTCTGGGTCTACGATCAGCTTATCATCCTCTTGTTTCATCAACGGTTTTTTGGATGTAACGATGGCTGTTTCTAAGGTTTTTCCAAGTGGTTCTGCGGTGAAGCTGAAAGAAGTTTGATTACCGGACGTAGAAATTCCCTTTTCAAGGGGCAGGTAATTTACAGAACTAATGTAGATAGTATATTGACTGTTTTTTGCCAGGTTGAATTTGGCAAACCCGCTGCTATCAGCCACTTTTTTAAAAACCTGGGAACTATCTAACCTGTTACTGATTGTAACCGTTGCAAAAGCTACCGGTTCTTTTTTTTGATTGATGATTTTGATAGTAACAGGTGTATCCTGGGCATATGCTTGCAACACAGAAGCGGACAGAAAAGCAATAAAGAGAAAATGGGCAAGAATACGGAGCAGTTTTTTATGCATGGCTATATTGCTATATAGGGAAGGCGCAAAAATAACTAAATACCGGTGGCGATAAAGTAATTACTTCTACCAGCGAAGATTTTTCAAATCATTTAACTTTTGGAAGGCTTTTCAACCGCCTGAGTTTTTACCCATTCTTTCTTTGATTGATGCTTGGTACGGGCTTCATCTATAGAATGGGTTTTGTGAATATCATTTTCTTTTTTGGCCAGCTCAGCTAGTTGTTTATAAAAATCTTTAATTGTCTCCAATTCTTTTGCAGAAAGATCTTCTACATTGATGAGTCTGTTACTAGCAGTAGCCGTAGCAGCTATCAGTTCATTTAGTTTTAGCTGGATTGCGACGGTGTCTTTATTCTGCGACTGCTGAATGATAAATACCATCAGAAAAGTAATAATTGTAGTACCAGTATTTATAACCAGTTGCCAGGTATTGGAAAAATTGAAAACAGGCCCTGTAATAACCCAGGCAATAATTACAGAAAATGCCATTATGAAAGCTGTAGAACTGCCGGTTGCTTTAGTTACTTTGCCTGAAAATTTTTCGAATAGCACTGTAAATTTATTTCTAACTTTCATAACCAGTGGTTTAAAAATGAACTATTACTCGATTTACAAAGGCAAATCAATTCTTGAAATTAAATCATTTAGTTGTCTGATATGATTCAATTTACCGCAACAATAAAAAGGTTTGGAGCACAAGGGGAAAAGACGGGCTGGACTTATTTTGAAGTATCCTCAGAACTTGTGCAGCAATTAAAACCCGGTAATCGGAAAGAGTTTAAAGTAAAAGGCAAACTGGATGCTCATCCTGTCAAAAGGGTTTCATTACTCCCTATGGGCGGGGGAATGTTCATTTTTGTACTGAATGCGGCGCTTAGAAAAGCGATTGGCAAAAAGCATGGTGCAATGGTAACGGTTCAATTAATAGAAGATAAAAGTGAGTTTGTTTTTAATAAGGACTTTATAGAATGTTTGAATGATGAACCAGCGGCAAAAGAATTTTTCGAAAGTTTAACCGGTTCTCACCAACGCTATTTCAGCAAATGGATTGACGACGCAAAGACAGAACCGACAAGGGTAAAACGAATTACGATGGCCGTAACTGCACTTGCAAAAAAATGGGGCTACCCGGAAATGATCAGGTCCTCACAGGGAAAATCTATTTGAACGGATTTGCAAATTTTACATCCGTTGTTACATTCACATCCGTCAGGGTTTTTAAAAAGGCCACCAGTGCAGCTTTATCTTGTACAGACAAGTTGGCTAAACGGGGCTGCCCCCCGGGCAACCTAAGCTGCGGAGAAAGATTTGGATGGTTTCTTACACCACTGCTGTAATGTTCCACTACCTGTTCCAAAGTGGCAAAACGGCCATCATGCATGTAGGGAGCTGTTAATTCTACATTACGCAGGGAAGTAACTTTAAAGGTTGCATCAAGATTTGTATTACTAACAACAGCACCAAAGCCTCTGTCGGTTGTTACTAAATCAAGCCCATTGTTTTTTTCCTGGGGAGCTGTAAATGTTTCAGAGCCGTGGCAAGGAGCACAACCACCGATTGGCCCAAGGAAAATTTCTTTACCCCTGTTTTCCTGAGCAGTAAAATTTGGAAACACTGCATCTGGCGGAGGAGCAGGTGCTGTAGGAAGTGTTGATCTTCCCGCATCATATTTTGATTGGTAAGACACAATAGAACGGACAAACTGGGAGAGTGCTAAGGATATACGGCTGCTATTAATTGTTGCATCCCCAAATGCTTTGGTAAAAAGTGAAGGATAATAATCAAGTGCTCTCAGTTTTGTTTCAAGTTGTGGCAAAGTGATTCCCATTTCCACCAGGTCCTGAATGGGTATAAGTGTTTGATCTTCGAGAGAGGCAGCTCGCTGATCCCAGAAGAAACGGCCATTGGGATAGTACTTTGCATTAATCAGCGACATAGAATGTCTTCCCGTCAATCCTCCGTTAAAGCCAACACTTTTTGTGGCTGGGTCTGAAAATCCATTGGCCTGAATATGACAGGAAGCACAGGAGATAGTATTATTTAAAGAAAGTTTTTTGTCATAAAATAAAACCCTTCCGAGTGTTGCACCATTATCAGTGATTGCATTCCCTGCAGGGGTATTTATTTGAACTTGAATCGGAGGTGCACTCAGATAACCTGGAAGAGCAGGGTTAGCATAATTAAACGGAGAAGCTGGTAAATTTAATACTGCTGCAACCGTGTCATTCGGTGTAGGGGTAGTGTCATCAGTACTTTTATTACAGGCGATAAATACAAAAAGGAAACATATACCTGTAATGGCTAACATTTTGGGTTTGCTGGCTAACATCATAAATTATAGGGGCTTTGGTGGTGGGCTATGACCGGCCCATGAAATAAAAGTTTAAGATACTACGATTTTTTTCTTATTACAACTTCTGTAGCTGTGTTGATTATAAAATGAGATTTTGACGATTCAATAACAAAAAATCCTTCTCTGCAATTATTTCATTTATTTGCAACATGTTTTCTTCCATCAAAGATTTCAAAAATCCTTTTTTTATCGGCATCGCCGGAGTGGGAATGAGTGCAATTGCGCAATACCTGAAAGGGATAGGTAAAAATGTAGCTGGCAGCGATCGGTTTTTTGCTTCCGGGGTTTATAATGAAGTGCAGGAAAAACTGGAAGCAGAAGGTATTATGTGTTTCCTACAGAATGGTGAGGGTATAACAGGAGAAACAGATTTGATAGTTGTGTCAACTGCCATTGAAGATACAGTGGCAGAAGTGCAGAAAGCAAAGCAATTAAATATCCCTATCATCCGCAGATCGGAACTGTTGGCAATGATTGCGGCCAGTAAAAAAACCATAGCTGTTGGTGGTACTAGTGGGAAAAGTACTACCAGTGCTATGCTTTTTGATATTTTGGAATACGCCGGTCTGCAGCCAAGTATTATCAGTGGTGCCGGTTTAATAAGTATTATTAACCAGGGAAAAATTGGGAATGCTAAAGTGGGGGCAGGTGAGTGGCTGGTGATTGAGGCAGATGAAAGTGATGGTTCCATTGTGCAATACAAACCTGAAATTGGGTTATTATTAAATATCGATAAAGACCACCAGGAGATAGATGAACTGATGAGGATCTTTGCAATATTTAAGCAGAACAGTAAAAAATTTATAGTTAATCAATCACATCCGCTGACAAGGGAACTATCCCAGGATGCAGAGTTTGATTTTTCCAGTAATCCCGATCTTCCAGCAGGTTACATAGCTACCAATTTTCAGCATTACGGGTTAGAGATTAGTTTTCAGATAAAAGGAGTTGATTTTTTCATGGAAGTAATTGGCAGGCATAATATGGAAAATGCGTTGGCCGCAACCGCTGTTGCTTGTCAGGTTGGTGTTAGTGTAGATAAATGTGCTGAAGCATTGCGAAATTATGAAGGAATCTATCGACGTCACCAGGTATATGGAAAAAAGAAAGGTGTATGGCTTATCGATGATTATGCCCATAACCCGGTGAAATGTGCTGCGGCAATAGAAGCATGCCAACCGGTTGCTACAAAAGTAATAGCCTGGTTCCAGCCTCATGGATACAAGCCTACCAAATTTTTACGGGATGATTTTGTAAAAGAAATTGCACGGGTGCTTAGACCGGAAGATGAGATATGGATGAGTGAAATTTTTTATGCCGGCGGCACTGCCGTAAAAGATATTTCATCAAATGATTTGATCAACGATTTAAAAGCATTGGGTAAACAAGCTTTTTTGTTGAGAACAGAAATGATTTTTTACCAACCGTACGACCTCATCTTTCAGATGACTGTGTAATATTACTTATGGCAGCCAGGGATCCGTCACTCGAACATTTTGCGAAACAAATCTGGCAGGATTTATAAATTCATCAGGAAGAAAATGCTACTACATTCTCCTTTGTTACCGGCAGGAACATATACCAGCACAAGGCCATCAATAAACCGGGATGTGATGTATCAGAGAGGAGTTTATCTTTTGTAAAATCTACAGCAGGAGTTCCTTCTTTTACACTAAGCCCACAGGAAACGAAAGGTTTGTCTTTAGATTCCTTATACAATACTAATTGGGCCAGGGGATTATTGTGGGTGGAATAGAAAAATCGTTCGTTATTGACATCAATAAAATTTTCATTGCGTTCCTGACCCAGTTCACCGATTTTAAAACCATATTCATCACGGAGCACTGTTTTGTTGCGGCGAAATCCTTCTTTGCGGATCAGGAAAACCCTTTTTTGTTTTTCACATTCAACCCTGGCAGCATTAGAAAAAGGATTCAGGATAACGGTTAAGATTTTTTTATCTTCCTTGTACAAATGATATACTTCGTTGTTGGAAGTTGAAGCAGCTGTTTCCCATCTCATAACTTAAGGTTTTAGTTGTTGCAATGCAAAGTAAATTACAATCGTTTCTGCTGGTAATAACAGCTTAACTTAAAATTAATATTAACTTCATATTGAAATGAACCAGGTGTAAAAACTGTGGAAAATCCGGGTTTAATGCACATTTTGCTTTAATTGTTTAAGTATTGGCTATGAATATGAATAAAGAGAGAGACAAAAAATTCCTGGAAAGGGCCATTGAATTGTCCAGGCAGGGCATGGAAGGTGGCAAGGGAGGGCCGTTCGGTTGTGTTATAGTGCGGGGTGATGAAATTGTGGGTGAGGGTAACAATATGGTTACTTCTTCCAATGACCCTACGGCGCATGCCGAAGTAGTGGCAATACGACAAGCCTGTGAGAAATTAGGCACTTATCAGCTAAACGATTGTGAGATATATACCAGTTGCGAACCCTGCCCCATGTGCCTTGGTGCTATTTACTGGGCAAGACCACTAAGAGTAGTGTATGCAAATACAAAAGAAGAGGCGGCCGAAATAGATTTTGACGATGATTTTATTTATAGTGAGATCAATGCAAAAATGAGCGACAGAAAAATTCCTTTTATACATCATCCGCATCCCAACGCCAAAGCAGTCTTTGAGGCATGGAAAAATTGGGAAGGGAAGATCAGGTATTGACAATGCCCTTAAAAAGAAAGCCCCTTTATTTAAAGGGGCTTTCTTCCAGGTTTTTCCAAATCACTTTATTACTAATTTTTTACTTTCTTCCAATCCTTCTCCGGTTATTTTAATCATATAAGTACCGGAAGGTAGTTTGTGGTTCACAATAATATTATTATTGCTGTTGAATTTTTGCTGAAGATGTAAACGGCCATTCATATCAAATATTTGTACATCAATAGTGCCTCTTATAGTACCGGTAATATTAATGTTGAAAACATTACCTGAAGCCGGATTAGGAAAAATATCCACTCCACCGGCAAGCCCGTTTATTTTTACTTTTTCAATCTCTGAATAAGAGGTTCTTGAATCAATATCAATTTGTTTCAGCCGGTAATAGGAAATTCCTTTCAGAGGTTGCTCATCATACAGGCTGTAATGTTCCAACGAGTTGGTATTATTTCTTGCAGCCACTGTAGCAATACTTGTAAAATTGATGGCGTCCCTTGACCGCTGTACTTCAAAATGACTGTTGTCTCTTTCATAAGTTGTTGTCCAGGTGATTTTAACTCTTTTGTTATTTTCAGTTCTTGTATCAAACGCTATGATGTTAACAGGAAGAGGACTGTTGGCCGGGGTAGTAAAGGTCCATACCGGTCCGGTAGTTGTATTCTCCCCATCATATAGTTCAGCATACCATTCATACTCTGTAAACTGGGCAAGACCAGGCCAGTTTACGCAGGCTGCTGAACCTGATGCAACATTTGTTTCTCCTATAAAGGAAAAATTATTGAGATTCATTGTCAATGTAAACTGGCTGTTCGCATCTGTTTCAGCGGTAAGTGTATGTGGCGAATAGGTCCTGGCAGTGACAGTATTAAGTTGCGGATCAAATTCATAATATCTCAGTAATCCGTTTCCTCCGTTTATTCTGCTTTGATAATCGGTCAAGATAGAATAGAGTGTTCTTCCATTAACAAAGTCTGCTCTCATTGCCTCTCCACCTGTTAATGAAGACACATGACCACCATGGAGCATGATAACATTGGTATAAGGACTTAGCCTGTTAAAAATGGCCTGTCCCTGTGTACTGAATGCAGCACTTTCATTCATTAAATTATGCGTCATTACAATTACTTTCCGGCTGCTGTATGTTTGAACAAGATCTTCTGCCCAATCTAATACAGCACCGGTGGCAAAACCAGCCCTGGTGTCATATTCTAAAGAAATAACAAGAAAATCAATTCCGCTTGCACTGAATAACTGGAAATGATTATCATTATTGAGAGGGTCACTCCCATAATGGCCACCATAATAGCTGCGACCGGCAAAATGCGACTCTCCAAAATACTGGTTGTAATAAAATGAAGGACTGGCTGCATCACCAATAATACTTTGGTCATGATTACCTACGCTTATTCCAAAAGGTACTCCCTGTGGCAACCCGGTTAATCCAGCGTTTTCAATAGTAGCCATTGCAGCTACCGCTCTTGTCCATTCCACCGGTTGAGCATCACCATTCTGAACACAATCACCAAGTTGACCTACATATACTATATTTTTTGATACCCGGTTATTGGCTACCCAGGCTGTTTGTGCGTTAAACATGCCAATTGTCCCCCCATTCATTTCTGAAGTATAAAATTGAGTGTCTGGGAAAAAAACGATGGTAAAGGGAACAGCCCCACCTGCAGGTTTTGGTCTGCCATAAAATCTTGTCCGCACATTGCCTCCATTCGGATCACTTACAGTAGCACAAATATTAGGGCTAGTAGAAGGGGAATTTGCATTGTTTGCCGGGGATGGATTGATGGGTTGATTGGGTGGCTGACTATTAAAGTTACTGATCACCCAGACCGGTCCTGTACTGCTGCTCAGGGTACCATTTACACTGCCGCTTACAGAATTACCTGTTGTAAGTCCACAACCCTCGTTAAAACCCCAACGGGCAACTAAACCTGTTCCGCTGGTAAGTTCTGAATTATAGTTACTTGAAATTTCAGCACCTGTTCTTTCAATATTCCAAATCCTTACTTCATCAATTTTACCATTGAAGAATCCTGCAGGAGATCCCGTAGAAGTCATTGCAGATCCCACTGCCGCATGTTGGATGCTCGTATTGGCAGGAACAAATGCTGAAGACAGGGTTAATGTTTTATCCAAAACACCATTTAAATATAAATTCCAGACTCCTGTAAGATGATTATAGGATGCTGCTACATGTGTCCATGTATTTGTTGGAATAGTTGCAGTGCCAATAACTGAATGATTAGGCCCAGCTCCATCTTCAAAATCTGCAGCTAGTTTATTGCCTACTAGCCCCATGAAATAATTTATATTGATATTAGCAGGAGATTCTCCTTCACCTCTTCCTTTCGTTACAATAGGTACTGCCGCAGTAGCTCCCTCAAAACCGCCGCCGCCAGCGCCACTTGTAACAGTAGTAACACCGGTACCCTCAATCCTGATCCATGCTTCAAGAGTAAATGTTGAAACATTTAAAGCAGGAGAGGCAGTTCCAAATGTTACATAATCACTTGTGCCATTAAAATCCAAAATCGATTTATTATAGTTAAACCCGGATTGCCATAAAGGACTGTCGGTAAGCGACCCGATAGGCCCTCCGCCAATAGAGTTAGCTGCAACAACACCGCTTCCTTCATTCAAACCCCAGCGGGAAGCCAGCCCTGTGCCACTGGTAAGTTCTGAATTGTAGTTGGCCAGGATTTGTGCATCCGTTCTTGCCACATTCCAAATCCTTACCTCATCAATACGGCCATTAAAATAACCAGTTGCTGTACCGGCTAAAATAAATGAAGTTCCAATCGCAGCATTTACGTTACTTAATGATTGAGGTGTAAAAGCACCTACAGCTAAAGTTTTATCCAAATTACCATTGATATATAATTTCCAAGTACTGCCATCGTAACTGGCTGCCACATGTGTCCAGCAATTTCCCAACGTGGCATTACTTTCGACAGGATGATTTAGCGAAGTGGCATTATCTTCAAAATCTGCCTGTAATTTTTTGGTTGTCAAATCGTATCCCAGGAAGAAATTCACATCCTGGGCTGCTACTTCTGCATCTGCCTTTCCTTTTGTTATAATTGGAACAATATTGGAAAATCCACCACTCCCGGTGCTGCTGACCGTACCCGTTCCCTCTATTTTTATCCATGCTTCCAGGGTAAAATTGGTAAGATGCAAAGAAGCATCATTACCTACACTTACATACTGGGTTGTTCCATTTAGCCCCAGGGATTGTGCTTTAACCCTATGAGAGGAGAAAAGCAGAAAGAAAAGAAACACGAAGTTTAATAACTTTATACACAGATTTCCAATACGGGAAGCTTTGAGGTTCATAGTAATACATTTTGAGATTGGTGATGAATAGCTAAGCGAAACCGGGTCGGTTTAATTCAAAGGAGAATAGTAAGGGGCTATCAATAGTAAAGGAAAATAGGGTGGTTTATCCGGGAGATAAGGGGATTAGGAACTAAAAGTATAATAAATTTTTCATTCTCCTAAGTATTTTACACTTATTTTCAAATGAAGTAAAAGGAAAAAATTAAGGCGACTTAAGACTGTATCTAATTATTTTTTAAAAGCTTATGAATTGCCAGATAACTGAGTACGATCAGTAAAATCAGTATGAGTATGGAAATATATAACCAGGGCTGGTCTTTTATTTTCATCTTTTCCCGTCGGTTTTTCTTTTTTGCTGTTTTCTTTTTCAGATCCCGGTTCAGCATTTCAACCATATATTGCAACTGCTCTTTGTCTTTAAATTCCTGCAATCCATCCACTGCGTCTTCATCAAAGTCGCTTTGCAAGAGTTGTTTTTCCACTTCATGCTTTTTTTCTTCCGACAGCTTGCCCTGCAGGTAGAGCAGCAACGTCTCCTGGTCAACATCAGTGGACAAATGGGATAATATGTCTTTATAATTTTCTGACATTTTATTTTCTGTTCATTTCTTCACTCAATTTTTTTTCAATCAGTATTTTAAGATTTCTTTTACCATTCTGGATGTGGCTTTTTACCTGTAACATACTGAAGCCGGTTTCAATACTCACTTCCTGGTAGCTTTTCTTTTGAAGATAAAACAAAGTTACACATTGCTGCTGCTCAGGGTTTAGTTCTTTTAATGCTTCTTCCATTAACTCTAATGTATGATCATTTTTGATCAAAGCCTGCAGGTCAGTTTCTTCTTCCGGCTTGGTGGTCAGACGGTCATTTATTTCGGTAGTGATTTTTCCCTGCCGGTCACGGATTTTCATCAGGCAGTGATTTTTGGCTACCATATATAGCCAGGATTTGAAGTATTCTACTTTATATTTCTGTAACTCCTGTATCACTTTTAAAAAAATTTGCTGCACACTGTCTTTGGCCTCTTCTTCATTTTTTAAATACTTCATGCTTACACCTAATAGCAATAAGGTGTAGCGTTGCAGCAGAATACCCAACCATTCATTATTATGGTCGGTATAAAACTGTTCTAGCAGTTCCTGGTCGGTTGTATGCTGGTATTTGTCGGCCTTCACAAGCGAAAAATAACTATTTGTTGTCATTAAGATGCATGTTTTGTCAAATTCACCAAAGATTTGCTGCATAACATTTACTTACTTTGAACAAAATTTTATTACATGGACTATGCTATTGTTGCAGTCCCCGCTGCACCTGTTCGCCGTAAGCCCAATCACCGGAAAGAAATGGTAAGTCAGTTGCTATTTGGTGAGCCGGTAAAAGTGCTGGCCACAAAAGGTGACTTATGGCTGAAAATCCGAAGCCTGCATGATGACTATGAAGGATGGTTGACAAAAACAATGCTGCAACCTGTCGATAAAAATATGGCGAATGCCAAAAGCGATTTTGTAACTACAGATCTGCTGAATAAAATTTCATCAGGTAACATGCAAATGAATATACCCGTGGGTTCATCGCTGCCTTTTTTTGAAAACGGAAAGGGAAGAATAGGGGACATGGAGTATTTTTTTTCAGGATATTTTTTAAAAAGGGGCGAACAACCGCCGTCCGTCGAATTGATAAAGCAGTTAACTTCTTCATGGCTTAATGCTCCTTACTTATGGGGTGGACGTACACCGCTTGGTGTGGATTGCAGCGGCTTTGTGCAGGTTGTATTTAAACTATTGGGAATTGATTTACCCCGGGATGCATGGCAACAGGCACAGGAGGGAGTGGCAGTAAAAAAAATAGCAGAGTCACTTCCCGGTGATTTAGCTTTTTTTGATAATAAAGAAGATATTGTTCATGTCGGTATTTTACTTGGTGAGGGACAAGTTATCCATGCATCAGGTAAGGTGCGGGTAGACGGAATAGACAAAAAAGGAATCACCAATAAACAAACAGCGTCTCCAAATATCCGGCTAAGGGCTATACGCCGGTACTGGTAGGTAGGCTTTATTGTCAAGCATAAAAAAACGGATAGTGAGGGCTATAATATTTTCTTTATTTCCAGGAGTGGTAGCCCAGGCAATCGTCAGCGGATAAAAAATCATGTCTTTATAAGTGTAATTAACAATAATACCTGATTGTTCATTTTCTCTTTTTAATTCTTTCTGTTCACTTACATCTAATCCTTTTCTAAACCGGCGGTTTAATTTTTCAAACTCTTCTTTTATATCGTTCAAACCCTCCTTTCCCGGTGTGGCATAACCAATTAACTGGTAAACAAAATAGGTATATACTTCCATTTGCAAGCTATCAGTATATTCTTGTTGCTCAGACAAAATAATTTTACAATGATTAGCAGGAAAGAAAAAAGGTGAAAATGATTTATAAACACCCTGAACATAAAATAATGTTGAATCCGTCTTTTTCTTAATGTCTTTTTCTAAAAGTACCGGGTCGCTGATGAGTTTATTCAGGAATTGGTCGAATTCGGTTTTAAAAGGATTGTGACGGAAATATTCTTCAGTCGCCTTGTTAACCGATTGGGGGAAAATCGTTTGCCACGTTAATAAAAGTACCAGGAATAATTTTATTTTCATACCATGTTTACCTGTATGAGTTGCGGTTCAATAATCCGGGTAGCTGCATGGGTATTAAAAAATTTGCCTGACCCATTTTACGAAAACCGCATCCCAGTTCAGCATTTTAATAGCTGTATAGAAGAGAATTATTGCAAATATTTTTTTTAGTAATTCCTCGTCTATTGATAAGGCAATTTTACTTCCAAAATAAGCCCCTGTGATAAATCCAATACCAAGTAAACCAACAATTTTAAAGTCAACAGGTGTTCCGGCTTTCTGACATTGGTGATAATAATATATCGAAGCAAGAATTACTACCGGTAATGTAAGTACAGCCAGTGATGTGCCTTGTGCCTGGTGCTGCGTATAGTGCATAAAGAATACCAACGCCGGGACCATAATAATTCCACCACCAATACCAACGAGTCCGCTTAGTATACCGGCAGCAAGGCCTATCAGCAATGCTGTAATGATTAATTGAGTTGTCATTGTGTTTTTATGATTGGTATCTGCCATTTAATTGATAAGGGTTTCTTTATATAATTCGATTGCTTCGTTGATGACACGATAAGCAATTAATTGATCCTGAAAGTTATCAATTTCAACTTTTTTATTTTCCAGTACTTTATATTGTTCAAAGAAATTTTTTAGTTCCAATAAAAAATGCTGTGGTAATTCCTCCATTCTTGTAATGTGATTAACGGAAGGGTCTTTGGCAGCTACAGCAATTATTTTATCATCTACTTGTCCGCCGTCAATCATTTGCATATTGCCAATTACATTTGCTTCTACCAAACAAAGGGATTGAATGGATTGCGAACACAACACAAGAATATCCAAGGGGTCGTTATCCTGGCCGAGTGTCTGCGGAATAAATCCGTAGTTGATGGGGTATTGAAACGAAGAATAGATGACCCTGTCTAAACGCAGCAGGCCGGTATCTTTATCTACTTCATATTTGGAACGGGAGCCTTGGGGGATTTCGATAAGTGCATTGACAGTCGCCGGAGCTTTTTCTCCGAATGTGGCACCATGCCAGGGATGTTTAACCGTAAGCATTGATCAAGAGATTTTATTTATTTCGTAATCTTCATACCAATATAAGTGGCCAATAAGCCTATTACCACACTGGCGGCAATATAGGTAAAGAATAATGCCATTTTTTGTTCCTTTAATAATCCAATTCCTTCTAGAGTAAAGGCAGAAAATGTTGTGAAGCCGCCACAAAGGCCGGTCATCAGGAATAGTTTCCAGCTTTCATTGCTGTCAAATGATTTAAAACTTAGTCCCCAAAACAAGCCAATTAAAAAACAGCCAATAAAATTTACTGCAAATGTACCCCAGGGAAAAGAGTATGAGTGATTTGCCATAAACCATCGCTGGCATAGGTAGCGGGCAATGCTGCCAATACCACCACCAAGGCCAATGAGTAAAATGTTTTTAATCATTTCAACGTATCGTTAGTTAATGGTTTTACAGTAAGGGTATCGGCATCATGCTCGAAGAGATATTTCAGGTCTACCAGCCACTGGTTGCTTACTTTTAAAACCTTAAGGGTATCATGGTCGTTTTTATATGAGTTGGAATAAATGATTACAGTCGTTGAATCATTTAACTTGTTCACTTTATGAATATTAATAGAAGCTGAGCGATACCCATCTTTTACTGACTGGTCGTTTTTTGCATAACTCCTTTCTGCAATGTCCATCCAGTTTGTATTGACTGAATCTATAAACAAATATTGCCGTGCCTGGTCAAATTTGCCATCCAGTGCTGCCCTGATAAAGTTCCTGGCCGCATCTATATTATTTTCTGATTTGCCCGTTTCTTGCTGGTCTTCATTATTACAGGAAGTAAATAAAAAAAGTGAAAATGAAGCGGCTGCGAGGATAATAATTCTCATATTGCAAAGTACATAAATTTAATAAGGGAAACTTACTGCCATTAAAATTAAAAAAGCACCTCTTTGCGGAGGTGCTTCTGATTTATCGGTCAACAATTTCTTATTGTTGTTTCATTTTCTCCAGTTCTTTAAGAGCTTCTTTCATTTCTTTCATTTTTTCAGGATCCAGGGTTTTTAAGATGCTGTCCAGCCCTTCTATGCCTTTTTTCAGCGAATCGCTGTTGAAGAAATCTTTCATTTTGTCAGTCGTGCCGGTTGTATCAGTATCGGTTCCGTTCGTATCAGAATCGCCGGTATCTGTCTTGCCTGCATCGTCCATACCCATTTTCATC
>JADKAZ010000005.1 GCA_016719015.1 Chitinophagaceae bacterium
ATTATAGGTAGCAAAAAAATCAAAAGCACTGGTTGCGACCTTAGCTGGACACATGCTTTTTTGTTGAATTATCTGTATGACATTGATCATAACAAAGGATTGAAGAAGGCTAAGTAGATATTACTACGCACAACATGAACTGTGTAAAAAACCAAACAAATTTTGATCTTTTTTACGGCTTAGCTGAACAATAATTTGGTTGATACAGTGTGTTGTTTTTTACGACCGCAAATACCTGTTTTAAAAGTTTGTTACACACTGCTATCAAGGCTTGTTTTCCTGTTTTACCATTAGCTCTTAATCTTTCATAAAGTGTTTTGCAGGCTGCGTTGGTCTTCATTGCATTCATACTGCACATATAAAGCACATCCCGTAAATTTTTACCTCCACGTTTATAAATTCTTGGCTTGCCCTGTATGCTGCTACCGCTGCTGTATTGTGTGGGTGCAAGGCCGGCAAAGCTGATCAATTGGCGGTGGCTTTGTGTGTGTTTAAAACCCTGGGTAAACACAATAAGCATCGCCGCTGCTCTTTTACCAATACCTTTTATGCTGCTTACACTTTTTAATTGCTCAGGTTGCCATTCCACAAGCAACAGTTGAAGCTTTTGTTCAAGTTGTTTGATCTCTTTTTCCATGCACAGTATTATTTTTTCCAGCGATTTTATTGTGTCTTTACTTGGCACCGGAAGTAAACGCAGGCTGTGCAACTGGTTGTTGATTCGTTTAATTTGCTCGGTGTACTCTCGAATCGTATTATACAACTGCTTGCTCTCAAAGTAAGCACTGTCGGGCATTTCCCAATACGGTGGGTTTTGTTCTATCGCATACCGGCATATCCAACCAGCATCTTTCTTGTCTGTCTTGTTTCGTTCCAGGTGCATTTGGATATAACGCTTAATGGAAAGAGCATTCACCACACTTAGTTTACAACTCTGCTGATGCAGATAAAAAGCAAGGCGGATGTAATAAACACCTGTGGCTTCCATTACAAAGTGATAATCAACTCCGGTGTGTTCTATAATTTTTTGAAACCCGGAATTGTTGTTGCCCACCTGCAAGTGAAACAACTCTCCTAAATTGTTTTGATAGCAAACATCCAGCTTAGTATGAGAAACATCTATACCGCAGCATAATTTTTTTGTTTCCATAACCTTTTCTTTTTTGAAGTGATTGTTAGTATTTTTAATACAGCCTGCCGGTAGGCAGGAAAAAAACAAACGGAAAGAACACTCTTACACTGTGCTATCTATCCTAATGCAGGCTTTCAGTGAAGCTTGTTGAACTGTTCAGCATCGGGTAAGAAAAGAGCGGGGACTGTCATGTTGTAATGGCTTTTTGCCAATTGGGTTTTACGGTCTTTTTCCGCTCTTTGTTCTTTCTGAATTCCTTTTATATCTGTAACTAAATTTATTGAATTGTAAACATAGGAGGCGGTTTGGCAATATGGCGGGGCGACGAATATATTCTCAACTTTTTGTTCGCTAATCGGCTTCGGTTTCAGCCGACGAATAACGCCGAGCAACAGAATAAACAATGAAATTTTATTTATAAATTTAGCAGCAGTAACGGGCTGGACGTTTTTCCAAATGCCAAGCCAAACGCAAAACTGTTATGTTAGCTGCAATCAGAAAATTTCAACATAATAAAGTGAGTAAGTATAAAACACTTCATATATGGATGATAATACCGATGGTCTTTATGCAACTGGGCATTTTGAAAGACTATTGGGGTGATTTTTCTGATAATGCATGGTCTGTGCATGTACATTACTGGACAGGCACTACCTGGTACTTATATCTTATCCTTCAACCTTATTTTGCTACGCATGGTCAAATGGCCCGGCATAGAACGAATGGCATCATCGGTATGTTCATCGCCGGTGCTGTTTGCTTAACGGCTCTTAGTATGATGAACAGGGATATCGTAGCAGCAAAGATGAGTGCAGAAATGCCAGAACAGTTTGGACCCTTTCAACCCTGGTTCTTTTTTGGTGTGGCTGCAGTAGAAATTGTAATGATGATTGCTTTTGGTTTTGCTGTAATAAAAAGCATCATCCACCGTAAACAAATTGAAAATCATTCATGGTGGTTAATATCAACTGTGTTTATTATAATGATGCCGGCGCTGGGCAGAGGATTACAATTTGCATTGATGAGCATAAATCCAACTACAGGTATTATGCCTCCCCTTTACCTAACCCAGCTGCTGATAATAGCCATGCTGCTGCTGGGTGCCTGGAAATATAAAAAGCTTACACATCCTGCTACTTATCTCGCATTAGGTATTAATCTTTTTATACTTTTATTAGAACCGATTGGTAGATCGGAAAGTGTACAGGCATTTTTAAAGGCTATGGTAAAAGGATAATTGTTATAAAGAAAAAACAGTGCCCTCATTTCTCCCATAAAAAAGCTCCCACACAAAGTGCAGGAGCTTACTTATTCATTACTAAATATTAATTGCTTTCTACTCACCCCAGATATTATCCTTTCCCTCCATCCACAATTTTACCAGATCAGTTGTTACCGACTTAGGTCTTTCTAACGGGAAGCCAAGGGCCCTGTCCCAGCAAAGACTGGCCAGCACACCTAATGCACGGCTTACCGCAAACAAGACAGTGTAGAATTCATATTCCTTCATTCCGTAGTGCACCAGTAAGGCGCCACTGTGTGCATCCACATTAGGCCACGGGTTTTTAATTTTTCCGAGTGATTGTAAAATCGGCGGCACGGTTTCATAAATGTTCCAGATGGTTTGCACCAGCGGATCATCAGGCATATGTTTTTTTCCCAAACTCCATCTGTGCTTCAAAACGGGGATCAGTTTTGCGCAACACTGCATGGCCATAGCCCGGCACCACTTTTCCTTCACTCAATGTTTTCTTTACATAGTCGGCTATTTGTTCCTTGGTGGGCAGGTTGGTTTGCAATTCTTCCTGCATTTCAAACACCCACTTGATCACTTCCTGGTTGGCCAATCCATGCAAAGGACCGGCAAGGCCGTTCATACCGGCTGCATAACTTAAATAAGGGTCGCTTAATGCGGAACCTACAAGGTGAGTGGTGTGTGCAGAAACGTTTCCACCTTCATGGTCGGCATGTATCGTCATGTACAACCGCATCAGTTCTTTAAAACTTTCATCTTCAAAACCCATCATGTGGGCAAAGTTGCCCGCCCAATCCAACAGACCATTCGGTTGTATATGATCACCCGATTTATATTTACGACGGTAGATATAAGCAGCTACTCTTGGCAGCCGGGCTATCAAATCCATCGTATCATCAAACACCGCATCCCAGTAATCTTTTTTATTAAGGCCGTTGGCATATTTTTTTGCAAACTGGCTTTCTGTTTGCAATGCCATCACGGCCACTACAAACTGTGTCATCGGATGTGTATTCAATGGCAATGCCTCAATGGTTGCAAACACATGATTGGGCACATGACTTCTGCGCTGCCAAACAGAACTGATATGGTGCACATCATCTTCAGAAGGTAACTCTCCTACCAGCATCAGGTAAAATAATCCTTCGGGTAATGGCTCAGAACCATCCGGTGCTTTCGCCAGTTTTTCCCGTAGCTCCGGAATTGAATAGCCACGAAAGCGGATACCATCCTGAGCATCCAGTAATGATGTTTCGGTAACAAGGCCCGTGATGCCCCGCATGCCCTGGTAGATCTGTGATAACTGCACTTCACCTATTACTTTATTGCCATGCTCTTTCAGCATTTCCTTAATCTCTGCGGAAACCTTGTCTGCTTTGACTTTAAACCGGTCTTTTATTATACCCATGACAGCTTATTTTTCAGGATTTTTTGAATGAAATATTCAATACGTAAAGGTAGGCAATGCCCCCTGCCTCAACAAAAAAACGGGATGAAAGTTGGGGTGTAAAACCAGTAAAATCGTTGCAGGATTTTGCTACTTGGGTGTACGCCGGTAAAGCCAGTAGGCCACTCCTGCAAAAAATATATTGGGCAACCAGGCAGCCAGCATCGGCGGAAAATTTCCTTTGGTGGCGAATACCGTAGAGAACCGGTCGGATAATATAAACAGGGCGGCAATAGAAATACCAACAGCTATATGAACACCACTTCCACCTCTTGTACGCCGGCTTGCAATAACGGCACCAATGAGGGTTAATAATAATACAGAAGCAGGTGTGGCCGAACGGCGGTAGCGTTCTACGAGGTAAGTATTCAATCCTTCTGTTCCCCGTATTCTTTCCTTTTTTATAAAGTCTATCAGTTCGGGTGTAGTGAGTTTGTCTTTCAGGTAAAGGTCTTTACCCAGCTCTTCCGGTTTTAGATTAAGTGCCAGTGTAAACTGCGGATGCTGGGTAAATCGTTCGCCCATGCTGTCAATAGTTCTCTCGGCAGCATTTGTCAATTGCCATTTATTGATGGCAGTATCCCAACGCATGGTTTCGGCCCGGAGGTTATAAATCATTTTATTCCCCTTTACCTTCTCCATAAAAAACCCTCTTGCAATTTTATTAGTGGTATCAAACTCCCGGATGCCAACAAATGTATTACTGTCGATGCGCCGGTAATAACAACTCATACAATTGCCATACGTCTGGTTTTTGGTGGGATCATTCTTATCTACATATTTCGTCTGAAAATTACTGCGGACAATATTGGCCTTGGGTATCCAGTAGCGGCTGCCAAACCAAAGCAAACCTGCCAGTAAAAGACCCCCGATAAAGTAAGCTCTTAAAAACCGGTTGTAACTGGTGCCGCTTGCCAGCAAAGCAATAATTTCTGACCGGTTGGCCATCTTGCTGGTAAAAAATATAACAGCGATAAAAACAAACAAGGGAAACAGGATACTCCATATATAAGGTACAAAACCAAGATAATACTGATTGATGGCCTGTTTGGTATTGAGGCCGGCCCTTACAAATTCATCCATCTTCTCACTGCTGTCCACCGCCACGGCCACCACCGTAAACATCAACAGGCAAAAAATAAAAGTGACGAGGAATTTTTTCAGTATGTACCAGTCAATTTTCTTCATGTAAGGAAGTAAGAGTAACAAACGACCGCCTCGCTAAAGCTACGGCGGCCAGGGCAAAAGTAGATGAAAAACGTTGTGGGGTTGTGAAACAATTCACGAAAGCTAAAATCACAAGTCCGAAATTATCAAATTTGACAGTCTACGAGTTTCGGTTATTTGAAATCAGATATTGATAAAGTAAGAAAATTTTATTTAACGTCCGCTGAGGAACGACAGAAAGTCGAAATTGATTTACCAGCTAAAAAAAAAAGTTTTGAAACTCCCCCCTTATGTATTCATGCATCTGAACATAGTTCCAAAAGGAAATCATTCTTTTTCTAAGTTTGCTTTCAAAGTTTCTGTTTGGTTCTTCCACCATCTCATTTTTCCAACTGGTAAAATCTCCCTGCTGTATATGTTTTCTTGCTTCACCCACCAGCCATAGATAAAATGCAAGATTGTGAACACTGGCAATGGTGTAGCCTAAAAATTCTTTGGCTTTCATCAGGTGGCGGAGATAGGCTTTGCTGTAATAATTACTCACTTCACAAGGAAGCCCGTCATCAAGGGGTGAAAAATCATTCTCCCATTTTTTATTATCGATATTAATAACTCCTTTGGTAGTAAAGAGCATCGCATTACGGCCATTACGGGTTGGCATCACACAGTCAAACATATCAATACCCATGCTGATACATTCTAAAATATTCCACGGAGTGCCTACTCCCATCAGGTATCGTGGCTTATCAGTTGGCAGGTGATCGCAGCACCAATCACAAATCTCATACATCACCGGTTCGGGTTCACCAACACTTAAACCACCGATGGCATTACCAGTGGCTTGTTTCGAAGCAATATATTCACAGGATTGTTTACGTAGGTCTTTGAATGTACCACCCTGAACTATCGGAAAAAGATTTTGTGTATATCCATACTTCGGTTGGGTGAAATTGAATTGAGTAAAGCACCTGTCGAGCCAGCGGTGTGTCATCTCCATCGACTTTTTAGCATAATTAAATTCACTGCCACCGGGCGGGCATTCATCAAATGCCATAATGATGTCGCCACCAATCGATCGCTGAATATCCATTACTGTTTCCGGGGTAAATAAATGTTTGCTGCCGTCAATATGAGATTGAAAGGTTACTCCTTCTTCTTTTATTTTCCTGGTGCCTGCTAAGGAGAAAACCTGGTAACCACCACTATCGGTCAATATCGGTTTGGGCCAACCATTGAACTGGTGCAAACCACCTGCTTTTTCCAGCACTTCCAATCCCGGACGTAAATACAAATGATAGGTATTACCGAGGATAATCTGAGCTTTAACATCATTGAGTAACTGTTGTTGTGTAACAGCTTTCACACTACCCACCGTTCCCACCGGCATAAAGATGGGAGTGAGAATGTCACCATGATCAGTGGTTATTTTTCCAGCCCGGGCTTTTGAAGCAGTATCTGAATGTTGCAGCTCGAAAGTTAGTGAAGACATATAAAGAAAATGGAACTCGCAAGATAACCACAAACTCTAAACTAAAAACTACAAACTGTTTATCTTCGCCCCTATGCCACCAATTCCCTGGGGAGAGATTATATTTTATTCTTTCGCCGCCGTAACTGCTGTCCAGCTATTTTATTACGGCTGGTTTTTTAGCCGGGTCGCTTTTTATAAAGCCAAACCCAAATCCAAAACACAGCAGCACCCCGTCTCTGTTATTATTTGCGCCAGGGATGAAGATGAAAATCTGGCCCGCAACCTGCCGGGTGTGCTGGTACAATCCTATCCCAGTACGTATGAAGTAGTGGCTGTTAATGACAACTCACTGGATGATTCAAAATACATTTTACAGGAACTGAAAAAAACTTTTAAAACGCTGAATGTGGTGGAACTGACACAGGAAGCTGTTCATATCGCCGGTAAAAAGTATCCTTTATCCATCGGCATCCGTGAAGCCAAACATGAAGTGATGTTATTAACTGATGCTGATTGTGTGCCTGCCAGTGAGCATTGGGTAGAAAAAATGCAAAATGGCTATGACGAGAATATTGAAATCGTTTTGGGCTACGGTGCTTACCATAAGAAAAAAGGATTGCTGAATAAATTGATCCGCTTTGAAACATTTCATACAGCCTTGCAATATTTATCATATGCACTGGCGGGAACGCCATACATGGGCGTAGGAAGAAACCTGTCTTATAAAAAAAGTTTATTCTTCCGCAGTAAAGGGTTCTCCTCTATCAATCATATTCCGAGTGGAGATGATGATCTGTTCATCAATAAAACAGCAACCAAACATAACACGGCGGTAGTAATTGATCCCGAGGCTGTAACCCGTTCTATTCCCAAAACGACCTGGAGCAGCTGGCTGCGCCAAAAGTCGAGACATTATACTACGGCCAAGTATTATAAGTTCAAACATAAATTTTTATTGGGTTTATATTTTATAACCCAGTTTATATTTTATCCGCTGCTGGCGGCTTCTATTATTTTTTATGACTGGAGATTTGCTGTAGCTGTGTTTGGTATCCGTTTTTTATTACAGGGATTTGTATTGTATAAGTCGATGAAAAAAATGGGGGAGAAAGATTTATGGCCCTGGTTCATTCTTCTCGACATGTGGATGTTTTTTTATTATATCATCTTTGCCCCGGCACTGTGGAGAAAACCGCAAAAAGGCTGGTAACCTCACCCCGACCTTTTGGGAGTGAGAGAAATACATCACTTTACCCTTACTTAGAGCTTTATAAAAATGGAAATAATACTTAAATATTTCAGCGACTTCACCCCAGAGCAACTCCGGCAACTGGAGTTGCTGGCACCATTGTACAAAGAGTGGAATGAAAAGATAAATGTGATTTCGAGGAAAGATATTGACAGCCTGTATGAAAAGCATGTGCTGCATTCGTTAAGTGTTGCTGCCACTTTTGAGTTTGCAGCCGGGATGGAAATAATTGACCTGGGAACCGGTGGTGGCTTCCCGGGTATTCCATTAGCGATATTTTACCCGGAAGTTCAATTTCACCTGGTAGACAGTATTGCCAAAAAATTAAAAGTAGTGGAAGCGGTTGCTGAAGGGATTGGGTTAAAAAATGTAACTACACAACACAGCCGGATAGAAGATATCAAAAACCGAAAATTTGATTTTGTAGTTTCCCGGGCCGTAGCGCCGTTAAAAGATTTATGGCGATGGAGCAGGCCTTTATTAAAAATAAAAACAACCACTGAATTTTCCCCGGGCCTTATATGCCTGAAAGGTGGCGACCTGGCCGCTGAAATACAGGAAAGTGGTGTACGACCCAAAATAATGGACATCAATTCAATTTTCCCGGAAGAATTCTTTAAAGAAAAATACCTGCTCTATATTACCCGCTAAAGAAATACCTGTTTGTGGTATTGCTGGTATATTTGGAATGTTGGAATTTTAATTACCATGAAAGAAATATCTGTTTGTATTGTAGATGATAACCGGGAGCTACGGAATGCCCTGGAAGAAATAATCTCTATGTCTGAAGGCTACTTATGCATTGGCACTATAGGAACTGCGGAAGATGCAATAAACCAGCTACCAATTCTTCAGCCAGAAGTAGTACTGATGGACATAAACCTGGGAACTGAACAAAGCGGTATTGATGTTGTAAGGGTATTGAAACCACAGATGCCGGATACTAATTTCATGATGTGTACAGTATATGAAGAAGATGATAAAATATTCCAGGCGCTGAGTGCCGGTGCCAGCGGATATATATTAAAGAAAACCGATCCTGCCAGGATGCTGGAAGCTATCCGTGAATTATATGAAGGCGGTGCCCCGATGAGCAGCCAGATTGCCCGTAAAGTAGTAGTGGCTTTCCGGCAACAGACCGTAAGTAATACGGAGGGAGAAAACCTCGACATGTTATCTAACAGGGAAAAAGAAATTCTCGAATTGCTGTCCCGGGGATTAATGTATAAAGAAATAGCCTCTCAACTATTCCTGAGCCCGGAAACAGTTCGTAAACATGTTTATCATATTTATGAAAAGCTCCACGTAAATAACCGGGTGGCGGCTGTTAACAAATTCTACGGAAGATAATTTTTGCTGCTTTTTGCGGGTGAACATTGATGTGGAGCTAAAAATACCACGAAAGGGGTATTGTTGTAATTATTCTACCACCTTACTTTTGAGAAAGAATAAAATATTTTATGCCCCACACCATTAACCATTAACCTTAAAGCAAGCAATCGAAAGGGGCCTTGATCAGAAACCGTCAAAAAAAGCCCTCCGTTATTATTAATGGAGGGCTTTTTAGTTAATGGAAAGTTTTTATTCCTACCACTTCAGATCAAGTTTATTATTTTTTCTTTCTACATCGGCCAGTCGCAATGATGGGTCTATTTCTACCACGGCAAATTCGGCGAGTTTCCGTGTAGTTTCTATGGTATAGGTAGAATGTGTCCACTTCCATGGTTCATAAACAATCCGGGGAATAGCCGGGTCTTCATCCGATTTTATACCATACATCAGGTTCATCGGAACATAATGCAATTCTTTTGTCCCGTCTTTGAAAGTTATCTGTAAGTCGATTGGCATTGGCATCAACCCAATACGGCTCATCCTGACTTTTGTTTTACCCCCTTCTTCCCACAAACTATCAATATTATAATCAATTGTTTTGGTGGAGTTGATCCAGTATTCTTTATACCAATCCAATTTCATATCACTAACTTTTTCAGCAATCCGCATAAAATCAGCAGCATTCGGATGTTTGAAACGCCATTGTTTATAATACTCTAATAAAATCTTATCCCTTACCGGTGCACCAACGATATAGCCTAACTGCTCTACAAATACAGCTCCTTTGGAATATACGGCAGGACCATAAGCGGCATTCAGGTTATAATGGTCTGCATGTGTTGTCAACGGCTCTTCCTTACCACTTTTCACTAATGAATAGTAACTGTTGTAATTATCAATTTGTGCAAACCCTGTACTACTACTTAAGAAAGCTGCTATCCTTTCCTCTGCATACTGGGTGAATCCCTCATCCATCCACGGATATAATGATTCGTTCGTTCCCAGCAAACCATAATACCAGCTATGCATCCATTCATGTAAAGCAGCACCCGGACCAATACACAAGGTTGCCATCGGATACTCCATACCACCATCTCCGCCATGAATAAAGGAGAACTGTTTGTATGGATACACTCCAAAGGTTTTTTCTATAAAAGGCAATGCCTTTTCGGCCATATCCAACAAGTCTTCCCATGATTTTGCACTGGAATTGGTAGGTTTATACAATACATGAATGGTAAGACTATCTCTCAGCTTTCTCGATACATGAATAAATTCCGGATCAGCTGCCCACATAAAGTCATGGACATTGGGGGCAATGAATCGCCAGGTTAATTTTTCGCCAGCCGGTTTTTTTACTTTAGTGCCTTTCTCTTCATAGCCAAAACCGATTTGATTAGAATTTTGCAAATAACCGGTTCCGCCCAGCATATATTTTTTGTCGATGGAAATGCTGACATCAAAATCGCCCCACACCCCATAAAACTCACGGCCTACATATGGAGTAGGATGCCAGCCTTCATAATCATATTCGCATAACTTAGGATACCACTGGCTCATAGAATAACGGACTTTTGAAGAGGGGTTATCTCTGCCACTACGACGAATCTGCAAGGGTACCTGGGCTTCAAATTCCATATCAAACGTAACTTTTGATCTTGGAGGAATTGGTTTATCCAACTTTACTTCCAGAATTGTTTCCAATACAGTGTATACCTGTGGACGTCCGTTCATTTTCAGCGAGATTATTTTCTGATACCCGATCTCATCAGGTTTAAGATTCACAATCCTGTCTTTCACCCGGCTGTCCCAATCCGGCCTGCCGCCTCCGCCATTTACCGCTCCTTGCCTCCTGCTACGGGTATCCATCATACTTCCTGGCTGAAAAGCATTGAAATAGAGATGGTAAAAAACTTTCGTTAGCGTATCGGGAGAATTATTGGTGTACTCCAGTTTTTGTTTACCGGTAAACTGATTGGTTTGCACATTCATGTCAACATTCATCGTGTACTTTACCCGTTGCTGCCAGCGGTCAGGCTGGGCAAAAATGACCAATGATAGCTGGAAAGTAAAAATTGATAATACAAAAATCTTCTTCATTAAAATATCGTTTGAAGTGGTAAATTTCGTCAAACCAATGTTATGGTAAAAACAAAATTTATTGCCGGTTATTCATTCATTTTTCCAGCAGAGAAACCCTTTTCTGCGGAAGAATTTTTTGTACGGGATTCAGAAAAGAAACCGTAAAGTGATGTGAGTGTTTTTTATTGTCCTATGATAGTGTTTTTACTCCGTTTTTTATACACAACGTCGGTATAAATGTGAAATACCTGAAAGTAGTATCGGAAAAATAAATTTTCGGTCAGAACTTTGCGCCGTTAAACTATTTTAACCTTAAAACACTATTTATGAAAAAAATCAGCATTTGTGCCCTTGCATTATTTACAACATTAGCTATGCAGGCACAAAACAAAAAAGGGAACTGGCTTTTAGGGGCCAGTTTGGGAAGCACCGGTTATTCATTTGGAAAAAGTGAAAGCGGAACAGTTGGTTCAACCAATATTAGTTATTCAGATAATAACTCATTTAACCTGGGAATTTACCCGACTGTGGGATATTATATTTCTGACAATGTAATCCTGGGCACTTATTTTACTGTGGGGTTCAGCAATTCCAAAAATGACAACAGTAATAATTACAGCAGTAACACTTCAGAAAGTAAAAGCAATTATGGCTATTTCGGTCTTGGCCCATTTGGCCGTTTTTACTTTGGAAACAATGGTGGAAAGGGACAGCCTTTTGCGGAAGTAAGTACTGGCATTACTTTTTATCCCGGCTACAAAGGAGAATATATCCCTAACACAGGAACTGGCTACACATATGAATATGAAAAATACCATCCCTGGAATGCAGGTGTTAAGTTTGGTTATGAGCACTTCATCAATGAGACGGTTGGGATACAGTATTACATAGGTTATACCCACTCCAATTATCAATATAATACGGTATATAAATACCCGTCATTACCCGATGCAGTGTATACTTACGAAAGCTCAAGTAATAATATTTCTTTTGGTGCTGGGTTACAAATACACCTGAATTGTGGTAAGAAAAAGAAGAAATAAATTCTATTGACAAAAAAAACCGGCAGTCGCCGGTTTTTTTGTCTTATCATATTGCTACAGTAGTTCTTATCAGCCTTCCCTCGGTATTAAAAAAAAGGAATTTATTCTCTACATTATTCTTTGATACTTTCAACCGGTACTGTATTACATACCCGGGCAGGTACAACACTTCAACATCAAGCACCTGCATACCAGCATACTTACTTTTTGAAAATCCTTCTTTAACATCGCTGGTGAGTTTATCATAGGTCCATTCTTTCAGGGTTCTTTTCCAGATACCTTTATTACTGTACTCAGCATTCATTTTATTGCTATCCTGTTCAAACCGGACATTTACATTCACGACATCATTCTCCCATTGCACATTTTTAGCATCAGGATATTGTTTGAAAAAATTTTCTTTGGCTTGTTCAGGAATAGAAGTTACCTGCGCATTTCCGGCGGTAGAAATTACCAGTACAGTAGTCAGGCATACAAGTAAGCGAATGGATTTCATAAATATGTGGTTTTAAATGAAAGAATTCAGGGGCAAAAATAGTGACAGCTTTTCATAATAAAATGCTATTAATCTTTCCCTGCCACTACAATCACTATCTCGCCTTTCACTGTTTTCTGGTTAAAGTAGTCCGCTACTTCCCGCAATGTGCCCTGTTTATTTTCTTCAAACATCTTGGTCAATTCCCGGCTTACACTGCATTGCCTGTCTGCTCCAAAATAAATGATAAACTCTTCCAGTGTTTTCACTAACCGCATGGGCGACTCATAAAAGATCAACGTTCTTTCATCGTCTGCCAGTTGCTTCAGCAAAGTTTGCCTTCCTTTTTTTAATGGCAAAGAAACCTTCAAAGCAAAAACGGTTGGTGGGGATACCACTGTTTACTAATGCTGGTACAAAAGCCGTGGCACCAGGCAGGCATTCCACTTTCACACCAACTTTAATACATTCTCTTACCAACAAAAAAGCCGGATCGGAAATACCGGGAGTGCCTGCATCTGTTACCACCGCCATTTTCTTTCCTTCTAATAACTGGCTTACCAAATGATGCAGCACTTTATGTTCATTGTGCTGATGATAAGGAGAAAGTGGTTTTGTGATCTGGTAATGATTCAGCAGGTGAGATGTAGTTCTTGTATCTTCTGCCAAAATAAGATCCACTTCTTTTAATACTTCAATTGCCCGGAGGGTGATGTCTTTAAGATTGCCGATGGGTGTGGGAACTAAGATAAAGATTCCCCAGAACTTCGTTCCCACCTTCGCCAAGGGCCGGAGGCCCAGGGGTTAAATTGTGTCCTTCATTTGTTGGAGAGCTACTCAATATAGAAAGACGTTGTTAGTGAATATGAAGCTTCGTAACTCCCCTTTAGGGGTTGGGGGTTGTACTGATTTCGAAGTACTCCATCACAGGATTAGCCAATAATCTCTTACTGGCTTCTTCTGCAATTTGTTTTGCTTTATCCGGTGAATCAGCAGTTACCTGGAGCGTAATATTTTTTCCTATCCGCACATCTTCCACGCCGCTGAGGCCAAGATTTTCCAAACCTCCCATCACGGCTTTTCCCTGCGGGTCTAATAATTCTTTCAGGGGCATTACTTTTATCTGAACAGTGTAGGTCATGCTGTTTTGTTTTTGAAGAGCAAAGATATAAGAACATAAGCAAGCACTATTACCGGCATTGCCAGCCATTTTAAAATAAATCAGGGCAAACTTATTAAGATTAAAGTATTTCGGCAAATTATTCTTAACGCTGAAATCTTTAAACTTCAATGCCATCAATGGTAAAGTAGAAACCATCAACCAGGAGAGTGCCAGTATCAACCCATACAAAAACCATTTGTTGAGCAACAGTGTTCTGATACTTTCATCATTTACATTCCAGTATATTAATGGAAGGGAAGCGACAAAAAGCCCCACTGCCGGTACCGGCATTCCTTTAAAAGAATATGACTGACTGGTATCCAGGTTAAATCTAGCCAGCCGCCATGCTGCCGCACCGGGCAATAAGAAGGCAGGCAACAACATAATCATTGAAACAACCCCTCCGGGATGTTGAGCAAAACTTAATCGCAAAAATTGGTATAGAATCAAACCCGGGGCTACACCAAAACTTACAAGGTCAGCTAATGAATCCAATTGCTTACCCATTTCGGAACTGGCTTTAAAAAGACGGGCCACAAATCCATCCAAAAAAGCAACTAAAGCGGCTATTCCAATAAAAAGCGAGGCCATCCATATTTTTTCAGGGATGTAGAGCAATTCTGTGCCTTCAGCATTCACAGTTATCATAATACCATTCTGCAGTGTAAAGACAATAGCCAAACAGCCGAAAACAAGATTCAGTAATGTAAAGAGATTGGGGATTTGCTTCATAGTATAGTCAACAGTCAACGGACGAGAGTCCACAGCGGGTCGTTAACTGTTTATAATTTTATTCGTTTAGCGAATTTATTAAAGCCTGGATCATCTTAACTAAAATTTCAACCTGGTTATATAGATTGGTAAATTTTTCATCCGTTAAGTAAGTTCTCCTTCTTGCCAAATATAAGCAACCCACCACTTCGAGAGCCGACCTGTTTGCAATTACCAGGAATCTTTTGAATTCAGCATTTGTTAACCCAGTCGACCCTTCTACTATGTTTAACGAAACAGAGTTAGCCGCCCTTCTAATCTGACTCGATAAAGAATATACCTCATGCTTAGGAAAAGAGTGAGCAAGCGAATCAATCTCATCTGTTAGTTCAAGTGAAAGTTGCCATACTTTTAAATTCTCAAACTTAAATGCCATACTACGCTTTATTACTCTCCAAATTTCAGGGTTCTGCTATGGACTGTTGACTGTCGAACGTGGTCTTATCTTTTCATCAAAGCTTCAATCTCTTCTACAGTAATTGGAATATTTTTCATCAAATCTTTATTCCCATTCTTTGTTATCCAGAGATTGTTCTCAATCCGTATTCCCATTTGTTCTTCTTCAATATAAATACCAGGTTCAACAGTAAATACCATACCGGCCTTAATTGGTTCTGTTCTTGTTCCCAGGTCATGTACATCAATACCAAGATGATGAGAAATACCATGGTACAAATATTTGCGGTAAGCCCTGTTTTCGGGGTCTTCATTTTTTACATCTGATTTTCTAATCAACCCAATTTTCAAAAATTGCTGCGTAGCTTCTTCGCCTACTTTATCTGTATAATCAAGAATGCTGATCCCCGGTTTCAAAATACTTTTTGCATAATCATGTAAATGAAGGCAGGCATTATAAACTGTTTTTTGCCGCCGGCCAAATTTTCCATTCACCGGAACAGTTCTTGTAAGGTCGGCACAATAACCACCATACTCGGCACCAAAATCCATTAATATCAGCTCTCCATCTTTACACTCAGCATTATTACTTACATAGTGCAATGTTCTGGCCCTGTCGCCACTGGCAATGATGCTGCCGTAAGCAGGACCAGTAGCCCGTTGGCTGAGGAAAGAATGAAATATTTCTGCTTCTATTTCATATTCCATCACACCCGGTTTGATAAATTTCAACAACCGACGGAATGTATTATCTGTAATATCGATGGCCTTTTGTAACACTTCTACTTCCAATGCAGTTTTAACGCCTCTCAATTCTTTCATGATCTTTGCTGCCCGTAAATACGTATGCAGCGGGTAGCGGCTTTTCATTTCATCAACAAACCGGTATTCTCTTGTTCTCAGGAGATTCGATTTGCGGTCGTTCTCATTACTGTCCAGGTATATATTATCCGCCAGGTGAATCCATGGTTGCAACAATCCATCAAGGCTGTCCAGCCAAACTATAGTTGTAATACCACTCATCGCCTGTGCTTCATTTACCCGCAATCTTTTGCCATCCCATTTCTCTTTTAATTCATTGGGGCGGACCAATACCAGTACTTCACGGTATTTTGGATCAGGGTTATCAGGAAATAAAATTACCATGCTGTCTTCCTGTGTAACACCACTGAGCCAAAATAAATCGCTGTTTTGTTTAAAATTGTAAATAGCGTCGCCATTAGAAGATACTTCGTCATTACTTACAAAAATGGCAATGGATTTTTTTTGCATCTGGCCGACAAACCGTTTACGGTTTTCAATAAAGATGTCTTTGTTGAGGGGTAAATATTTCATGAGCTAAGGTTTGGTTCGTTTAAAGCAAGCAATTAAATATTGCTCTAAAGATAATAAGCAAACTTATCAGCCAAATATCTTTCATCACAAAACTGGAAAAGAGAATAAGAATTGAACGATTTTCAACATTTTCGGGTTTTAGGCAGATTTATTGCAAGGTGAAAAGAACAAAATGAATGACTCCCAACAGGCGTAGTAAAATTTTAGCTTCCATTTAATGTGTATTACTAACACTTGTTTGTGTTTAAATAGTTTTGATACTTACCTTTGCTCCTTCAACAAATTTGATTGCTAATTATGTCTGTTCCTACTATTACTATCCCTGTGAAAAACTTGCTTAAGCTGGGATTAAAAAACACTGAATCTATTCATTATCAATCATCTCCGGAAGAATTAGTACAAGACACTATCCGCATTGGCGAAGGTGTATTGAATGATACCGGCGCATTGGTAATTCAAACCGGTGAGTTTACGGGGCGGTCGCCTAAAGATAAATTTACCGTTAAAGATGAAACCACAACGGATTCTGTACACTGGAATGAATTTAATATTCCTCTTGAACCTAAATACTTCGACATTATTTTTAAAAAAGTTACCGGGTATCTCAGCACTATTCCTGAAATCTGGGTCCGGGATTGCTATGCTTGTGCAGATCCCCGCTACCGGCTAAATATCCGGGTAATAAATGAAAAACCATGGAACAACCTGTTTGCCTATAATATGTTCCTTCGCCCTACGGAAGAAGAATTGGAAAACTTTGAACCAGAGTGGCAAATATTAAGTGTCCCAGGTTTAAAATTAGACCCCAGGGAATGCGGCACCCGCCAGCATAATGGAGCTATTGTCTCCTTCAAACACAAAATGATTTTAATTGCCGGTACTGGTTACACCGGCGAAACCAAAAAAGGGATATTCACTATACTCAACTACATTTTACCGCATGAAAAAAATGTATTGAGTATGCACTGCAGTGCTAATATGGGTGATGATGGCGATACAGCAATTTTCTTTGGCTTAAGTGGCACCGGTAAAACAACATTAAGTGCAGACCCTCACCGTAAACTGATTGGTGATGATGAACATGCCTGGACGTCTGACAATATCTTCAACTTTGAAGGTGGCTGCTATGCAAAAACGATCAATCTTACAGAAGAAAAGGAACCAGAAATATTTCATGCGATCCGCCCCGGTGCATTGGTTGAGAATGTTACTTTCTTTCCCGGCACCAACAAGATAAATTTTGACGATAGTTCAATCACTGAAAATACAAGGGTTTCGTATCCATTACATTTTATCAGTAATGCATTGGAACCATCGATAGGCGGGTTGCCTAAAAATATTTTCTTCCTTACCTGTGATGCATTTGGAGTGCTGCCCCCTATTTCCAGGTTAACACCTGGCCAGGCCATGTACCAGTTTATTTCTGGTTACACGGCAAAGGTGGCTGGTACAGAATTAGGAGTTACTGAGCCTAAACCAACTTTCAGTGCTTGTTTTGGAGCACCATTTCTTCCTTTACATCCTGGCAGGTATGCGCAAATGCTGGGAGAAAAAATGCAGGAACATAAAGTGAATGTGTGGATGATAAACACCGGCTGGACAGGAGGTCCTTATGGAACAGGAAGCCGGATGAAACTTAAATATACAAGGGCAATGATAACTGCGGCTCTTGAAGGAAAGTTGAATGATGTTGAATTTGTAACTGACCCCACCTTTGGAGTAGCTATCCCCACAACTTGCCCGGATGTACCCGCTGAAGTTTTGAATCCTGTTAATACCTGGTCGGATAAGACTGCTTTCACACAAAAAGCGAAATACCTGGCCGGGCTGTTCGTAAAGAATTTTGAAAAATACGCTGATGGAGTGTCTGCTGAAATACTGGCAGCCGCACCTAAAGTATAAGCTATAAACCCTGGACGGTTTTGAGATAACCCCGTCTCGTTATGAACGAGATGGGGTTTTTCATTTATTTAACGGCTTCTTATGCAGCCCATAAAACTTTTATTACGACTTTACGTTGATTTATTACAATGAAATATCTGTTGAAATACTTTTTAATTTTATTATTATTTCCTTCGGTATTGTTTTCGCAAAGCAGCAACGAAGAAGTACTGGAATGGGATCCCTCCCGTAAATTAAGCTGGGCAGATTATAAAGCCAGGCCCAACCCTGATAGTGATGCTGCGGCATCTACTACTACTTACCTGGGCATAAATTACAATATTACCAGCAGGAGTTTCAGTTATAAAATATATTCACGGTTTTCTAAAACCCGGTCATGGGGTTTACATAAAACAGCTTATATATTAAGTCATGAACAAGGTCATTTTGATATTGCAGAAATTTTTGCCCGCAAGCTGCATAAAAAAATGAGTGAATATGAGTTCAATAAAAAAACCTACAATAAAGATCTTGAGAAAATTTATCGGGATGTAACCAAAGAAAAAGAAGACACACAAAATCAATACGATAAAGAAACCAATCACAGTATCAACAAAACAGAACAGTTGCTATGGCTAAAAAAAATTGCAGCAATGCTGGAAGAATATGCTGACTGGGCCGATTATTAAAGTTCAAAAGAAAGCCTGACATACGACTTTACACAAAAGCCTTTTTGTACAGAAGGGAACCATTTACCCGACGATTTTAAAAGCCGCAATACTTCTTCGTATTTCTGATTAGGGGCCTTGTTGAGTAAAAGAAAAGCTGAAAGATCACCGTTCTTATTCACCTCGAAGCGGACTTCCACCGGGTGATTACCCTTAAAGCCCTTGTCCATATTTTTCTTTACGAATTTTTTCCACTCTTCCTGGCCGCCCGGATAATGAGCTGGTGTTTCAGAACGGTCAAATATTTTATTGTCATCTTCAATATTGAAATTGAATTTACATTGACAGGTAAATCCCCGGACAGAGAAAGTGGTGTCTGTAAATTCTTGTGAGTAAGTATATAAAGAGAGGAATAAGGAAAGCAATAAAAATAATTTCCTCATAATGGTTTATTTAGAAGAGGCCATACAACTGTCCATCTACTTTCCGGATTATCTCGCCGAAGTCCTCATCCTTTTCGCCGAATTTGTTCTTATCGACATCAATAATAAGCAATGGGCCTTCTTTGTAATCGGCGATCCATTTATTGTAGTATTCGTTCAGTTTCTTTAGATAATCCAGGCGGATATTCTCTTCATATTCCCTCCCTCGCTTTTGTATTTGTCCCACTAATGTTGGAACGGAAGCATTCAGGTATATCAGCAGGTCGGGTGGCTGTACTAATGTTTTTAAAGTCTGGAAGAAATGAAAATAATTATCGAAATCCCGTTTACTCATCAATCCCATCTCATGCAAGTTGGGCGCAAAGATGTTGGCATCTTCATAAATCGTTCTGTCCTGGATAACCGTTTCCGTTCCCTTTTGTATTTCTACCAATTGACGGAGACGACTGTTTAAGAAAAATATCTGCAGGTTAAAACTCCAGCGGGGCATGTCCTCATAAAAATCCATGAGGTAAGGATTGTGATCCACATCTTCAAAATTGGGAATCCATTTGTAATGCTTGCTAAGCATTTCAGTTAAAGTAGTCTTACCGGCACCGATATTTCCGGCTACTGCGATGTGTTTTGGTTTTTTTGCTTTTGCCATGCCCCTGTCCCCTGTAGGAGAACTTAGTTTTATAGTTAATAATCCCTATTTGAAAAACTGAATATAGAAAATCTTTTTATACCCCAAAGAATTGTTCTTGTTTTCTTTCCCCACCTTAGGGGTTGGGGGCAAAATAATTGAGTCCCATTGCCTGTCGCACCAACTCCATTGTTGCCTTAGCGCTTTTCCGTGCCTTTTCTGCACCCATTTCCATAACTTCTTTCAGGTACTGCTCATCATTGCGGATGGCCTCTGCTTTCTCCCGTATTGGGCTGATAAATGTCACCATATCTTCCGCCAGTTGTTTCTTCATGTTGCCATAGCGGATAGTACAGTTACTGTAATCTCTTTCAAACTTATTAACCACTTCAGCACTGCTGACCAACTTCATCAATCCAAAAATATTGTCTATGTAATCCGGCTTGGGTGAATTGGGCTCTGTAGGCCCGTTATCTGTTTTTGCCTTCATCACTTTTTTACGAATCAATTCATCATCATCAGACAAATAAAGTGTAGCCAACTGGTTTTCACTTTTACTCATTTTACCAGTTCCATCAAGGCCAGGCACTTTTACCAACTCATCTCCATAATTAAAAGCATGTGGCTCCGGAAAGACATCACCATAACGGTGATTAAAACGGTTCACAAAATTGCGGGCCATTTCTAAATGCTGTTCCTGGTCTTTACCTACAGGTACATAGGATGCCCGGTGCAGGATAATATCTGCCGTTTGTAATACAGGGTAAGTCAGCAAACCTGCATTAATATTCTCCGGGTGTTGCCGCACTTTATCTTTAAATGTCACTGTTTTTTCCAACTCGCCAATATAAGCCAGCATATTCAGGTATAAATACAATTCAGACGTTTCGTACACATGGCTCTGACAATACAATGATGCTTTATCCGGGTCAAGGCCGCAGGCAATATTTTCTGATAAGACCCGGTGTACATTTGTTTTTAATTCTTTTGTATCCGGGTGTGTGGTAAGGGAGTGTAAATCGGCCACCATAAAATAGCATTCAAACTCCTCCTGCATCCTCACATAATTTTTTACAGCGCCAAAATAATTGCCCAGGTGTAAAAAACCAGTAGGCCGGATGCCACTCATTACTATTTTCTTCTGCATATCCATGGGCGGCGAAGATAAAAAGAAGTTTGTGGTTTATAGTTTGTAGTTTTTGTTCAAAGTAAAGGAGCCACAAGGCTGGCCGGCTTAACCACAACCATAAACAACAAACTAAAAACTATATTTGCATAATGGAAGTCAATGATGCAATGGTGGATAAACTGGCCCATCTTTCAAGGCTGCAATTCGATGAAACGGAGAAAAGGGAGATTAAAAACGACCTTCAACGTATGATTGGCTTTGTAGAAAAACTGAATGAACTTAATCTTGAAGGAGTAGAGCCGATGTTGTTTATGAGTAATGAAGTAAATGTGTTACGGGAAGATGAAATAAAAGGCTCCATCAGCCGGAAAGAAGCATTAAAAAATGCACCGCTGCATGACGAACAATTCTTCAAAGTACCCAAAGTGATAAAGAAATAGAATGCCGCAAGCAATTATTCATCTCGAAAACATTCAGAAAAGCTACTTCATGGGTAAGCAGGAGTTGCCCGTACTGAAAGGCATTTCCATGAACATTCTCAAAAACGAATATGTCGCATTGATGGGACCTTCTGGTTCCGGCAAAAGCACCCTGATGAATATTCTTGGTTGCCTTGACACCCCCACCGGTGGAAAATATATTTTGAATGAACAGGATGTAAGCCAGATGGAGGACAATGATCTGGCAGAAGTTCGTAACCAGGAAATTGGTTTTGTATTTCAGCAATTTAATTTACTCCCGAGATTAACTGCACTTGAAAATGTGGCGCTACCATTAGTATATGCCGGCATGTCCAGAAAACTCCGGACTGAAAAAGCCAGGCAGGTGCTGGAAATGGTAAGCCTGACCGACAGAAGCCATCACAAACCCAATGAACTTTCCGGTGGCCAATGTCAGCGGGTGGCTATTGCAAGAGCATTAGTAAATGACCCTTCCATCATTCTGGCGGATGAGCCTACCGGAAATCTTGATTCCAAAACATCGCAGGAAATCATGGAGATTTTCGGTGATATACATAACAGGGGTAACACGGTAATATTAGTAACCCATGAGGAAGATATTGCCAATCATGCACACCGGATTGTGAGATTGAGGGATGGTATTATTGAAAGTGACCGGAAGAAACAAGAGTTCCTGGTTCATGGTACATAGAAGATTCCTAAAGAACCGTAAATTCTCTTAACAAATTACAAACCAAGACCTTCTATTTTTGTTATACTAATATTCAGCTTTCCGGTTCATTAATGAGTTATGAACCATCAACAATGAACTTCTTCCCATGGCAATAAAAATATATACCAAAACAGGTGATGATGGTACTACTTCATTGATTGGAGGCACCAAAGTCCCCAAGTCACACCTTCGCATTGAAGCTTACGGAACAGTGGATGAGCTGAATTCATATATCGGCCTGTGCAGAGACTTACTGACCGATGATCAAGGAAAGAACACCTTACTCGAAGTTCAGGATCGGCTTTTCACCATCGGATCATCATTGGCCTGCGACCCCATTAAAGAACCTAAAATGAGGATACCAGACCTGAAAGAAACTGATGTTGAATTACTGGAAAAAGAAATAGACCGCATGAATGGTAGTATTCCGCCTATGAAAAATTTTATTTTACCTGGCGGGCATATTACTCTTTCTCAATTGCATATTGCCCGTTGTGTTTGCCGCAGGGCAGAACGCTGCAGTGTAAGACTGGAACTGGAAAGTCTTGAAGTAGAAGCCATCATCATTAAATACCTGAATAGACTAAGCGATTATTTATTTGTGCTTAGCCGCTACACCGGTCAACAATTAAATGTGGGAGAAATTCCCTGGAAACCAAGAGTTTAGTATTACTGCTGATTTTTATTTACTATTACATTAAATTATTTTTTCTATCGGTCAGACTTTTAGAGAGAGTCAACCGTTTTAGTACTATCACCTAATATTTATATATGAGGATATATCTTTTTACTCTATCAATACTGTCCATTCTTTCGTTAACAGGTTGTCAGCCTACAGATATAATAAATCCTCCTCCCCCGCCTGCCGGGCCATTAAGAGACACAACTATAACTAATATTTCTTATGGTGCAAATGCCAGTCAGAAATTTGACCTTGGACTACCCGCAGGCAGAACAGCTACAACACCATTAGTAGTGGTGGTACACGGTGGTGGCTGGTCTACAGGAGATAAAAATGAGTTGACCTGGCTGTTGAATGGTTTAAAGCAACGGGGCTATGCCGTAGCAAATATCAATTACCGGCTTACATTGAACCAACCAGATAATTACAAAATGCAACTGGATGATCTGGATAGTGCAGTGCAATACACACTCCGGTTGTCAACAGTTCACACTTTTAATGGTCAGAAGTTATATATAGTCGGACATAGTGCCGGAGGGCATCTTTCCTTAAGTTATGCTTATACAAGAAATGCAAGCGGAAAAGTAAAAGCTGCCGGTTCCATGGCAGGCCCAACGGATTTATTCGCCATGTCTTATTACAATTTCAATATTTACAACTCTATCCTCGAACCATTTTTAGGAGTTCCTTTATTTCCATCTACACCTGCTGCCACACAACGATACCAGGATTGCAGTCCCCGGTATACAGCCACTGCAGCAGCCCCGCCTACTATTTTTTTTCATGGCGAGTTAGATATTGTTGTAACGCCTGATCAAAGCTCAGGCATGTACACTAAACTGGGAACACTGGGAGTTGAGCGAAGAATCATTACTTATCCATTCACCTTTCATGATTGGTGGACCGATGGAACGAAAACTGCCAATACAATGGATGAATTGAAAACATGGTTCACCAACCACCCTTAAAGAAGACTAACCTAAACGATTTTTCCATCTTTCATATGCAGGACCCGGTCGCTAAGTTGTGCCAGTTCTGCGTTATGTGTTACAATCAGAAATGTCTGGTTGAACTGTTTTCTTAAATCAAAAAATAATTGATGTAACTCTTTTGCATTGGCAGAATCCAGGTTTCCGGTAGGTTCATCCGCAAAAATAATATCTGGTTTATTGATTAATGCTCTTGCCACAGCTACCCTTTGCTGCTCTCCGCCTGATAACTGGTTGGGTTTATTCTCCATTCGCTGCGAAAGGCCCAGCATTTTCAATAATCTTTCAGCCTCGGTTTTCACTTCGGTCTTTTTTCTTCCCGCCAGCCAGCCGGGTATACAAATATTCTCTACTGCAGTAAATTCAGGCAGCAGGTGATGAAACTGAAAAACGAATCCAATATGTTTGTTTCGGAAAGCGGCTAATTTTTTTCCGCTCAATGAGTTGATAATGGTGTTATTCATACTTACTTCACCCGTATCTGCCTTGTCCAATGTCCCTAAAATATGCAGTAAAGTGCTTTTACCAGAGCCGGAAGGGCCGACAATAGAAACCACTTCTCCCTTATTTATTTCAACATCAACACCCTTCAAAACTTCCACCTTTCCGTAGCGTTTGTGAATATTTTTCCCGGTAATCATGCAGCCTATTTCTTTAATGATTAATCAAATATCATTAAAAGCAACCCACTCACAAAAACTGTAATTATAATAAGCCCGGCAAGTTTAAGAAACCATTGAAAACACCGTGTACAACTAAGGATTTGGTAAATTCGGTAATAAAGCTACATTTGCCGAAAATTAGGGTGTAAAACCCATTAAAAATTAAACCCCTGCGAAGATGTTTTGGACTTTAGAATTAGCCTCGTACCTGGAAGATGCTCCCTGGCCTGCCACCAAAGATGAGCTGATAGATTATTCTATTCGTTCCGGAGCACCACTGGAAGTAGTGGAGAACCTGCAAGAACTGGAAGATGAAGGTGGTGATGTATATGAGACTATTGAAGACATCTGGCCTGATTATCCAACTACGGATGATTTTTTGTTTAACGAAGATGAATATTAAGCCCCTGTCCCCTAAAGGGGAACTTAGGTCAATGATTCATTCAAGATAAAAATTTACATTAAGCCTCCACATCGGAGGCTTAATGTTTTAACACCTCTCATAAGTTATCTACAAGAGCTACTGTTAAGCAGACATCGAAATTTTCAATGACATCAAGTTCTCCCAAAAATTTCTGACCTGAGATAATGCAATGCAATAATCAAAAGATTTTGAATTTATTAGTCGCTGGTCATCCTGGGGTAAAAAATTTTTTTACTTCTTACCGATAGGGAGTATTCTCGTAAAGACTTTAAGGAATCTTTCAAAGTATGATGAATATTAAATCTAAGTCTCCCCTTTAGGGGAACAAGGGGCATCATCCTTCTACTCCTAATTTCGTCATGACTTCATTACTCACCCCGGTGGTAGAATATCCGCCGTCGTGGAATAAGTTCTGCATAGTTACCATTCTTGTGAGGTCGGAGAAAAGAGTAATACAATAGTTGGCACAATCTTCTGCTGTGGCATTACCTAATGGCGCAATTGAATTAGCATAATCAAAAAAATCTCCGAATCCTTTGATACCTGTACCCGCTGTTGTCTTGGTTGGGGACTGGGAAACAGTGTTAATACGTACTTTCTTATCAACGCCATAGTGATATCCAAAACTACGGGCTATAGATTCTAACATAGCCTTAATATCTGCCATATCCGTATAAAAAGGATAAGTACGTTGTGCCGCCATGTATGTCAATGCCACCACACTACCCCATTCATTGATGGCATCCAGTTTCTTAGCGACGGCCAGCATTTTATGAAAAGACAAGGCAGACACATCAATGCCCTTCATGAAATAATCATAATTAGATTCTGTGTATGGAATTTTCTTCCGGATGTTTACACTCATGCCGATGGAGTGAAGCACAAAATCAATCTTGCCGCCCAGTATTTCCTGTGACCTGGTAAACAGGGTTGTCAACTCTTCTACACTGGTAGCATCAGCAGGAACAATTTCTGATTTTGTTTTTTCTGCCAGTTTATTGATTTCACCCATCCGCATGGCGATGGGGGCATTCGTCAATACAAAAGTGGCACCTTCTTCATATGCCTTCTCAGCAACTTTCCATGCAATGGAATTCTCATCCAGTGCACCGGTAATAATTCCTCGTTTCCCTTTTAATAAATTATACGCCATAAAATCTGTTTATAGTTTTTAAAATTCAAGTTGGTAGTTGTAACGTAAAAATAAGGAGATTCTTCTAAGCTTCCGGAAAGAGCATCTTGATGATAAAAACCACTAAAAAAGTATACACAAAAATCAAAATAAAAGCCGTCAACAACCAGATAATAAATCGTTGCATAGATTTTCGTGGCTGCATTGTTCTTTGCAAATATTTAAAGCACAAATGCACCGGTAAAAGAGAAAGTATAATGATCAGCAATATAATAAGGAATGTTAGTTTCAATTATAACGGTATTAAGAATGTAAAGAAAAAAGAATTGCAATATTAATACAACCAGTTGTATGTAATAGGGAAAAACAATCGTTCAAATCACTAATGATTTTCAATAGAATGCTACCTTTACGGCACCATCTTAATTTTAGTTTTATACATTGTCAGTATGGGTACCAGAACAATCATAACCGGAACCGGTTGCTTTATTCCACCTGTTATCAAATCAAACAGGGATTTTGCCTCATTGAATTTTTATGATGAGGAAACAAATCGTATCGCTACTCCTACAGAAGAAATTGTAGAGAAATTTGAACAGATAACCGGTATCGAAGAAAGACGCTATGCACCAGAAGAAATGAATTCATCAGACATGGCCATTATCGCTGCCAAGCTTGCCATAGAAGATAGTGGAATTGATCCCGAGGAATTAGACCAGATCATCCTGGCCCAGAATTTTGGCAATGTTATGAAACATACGATTCAGACAGATATACTACCCGCCCTTGCATCAAGGGTAAAACATGGACTTGGTATTAAGAATCCAAACTGTGTTGCTTACGACCTGATATTCGGTTGCCCGGGATGGGTCCAGGGAGTTATTCAGGCCGATACTTATTTTAAAGCTGGCATTGCAAAAAAAGCATTGATTGTAGGAACAGAAACTTTGAGCCGGGTGATTGATGTGTACGACCGTGACAGTATGATTTTTTCTGATGGTGCTGGCGCCACAGTTCTTGAATCGAAGCCTGAAGATGAAACAAACAGCGGCATTCTTTCCTGGAGTGTACAAAGTCATTGTCTTGATGAGGCTTATTACTTATATCTCGGTAAAAGCAATTTCCCTTCGGCTGACCCCGCCATTCGCTACATCAAAATGAAAGGAAGAAAAGTTTATGAGTATGCAATGCTTCATGTGCCAGCCGCTATGAAAGATTGTTTAGACAAAGCAGGAATACCTATCCAGGAAATTAAAAAAGTATTTATTCACCAGGCCAATGAAAAAATGGATGAGGGAATTATCCGCCGCCTGTACAAACTTTACGGAATAAAGGAAATCCCGGAACACATTATGCCAATGAGCATCAATAAACTAGGCAACAGTTCGGTAGCCACTATTCCCACTTTATTTGACATGGTGAAAAAAGGATTTTGGGATGATCATAGCCTGCAACCCGGAGATGCAGTGTTATTTGCATCAGTGGGAGCTGGTATGAATATCAGTGCAATTTGCTACCGGATGTAATCGTTCGCAACTAATCACTTCCTCTCTTTCCGTTATCTTCGCAACTATTAAAAGAAGATACCGGACATGACGATTTCCTACAAATGGCTAAGTGAATATTTACCTGTAATAGTTGACCCGGAAAGATTAAGCCGTATTCTTACTTCTATCGGGCTGGAAGTGGAGAGTATGACCAACTATGAAGAGGTTAAAGGCGGGCTTCAAGGATTAGTGATTGGCGAAGTACTAAGCACAGAAAAACATCCTAATGCAGATAAACTTACGCTGACTAAAGTAAATATTGGAGGCGCAGAACCTTTGCAAATTGTTTGCGGCGCACCCAATGTAGCGGCAGGTCAAAAAGTAGTAGTAGCCACAGTTGGCACTACTATCTACCCCACCACAGGAGAGCCTTTGACGATGAAAGTGGCTAAAATACGCAGTGTAGAAAGTTATGGGATGATTTGTGCTGAAGATGAAATAGGGCTTGGTACTTCACATGCAGGAATACTTGTGTTACCGTCAGATGCAAAAATTGGCACACCGGCCCCCGACTATTTTCAACCATACGAAGATGTGGTGTATGAAATTGGCCTAACTCCCAACCGGATGGATGCAATGAGCCATTGGGGTGTTGCAAGAGATGTTTGTGCTTATTTAAGTCACCACGATAAAAAAGAAATTAAACCAAAACTACCAAACGGTAATGGTTTTAAAGTTGATATTACGTCTCTCAATATTGATGTAAAGTTGGAGAATGATAATGCCTGTCCCCGATATTCCGGGATCAGCATTACGAATGTCGTCATTAAAGACTCACCAAAATGGTTACAGCAAAAATTGAAAGCCATTGGTCTCCGTCCAATCAACAATATTGTCGATATCACCAATTTCATCCAGCATGAAACCGGACAGCCGCTTCATGCTTTTGATGCCGACCAGATTGCCGGAAAGAAAATTATTGTAAAAAATCTGCCCCAGGGAACATCTTTCGTTACCCTCGATGAAAAAGAAAGAAAGCTGAGTGCAGAAGACCTGATGATATGCGATGAAAAAGAAGGCCTCTGTATTGCCGGGGTATTTGGTGGTTTACACAGTGGTGTTTCCAATAAAACAAAAAACATTTTCCTGGAAAGTGCTTGCTTTGATTCAATAACAATCCGCAAAACATCTTTCCGTCACGGATTGAGAACAGATGCAGCCAGCCGGTTTGAAAAAGGGACAGATATTTCCGCAACTGTGAATGTGCTTAAAAGAGCCGCTATTCTTATAAAAGAAATTTGTGGTGGAGAGATTGCTTCCGGTATTGTGGATATTTATCCAAACCAAAAGCCCAAAACAGAAATCGCCATCAAATGGCATTTTATAAAAAAACTTAGTGGGAAAAATTATCACCCCGATGCTGTAAAAGACATTCTCAACAGCCTTGGTTTTGAAACACTGAAAGAAGGAATTGATGAATTGCGGGTAGCCGTGCCCTATCACAAACCTGATATTAGCTTACCTGCAGACCTGGTAGAAGAAATAGTACGAATAGACGGGCTCGATAATATTGAGATCCCGGAAGCCATCACCATTACCCCGGCGGTAGAAGAGAACTATGCCACCGAAGTATATCGTGAAAAAGTGGCAACCTATCTTGCTGGTCAGGGTTTCAATGAAATGATGACCAACTCCATCACCAATGCAGCTTATTTTTCCGAAGAGGAGTTACAAAGTATGGTCAAAATGCTCAACAGCCTGAGTTCAGAGTTGAATGTACTACGCAATTCACTTTTTGAAACTTCGTTGGAAGTGGTAGCCCATAACCTTAACCATAAGAACAATTCGCTCCGCTTATTTGAGTTTGGAAAATCATACAGTACTTCCGGTTCTGCAAAATATAACGAAACTGAAAATCTTTGTATTACCATCACAGGCAATAAAAACGAAGACAACTGGAAACACAAAAGCAATCCTTCGGATTTTTATTTTCTGAAAGGAACAGTTGATGCAGTATTAAAATCACTGGGCATCACTCCGGATACCATCGAAGTAGTAGAAGTGCCCAAACTGGACAATCATATTGTTTACAAACTAAACAATCAAATTATCGGTGGTGCCGGTGAAGTAAAGAAAAAAATTCTTGACAAATTCAGTATCAAACAACCAGTATTCTTCGCCAGTCTCAACTGGGCAGTGCTGGCCACTATTGCCGCCCAACAAACCAAGGCTGTAAAAGAGTTACCTAAATATCCATCTGTGCAACGTGACCTCGCCATGATAGTTGCCAAAGAATTGGCCTGGGAGCAGGTCCAGCAATCAGTGCAGAAGATAAAGCTGAACAAACTGCAGGATATCAAACTCTTTGATATTTTTGAAAGTGAAAAACTGGGAGAAGGTAAAAAATCAGTAGCTGTTAACTTTACTTTCCTTGATGAAGAAAAAACACTGACCGATAAAGAGATCGATAGCTGGATGGGTAAGATAATGACGACTTTGGAAAAAGATTTACAAGCCGAAATCAGAAAATGAGCAACACCGAACAACATCTGAAACGGATACAGGATAAGCTTCAGCATTTGTTGAAACTGTATGCTGCTCTGCAAAAAGAAAACAGCAAATTGAAAGAAGACCTGGCATCAGCACAACAAAAAATTGTTGTGCATCAAAAAAATGCTGACGAACTGAAACAACAGGTAAGTATATTAAAAGTAAGTACCGGCGATATGAGTGAGGCAGATAAGAAAGAATTTGAAAAAAGAATTACCGGCTACATAAAAGAAATTGACCGCTGTATTACATTATTGGGACAATAACTAAACCCGTTTTACCAGGTTCATTTTCATTTCATCATCACCCTGTGAAAGTTCAAGGGTATATTTTCCATAAGGCAAATCATTGAGACCACCCCATGTAAGTTCTCCCCGGTCATTATCAATATCCTTTTCAATAGTACGGCAAATACTTCCCTGGTCATCTCTTAAAACACCACGAAGACAATTACCTTTGGGGGCATCCAGCTGAAATTGTAATGCATCAATAAAAATTGATGACTTAACTTTAGCAAACATGGTAAACGTTTTAATAATTTAAATCGTTTCCTTAGGTGTCCTTAATTAATTAGTTCTTGCAATGGATAATGGCTATGGATAATCAGGGTATCGAATATAATCAAATGAAATTGAAAACTCCAATAAAATGAGTGAATTAATTGCTATCTCCGCTCTTATCGGCGACCGCACCTACCGAATCAAAATCAACCCTTCCGATGAAGAAGTAGTCCGGAAGACCCTTAAAACAATCAACGACAAGATTATTGAATACAAAACCATGTTTGCCGGCAAGGATATGCAGGACTATATCGCCATGGTGCTGATCTGGTATGCTACCGAACAACATGCCGGAGCTGCGGCGGGTATCTTAAAAGAAAATCTGTCCGACCAGTTGAGTACCATTGAAAGATTATTAGATAACCAACTAACGGAGAAATAGTTATTTGAATAGTAATTACTCAACAAGGATAAACGCCGCCCAGAAGTAGGGAGAATATTTTTTTCGCATGGTTTCCTGTGCTGCATTAAAGGCATCATACGTAGCAAGTCCTTTTAATTTGTTCGCATAAAAAATACTCATCAACTCAACAGTTTCTTTATCCGGCACCTGCCACAAGCTTAAAATCATTTGTTGCACCCCCGCCAATTTAAATGAACGTTGCAATCCAAAAACCCCTTCCGTCCCCCTGATATCACCAAGGGCGGTTTCGCAGGCACTTAAAACAACCAGCTCGGTACTGCTTAAATCAAGATTTGAAATTTCATAGGCGGTTACAATACCATCTTCTTTACCGGGCAACGCTGTTCCACCACTCCAAACAGTGTTGGCACCGGCCATAATAATTCCGCTACGTAACAAAGGGTTGTCCGAAAGAGAAAACTGGTTACTTGCTTTATTGTTCTTGTCTTTAGCTGCATCTGGCAATGAAAATCCATGCGTTGAGAGGTGTAATATCCGTGGTGACCGGCCTGTTAGTCCTTTGAAATTTTCCTCTGAAGCATTTTTTCCGGAAATTACCCTTACCTGTTTTTTATTAGCTGTAAAAAGTTGGCTGATTTTATTCACTTCTTCAAGGGTACCCGGAAGACCCTGCCATGCACCTCCACTCATATTCCGCTGAATGGCTTCAGGCAAATTCGTTGGGTTTATTTCATTTTTGACTGCACCTGTCTTATCAAAATCAATTCCCCCAAATAATACAATTTCAACAACAGCAGGTTCTTGTAACGGCGGCTGCATTTCAGTTATTTGTCGTACACTACTGTATTGACGCAATTGGTATTTATCAATCAGGTAAGTATTGCTGTCAACTGGCAATGCATTAAAAGCAACCCGGTTTAGCAAACCAGCCGGAGCCATATGTATTTTTTTAACCCCCTTTAAAAAAGGTAGCAGTGGCTTCCATACAAGGTTAAAAAGACTATCTCCACTTTTACTATTTACCTGGGCCGATTCAGCAACAATCAGTCCCCTGTATAATTGTTTTACAAAAACCGAAGACGAATTATTTTTTTTATCTAAAATTGAAGCCAGTTTTTTTTCTTCACATAATACTACAAACTGTGGCGCTGCAATACCAGGCACTACAACAAAAGCTGCATAAAAAACTGAGTCAGTCCATGATTTATTAAAGTACGTAAAGCGAATAAACTCAATAGCTGCTTCTTCTTTCTTCAATGCTTTCTGTATCTCCTCAAAACCAACCTGGGTGCTTTGCTGATTGCTGCGAAAAAGAGAGGATTGCTGATTCAGCTGTTTCTCCAATTCATTCGTTTGTTTCTCCAGGCTGTCTAATGCAGTAATCCGTTTAGCAGGTGCAAGGCTATATTGCCTTGCCAGTGTGGTTTTATTTGTTTGCCACTCATTCAGCAGCTCTTTCAGCTTTGCACTACCCTGCTGCCTTACCTGCTCCAGTATTTTAGTGCCGTCCTTGAGAATAAATCCTTTAAGTTGAACCTGGCGGGTAAATGTTTTTTTGATAAAAGAAGCGGACGCCGAAGGATTGTTATATAACAATGAAGGAGCCATTTCAAAACCAAAAGCTTCATCCTGCCACCATAGCATTTTTTCCGATTCACTGAGATTGGAAAAATTATTTTGTAAAAATTGGATATCTACATTGTTTGAATTCTCAATAAATTCTTCCGCCAGAGCATATTTACCCATGGCCGCATATAATGCACTCAGGCTTGCATAAGTAATAGCTGTTCCGGGATGAGATGGACCCAGCAATTTCTTTTTTATGGCCAGGGCCCGGAGAAAAAAAGATTCCGAAGTTTTGTAATTACCCATACTCCTGTAAAGCTCCCCAAGATTATTAAGTGTTGTTGCATACCCGGTCGTCTCTTCCCCGGTTGTTTTATTATACACTTCAATTACCTGGTTATACATTTTTTCGGCTTCGCCATATTTCGATTCTTTATGATACAATGCTGCAAGATTGTTTATACTTGAGGCATAGTCCGGATGATTTTCACCTAAAACTTTTTTTCGAATGGCAATTACCGTGTTATAGAGGGGTTCAGCTGCCCGGAAATCATTTATCTCATTATAGAGGCTGGCAAGGTTATCCAGCACCAATGCATAATCAGGGTTTTCTTCACCTGTATTTTTTTTCCGGATCGCTAATGCTTCTTTAAATAATGCTTCTGCCTCGCTATACTTACCCATCTTACTATAAAGAGTGCCAAGGTTGCTGAGTGTTTGCGCATAATCCGGATGAGCCTCACCAAATACCTTTTTCCGTATTGCCAATGCCTGTTTATAATATATTTCAGCTTCTCCATATTGGCCGGTATTACCAAAAACCATTGCCAGGTTATTGAGGCTTTGAGCATAATCAGGATGCTCTTCTCCCAATATTTTTTTTCGGATCGCCATTGCCTGCCTGTATAATTGTTCAGATTCTTTGTTTTTGCCCATATGTTCGTACAAGCTGGCAAGGTTATTCAGGTTCATGGCATAGTCCGGACTTTCTTCGCCCCATACCTTCTTAATGATCGCATTCGTTTGCAGGTAATATTTCTCTGCTGTCCCATAATCTCCTTCCTGCTCGCAGAGTTCTGCCAGGTTACTCAGACTATTCGCATAATCCTGGTGCAGTTCTCCTACCACCCTTTTACGTAATGCCACCGCTTGTTCATAATAAGTTCGGGCAGTTTTGAAGTCACCCTTTTTCCGAAAGAGTACTCCCATATTATTTAAACTCTGGGCATATGATTCGCTATTTTCCCCTGCATTTTTTTTGCGAATTCCCATTGCCTTCCGAAACATTAGCTCTGAATTGCTGAAATCAGCCATTTCCATGTACAATCTTCCCAATCCATTAATAAAGTCTGAATATTTTTCATGTTCCTCACCGAGCTTATCACCATAAAATTTTGCCAGTTCTTTATACAAGGGTATGGCTGCAGCATATTTCCCGTTTTCTACCAATACAAGGCTAAGGGCATTCAACCCTTCTTCATATTCATCACTATTTGTTCCTTTTAATTTTTTGACAACCCCCAGGTACTCTTCAAAACAGGTGGTGGCTTTATTCAGCTCGTTAAGCAGCCGGTATAAATAGGCTATGTTTTTCAGGATGATAGTATATTCCGGATGTTCAGGACCGTAATTCTTTTTTTGAATAACCAATGCTTCAGCATAAAAAGGTTCGGCCAGGCTGTATTCTTTCAGAGCAAAATATGAATTGCCGATATCATTCAACGTTACAGCATAGGATGGATGGGCTGACCCCACCGTTTTTTTCCGGATTGCAGCTACTTCTTTATACAAGGGAATAGTAGCTGCATAATTCTCCGTTTTCTCATACAAGAAAGCAAGGTTTGTAAGACCAAGTATATACTTACCGGATGTGTCGCCAAACTCTCTTTTAGCGGCATCTTTTGCTTTTAAAGCAACGGGGACAGCTTCGGCGAATTTTCCCTGGTTAAAAAATTCCACCATTTCCTTTTCAAAATCTGCATGGGTTTGGGCATGAAGAGATGGAAGAGCTGTTACAGCTAACAGGCAAAGGAATATAATTCGGCAGATACGCAAATTAGTAGCCCCGGTTTTAAATGTAAAATACCTTTGTTTTCTGATATTTTTTATCCGGGAAAGATGGTATTGTCCTTTTCAGCGACCTGGGAAATGGCATGCAAGTAGAAACCAATATGCGGGAAAAGTGCCCTTTTAGGTGGCTGAAACTGGCAGCTTTACAATTTCTCCCATAAGTTTCCGTTTTGTATCTTCGCAGACTACATACTAACCAGAGTATGATTTTATTATTAATTAATAGCATTGTGCCACCATTAAACAAAAACATTCATGGATCCGAATATATTATACATCATCATCGGTGTCGCCGCCCTCATTGTGGGGCTTGTAGTGGGTAAATTAATTTTTGCTAAAAATACCCGGCTAAAAGTAGAAGAAGCTGAACTCCAGTCACAAACAATACTCAAAGAAGCAGAGCTAAGAGCTGAAACCATCCGCAAGGAGAAAGAGCTGGAAGCTAAGGAGAAGTTTGTGCAACTGAAATCTTCACACGACAAAGAGGTATTTGAGAAAAACAAAAAGATAAACGATACGGAAAACAAAATCCGTCAAAAAGAGCAAACTATAAACCAGAAGGAAGCCGGGCTGGATAAGCAGGTAAAGGAAAATGAAGCCATTAAAGAAAATCTGAACCGCCAGATTGAATTAGTGAATATCAAAAGAACAGAACTGGAAAAACATCAGGAAGAACATATCCGCCGGCTGGAAAAAATAGCCAACCTCTCCGCCGAAGATGCAAAAGCACAATTAATAGAAAGTCTGAAAAATGAAGCACAGTCCAAAGCACTGGCTTTACAGCAGGAAATAATTGAAGATGCCAAACTGAAAGCCGGAAAAGAGGCCCGTAAAATAGTTATCCAAACTATTCAAAGGACAGCGGCTGAACATGCAATAGAAAATACGATTACTGTGTTCCACCTGGAAAGTGATGAAATAAAAGGTCAGATTATCGGTCGTGAAGGTCGCAACATCAGGGCTATTGAAGCCGCCACAGGTGTAGACCTGATTGTGGATGATACACCGGAAGCCATCCTGCTTTCTTCATTTGACCCACTTCGTCGTGAAATTGCCCGGTTAAGTTTACAGCGATTGGTGGCTGATGGACGTATTCACCCGGCAAGAATTGAAGAAGTAGTGGAGAAGACCAAAAAGCAAATTGAAGAACAGGTAATGGAGATTGGTGAGAGAACAGTAATTGAATTAGGCATCCACGGCCTTCATAAAGAATTAGTAAGAATGGTGGGAAGAATGAGGTTTAGGTCTTCATATGGCCAAAACTTGCTCATGCATAGCAGGGAAACAGCCAACCTTTGTGCTACCATGGCTGCAGAGCTGGGGTTAAATGCCAAATTAGCCAAGAGAGCCGGATTGCTACATGATATTGGAAAAGTTCCTGATGAAGAAAGCGAATTAAGCCATGCCTTATTAGGTGCAAAACTGGCAGAGAAATATGGAGAAAATCCCGCAGTTGTAAATGCGATAGGTGCCCACCACGACGAGATGGAGATGCAATTTGTTATCTCCCCGATTGTGCAGGCATGTGATGCCATCAGTGGAGCAAGGCCAGGTGCCAGAAGAGAAATTATGCAGCAATACCTGCAGCGTATCAAAGATTTAGAAAATCTTGCTATGGCTTACACGGGGGTTGAAAAGGCTTATGCCATACAAGCCGGCAGAGAATTGCGGGTAATCGTAGAGGCTGACAGGGTAACCGACCAGGAATCAGATAAATTATCATTTGAAATAGCACAGAAAATACAGACGGAAATGACTTTTCCGGGCCAGATAAAAGTGACGGTAATACGGGAAAAGAGGGCTGTAAATGTGGCCAGGTAAAGGTTTTTAAAAGTTTAAGGTGTAAGCGTTTAAGGTTGCTGCAATGGCAATCTTTTAATTTTCTCGCATAGACCCGGTAATTCCACGAAACTTTTAAGCCCTAAACCTTAAACTTTAAACCGTTTTCCCCTACCTTTGCCCTCCCTAAAAATCAGAATTATGAACGCTATCGCATATGTACATGAGCAGCTGACCGGCAAAAAAGAATTTCCGGCTTTCAAAGCAGGTGATAATGTAACTGTTAACTATAAAATTATTGAGGGTAACAAGGAAAGGATCCAGTCTTTTAAAGGCGATGTTATCAAAAAACAAGGCAATGGTGCAACAGCAAGTTTCACCGTTCGTAAGATTTCTGATGGTGTGGGTGTTGAAAGGTTATTCCCTTTCTTCTCACCAAATATCGATTCAATTGAGTTGAACAAAACTGGTAATGTACGCCGTGCCAAATTGTTCTATCAGCGTAAACGTAGTGGCAAGAGTGCAAGAATCCGTGAAAAACGCCAGGCTGTTGCTGAAACAACAAAGTAAAATTTCCTTTATATTATTGAGAAGCCCCGGATTTTGCCGGGGCTTTTTTATTATTCACTGGTATTTATCAATTATTATTCCTTTATTTTTAAGTACTTGTTATCTTTGATTTCTAATTTTCATGATTATGATACAACCTACATTATTAGGGATGCTTGGCACTAACGAAATAATCATTATCCTGGTTATCGTTTTGCTTTTATTCGGAGGTAAAAAAATCCCTGAATTGATGCGTGGATTAGGTAAAGGTGTCCGTGAGTTTAACGACGCCAAAACCAATGTGAAGAAAGAAATTGAAGAGAGTGCCAGTGAAGTAAAAAACTCTGTAAAAGAGTAATCCTTTAATCGCATTTTACATACACATTTAAAGCCATCTCATTTGTTTGAGTTCTCTTCCATTGAGCAATATCATGCCCAATTACAGGAAGGAAATGCAACCTGCTTACTGGCAGTCAACCATTACCTGCAGCGGATCCATGCTACAAAACATCTCAACGCTTTTATAGAAGTATATTCGGAAGAAGCCACAGAAAAAGCGAGGCAATTAGATGAAAAAAGAAGAGCCGGCAACCGCTTGGGTAAACTACACGGGGTTATTATTGGATTGAAAGATGTCATCTGTTACAAAGACCACAAGATTTCTGCTTCCTCCAACATTCTCAAAAATTTCATCTCACTTTATTCTGCTACTGCTGTTCAAAGATTGCTGGCAGAAGATGCTATTATTATAGGCAACCTTAACTGTGATGAGTTTGCCATGGGTTCTACCAATGAAAATTCTGCCTATGGAAAAGTGGTAAATGCGTTGGATGAAACAAGGGTTCCAGGTGGCTCATCAGGCGGGTCAGCCGTAGCCGTACAAGCCGGCCTTTGTATGGTTTCACTAGGAAGTGATACCGGCGGCTCAGTTCGCCAGCCAGCAGATTTTTGTGGCATCATCGGGTTAAAACCTACATATGGAAGAATTTCCCGGCATGGATTAATTGCGTATGCATCTTCCTTTGACCAGATAGGTATTTTTGGAAATACAATTGCCGATGTTGCTGTTTTACTTGAAGTAGTGGCAGGTGCTGATGAATATGACAGTACTGTTTCACATAAAGAGGTACCAGCATTTTCAAAAAATTTATCAGCTGATAAAAAATTTCGCTTTGCCTATTTAGAAGAAGCATTAAGCCAACCCGCCAATGACCCTGAAATTTCTGCTGCAATAAAAAAGAAAATTGAACAACTTCAACAGGATGGTCATGAGGTAAAAGCAGTCCCGTTTAAACTCCTGGACTACATTGTTCCGGCTTATTATGTGCTTACCACGGCAGAAGCTTCCTCAAACCTTTCAAGGTTTGATGGAGTAAAGTATGGCTACCGGACAAATGCTCCCGGGGTGGAATTGATAGATTTTTATAAAAAAACAAGGTCAGGTGGGTTTGGAAAAGAAGTAAAGCGGAGAATTATGCTGGGAACCTTTGTTCTCAGTGCCGGATATTATGATGCATACTTTACAAGAGCCCAAAAGGTGAGAAAAATTTTAACAGAACATATTCGATTGATTTTTAATGAGTTTGACTTTATTTTACTTCCTACCTCCCCTGTTAATGCCTTCAAGTTTGGGGAAAAAATGGACGACCCTATAGCAATGTATCTTGCTGATATCTATACAGTAATGGCTAATCTGGTAGGTATTCCTGCCATTTCTCTTCCGCTATTTAAACATAGTAATGGAATGCCTTTCAGTCTCCAGGTGATGGCAAACCGGTTTGATGAAGTATCTTTGCTGCAAGTTTCAAAGCTCCTTTTCGAGCAAAAAAGTTTGTAATTCACTGTTAATCATATAGTTTGAGAAAATTAAGACAAATATCAATAATTGGCTTTCTGGGCTTTTCGTTGGTGCAAACCGCAAAAGCAGCAGGTATTCATCAGGAATCGAATGGAGGAATGGTGATTGTAGACACATCTATTAAAAATGACTCCCTTGATCTACCCCTGAAAGATCCCAAAAAAGATTTTAAAGATTTACTGACCACCGCTGTTTCAGGCGATGGTGCAAATAATGCAAAACTGAACCCGATGGCTATCAGTTTTGTTCAAAATTACATTTCAAAGAACAAAAAAGGGTTTCTGAATATGAAGGAGTGGGCAAAGCCTTATTTTGATATGATGGATGAAGTGCTGGCTCAACATGGTGTCCCTATTGAAATGAAATACCTTGCGGTGATTGAATCTGGCTTGAAATACAATGCAAAATCATGGGCAGGAGCCTGTGGCCCATGGGCATTTATGCCTGCTGCTGCCCAACAATATGGACTTAGCATCAGACAAGGAAGGGATGAGAGATTAGATTATTATAAAAGTACTCATGCTGCGGCTAGATTACTCACCGATTTATATCAAAAATATGGTGACTGGTTACTGGTTTTGGCCGCTTACAATGGAGGCCCTGGCAATGTAGATAAAGCCATCCGTAAAAGTGGCGGAAGTAAAGATTTCTGGACTTTGCAATATTTTCTTCCTGTTGAGTCGATGAATCATGTCAAAAAATTTATCGGCACCCATTATATTTTTGAAGGCGAAGGAGGTGTTACGACGGTTACTAAAAAAGAAATGAAAGATTTGCTGGTGAATGGAAGTTCAAATTTGAAAGAAGATGAAATGAACAACTCAACCGCTTATACTATTTCAGGTCGATTCAATTCTGCAGTAATTCTCAGGCATATTGAAATGGAGAAGTCAAACTTCGACCATTACAATCCCGGGTTTGATAATAAGATTGCAGTTGAGGGTAAATACGAATTGCGGTTACCAATCCAAAAGATGAACACTTTTGTGGCCAAAAGATATGAGATCCTTGAAGAGAGTATTCAATTGCTTCTGAAATCAACCAACACCGGTACCAACTAATCAGAATTATTTTCCTCCAGCACCTTTTTCATAGCGGCGGCTTTCAATAAACATTCTTCCCATTCTTTTTCAGGATCACTATAAAAAGTAATTCCCGACCCGGCCTGGAATGACAGGTAATTTGATACGGCATTGTACATGATACTCCGTATCACCACATTAAAATCAAAATTCCCATCCGGTGAAATGTAGCCGACTGCCCCTGAAAAAATTCCCCGTTTTGTATGTTCAAACTCTTCTATTAGTTCCATGACCCGTTTCTTTGGCGCCCCGGTCATAGAGCCCATGGGAAAAATTGCCCGAATAATTTCTGAAAATAAAATATCCTTTTTCAGGTCTCCACTGACCGTTGAAATCATCTGGTGTACCTGTGGAAAAGAATAAATACCATATAACTCATCCACCGTGACAGTTCCTTCTTCACAAATCTTTGCCAGGTCATTTCTTACCAAATCAACAACCATTACATTTTCTGAACGGTCTTTGGTGCTGTTTTTTAAATCTTCTTTACTCTTACTATCTTTTCTTTCATCATTGGGTATCCTTATTGAAGTTCCCTTAATTGGTTGCGATAAAATCTGATCGCCTTGTCTTTTAATAAACCGTTCGGGACTGGCACACAACAGCCAGAGATCATCTATTCTGTACAAGGCAGAAAAGGGGTTGGGAGAAATAGCACTAAGCTTTCTATAAACTGCTATTGGATTTATGATAACATTCTCAGCAAAAAACTCCTGGCAGAAATTGATTTCATAACAATCTCCCCGCAGTATATGCCGCTTTAACTCATTAACAATAGCAACATATTCTTGCTGTGAAAGTCTATTTTGTATTACAAGGGGAGTTTGAAACGAACCAGCAAATTCAATGGCTTCAAATATTTCAGTAAAAACTGCTGCAGGATCATCGGCTTCAATAACCAACTCATTTTCAGAAAGCCTGATAATAATCGCTGGTTCGAAAAAGAATAAATCAGGAAATTTAATGTTATCAGGATTGGAGGAAGAAAGTGTTTCAACCTCATTTTTTAAATCATATCCCAGATGGCCGAATAGCCAGCCATTCTTTTGATCTATAAATTTTTGCAATTGAGTCAACGCATTCCCGGCATCTGCTTTAAGTTGCCGTTTTACTCCTGCTGCCAGCAGGCATTCCATAGAGTGTGGTTCAATCTGGTATTGATGATTATCTAAAAAACAAAAAGTGTTGAACTGTTGTACCCAGTTCAACACTTTATCTTTCGTTTGTACAAAATCACTTATTGTAAAAGTGCAGATAGTTGAAGTTGTAGTATTCAATCGTTGGAAAAGGTACAATTAATAATCATCATCCTCGTCATCATCAAAGTCCTTGTCATCAAACAAATCTTTGAATTCATCATCTACTTTAAAATCTTCATCATCATCGGCACCTTTCTTTCCTGCAACTTTTTTCCCTGTTGATTTAGGAACGTCAAATTCTTCAAAATCAGGATCCCATTCCTCTTCCTCTTCAGGTTTTTCCCAATCATCGGGCTTTTCATCACCAGCATCATCGTCATCATCATCGTCTTTACCTTTTTTGGAAGCGGCTGCTTTTCCAGCTTTCTTGGACGGGGATACCTCTTCATCATCATCCAAATCATCATCCTCCTCTTCTTCTTCCTTTTTTGTAGGCTTAGAAGACGGTTTTTTTGCTGATGCTTTCTCAGAGACGGAATTAGTTTTCCCCGTGATCTTTTTTTCTTTATCTGGTTTTACTGGCATAGTCTTTACAGGATTATTGCTGTAAAATTTCAGCGAAGTTTTTAATTAGCCAAATTTTTAAATTGTTTTTTTAATTCTTTTCAAAACCTATACAACCCGGTAACAAAAAAAGTATGTGTAATATGGTAAATCTACCCTACTTCAACAATTTGTTCCCGGCCTGGTCCATTGGAAATAAAGTGAATATTGACGCCAAGATACTCATTAATAAACTTAACGTACATCTTCATGCTATCAGGCAACTCCGTATAGGTTTTCGCTGCACTCGTATCCGTATTCCACCCCGTAAATGATTGATACCGGGGTTCCGGCTTTTGCCTATCCATCTGGAAAGGTATTTCCCGGCTTTCCCGTCCGTTGAAGTTATAATCGGTGCAAACCTGCAATTCCTTAAACGCATCCAGCACATCTGCTTTGGTCATTACAATTTTCGTCACTCCATTTATCATACAGGCAAAATTCAGGGCCACAAGGTCTATCCAGCCGCAGCGGCGGGGTCTTCCCGTCGTTGCACCAAACTCATTCCCCGTTTTTCTTAGCTCCTCACCTGTTTCATTATCTAATTCTGTGGGAAATGGGCCGCTACCTACCCTGGTGCAATAAGCCTTTGTAACACCTATCACATCCCGTATTTGCTGTGGGGCAATACCTAAACCACTACAAACACCTGCAGATATAGTACTGGAAGATGTTACGTAAGGGAAGGTACCGAAATCAATATCCAGCATACTTCCCTGTGCACCTTCAGCCAGTATTTTTTTTCCCGCCTTTATCTGGTTATTAATAAAATATTCTCCATTAACAATATTCAATTCCTTTAAAAATTCAAGTGCTTCAAAAAATTCTTCCTCCCATGCCGTAATATCTTCCTGGAAATTATAATTGTCTAACAAACGTTGGTGCTTTAAACGTAGTTTGATATAAGAGGTAGTAAAATTTTTATCCAGCAAATCACCAACCCGTAAACCATTACGACCGGTTTTATCCATATACGTAGGTCCAATTCCTTTCAGAGTAGAACCAATTTTCTGGTTACCTTTTGATAATTCAGCTGCCTTATCCAAAGCCCTGTGTGTTGGTAAAATCAGGTGTGTCCTTTCCGCAATAAAAAGGTTTTTTTTCAAATCAATACCAAATGAGGCCACTGTATCACATTCTTTCTTCAATGTTATTGGATCAAGTACTACTCCATTACCAATCAGGTTAATGATTCCTGCCCGAAATACACCAGAAGGAATCTGGTGCAGCACCACTTTTTTATCATTTACATATAAAGTATGCCCTGCATTCGGGCCACCCTGGAATCTTGCCACTACATCATAGTCTTTGGCAAAAAAATCAACGATTTTTCCTTTTCCTTCATCGCCCCACTGGAGGCCGAGTATTACATCTACCATAATTTTATTGTTTTCCCTTTCATCCGGATGAAAGCCGGAAGAGATCAGGCGAGCAAAAATAAGACTTCACCAAAAAGCCGCCGCATTAATTCCAGTGTATCAGGATGATTTTTATACCCAAATAAAAGCTACTTATTAACCCCGGTTGATTAATTATCTTATCAGTGTTACAGTTCCTTTTTTAGTAATCACCTTGTTATCCTTACTTACTCCCTCAATCATCCAAACATATACTCCGGCAGGCTGCTCCCGGCCGGATATTTTACCATCCCAACCGTCATTCAGTCTCGTTGTGGAAAATATCAACTGGCCCCACCGATTGAAGACCCTGAAGTAATTATAGCTTTTGATGCCAACAGGATAAGGAGTGAATTTGTCATTCTTTCCGTCATTATTCGGAGTAAACCCGGTTGGTACATAAATTTCAGGCCCTTTATATACTCTTATTTTTACATAGCCTTCACCTTTACAACCTTCTTCTGTTACGCCAACAACCTGGTAAGTTATTTCCTCACCAACGGCACCAACAGTAACTATTGGGTTCGCAATATTAGGATTACTTAAACCCCCTGCAGGTGTCCAGGTATAATTTACCCCTGCTGAGGTAGCCAATAATTGGAATTGATCTCCGGCATGAGCTGTTGTATCAAACGGAAATGTGTTTATCCGCATTGGCCTTGAAACAACCACTTTCACATCATCTGTCACTAAAGACCGGCACCCAATCGCATCTATGACTGACAAAGTATAAGTTGTTGTGATAGTCGGAGTGGCAACCGGGTTAGCTATAGATGGTGTGCTGAGGTAAATAGCCGGTGACCAGATATACTGAAAGCCCCCTGTACCCTGCAAAGTGTAACTCTGTCCATAACAAATATCTCCATCAGGTCCTGCATTGGGAATCGGTGCATTATTCACATTGACTATCACAGTGTCAGTGGTAGTACAGCGACCCAGAGTAGCAGTAACTATGTATTGTGTGCTGATGGAAGGGCTGGCAACCGGATTCGGAATCGAAGTACTGCTTAATCCATTCCCCGGTGACCATGAATATATCGTTGCGTTTGAAACAGCATTTAGTTGAATAGATGTTCCATTACAAATGGTCGGGTCGGTCAAAGGCGTCAGAAAAAGATTTACTGTTAACCCCACTGTTGTATTGAAAGATGTGGTACAACCAAAATTATCCTTTACTGTAACTGTATATGTGCCCGGTGAAACATTAAATATATTAGATGCCTGGAAACTTATTCCATCAAGAGCATAAACATAGTTTGCATTGCCGCCATTGGCATTTACTGTTATCCGGCCATCATTTCCTCCATCACAACTGGCATTTGTATTTAAAGAAGCAGCAGTAAGCAGCGCAGGTTCAGTGACGGATACCAAGCTTGTTATTAAACAATTATTGGCATCCCTTATAGAAACTGTGTAATTACCAGCAGCTACATTAAAAGTACTGCCCCCTTGCCAGCTGGTACCCCCATCAATAGAAAACAGGTAAGGAGATACACCGCCAGCCGGAGACACATTAATAATACCATTATTCTCGCCATTACATACAACAGGTACTGTTGATGTTGCAGCAGTAAGTGCCGTTGGTTCTGTGATAGTAACTGGTTGAGAACCCTGGCAACCATTACCGGAGCGATAAAAAACAGTATAAGAACCTGCAACAAGGCCGGTAAAACTATTACTGGCCTGCCATATTACTCCATCTAATGAATATTGGAACGGTGCCACACCTAATACAGGTTGTGCTACAGTTATTGTTCCTGTTGCACCGCCATTACATAAAGCATCTGTTTTACTGACTGTAGTTGTAATAACAGGTCCGTCTGCTACGCTTACATTAATAAGATTGGTGATACAGCCGGGTGCATCTCTTACCACAACTGTATGTGGACCCGAGCTAACATTCGTAAAAGTAAAAGGTGATGCTCCGGGGACAAATGGACCTCCATCCAGCGAAAAAGTATAAGGCCCTGTTCCATTAGTGGGTGTTACTGTAATTGTTCCGTTGGAAGCTCCATTACAAACGGTGGCAGTTGAAGCTGTACTAGCAAGAAGTGGCGGGCCTGATGAAACATCTGCACTAATCGACCGGGTGCAGCCAACAATATCCCTGATTACAACTGTATGCGTACCAAAAGAAACACCAGTAAAAATATATGGGTTGGAACCAGTTTGAAAAACACCCCCATCCAATGAAAATTCGAATGGAGCCGTCCCGAATGTAGCAGTAGCAGTTATGGTTCCATTATTAACTCCCTGGCAGGATACAGGTATGGTGCTTGTTGTTCCATTAACACCAGGACCTGCTGAAACATTGATATTAATAACATTACTGCACCCGATATTATCATAGATAGTAACTGCATGCAGTCCGGAGGCAACATTTGTAAAAGTATAAGGGCTTGCACCGGCCACTACCGGTCCACCATCTAATTGCCAGGTAAAAGGAGCCACACCTGCTGTAGCAGTTGCGGTAACACTCCCGTTAGCAATCGCCGCACAGGACGATGCTGTGGAAGAAGTAAAACCTGTAACCCCTGTACCTGTAGCCACATTTTCAATAATAACGTTGGTTTGACAACCAGTGGCATCATAAACAACTATATTATGATTACCACTATTCACATTGGTGAAAGTATAAGGGTTGGGGCCGGGTACTGCCGGAAATCCATCTAACTGAAAAAGATAAGGGCCCACTCCATTGGTTGCTGTAACAGTAATAGAGCCGGTTGATACTCCTGCACAGGCTGTGGGTGTGGATGAGGTATTGACAGTTAAAGAATTATTTCTGCTAATTGTTACATTAATGGTACTGCTGCATGTTCCCGTGGGATCTGTGACTACAACAATATGCGGACCCGGACCCACATTCGTAAATGTATATGGGCTTCCACCACTAACCGGAGTGCCGCCATCCAGTTGAAAAAGATAGGGCGGTGGTGCTGTACCGGGTGGAACAGTTACCGTTATTGTTCCTGTGGATGCATAACATTCAGTATTTGTATTCGTGGTAGTAGCATACAAATCAGGATCTGAACTTTTTGTAACTCTTACCGTATCGGTTCCAAATATTTCTATAGCGGGGTTATCAAATTTTGAATAAACAGACCTGACAATATATGTTACTGTTGAGCCCACAACGGGGCATACATTTGGGAAAGAAGCCTCTAATATTCCATTACCTAAACTTGTTGTTGTTCCTGTTACAAGTACAGTTCCGCTAAGATCACACAGTTCTACCCTTTTAAAAAGGGAAGCACCTGCAGCAGGAACAAAACGATATGCTTCCTGCATTCCGGGTGTTCCCCATGGTGGATCCGATGCCCGCCTGTTATTACCATCAATGCCTGGTTACGGTCATAATTTTGAATACCAATCATAGCACGGCCATCGTTCCAGGCGGTACAAGGCTGCTTGCTAAAAACAAGTACTTCAATAATACCTGTTGATTCATACAGCACTACCTGGTGAGTGTTTTCAATCAGCAAATTGCAACCACCATTATTATAATACAATGGCATTTCAAAAAAGCTTACTATCCATTTTCGATGTGGTGCCACTCCGATGGCCTGGTATTGTATCCTTCTATTAGGCGAAGTGGGCTCTTCAGGATTCAAATCATGATAGGGCCCCATTATCAAAGCCCTGTCGTATAAACTGCTGGGTAAATTCTCCGGTGTTCCGGATAAAGCACTTAGTCCAAAAAAATCTCTAAGGATGCCGAAGTGTGTTTGAGTACCCGCATTTGATGCATCAAAAGACACTACACCATTAGGGCTAACAATAAGGTTATTATAAGTGACCCCATAAAAAGGAAATGGAAAACCAATATTGAATGCTGAACTGTAAAAATCATCAATCAGCAGGTTGGCAGAAGTACCTCCAGGATCATTGGGTTGTACATATACCGGGAAACAACCTGATGGTGTTTCTCCAATTGGGTTTACTGTATAAGAACCAGACTGAATATGTATGTCAGGGATCTTTGCTTTTAACGTAAAACAATTTGCAGGAGTGCAGAGTGGAATCAGGGTATCTTTTGTGCAACTGAACGAAAAGCTTTGCGCCCAAACGGGTACATAGAAAATAAAAGTGAGGAAAAGGAGAACCAGATACTTCGTCAGATTGCTTCTCATAACGGAATAATAAGGATAAGAGGTTTTAAACAGGTACTGAATCAGCTTACAAGGTACACAAAATACTGTGGCAAAGGAAAAGCACATTGCTTTGGTTATCAATAATTGCACCAGGCTTGTATATTCTGGTTACGAAAAAGCCCCATCATAGTTTAAAGATGGGGCTTAAATTTATGCATCAACTATCACCGTATCAACGCTACAGTTCCTTTTTTGGTTATCACCCTGTCATCTTTAGTGACCCCCTCTATCATCCACACATAAGCTCCGCTTGGCTGATCTCTTCCACCCAATTTACCATCCCAACCATCATGCAGTTTAGTGGTGGAAAAGATTAACTGCCCCCAGCGGTTAAAGACCCTGAAGTATTTGTAACTCTTGATACCAACAGGAAACGGTGTGAACTTATCGTTCTTACCATCTCCATTGGGAGTAAAGCCGGTGGGCACATAAATGTCCGGGCCTTTGTACACTCTTACCGTTACATAACCTTCGCCTCTGCAACCAGCAATCGTGGAAGTAATAACCCGGTACTGCACCACATCACCAATTGCACCTGCCGTTACAATCGGGTTGGCAATGTTAGGATTACTAAGACCTGTTGCCGGTGACCAGGAGTAGTTAATTACATCACTGTCTGATGGCACTGCCAGCAACTGGAACTGATCGCCATTATAACCCACTGTATCGTAAGGAAATGTTTTTACTTTAATGGGTGGTGTAACATCTATCCTCATCTGGTCAGTTGTGAGTGAAGCACATCCGTTGATATCTGATAAAATTGATAACGTATAAACGATGTCTTTAGCCGGAGTAGATACCGGGTTGGCAACAGAAGGATTATTTAAATAAGTATTGGGTGACCATGAATACTGTGTACCCCCCGAAGCATTCAGCTGGTAAGTTTGTCCATAACAGATAAAACCATCAGGCCCGGCATTGGGTATCGGTGCCGCATTTACATTTACTATCACCGTATCCACACCACTGCAACGGCCAAGAGTGGCGGTTGCATAGTAGGTTGTCGTTACCGTTGGATTAGCTACGGGATTTGCAATCGTAGTTGAACTAAGCCCTGTTGATGGTGTCCATACATATTGTGTGGCATTCGATACCAGTTGTAACTGTGTGGAGGTGCCTTCACAAATAGTCGGGTCTGTTTGTGGAGTCAGGGTAAAGTTGCTGCCCAATACCACCACTGTATTAAAAGTAATAGTACAACCAAGATTATCTTTTACAGTAACGGTATAGTTCCCCGGCGCCACGTTAAATACATTTGATGACTGGAAGGTAATTCCATCCAATGAATATTGATAACCCGAATTACCTCCGTTTGCCGTTACTGTGATCACACCATCATTGCCACCATCACAACTGGCAGCACTGTTAGCAGAAAAAGCAGTTAAGGCCGCCGGCTCAGTTACATTGATTGTTTGAGTAGTAATACAATTATTTACATCCCGGATAGTAACAGTATAATTTCCTGCTGTCACATTAAACACATTACTGCTTTGCCATGTCGTTCCGCCATCAATAGAATATTCATATGGTGAAATACCACCTCCTGAGGTGATAGTGATAATACCATTATTTTGCCCGTTACAAACAACTGGAATCATTGCAACTGTAGCCGTTAACACGGTTGGTTCTGCTACATCTATAGATAAAGTGCCCTGGCAACCATTCGCTTCCCGGTAATAAACTGTGTAAGTGCCTGCCACCAGTCCGGTGAAATTATTTGAAGCCTGCCATGTTGTTCCATCCAATGAATATTGATATGGGGCAGTACCGATTGAAGGCTGCACCACAGTAATGGTTCCTGTTGCACCGCCATTACACAGTACATCTGTTTTTGTAGCGGTAGTAGTTAACGCAGGACCTGCAGTTACTGTAACGTTGATCGTATTGGTTACACAACCGGCACCATCGGTTACTGTAACTGTATGGGGACCGGCCGTAACATTTATAAAAGTATAGGGAGCTGCGCCAGCAACTGCTGTGCCGCCATCCAAAGAAAAAGTATAAGGCGCAATGCCACTTGTGGGTGTAACAGTTATCGTTCCGTTAGTAGCACCGCTGCAGGAAGTTGCCGCAGATACTGCATTGGCCGACAATACCGGTCCGGGGGATACAGTAACATTAATAGTACGGGTGCATCCAAAAAAATCTCTGATTACAACTGTATGTGCACCGGCAGAAACATTGGTAAATGTATATGGGTTGGCACCGGCTTGAAATGCTCCGCCATCTAATTGATAAGTTAAAGGTGCCATGCCTGCAGTAGCATTAACTAAAATTGAACCGTTTGCAGCTGTTGGGCAGGAGGTAGCTGATGGTGTTGCTGTACCACTAACACCAAGACCTGCAGCCACTACCGTATTAATTATGTTTGAGACACAACCTGCCGCATCTGTTACAACAACTGTATGCGGGCCCGATGTCACATTGGTAAAAGTATAAGGGGCCGGACCTGCCACAGGTGCTCCGCCATCTAATGAGTAAGTATACGGAGCTGTACCGGATGTAGGGGTTACTGTAATGAGTCCATTACTAACACCTGTGCAAGCCGTTGGGGAAGGTGTTACAATGGCTGTAATGCCATTGGTAAGATTGACAGTAACATTAATAGTACTGGTACAACCACCGGAAGCATCTGTTATAACAACTGTATGCGGGCCTGCAGTTACTCCGGTGAAAGTATGAGGGCTGGCACCGGTAAATGTAATAACACCATCTAATACAAAAGTGTAAGGTGGTGTACCTACTCCTGCCGGAACGGTAGCCGTAATGGTACCGCTGGGAGGACCGCAAGCTGTATTAGTTGTAACAGCCGTAGCATTAAGACTGTTTGTTCTGTTGATAGTTATGGTATCTAAGCTGGTTAATAATGTAGCCGGATTATCACAAGCAGAAAAAGTGGTTCTGACCACATATTGATTGCTGCCCGCAGGCGGACAGAAATTAGTAAAGCTGACATCAAGGAGACCTGCAGTAGTTGTAGCAGTATCGGCAGTAGAAACTACGGTACCGGATAAATCAAGTAATTCGGAGAGAACATATCTTGAAGGTCCGCTTGATGGTATAAACCTATAACCAGTATTCGTTTCATTCCAGACTGTATTGTTTTTTCCCGGAGCAGCTTTTGCCTGGTTTTGTCCCCAGTTTTGTATACCTAAAATTGCCCTTCCTGCATTCACAGTGGCAGTACAATGCTTTTCGTTCTATAAAACTTCAATAATACCTGTTGATTCATGGATCACCATTTGTAAAGTATTGGGAGTAGTCAATCCACAGGTTGATCCAAAAACACCAATATTATAATAACTCACAACAAATTTTCTGCAGGGTGCTGTACCTATTACTTCCCACTGAATTTTTCTGCTTGGTGGGCTGGCAACAGTCCTTGGATCAAGATCAGAATAAGCACCCATAATGGAAGCTTTAGGATAATAATTGAAGCCTGATGCTACAGATATTACCACCAGCATAAGGGATCGGTTGAGATTGGGTCATGAATTTGCACAAGATGCATTAGCAGGGTCAAAAGTTATGATCCCATTAGAGCCAACACATTGCTGTATAATTACTTCCGTAAAAACAAAAAGTAAATGGCAGGTTCACAAAAACTATACTATCATCTGCATAAATAGTCGTAAGTTCTTTACCGTTGGAGTACTGTATAGGGATAAGGAGTATAAGGCATTAACCAACGCATAGTCGTCTGGATTTTAAATGCGGTATCCGAAAAGTAAATGTTGAACAAACCTGGTTACAGGCAAGGTTAATTACTGCCCCTCCAATATTTGTTGGAATACAATTTTGAGACTTTGATGTTTCAGGTAAAAGGAGAAAAGAGCCCATTACAGCAATAAGCTTCAGCAATTTCATTCTCATAAAAAAACACAGTTGTTAGTGATTACCAGATGCCGTAAGAAGCCAACAAGTTAAACAAAATATGGTTTCTGAGCGGCACACCGTCTTGATTTTGCACAAAATCCCGGCCAAGAAAAAGCCACCCCCTGTTTAATTAAGAGTGGCTCCAATCATTTTTATATTCTATTTACTTACCGGATCAGGTTGACAGTACCTTTTTTCGTAATTATACGGTCATCTTTAGTTACTCCTTCTATCATCCAGACATAAGTTCCTGTTGGCTGTTCCCTGCCGCCAATTTTTCCATCCCAACCATCATGCAATTTGGTAGTGGAGAAAATCAACTGACCCCAGCGGTTAAATACCCTGAAATATTTATAACTCTTGATACCAACCGGAAACGGAGTGAACTTATCGTTCTTACCATCACCATTTGGTGTAAAACCTGTGGGCACATAAATATCAGGCCCTTTATATACTCTTATGGTAACATATCCGGCGCCTTTGCAACCGGCAAGGGTAGAAGTAACAACCTGGTACTGCACCACATCACCAATAGCACCTGCTGTTACAATAGGGTTGGCAATGTTAGGATTACTAAGACCTGTTGCAGGAGACCAGGAGTAGTTAATTACATCACTGTCTGATGGCACAGCCAGCAACTGGAACTGATCTCCATTATAACCCACCGTATCGTAAGGAAATGTTTTTACTTTAATGGGTGGCGTAACATCTAACCTAACCTGGTCAGTTACCAAAGAAGCACAACCATTCATATCTGAGAGAATAGACAACGTATACGTCATATCTTTTGGCGCACTGGAAATTGGATCAGGGATTAATGGATTGTTCAAATATGTAACCGGCGACCAGGAATATTGTGTTCCACCTCCTGAACCCTGTAACTGGTATGTTTGTCCATAACAAATAAAACCATCGGGACCTGCATCAGGAACTGGCGCAGCATTCACATTTACTATTACCGTATCAGTAATAAAGCAAACACCGAGTGTTGCTCTCACCACATATTGTGTTGTTACAACCGGGTTAGCCACGGGATTATAAATTGCCGTATCACTTAAACCAATGCGTGGTGTCCATGCAAAACCTGTTGCGTTGGAGTTTAGTGAAAGTTGTGTTGATGTTCCTTCACAAATAACAGGGTCTGTTTGGGGTGTGAAAGTAAGATTGTTGTTAAGCCCGACGACAGTATTAAAAGTAGTGACACAACCATTATTGTCTTTGACTGAAACAGTATAGTTACCGGGTACAACGTTGAAAATATTAGATGCCTGGAAAGTGATGCCATCAATGGAATACAGGTAACCCGGAGAACCTCCAATGGCAGTAATGGTGATTGTGCCATCTGCTCCACCATCACAAGTTCCATTTGTAGTAGCAGAAACCGCAGACAGTACCGGCGGTTCCATAATACTAACCGGACTGCTACCCGGGCATATATCTGATGAGCGATAAAAGACAGTGTAATTGCCGGCTGCCAACCCGTTAAAAACATTACTGCTTTGCCAGGTAATACCGTCCAGTGAATATTCAAATGGTGCTGTGCCAATCGTTGGCGGGGTTACAGTAATTGTTCCGGTAGTAGTGCCATTACATAGTGCATCTGTCTTATTGACTGTTGTTGTCATAGCCGGACCTGCCGCCACATTTACATTAGCAACAGAAGTACAGCCATTATTATCAGTAATGGTAACCGAATGTGGTCCTGCTGCTAGGCCTGAAAAAGTATAGGGTGCCGGACCCGTTACACCGGCAGCACCATCCAGGGAAAAGGTGAAAGGAGCTGTTCCGCTGGTTGGGTTAATTGTGATCGTACCATCAGTGGCTCCATTACATAAAGTACCTGTTGTAGCTGAAGTAACAGTAACACCTGTTGCTCTTGAAACTCTTACTGTATCCGTACCAAATACTTCGGCAAGCGGATCATCAATTTTTGTATAAACCGAACGGATAATATAAGAATGTAACTCCAGCAGCAGGTACACAAGTATTAGGGAAAGATGCTTCGAGCCTGCCCGGGCCTGCAGGCACAGTTGTTCCTGTGGCTAAAATTGCACCGCCCAGGTCCACCAACTCTACTCTTTTAAAAAGTGATGCACCTGCGGCAGGTTCAAATCTCCAGCTTTCATTCATAATGGCAGCTCCCCATGAACCGTTTGCAATTGCAGCTCTGCCGGGAGCCATTATAGACTGTGTTCTAGTCCAATCCTGTATACCAAGAATTGCCCGGCCACTATTCCATCCGGGGCAAATTTGTTTACTGAATACCAATATTTCTATAACGCCTGTTGATTCATATAAAACAATCTGGTGTGTATTTTCAATTAAAGCATTACATGCAACACTGAATAAAGGCACCCTGTAAAAACTTAGTATCCATCGTCTGTGCGGAGCAACACCGAATGTCTGGTACTGGATACGTTGTGTTGGTGATGTACCTACAGAAGGATCAAGATCATGATAAGGCCCCATTATCATGGCTCTGTCGTATGTAGCACTTGGAAGATCAGCACCTATTGTCCAATGAGCAAAGGCTCCTGCTTTTGAAACATCAAAACTTATATAACCATTAGTACTTGCAATAAGCTGAGTATAGGTGGCGCCATAAAATTGAAACGGGAACCCTATATTAATAACTGAACTGTACCGGTCATCTACAGTAAGAGTTTCAGGCGTACCTGCCGGATCATCAGGCTGAACATAAACAGGGGCACAACCGGGTATTGTACTGGTTGGATTTATATTGTAGGAGCTTGTGGTTCCATAAATATCTGGTATGATTCCTTTCAACGTAAAACATACCGGGTTACATCCGGGAATGATTGTATCTCTGGTACAAGTAAATGCGAAACTCTGTGCATGAATAGTGCCGGAGAGTAGAAGCAAACAGCTTAATGCTGCCAGAAATTTCAGCAGTTGTATTCTCATATAAAAGTATGCAGTTACTGATCCTAATTACGAGATAGCCAAGCAGGGCAACAAGGTAAAGAAAATATTGATTTAGGCAGCATCAGGCAACTTGATTGTGCAGAAAAAAAGCCAGTCTTTACCTATCAGGACGGAATGTCTTCCATATCATAGCGTTCTACCGATTCAATACCCGGGAGGGCCATCAGGCTTCTCACCAGGTTGTCCAATTCTTCCTTGTCATGCACATACAATTTTATATTCCCTTCAAACAATCCTTCTTTGGCTTCAATGGTAAGGGCTGAGATGTTGATTTTGAGTTCGCCGGAAATAAGCATGGTAATTTTATTCACTACTCCCACATCATCCATCCCTACAATCTTAATACCGGTGAGGAAAGAGATCTCTTTATTCTTAGCCCATTTAGTTTTTACAACCCGGTGTCCATAATTGGCTAATAGCTTGGCAGCGTTAGGGCAGTTAGTACGATGGATAGTTAATCCTTTACCCGTTGTTACAAATCCAAAAACATCATCTCCGGGAATGGGTTTGCAGCAATTAGCCAGGTTATAAACAATCTTATCGCTGCTTTCGCCAAAGATGATCAGCTCCGCATCTTTTTTTCCCGGCTGCGGAATGTATTCCTGTTTCTCATGTATAATCTTCAGCGGCTTCGGTGCTTCAATCTTATCGCCATGTACTTTGAAATCTTTCAGGTCTTTGAGGTCAATATTTTTTACCGATACCTGGTAAAACAGATCAAGATGTGAAGGCAATTTGTACCATTGTACCAATTCATCAATATTATGCTGGGATACGGAAACTCCCATACCTTCCAATTTTCGCTGCAGGGTGTATTTGCCTTCATCTGCTACTTTTCTTTTCTCTTCCTTCAGCGCATCACGGATTCTTCCTTTGGCTTTAGAAGTAACTACAAAGCCCAACCAGTCTTCGGAAGCTTTTTGTTTGCTGCTGGTTATTATCTCCACCTGGTCACCGCTGTGCAACTTATGACTGATGGGAACTAATTTATGATTCACTTTTGCACCAATGGTTTTTACACCAATAGCACTGTGAATGGAAAAAGCAAAATCCAACGCAGTGGAACCAACGGGCAACATTTTTACATCACCCTTCGGTGTATAGACATAAATTTCTTCGGCAAGGAAACTGGTTTTAAAATCCTGTAAGAAATCAATGCTGTCTGTTTCCTGGTTACTGATAACTTCCCGTATCTGCTGAAACCATTTATCAAACCGGCTTTCATCGCTGGTTTCTTCTTTATATTTCCAGTGAGCCGCCAGGCCTTTTTCGGCAATTTCATTCATCCGCTTGGTTCGTATCTGCACTTCTACCCAACGGCCCTGCGGTCCCATCACAGTAGTATGGAGGGCTTCGTATCCATTACTCTTGGGATTACTGAGCCAGTCCCTCAACCGTTCCGGCGATGGTGTGTATTCATCGGTTATCATGGAATATACTTTCCAGCAATCCTCTTTTTCTCTTTCCGTTGGAGAATCTAACAATACACGGATGGCAAACAAGTCATAGACTTCTTCAAAATCCACTCCTTTCTTTTTCATTTTATTAGAAATGGAATGAATACTCTTGGGCCTGCCATAAATTTCTGCATTCAATTGTGCTTTCTCTAATTTGTCTTTGATCGGCTTGATGAATTCATTGATATATTTGCTTCTTTCTTTTTTTGTTTCAGACAGTTTCCTCGCAATGTCTTTGTATACATCCGGCTCCATGTACTTCATGGCCAGGTCTTCCATTTCTGTTTTAATATTATACAAACCCATACGATGAGCCAGGGGAGCATACACATACACCGTTTCAGAAGCAATTTTTAATTGTTTCTCCCTTTTCATACTATCCAGTGTCCGCATGTTATGCAACCGATCAGCCAGCTTGATTAAAATCACACGGGGATCATCCGTCAGGGTCAGTAATATTTTTTTGAAATTTTCTGCCTGTTGCGAAGCATTAACATCAATGACGTTAGAAATTTTAGTCAGGCCATCTACAATCCGGGTTATCTCTTCCCCAAATTCTCTTTTTACATCTTCCAGTGAAATATCGGTGTCTTCCACCGTGTCATGCAGCAAAGCACATATCGTAGAACGAACGCCGAGGCCAATTTCATCCGCACAAATTTTAGCTACAGCAATTGGGTGCAAAATATACGGCTCACCGCTTTTGCGCCGCATGGTCTTGTGAGCTTCGGCAGACATTTCAAAAGCTGTTCGGATAAGGTTTTTATCGCCCGGCTTTAATTTAATCTTTAAAGCTTTCAGCAAAGAACGATATTCCCGCAGGATGAGTTTTTTTTCCTCTTCGTCGTTTAAATTATACTTCGGTATCTGTGCTACAGTTTCCATTGTCTACGAATTTACTGAATTTAGCTAAGAGGAGAAAGAGGAAAGAGAAAAAGAGATAGCTAATGATTTCAACAATCTTTAAAGTTTCTAGTTCTGATTTAAAACAAACTAAAAAAAGAGGTAAAGAGTCTTTTGTTTAACTCTTTACCTCTTTTTCTCTTTAAACTCTTAGCTTACTTCAAAAAATCATACTTCAACAAAATCTCATGCCCGTTTGCTCCCCTATCATATACACTCAGCGGTGTATTGAAAATATCAAAGCAATACCCGATAGTAAATTTCTTTTGCACTTTCACACCGGCAGAAAGCATCCAGCTTTGTCTTGCCCTCAATGCCACTCCCCACCAAAAAATATCTTTGTGTTCTACTCTTATCCCACCCTGGAATTCTGTAGGAGCATTGGGAAGATAAATGAACAATATGTTCGGGATAAGCTTAGTGCTGCCATCAGCATCTATCGTATAACTGCCATGCAGGTAGTAGTGGCGATAGAGCCGGCCTTCTTCCGTTCTTGTAAGATTACCGGTATAAAAATCAAGTTTTGATTGTATCAGCTGGCTTACAGAAATACCAGCTTTTAATTTTTTACCCGTATAAGCTACCCCAAATCCCGCATCACCTTTAAACCGGCTGTCCTGTGTACCCAGCACCGGGTCATTACCTAATGATTCCTGCAGTTTTACTTTATCAATGGCGAATTGCTGGAAACGTCCTTCTAATCCCAATGAAAAAGTGGCGTCGTTTGCCAATGGAATATGATAAGACAAAGCCACCTGGGCTCCTGTTCTTTTGGTTGGTCCGGTTACATCATTATAAACATATCCGCCAATTCCAATTTTCGCATTTGGCAGGTATCCCGAGCCAAATAGAATAGTTGTTTGCGGCCCGCCGGCAATACCATCCCACATTTTCCTATAAGAAGCGCCAATGCTACCATGCTTACTGGCTCCTGCTGTAGCCGGGTTGTGCAGGTTGCCATGCTGGTCATATAATGAAGCAACCATGAGTTGCTGTCCCGAAGTATTTCCCACAGCAGCAAAACAAAAAAGAAGAATTATATATCGTTTCATACAATTTATTTTTAATGATTATCGCAGAATAGTCAGGTTACCTTTTAGTATCACTTGTCTTCCATTCAATAACTGGAAAGAAATAACATAATAATAAGTGCCATCGGGCAATGGTTTTCCTTCGTATGTTCCATCCCAGGTATTCCGGTAATCATTTGATTCAAAAACTTTGGATCCATAACGGTTAAACACCTGTGCTTTTGCATTCAGCAAACAGTTGCCGTTGGTAATTAACCACCTTTCATTAATACCATCTCCGTTCGGCGTAAAGGCTTCCATCACTTTTATGCAATAAGGAATCACAGTAAGTGTTACATCATCAGTTGCAAAACAGCCTTGTGAATTGGTAATCCTTAATGTATAAGTGGTGGTGGTTGCCGGACTGGCAGTTGGATTAAGAATATTGGTAGCACTTAAGCCGGTTGACGGTGTCCATAAATAGGTACCCGTTGTTCCACTTGCCTGCATTTGATACACATCCCCGGCAATAATGATAGCATCAGGTCCTGCGTTGGCGGTAGCCCCGGGCACAACGGTTACCGTTACCGTCCGTTGAATAGTGCAGGTTCCCAATGTTCCTGTCACCGTATAGGTGGTAGTGCTTTGCGGTGATAAAACAGGGTTTGCAATTGCAGGATTACTTACACCAGTTGTGGGTGTCCAGCTAAAGGCGGTTGCATTACTGGTTACCTGCGGAGTAAATGATGCACCCAGGCAAATGGTACCTCCATTAATAGTACCCATGGTCAGGTTATTATTAAATGCAATAGTTACCTGTTGTGCTGTTGCAATACAAGTAGAGCCAACTGTACGGATCCGGACATTGTAATTACCGGCAGCTAATCCTGTAAATACGTTGGATGATTGCCAGGTGGTTCCATTATTAATGCTATACTCATATGGAAGTGTGCCACCAGAACCAGTAACTGTAATAGAACCGGTAGTGTTGCAGGAAGCATCTGTTTTAGCTGTTGTAAATGCAGGGGCGGCATTTCTTTTTACAAACACGGTGTCAGTGAAAACAATATCCTGTGGAGGATCCCCAATACAATCACCGTAAGTTACCCGGAGTACATAAGCTGTACTATCTGCAGTAGGACACACATTGGGAAAATTAAGATTCAGAATACCGGCAGATAAAGTGCTGGTATCTGCATTCGCAACTACTACACCATCTACTACAAGTTGGGCACTCTTTAATTTCGAAACTCCACCTGATGGTGTAAATCTAAAACAGGAGTCCATCGCTGCGGAGCCCCATACTGTTGCATTCTTACCAGTTGCGGCTACCGCCTGAGTGCGGGTTTGATCCTGCATACCTAATATTGTTAACCCACTGTTCCATCCTGTACAGAATGGTTTATCCTTAATGTAAACTTCAACCACACCAGTACCTTCGTACAAAACCATCTGGTGAGTGGCCCTTGGTGCAGTACAGCTGCTGCCGAAATAAGGCATGTCATTATAGCTGGCTATAAATCTCCTTTTTGGAGCAGTGCCTTCCACTCTCCATTCAATTTTTTTGTTTGCAGATGCCAGGTTAGGGTTGATATCATGGTAAGGACCAAATATCATATTAGGAGCATAGGTTGTATTTGGAATGGCTCCCGTTGTAGCACTTATTGAATAACCACTACCCTGTCCTGCCCTTGAAATATCAAATGTTATGGCTGAATTAGAACCCATTAATAAGGAAGAAAATGTATTACCATAATAACAGAAATTGAAGCCGGGGCTAATTATCGGACTCCAGGTATCATCTGTGTATATAGCTGTTACTTCTGTACCCGCAGGAGTGCTATAAGCAAACGGAACATAACCGGGGTTGGTAATTACATAACCAGTTGTTTGTTTAATATGCGGTACCTGCGCCGTAATGGTGGTACAGTTGGTTCCGCAAGGCAAAGTAATTACCCTGTTAGCAATAGTAAATACAGTGGCAGGGTTTTGGGCGGTAGCGTTGAAAAAGAAGTACGCACCGATTAAGAGTAAGATAATCTTTCTCATCAGCAATTAGTTTTGTTGCAAAAAATAGACCCAGGATAGTCCTGTAAATCTTTATTTCAAATCTTCAATCGAAATAAGGCTATGTGGATATTCTGAAGATAGAGGATGTTAATCGGGGAACAGTTCAAACGTACAATTTTTTGATGGTCGACAAAAACAATTTTTGCAGGATTTTGCAAACCCCATATTTTATCTTCTTTTGACACCCGGCAATAGGAACAAATGCCCTACATTTGCAGCCCGAATTGCGGGTGTGGCGAAATTGGTAGACGTACCAGACTTAGGATCTGGCGCCGCGAGGCATGGGGGTTCGAGTCCCTCCACCCGCACTTCTTCAAAATTGGTTAATTGGTGGATTGGTTAATTCGGAGCAACCCCCAATTAACCATTTAACTTAATTAACTCAATTGACTACACAATGGCTACAGTTACCAAAGAAAACATCGGTTTGCTGCATGAAAAGCTGACAGTGAAACTGGAAAAGACCGATTACCTGCCTTCTTTTGAAAAAGCACTGAAAGAATACAGCAAAAAGGCAAATATCCCCGGCTTCCGTAAAGGAATGGTGCCAGCAGGATTAATAAAAAAAATGTATGGCCCTTCTTTATTTACAGACGAAGTACTGAAAACTGTGGATCGGGAACTCATCGGTTACCTGCAAAATGACAAACTGGATATTTTTGCTCAGCCTTTACCATTGGAATCAGATTTCAAACAATTGGACGTAAACAATCCTTCTGATTATTCTTTCCAATTTGAAGTAGGCATGAAGCCTGATTTCACATTGCCTGATCTGGCAAAAGCAAAAACCACCCGTTACGTTGTTAACGTTACAGATGAAATGATCAACAAAGAGATTGATCGTCTCCAGAACCGTTACGGCAATATGAAAGATCTGGATACCGTTCATTCGGAAGAAGATGTGCTGAATGTAATCTTCATGGAAGCAGATGAAAACGGAAACGAAACAGAAGGTGGTATAAAAAAAGATAATTCGTTACTGGTAAAATATTTCAAGGAAGATTTTCGCAGTAACCTTATCGGAAAGGTGACGAATGATTATGTTATTGTTCAATTAGACAAAGCTTTTGATGAAAAGGAACTGGATTTTATTCTTAGTGATCTGGGGCTTGACAAAAATGATCCCGCTGCTTCACTTAAACATTTCAAAGTTCAAATAACCAAGATAGGTCTGCTGGAAAAAAAGGAACTAAATGAAGATTTCTATACTCAACTTTATCCTAATCAGGAAGTAAAATCAGAAGCGGATTTTCGTAATAAGGTTAAAGAAGAGATTCAGAATTATTGGAACGGGCAGGCTAATAACCAGATTCATGACCAGGTATTCCATCAACTGGTTGATCATACTGAAATAAAATTCCCTGAAGGTTTTTTAAAGAAGTGGATAAAGACGCAAAACGAAACTGGTAAGGAACAAGAACCTAAAACTGACGAGGAAGTAGAAAAAGAATTCCCCACTTTCATCAGCCAGCTAAAATGGACATTGATCTCTGACAAAATTGTTCAGGATAATGGCATACAGGTAGGGCCGGACGAGATCAGGGCATTTGCCAAACAACAATTATTCAGTTATATGGGTGGTGCTAACCTGAGTGATGACCAGCCCTGGGTAGCAGACTATGTAGAAAAAATGATGAAAGACAGAAAGTATGTGGAAGATGCTTACAACCGCATCCAGACTCAAAAAATATTTGAATGGGCTGCCACACAACTGAAGCCAACCGATAAAGACATCAGTGCAGAGGAATTCACCAAAATGGTAGAATCACATCAGCATTCGCATCATTAAATCCCCTGTTTTCCTTTAGAGGAGGCATTAATTAAATATTCTTTTCTTTTTACAAAGCTTCGCTATTTGCGAAGCTTTTTCTTATGATTTGTGCCAAATAGTCAATATTGAAAGATATTAGTGTCAGCAATTTTGTGGTTTTGGCATTTGGACGGATATTTGATGCGTTCATATGTATAAAGTTCTAGGATTAATCTGCTGAACTTTAAACTACAAACTTTAAACTTTCATACATGACATTTAATTCCGAGTTCGAAAAATATGCGGTGAAACACCGTGGTCTCTCCAGTAACACTTTGCACAGTTATGCTTCTCACATGGTAACCGCCATGACCCCCAACATTATTGAGGAACGTTCCCTGAATGTAGCGGTGATGGATGTGTACAGCCGTTTGATGATGGACCGTATCATCTTTTTGGGCTATCCCATCAATGATGAAATCGCCAATATTGTTACAGCGCAATTATTATTTCTTGATTCATCTGACAGAACAAGAGATATTAATATGTATATCAACAGTCCTGGTGGCAGTGTATACTCTGGCTTAGGTGTATACGACACGATGCAGTATGTAAGTCCTGATATTGCCACTATTTGTATTGGTGTGGCAGCCTCCATGGCCTGTGTGCTGCTGGGAGCAGGTACCAAAGGCAAAAGAGCTGCATTAAAACATTCCCGCATTATGATGCACCAGCCAAGCGGCGCTATCGGCGGGCAGGCTAGTGATATTGAAATTACCGTAAATGAAATACGTAAACTGAAAAGAGAATTGTATGAAGTGGTAAATATTCATACCGGCAAATCGATTGAACAGATTGAAAAAGATTTTGACCGTGACAACTGGATGACCGCTGCTGAAGCCAAGGAATATGGATTGGTGGATGAAGTGCTGCTGACAAATCCAAGAAAACAGAAAAAAGATTAAACAAGGGGAGAATAGAAAAGAAAAAGAGTTGTTGAACCTTACACTTAATAATTTAAAATTTTCACATGAACCGCAAGCAATTTTTATACAACGATTGGAAAGCTGAAGATGAAGACGAAAAAGAAGAACGTCCTAAGAGTGATAGTGAAACTGGCATGTTTAACAAGAAGTTAGAAAGATATTTTTTTGAGAAAAGAGCAGTATACCTCTGGGGTGTGGTAGATGATAAAAGTGCCAAAGATATCGTAAGCAAATTGCTCTTACTCGATGCAGATAAACCCGGTGAAGAAATCAAATTCTATATCAACAGTCCCGGTGGTGTGGTAACAAGTGGTATGGTGATGTATGACACGATGCAAATGATAAAAAGTCCCGTTAGTACCATTTGTATGGGTCTTGCTGCCTCCATGGGCTCTATTCTGTTAAGCGGTGGCGAAAAAGGTAAACGATATATATTCCCGCATGGGGAAGTAATGATTCACCAGCCTTCTTTGGGTGGTTATATACAAGGAGTCAGTGCCGATCTGGAAATTCAGGCCATGCAAACTAAAAGAGTAAAAGAAATAGGTGCGGGTATCCTTGCTAAAAACTGCGGTAAAACGGTGGAGCAAATCATGAAAGACTTTGACAGGGATTATTGGATGAATGCCGAAGGAGCCATCAAATATGGTATTGCAGATAAGTTAGTTGACAAACTCTAAACCTCTCGTTGAGAGCCGTTTAGGCCAAAAACATAAATAAAGCCGCTCTAATCCGGGCGGTTTTATAATTTTGTACGTTACCAATTCGTTTCTAATCCGTTATACTGAAAGATATTATGGCAAAAAATCCTTTACATTGTTCATTTTGTGGCCGCAGCCGTGATGAGGTTAAAATCCTTATAGCGGGCCAGGATGGGCATATCTGTGAAAACTGTGTAGAACATGCACGGGAAATTATTGACCAGGAACTGACCGTTAAAGATGATAAGGGCAACAGTTCATTCAAACTCAACGTAAAAAAGCCGGTTGAGATAAAAAAATTCCTTGATGAATATGTGATAGGGCAGGATGAGGCCAAGAAAACACTGGCTGTTGCTGTGTATAATCACTATAAACGTTTACAGCAAAAAAATAGTGACTCATCTGCTACAAGCACCAGCGATGTTGAAATTGAAAAGAGCAATATCATTATGGTGGGTGAGACGGGAACCGGCAAAACTTTGCTTGCTAAAAGTATTGCCCGGTTACTGAACGTTCCTTTCGCTATTGTAGATGCTACCGTTTTCACAGAATCCGGCTATGTGGGTGAAGATGTGGAAAGCATTCTTTCCCGTTTGTTACAGGTTTGTAATTATGACGTAAATGCGGCAGAAAGAGGAATTGTATTTATTGATGAGATAGATAAAATTGCCCGTAAGGGAGATAATCCTTCCATCACCCGTGATGTAAGCGGTGAAGGTGTACAGCAGGGATTACTGAAATTGTTGGAAGGATCAGAAGTGCTGGTACCACCACAGGGCGGCCGTAAACATCCTGAACAAAAATTAGTAAAAATCAACACCCAGAATATTCTCTTTATCTGTGGTGGTGCATTTGATGGAATCGACCGTGTAATTGCCCGCCGGGTACAAACCAATACAATTGGCTTTAATGTGGACAAGGAATTGCAGGAAGACATGAAGAAGAACCTGCTCCGCTATGTAAACCCACAGGATTTAAAATCATTTGGCCTGATACCTGAATTGCTCGGACGTTTACCCGTGGTTACTCATCTTGACCCCTTGGATGCGGCTACACTCCGTGCTATTCTTACAGAACCAAAAAATGCTTTGTTGAAACAATACCAAAAATTGTTTGAACTGGAAGGTATTAAATTGATAATAGAAGATGAAGTGCTTGACTTTATGGTAGGCAAAGCAATGGAATACAAATTAGGTGCCCGTGGCCTCAGAAGTATTTGCGAAGGCATTCTTACTGATGCGATGTATGAATTACCATCTTCAAAAGAAACACAGTTTACACTCGATCTTGAATATGCCCAGCGGAAATTTGATAAGAGTAAGCTGAGTTTATTGAAAGTAGCGTAAGAAGATTAAAAGATAATTCAAGATATTTGGTCAGACGTTTTTGTCTGACCTTTTCATTTTAATACGATTATAACATGCAAGAGTTAATAGAAAAATTAAAAGCAGAAGCCGGTCTTACTGACCAACAGGCAACACAAGCTATTACCACCATCAAAAATTATGTAGTAGAAAAATTTCCTATGCTCGAAGGTGCTGTGAATAATATGTTCGGCGGAGAATAATTTCTGTTAGAAGAACTATTTAATATCCCTGCACTTCTTACCTCTAGGGTTATTTGCCGCTTCATAAGGACTCATGGCTCTGTGGCAGGCCTGGAATACAAAGCTGGCAATAATCAGTAATAGGATGAGTCTGGTTTTCATAGTTGAGCGTTTTTGTAATTGCAAATTACAATTGCCTTTATTGAAAACAGTTAAAAAACTACTACTGAAATATTCTTTTTCCCCTGAACTTTTCCCGGGTTAGTTATCGAAACTCTACTAACACAAAACATCCCGGCTCAGTGGCCGGGATGTAGAATTAATGGGTACATTTCTTATTTGGTTTTTCTGTCCAAACATGTTGTTCACCTTTCCCCTCAGAGGGAGAAGGGTTGGGAGTTAACACTCAACCACAACCTCCCTGGTTGCCGCAGTTCAGGCATTTGTAACAGGCGCCGCTGCGCATCATAATATTACCACACACATTACAAGCCGGTGCGTCGCTTTGCATACTTTGTAAGGCTGCATTTACTGCATCTGTGCCACCATCGGTTTTAGCCGCTTGTGCTGTACGCTGACCCGGCCGTTGTGTTGCTGGTTGCGGGGCTACCGCTCCAGATGAAGGCGTAATACGTACACTCGACAACTCCTGTTCTTTTGCATATTCCAATGGATTGGAAGGCACTTCATCCCAATCATCAGCTCCGGTATTCATTACTTCCGGCTTATCCAGCACATGTACTAAATCTGTACGGCCAAGATATTCATAACCCAGTATCCGGAATATTAAGTCAACGATAGAAGTGGTTGATTTGATATTCGGATGTTCTACAAATCCTGATGGTTCAAATCTGGTGAAAGCAAATTTATCAACAAACTCTTCTAATGGCACACCATATTGCATACCAATAGAAATAGAGATAGCGAAACAGTTCATCATGCTGCGCATGGTGGCTCCCTCTTTCGCCATATCTATGAAGATTTCTCCCAGTGTTCCATCTCCATATTCACCTGTACGAAGGAAAATAGCCTGCCCGTTAATTTTTGCTTTTTGAGTGAATCCACGACGCTTGGCTGGCAATGCTCTTCTTTCAACAATGCTGGCCAGTTTACGTTTCAGTTTGGTATCAGGAGAAGCCTGCACTCTTTTCTGAACTTCTTCTAATAATTCTTCAACGGTTAACTTGCCTAAATCAACAATGTTGCTGCTATTATTGTCCACTGTCGACAGTCCACTGTCCACAGACTCGTTACTGTCGACCGTCGTCTGTTGACCGTTGTCAGCCTTTTTCTTTTTATCAGATTTATTACTCAGCGGCTGTGATAATTTAGAACCATCACGGTATAAAGCATTTGCTTTAAGGCCCAATTTCCAGCTCAGCAAATAAGAATCAGCAATCTCATCCACTTTTGCTTCATGCGGAAGATTAATAGTTTTAGAGATAGCACCACTGATAAATGGTTGTGTAGCTCCCATCATGCGGATATGTCCATGGGCATGAATATAACGCTGGCCTTTGGGGCCGCATTTGTTGGCACAGTCAAAAACGGGCAAATGTTCTTCTTTCAATAATGGGGCTCCTTCCAGCATCATCGTACCACATACATAATCGTTAGCGGCTTCTATCTGCTCATCACTGAAACCTAATGCCTCGAGCAGACTCCATTCATGGTCGTTGTATTGTTCCGGAGTGAAGCCTAGTCTTTGCAGACATTCTTCACCCAATGTATATTTATTAAATACAAAACCGATTTCAAAAGCGGTAAGAGTCGCAGCATCGAGACGTTTAATCTCATCTGCGATAAATCCCTTTTCGCTTAATGTCTGGTGGTTGATAAAAGGGGCGCCGGCAAATGAAGCAGAACCGGTAGCATATTTGATGATAGCTTCTGATTCTTTTTCAGAATAACCTAAATTCTTCAATGCAGCCGGAACAGATTGGTTGATGATCTTGAAATAACCACCACCCGATAACTTTTTAAATTTCACCAATGCAAAATCAGGTTCAACGCCGGTAGTATCGCAATCCATTACCAACCCGATAGTACCGGTTGGGGCTATAACGGTAGCCTGCGCATTTCTGTAACCATACTTCTCTCCCATTTCCACTGCATCATCCCAGGCTTTGCAGGCAGCTTTCAGTAAATAATCAGGGCAATGCTGTGCTTTTATTCCCATTGGTTTCAAACTCAGATTTTCAAACTCATCAGCATCATAAGCAGCAAGGCGATGGTTACGCATTACTCTCATCATATGTTCCTTATTCTCTTCATATCTTGAAAATGCACCAAGAGATTGGGCCATTTCTGCTGATGTTTTATAAGCGATACCGGTCATGATAGCTGTAATAGCTCCGGCAATACCTCTGGCTTCTTCACTATCATAAGGAATGCCACTGACCATCAGCATGGTGCCCAGGTTGGCATATCCCAAACCAAGGGTTCTGTATTCATAGCTCAACTGCGCTACTTCTTTCGACGGGAACTGGGCCATCAATACAGATATTTCCAATACGACTGTCCACAAACGACAATTGTATTCATATCCTTCAACATCAAAATGATTGGTTTCCGTGTCGAAAAACTTCATCAGGTTGGCTGACGCCAGATTACAAGCCGTATTATCCAGGAACATATATTCGCTGCAAGGATTAGAAGCCCTTATCTCCCCACCTTCGGGACAAGTATGCCATTCGTTGATAGTAGTATTGTATTGTGTTCCAGGGTCTGCACAACGCCATGCAGCATAAGCAATCTGGTTCCACAACTCCCTAGCAGGTATTTTTTTCATCACCCTTCCATCCATTCTTCCTTTCAGTTCCCAATCACCATCTTCTTCCAATACCTGGAAGAATGAATTAGGTATGCGGATAGAGTTATTTGAATTTTGTCCGCTTACAGTTCTATACGCTTCATCTTCATAACCGGAGGGATAACCAGCGGCAATCAATGCTCCCACCTTTTTCTCTTCTTCCACTTTCCAGTTGATGAAATCAACAATCTCAGGATGGTCTAAATCCAGGCAAACCATTTTAGCAGCCCTTCTGGTAGTACCGCCTGATTTTATCGCACCAGCGGCTCTGTCGCCTATTTTTAAGAAGCTCATCAAGCCCGATGAAGTGCCACCACCACTTAATTTTTCACCGGCTCCACGCAGGTTTGAATAGTTGGTACCAACACCAGAACCATATTTAAATATTCTTGCTTCCCGAACCCAGAGGTCCATAATGCCGCCTTCATTCACCAGGTCATCGTTAACACTCAGGATAAAGCAGGCATGCGGCTGTGGACGTTCGTATGCATTCTGTGATTTCTTCAGTTCACCATCGATCGGGTCCACATAATAGTGGCCCTGGGGCTTACCGGTGATACCATAACTTTCATATAAACCGGTATTGAACCACTGTGGTGAATTAGGTACACACATCTGGTTAAGGATACTATATACCAATTCTTCATAAAATACCTGTGCATCATTTTCAGAGGCAAAGTATCCATAACGTTCGCCCCATGCTCTCCAGCAATTGGCAAGGCGATGCGCCACTTGTTTCGCAGATGTTTCTCTGCCCAGACTTCCATCCGGTTGAGGGACTCCTGCTTTTCTAAAATATTTTTGTGCAAGTATATCGGTTGCAATCTGACTCCATTGTTTGGGTACTTCCACATTGTTCATTTCGAACACTACTTCTCCACTTGGATTACGAATAATTGAAGTGCGGTAATCATACTCAAACATGTCAAACACTTTCACGTCGTCACGGGTAAAGCGACGGGAAAATTGCAAGCCGCTTTTTGCGGATGCTTTGGTTTTGGTAGCCATAACTAAAAAGAATTTCTAACGGGTTAAGTAACTGTGTAACGTCCTTCGAAAATATTTTTAATTATGGCTAATTCATAGTCAGAGATATTCACATTCTGTGGATAAGGCACTTCCGGATACCCGGGACGCAAGCCTGTATTGCATCCCAGTATTTTTTCACAGTTGGTATCTCATTTTTGGAAAAAAAGTTTTGGAAAGTAGGTCCCCAACTACTAAAAAAAATAGTGTCTTTTCTTATTCATGTGAAAAGTAAAACAGGCAAGGGTTTTTACGATTTTATCCTTTAAAACCTTTGATAGTGGCGGTTTATAAAAAAATCATCGCCGCAAAGCCTTTACTGTCTTGCATTATCCTTTTGTTACCTGTATGAAATAATTGTTATCAAAAAAATGGTTGCGATTTTCGTTTGTACCCTACGTAAGAAAATCAATTACTGATTCAGGTCAAACACTGCTTGCAAAACCAGTCTGGAGTCCTTACACAATGAAGGTAAATACCTTATAATTATGGGTAATTAACATGGAAAAGACAATGCGTTTGATAATTGAACGGAGGGAATAGCCTTTTTGTATACTGCTATTTTGCGAAATTAAAATTGTTCCCGCAATTACGGTTGCTTTTACAACTGTATCACATTTTTGGCCGTATCTTTTACTACAGCCTCTGTTTTAAAAAAGCTATATCCACTTGTAATTAATAATATTTCCATGATAACCCTGGCTGGAAGAATGATTTTGATTATAGGAATAAGGTGTAAAGATTTTGGGCAAAAAAGGCCTGTTTGGCTTTCGAATGGGCAATGCGGAAAGTTTTTCGCATTTTTGCAGTAATCAATTGGTACCGGATGAAGTCAACTATATATAACGTATTGGCCGACAAGAAAAAACAAGGGAGAAAGTCCTTTGCGGTACTCATTGACCCCGACAAAGTCAATACAGCTGTGCTGGATGAACTGATAGAGCTTTCCACCACTGCCAAAGTTGATTACCTGCTGGTTGGCGGCAGCCTTGTTATCTCCAATCACCTGGATGAATGCGTACAGCATATCAAACAGAACTGTGACATTCCTGTAATATTATTTCCCGGAAGTCCATCCCAGGTAAGTAAGTATGCAGATGCATTATTATATCTCTCTTTAATTTCAGGCCGTAATCCTGAATTATTAATTGGCCAGCATGTTGTCTCTGCTCCCTTTGTAAAACAGAGCGGATTAGAAATAATGCCTACCGGCTATATCGTTATTGATGGCGGCGCCCCAACAACTGTTTCTTATATCAGTAATGCTGCTCCTGTGCCTGCTGATAAAAATGAAATAGCGATGTGTACAGCCATGGCAGGCGAAATGCTGGGTATGAAATTAATCTACATGGATGCGGGCAGTGGCGCCAAACGTCCCATTACTGAAAGTATGATCAAATCAGTAGCCGATCACATTGAAGCCCCGCTTATTGTTGGTGGTGGCATCATACTACCTGAAAAAGCCTACCTGAATTGCAAAGCCGGTGCCGATGTAATTGTTGTTGGCAATGCTATTGAAAAAGACGCTTCACTGATCAAAGAAATGAGTGATGCTGTGCATTCAATCCCTGTTAAAATTTAATTTAGGCCTCTCATACCGCTTTCTTCCGGGTGTTTCGCTGCTGTTTATTAATGATTCAGTTGCAAAAGCAATTGACCGTATAACCTGGGTCATGTGTTTGATGTTAATTCTTTTTATCTCATCGCAAGGTTTATGATAACATGGCTCATCATCATCACTGCTCATAACAGTATGGGCGGGAATACCTTTTTTTGCAAAAGGGAAGTTGTCACTACGTTCAAATAAATTTTTGTTTTGATTAGGTTCACCCCGTACTTTAATACCAAACCGTTTAAGATTTTTTTCCAGCAAGGCCGGCAAATCCGAGTAATTATAACCTGTTATAAAAACATTGTTTTTACCCAATTGAGATATTCCTATCATCTCAATATTAACAACTGCCACTACATTTTCCGTAACAAGATGATTAATAAAATGTTCTGATCCTATTAATCCAAGTTCTTCCCCTGCAAAAGCACAAAATATTATAGTCCGTTCATTATCGTTTCGCTTTGCAAAATAATCTGCCAGCATCAGCACTGCTGTGGTACCGGACGCATCATCATTTGCTCCATTCATTATTGTATCCTTCCGGCCAAAACCAGTTGTGCCCATATGATCATAATGCGCTGAGAAAATTATCACCTCAGCAGGTTTTGATTTTCCCGGTAACATTCCCACAATGTTATAACCAAGGGAATTATAATACTGGGGTAAGCCCGTTAGTGTAACTGTATCTGGAGGATGAGTGGCATATACTAATAAGATATCTGTGGCAAGTCCACCATTAGGAAGGTTTATCCATTCCGGAAAATAATTTTCATTGTCGGGTTGCATCTCAGATGTCCATATTAATAACGGGGTGGTAGCGTATTTATAACCACTCAACATAGTATTATAAAAACAGGTATCCTGATGAATGACAGTAAAATCTTTCAATTCTTTAGGCAAATGATTTCCCGGCTGGCTTGGAAAATACATAAACCTTCCCGGAGAAATTATTTCACCATTCCATTCTAGCATATCTGTAACGGCAGACGGATTATATGCCGGCAATGTAAAGGGCAGATAAAAACTGGCTTGTCCCGGCATTGGAGATAACCCGGCTTGCTTAAACCTATCACCAATAAAAATTCCTGTTTTTAAAATTTCAGGTGAACCATTTGCACGGCCCTTCATCGCATCAGCCGCCAGTATTTCAATAATGGCGGCAGCATCCGACTCTTTTATTGAGTCAACGGGGTGCTGGGCAAACAATAAACCGTGTAACCCTGACAGAACAACTATTAACCAACTATTTTTCATTAGTAGTAAATGAAACAAAAAATCATCTTAAATCCTCCACCTTCACCCTCATTGGTGTTTCCTTTCCCGCCACAATACTTTTTGAACTCAATGCAATCGCTTTTATTACTTCCGTCATATTCACTAAGTCTAATGTTTCCAAATGGTCAGTAAGTTTATGATAGTGAGGCTCCACATCCATTTTAGAAGTAGAAATAGTGTGTGCCGGCACACCCAGCCTGGCAAGTGTTGCATTGTCTGAACGATAAAATAATTGTTGTGTGGGATATGGGTCAGGATAAAAAATAAATTCAGTGCCTTTCAAATCCTTCGCCAGTATTTCCCCCATGTTTGTTTTTTCATACCCTGTGATATAAGCAGAATTTTTACCCCACTTACTCTCTGTGCCAATCATCTCAATGTTAAACATGGCTACTACTTTATCCGGGTTCATTTGCAGCGAGAAATATTGTGAGCCGTAACCTCCAATCTCTTCTGCCGTAAAAGCAACGAATACAATCGTTCTTTCATTATTTTTTAATGCAGCAAAATATTTTGCAAGCATTATTACACCAGTCGTTCCTGCTGCATCATCATTAGCTCCATTGTAAATAGAATCGCCGTCGACAGGTTTGCCAACACCTATATGGTCGTAATGACCAGAAAAAACTACATATTCCTCTTTCAGGCTTTTTCCGGGTAACACTCCAACTACATTAGCCAGCTTTTGTTCTTGTATTTCATGCATGGCTTCCACTGACCAGGTATCAGGATCCGTGTCTGACAATACAAAAACCACATTGGTACTTGTTTTAACCAAATTTGATTTTAATCTTGCCAGGTTGCCGAAGCTATTAGTAAAGCTTTTGTCAACTAATACCAGCAAATTTTTATTACTACGGACCAATCCCCTTGCAGTCGTTTGCAAATTATCACCGGCTTTTAAAAACCTTTTTTCATAACCTGAGCGGTCATCAATATTTAATTGCGGCTGGCATGTAATAACTATAATGTCTTTTGGTGATACAGCAACTCTGTCAAGTACAGCCGATGCACTGATAAATTTTGGCCGTACCATTGCAAACTCCTGGCGGAAACTCTGGCTATTACCCCAAGTCTGTAACCCCGCCAACTTAAACTCTGCAGCAATAAAATCCGCAGCCTTATCTATTTCAGGAGAAAAAGTTTTTCTGCCCCTCATATCATCGGCCGCCAACACTCTTTCAATCCGTTCTACTTCTTTTACATTAATAACAGTATTGATATCACTGCTGTTTGTTATTTCTTTTTGTGCCTTACAGCCCGGAGAAGTGGAGAGTATGGCAGATAAAAGTAGTACGGAAATAAAAGAATATTTCATTTTAATAATACGGAGTTTACTCGAGAAAAAATTTAGTGCTCTTAACAGGAACCAGGCTTTATATTTTTGAAACCAAATAATCAGAGGCTCATCATTTCTTTAAACTTCACTGTTTGGCGGCGACTCACTTCGATTTTTTCGCCACCTTTTAATTCAAGTAATAGCCCTCCATTGAAGTAAGGTTCAATCTTATCGATCATCCGCAGGTTTACAATATGCTTGCGGTTGGCCCGGAAGAAGATTTTTTCATCCAGTCGTTCTTCCAACGCATTCAGCGATTTTAAAATCAGTGGCTTATTGGGTCCAAAAAAAACTTTTGCATAATTACCAACACTTTCAAACAAGCGAATATCACTGAGCTTTACAAACCAGCAACGTTCTCCATCTTTTACAAACACCTGTTCATTCTCAGAAAGCATGCTGTTATTAAAATTTTCTCCTTCAGCTTTTGTTTCCCTCTGCTCAGTCAACTGAAGCTTATGAATAGCATCAGCAAGCCGCTTGGGTTCTACAGGTTTCAACAGGTAGTCCAATGCATTTACTTCAAATGCTTTTAAAGCAAATTCATCATATGCGGTAGTAAAAATCACCTGTGGTGACCTTTCTAACTGAGAAAGCATATCAAACCCTGTTTTACCCGGCATCTGTATATCCAAAAAAATAAGGTCGGGTTGAAGATTTTCTATTTTAGCAATACCTTCTTCAGCATTGGCAGCTTCGTCTATTATTTCCACTTCAGGAAATTCCTGTAACAACTTTTTCAGCTCCGTCCTTGCTAATCGTTCGTCATCAATAATTATTGCTTTCATTTTCTGTCATTTAATATTTATTGAATATATCCGGGGTTTAAACTTTTCAACTCAGATTCACGGGTATCATCACTTTAGCTTCCACCAATGAAGGGGTTACTTGTTTGATTTCAAATAAGGCCTTATCTCCGTACAATAAATTCAACCGGTTAGTAGTGCTTGACAAACCGAAACCTTCTCCCCGACTACGATATCCATTTAACAAACCGGTATTTTGAACGGCCAGTTCATGATAATCGCCTTTAAAATCAGAGATGACTTTCACCACGCCACCGCTAATTTGTTTACTTATTCCATGCTTAATAGCATTTTCAACGAGTGTTTGCAACATCATGGGAGGTACTGGCTGGTCCAGGGTGTCTTCATCAATCTGGTATTCTATTTTCAACCTGTCTTCAAAACGCATATTCTCTAATGCGAGGTAATCTTTTACAATATTCAATTCTTTTTCCAATGTGACTGTTTCCATTTTGTCTGACTGTAAACTGCTACGTAATATATTGCTGAGCTCTGTTACCGCCTTCCGGGCCCTTTGCGGATTTTCATCTACCAGTGCCCTGATACTGTTCAACGAATTAAAAATAAAATGCGGGTTAATATGAGCTTTTATAGTTTGCAGTTCCAGCTCCTTTACCATAGATTCAAGCCGGAGTGTATCCAATTGCTGTTTACGGCTTTTTGAAATATAATGATACATGAAGTAAATAGCACTCCAGATAAAATAATAAGCAAAGAATGAAATAGAGTTATTGAGGGCTAACAGGGCAGGGCTGTTCTTTGTCAGCAATTCCCTTTCATTTTTTGAAAGTAATTCGAATCGCTGCCGAAGGAAAAAATCTGAATAAGCTCCTGCATAAGAAAAAATGGCCGTAAGCAGAATAAAATATAATATCTGGTTTTCTAATTTTTTTTGGAGCAAATTCAGCCGAATAATTAAAAGCCGCATGAAATGTGTCAACGTCAATCCTACTACTATAAAAACCCCAATCTTGCTGAAGAATAAAATCCTGTCATCCGCCGTTTGAATTTTACCCAATGACCAGTTAAAGAACAGGTGCAGTAAAATAAAAGAACCCCACCCTATTCCCTGAAATAGCCAATATCTTGGTTTGCCAAATAACATATAAACAAATTTAATTAAACCCTACACAGCAGGCCTCCGTAAATATACCAGTGGCAGATATTTCCTGCAAAAGGATTTTTGATCATCGATTCTAAGGCTATAGGCCTTGTTTTACAGAACATTCCTTACTTTGTAGTGTTATACAATATTTAGCAAAAAAGGCTGAACGGAAAACAGTATTTTAGCAGCGTTCAAATTGTACAAATGGAAATAACACCAGGACCACTTTTAAAGACCATCGACACTCCCGATGACCTGAAGAAACTTTCCCGTGAAAAGCTTCACCAGGTGTGTGATGAGTTGCGCCAGTACATCATTGATGTGGTAAGTGTGCATGGCGGTCATTTTGGTGCCAGCCTCGGAGTAGTGGAACTAACAACTGCCTTACATTATGTATACAATACTCCATACGACCAGTTGGTATGGGACGTAGGTCACCAGGCCTATGGACATAAAATTTTAACGGGACGCCGGGATAACTTTCCCACTAACAGAAAATATGGTGGTTTAAGCGGCTTTCCAAAAAGAAGCGAAAGTGAGTATGATACATTTGGTGTAGGTCACTCTTCTACTTCAATTTCTGCAGCACTTGGCATGGCAATGGCGGCCAAATATAAAGGCGAAAAAGACAGAAAAGTTGTTGCCGTAATTGGTGATGGTGCCATGACAGCCGGTCTTGCCTTTGAAGGTATGAATCATGCCGGTGTAGCTGATGCAGATATGCTCATTGTTTTAAATGATAACTGCATGGGCATTGACCCTAATGTAGGAGCATTAAAAGAATACCTGACAGATATCACCACATCACCTACCTATAATAAAGTAAAAGATGACGTTTGGAATTTACTCGGCAAATTACCTGTTGGTAAAAATTTCAGCCGTGCCATGGCACATAAACTTACGGATGGCCTGAAAGGAATGGTAAGCAGCAGTGCTAATTTATTTGAGTCCTTAAAACTCCGCTACTTCGGCCCTATTGACGGACATAATGTTGCCAAGCTGGTTGATACATTAAAAGATCTTCGAAATATACCCGGGCCTAAGATTTTACATATCGTTACCACAAAAGGAAAAGGATATGCCCTGGCTGAAAAAGATCAAACCAAATGGCATGCACCAGGTTTGTTTGATAAAATTACCGGTGAGATACAAAAGAAAAAGTTCGATTTACCACAGCCACCGAAATATCAGGACGTATTTGGACATACAATAATTGAGCTTGCAGAAAAAAATGACAAAATATTTGGTGTGACACCTGCCATGCCTTCGGGTTCTTCCTTAAAATTTATGATGGAGAAAATGCCGGACCGGGCATTTGATGTAGGAATTGCGGAACAACACGCAGTAACTGTAAGTGCCGGTATGGCTACGCAGGGGATGAAAGTTTTCTGTAATATTTATTCATCCTTCATGCAAAGGGCTTACGACCAGGTGGTACATGATGTAGCGATACAAAAATTACCGGTTATCTTCTGTCTTGACCGTGCAGGAGTTGTTGGTGATGATGGGCCAACACACCATGGTTGTTATGATGTAGCGTACTTCCGGTGCATCCCCAATATGGTTATCAGTGCCCCGATGAATGAAAGTGAATTGAGGAGCCTGATGTACACTGCCCAATTAGAATCAACCAACCTACCATTTGTCATCCGCTATCCAAGAGGTGAAGGTGTGATGCCAGAATGGAAAACAGAAATGAAAGAAATCAAAATTGGTACTGGCAGAAAGTTGAGAGAGGGCAAAGACATTGCGATTCTTTCGTTTGGTCATCCCGGCAATTTTGCCGCAGCAGCAATCCGTGATTTAAAAAATGACGGGTTGAACCCCGGTCATTATGATATGCGTTTTGCCAAACCATTGGATGAAGCATTATTGCATGAAGCTTGCCAACAGTATGAAAAATTAGTGACCGTCGAAGACGGAACAGTGGAAGGCGGTATCGGCAGTGCTGTTCTTGAATTTATGGCTACACATGGTTATAAGAATGATGTAAAAATTCTTGGTATCCCTGACAGGTTGGTGGAGCATGGCACTCCTAAAGAATTGCATAAAGAATGTGGGTATGATGCACAGGCCATTGCTGATGCTGTAAAAAAAATGATGAAAGAAAAAATAAGGGTTGAGGCGATTGGATAAAGAGCTGGAAATTTCTGAAGCATTAACCTCCGACAAGCGGAGGTTTTTTATTAAAAATCTCTTTTTACGCTGTTTGCATTTATTAGCGACTTTCTGTATTACGCCAGTTAAGATGGCAATTGCCTCAGTCAGATTAAGTTGAGAATTAGCTTATTTTCTTTTTACATTTATATATGAAAAAATTGATTTTCCCTTTCCTATTACTACCTGTTTTTTGTTTCTCCCAACTCGGTATCGGGCTTAAAGGGGGACTCAACTTCGCTAATATTACTGATGTATCAGGTTTTAGCAATGATAGCCGTACCGGCTATATGATTGGCGGTTACATTGCACCAGGTGCAAAAAAAATGCTGGGCTTCCGTTCAGAAATTATTCTTTCCCGCCAGGGATACAATTATAAAACTGCTACCAATAATGGTAATGTAAATCTTGATTACCTGTTACTGCCGCAACTTGTTACCATTAAGTTTACACGGTTTGTACAGGTGCATGCAGGAGGCCAGCTGGCTTTTTTACTAAATGCAAATGTGGACAGTACTGGTACTGCCAGCGGTAGTCTCTTTGATTATTTCAAACGATTTGATTATGGTGTGGCGGCTGGTGTTGAAATATTTCCTTTCAAAGGATTTTTTGTGGGGGGAAGAATAAACGTCAGCCTTAATAATGTAAATGAAGAAGCCCCTCCCGGCGGAAGCTGGCCAAATTTTATACCCCGGGTAAATGCTAAAAATAATGTAGTGCAGTTATATACTGGCTGGCGTTTTTAATTCTTTTAAAACGCTGTAACATTGCAAAAAAAGGATGTAATTTCTTAAGCAGTTTTCTCGTATACCTACTTACCCTCAGTTTCATGAGATTTGGCTTCTCCTTTCGCATCAAAGAAACGAGTTCATTATTAATTCATATTATAATTATACGGATGTCAATGACTGTTTCTCTTCTCTTGTTTCCTGGTTATATTTTTTCTGCACATAGTCTTTATAAGAGATCCGCTGCACCTGACTAAGTAACCAGCCATGAAAATTGAAAATATTTAAGGTTTGCTTCTGCACATCACTATCAAGGTTGGAATCCAGCTCCTTTATAGCTTTTTGAAACAAAATACTTTTTTCTTTATAAGAAGTAAGATAAAATGTATCATGGAAGCAATGCATCAATGTCTTCTCAAAAGAATTGTTTTTTCCCTTTCGATAGAAGTAAGCATACGTAGACTTGTATTGCGCATCAAAGAGCTTTGTATTATTAATATTATACTGAATCAGCAAAAGAAAAAGATTAGCGAAAATAAATTGCTCTTCCCGGGTACCATCTTTAAAGTAGGTAACACCCCTTTTTATGAATTGTAATGACTCGGTAAAGTTGTCCAGCACAAAGCAGGAAATACCCAGCGAAAAACAAACAGTCCTGTTTAGTTCAGCATTCAGAAGTGACTCCCACCTGGTATACTTCCTTTTCATATTACCCACCAATTTTGCTACTTCCGGATACCTTGCAGTTTTATGATATACTTTATTCAGTGCCAGGTATTTTACTGCATCGAAATTGGCTTTTTGCACATCATCACTTATCAAGTCATTAATCGGGTCATTAAAAACAAATTCAACATAAGGATAAGCACCCTGTCTTACACCAGCATAATTAACCATGTATAGCAATTCGATGTAGTGCTCGGTATCCGTTTCTATAAAATTTTTATGCTTCCACCAGTCTTGTACTGCCTGCTGTAATAATGGGAGTGAAGAGTCTGTTTCATCCAGCAAATATTGTAAAGTAGCATGACACATCCGGGTATAATGCCTGAACCAGAAAGAGGGGCTTTGCAACCCGGCTTTTCTATTCAGTATCTTTTCCTGTAAAAGCCTGATCCCGGTTTTCAGCTCTTCATCAAAATCGAAATGGGCCTTTCGTTTCAGCATTAAGATTTCTGTGTAAAGATCTCTGAGTGTAATCATTTCTGCATACTCATCATACGACATAATATTAGAACTAAAGAGAGTGTACAGCTCATCATACTTAACCTGTACACTACTGAAGAGTATCATTTTTTCAAACTCCTTTTTAAGTAGCTGGCTCATCGAAAATAATTCAACCTCTCTTGCTTTGTTAATGGTTCTTTTCCATAAAACCAATGCTTCATTCAGCAATCCTTTTTTCCTGTTAATTCTTATCAATTGAATACTCCTATATATCTCTTGTTCCACATTATTCCTGTTTTCATATTCAATCAAACAATTATTCAACTGGCTATGCAAATAATGTTTCTGAAAAGCAATGTTCTTCTTTGTAATCTTGGGTGATAATTTTTTGATAATAGCTGCTTCATCGTATTCGCTTTGCTTTGCTATAGTGTCAAATAATTTGATATATAACGGATGCTTTACGCCGGCTGACACTGCGCCTTTTCGTTTAAAATAAAGCTTTTCATTTCTATTCATATTTTGTATCAACTCCCACAAAACAGATGTTGATGTGTTCATAACGATATGCTTTAGTTGTAATTATTGCTAATCTTAAAATTCAATACCTAAATTTTTAAACTTCCTCACCAAATAAATAATATTAAAAAATGAAATTAAAAACTTGATAATCAATAATTTATTTATATATTATATAAAAATAATAGTGTTACCCTCACAAATTTTTATTGAAAGTAAAGAAAAGTCGTCATGTAACCGGGTATAGATTTGTATCTGAGATTAGAAGTTTAATTAATTCGATACAATAAGTATTTCTAATCAAAAACCATTTACCATTAAACCTTACATTCAGAAAAGTAATTTTTAAGCCAAAACCAACTACTTTTTCCAAAAAAAGCCATCCCTTAATTAGGATGGCTTTTATCATTTTGGTCTATATTCTTATACTAGCCTAAAGAAGCTTCCATAGTAATTGTTGTGTTCAACAACTTGCTAATCGGGCAATTCTCTTTTGCTTCTGCAGCACATTCGGCAAATTTATCAGCCTTCATTCTTGGCACTTTAGCTGTTACCACCAGGTGACTTTCTGTTATAGCCCCGTTCTCAAGCGTAATAGTACAAGTTGTTTCTATTTTTCGGGGTGTAAAGCCGGCGGCGCCTAATACAAAGCTCAGCTTCATCGAAAAACAGCCCGCATGAGCGGCGGCAACTAATTCTTCCGGATTAGTAAAAGTGCCATCATCAAAACGACTCCTGAAATCATACTTCTTATTTTTTACAACACCGGATTGAGTAGTTAATTTTCCGGTTCCTTCTTTACCGGTCCCCTTCCAGTTTGCAGTTGCTGATCGTTTCATAATTAAATATTTATTATTGTTAATTAATTTCTTCCAGTTCGGCAAGCCTGTTTTCCGGCTCATTATATTCTATAATAAAATTATTCTTGCCTTCGCCAATAACGATTTTCAAAAATTTCTGTTGTACCAGCTCGAGTAAGGAAAGAAAAAGAAAAATAGCATGCACCCTGTTTTCACACCTGTCAAATATTTTTTCAAATGACATTGTTTGATTTTCTCTTGCCTGCGTCAGCATCTGGTCACGGCTGGCCTCCATAGTGTAATTATATGCAACTACAGTATGCACCGGCTTGTTATGACGATCACTGTACTTCTGCATCGCCCTTTCAAAGGCCCGCATCAGCTTAAACAAGGTTATATTCTGAATTTCTGTTCCCTCACTATCCTCCTCACCAATTTGCGACAATTCCTGCTGAATGTTGCCTCTTTTCACCATCAGCATCCGTAATGCCTCCATCTCTGCCATTTGTGCCGAGGCCTCCTTAAATCTCTTATATTCCAATATTTTATTGATAAGCTCCTGGCGGGGATCTATTTCATTTCCCTCTGCATCTATTTCTTTCCGGGGCAACAACATTTTAGCTTTTATCCTCATCAGGGTGGATATAAACAGGATAAACTCACTGCTTAACTCGATATTAAGCTCTTCACTTTGATGAAGGTAATCCAGGAAATCATTGATAATTCCGGTAATGGGAATATTATAAATATCCAGTTCATCCCTTTCAATGAAAAAAAGTAAGAGATCAAAAGGGCCTTCAAACTGTGGCAATTTTATCTGGTACGATGTATTGTTCACTTCAACTCAGTAATTAGATTAGAGAAAAATAAAGTCCCGTTTGCTGAACAGGACTTCACAAAAATAAGGGAAATAAAGATTGGGCTTCCCTACTCGTTTTCCACTATCATTTCTTCAAAGCATCCCTGATTTCACGCAATAACTGGATATCTTCAGGGGTAACAGCCGGGGCTGCTTCTTCCTTTTTCTTTAAAGAATTCATTGCTTTAATAATGATAAATAAAACAAAAGCAATAAGAATAAAATTAATTACTGCCTGAAGGAATATTCCAATCGGAAACACTGTGTTTCCCACCGAAAAAGAAATTCCACTCATTCCATCTTTTCCAAGAACCATGCTGATTAAAGGCATAATCAATGACTCAGTAAGAGCAGTCACTACACCGCCAAAGGCCCCACCGATAACAACTGCAACCGCTAAGTCTACAATGTTGCCTTTCATGGCAAATTCTTTAAACTCTTTAAGCATTCCCATAACTATTCGTTTTAAATTGATAAAAGATATTTCAAATATTTATTTTAAAAATACATCCGCAGGATTATTTTTTCATACCAGGAAATTGCATATTAAGTCCAGTCAGCAGTTGATGTAACTGAGTGGCAATTATATATTCTTTATACCAGTTCTGGTCAGCAGGCACAATTGTCCACGCCGGTGAATTGCAGTTGTTAAAACAATCTTCATACATCTGCATATAAATATCCCAGAGTTTGGCTTCCTCAAAATCCTTTTCATTGTATTTCCACATTTTGGCAGGGTCTTTCATCCGTTCACTTAGCCGTTCATGTTGTTCCTCAGGTGATATATGGAGATAGAATTTCAGGATGTGAGTATTATTATGTTGTTCCAGTAATTTTTCAAAATCATTAATGGCATTCATCCTTTTCCGGGCTGTTTCATCATCACACCATTTATGCACCCTTGTTATAAGTATGTCCTCATATTGAGACCGGTTGAATACCTGTATCATTCCCTTTGAAGGCGTAGCATGATGAATACGCCATAAGAAATCATGCGAAAGTTCTTCAGGTGTTGGGGCTTTATATGATTTCACTGTTACCCCTTGCGGATTCATATTGCCCAACACATTTCTTATTACCCCATCCTTCCCACTGCCATCCATTCCCTGAATTACGACAAGTACTGCATGTTTACCTTCTGCAAAAAGAAGATTTTGTAACTCATCTAATTCCACGACCATTTTCTCCGTCTTCTTTTTGATGTCTGTTTTATCAAGGTCTTTGGGTGCCCGGGTAGAGATATCACTTAATTTAATTAAACTCATATATAACTAATTGAATGTGTTGATAACGCAATATAAAAAAAATGCTGTTGTATACTCCTGATTTATGACCTTTACCGCCTTTTATGAGTAATAAGTTTATCAGTTGGTCAATTTTTGTGATTCTTTGTTTAATCTGGGGTAGTTCTTTTAAACTGATGCATGACAGCCAGCTGGGATTATCTGCGGCACAAATAGCTGCCCTCCGGATTTTTTCGGCCGGACTGGTGTTTGTTCCCTTTGCGGTTTTTCATTTTTCAAAAATTCCCCAAAAAAAATTGGGCATTGTTATCCTTAGTGCTGTCTTTGGGAACTTATTACCTGCTTTTTTATTCGCAGAAGCTATTACCAAACTCGACAGTTCATTAGCCGGGATACTTAATTCTTTGACTCCCATTTGTGTGGTAGCGGTTGGCATTTTCTTTTTTAAGGATAAAATCAAAAGCCAGAAAATTCTCGGTGTGTTCACAGGTTTTATAGGGTTGGTATTACTCACCGTTTTACCAATGATACTGGAAAACAAGAGTATGAGCTTCAGCAATATGGGCTATACCTTACTGATAGTAGTAGCGACTTTTCTTTATGGCATTAATGTAAACATGGTAGGTCATTATTTAAAGGGATTAAACCCTATCCATATTGCTACTGTTTCACTGGCCTTTATGACCATTCCTGCAGGAATTATATTATGGCAACAGGGGTTCTTTCATCTTGATTTCAAAGAAATATCCGTACAGGAATCCGTGTGGGCATCTGTTGGTTTGGGTATTGGGGGTAGTGCAATTGCCACCGCTTTATTCTATATCCTCGTTCAAAAGGCCGGGATATTATTTGCCTCATTAGTTACGTATGGAATTCCCTTCATTGCATTGCTATGGGGACTCTATGATCATGAAAAAATAACCTGGGTGCAGCCTTTATGCCTCGGTATCATTCTATTTGGGGTTTATCTTGCCAATAGACCAGACAAAAAAGAAAGCAACACGGTTTGATGTGTTGCTTTACAAAAATTGTTGTTCAGCTTATCAGACTGACATGATCTCTTTTTCTTTTGCAGAAAGATGCTTTTCAATGGCATTGATAAACTTATCAGTTACCTGTTGTACATCTGCTTCCGCATCTTTTGCAGCATCTTCACTCAATCCATCTTTTTGAAGTTTTTTTATATGTTCAATAGCATCCCGGCGGATATTGCGGATGGCCACTTTTGAATGTTCCCCTTCCCCCTGGCATTTTTTTACCAGTTCTCTTCTTCTTTCTTCCGTTAGCGGAGGCAGGGAAAGACGAATTATGACCCCATCACCTTGGGGAGTGACTCCAAGATTAGCTGCAATGATGGCCCTTTCAATTGGCTGCACCATGTTTTTTTCCCAGGGTTGAATAGTAAGGGTACGGGCATCCATGACACTTATATTGGCTACCTGGTTGATGGGCATAGGCGACCCATAGTAATCGACCACTAAACCATCGAGCATTTGAGGGTTGGCCTTTCCGGCCCGGATTTTAACTAATTCAGCTTCCAGATGGTTGATTGCTTTTTGCATATGGTCTTCTGCCCCAGCAATTATTGATGATATTTCCTCTGTCATTTTTAATTTTTTTGTTCCTTCTTCTTGATTTGTTTCCCGGTTAGCGGGATGCAAATCTAACAAATCAATGTAATTCAAAAAAAATGCCCCGTTTTATTACGGGGCTTTTCACTACAACTTATGATTTAAATTAGTTTTTTTGAGCTTCCTGTACTTCTTTCGTCAACTTTACAATTTTTGAAGAGGTTTTCAACTCAGCAGGCCTGTTCAAGGTCTTAGCAATAACCATTCTGTGCTGCTTACGATGATAATACAGGAAACCAATTCCTGAGAAAGCCAACACCAACATGATAGAAAGTAATAAAGTAGAACCCAGAGATTGGCCCAGCCAGGCCAGCATAATGAATCCAACATTAATCCCTACGCAGGCCAATGTAACAGTAGCATGACCAAGTCCCCGGTCAAGCAACAGGTGATGCACATGGTTGCGGTCAGGGGTGAAAGGGGATCTTCCGTTAATAATCCGAATACCAAATACCCGAAGTGTATCAAGCAATGGTACAATCAATATAGAAAAGCCAATTGCAACGGAAGAAGTAAGCGGAATAGCTATGGATGGGTCATGTGCTACATTAATGAATTTGATAACAAGAATTGAATTAATCAATCCAATCATCAGTGAACCTGAATCACCCATAAAAATTCTGGCAGGGTGATGATTAAATATGAGGAAGGCTATCAGACTGCCCGCCATTGAAAAGGAAAGTAAAGCATAAGCCTGCATGTTTACCGCAAAAAAGTAGGCGCCAAAAACCAACATACTTAAAATACCGAGACTTGCAGCCAGTCCATCTACACCATCAATAAGGTTAAAAGAATTCATTACAACGATGATGGTTAGATAGGATAAAGCCAATCCGAAGCCTTCCGGAAGCTGCTCTAGTCCAAAAAGACCATACATGCTATCCAGCCGGATACCACCCAAATGAATAAGAATAGAAGCGGCAATTATCTGACCAACAAACTTCTTACTGGCTGATAAAATCATAATATCATCCTTAAGGCCAAGAAAGAAAATTACAATAGCAGCTGCAAAAAAGTATTGAAATTCAAAATTGAATTGTCCCTGAATCGAAAGCAAGGAAGCAAGAATAAATCCGGCAAAGATCCCAACACCACCTAAAGAAGCTATCAGCCTGGTATGAACTTTTCGTTCATCGGGAATGTCGTATAATTTCTTCTTTTCTGCCACCTGTAAGATTACCGGTGTTGCCAGGAAAGTGATTATAAATGCGACCGAAGCGGTCAAAAGGACATCAAGAAACATTTAAACAGTTTTATATTTGGTACAAAAGTAGCCTCGCCTCATGGGCTTTAGCTTTAAGTTTATGTTATTAGTGTACGAATTGATTAATCCACGGCCAGCCACAGGATGAAATGAATTTGTGAGCAGAATATTGGCTCAGGCAAGGTTTTGTATTCAAAAAGATTGCACATTTGCAGCGCAATCAGAATTTGAACCGGCAAGATACAAAAAGTTTAAAAAGAACCTATTTTTATTATGTCAGAATTAACCGCTATCGCATCACAAATAAGACGGGATATTGTAAGAATGGTACATGGTGCCAGCAGCGGCCATCCAGGTGGATCCTTAGGCTGTGCTGATTTTTTAACTGCCCTGTATTTCAAAATAATGAAACATGACCCATCCTTCAATATGGATGCTCTGAATGAAGACGTATTTATACTCTCCAACGGTCATATATCACCGGTTTTTTATTCTACACTTGCCCGTTCCGGCTATTTTGATGTTAAAGAATTAGCAACTTTTCGTAAGTTAAACTCCAGGTTACAGGGACACCCTGCTACACATGAGCATCTGCCTGGAGTTCGTATCGCCTCTGGTTCTTTAGGACAGGGAATGAGTGTTGCAATTGGTGCTGCTTTGACCAAACGTTTAAATGGTGAAAAGAATATCGTTTTCTCCCTGCATGGTGATGGTGAACTGGATGAAGGACAGATCTGGGAAGCGGTTATGTTTGCTGCTCACCATAAAGTTGACAATTTGATTTCAACTATTGACTGGAATGGTCAGCAGATAGATGGCCCAACTGATAAAGTGATGGGACTTGGTAATATCCGCCAAAAATTTGATGCATTTGGCTGGACCACACTTGAAATGAATGGTAACGATATGGATGAGGTAGTGGCCACTTTAGAAAAAGCAAAAACCCTTACAGGACAGGGCAAACCTATCGGCATCATGATGCATACTGAAATGGGTAAAGGGATTGATTTTATGGAAGGCACTCATGAATGGCACGGTATTGCCCCGAATGACGAACAATTAGCTAAAGCATTGGCACAACTACCAGAGACATTAGGTGATTATTAAGAACTCCGATTTTCATTATTAGAATTGATTAAAAGTAGTTGATAGTTTTTTTGATAATTCTTTTAAATGCAATTTAATCTTAGGTCTATTATTCGCTCCGCAACGAAAATTCATGGGCGGCAGCTTTTTTTGATGGCAGCCACGATGCAATCAATGCAATTACAAATACAGTTGCCCCAACAAGGAGAAAATCCATCAACCTTAGTTTGACAGGGAAATAACTGATTAAGAATGAGCCACCAGCCAGGGGGATCAAATGAAATCGCATCTGTAACCAGGCAATCAGTAAGGCCAGAAGCATACCAATACCTCCCCCGATTAAAGCCAGTAACATCCCCTCGCTTAAAAATATCCGTTGGATAAAATTCTTATTTCCTCCCAATGCATGAAGCACACTGATATCTTTCTGTTTCTCCAATACCAGCATCGTTAATGCCCCAATCATGTTAAAGGCTGCAACAACGAGTATAAGACATAATACTCCATAAATAACCCATCGCTCCATATTCATCACCGCATATAAACTGCGGTTTTGCTCGTACTTATTTTGCACTAAATAAGAATCACCGAAAATTTGCTTTACTCTTTTTTTCATATCCGAGGCTGCCGAAGGATCCTTTAGTGCAATCTCAACATCCGTATATTCATTAACACCAAGCCGCAATGATTTTTTTACAAAATCAATATTGGTAATGCCATACTTGTTATCAAAATCCTGTTGTATACGAAAGGCTGCTGAAGACCTGATAGTGTCATTACTGATGCCATTGAGTTCATCAAATTGTTCAGTATCCGTTTTGCGGGGCAGGTGAATTTTTAAGGTAAAAATATTCCGGTCTGCCTGTATGCCCAATGCCCCCTCCACTCCTGCGCCCAAAATCAACTTAGGCACCTCTTCGTTTCCCAGGTCGTAGGTACCTTCTCCCAATAAATTATCAGCTACCCCTGAAACATAGCGGTAATTTTCATCTACACCTTTTAGATAAACTACGGACTGGTAATCTCCATTCTTTACAAGGGCCTTTTCTTCCACCACCAGAGAATAAATTTTGATACCGTCAAGCCCTTTTAGTTTTTGTAATTGTTCCGGGGTAATAGTTATTACTTTTCCTACAGCAGGAGAAACTTTCAGGTCAGTATAAAAAGAGGAGTATAAAGACTTAACCAACCCTTCAAACCCGTTAAATACACTCAATACCAGGATCAGCGCCGTAGTACCAATAATGATAGCTGCTATACTTATCCATGCAATGATATTAATAGCATTGGTGGATTTTTTTGCTTTAAAATATCGCCAGGCGAATAGGAAATACAAGTTTTCAGTTTGAGGTTTAACGTTTAGTATAGTGCTGTTTCGTTACTTTATCATTCAGCATCATTTGCTTTTTCATTTTTCTTTTCCGCCTCAATTTTTTTAAACAATTCTTCCATTTTAAATACATGTTCCAAAGTATCATCCTGGAAAAATTTCAACACCGGGATGCTCCGAAGTTGGTGCCGCACTTTAGCCGCCAGTTCTTTTTTAATCTCATGATGCCGGTCTTCAATCTTTCCTAAGGCTGCTTTTACATCTTTTACCTGGAAAAAACTCAGGTAAAACCTTGCTTCCAGCAAATCAGGAGTCACTTTTACAGAAGAAATGGACACCATTCCTCCGTCAATCATATTCAACCCAAGACGCTGAAAAATAATATTCATCTCTTCATTTAACAACCCGGCTATTTGTTTTTGTCTTTTTCCTTCTTCCATGAGTTATAATTATTTTAATAATGACTGCTTATTCCAGTCGAAACAAAGGTAATCTTGTTATCAACAGTTTGTTGTAACAGGTTTTCATTCGTTGTAAGATTTCCTCTTGTTGCTTCCGTATGATAAAGATGAAAAGTAACGGCCCCGAATTTGATAAACCGGAGTTTGATACCGGCATTACAAAGCCTTGCTGCCAGATCATTATCTTCTTTGCCCCAGCCTTTGAACTCTTCATTATAACCATTCACTTTTACCAGGTCGCTTTTCCAAAATGCCATATTGGCTCCCAATACATACCTATATTGTTTACTCCCTCTTTGTATAAAATAATTAAAATACATTAACAGGATATTCCTGAAAGCATTAAACCGTTTACCAAGATGGGTCGAAAAAAAAGAAGGCTGAGAGTATTCCATTTTTTGAATCATCGCTTTGGAATATCCATCATCTAACAAACTTCTTGCCCCGCTGATAAATGTATTTTTTTCGGCCATCCGGATATGGTCCTTTACAAAGTGTTTATGCAGGATAATATCCCCGTCTGTTTGAATGATATAATCGCCGGAAGCTTTTGCAAACGATTTATTCCGTATAGCTGCCAGCTGAAACCCTTCATCGGGCTGCCAGACATGAAGAACCGGCACCGGCGACTTTGCAGTAAATTCTTCAACCAGTTGCTTTGTAGCTGGCCCTGAACCATCGTCGGCAATGATAATTTCATCGGGTTGTACCGATTGTGCCAGCACTCCCTGGAAGCAAATCCGTAACATATCCGGACGATTGTAAGTGGAAATAACAAGGCTTGAGGAAAAAGCTTTCATTTGTTCAATCTAAAGGTTTACCGACGCTTTTAAAATTCAACCCTTATGATGGGATAGTGAAAATAATCGCTGGTGATTTATCCGCTGAATGATATTTACCCCAGATTTTTGATGAAATGCCGTTTCTATTATCATCAGGTTTGGGGTAAGGTTGTAAAATTAGTTACTTTGCCCCGTTTAAGCGATAACAGCACAATGAGGAAATATTCACGGATTTTTAATTATTTGAAGAGCTACAAAAGCAAGATTGTACTTTACTTTCTTTGTATCATTCTTTCTGTCGTTTTTGGTATTGTGTCTTTTGCAATGCTTTCGCCATTTTTTGATCTTATTTTCAATAGCAATGCGGCAAGCTCTATTCCAAAGGCTGATTCGGCGGCAATGGAAAATTTCCGCAGCCTTATTCTCGGGCAAATACATAATATGAAGCCTGTGTCTGCCCTTGCTTTAATTTGTATCATCATTATCATTTCTATCCTGCTAAAAAATATATTCCTTTACTTTTCTTTTTACATCCTCAACCCGCTAAAAAATAAAATTGTCAATACACTTCGTTCGGAACTGTATAATAAAATACTTAAACTACCTATTGGTTATTTTACCGAACAGCGAAAAGGAGACCTCATCAGCCGGACTACCAATGATGTGTATGAAGTGGAGGGTTCTCTTGTTGGCACCCTGGAAGGATGGGTCCGGGACCCTTTGACTATTGTTATCAATTTCGCAGTTTTATTTTATATCAGTCCTCAGTTAACCATTGCCATACTGGTTTGTATCCCCGTTATTGGTCTTATACTGGGACGTATTTCCCGTGCCTTGAAAAAGCAATCAACTGAGGCTGCGATTAAGCAAGGTGAATCATTGTCCATTCTGGATGAAACGCTGAATGGTCTGCGGGTAATAAAAGCATTTAATATAGAGTCATTACTTAAGTCAAGATTTGAAAAAACAAATGATGACCTGCTGACTGCAAAAAATAAGATCAGCCGACGCCGTGACCTTGCTTCTCCGGTTTCCGAATTTTTAGGTGTAGTAGTATTTGTTGGCATTCTCTGGTTTGGCGGGCAATTGGTATTGGGGAAACAAATCCCATTAGCCCCATCAACTTTTTTATCCTACCTCGCTTTATTTTATAATATTATCAACCCCGTTAAATCCTTATCTACTTCATTTAGCAATATGCAAAAAGGTTCTGCAGCTATTATGCGGATAGAAGAAGTATTGAATACCCCGGTTACGGTAGATGATAACGTCAATGGTAAAAAACTTATTTCTTTCGAAGAGTCGGTTGAATTTAGTAATGTAAGCTTTGCCTATAGCGATGCAGTAATACTGGACAACATCAACTTTACCGTAAAAAAAGGAAAGACAGTGGCATTAGTTGGTTCCTCAGGGGCAGGCAAATCAACGTTGGCGGACCTGGTTCCAAGATTTCATGATGTAACTGGTGGAGAAGTATTGATTGATGGAATTAATATCAAAGATTATTCGCTCCACTCTGTCCGCAGCCAGATGAGTATTGTAACGCAGGAACCAATTCTTTTTAATGATACCATCGCCAATAATATTGCGCTGGGCCAGGAAGGGGCAACAGATGAACAAATTATTGAAGCGGCAAAGATTGCCAATGCCCACAACTTTATCATTAAAAAAGAAGATGGTTACAATAGCAATATCGGTGACCGTGGCAGCAAACTAAGCGGAGGCGAAAGGCAGCGGTTAACCATTGCAAGGGCGGTGCTGAAAAACCCTCCGATACTTATTTTGGATGAAGCTACTTCGTCTCTTGATACCGAAAGTGAAAGATTAGTACAGGATGCTATCAATAATATGATGCAGAACCGTACCAGTATTGTTATTGCACACCGGCTTTCTACTATCCGGCATGCAGATGAGATCATTGTTTTACAAAAAGGAAAGATCGTAGAACGAGGCAGTCATGATGAATTACTTTCTCAAAATGGTTTTTATAGAAAACTGGTGGAGATGCAGGAGGTGCGGTAGAAATTATTAATTAATAATTTTTCAATTATTTCAACACTTCCCTGCTAATCACCAATTTCTGTATCTCACTGGTCCCTTCACCAATAGTACATAGTTTAGCATCCCTGTAAAATTTTTCTACCGGAAAATCTTTGGTATAACCATAACCGCCAAATACCTGCACTGCATCATTGGCAACTTTTACGGCCACTTCACTGGCATAATATTTTGCCATGGCCGCTTCTTTGGTCATTGGTTGTTTACGTTCTTTTAAATCGCAGGCTTGCAAAGTGAGTAAATCAGCGGCTGCTATTTCAGTAGCCATATCAGCTAACTTAAATGAGATTCCCTGAAATGACGAAATAGGTTTATCAAACTGGTAGCGTTCCTGTGAATATTGCAATGCTGCTTCATAAGCACCTTTGGCAATACCCAATGAAAGTGAAGCGATAGAAATCCTTCCTCCATCTAATATTTTCATGGCTTGTTTAAACCCTTCTCCCACTTCGCCAAGCCGGTTTTCATCGGATATGCGGCAATTATCAAAAACCATTTCAGCTGTTTCGCTGGCCCGCATACCTAGTTTATTTTCTTTTTTACCGGCACTAAATCCCTTTGTTCCTTTTTCGATTACAAAGGCAGTGGAATTATTTTTTGTCCTTGGTTCACCGGTTCTGCAAATCACTACCGCCACATCTCCACTTTTGCCATGAGTAATCCAGTTCTTCGTTCCGTTGATTATCCAATCGTTGCCATCTTTTACGGCAGTACATTTCATATTACCAGCATCACTGCCGGTGTTGGCTTCTGTTAATCCCCAGGCACCAATCCATTCTGCTGTTGCCAGCTTAGGCAACCATTTTTTCTTTTGTTCAACAGTACCAAACGCCATAATATGGCCGGTGCAAAGGGAATTATGTGCAGCAAGGCTTAAGCCAATGGAACCACAAACTTTTGCTATTTCTTCAATAACCGTTTTGTATTCAAAATAAGAAAGTCCCGCACCACCATATTCTTCCGGTACTAATACACCCATCAAACCCAGTTTTCCCATTTCTTTAAAAATATGAACAGGAAATTCCTGGCTTTCGTCCCACTCCATCACATGTGGTTTGATATGTTGTTGTGCAAAGTCCCGTGCAGTTTGTGCTACTTGTTGAGTAAGTTCGGCTGATTGAAAATTCATAAATATTTTTTCGGTGCTTATTTCTTAATAACTGTGCCACTCTCCATCCCGATACTTCGACAAGCTCAGTACTTTCGGGAAAGGGGTGGCACAGTCGTGGACCCTAAAATGAGGCAAGCAATCGTAAAAGCAATCATTAAAGGCGGGTGCAATATAATGGAAATTGGGATACACTAACAAGTGTTAGCATAAGAATTTTTTAACCACTTAAATTCTAATGGAAATCGAGTTGCAAGCCGTCATAAGCCAGGTGAATGCCGGTCGGCAATTCCGCTTCGACATCAGCATGAAGGCCTAATTGATGGGAGATATGGGTAAAGTAGGCAGTAGGTATTTTCAATTCCTGCACCAGGTCAATTGCTTCCCCCAAAGTAAAATGAGAAATATGTTTTTGTTTCCGGAGGGCATTCAACACCAGCACCTCGCTGCCTTTTATCTTTTCCATTTCTGATTCATCAATCCTGTTAGCATCAGTGATATAAGTAAAATTTCCGAACCGGAAGCCAAGTACCGGCATCTTCAAATGCCAAACTAAGATGGGTGTTACAGGTATATCCCCTACCATAAACCGCTCAAGGGTGATTGTATTTAGGTTCAACTCTGGTATACCAGGATATTTTGTATCCGAAAATGCATAATAGAAATCACGGCGCAATGCTTCCTCCGTTAATGAATTGGCATAGAGGTTCATTGGCTTTTTATGCAGGAAGTTAAAGGCTTTGACATCATCTAACCCGGCGAGATGGTCTTTATGTGGATGCGTATAAACAACAGCATCCAGGTGTTTTATTTTCTGCCTCAGCATCTGGTAACGAAAGTCAGGCCCAGTGTCAACTATGAGTGTTGTAGTGGGTGACTGTACCAAAATACTTGAACGGAGCCTTTTATCTTTTTTATCTGTAGAAATACAGACTTCACAATCGCAACCGATCATTGGCACTCCGCTGCTGGTACCGGTGCCTAGAAAAGTTATTTGAAGAGGGGGACACACAGGTAAAAATAAGAAATGAGAATTAAGAAAGATGAACTTCCGTTGGAAAAGTATCGGCAATTCAGTTTACCCTCACTTATTTCCCTTGTTCCACTGTGATAAGTTTGGCCATGATTTCTGCATAGAGCTTTTTAGACTCATCTGTTAGCAGTTCTACATTAATCTCTAATTGAGGAATAAGATCAACCAATGTATTGATGCGGCCTTCTGTTTGCAAAAACTTATTAAGTACTACCACTTTTCTCTCTTCCAGTATACAATAGCCGCTTTGGAATGAGCCCCGTTCATATCGCAGTACATAGCCTGCCTGTTCCGGAATAGCTTCTAATTTATCGAGAGAGGTTTGTGTATATTTCATAGTAAAAAGTCAATTGTGAATTGTTTACGCAAATATAAAATTTACTACTCTCTTAAACGGTTAATGGAATAGGTTGTTTTCCACAACCCATTCACGATTGACTATTGACAAATCACCCTACTTGCTCTGCATCTTTATCACAGGCACAATCATTTCTTCCAGGCTTACCCCTCCATGTTGAAATGTATTGCGGTAATAGTTCACATAATAATTATAGTTATTGGGATAGCATAGGAAACTATCTTCCTTGGCAAAAATGAATGATGAATTGATGCCCGGAGCTGGTAGCCCTATCTCTCTTGGATCACGGAAAGCCAGTACTTCTTTCGGCTCATAATTTAGATTTCGGCCATGTTTGTAGCGAAGATTGGTAGTGGTTTGTTTATCACCTATAACCTTATATGGCGTCTTTACTCTTACTGTACCATGGTCGGTGGCTAATACTATTTTAATATTTTTTTCTGCCACTTTCTTTAATGCCTGGTGAAGGGGGGAATGCTCAAACCAGGAAGTTGTGATACTCCGATAGCTTATCTCATCACTGGCCAGCTCTTTCAGTACCTCCATTTCAGTTCTTGCATGACTGAGCATATCCACAAAATTGTAAACGATAATATTCAAATCATTGTTCAACAGGTTATGAATATTATTCACTAAATCCAAGCCTGCCTGGTTATTTACCACTTTGGTGTAAGAAACTTTCAAATCGTTTTTTCCTAACCTTTTCAATTGTGCCCGGATGAAAAGCTCCTCATGCAGGTTCTTACCCCCTTCTTCTTCATCATTTTTCCACTGTGCCGGAAATTGTTTTTCAATGTCCATTGGCATGAGTCCCGCAAATATGGCATTCCGGCAATATTGAGTAGCCGTTGGAAGGATGCTGTAATAACTATCTTCTTCTAAAATGCGAAAGCTTTCTGAAAATATAGGTTGGATAGCTTTCCATTGGTCAAAACGGAGATTATCAATCAAAATAAAAAACAAAGGTGTGCCCTTTTCCAGGTGAGGTAATACTTTAAACTGCATAAGAGAATGACTCATTACCGGTCCATCTTTACTTTTGGGATTTACCCAACCAGCATAATTTCTTGAAATAAATTTGAAAAACTCAGTGTTGGCTTCACTCTTTTGGTTTTGTAAAATTTCCTGCATTTCCGGGCTATCACTTTTTTCCATTTCCAGTTCCCAATACACCAACTTCTTATAAATATCCATCCACTCGTTATAATCGGGGTTACTATTCAGGGCGGTAAATAAATGACGGAATTGCTGTTGGTAGGCTGTAGTTGTTTTTTCTGCCACCAATCTTCTGTTATCAATTATTTTTTTTAAACTAAGCCACACCTGGTTAGGGTTTACCGGCTTAATCAGGTAATCACTTATCTGGGAGCCAATGGCATCATCCATCAGGTTCTCTGTTTCATTTTTTGTAATCAATACCACCGGCAGTGATTGATTTATCTCTTTAATTTTCGCTAATGTTTCTAACCCTGTAATACCAGGCATACTCTCGTCAATCAGCACCACATCGACAGGGTTTTCTTTTACATAGTCTATTGCATCAAAGCCGTTGGTAAATGTTTGCACTTCGTATCCCTTATTCTCCAAAAACATTTTTTGAGATTGAAGGCTTTCTATTTCATCATCAACCCAGATAATTTTTGCTACTGCCATTTTTGTTGTTTATAACTTGAATATTATTACCGATTTTTTTCGTTAGCGCCGGAACTGTTGTAATGTAGTTAAGATAAACATCAACCTGTTCAAAAATAGCTTTTTAAATCCTGCCTTTGTACATTTGCCGTCAGCCCTTTAACAAAACAGCAACAATGCCCACTGTCCGCAAAATCATCAACGACCCGGTATATGGATTTATTACCGTTGATCACCCGTTGATACTGCAAATAATTTCGCATCCCTGGTATCAGCGGCTGCGCAATATCCACCAGATGGCGTTTGCCCATTTGGTATACCCGGGGGCAGTGCATTCAAGATTACACCATTCCCTTGGAGCTTATCACCTGATGTGTATTGCATTAAGTGAGCTAAAAGGGAAGGGTATTGAAATCACACCAGACGAAGAATTGGGAGCTAAAGTGGCCATTCTTTTACATGATATTGGTCACGGCCCCTTTTCACATGCACTCGAAAATGAACTGATAAAAGATGTAAACCATGAAGCCATTTCTATTTTGCTCATGCAGAAACTGAACGAGGCTTTTGATGGGCAACTAAATACAACGATTGAAATTTTTACAAATAAACATCCTAAAAAATTTTTACACCAATTAGTTTCTGGCCAGTTGGATGTGGACCGGCTGGACTACCTGAACCGTGATAGTTTTTTTACAGGAGTAGCAGAGGGGGTAATCGGCTACGACCGCATCCTGAAAATGCTGACGGTAAAGGATGGAGAATTGATGGTGGAAGAGAAAGCCATTTATTCCATTGAAAAATTTTTAGTATCCCGCCGCCTGATGTACTGGCAGGTATACCTGCATAAGACAGTAGTAAGCGCAGAACAAACGCTACAAAAAATTATACAACGGGCCAGGGAGATAAATGCTACAGCCACTTCTACCTTCCTTAATATCTTTCTTACCCTCGATAAAAACGAGCATTCAAAAGTAAATGACTGGTTATTCGAATTTTGCCAGCTTGATGATTATGATGTGATGAGTGCTGTAAAACACTGGCAAATGCATGAGGACAAAATATTATCACTGCTTTGCCGTTCATTAGTGGAACGAAACTTGCTAAAAGTAAAACTGCAGGCCGAGCCTTTTGATAAAGTATTTGTAAAGGAAAAAATAAAACAGGTTAGTGAAAAATTGGCTATCACAGAAAAAGAAGCCGGGTACTTTGTATTTACCGGCGAAACCAGCAATACAACTTATGACCTGGCTGATGAACGAATCAACATCTTATTCAAGGACGGTACGATAAAAGATATTTCAAAAGTGGATAATGCGCTAATTCAGCATAACCTGAGCGGCACTGTGAAAAAATATTACATTTGTTACTTAAGAAGTTTATAGTTTATAATTCATGGCTGATACCACCCGCAATGCCATTTACTATTAGCTATGAACCCTGAACTATAAAACATGCAATTCCCTGCTTCACAAATAGCACTTCTTATCAATGGAAAGATTGAGGGCCCTCCTGAGGCTGTTGTCACCTCGTTTGGAAAAATAGAAGAAGCAAAAGAGGGACAACTCACTTTTTTTTCTAACCCCAAATATGAAGAGTACATCTATACCACTAAAGCATCAGTCGTTTTAATAAACGATTCCTTCGAACTTAAACAGCCGGTTACGGCAACGTTGATCCGGGTACCGGATGCTTATACCGCTTTTGCAATTTTATTGGGTAAATACCAGGAAATTATTCAGCAACAGTTAACAGGAATTCAGCAGCCAAGCTATATTGCTAAAACAGCTGTGTATGGTGAAAATATTTTCATTGGCGCCTTCGCTTATATTGGCGAAAATGTAAAAATTGGCAGTAATACAAAAATATTCCCCAACGCTTTTATTGGTGACAATGTCACTATCGGCGATAACTGCCTTATTGATCCGGGTGTAAAGATCTATCATGATTGCCACGTCGGCAACCATGTCAATATCCTTGCAGGTTCTGTTATCGGCAGCGATGGTTTTGGATTTGCTCCTCAACCAGACGGTACTTTTATAAAAATTCCGCAGTTGGGAAACGTAATTATTGAAGATAAAGTTGATATTGGTGCCAATGCAACAATTGACAGGGCCACTGTTGGTTCCACCATTATCAGATCTGGGGCCAAGTTAGATAACCTGGTACAGGTTGGTCATAATGCAGAAGTAGGCAGTAATACCATCATCGCAGCACAAGCCGGTGTTAGTGGTAGTACTAAGATTGGTAAAAATGTAATGATTGGTGGACAGGCAGGCCTTGTAGGTCATATACTATTAGGAGATGGTGCTAAAGTAAATGCACAAAGTGGCGTCAGTAAATCTATTGCACCAGGCAAATCGGTAACCGGATCTCCGGCGTATGATTATACTGCTGCTTTACGTAGCCAGGCCATTGCCCGTAATCTTCCGGAAATGGAAAAGAGAATAAAAGAACTTGAAGCATTGGTAATGCAGTTGCTGAAAGAAAAAGTCTGATAAATACCGACATAACCCTTCAATGAAAATCTGTGGCTTCACATTTGTTCGCAACGCTGTTAAATATGACTACCCTGTTGTAGAATCTATCAGTTCCATTCTTCCAATCGTTGATGAATTCATTGTCAGTATCGGCAATTGCGATGATGGCACATTAGACTTGATACAATCGATTGGTTCCCCTAAGATAAAAATCGTTCATTCAGTATGGGATGATTCATTAAAAGAAGGTGGCCGGGTGCTGGCAATAGAAACGGATAAAGCATTAGCACAAGTACACTCCGGATACGATTGGGCTTTTTATTTACAGGCAGATGAAGTGGTGCATGAAAAAGATTTACCTGCAATTACCGCAGCAGCTACAAAATATGCAGGCAATAAAAAAGTTGACGGTCTCCTTTTTAAGTACATCCATTTTTACGGCACCTATGATTACGTTGGTGATTCAAGAAGATGGTACAGTCATGAAATAAGACTGATCAGGAACAATAATAACATTATTTCTTACCAGGATGCACAGGGCTTCCGGACTAAGCAGGGAAAGAAATTAAAAGTAAAAGAAATTGATGCCCATATTTATCATTATGGCTGGGTTCGCCATCCCAATAAACAATATGAAAAGATCGTTGATTTCTCTGGCCTTTGGAATGGTGAAGGATATGCACCACCGCCTCACAAAGAAGAAAACCAGTTTGACTTTTTAAAAGACGCCGATTCCTTGATTCGCTTCAAAGGCTCTCATCCTGTTGTTATGCAAAAAAGAATAGAGGAGAAAAATTGGGATGCGAAATTTGACACCAATAAAAAGAATTTTTCTATCAAGGACGGGATTTTGTATCGTATTGAAAAACTTTCCGGTAAGCGGTTGTTTGCGTATAAAAATTATAAAATCATTTAAGTTCAAAAAAGAGTTGATTTTATAAAATTTCTATGAATAATTATCTTTACCGCCATGATTTCATCCACAGAAAATAAAACTTATATTGCCGGCATTATGGGTCCAAATTTTAATCCCGATAAACAACATACACTGAAATCTGCCGGCAGTATTTCAGGTACAGGATTGCATACTGGCATCATGGCTGACCTTACACTAAAGCCGGCTAATTCAGGATTTGGTTATCAGTTTCAACGGGTTGATCTGCCCGGGCAACCTATCATTAAAGCCGATTGCGACCTGGTAACCGATGTAAGCCGGGGTACAACTTTGGAATATAAGGGTGTTAAAGTAAGTACTGTTGAACATGTGCTGGCAGCACTAGTGGGAATGGGTGTTGACAACTGCCTGATTGAAATAAACGGACCGGAGATGCCAATCATGGACGGCAGTTCAAAACCATTTGTAGAGCTGATTGAAGAGGCAGGTGTAATAGAACAAGATGCAGCTAAAGTTTGGTACAGTATTGATGAAAATATTTATCATTACGATGAAAAAAAGAGAGTAGAATTAGTTGCAATGCCTGCAACAGAATACCAGATAACAACACTGATTGACTTTAACTCTCCCGTACTTGGAACCCAGCATGCAGGACTAAAAAGTATTCGGGATTTTAAAAAAGAAATTGCCTCCTGCCGTACTTTTTGCTTTTTACATGAATTGGAAATGCTGCTCGACAACAACCTTATTAAAGGCGGTGATGTAAACAATGCAATTGTAATCGTAGACAAACCGGTAGACAAAAATGAAATGGACCGGCTGAAAAAAATATTCAATAAAGATAATATAGAAGTAAAAAGTGAAGGATACCTGAACAATCTTGAATTACGTTTTCCCAATGAGCCGGCCAGACATAAGTTATTGGATGTTATAGGTGATCTTGCATTAATTGGCTATCCGATCAAAGGCCGCATTATTGCTAACCGGCCCGGGCATAGTACTAATGTTGAGTTTGCAAAAAAGATTAAACAGTATATCAAAAAGAATAAACATACCAAAGGTGTTCCGGTATATGATCCCAATCAACCGCCGGTATATGATCAGCAGTTTATTGAAAAAACATTGCCCCATCGTTTTCCATTTGCATTAGTAGATAAAATCATTGAGTTGAGCGATACACATATTGTGGGCATCAAAAATGTCACTTTTAATGAATGGTTTTTCCAGGGACACTTTCCCGGAAATCCAGTAATGCCCGGAGTACTACAGATAGAGGCATTAGCACAGTGTGGTGGTATTCTTGCCATAAACATGAGCGGTGAAGGACAGTATGATACCTATTTTTTAAAAATTGACAACTGTAAGTTTAAAAATATGGTTCGTCCGGGCGACACTTTGGTTCTTAAAATGGAATTATCAGCCCCTATCCGTAGGGGAATTTGCGAAATGAAAGGAACTACTTATGTTGGCAACAAGGTCTGTTGTGAAGCTGATTTGGTGGCACAGATTGTGAAGAGGTAATACCCCAAACCCTATCCTTCGAACACTCGGAGGGCTTTAAAATCATTCACTTTTAGAGATTCATTATTGCAGAATAAAATGCCTGAAAGGGGGTATTTTGTTTTCTTCAAAAAAGGGGTAAAAATCACAGTAGAAATCAGGGTTAAGAGGGCTGATTTCAGTACATTTGTGAGTTATATTTTCTTCATTCTTAACGACAGGATTTTACCTTATTTATGACTACAGAAGCTAAAGAAAAAGCCGCCGCCATTTCTGCGGGTTACAGTGCAGATAGTATACAGGTTTTAGAAGGTTTGGAGGCCGTTCGTAAACGTCCGGCGATGTATATCGGGGATATTGGTGTGAAGGGTTTGCATCACCTGGTATATGAAGTGGTTGACAATTCTATTGATGAAGCACTGGCTGGTTATTGTAAAAATATATTTGTCACTATACATGAAGATAATTCGATCTCTGTAGAAGATGATGGCCGTGGTATCCCTACTGCCATGCATTCTAAAGAAAAACGTTCTGCATTAGAGGTGGTAATGACAGTGCTTCATGCCGGTGGCAAATTTGATAAAGGCTCTTATAAAGTGTCTGGAGGATTACATGGCGTAGGCGTTAGTTGTGTAAATGCATTGAGTAAAGATTTGAAAGTAACCGTGCACCGGGATGGAAAAATATTTGAACAGGAATATAAAATTGGGGTACCCCAATATGCGGTGAGAGAAGCAGGCACCAGTGAGAAGACAGGCACCAAGGTTCACTTCTGGCCCGATGATTCCATCTTCATTACTTCTGTTTACAATAAAGATATTCTGGAGAGCCGCCTCCGTGAGTTATCTTATCTTAACCGTGGTGTTCGGATTGTACTTAATGATGTGAGAGAAAAAGAAGAAGACGGTTCTGATTATTCTAATGTTTTTTACAGCGAAGGTGGCATTGTGGAATTTGTTGAAATGCTCGACAAAAATGCCGGACGTAATTCTTTGATTCCAAAAGTAATTTTTGTAGAGGGGAAGGATGACACGACCAATGTAGTGGTAGAGGTCGCATTAAGCTACAACGACAGTTATAGTGAACATATTTATTCGTACGTTAATAATATCAACACTATTGAAGGCGGTACCCATGTATCGGGTTTTCGCCGTGCATTAACAAGAGTATTCAAAAGCTATGGTGATAAGAATGGCTTGTTTGAAAAAGCAAAAGTAGAAATTGAAGGTGATGACTTCCGGGAAGGATTAAGCTCCATTATTTCTGTAAAAGTTCCGGAACCCCAGTTTGAAGGCCAGACAAAAACAAAACTGGGAAATAATGAGGTGATGGGTGTGGTGGATTCTACTGTATCAAAAGTACTGGAAGCCTACCTCGAAGAGAATCCCAAAGAAGCTAAGAATATTGTAGCCAAAGTAATTCTTGCCGCACAGGCAAGGGCTGCTGCAAGAAAGGCAAGAGAATTAGTACAACGTAAATCAGTATTAACAGGCGGTGGCCTTCCGGGTAAACTGGCTGATTGCTCTGACCGGGACCCCGAACGTTGTGAATTATACCTGGTAGAAGGAGACTCTGCCGGTGGAACTGCCAAACAAGGAAGAGATAGAAGTTTCCAGGCAATACTACCGCTTAGGGGTAAAATCCTGAACGTAGAAAAAGCAATGGAACACAAGATCTACGATAATGAAGAGATCAGGAATATGTTTACTGCCTTAGGCGTAAAGATGGGAACCCCGGAAGACCCAAAAGCCCTTGACCTTAGCAAACTCCGTTATCACAAACTCATCATTATGACGGATGCTGATGTCGACGGATCCCACATCGCAACTTTGATCCTGACATTTGTGTATCGCTATATGACGGAGTTGGTAGAGCAGGGATATGTTTACATTGCTCAACCACCTTTATACCTCATTAAAAAAGGGAAGGAGCAGTCCTATGCTTATAACGAAACCCAGCGGAAATTCTGGGTTGAAAAATTAGGTGGCGGCAAGGATGATTCAGTAAATATTCAACGATACAAAGGCTTGGGGGAGATGAACGCCAACCAGCTTTGGGACACAACCATGAACCCGGCAACCCGTACTTTAAAACAAGTAACCATTGCTAGTGCCGCAGAAGCCGACCGCATTTTCAGTATGCTGATGGGTGACGAAGTGGCTCCCAGAAGGGAATTTATCGAGAGCCATGCGAAGTATGCCAAATTAGATATCTAACCGTTAACTCATTAATTATAAATTACTTAGCCCCGGAATTCCGGGGCTTTTTTATGCCTGTTTGCAAATTTTCCCCTTTAAAACCCTTCGGATTGCTTAATTTCAGGCATTACTAATCAAAAAACTATTGACCATGTCAGATGTAAAAATCACAGCGTATAACGTTAAAACAAAAGAAAAAGGGGTTGAAATGCATGATGCTGTTATTACAAAAACAGCGAAAGGTGCTTATATGGCCCAGGGTAATGACGGTAAAGGAAATAAGCTAACTACCCTGATGGGTGCAGAAAAGGCTCTGGCTGCCATTGCTGCTGGTGTTGCCAAGCAAGGCTGGGAATAAGAAATACTTTCCTGAAAAATATACCCGTCACGCCTAAAGGCGTGACGGGTTTTTTATTGCTTGATAAGTTTGAAGGATTGCTTGCGGCCTCCGGCTTCAGCCTCCAAAAGGTATAACCCATTGGCGAACCTTGAATCGTGGAGATTGATATTAATTTGTTGAACGAATCCTGAGCCTTTAGATATATGCTGATAAATAATCTTGCCGCTAATATCATAGACTTTTATGGCTATTGCTTCATCATTCTCCACCTGGAAACTAAGTTTAAAAATACCCGAAGATGGGTTTGGAAAAACCTCCCAGGTAATAGCCTCTTCAAACACAACGGGGCGGATGGCTGAATATTTATAGCTGCCATCATTATCAATAATTTTTAAGCGATAATAACGGACACCTGTTTTTCCAACTTCCAAATCGGTAAAACTATAACGCCGTTCCTGGACCGAATTTCCCAGGCTTGTTACTTCACCAATCTTTTGGAAATCATTTTGCTGATACCCGGTATTTCCTCTTGCTATCTCTATTTCATACCTGTTTACATTATATTCCGAGGCAGTAACCCACTCAGCAAGCACATCTTTACCATTCTTTTTCTTTGCATTAAAGCTGATCAGCTGTACCGGTAATGGCTGGTTGAGATTAAATCCTCCATTATTCAGCCAGAACTCTGAAAAATCCTCTACTTTAAATTCAGCATAATAACCTTTGTCAAAAGGAACCTTCACTGCTTTTTCTGAATTAATAAATTTCCATATGCCTTGCAGGTTATCATTGATAGTTCCGTTCTCAAAATTGTCATTCGGGTCGCTGTATTTGGAAACACCCAATTCATACGCCATCGTGGGCTTGTAACAGGTACCGCAGCCAGTGGCATTAATCAACGCTTCAGTTTCTGTATCTAAGAAATAAAAACGAACAGCAACTGAATCAGCTAAGTCAGGAATTGCAGGATTGATAGTAATGTTCCTGTCATGATAGTATTGGCCGCTATTGGTACGAACAGCACCCGTATTTATATAAGCCTGTGCTTTTGTAAGCCCCATTGCCTGGCCGGCAGGATGAACTGAAGCCACCAGTTTGCCTCCCTCCAGGAAGTGAACCCAATTATTGGTACCTGCAATGATTGTCTGTTCTACAGGAACAGACATTGTTACTCCATCATAGATTCCATTTACATTATCGTAAATATGGATATCATCAATTGCAATTCCATCTTTTGTCAATCCACCATCTGAATTGAACACAAACCTGAACCTAAGGTTATTGTTATTAGTAGTTGGCAAAGAAGTAGTAGCCACATGCCACCTTGTATAGTCCTGCTGGCTCCATACATAGTTGCCTGCATAATTTTTATTGTACCAGTTAGTACCTTGCCCCATTGTGCCCAACCTGTTCCAGCTGACCCCTCCATCATTGGTGTACTCCATCCAGGCGGCATCACATAAAATGGCTCCGCAATCTTCAATATCTAAGGCAAGGCTAAAACTTAATGTTGGGTTTGTCATTCCCGAAACATTAAAGCAAGGTGAATACAAGTAAGATAGTTCGCTATCATTATAATAACCGGCAATATTTGTTTTCCAGGCTTTAGTGCCACTGGCGGCTCTTTTTATTTTCGCAGAAATCGGTGTTCCATATTCCCAGGTACTATAACGTCCGGCTTCTGTATACCAGCTACCATTACCATTTTCAAAATTTTCCAGATAAGGGAAGCTGGTTACATAAGGTAAACTTTTGATCTTTTTAAAAGCTGTATCGTTCTCAACTACATTATCCGTTGGATAGGCTACCCAAACTTCTATAAAATGACTACCGGGTCCGGAAAGGTCGGCAACCCCGGGATTGAAAGTATAATGAACAGTGTCGTTTGCCGGTATAGCAGGAACCAATTCAGACGCCACAATATTTCCATCCACCCGAAGAAAAACAGGTACATTATTAACTTGAGCATCAGAAGTATTACGGATGGTTACTTTCACAGGTACTGCATTACCCAATCCACAAGTAGTTGCAACTGGATTATCAATACTTACCAACTGGATATCATCAATAGCCCTGTAAAGTCTTATATCATCAAAAGTGTAACCTGCGGCGCTTTCATTATCGGCTGCCATATATTGTCCCCACTGTCCCCAACGAATCTGAAAACTTGTGGAATAGGACTGACCATATGCAGCCAATGAATCACTTAATTCAATGCTGGATGAAAGCTTGTAAGAACCATCTGCATCAGGTTGATTATCGAAAAGATTATACACTTCTATCCAGTTAGCAGTTTCGCTACCCCGTATCCATGTTCTGTTGGCAGCATTGGTTTTTTGCCCATGATTTTTATACCTGAAATCCAGGCGAATATCATCGGCCACTGTAAAATTATTCAGATTAAAAGTGCCGGTTAATGAATCAATGTTTCCTGCCAGACTATAAAGGCTCATATCCAAGGTAAGGGCCTTGTTGCCAGAATAAGCAATTCCGGAATTAATGAATGTTCTTAACCGTCCATTAGCTGTGCTCTTCTTAAAATCATAACGGTCTCTACCGGTTATTCCCATCTGGTTCACAACAACCGTTTGCTCTGCTGCTGTTTCAAAATTATCTAACCAAGGCATATCTGCATTACCGATAAGTGAGTTTTCTAATTGTTTCACTGTTTTTGTAAGGCTATTATTGGCACTTACGGGGTCTGATGCTTTAGTTAGCGTAAACTGAATAGCATAGGTTCCTGCTGCAGATAGATTTTCCGGCGCAGCAAATGTGTGATCAATAAAGCCACCGGCAGGTATATCTGCTAAAGGTGTTGTAATAACTTCAGAAACAACTGGACCGCCATTAATAGAATAACTGACAGTTATGTCGCCAGATGACACTACATTATCGAGATTTTTGATCCGTACGCTAATGGGCACATTGTTGGGCAACGCTGATAAAGTATACAACCTTCCGGATGAGGCCGGAGAAATAACGGAATCAATCTTTAGGTCATTATCAGAAATATTGTCGTCACAAGACCCACTGTTGGGTTGCCTTGAAACTGCATTTGCCCTTCTGCCCGGTTTGCCATTAATTCTTGGTCGTATAGTTACCCAATAAACAGAATCTTTTGAAAGACCACTGAATGTATAATTCAATAAAGTAGTTGTTGCAACAGAAACCATTTCATCGCCCTGCAATTTCATTACTTCGTAATCAGTAGCACCAGGCACTGCTGCCCAGTTGATGCTGATGTAACCTTCGCATTGCGTTGCTGACAAAGAAACTACCGGCAGTGCTGTAATGGTAAAGGCATTACTTGTATCAGTGAATGCAGTATTATTTTTTAAAATCGCTATTTTAGCTACCTCAGTTGGTATTGCAGGAACTACCCATTTATACAGCCTTTCAGTGGGAGGAACAGTACTACTCAGGGTTGACCAGTTTGTTCCATCACTTGAAAACTTAATGGTGAACATTTCATTGGTTGGAGCACTATAATCATCCCATTGAACATACATCGTATCGAAAACCTCGGCTCCAAAAAAATAAGTACCTGTCGGGGTAAAGGCTTCACCACCCACCGGATTGGTCAATAGGAGACTTGCAGGAATAATATCATACGCCAGGAAATATTCCTGCGAAGGATTTTGTGCGATAAGATTACCCAATACTTTAAAATCATAGTTACCGGCTGTTGGGCTATTAATTACTATCTGTTCGATATTATTGATTCTATCTCTACCTGTGCCAGCTGCATTATTAACGTTTGCAGCCAGTGTATCCAATTTTACAGGAAAAGTAGTATCGCCGCCATAGACAACAAACAAATCAAGATCATTAACGAGGGTTTTACTGGCCATGACAGCTGCCGGAGGATCTTGCCAGTATAGGAGCACTTTTAACTGTGCTGTATTGGCTGGAACATTGACGGACTCGGTAATCACAGAGCCCTGGGTGATTGAGGAAGAATAGTGAGTAACATCCTCCATCATCTTTAACGAACGGACCAGGTTCATATTACCAAAACCATAGCTAAAATCAGGACCTGCATTACCCTTGTCATTACCTCCATTACATATCAAGGCTTTCATTAACCCACTTTTCGGATTAGCACCACTATTTAACTGGCGATACCGTTGTACAAGTAAAGCAAGCCCACCAGACACTCCGGGTGCTGCCATACTGGTACCATTATTATAACTATACTGGTTAAAAAACCAGGTGGAAGCAACGAATTGCCCTTGTGATGTGATCTCCGGTTTTAACCGCCCATCCCTTACCGGGCCCCGGCTGGAAAAAGCAGCCACTGTTCCTTTATAATCCGTAGCACCAACCGTCAAAATATTTTTTGCAGATTGAAATCCTCCCAATACGGTTTTGAAACCTGCTGGGTAAGGTGCACAGGTTCTGCTTCCATCATTGCCGGCTGCAAACACATGTTGTAATTCCGGAAGATCAAAGGCCTGCTGATCAAGAATTCTGGCAGTTAAATCATACAACCCGTTATAGGCGCAATCATTCTCCACCGAGCCATATGAATTATTAGTTATGACCATACCGTAGTCCTGCACATACGTGGGAGCATGTGTAAATATCTGTGTAAATATCTGGCCAAGTAGAGTTGCCTTGGGAGCAAAGCCGGCATATAATTCATTCAGGATGCCAGCACCGCCAATAGTGCCTGCCACATGTGTTGCATGAGCTTTTGGTTGAAACCCGGCTCGGTTTATAAGTCTTCCGGTAAAATCAATATGTGTTTGTATATCGCCATCCTCCCCTACACCTACTACCACACCCTGTCCATTTAAATTTCTGCCGCCCAAAGCAATGGGGGCTTTTAGCATGTTAGCCCTCGATAGAAACATGCTGTTATAATTGAGTATGGTAGCTTCACCGGGTATTGATTGAACATATTCAATAAATGGTAAAAGAGCCAGTTCACCCAGTCTGACTACAGGAACCCGCAGTGCGATAATTCTGTAATCAATAAACTCAGTAGAAATTAATTCAAATCCTTTTTGCTGCAATTCATTCTTTACACTTTCAAAAGAAAATGTTTTAGGAAAACTAATCCAGACATCCACCATCCCTGCGACCTTGATTGACCAGCTTGGGAAATTTCCCACTGCCAGTTCCGGCTGCATTTTTTGCACGGCTGACAACTCAATAACAGACCGGGCTTTAAACCTGTTAAGTATGTCGCTACTTAATGATCCGTCTATGGTTACCGTGTAGGCAAAGTTGGGAATATAATCCAAAAGTTCAATTCCCTGTTGCAACAATTGCTGTCTTTCTGCCGGCGTAGGAATTTGTTCGAATTGAATTACTGCTAATGTTTTATTAGCTGCTCTTGCTGCTTTATTATTAAACAGATTTAATTTTTCCGGTGTAATATTTTTTTCGGGTACGATGGCTCCGCTTCTGAGTAGCAGGTTATATTCAGATGTTTCCTGGGCCAGTGATGAAAAGCCTATAAAAAGGCAAAGAGTTATCAGGGGAATTGGATTGAATCTCATAGCAAAATTTAACGTAATAAATGTAGTACAAATCCCTGAGAAAAGCCAATGCTGTTAAGGATTTGAGAGAGATGGGTAAATCCACTTATACGGGGATTGCAGAAGAAGCAAAACAGTAAGTATGCATGGATTTTAAAAATCGCTGCATCTCTTCCATACTCTTCATATTTTCTGCTACCAGGAGGAACAATTTCCCTGTCTGTTTTAATTTGCCTTTATTAGTTGCCGTTTGAAGAAACTCAATAATTTTTTGGAAGGTGGCCGATTCAAAATAAGGCGAGTCGGGCCTGTTGATAAAAAAGCAACGGAGTGTTTGGATTTTTAAACTCATTTTTTCAAATCCCAGATCAACAGCCAGCTTACGGCAACGAACAGTGATGAATAAATCTTTCACTGGTTGTGGTAATGCTCCAAACCGGTCTTCCATTTCCTGTTGCATAGCCAGCAATTCTTCTTCGTTTTCACAATTATCTAATCGCTGATATAATGACAATCTTTCGCCAATACTTTCTACATAATCATCTGGTATTAATATTTCCAAATCAGTATCAATGGTACAATCTGCCACAAAATCATCCTGCTTCGCAATTTCTTCTTTGAACAATTCTTTAAACTCTGTTCGTTTCAATTCACGGATGGCTTCATCTAATATCTTCTGATACATTTCAAATCCAATATCCGCCATAAAACCGCTTTGCTCACCGCCTAATAAATTACCGGCACCCCGGATGTCCAAATCCCTCATGGCTATCTGGAAGCCGCTGCCCAATTCGCTATGCTGTTCTAATGTTTGTAATCGTTTCTTTGAATCATTAGGCAACGTACTCATTGGTGGTGCCAGCAGATAACAAAATGCTTTCTTATTGCTTCTCCCTACCCGTCCTCTCAACTGGTGCAAATCACTCAAACCAAACTGGTGAGCATTATTCACTATAATGGTATTTACATTCGGGATATCAACACCGCTTTCAACAATATTGGTACAAATGAGCACATCATATTTGCGGTCAATGAAATCAAATATTCTTTCCTCCAATATATGCCCCTCCATTTGTCCGTGAGCATAGCCAATACTTAAGTCAGGACATAAAGCCTGAATAATAGCAGCCATTTCTGCCAGCCCGGCTATACGATTGTAGATAAAGAATACCTGCCCCCCCCGTTCTGTTTCAAAGTAAATAGCTTCCCGTATAAAATCCTCATTATATACCTGCACTTCTGTTTGAATAGGCTGCCGGTTGGGCGGTGGTGTATTCATGATGCTTAAATCCCTGGCACCCATCAACGAAAATTGTAATGTTCTAGGAATGGGTGTGGCGGTTAATGTCAGACAATCCACTGCCGTCCGCAAAGTTTTTATTTTTTCCTTATGCCCTACTCCAAATTTCTGTTCTTCATCTACTACCAGCAATCCAAGGTCTTTAAACTTTACTTCCTTTCCCAATAAACCATGTGTACCGATAATAATATCTACTTTTCCTTCCTCTACTTTCTTTAATGTTTCCTTTTTCTCTTTGGCAGATTTGAACCGATTGATATAATCCACTGTAACAGGAAAATCTTTCAGTCGTTCTTTAAAAGTCTGGTAATGCTGAAATGCTAAAATAGTGGTGGGCACCAGTACAGCAGCCTGTTTTCCATCCAAACATGTTTTGAAAGAAGCCCTGATAGCAACTTCTGTTTTACCAAATCCCACATCGCCACAAACCAGCCGGTCCATTGGTGATGGTGATTCCATATCCTTTTTTACATCGGCTGTTGCTTTGCTCTGGTCAGGAGTATCTTCATAAATGAAAGAGGCTTCCAGTTCGGTTTGCATATAATTATCCGGGGAGTGCTGAAAACCATGCTGGGCTTTTCTTTTAGCATACAATTTTATAAGGTCAAAAGCAATTTCCTTAACCTTGGTTTTTGTTTTCTCTTTTAATTTATTCCAAACATCACTGCCGAGTTTATTTACTTTTGGCACACTGCCGTCCTTACCGGTATACTTGGCTATTTTATGCAGGCTGTTGATATTGACATATAATATATCTGTGTCCTTATAAATCAGCCTTACCGCCTCCTGCAATCTTCCATTAACTTCTATCTTTTGTAAACCGCTGAATATACCAACACCATGATCTATGTGCGTGACAAAATCACCTGGTTGCAATTCCCGCAGGGTTCGTAATGTTATTGCCTTATTCTTGTTATAGGCTTGTTTTACTTTGTATTTATGATATCGCTGAAAAACCTGGTGGTCGGTATAACAAACGATTTGCTGGTCTTCATCAATAAAACCTTCATGAATAGAAGTGGTGATGGGATTAAAAATAATTTCTGCTTTCAGGTCCTGGAAAATACTCCTCAACCGTTCCAGTTGTTTTGGATTCTCCCCAAAAATGTAAAGTTGAAACTTCCTGGCTTCCCATACTTTCAAATCCTTGATCAGTAAATCAAATTGCCGGTTAAAGGCTGGTTGTTCTTTCGTATGAAATTCAATTTCGAAACTGGAGAGGTAAGATTGAAATCCAAATTCTACCAGGTGTTTTTTGCTGAGTTCATTTTCCAAACTGGTAGCTGTTATAAAATCGCCGGCACCAACATCTTTTTTAATTAATTTATCATCGAGGTCTTCCTGTTCCTTACGTTTAGCTGCTTTTTGCCCGGCAAGGGTGGTGTTTGCAAGAAATGAAGCTTTAATTTCTTCCTGTAAACCCAGAAATGCCTGCAAATCATCTTCACTGTCTGCCAAATGAGACTTACATAATTCATAGTCCTGTAACCAAACTATGGTATTGTCCGGTAAAAAATCGAACAATGAAATTCTTTCTTCACTGGAGAATTGTGTATCTACATTAGGGATTATGGTAACCTGCAATAGTTTTCTTTCGCTCAATTGTGTTTCCGGGTCTACTATCCGGATGGAATCTACATCGTTACCATACAACTCAACCCGGTAAGGCTTTTCGTTACCATAAGAATATATATCAAGGATACCCCCTCGTATCGCAAACTGTCCGGGCTCATATACAAAGTCAGTTCTTTCAAAACCATAGTCTGCGAGTTTTAGCAACAACTCGTCTACATTAAGCCTGTCACCAGATTTTATATGGATAATATTAGATGATAGTGTTCCCGGCAACACTACTTTCTCGAACAATGCCTCTGGATAGGTTACTACAATTTTCTTATTGCCCCCCGCTGCTATTTTTGTCAATGCTTCAGTACGAAGCATCACATGTGATGAATTTAGTAACTGGTAATTCTTCCTGTTTTTAAAAGACGAAGGGAAATAAAAAATATCCAATGCCTCTGTCAGGTTTTCAAGTGTATTATGGAAATATGCCGCTTCTTCGGCATCATTCAACACAATAAGGTGGTTCAATTGCGAACAGGATGGGTGCATAAAAGCAGCTGCCACTACAAACTGAGAGGAACTTCCCTGTAAATTTTTTAGGTAAATTTTTTGAGGTTGGGCAAAAGAGAACTTGTCCGCCAGTTGAAAAAGACGGGGGGTGTTTTGATACTGTTTCAGCAAATCCTTTACACTCATGAGAGACGTAAAGATAAATCATCTTTAAAAGTCATCGCATAATAATTTCCCCTTTTCAGAACATATAACCCTGTGATTGGTTTTACCTTTATCTAAACCACCCATAATGGCCCTTCAACCCTGGCGCAAAGGCAAAGTAATACGGATAGAGAACTATACGCATAACACAAAACGATTCTGGATACAAATTCCGGAACTGGACCGGTTTGATTTTGCTCCGGGACAATTTGTTACATTAGACCTGCCCATTCATGAAAAATCCAATAAACGCTGGCGCAGTTATTCCATCTCTTCCTGGCCGGATGGGACTAATGTTTTCGAATTGCTGATTGTGCTGGCACAGGGAGGCCTTGGTACCAGTTACCTTTTTAATGAAGTAAAGGTTGGTACCGAAATCAGTTTGCGGGGAGCACAGGGGGTTTTTATACTTCCTTCAATGATTAAAAAAGATATTTTCCTTATCTGTACTGGTACTGGAATTGCGCCATTCAGAAGCATGGTCAATTATATTCATCTGCACAATCTCCCCATAAAAAATATTCATTTAATTTATGGCTGCCGCAAAAAAGAAGACCTGCTTTATTATAATGAGCTGAAAGAATTGGAAGAAAAATTACCTGGATTTTATTATCACCCTACTTTATCCCGTGAACACTGGGAAGGACGATTTGGTTATGTCCATCCTATCTACCTGGAAATATGCAAAGACAGACAAGAAGCCGCTTTCTTCCTCTGTGGCTGGAAGCATATGGTAGATGAAGCAGTAAAACATATTACCGAAATGGGTTATGATAAAAAAGAGATACACCTGGAACTTTACGGATAAAAAATTGCTGCAATACTTAAAGTGATTTTGAGATGATATTTAGCAACTTCCACGTTGATAAGTGTCATATTTGATTTTAACGCATAGTTACTATATTCGTACCAAACCAATCTGCGTATGGGTGCTTCCTCGCTTATTGTACTGATTATAGCTGCCGTTGCCTTTTCAGGCATAGCTATACTCATTGCTAAATTTGTTCTTAAAGCCTCTACCAACAAACAAAAAGGTGAACCATATGAGTGTGGTATTCCTACCCATGGAAAAACCTGGATACAACTAAATGTAGGCTACTATCTTTTTGCCCTCATATTCCTGATTTTTGATGTGGAGCTTGTTTTTTTATACCCATGGGCAGTTGTTGCCAAGAGTATGGGCTGGGTAGCATTAATTGAAATTATTATTTTCTTTTTTATTTTATTCATGGGCTTTTTGTATGCCCACAAGAAAGGCGCATTGAAATGGATGTAACGCAACAAACAACTAAAGGGGATTTTCCAGGTCAGATACATGAAACGCCGGGTGGCGGCATCGTCCTTAGTAAATTAGATGATGTAATCAACTGGGCCAGATCAAATTCTTTATGGCCGCTGACTTTCGCCACCAGTTGCTGTGGTATTGAATACATGGCTGTAGCTGGTGCCAAATATGATTTCTCTCGGTTTGGTTTTGAAGTGGCAAGAGCTACTCCCCGCCAGGCTGATGTTATCATTATTGCGGGTACTATCGTAAATAAAATGGCCCCTGTTTTAAAAAGATTGTATGACCAGATGGCTGACCCCAAATATGTCATTGCCATGGGAGCCTGTGCTATCAGTGGTGGTCCATTTTTCTATAACACTTATTCTGTTGTAAAAGGTGCCGACCATGTGATACCGGTAGATGTGTATGTGGCTGGTTGCCCCCAAGACCGGAAGCGTTGCTTCATGCCCTGATAAAACTGCAGGAGAAAATAAAAAGCGGATTGACCAGGGAACAAATAAGAAAGGACAAAGAATAACTATGTCGAACGAAGAATTGAAAACCAAAATAACAGAACTGCTGCCTGCAGCCACTTTTGAAGAAGGTGGTGAATGGTTGAATATAAATATTGAGACAAAAGACTGGTTATCGCTGGCACAACAGCTTCGTAATGATAATTCCTTATTTTTTGATTATCTATTTTGCCTGACCTGTATTGATTGGAAGACACACCTTACCATGGTGTATCATTTATCTTCTACCCAACACAGACATAATATAGTTGTCAAATCAAAACTGGACAGAAACAATCCTGAAATTGAAACAGTTGCCCATATCTGGAAGACTGCTGAATTTCATGAAAGAGAAGTATATGAAATGTTTGGAGTGAATTTTCTCCACCATCCCGATTTAAGATTATTAATACTACCGGACGGATGGGAAGGAAAGAACCCATTGAGAAAAGATTTTGAAGACCCCATTAATATGATCAAACTCTGATATGTTTGAAGAAGTAGGCACAACGATTGACGGTGATATGATCATTAACGTAGGACCACAACATCCTGCCACACATGGTGTATTACACCTTGTCATTACCTTGAATGGGGAAACAATTAAAAAAGTTGAGCCACACCTGGGATTTATTCACCGCTCTATTGAGAAAATGTGTGAAAGCCTTTCCTACCGTCAATTCATTTATGTTACCAGCCGGATGGATTATCTCTCAGCCCATATTAATAATCATGCCTGTGCTTTGTGTGTGGAGAAGGGATTACAAGTAGAAATTCCACCAAGAGCCCAGGTTATCAGGGTGCTGATGGATGAGTTGACTAGAATTGCTTCACATGAATTATGGTGGGGAGCTATGGCAATGGACCTCGGTGCTTTTACCCCCTTCTTTCATGCATTCAGGGAAAGAGAAAGCATTAATGACATAATGGAAGAAACCTGCGGGGCCAGATTGACCATGAACTATATGGTACCCGGTGGAGTGATGCAGGACCTTCATCCAAATTTTCAAAAAAGAACAAAAGAATTTCTTCAACTATACAAACGAAAAATCCATGAATATGATGAACTGGTAACAGGCAACATCATTTTTCAAAACAGGATGAAGAATGTTGGGTACTTATCCGCTGAAGATGCTGTTTCTTACGGATGTTCAGGTCCTGCGGCAAGAGGCAGCGGTGTTAGTTGTGATATAAGAAAAATATACCCATACGAGATATATGACAAACTGGAGTTTGATGAGGTGCTTGAAACAGCCGGTGACTCTTTTGCCCGTTATATGATTCGTATACGGGAAATGCAACAATCCATCCGCATCATTGAACAACTGATCGATAACATTCCTGAAGGAGACTTCCAGACGAAGACAAAAGCAGTATTGAAATTACCTAAAGGAGAATTTTATACAAGAGTGGAAACGGCCCGTGGAGAACTGGGTGTATATATTGTAAGTGAAGGCGGAACAACTCCTTACAGAATAAAATTCCGTTCACCGGGTTTCTCCAACCTTTCTGTACTGGATCATATTGCCAGGGGCAGTAAGCTGGGAGATTTAGTAGCAATGATGGGCACATTAGATTTAGTAATACCTGATATAGATAGATAAGGACAACTATATTGATTAGAAAACAAGAGCAGATTGAAAACAGAACTTATTAATAACAAAAAAGAGAATCCCCTTTAGGGGCTGGGGATATGTGGAGTTTTTCTAACATAGCAAACAACCTGCATGAATGGTTAAGTAACACCTTCAACCCGACAATGACACTGATCATTGAAATGGTGTTGGCCGGTGTTGCTGTGATTGGTTTGTTTGCTGCATTAGGATTAGTACTGGTCATCATGGAAAGGAAGGTATCTGCCTGGATGCAGATACGCCTGGGACCAAACCGGGTTGGCCCCAAAGGAATGCTTCAATCACTGGCTGACACCTTGAAATTGTTAGTAAAGGAAGGACTGACTCCAAACGGAGCAGATAAATTTTTATTCAACCTGGCTCCTTTCATTGCTATGATTGTGGCAATGTTGTTAATGGCGCCGATAGCTTTTGCCAAAGATTTTCAACTATGGGACTTAAATATTGGAGTGCTATATGTATCTGCTGTTTCATCGCTGATGGTCATTAGCATATTAATGGCGGGTTGGTCCAGCAATAATAAATACTCACTGATGGGAGCGATGCGAAGTGGAGCACAGATCGTAAGCTATGAATTATCTGCCGGACTATCTGTACTGGCTGTAGTAGTAATGACAGGCAGCCTGCAAGTGTCTGATATCATTCATTCACAAGCTGATGGCTGGTGGATCTTTAAAGGACATATCCCAATGGTTATTGCCTTTGTTACTTTTATAATAGCTGTTACAGCAGAAACCAACAGGGCGCCGTTTGACCTTGCAGAAGCCGAATCAGAATTAACAGCCGGTTTTCATACAGAATATTCAGGGATGAAGTTTGCTTTATTCTTTCTTGCTGAATATGTGAATGTGTTTATTGTTTGTGCTATTGGTGCAACACTGTTTCTCGGTGGCTGGATGCCTTTCCATATTGGCAACTGGACCGCATTTAATCATGTGATGGACTATATCCCATCGAGTATATGGTTCTTTGGAAAAACATTCTTTTTAATATTCGTCATTATGTGGTTCAGGTGGACATTCCCAAGATTAAGGATTGACCAACTGCTGAACCTGGAATGGAAATATTTATTACCGATAAGTATGATAAACTTATTGATTGTAACAGCAATGGCTATATTAAAATGGCATTTTTAAAATTATGTTCATAACGAAGTATATAAAAGATGTTTACAATGGTGTAAAGTCATTGCTTGTCGGCATGAAGCGGACACTTTATTATTTTACACATCACAAAGAGATCATCACCCAACAATATCCGGACAACCGTGACACACTGGTGTTGCCTGAACGGTTCAAAGGCGAAGTGGTAATGCCGCATGATGAGAATAATGAACACCGCTGCACCGGCTGCCAGGCCTGTGAACTGGCCTGTCCCAATGGAACGATCAAAGTGATTTTCAAAAATGAACTGAATGCAGAAGGCAAAAAGAAAAAAGCAATTGATAAACTGGTGTACCACCTGGAGCTATGTACCATGTGCAATCTTTGTATTGAAGCCTGCCCATCTGATGCCATAAAAATGGCACAGACATTTGAGCATAGTGTGTTTGACAGGAATGAACTGACAAAAATTTTAAATAACCCCGGCTCTAAAATTATGGATGGAGTAGAATGATTACCGGTTCAACTATAATATTTTATTTACTGGCAGCATTAACGCTGACCTGCGCACTGTTGTCTGTTTCAACAAGACAAATTTTCCGTGCGGCTATCTACCTTTTATTCTCGCTGATCGGTATTGCTGGTATTTATTTCTGGCTGCAGTATGAATTTATTGCAGCTGTACAAATTGTGGTCTATGTTGGAGGAATCGTAGTCCTGATCATCTTCTCTATATTCCTGACACAGCAAGCAGGGGAAAAATTAGCGAAACAAAAATTAGACAGGAAGATATTTTCAGCCCTGGCTGTTTTTTGCGGATTTGCATTGACAATGCTGCAGGTTTATCAGCACAATTTCAATAATGCTGCAACAACATCTGCCCCAACCGTAGCTGATATTGGAAGAAAAATGCTGAATGTTGATCAGGAAGGATACGCATTACCGTTTGAAGTTATTTCAATGCTGCTGTTAGCGGCGATGGTTGGATGTATCGTAATTGCTTTACGAAGTAAACCGGAAACAAAATGATGAATCCCGGACTATATCATATTCTCTTTCTCAGTGCCGCATTATTCTTTATCGGTGTGTACGGCTTTCTTACCCGGAGAAATCTCATCACCATGTTGATGAGTATTGAGCTGATACTAAACAGTGTGAACCTGAATTTCATTGCATTTAATAAATATGTGTGGCCGGAAAAAATGGATGGCTTATTCTTTACTTTATTCATTATCGCTATTGCCGCAGCGGAAGCTGCTGTTGCAATTGCAATCATTATTAATTTATACCGCAGTCACCAGTCCATTGATGTGGAGAATGCTGAAGACTTAAAGTATTAAACCAATATGCCCAACGCAACTATTATAGCACTGATTCCTTTGTTGCCGCTTGCCGGGTTCATATTGCTGGGCTTATTCGGTAGAAAGATATTTAAAACCAGTTCCGGGGTTATCGGAACAGCTCTCTTACTTACTTCTACTATCCTGGCCCTGTACACAGCGTACGATTATTTTTTTGTGTACGGCAAAGTTGCTGGTGTATACCAGCAGTTCATTCCCATGAAACTGACCTGGCTGGAATTTTCTCCCGGAGTTTCAATTGATATGGGATTGACGGTTGATTCCATTTCTGTTATGATGCTGGTCGTTGTCACTTTTATTTCACTGATGGTGCACATATACAGCCTGGGCTACATGAAAGGCGAAGAAAGATTTCCAACCTATTATGCCTATCTCGGATTGTTTACTTTTTCTATGTTGGGCTTAGTGCTGGCAAGCAATATTTTCCAAATCTATATTTTTTGGGAGCTGGTAGGTGTATCATCTTTCTTACTCATTGGTTATTACTATAACAAACCAAGTGCTGTGGCCGCCTGTAAAAAAGCATTTATCGTTACCCGTTTTGCAGACTTAGGTTTCCTTATAGGAATTTTAATATTATCCAACTCAGCAGGAACACTGGATTTCAACACAATGATTTCAACACTGACTTCACCTGATTCAGATGCTGTTAAAAATGCTGCCGCTACCTCTTTCCTTGGCGCATCTGCTTTAACATGGGGTGCTGCGCTGGTCTTTATCGGTGGTGCAGGTAAGAGTGCTATGTTCCCGTTGCATATCTGGTTACCCGATGCGATGGAGGGTCCCACTCCTGTTTCCGCATTGATACATGCGGCAACGATGGTGGTAGCAGGTGTTTATTTAGTGGCAAGATTATTCCCGGTGTTTGCTCTTACCACCCCTGCTGTATTAGAAATTGTTGGTTGGGTGGGAGCTGTATCAGCAATCATCGCAGCTATTATTGCCTGTACCCAAACAGATATAAAACGGGTCCTCGCCTATTCCACCATGTCGCAGATAGGATACATGATGTTTGCACTCGGTGTTTCTCATTATGGCGGCGAAGCAGGATTAGGTTACACTGCCTCCTTGTTCCATTTGTTCACTCATGCTATGTTCAAAGCTCTGTTATTCCTTGGAGCAGGCGCCGTGATACATTATATACATAGCAATGACATGAAAGATATGGGGGGATTAAGGAAATACTTACCCATTACACATATCACTTTCTTAATAGCTTGTCTGGCTATAGCTGGAGTGCCCCCATTTGCCGGCTTTTTCAGCAAAGAAGAAATTTTGCTGGCAGCTTACCAGAACAATATGACCATTTACTGGATTGCATTAATCACCTCCGGCCTTACTGCTTTTTATATGTTCCGTTTATATTTCAGCATTTTCTGGAACAAGCCGCATGTAGTTCATGGAGAGAAACATGGCCCCGCCGCCTCCGTTAAAACTTCGGAGGGTAAGGAAGGTGGTTTTGTAATGATGCTGCCGCTTGTTTTATTAGCAATTGGTGCTGCCGCTGCCGGTTTTATTCCTTTTGGTGAATTTGTAAGTACCGATGGAAAAGCATTGGAATCACATTTCCACCTGCAATTCTCCATCGCCCCGGTAGCATTAGGGCTTGCAGGAATTTTTACAGCCATGTGGCTCTATAAAAAACAAAATAATAAACCGGAAAAACTAGCTGCCTCATTCAACGGACTATATAAAGCAGCGTATCATAAATTTTATATTGATGAGATATACCTGTTCATAACAAAGAAAGTGCTGTTTAACCTGATTGGAAGACCTGCAGCATGGTTCGACAGGAATGTCGTGGACGGGCTGGTCAATTTTTCCGGCAATGCCACAGAATTTGTTTCGGAGAAGATCAAAAAGATGCAGTCAGGAAAAGTACAGCAGTACGCTATATATTTCCTGGGTGGAGTAATTGTACTGGCAGCCGTATTTATTTATATCTGGAAGTAGAATGTTTGTTAAATAACAGTTGAATGAATCTTTTATTACTCATAGGAATTCCATTGATCACTGCGGTGGCGGTTCTGGTATCCCGTTCCAAACAGCAGGTGAAATGGATTTCATTAACCGGGGCAGCTGTGCAATTGGCTGCATCCTTCGCCTTATTATTTGCCTACCAGGGCCAGCGAACAGCCGGCAATAGCACCCAAATGTTATTTGAGCAGAACTATAAATTATTCTCTTCCTTCAATATTAATTTTCATATCGGTGTTGATGGCATTTCGGTAGCCATGATCTTACTGACTTCTTTTGTGCTGATAGCCGGGGTTTTAGTTTCATGGAATATTGAGAAGATGACAAAAGAATTCTATTTTCTTCTTATCCTCCTGGCCTTAGGTGCTTATGGATTCTTTATCTCGCTTGATTTATTTGTTCTTTTCTTCTTCCTTGAAATTTCTGTTATTCCAAAATATTTACTGATTGGAATCTGGGGAAGCGGCAAAAAAGAATACAGCGCCAACAAACTTGCCTTGATGCTAATGGGTGGCTCCGCATTGATTTTGGTAGGGATAATCCTTCTTTATTATAATGCAGGGCAAAGTTTTGATATCATGCATTTATCGCAGGTCAACCTGTCCGGGCACCTGCAGAATATTATATTCCCATTACTCTTTATTGGCTTTGGAGTATTTACAGCATTGTTTCCATTGCACACCTGGGTACCCGATGGTCACTCATCCGCTCCTACTGCTGGTTCTATGTTCCTCGCAGGTATATCCATGAAGCTTGGTGGTTATGGTTGTCTGAGAGTTGCTACTTATCTATTACCAGAAGGAGCAAAACAATATGCCGACATCATCATTATTCTATCTGCCATTGCAATTTTATACGGCGCCTTCGCCACCATGATGCAGAAGGATTTAAAATACATCAATGCTTACTCATCGGTAAGCCACGTTGGGTTTAGTTTATTAGGTATCGGCATGCTCACACAAACCGCCATCACCGGTGCTTTAATGCAGATGGTATCACATGGTTTGATGACGGCCCTTTTCTTCGCTGTTATCGGAATGATTTACGACCGTACACATACCCGTATGGTGGGTGAGATGGGCGGACTGATGAAAATGATGCCTTTTATTAGTACCGTATTTTTTATTGTGGGTCTTTGTTCATTAGGCCTACCGGGGCTTAGTGGCTTTGTAGCAGAGATGACCGTCTTCATGGGGTCCTGGCAAAATGATGATGCCTTTCATCGTATAGCTACTATTGCAGCAGCCATGTCAATTGTGGTAACGGCTGTATATATATTAAGAGCAATCGGGCAGACAGTGATGGGGCCGGTAAAAAATGAAAGTTATTTACAATTGAAAGATGCAAACTGGAATGAAAGATTAGCTGCAATTATATTGGTGTTAGCAATTTTAGCCATCGGCATTGTGCCGGGTTGGTTGAACGACTTGCTAAAGCCTGCTGCAGAAGTAATAATGAACAGGCTTAGTGGAAAATAAAATTTGACCGGATGAATGAATTTCTCACATTAATGAAAAGCGAACTGGTGATCACCTTCATCATCTTCCTGCTGCTCTTTATTAAGATTGGCAAGGGAATGAAGAATGAGTCATTATTATCATTAATACAGGTTCTTTTACTGGTAAATTTTATCGCAGGCTTCTTCTTCAATAAAGAAGGCAGCTTATTTGGCGATATGTTTCACACTTCGCCACTAATAGTATTCCAGAAGAATATCTTAAGCCTTGGCATTTACCTTATATCCATGCTCTGTGCCGACTGGCTGAAAAAAACAGAACACCTGCCTGAATTTTTTATCCTGATGTTGTCTGCCGTTCTGGGCATGTTCTTATTGATATCAAGTGGCAACCTGTTGATATTTTACTTATCGCTGGAACTGGCCACCATACCAGTTGCCGCAATGGCCAATTTTGATGTAGAGAAAAAACGTTCTTCCGAGGGAGCAATGAAGATGATTCTGTCATCTGCTTTTTCATCCGGCATTTTACTCTTTGGCATTTCATTATTGTATGGCGCTACCGGAACCATCAGTTTTGGGGAGTTGACAGCACAACTGGACGGAAGTCCATTACAGATTCTGTCATTTGTATTTCTTTTTACCGCTTTTGCCTTCAAATTATCCATCGTACCGTTCCATTTATGGACAGCCGATGTGTATGAAGGTTCACCGATTGCAGTTACTTCCTTCCTGTCTGTTATTTCAAAAGGGGCCATCGCTTTCATTTTCATGTCGGTGTTATTTAAAGTATTTCAACCGATGCAGGATGTCTGGTACAATATGATTGTGGTACTGGCTATTGCGACCATGGTGATCGGGAACCTGTTTGCATTGCGTCAGCAAAATATCAAACGATTCCTTGCCTTTTCTTCCATTGCACAAGTAGGTTTCATACTTGTTGGTATCAGCAGTAATGATGCTACGGGTCTTACCTCTGTTGTTTACTTTGTACTGATCTATGTCTTCTCCAATCTTGCTGCTTTTGGTGTGGCTTCTGTTATTGCAGCCCATACAGGAAAAGAAAATGTTGACGATTATAAAGGCCTGTATAAAACCAATCCTTTTCTATGCTGGATAATGGCATTGGCATTATTTTCCCTCGCCGGCATTCCGCCAACAGCAGGATTTTTTGGTAAATTATTTTTATTGACAGCCGGCAGTGCAAGAGGTAATTACTGGTTCATCATCATCGCTGCGCTGAATATGATCATTTCATTGTACTATTATTTAAGAGTGGTGAGAGCTATGTTCATGGATAAAAATGAACAACCTGTAGAAAAAATAAATATAAATCCGACTGTTAAGCTGGCAATGATTATATGCGCCGCCGGAATTGTATTGATTGGTTTATTAAGCTGGATCTATGATTATATACAATCTTTAAGCTAGATGTGTTATGGCACTGAATAAAAATCATGAATATGAAGAGCTCGACGGTGTTAGATGCGGCATCGTGGAAAAAAATGTAAAGCCTGAAAGAGTTGCTTTTTTGAAAGCATTGCTGGAATACAATGGCTACACCGTGGTGTCAGTGCCTACACCTGCTCCTAAGGCAGCACCGGCACCTGCTCCTAAAGAAGGCGAAATTGCTGTCCCGCCACCTCCTCCACCTTCAGCTCCCGAAACCTTCACAGTTGGAGTAACTGATTATACTTTCAATCCCATCAATGCCATTTTTGGACGGATGCTTAAAACCAAAGATGGGCATATCGTAACCCAGGCATATTGGCAACAGAAAGAGGCTTCAAGCCATGATGAGATCCCTTATTATGAACATACCTGATTCTCACCCATATTCAGACTCACTTAAAATGATAATAATCAAGGTCGTCTCTGACCTGTGTTTTTAAATTTTCCTGTATCCGGTCATAACTATGCAGAGCACAAAAGCTAGTATAATATGGCAACAAAAATAAAGACCGGAAAGTATGTCTACTTCTTCGGCGGCGGCAAAGCCGATGGTAATGAATCAATGAAAAATCTGTTAGGCGGCAAAGGTGCAAACCTTGCTGAAATGGCAGGACACCCCAAACTTCAGTTACCTGTTCCACCCGGGTTTACTGTTACAACGGAAGTCTGTACTCATTTCTACCAGAACAATAAAACATACCCAAAACCCCTGAACGCACAGGTAGAAGAAGCATTGGAAAAAATGGAAAAGCTCACCAATAAAAAGTTCGGAGACATTGCGAACCCATTATTGATTTCTATCCGTTCCGGTGCCCGCCGGAGCATGCCGGGTATGATGGAAACGGTATTAAATGTGGGGCTAAATGAAAATACCATTAAAGGGCTGATTGCTCAAAGTGGTGATGAACGTTTCGCCTATGATGCTTACAGGCGTTTAATTATGATGTATGCGGATGTAGTAATGGAAAAAGGTGGCGGAATAGAAGTAAAACATGGTAAAGGCATTCGTAAAATACTAGATGAAAAACTGGAACATATCAAAAACAAACAAGGATATGCCAGTGATACTAATCTCACCGTTGATGAACTAAAAGAACTGGTGAAAGACTATAAAAAAACAGTAAAGAAAGTATTAGGCACTGAATTCCCTGATGACCCCTGGCAACAAATGTGGGGAGGCATCGGTGCAGTGTTCAGCAGCTGGAATGGAAAGAGGGCAATTGAATACCGCCGCATAGAAAAAATTCCTGATCAGTGGGGAACCGCTGTCAATGTTCAGGCGATGGTATTTGGCAACATGGGAGAGGATTGCTGTACAGGTGTTGCATTCACAAGAAACCCCGGAAATGGAGAGAATAAATTTTATGGAGAATACTTAGTAAATGCACAAGGTGAAGACGTGGTTGCAGGTATCAGAACCCCTGCACCAGTTAATCAATATTCGATGAATGCACAAAGCAAACAATTTACTTCGCTGGAGAAATTAATGCCGGCTCTTTATAAAGAACTATTCAGCTACCAGAAAAGACTGGAACAACACTACAAAGACATGCAGGATATTGAGTTCACTATTGAAAAAGGAAAACTCTACATGTTGCAATGCCGTGTTGGTAAACGAAATGGTATTGCTGCTGTTCGCATGGCAACCGAAATGCTTAAAGAAAAACTGATTGATGCTAAAACAGCTATTATGCGGGTTGCCCCCAACCAGTTGGTAGAATTGTTACTCCCCATGCTGGATCCCAAAGTTGAGCTATTGACGAAACCGATAGCTAAAGGATTGCCTGCCGGACCCGGTGGGGCAAAAGGCCGGGTTGTTTTCTCTTCGAACGATTCTGTGGAATGGGCACAGCGAGGTGAAAAAGTGATATTAGTTAGAGAGGAGACTTCACCTGAAGATGTGGATGGAATGCATAAAGCCCAGGCCATCCTTACCACTAAAGGAGGAATGACTTCACATGCCGCACTGGTGGCAAGAGGTTGGGGTAAATGCTGCATTGTTGGTTGCGGTGATATTGAAATTCACAGTGAAACAAAAACATTCAAAGCAAAAGACGGCACTATCATTCACGAAGGGGATTGGCTTAGCCTGAATGGAACAAAAGGGTTGGTGTATGAAGGAAGTATGGGATTAGTGGATATTAATCTTGATAAAAACCAGTCATACAAAGACCTCATGAAACTGGTTGATAAAATAAAAGTGATAGGTGTTCGTACCAATGCTGAAACCCCGCAGGATGCTGCACAGGGATTAAAATTTGGCGCAGAAGGTATAGGCCTGTTTCGTACCGAGCATATGTTCTATGGAGAAGGTAGTGAAGAACCTTTATTCCTGCTACGTAAAATGATTGTAAGCAAGAACGAGGCTGAAAGGCGCATAGCACTAAACCAACTTTACAAATATGTAAAGAAAGATGTGAAAGATACCATGAAGATTATGAAAGGGCACCCGGTAACTATCCGGTTACTAGATCCACCCCTGCATGAATTCGTTCCGCATGACATGGATAAGCTGCATCAACTGAGTAAAGAGCTGGGCATTAGTATGAGTGTTTTAAGAAGAAGGGTGCTGGCATTACACGAAAACAATCCAATGCTTGGTCACCGCGGTGTAAGATTGGGTATCAGCTATCCGGAAATAACAGAAATGCAGGTGCGGGCCATTTTTGAAGCGACAGCGGAAATGCTGAAAGCAGGGAAAAAAGCTTTTCCCGAAATCATGGTCCCGGTAACATGTACCGTCAATGAATTATCACATCAGAAAGTAATTGTTGACATGGTTTATAAAGAAGTATGCGAAAAAATGAAAATCAAAAAAATTCCCTACTTGTATGGCACCATGATTGAAACTCCAAGAGCTGCAATCAGAGCAGAGTTGATGGCACATGTGGCAGACTTCTTCAGCTATGGTACTAATGACCTCACACAAATGAGTTTTGGGTTTAGCAGGGATGATATTGGCGGTTTTCTTCCAAAATACCTCGACCTTAAAATTCTTCCTTATGACCCATTCCAGACCATTGACCAGGATGGAGTTGGCGAATTGATACGTTCCGGTATAGACCGGGGCCGGAAAGCAAAATCAAATCTTAAAGTTGGTATTTGCGGTGAACATGGTGGCGATGCAGATAGTGTAAACTTCTGCCACCGTATCGGAATGAACTATGTAAGCTGTTCACCATTCCGGGTGCCAATAGCCAGACTGGCAGCTGCACAGGCAGCCTTAGAGTTTCCCCGAAAATAATTATCCTTTAAAAAACTATGGCCCGGAACATTCTTGTTCCGGGCTTTTTTTATTTAAAAAATAAAAACGAAATTGCCTTTTAATTTTTAAAACCATGGAGATAAAAAATTTATTTAACCCTGCAGTTAAGCAGGAAATTATTGAACGAATAGAAAAACTCACCCCACAAACTCAGCGTCAATGGGGTAAAATGGATGTTGCCCAAATGCTGGCACATGTGCAGATACCAATGGGTGTGGCATTCGGCACAGGCACAGTAAAGGGAAATTGGCTGATGAAAATAATCCTTCCGTTGTTTAAAAAAGCCCTGTACGATGAAAAGCCCTGGAAACAAGGCTTACCTACTGACAAATCTTTTATCATGACGGGTCAATCCAAAGATTTCGAAAAAGAAAAAAAACAATTACTTGATAACATCAACCGGTTTAATGAAGCCAATATGATCAATGAAAAACATCCCGTTTTCGGCAGGCTTACAAAAGAGCAATGGAGCAAAGCGACCTGGAAACATCTTGACCATCACCTGAAACAGTTTGGGGTCTGATTAATATCATTGACTAAAGTCATAGTTCACTTCGCCTGCCTCTTCTACTTTTGGGGCAGGCTTTTTTATATGAACATCTGGAAAAATATTATTAATAAACCTACCTGAGCTTCCCTCCCGAATTTTCATTCGCCGGCAATTAATTTTTCCAACCATCAGTATTACTACTGTTAAAACTCCATGCATGAAAACGATTATTGAACCCTTCCGGATAAAATCCGTAGAGCCCATTTATTTTACCACTAAAGAAGAACGAAAAGCCATTTTAGAGAAAGCCTTTTATAACCCATTTCGTATACATGCAAAAGATGTATTGATTGATCTTTTGACTGATAGTGGTACCAGTGCCATGAGCAGCAACCAGTGGGCGGGCATCATGCAGGGAGATGAATCCTATGCCGGTAGTTCCAGTTTTTTCCGGTTCGAAGAGTCAGTAAAAAAAATCACCGGTATGCCTTTGGTGATTCCCACTCACCAGGGCCGTGCCGCCGAAAAGATCATTTTCACCATTCTCGGTGGAAAAGGAAAATATTTTATCAGTAATACATTGTTTGATACAACAAGGGCCAACATAGAATTCTCCGGTGCCGAAGGTATTGACCTGGTATGTGAAGAAGGTAAACATCCAACTATACCAGCACTTTTTAAAGGAAATATGGATGTTGAAGCGTTAAAGAAAACGATTCTGAAACTAGGTGCTACAAATATTCCAATGGTAATTATGACAATCACCAATAACTCTGGTGGTGGTCAACCGGTAAGTATGAGGAATATTAAAGAAGCAAGCCAGGTATGTAAAGAAAATAAAATCCCTTTTTTTATTGATGCCTGCCGTTTTGCAGAGAATTCTTACTTTATCAAGCTACGGGAAAACGGATATGCTAATAAATCTGTTCTGGAAATTGCTAATGAGACTTTCTCCTACGCTGATGGCTGCACCATGAGTGCTAAGAAAGATGCATTTGCCAATATCGGAGGTTTCCTGGCTATGCGAGATTTAGATTTAGCTATCCGTTGCAGAAACCTACTCATCATTACCGAAGGCTTTACTACGTATGGTGGTCTTGCCGGTCGTGACCTTGAAGCGATTGCCGTGGGCCTGCAGGAAATATTGGATGAACATTATCTTCAATATCGTATCAGAAGTATTGAATACCTGACCAATAAACTGATTGCAGCCGGAGTACCCGTTATGCAACCTGCCGGTGGTCATGCTGTATACCTTGATGCAAAAGAATTTTTACCCGATATACCTGTAGACCAATACCCGGGACAGGCATTGGTAGGTGCCTTGTATGAACACGGTGGCATTCGTGGGGTTGAAATAGGGTCGCTGATGTTTGGAAAATACGATACCGATGGAAAGCTTATTCCGGCTCAATTAGAACTGGTACGGTTGGCCATTCCACGAAGAGTATATACACAAAGCCATATTGATTATGTATCGGAAGTAATTATTGAAGTATTCAATAAAAGAAATGAAATAAAAGGATTAACTATTATTGAAGAAACACCTATGCTGAGGCATTTTACGGCTAAACTGAAACCCATTATTTAAAATCAATACAAATGAAAACTTTAAAACAAAGCTGGGCCGAACCCTATAAAATAAAAATGGTGGAATTGCTGAAAATGACAACTCAATCTCATCGCAGAAAAGCAATGTCCGAAGCAGGTTTCAATACTTTCTTATTAAAATCAGAAGATGTTTATATTGACCTATTAACCGACAGTGGAACCTCTGCTATGAGTGATCATCAGTGGGCCGGCATGATGATGGGTGATGAAGCTTATGCAGGAAGCCGTAATTTTTATCACCTGGAGGAAGTGGTAAAAAATATTTACGGATACAAATATTTAGTACCAACCCACCAGGGTCGGGGTGCGGAAAATATTTTATCCAAAATTCTGATTAAGAAAGGAGACATTATTCCCGGCAATATGTATTTCACCACAACAAGATTACACCAGGAGCTTGCCGGCGGAAAATTTGAAGACATTATTATTGATGAAGCCCACGACCCTGAAAATGAATTCCCTTTCAAAGGAAATGTTGATCTTGAAAAATTAGAAAAGCTGATAAAGAAATATGGAGCAAAAAGAATTCCTTATGTAAGCATGGCTACCAGTGTAAATATGGCTGGCGGGCAGCCTATCAGTTTGAAAAATCTAAAGGACCTAAGGGCATTGACAAAAAAGCATGGCATCCGTGTAATTCATGACATGACAAGAGTTGCAGAAAATGCACATTTCATCCAACAAAGAGAAAAAGGATATGAGCATAAATCAATCAGGGAAATCGTAAAGGAAATTAATTCTTATACCGATGGAGCCACCATGAGTGCCAAGAAAGATGCATTGGTCAATATCGGAGGCTTTCTTGCTCTCAACGACTGGGATGTGTTTGAAGAAGCAAGAAATATGGTGGTAGTGTATGAAGGCTTACATACGTACGGCGGTCTTGCCGGAAGAGACATGGAAGCAATGGCGATTGGAATTCTGGAGAGTGTAAATGACAATCATATTCATGCAAGAGTGGGACAGGTAATTTATCTTGGCGAAAAAATGATTGAGTATGGCGTACCTATTGTAAAGCCTATCGGTGGACATGGCATATTCTTAGATGCCAAAAAATTCCTGCCACATATTCCGCAAGACCAGTTTCCCGCACAGACGTTGGCAGCTGAAGTATATCTTGATTCTGGTGTAAGAACAATGGAAAGAGGCGTTGTATCCGCCGGAAGAAAAGCCAATGGTGAAAATTATTATCCAAAACTGGAGCTGGTACGATTCACCATTCCACGTCGTGTATATACACAGGCACACATGGATGTAATTGCAGAATCTGTAGCTAATGTTTATGGTCGCCGGAATAAAATAAAAGGGATGAAAATGGTTTACGAGCCCAAATATTTACGATTCTTTCAGGCCAGATTTGAAAAGTTAAAATAAATCATGAATTATTAACTATAAGTTCATTTCTGTTCCAGGAGGTTTTTTTAACGAGTCCGAAGCTATTATCTGTAAACTTGATAGTATTAATCTGTATGGTCCATATCTCTCCCGGTATAGCTAAGGCCATTGGGTGCTTTTTATAGTAGTGAGATGAAGCATGGTTTGCCTGTGGATCGTCAAGTGATAAAACTATACCCTCCAACTGTATTCCTTTTATCTGCATAAAATTTAGTTTGTCGGGTAAAATCGTTCCGGCAATGACAGAATTATTTAAAAGAATTGTTGAATGCCGTGTAGCCATTGATGATTTGTAAAATAAAAATCCTGCTTCCTCATCAAAGGCATAAAAGCAACTAAAACAATAAGGATTCCCTTGTTCATCTGCACAACATACCGTGACGCAGGTTTGCTTATTTATGAACTGTTTAATACTGTCTTTCATATCACTTCACTCCTTCCAGGATTTTTATATAGTTAGCCCTTTCATAAGCTGTAGGGTCTGAGATATGCTGCTGGCTCATACTTCCTTTGAAAGAATCTAATGTTTCAAAGCCCATCATATACATCCAGTCCTGTAGCTCTTTATTCATCGTTCTTAAATAAGGAATACCGTTTTTATACAAGGAGGAAGCCGTCATTACCACATCAGCCCCGGCCAAAATATATTTTATTACTTCAATGGCACTTTGTACTCCGGTTGTAGCCGCCAGTGACAGTTTCATTTTCCCATACAGTAAAGCAATCCATAGAAGTGGTAAACGTATTTCACTGGACTCACTGTAGTGTAAATCAGTTTTAATGATAAGCTCATTTATATCAAAATCGGGTTGATAGAAACGGTTGAACAATACCAATGCATCAGCCCCGGCATTCTGCATCCGTAACGACATATTACCCATGGCACTGAAATAAGGATTCAGCTTTACTGCTACCGGAATTTTTACAGATTGTTTTATAGACTCAATGATATTCAGGTAGCGATGCTCTACCTGGGAAGAAGACATAGCAACATCACCCGGAATGAAAAATATATTCACTTCAATTCCGTCAGCACCGGCCTGCTCCATCATTTTTGAATAATCGATCCATCCTTCATTGGTGATACCGTTCAGACTTCCGATGATGGGAATTTTCACCCTCTCCTTTGCTTTACGGATATTCTCCAGGTAATCATCTGTACCTACATTAAAATCATCCAGGTCAGGAAAATAATCTAATGCTTCGGGAAAAGCATGAGTAGTTTCTGACATCACCCCTTTAAACCGGGCTTCTTCCTTTCGTATCTGTTCTTCAAACAAAGAGAACATCACCACCGCACCAGCTCCATTATCTTCCATCTTCACTATGTTATCTGTCTGTTCAGATAAAGTACAGGCAGATACTAAAATCGGGGAATCTAATTTCAACCCCATGTAAGTGGAATGTATTTTCATTTCATCAATTTTTTAATCTGGTATGACCCTGCTTTCAACAGTTCATAACTATGCTATCGGAACAAAATCACTTGCTTTCTTTGTTGCCAGTTCCTCATATGTCTTCCATTTCAGGTTCACCAGGTCCTGTGCATGTTTCATCAAAGTGTCTGCCGCTTCAGGATTAGTAATAGTAAGTACTTTATATCTCAACTCATTGTACGCATAATCTTTTAATGCCATTGTTGGCCGTGGTGAATCCAGCACAAACGGATTTTGATTTTTCTTTCTCAATACAGGATTATACCTCAGTAATGGCCAGTGACCACTTGCCACCGCTTTATTTTGTTGACTTAATCCGTCTTTCAGATCATATCCATGTGCAATACAATGACTGTAAGCCAGAATCAATGCAGGGCCATCATATGCCTCTGCTTCCCGCATAGCTAATAATGTTTGTTGCGGATTAGCACCAAAGGCAACCCTCGCCACATATACATTGCCATAGGAAATAGCCTGCATAGCCAGATCTTTCTTGCCCCCTGATTTACCACCGGCAGCAAATTTTGCTGTTGCCGCAGTTGGTGTTGATTTTGAACTTTGCCCACCGGTATTTGAATAAACTTCGGTATCCAATACCAATATCTTGACATTTCTTCCAGTTGCCAATGCATGATCCAAGCCTCCATAGCCAATATCATAAGCCCAACCATCTCCACCAACCAGCCAAACGCTGCGGCGTACTAATTGATCTGCTACTGATAATAGATGATTAGCTGCAGAAGAAGTCATTGTTTTCAACTTCTCCTTCAACTGCATCACCCTTTGTTGCTGTTCGGCTAGTTCAGATTCATGTACTTGCGGTGCATCCAGTATTTGTTTTACAAAATCTGCTCCCAGTTCGTCGTTCAATTCCAATAATAATTGTTTGGCTACCGCCAATTGCTTATCTGCAGTGATACGCATTCCCAATCCAAACTCTGCATTATCTTCAAATAATGAGTTGGACCAGGCCGGGCCTCTGCCAGCTGCATTAACTGCCCACGGAGTTGTTGGAAGATTACCACCGTAAATGGATGAACAACCGGTAGCATTTGCTACCAATAAACGGTCACCAAATAATTGTGATAACAATTTCAGGTAGGGTGTTTCCCCACAACCGGCACAGGCACCAGAGAATTCAAATAATGGTTCAAGGAACTGGGCACCATGTACGGTAGAGAAATCAATTTTGGAACGATCGTTCCAAGGAATATTTTCAAAGAAATCAATATTATGTTGTTCTGCTTTTAGTACGGGTTCTTTTTCCCCCATATTAATCGCTTTGCGGGAACGGTTAACCGGGTCAGTGGCCGGACAAACTTCCACACACAAATTACAGCCGGTACAATCTTCCAGATACACTTGTAATGAATACTGCGTTTCCGGGAAACCTCTTGCATTGATGGGTGCATGTTTAAAACCATCCGGTGCTTTTTGCAAATTATCCTTGTGATAGAACTTTGCTCTTATCACACTGTGCGGACATACATAAGCACAATTACCACATTGGATACAGGTATCAGGTTCCCAAATAGCTACTATATCGGAGACATTCCTTTTTTCCCATTGAGTAGTGCCACTGGGATAAGTACCATCCACAGTCATTTTGCTTACTGGCAGGTCATCCCCATGACCCGCCATCATTACAGCGGTAACTTCTTTTACAAAATCAGGCGCCCTATCAGAAACGGTCAGTAAATCATGATTAGCAGCTGAAACTTTTTTCGGATAGTCTACCTCATATAAATTAGCCAGTGTAGCATCCACCGCTATAAAATTCTGATCAATTACTTTCTGCCCTTTTTTGAAATAGGTTTTTTCAATAGCTTTTTTAATTTGTTTAATGGCATCTTCCCTTGGCAATACTCCCGATAAAGCAAAATAGCAGGTCTGCATGATGGTGTTAATACGGCCACTCATGCCCGTATCTCTTGCCACCGTTGTTGCATCAATTACATACAATTTAATTTTCTTATCTATGATCATCTTCTGCAATTGCCCTGTTAACTTACTCCACACTTCACTCTTATCATAGGGGCTGTTCAACAGGAACGTAGCTCCTTCACTGGCAAACTCCAGCATCTCTACTTTTTCAGTAAAATTGAACTGGTGACAGGCAATAAAATCTGCTTTGGAAATTAAATAAGGTGCCCTTATAGGTTTTGGCCCAAACCGTAAATGAGATACTGTTCTGGCGCCTGATTTTTTGGAATCATATACAAAATAGCCCTGTGCATACAAATCAGTATTCTCACCAATAATTTTAATCGTATTCTTATTAGCCCCTACTGTACCATCGGCACCCAAACCGAAGAATAAGCCCTGCCTCCATTCTGATTCATCTAATTTAAACTCCGGGTCAAATTCTAAGCTGGTAAAAGTGACATCATCATTGATGCCAATCGTAAACCCATTTTTAGGTTTATCTTTTTTTAATTCATCGTACACAGCCTTTACCATTGCCGGTGTAAACTCTTTAGAAGAAAGTCCATAACGTCCCCCAACTATATTGGGCAGTTTTTTTAGCTTGCCTTGCTGTAAGGCTTCCACTAAAGTGGATAATACATCCTGGTACATTGGTTCACCTGCGGCACCGGATTCTTTAGTCCTGTCTAATACGCCAATTGATTTAACGGAAGCAGGTAATACTTTTATCAAATGTGCAAGAGAAAATGGCCTGTACAAACGAACTACAATCACACCTGTTTTTGCTCCTGCTTTATTTAAAGCTTTAACAGTTTCTTCTACAGTCTCACCACCGGACCCCATAATGATGGTTACTTCTTCTGCATCAGCAGCACCTGTGTATTCAAAGAGTTCATACTTCCTGCCAGTGAGTTTTTCAAAATCTTTCATCACTTCTTCCACAATGCCCGGCATATTATTGTAAAACTGGTTCACTGTTTCCCTACCCTGGAAATACACATCAGGATTTTGTGCCGTTCCCCTTATGAAAGGATGTTCAGGATTCAATCCTCTTTTACGATGGGCAATTACCAGTTCATCCGGTATCATTGATTTGATCTGCTCATCACTTAATAATTCCAGTTTATTCACTTCATGAGAAGTGCGGAAGCCATCAAAGAAATGTACGATCGGGATTCTCGATTGTAAGGTAGCTGCCTGTGCTATCAACGCAAAATCATGAGCTTCCTGCACACTGGCAGAACTCAACATAGCAAAGCCTGTAGTCCTTGCTGCCATTACATCCTGGTGGTCGCCGAAAATGGAAAGCCCTTGGGCTGCTAATGACCGGGCAGCTACATGAAATACAGCTGGTGTCAGTTCGCCAGCAATCTTATACATGTTGGGCAACATCAGCATCAGTCCTTGTGATGCAGTGAATGTGGTGGTAAGTGAACCAGTTTGTAAAGCTCCATGTACAGTACCTGCAGCACCGCCTTCACTTTGCATTTCTATCACATCCGGCACATTGCCCCAGATATTTTTTGTTCCTTTAGCGGCCCATTCATCGGCCAATTCTGCCATAGTGGATGACGGGGTGATGGGATAGATGGCACAAACTTCATTCACCCGGTATGCCACATATGCAGCAGCTTCATTTCCATCTATCGTTGCGACCAATTTATTTTTACTTGACATCTGTAGTTGAATTAACGGGTTCTGTAATCATTTCTATTGCATGGCAAGGGCATTGCTCGTAACAAACAGCACATCCTGTGCAGGCATTGTAGTTAAACTTATAGCGATTACCCTTTCCTAATTTAATTATGGCATCTTCAGGACAGGCACCAAAGCAACCATCACATTCAAAACAGTTACCACAGCTCAAACAACGCTGTGCTTCAAACCTTACTTCTGGTTCTGACAATCCGCTTATCACCTCATCAAAGCTTTTTACAGCAACTGCCGGAGCCAGTTTATCCTGTTCTTTTTGTGGTGCATCAGTTTTGTACCACATATGCAGTTTACGATAACCCGCAGTTGGATGTTTGTCAGGTTTCTGATAAGCATCCTTCATTAGAAATCCATTGATATATTTTGCGGCCTTTTTACCATGTCCGATTGCTATAGTGGAGCTCCTGTTCTCACCGGGTAACATATCACCTCCGGCAAAAATTCCTTCATGCCCTGTCATCCGTTCCGCATTAATAGTAACTGTTCCATCATCGCTGATTGCAATACCCGAAACAGAACGAAGAAAACCAGCATCCGATTCTTGCTTATTAGCATTAATCAAAACATCTGCCTGAATGGTTTCAAATTCGCCGGTACCAACAGCTTTTCCTTTTTCCACTTTCATTACTTCAAGGGTAATGATATTCTTTTCTATTTTACTGATACTTCGAAGTAACTGAACATCCACACCTTCTGCCAACGCATCTTCTGTTTCATAATCATAGGCGGGCATCAATTTTTTATCCCCTGGAAAATAAACAGACACTTCTGACCCAAACCGCTTGATCATTCTTGATAAATACAAAGCCAGTTTACCGCCACCGTATACCACTACTTTCTTATGTATGTAGGGAGAGGTGGTTTCTTTTATCTCTCTAAAAAAAGAAAAGGCATCCGTGATATAAACAGAATCGTCCTGTTCAAATTCTTCCTTATGAATTAGCTGGGCTCCAATGGAGAGATAGACGGCATCAAAATTGCCGGCCGCTTTTTCTGTTAATACATCCTCTACTTTATAATTCAGGCGGATCTTTACTCCCATTCTTACGATCCTGTCAATTTCTGCATCGAGTATTTCTTTTGGTAATCGATATTCCGGAACACCACTCCACAACAAACCACCCGGATGTCCGTCAGCTTCAAATATTTCTACCACATGACCCATCCGGGCCAAATGATAGGCGGCGGCTAACCCACCCGGACCTGCTCCAACCACCAATACCCTTTTACCTGAAAATTTGGTAGAGTAATTCACCTGCCATTTATGATGGATGGCTTCATCTCCTATATATCTTTCCACCGCATGTATATTGACAGTAGTATCAATATGGTTCCGGTTACATCCCGTTTCGCAGGGCTTTACACAAACCCGGCCCATAATGGCGGGAAAAGGATTATCCTCTAATATTGTTTGAAAGGCTTCAAAATAATGACCGGCCTGTGCCTGGGAAAGCCATGCCTGTATATTTTCACCGGCCGGACAGGCACTATTACACGGAGGCATAAAATCAACATACACGGGACGGCGAAATCGTTGGGGACCGGTTCCCTCCGAATGCGTAGAAAGGTCAACCGGTTTGGTAATGTCAGTTGCAGACATGGTTAAAGTTTTGAACGGGCAAGCAATACTCACCCATGAAAAAGTCAATTAAACTTCAGCAAAGTAGAACCTGTATTGAAAGAGATGGGTGACGTAGTTCAAGGGGAAAAATGATTCCTATCATACTGGGGAACAACAGGGTCGGCAAGATCAGGCAATAAAAAACCCGGCAACATAGCCGGGCTTAAGATGTTTATAAGACTCTATGAAATAGCATTTAGCACAATCTCTTTCAGTTTTTCAATCGGCACTCTCTCCTGCTCCATCGAATCACGGTGACGGATGGTAACTGTGTTATCTTCTTTTGTTTGGTGATCAACGGTTACGCAGAAAGGTGTACCCAAAGCATCCATCCTTCTATATCTCTTACCGATGGAATCTTTCTCTTCATAGAAACAACGGAAATGAGGTTTGCAATCTTTCATGATCTGCTCCGCAATTTCTGGCAAGCCATCTTTTTTGGTCAATGGCAATATGGCTAATTTTATCGGAGCCAATTTAGCAGGGAACTTTAATACGACACGGCTATCTTGTTTATCAGCAGTACTCAAATCCTGTTCTTCATATGCCTGGCTGATTACAGCCAAAAACATCCTGTCTAAACCAATGGAGGTTTCAATGACATAAGGAATATAATTACCATAAGGTTTGCCGGTAGCAGGGTCAACATCATTATCGAAATACTGCATTTTCTTTTTGCTGTACTCCTGGTGTTGTTTCAAATCGAAATCAGTTCTTGAATGAATTCCTTCTAACTCTTTAAAGCCGATCGGGAATTCAAATTCAATATCACAGGCTGCATCCGCATAGTGGGCCAGTTTCACATGGTCGTGGAAGCGATATTTTTCTGCGGGCATACCGAGGCTTTTGTGCCATTCTAATCTTGTTGCCTTCCATTTTTCATACCATTCCTTTTGTGTGCCGGGGCGGATGAAGAACTGCATTTCCATTTGTTCAAACTCTCTCATCCGGAAAACGAACTGCCTTGCTACAATTTCGTTCCGGAATGCTTTACCGATTTGTGCAATACCGAATGGAATTTTCATTCTGCCTGTCTTTTGCACATTCAAAAAATTGACAAAAATTCCTTGTGCCGTTTCTGGTCTTAAATAAACTTTGTTGTCTTCATCATCGGATGAAACGGTAGAACCAAACTCGGTAGAGAACATGAGGTTGAACTGGCGGATATCTGTCCAATTGCAGGTGCCGCTGATGGCACATTTAATTTTATTTTCTTCAATCAATGTTTTTAATCCTGCAAAATCATCTTTGGCAAGCAATGCATCCATGGACTTCAATATTGAATTCCATTTCTCCCTAATTTCAAAACCACCAGCTTGGGCAAACCTATCATGAAAAATTTTATTCGCCTCTTCTTCTGAAATACCTGCATACGGCCCTGTTTCTTTATATTCCTTTCCACTTTTTTCAAGTAATATATTCTCTTCTTCCATCAACTGATCGACATATCCTTCTATCAAATGGTCAACCCGGTACCGCTTCTTACTGTCTTTATTATCAATCATCGGGTCGTTGAAATTGTCAACATGTCCGCTGGCCTTCCAGGTGGTGGGATGCATAAAGATGGCAGCATCAATACCCACAATGTTATCTTCCAGCTGGGTCATGCTTTTCCACCAATAGTCTTTGATATTTTTTTTCAGCTCACTACCCATCTGGCCATAGTCATACACAGCCTGTAAACCATCATAAATTTCACTGGATGGAAAAATAAAGCCGTACTCTTTGCAATGAGATATGATTGCCTGGAATTTGTTCGTATCATTTGCCATAGTGGGCAAAAGTAAGGCAGAATCAGGATTTTGCAGAAGCAAAAAAAATTACATATCCGGCTCTTCTTTTGTGGGAGGAGGGGCTTCAATGACCGTTTTTTCTTCCGGTTGCTGCTGTATAGATTTTTCAGATTCCACTTCAATCTGCTGCACCCAAACTGCATAGTTGGTGGGATAAATTCTTGACCCCCTGTGAATGGCATATGCATGAGTAAATGCAGCGCCAAAATATAATATCATAGCAGAGTAATAGACCCATAAAAGAATCACAATAACAGAACCTGCCGCCCCGTAAGCTGAGCTCATGCGGCTATGCCCAAGATAATAACTGATGACAAACCGGCCCAGCATAAATAAAAAAGCAGTGACAAATGACCCTACCCATACATGCCTCCATTTAATACGGGCATCCGGCAATACTTTGAAAATAGCGGCAAATATAAAAACGGTAATAAAAAAAGTTAGAAATATATTCAAGATATAAACTAAATAAACGGTTGTCTGCGGATAATTTTTTACGAGATTATCAAGCAAATAATCCAAGCCGCCATTGATAATTAAGGAAACCAATAAAATGAATCCTATTGTTATGATCATGGAAAAGGAAAGCAAGCGATTAAAAATCAATTTTAAAATGCCAAACCCTTTTTTGGGCTTTGCTTTCAGCCGCCAGATATGATTTACAGAATCCTGAATCTCATTAAACACACTGGTAGCACCGATAATGAGAGCAATAAGCCCAATAACGGTGGCAAAATTACTTTCTGAACTTAAGGTTGCATTCCGGATGGCTTGTTGTATATCTAACGCAGCGGAATGCCCTACAAATCCCTCGATCTGGTGATAAATAGACCCCTCCACTACATCACGGCCAAAGAAAAGATCGCTAATCCATATAATAATAATGAGTAACCCGGGCAATGAGAAAATTGTAAAAAATGCCAATGCCGCACTCAGTTGTAGAATATTGAGTGAGACAAAATCAGCGAAGGAATGTTTCGTTATTTTCCAGGCATCTTTAATTGACATAGTTACTGGGTGAGGTTTAAAAATGATGCCAAAAAGATTTAATCCTTTAGTTTACTATTATTCTGGTGCCTCTCGGCATCCCTCGTAGTCTTCTTATCAAAGTTTTTCTTCAACGCTTCAGTTAAATCCACCCCGGTTTGATTAGCCAGGCAAATCAGCACCCACAGCACATCTGCCATTTCATCGGCCATATTTTTATCCTTATCGCTTTCTTTAAAACTTTGGTCCCCATATTTGCGGGCCATGATGCTGGCCAACTCTCCTACTTCTTCGGTTAATATCGCCATATTCGTAAGCTCACTGAAGTAGCGAACACCCACTGTTTTTATCCATTCATCCACTTGTTGCTGGGCTTGTTGCAATGTCATAACAAATATTTTAGAATGTGTATTGCAATATAGCATGATTCTTGACGTTTCAGACTCCCAACCTGTTGAAAACCTAATACCAATTCCTTTAAAAGATTAAATGTATTCTATGATGAATGCTATCCGCAGGCTACTGGCCATTGTATTACTGTCTGTTGTTGTTCTTGATTTGCAAGCCCAGCCGTTTGCCAAAGAAACAAAACCCTATAAAATACTTACCTCCGGGAAAAACATTACCATAAAAAGTACCAACAATATCAATCATATAATGATCTGGACAAATGGGGGCAACAGGCTGATAGAGCAAAGAAGTATTAATGCAAATAACTATTCATTCACTATTCCCATCAATGGCAAATTTTTTTTCCTGATGGTTGGATTAAGTAACGGCAAAATTTATACAGAGAAAATAGGGGTACAATAGTGAGTGGTGAATGGTCAATAGTGAATAAGTCACTCCTTGTTCTTAGTATCAATTACAATTGTAACGGGTCCGTCATTTAATAATTCCACTTTCATATCTGCCCCGAAAATACCAGTACCAACTTGTTTTCCCAAATCGGCAGAAAGTTGTTGAATCATTTTTTCATACAACGGAACAGCAACATCTGGTTTACTTGCTTTAATGTATGACGGCCGGTTGCCCTTTTTAGTAGAGGCATGTAAAGTAAACTGGCTAACCAGTATGATGTCACCTTTCTTATCTATCACAGATTCATTCATCACCCCGGCCGCATCATCAAAGATCCGGAGGTTGACAATTTTACCGGAAAGCCAATCTATATCTTCCATTGTATCTGCATCTTCTATGCCCAATAACACCAGTAACCCATTCCCGATCTGCGAATAGATGTTACCATCAATAGTTACACTGGCTTTACTAACCCGTTGAATAACTGCCCGCATACTGGTTACTTGTTTCCGGTTTCTTTTAAATAGTTAACTCCGGTTAAAGATACTTTCAATCCTTTAACGATGCTACCTTTAATGAAAACTTTACCTGTAACTAATACCAAGGAACCAGAAATGATCGACATAACTAAAGAAATATCTTTTCAGACAACCCGTAGTGGCGGTAAGGGCGGACAGAATGTAAACAAAGTGGAAACAGCCGTTATTGCTTCCTTTCATATTGACTCTTCCACATTACTTTCGGTTGAACAAAAATCCTTATTAAAAGAAAAATTATCGAACCGGATAAGTGCAGACGGGTATTTACAGGTAAAATCGCAAACTCACCGGACACAGTTAAGCAATAAAGAAGAGTCCGTTCAAAAAATAAATGAGCTGATTAAAAAAGCTTTAGAAAAGAAAAAGGCCCGCATTGCTACCAAAGCCAGCAAAGGCTCCAAAGAAAAAAGGCTGGAATCGAAGAAAAGAAAAGCTGATATAAAATCAGGCCGGCAGAAGTTCAGAAGAGAAGATTTTTAACTGCGGGCAAAGCATTTAAACTCTCTTTGTGACCTCGGTCTCTTTGTGGGAAATAGTAGTAAATTAGCTGTTCAATTTCACCCTGTGCGAAAAAGCTTCCTGACGATACTATTTCTTTCCCTTATCGTATTCCTCTCTACTTATTTATTTGGTTCCTGTAAAAAAGAACAGGATACAAATGGCTTAGCAGTGTTGCAACAGGAAATACCTGCAGGCTTTCCCCAACCTGCTTACACTTTCCAGGACAATCCATTAAGCAAAGAAGGTTTTGAACTCGGCAGAAAATTATTTTATGATGGCCGTCTTTCTATTGACAATCTTCATCCCTGTTCTTCCTGCCATCAGCAAATAGGAGGATTCGGAACTTTTGAACATGACAGAAGCCACGGTGTTTTTGATTCACATACCTTACGAAATGCACCGGTATTATTCAATCTTGCCTGGAGCACCAGTTTTCATTGGGATGGTGAATTTGCATCGCTAAAAGATGCCGCTGCCCAACCTATCAACGGGCATATTGAAATGGGGGAATCATTTGAAGGTATCATCAATAAAATAAAAGATGATAAAGATTACCAGGAACGATTCAAAAAAGTTTTTCGTTTCCCCTTTATCAGGCCTGAATACATTTTAAAAGCACTGTCACAGTTCACCGGTTATATGATTTCGGCTGATTCAAAATACGACCGCTACAAAAAAGGTACGGAGGTTTTTACTGTACAGGAAGACAGGGGTTACCAATTATATAAAGCAAATTGTGCTACCTGTCATCCCGAGCCACTATTTACAGATTATAGCTTACGAAACATTGGATTGCCAGTAGATAATTTTTTGAAAGATTATGGAAGGCTGAGAATTACCGGCAAAAAAGAAGACTCTTTAAAATTCAAAGTACCTACGCTTCGCAACACATATATCTCTTCTAACTATATGCATGATGGAAGATTTAATACACTGGCGCAATGTATTAATCATTACCGCAACGGAGTGCAACAAAGCACTACCCTTGATCCCATATTGACGGGTGGAATTACATTGACCAATGCAGAAGCTAATGATATCTTTGTTTTCCTCCGCACATTAACCGATTCTGCATTTCTGAGAGATCCAAGGTTTCAGCAACCGCAATAATTAATTTATTTTCCGTTTGCCAATCAGTACTCCCAGTGCCTGTTTTTGAGCTTCAATATCTTTTTGGGTAGTCTCCTGGTCTGTTTTATTTTGTTGCAACTTTGCTTCTAAACTTACCTGGTCATCCCGCAGGCCCTTTAATTTTTTTTCTGCTTTTGCAACTACCTCTTCCTGGACTTTTATCTGCAGCTCAAGATTTGCCGCCTCTATATCGGGCAGCATATTATTTAAAAAAGACTTAGCCCTGTCGATTTCTTTCGGCCGCATTTTATCAATCGCATTTCCATCACCCTTAACCATTACCAGGTAGAATACGGCTTCATCGCTTTCCTTCCGGCTTTTCCGCTCCACTTTTATTATGTAATCCATTCTTTCCTCGCTGATATCTGTAACGTAAGCATTTTTGAATACCAGGAATCCTTTGTCTTTATTCAAAATACCTTTTTCTTCTTTGGCTTTAAACCCGGCATTCTCCATTTTTTGCACAAAAGCATTCTGAACGGCTTCCGGTGGATATACATATTCTATGATAAAGGCAGTTTGTTTTTTCTTATCATACTGTATCGTTCCTTCATAAGACTGGCCAAGCACACTTAAACTTATGAAACAGAAAAAAAGTAAACTTAACTTCTTCATACTCTAATTTTTTGATAGTAAAGATAAAGCATGTGCCAAAAGCGTTGCAATTGTCTTAAATAAATAGTATTGGAATAGCTTAGATTCGTTTTTTGGGTATTGAAAAGCTACATTTGTTCAGAAATTTTCCAATCCTTTGAGTGGTATCAAAAAACTGGCCGGGCAAACTTTGTGGTATGGTGTACCCACCATTGCCAGCCGCTTTCTGGGCTACCTGATGAACCTGACATTGCCCCTGATTTTTGCGCAACCGTCCAAAACAGCCGACCTCACCCAGGTTTATGCCATTATTCCTTTTTTAAGTGTGCTATTCACTTACGGTTTGGAAACTGCTTACTTCCGTTATTCGCAGGAGCTGGACCAAAAAAAATTATACAATACCCTTTCGGTTTCGCTGATAGGTTCTACTATTCTTTTTACGGCACTGCTTTTTATTTTTAAAGGTACCATTGCAGAGTGGGCCAATCTTGATAAACACCCGGAGTACATCAACTGGATGGCGGGTATTATTTTTTTCGACACTATCAGCACACTAGCTTTTGCCAGGCTACGCCAGGAGAATCGACCCAAACGATATGCGTTCGCCAGATTGTCAAGTGTGTTGATGAATATTATCGTGGTCATTATTTTCATGGGTATCCTTCCCAACTATTTACAAAGCCATCCAGATAGTTTTTTTAAAAATTTCTATGCCGGAAAAGATTCCGGCATTATCTATTACCTCATTGGAAATTTTTGCGGCAGTGTTCTCACTTTTATTATACTGCGAAAAGAATTCAGCCAGATTCGTTTCAATTTCGATTCCGCACTCTGGAAAAAAATAATGCGGTATTCTTATCCATTAGTAATAGTTGGTATGGGCGGTATTGTGAATGATATGCTGAGCCGGTTGATTTACCAGCATGTGGTAGACCTGCCGGAGGAACAAGCCAAGCATGAGTTGGGTGTTTTTGCCAATATCATACGCCTTTCTATATTGATCACTATTGCCATTCAAGCTTTCAGGATGGCAGCAGAGCCCTTTTTCTTTAATCGCAGCAAAGAAGAGAATGCACCCCGAACCTATGCCCGGGTGATGAAATTCTTTATTTTGGTTTGTTGTTTTTTATTTCTCGGTATCAGCCTTTATATAGATGTGGTAAAATGGTTTTTCCTCGCCATTCACCGGGCCGAGTGGACAGAAGGCTTGTATGTAGTGCCCCTGTTTGCTATGGCTAATATCTTCCTTGGTATTTATTATAACCTGAGTATCTGGTACAAGCTGACCAATAAAAATATGATGGGTGCTGCTATCACCATTGCTGGTGCGGTCATTACTATTGCCTTAAATGTTTTGCTCATTCCAAAGTTCCATTACCTCGGTGCGGCCATTGCTACTTTTTGTTGCTACCTGTTTATGATGATCACCAGTTATGTACTGGGACAAAAACATTACCCGGTTCCTTATCCAAAGAAAAAACTCATTGCTTACCTGGTGTTGGTTATACTAATTTATCTCACACATCGTGGGTTGGTTTACCTGTGGGATAATCATTGGTTCAATTTAGGAACAGCTACTGTGCTTATAGGTTTCTTTGCATGGTTTGTTGGGAAGATTGAGAGGAAAGAGTTGGAGAAGATGCCGGGGATTGGGAGGTTTTTGAGAAAATAATTTACTCTTCCATTGCAAAAAAAGGATAAATAAAAAAAGCCACATCAATTAGCAAAACAACTAGCAACCATCGCCATTTCTGTTTCCAGATTAAGAAAAGTGTAACCACAAGAAAGAATATTGAGAATAGTGAAAAACCAGTATAAAAATTTCTGGACTTATATATAGAGTTGGGAGAGAAATAATCACTTCCGAAAGGATAATCATACTTCCCACTAAATACATCTGCTAAATCGTAAAAATGAAGAAATAAAAAAAGGATTGGGATGATGCTTAGAAATATTCTTAACCAAATGGATTTCTCATTCATTAATCTAAGTATTAATCTTTCTCAATACACCTTTACAAACGGGTTATTCATTTTTTCAAACCCGACAGTAGTTACCGGTCCATGACCCGAATAAACCTTTGTTTCATCTGGCAACGTAAAAAACTGGGTCTGGATACTATTAATCAGAACATCCATATTTCCACCGGGCAGATCGGTTCTTCCAACACTTCCATTAAATAATACATCGCCACCGATAATAAAGCCACCAGCTTCATGATAAAAAGAAACACTCCCGGGTGAATGTCCGGGAGTAAACCTGATTTCCAGCTCATCATCCCCGATTTTTATATTATCTCCTTCTTTTAAATAAACCAACGGCCCATCATAGTTGTCGAAAGGCAACTGCCACATCTGGCCTGATTGTGGGGCAAAATCAAGTACCGGCTTCTCTTTTTCCTGTATATGGAGAGGCAGTCCCCAGGTGTCATGTACGAATTTGTTGCCGAAAACATGGTCAAGATGGCAGTGGGTATTAAGCAGCAAAACCGGTGTAAGGCCTGTCTTTTCAATACCCGTTTTTAATTCGTCCCTTTCCTCCGGGAAATAACAGCCCGGATCTATAATGCAGCACTGCCCTTTTTCGTTAAACAAAACATAGGTATTCTCCTGAACGGGGCTAAAAGTGAATGACTTAACAGCTAACATGGATGGTTTTTTCGTACTTTTATAAAGCCTCCCTAAATCCCTCCGAAGGAGGGACTTAAGAAGAGTTCGAAAGTACGAAGAAGTATTTTTTGAAAGGATGCGAATTGACATTTTCATTTGTTGTTATAAGTTATTCGAAACAGTAAAAGAGTCTATGAAGAAAGTATTAAGCCTGATTGCCTGCCTCTCCGTTTTCCTTGCTATGGAAACTGCAGCACAAGTGAACACCGTGGAATTTGGAAAGAACCGGGTTCAGTACCAAAAATTCAAATGGAAATATTACCAGACAGATAATTTCAATACTTACTTCAGCCAGGATGGACTGGGGCTGGGTAAATATGTGGCCCAGGTAGCAGAACTGGAACTTCCTTCCATTGAGGAGTTTGTAGAATATGGTTTGCAGCGCCGCATCAACATTGTGGTGTATAATAATTATGATGAAATGCAGCAGTCCAACATTGGGCTGGGCATTGATTGGCAAAACACCGGTGGGGTAACCAAATTAGTGAACAACAAAATGATTTTATACTTCGATGGCAACCACGACAATCTGCGCAAACAAATCCGGCAGGGCATTGCAAAAATTTTAGTAGACAATGTATTGTTTGGAGATGATTTAGGCGAGTTTGCTGCTAACCAGGCTTTACTCGATCTTCCAAAATGGTTAACGGATGGCTACATAGAATATGCTGCTGAAAACTGGAGTACCACATTAGATGATGACCTTCGTTCAGAAATGCTGGCAGGGGATTATAAAACGTTCTACCATTTTGCATTTGCCAAACCAGAATTAGCAGGACATGCCTTCTGGAAATATATTGCTGATAAGTATGGTAAAAGCAAAACCACTTACTTCCTGTACCTGGCCCGCATTTATCGTAATCTGAATAATGCTTCTAATAAAATTGCCAAGAAAAAGTTTAAAAAAGTATTGGCTGATTTCATGGAAGAAGTGCCACAACAATATTTTAAAGACATCCGTGGCCGACGTAATACACCAAAAGGACAATTATCAGTATCAGAAGAAATCGGGAAAAAAGATTTTATCCGGTTTAATGCTAACCCCCAACCCAAAAGTTTCACTTATGCCCTGGTAGAGTTTAAACAAGGCCGCTACCAGGTCGTATTGATGGAAAATTTTGTAAACAGGAAAGTGCTGTTGAAACTTGGTGTGAGAACAAGAGAAGACGCTAAACATCCTAATTACCCTATGCTGGCATGGGATGGCAAAGGCACAAGGCTTGCGGTATTGTATAATGATGAAGGAAAGACAAAATTCTTTGTGTATGATGTAGTGAACCGCAACAAACTCTGGCAACACGAAATACAAAAATTTGACCAGATACAGGACATGAAATACATGCTGGATAACAATACCCTTATATTCAGCGGTGTAAGAAGTGGCCAGACCGATATCTATGTTTACAAAATAGATAAACAAACATTTGAACAGGTTACCAATGATGTGTATGATGATCTGGACCCTTCATTTGTAGCATTTCCCAATAAAACCGGTATTCTTTATTCGAGCAACCGGCCCACTGCACAGGCCGCCAGCAGCGATGATTCATTACCGGGCAGCCACTTTAATATTTACCTGGTTGACAACTGGAATAAATCAGATGTCAAACAAATTTCCAAACTAACTGATTTGAAAAAGGGTAATGCAAGGTTTCCCTCGCAGTACAATCAGTCACATTTTACATTTATAAGTGATGAAAATGGTATTAATAACCGCTATGCCGGATTCTTTACTACAGAAAGAGCCGGGCTGGATACATTAATATTTATCGGTGATGAAATGCTGCGCAATCCACCGCAAAAAGATGTAGATAGTTTATTAAAGGAATGGAACAAAACTGACATTGACTCCGTTGGGTTTGTTTCTATCACCAATGATTCTTCGTATGTTTTTCCACTGACCAATTACCAGAGCAGTACGTTAGAAACTAGAACAGCCGGCGATAATCAGCAGGTAAGTGAAGTGGTGAAACTGGGTGATATAAAATTATTATACCGCTTGAAAGTGGATGAAACTAATCTCCGCCGCCGTAATATCAATGCCCGGCCAACTGAATACAGGAGAAAACAAATAGAAGAAGAAAAGAAAGCGGCCAGAAGAGAAGCTACGATCCAACCCAAAACGGATACATTGACGAAAAAACAAAATGATGTCTTCAATACCGGTTTTGATGATGAAAAAACGGATAGCACTAAAACCGGTAAAGTAACAGAAACCAATACAGATGTTGCAGCCAGGGAACCTATTCTGAAGAATGCAAAAGTGTATGAGTACCGTCCGCCTAAATTTTTTAACGATTACCTTGTAAGCGGATTTAATAATAATGTTTTGGTAACCCGTTTTCAACCCTACCAGGGAGGCAACGGACCCATACAATTGAGCAATGGCGATCCTCTCAATGGAATTATCCGGGTAGGCACCTCTGATTTATTTGAAGATTGGAAGTTTGCCGGCGGTTTCCGTATCAGCCCGAATTTAGATAACAACGAGTATGTAATTACCTCACAGTACCTGAAAAAGAGAATTGATTACGGCCTTACTTATTACAGGAATACTGTAAAGAATCCTCCCTTGTATGATGATTCGGCTTTCTTTAATGTAAAGCAGTACACTAATATGTACCAGGCCACGGTTACCTATCCGTTCAATCGTATTAAAAGCCTTCGATTCAACGTAGCGTACCGGAGTGACAAGTATGTAAAACTTGCTAACGAATTTTTCCCCAATGAATCATTAAGAGGAAAAGATAACAAGCAGACGTATGCATTGATGCATATTGAATATGTGCATGATGATGCTATTTCTCCTGCTACCAATATCTGGAATGGTCTTCGCTGGAAAGCTTATATGGATTTTAATGCCCGCATTTCCAAAACAGGGGCTTCCGGAAAAAATCCAACAACTTTCAATTTTGGATTTGATGCCAGGCATTATCTGCCTATATACCGGAATATTATCTGGGCCGTTCGTGCCGCCGGCGATTTCTCCTGGGGTACTGAAAAATTCATTTACTATCTCGGTGGTGTTGACAACTGGCTGATGTTTGGTAATAATCAAAAAGCCGATGGGTCATACCGTTATTTCAACCCTACCAACAGACCCGATCCTGATGCAGCCTATGCCTATCAATCATTGGCGGTAAATATGAGAGGGTTCAAGCAAAATATTGCCAACGGTAATAATGCATTGGTGATAAACAGTGAGATACGACTTCCTGTATTTACATCATTCTTTAATAAACCCATCAATAATGCTTTTCTCCGCAATTTCCAGATAGTACAATTTGTGGACCTGGGTACTGCATGGAATGGTGCATATGATAAGCTGGAGAGACCAAATGTTGTGTATGGTGCACCCCCTGTTGCAGTGAAAGTTAGGGCTGGCGGTGTTGGACCTTTTGCCGGTGGATATGGATTTGGGGCAAGAAGTACCTTATTGGGGTATTTCCTCCGCTTCGATGCTGCCTGGGAAATGAATGGCGTATTTAAAGGAAAGCCACAGTATTATTTTGCAATGGGATTGGATTTTTAAACACTCAATTGTTTTAATATAAAAAAGTCTCCCGGTTGGGAGACTTTTTTTAACCAGGGACTTCAACTACCATCATTATGGTTGCTCTACCAAATCATTCAGGCATAGTATCAATTTATATATAAATTCTCCGCTTCTGGCAGTATTTTTAATAGATAATGTTGATGCAAAAACAATACCCGCTGCTTCTTTTATTTATGCTTTTTCTTATAGCAGAAACTCCTCTTTCAGCCCAAACAAAAATCATCCGTGGTATTGCACAGGATTCTCATAGCGAAGAAAGAGTTCCTTTTGCTTCAGTTAGTTTTAAAAACACCACAATCGGTAAACTCACCGACTCATCCGGAACTTTTACTTTTTATTTAAACGAATGGCCTTCTGATACGTTGGAAATAACCTGTGTAGGTTACCAACCTTACCGCTATATTATAGATAGAAAAAAGGATAGCATTATAGTCACCTTTAATATGGAAAGAGGCACTTTCAATGATGGAGCATCCGTCAAGGTGAAAGTGAATAAAGGACTTCTGGTCTGGCGAAAAATAGTACAGAACAAACCGAATAATGACCGGTATCGTTTCAAAAACTTCTCCTACGAATTATACAATAAGCTGGAACTCGATCTGAAGAATATCAATTTTCAAAAATTCGGAAAATTCAAACCACTGAAATCTATCAGCGATCTGATCAATCAAAATATTGATACCGCCGAAGGATTACGATACCTGCCCACTTATCTTACCGAAGCCTTATCAGATTATTATTACCAGAAAAGTCCGAAAAAAAGAAGAGAGATCATTAAAGCCGCCAACACGAATGGTGTAAAAAATGAAAGTGTATTAAAATTACTTGGTGGTATGGACCAGGTCGTTAATGTGTATAACAACTTCATACCGGTTTTTGATAAACAGTTTGTAAGCCCCATAAGTGATAATGGCGACTACTATTACAACTACCGGGTAGTGGATACACAGGTCATCAATAACCAGCGTTTTTTTCACCTCGTTTTTACGCCCCGCCGGCAGGGAGGTGATACATTTGAAGGCGATTGCTGGGTACATGTTGGCACATTTGCCATTCAAAGGATGAACCTGCGATTGGGTAAAGAAGCTAATATGAATTTCCTGGAGAATCTTAGCCTTATCCAGGAATATAAATGGCTCAGTGACTCTATCTGGTTTCTTTCAAAAGATAAATTCGTTGCTGATCTTTCTCCGGTGGGAAAAGATAGACCGGGGTTTATTGCACGCAAAACAACTACCTACGAGCAGGTAATTATTAATGATTCTTCCGTTATAAAAGAATTAAATAAAAACAAACTGCTCGAAGAGATAATTACACTTCCCGGAGCCGGGGAGAAACCAAAGGAATTCTGGGCCAATGCTCGGCATGAGCCGTTATCGAAAACTGAAAGTGGGATCATTAAAATGATTGACACATTGACGAATGCACCGGTCTTTCAGAAATTTACCCGGACTATGGCATTTATAGGCACCGGCTATAAAGACATTGGCAATTACCAGATCGGTCCCTGGTTCAATTGGGTCACTTCCAATGGCTGGGAAGGTTTCCGGGTACGGTTTGATTTAAGCACCAATAAACATTTTAATAAAAAATTCAAATTTCATACTTACCTCGCTTATGGGTTTGGTGATAAGAAACTAAAAGGGATGGGAGAAGTGTTCTTTCTGCCAAACAAAAGTCCAAGAACTTATCTCTATGCTTCTTTTACCAATGACCTGGATTTTGGCCAAAGCCAGTATGGAGAAGTTTCATCCGACAATGTATTTGCCTTAGCCATCCGCAAAAAAAATATCCCCATCAAGAATATTAAAGTAAATGAAAAACGTTTTGAGTTTTTTAATGAGACCTTACCATGGATGTCCAACCTTATAACCGTAACACATAGAACAACGTTACCACTTCGTAACCTGTTACCAGTGGACTCGTTTCCCACCAACGGGGCCGGAAAACCCTTCGCCAATTTTGAAGTGGCTCTCCGTTTTCGCTTTGCTTATTTAGAAAGGTTTTTAGAAAGTCATTTTTACCGTACCAGTCTTGGCAGTGGCTATCCTATTGGTGAAATCAATATCAGTCATGGATTTGCCGGTGTTTTAAAAAGCAGTTACAGCTATACAAAAATTTCAGCCAGCGTATCCGATTATATAAACGTTCCGCCAATGGGAAATATATCAGTGCTGGCCTATGCCGGAAAAACATTTGGTACAGTGCCGTATATCTTACTTGATATAGCTCCTGGTAATGAATTGTATTACTACAACAAATATTCCTTTAACATGATGAACCGATGGGAGTATATTCATGATCAATATGCCGGCCTCAACATAGAACATAATATCGGTAATGGCATCTTCCGGTTGTTCCCCAAACTTCGCTTTCGCCAGTTTTGGACAGCAAAAACCTTGTGGGGCAGTCTGACGCCGGCTAACAAGGCGCTTAACTTTAAACAGGGGCATAACTTTCAATCACTCGATGGTAATACCTACCTCGAATTAGGCACCGGTATCGACAATATATTTCATGTATTCAGGATAGATTTTGTCTGGCGGGTACTACCTTCCAAAGTTGACCGGACAAATGATAAAAACTTCGGCATTTTTGGAAGTTTCAGGGTGGCATTTTAATTAACCAATAAGATGAATCTGAGCATATGAATGTATACAGCTCTGTCCTGTAAAATATTCCATGTAAATCCATCGAATCTGTTCCCGCAGTGTTCCAATTTCACTAACTTCCTTTCACAAAAAAGATTGCATGTCCTCACATTACATCCTTGCCCTCGACCAGGGCACTACCAGCAGCCGCAGTATGTTGTTTGACAAACAAGGCAACATCATCAGTGTAGCACAAAAAGAGTTCAAACAGATCTTTCCGCAACCAGGTTGGGTAGAACATGATGCCGATGAAATATGGAGTACACAGTTTGGTACAATGGCAGAAGCTGTTGCCAAAGCTCATATCAATATGAAGCAGGTAGCGGGTATAGGCATCACCAATCAACGGGAAACAACAGTAGTCTGGGACAGAAAGACAAGCCAGCCCATCTATCATGCTATCGTATGGCAAGACAGAAGAACAGCGGCGTATTGTGATGAATTGAAAACTGCAAATCATGGTGGAATGATTCAGCAAAAAACAGGACTAATCATTGACGCTTATTTTTCCGCCACAAAATTGAAATGGATATTAGACAATGTGGATGGCGCCAGAACAAAAGCTGAAAATGGCGAATTGGCTTTTGGAACTATTGACACATGGCTCACCTGGAAGTTAACCAATGGAGAAGTACATGTAACTGATGTTTCCAATGCATCAAGAACGATGCTCTTTAATATTCATACACTACAATGGGATGAGGAGTTGTTGAAACTTTTCAATATTCCCGCAGCTGTATTACCAGAGGTAAAACCCAGTAGTAAAATTTATGGCGTCACCGGTAATATCATTCCTGATTCAAGAATTCCAATCGCAGGTATTGCAGGTGACCAGCAGGCAGCTTTATTCGGACAACTATGTACACAACCTGGCATGGTAAAAAACACGTATGGCACCGGTTGTTTTATGCTGATGAATACTGGTGAGAAAGCCATTGCATCAAAAAATAATTTGTTGACCACCATTGCCTGGCAGATTGATGGTAAAACCGAATATGCTTTGGAAGGAAGTGTATTCATTGCTGGTGCAGTAGTGCAATGGCTGCGTGATGAATTAAAAATTATTCGTACATCAGCTGAGGTAGAAGAATTAGCAGCACAGGTACAGGATACGGATGGTGTATATCTTGTACCTGCCTTTGCGGGGCTGGGAGCTCCCCACTGGAATCAATATGCCAGAGGAACCATTTTCGGATTAACTAGAGGCAGCAGCAATGCACATATTGCAAGAGCTGCATTAGACAGCATTGCCTATCAAACATACGATGTATTAAAAGCAATGGAAGCAGATGCAGGTATTCATATCAGGGAACTGAGAGTTGATGGCGGTGCGACCGTCAACAATCAGCTGATGCAATTTCAAAGCGATTTATTAAATACGAAAGTAGTCCGGCCAAAAATTACAGAGACAACGGCATTGGGTGCAGCCTACTTAGCGGGTTTGGCAGTAGGTTATTGGAAAAATGTAGGAGAGATACAAGAACAGTGGCAGGTGGATAAATCATTTTCTCCTGCAATGGATGATACAAAAAGAAACGAATTAGTAAATGGTTGGCAGCGGGCAGTGAAAGCTGCTGTTGCATGGGCTTCAAACAATTATTAATTAATAATTATTAGTTGATAATTTCTATTTACATGAATCGCTCAAATTTTATAAATCAACTTGAACGTACAAAAGAATTTGACATCTGTATCATTGGCGGCGGTGCCACAGGCCTCGGTACTGCAGTAGATGCTGCTTCCAGGGGATTAAAGACAGTTCTTTTTGAGCAACATGATTTTGCTAAAGGTACTTCTTCAAGAAGCACCAAGCTTGTACATGGGGGCGTTCGCTATTTGCAACAGGGTAATATCAAGTTGGTCATGGAGGCTTTAAGAGAAAGAGGCCTCTTATTAAAAAATGCCCCGCATCTTGTCCATAACCAAAAATTTATCATTCCAAATTATAAATGGTGGGAAAAATCATTCTACGGAATCGGTTTGAAGATCTATGATAAGATGGCCGGTAAATTAGGATTAGGCCCCTCTCAATTTTTATCCAAAGAAGAAACCCTGCAATTTGCTCCCACTCTTGATCCGGAAGATTTAAAAGGTGGTGTACTATACCACGACGGGCAGTTTGATGATGCAAGATTAGCAATCAGTATTGCTCAAACTGCAGCTCACCATGGAGCTGCAGTTTTGAATTATTTTCCAGTAAACGGTTTACTGAAAATGAATAAGAAGATATGTGGTGTTTGGGTAAAAGATTTTTTTACTGGTAAAGAGTATGAAGTAAAAAGTAAAGTCGTCATTAATGCGACCGGAGTATTTACTGATACCATCATGAAAATGGATGATACAAAACATGAAAACATCATCAACCCCAGCCAGGGAATACATTTGGTAGTCGATAAGGATTTCTTGCCCGGTGATACTGCCATTATGATTCCGAGGACTGATGATGGAAGAGTTTTATTTGCTGTTCCCTGGCATAATAAAATTGTACTGGGAACAACAGATACTGCTGTTAAAGAGATTTCCCCCGAACCAATTCCGCAACAGCAAGAAATTGAATTTATCTTGACACATATTGGTCGCTATCTTACCAAGGACCCGCAGCTGAGTGATTTACGGAGTATGTTCGCCGGATTACGGCCTTTAGTAAAAAGCAAGAGTAAAAAGACTGCAGCATTGTCACGAGACCATTTGATTTGCATTGGAGACTCAGGAATGATAACCGTCACCGGGGGTAAATGGACCACTTACCGAAAAATGGCAGAAGATGTAATCGATATTGCCACCGAAACTTTTGCTTTAACAAATAATCTCTGCATTACTAAAGAACTAAAACTTCACGGATATGATAAAGGGGTAATGCCTGCTGCTACAACTTTACTAAGCATAGAAGAATTAAAAGCTGCTATAAAAAAATCAGTAGAAGAAGAAATGTGCATGACGGTGGAAGACTTCTTATCCAGAAGAACAAGACAGTTATTGCTGGATGCCAAAGCTGCCATCACTATTGCTCCCCTCATTGCTAAACTGATGGCTGAAGAAATGAATAAAGATGAATTTTGGATAAAAGAACAAATTAATAACTTTAATTTGATAGCAAAAAGCTACACTTTCACGGCAAAACAACAATTATAAACCCAAACAGATTTTTTATGTCTCCATTTCTCGGTGAATTTATAGGTACAGCACTTCTCATTCTTATGGGTGGTGGTGTGGTGGCTAATGTTGTATTAAACAAAACTTATGGTCAGAACGGTGGCTGGATCGTCATCACTTTTGGCTGGGCTATGGCAGTGTTTCTAGGAGTATATACTTCGGTGAAATTGGGAGGAAGTGGTCACCTGAACCCGGCCGTGACTATTGCTTTAACCGCCACTGGGGCATTTAAAACTTCCTTAATCGCTTCATATCTACTTGCGCAATTAGCAGGAGCTTTCACCGGTGCCGTATTAGTGTGGCTGGCATATAACAAACACTTTGAAGCTTCTTCAGATGCCGACCTGAAAAAAGCGATATTTTGTACAGCCCCTGCCATCCGAAGCCCTTTGCATAATATCATCACTGAGTTCATTGGCACATTTGTATTGATGTTTGGCGCATTGTGTTTTACAGACCCTCTCTCTTCATTAGGTACACTGAATGCATTACCGGTTTCACTGTTGGTATTAGGCATTGGCTTATCATTAGGCGGTCCTACCGGGTATGCCATTAATCCTGCCAGGGATTTGGGTCCACGCATCGCACATTTCATATTACCAATTAAGGGTAAAAGGGATAGCGACTGGAGTTATAGCTGGATTCCGGTCGTGGGACCGATTATTGGAGCGGTAGCAGCTGCTTATCTTTTTAAAATATTATGAGATGAAAAAAATAATTCTCTTTTTGGCCATCACTTTAGTTTTTGTGGATGGAATTTATTCGCAAACCCCGGAACACAAACTGAAGGAAATGAAAATTGAATTGCCTCCTGTTGGTCAGCCAATTGCTAATTATGTTCATGTAATCCGAACTGGCAACCTATTATTCCTGGCAGGCAAAGGCCCCTCCGATAGCAAAGGAGTTTTTATAACCGGTAAAGTGGGAAAAGATCTGACTTTAGAGGAGGGGCAGCAAGCCGCAAGACTTACGGCTATTAACCAACTGGCAGTATTAAAAGCTGAATTGGGCTCTCTCACTAAAATAAAAAGAATTGTAAAAGTCCTGGGAATGGTAAACTGCGAAGCCGATTTTAAAGATCATCCAACTGTCATCAATGGCTTTTCTGATTTGATGGTAGAAGTTTTTGGAGAAAAAGGAAAACATGCCCGATCAGCAGTTGGAATGTGTTCGCTTCCACGAAATATGGCAGTGGAAATTGAACTTATTGTTGAAGTTGAATAAAGTTGATCAGTATTAACTACAGACCCTGACTAATATCTCACAAGCTTTTTTTATCTGATGTTCAGAAATAATTATCGGTGGGGAAATTCGTAAGCAGTTAGCAGCAAATAAAAACCAATCTGTCAACACTCCTTCAGCAATACAGGCATCAATTATTTTTTTATTCGTTTCAAATGAATCAAATTCTACTGCCATCCACAAACCAAAAGAACGAACAGCTTTTATTTTGGGATGTATAAGTACTGAATGAAATAATTTTTCTTTTGTTCCAACGGTATCAATCCACCCTTCTTCTAACAGGGCTTTCATCGCTGCCATGCCAGCTGCGCAGCAAACCGGGTGACCGCCGAATGTAGTGATATGACCTAATACAGGGTTTTCCGTAAAAGCATCCATCAATTTTTTATCCGCTATAAATGCACCAAGCGGCATACCACCTCCCAACGCTTTTCCCAATAGCAAAATATCAGGTTCTATATCGAAATGTTCGAAGCCCCATAATTTACCAGTGCGGCCAAAACCAGCTTGTATTTCATCCACTACTAATAAGGTTCCCGTTTCAGTACATTTTTTTCGTAATGCCTGCATCCATTCTTCGGTTGGAACAATAATACCAGATTCTGCCTGCACCGTTTCTGCAATTACACAGGCCGTCAATTCAGTTATTTCTTTCAGGGAATCAAAAGAATTGTATTCCAGGTGCAACACATCCGGCAGCAGCGGTCGAAAAGCATTTCTCCAGTATTCATCCCCCATCACACTTAATGCGCCTTGGGTGCTGCCATGATATGAATTATTAAAGGCAATGATTTGTGTTCTGTTTGTTACTCTCTTTGCAAGTTTCATAGCACCTTCCACTGCCTCAGCTCCTGAGTTGGTAAAATAAACGGAGTTGAGTGATGCAGGTAAATTATCGGTGAGCAGCTTGGCATATTGCACCTGCGGTGCCTCTATAAATTCGCCATACACCATGATGTGCAGGTAAGCATCCAATTGCTTTTGAATGGCCTCAATCACTTTGGGATGCCGGTGCCCCACATTAGCTACGCTGATGCCTCCGATTAAATCAATGTATTGCTTTCCATCTGCACCATATAAAGTACAGCAATCAGCCTTCACTATTTCTAATGCAAGTGGTGCGGAGGAAGTCTGGGCTACATGGCGAAGAAAAAGTTCTCGCTGATTCAAGTGAATTAATTTCAAGCAAAGAACGCAAAGGTGACGCAAAGACGCAAACAAATTAGCAAAATTACCATACTACCTCACCCCGGTTAAATTCTGCTTTTTGGAGTTTTCCTATCTCCTCTTCTCAAGGAGAGGGCTCAGAGTCTCCGATATTTGGAGCAGTACTAGGGTGAGGTGCTGCTGAGTAATGATCAGTTGTTGAAGTGTGGCTCTCATCTTATCTTCGGTTGCAAGGACGATGTCATGAAAAGCTAAAGCTGGCAACAACACAATTATTAATTTTCAATTACTAATTCTTAATTACTCATGCCTGTAATACTCCCGGTAGAAGATAAACATCCAAATTTTGGTAACAATTGTTTTATTGCTCCCAATGCAACTATCGTTGGCAATGTGATCACCGGGGACGATTGTAGTTTCTGGTTCAATACCGTTGTTCGTGGTGATGTAAACTTTATAAAGCTCGGCCATAAAGTGAATGTACAGGATGGTGCATGTATCCATTGCACCTATCAAAAATGCGGAACAACAATTGGCAACAATGTTTCCATCGGGCACAATGCAATAGTACATGGATGTACGGTACATGATAATGTATTGATAGGCATGGGTGCTATAGTAATGGACAAGGCCGTAGTGCATAGCAATACAATAATAGCCGCCGGGGCAGTTGTATTGGAAAACACTATTTGTGAAGCTGGTAGCATTTATGCCGGGGTGCCTGCTAAAAAGGTAAAAGATATTTCCCAGGAACTGGTGAATGGACAGATAAACAGGATAGCAGATAATTATGTAGGGTATGCAGATTGGTTCAGAGGGAGTTCGGAGTCAGGAGACGGGAGTCAGAAGTAAAACTCTTAACTGTGAGGCCGTTTCCAGACTCATGACTAACGTCTCCCGACCGTAAGTTTACTATAGAGCAAACAATTATTTAATATTAAATTCGTTATTCATACAAGCTATAAATAATGAAAAATCTCCGATTTTTAACTGTAGCGTTGAGTATCACTATGTTGCTGTCTTCTTGTGGCATGTTGAACAACATGTTTAAACGCAAAACAGGTTGTCCCACTAATGGAAAAAATATTGGTGCTGAAAAATTAGTAAGCGGCGACCCGAAGGCAGAAAAGGCGGCCAAAAAAGCGAAAAAATTCAGGAGTTAATTCTGTTGTGTGCAGCTAACCACCCTTTAATCCAGTCTAATGAAAAAACCTAAACACCTTAACCATGAGCCTCACCCTACGAACCACTCTCGGCTGTACCGAAGCCGTTATTGCCGATGACGGCGGATTGAAAGAATTCTATCGTGTTGCCAACATTCTCAGCCAGGATCTTGATGTGAACTTCTCTCACAAAGAAGATGATTTTGACACTATTGATTGGGAGTTCCGATTTAAAGGACACAACATTACCCTTCACTACAGTATTTACAACGGCGTTTCTATTTTTCCCACAAAAACGAAAGATGCCCTTAGCAAAGACAACAAAGCTGTTGTAGAACTTGCCAATGTAATTGAGGCAAGAATGTTTAATAGCGGGCAAAAGAATATTGCCTAGTAGCTCTTTTCTTCGATTGATTCCATTATTCCTAAATAACTGACATACCTGTCTTCATTTATCTCCCCATTATTAACAGCTTCTTTTACAGCACACTCCGGTTCATTGAAGTGAAGACAATTATTGAATTGACAATTATTTAATCTGTCCCGCATCTCCGGAAAATAATGTGACACTTCCTGTTTGGTGATATCCACCAATCCAAATTCCCTCATACCCGGTGTATCAATTATTCTACCACCCTGTGGCAGATCATACATTTCTGCAAACGTAGTTGTGTGCTGCCCCTTACCACTCCAGCCACTTACATCCTGGGTCTTCAAATTTATATCCGGGAACACAACATTCAGAAAGGATGATTTTCCCACACCACTATGTCCGCTTATTAATGTTGTTTTATTTTTTAGCAGCTCTACCACCTCCTCTACTCCTTCTTTTCTCTCTGCACTTATTAAAAAAACTTTATATCCCACCCCTTCATACATCGCTTTCCATTGTTCATACTTAGTCAGTTCCTTCGCCTTATATAAATCCGACTTATTAAAAACAATAAAAGGGGATACATGATACATTTCTGACGCCACCAGGAAACGGTCAATAAAACCCTGCGAAGTTTTGGGCTCTTTTAATGTTGCAACCAGCATAGATTGGTCGAGATTGGCTGCTACAATGTGATGCTGGTATTTATTTCTAGGCGACTGGCGGTTGATATAATTATTACGACTAAAAATTTCATCAATAACCGCCGTACCATCGGCTTCATTTTCAATTGCGGCCTCTACCCGGTCACCTACAGCCACCGGATTAGTGCTGGTAATATCATCCATTTTCATCACTCCCTTCATCCTTGCATTCCAGAATTTTCCGGCATCATCTTTTATAATGTACCAGCTCCCCGTTGATTTATAAATTGTCGCTTTCATCGGCTTGCAAGATACTACTCCGCTTCCATGCTTCGTTGTTCGAAGTAATAGAATAAATTGTCAGGGAAACTTTCTGAATAGGGTAAACTTCAGCAACACTTCTATGAACAGGAAGACCAATGCAGCCAGAAGGAATGGCACAAAACGTTCTTCCGATCGCTGAAAAGAAGTAATATCGATTTTCGATTTCTCTAATTTATCAATCTGGCTGTAAGTTTCCTTTAATCCCTCTTTATCTCTGGCCCGGAAATACTGACCTCCTGTTTCAGTAGCTATTTTCCGCAATAATTCCTCATCAATAAAATCGATAAGAGGACTCTTTTGCCCGGGTTTTTTTCCTGTGACTTCAACAATAGTGGTAGGCATAGCCCCCATTCCAATTGTATACACTTTTACTCCCTCTGCCTTTGCAATATCCAATGCTGTCAGCGGATCAATCAATCTTGTATCAGGGGCATCTTCTTTGCCATCTGTTATGAGGATAATGACCTTACTTTTTGAGGGGCTTTTACGTAAACGGTCTACCGCAGTTGCCAAACCCTCGCCTATTACCGTTCCGTCTTTCAGCAAGACCCTGCTTTCGAGTCGTTGAATTTGAGAGATGAGGGTGTTCCTGTCGTTTGTTATCGGGCATTGGGTAAAACTCTCACCGGAAAAAATGACCAGCCCAATTCTGTCAACCGGTCGGCTACGTACAAATTCCTCTGCCACTTCTTTTGCCACATCCATTCTTGATGGAGGGATATCTGTAGACCCCATACTACCGCTTACATCCATGCACAGGACAATATCAATTCCTTCCCCTTCAGTTCGTTGTTCATTATTTTTTTTCTGTGGCCGGGCTAATGCAATTATCAAACAAACTAAAGCAAGTAAACGTAAGATAAAAGGCAAATGGCGAAACCGGTTCTTCCAGGATGAAACGGTGAATGCATGAGCAGTTGATACAGTTATTATCCCCAGCCTGCCATTGCTTTTTTTTGTGTGCCACCAGATTAGTAACGGCACTATTAATAACAACCCGAAAGCAAACGGATAAGCAAAGTCAAGATTTTTAATATAGTTGTAAAGCATAGCCGCTGCCCTTAAAGTGGTGTTTTAGCCCCCGTTTTTTCAATAGTTGTTATAGCATTCCTGATTTCATCCAAAGAATTCCTTTCATCCTCTTTGGACGGAATGTACTTTGCAAATTTTACAAAATCACTTAGCCATAGTATTTGTGCCAACTTATCAAACTGGTCTTTATCTATTGTAAGGCTGCGCAATTGTACAACGATATCATCCGTTGTTTTTTGTAACGAAAGAATGTTTTTCTTTCTGAAAACATATAAACGAAAAATATCAATAAGCCGTGAATAGTACTGCTTGACTTCAATTTTTTCCTTTTGCAACTGTTCCAGTTGCAGCATTGCTTCTTCGTATGGATCCGCGACAGCCTTCTGAACTGCAATTGGTACCGGTTTTTTCTTTCTTGATAAGTAAAGTAGCATTAATGCCAAGAATAATACTCCACCCGCCAGAAACCACCACCACTTCATTTTTTCTTTTGATGGTTTTACTTCCAGGATATCTTTTATATCATGATATTCCTGATTGGGATCAAAATCAGAAAAGACCACCTCAATGGGTATACTGTCACTCTTAGCATCATTCGAAAGTAAAAAAGAAGGAATAAACCATTGTCCTGAATCAAAGCTGGTGAGGGTGTAGACACCTTTAATATTCCACCCCCCCCTTTTATCCGTCGTATCAATAATTGGCTTATCAACAAACTCAAAATGTTTGATACTGTCTATACTAATAAAGTTCTTAACAGATTCAGGAGATAAATATGCTTCTATTGTAAGCTTTAAGGGTTCTCCAATCAGAATTTTGCTTTTATCAACGGAGGCCTTAATCGTTGTACCACCTTGTGCAATTACAAATTTTGCAAGAAGCAAGAAAACCGGAAAAAGTATTTGTCGTTTGAAAATCATTACTATTATCTGTTCCTGCTGAGGAAGAATTTTTGGAGCACTTTCACATAATCATCGCCTGTCCTTACATGCAACAGGTCGCAGCCTGCTTTTTTAAATACTTGTGTACTATATTCTGTTACCCGAAAAAATTCCTGCTCGTAGCTATGACGGACAAAGCTGTTACTACTGTCCACCCATTTTCTTTGCCTGCTTTCGGCATCTTCTATCAGCATCAAACCAGCAGCTGGCAAATGCTGATCCATTTGATCATATACTTTGATTCCAATCACATCATGCTTTTTTCCGGCAATTCGAAGAGCATCTTCATAATTGGCATCAATAAAATCACTTAGTATAAAAGCAATACTTTTTTGTTTGGTAGAATTATTGAAATACCGAAGTGCCTTACTGACGGCTGTACCTTTTCCCTTTGGCTCCTTACTTAATAACTCCCGGACAATATACAAAGCATGTTGTTTTCCTTTCTTTGGTGGGATGAAAGCCTCTACTACATCACTATAGAATATCACCCCGATTTTGTCGGCATTATTTACAGCTGAAAAACTAAGTACCGCTGCTATTTCTGTAATAATATCTTTCTTTCTTGCGTGGGTTGTTCCAAACAAAGAACTGTTACTTATGTCTACCAACAACATTACCGTTAACTCCCTTTCTTCTTCAAATACCTTACTGAACGGATGACCAAACCTGGCTGACACATTCCAGTCAATAAAACGAATATCATCTCCCGGAGCATATTCCCTCACCTCTTTAAAAGACATTCCCTTGCCTTTAAAAGCACTATGATACTCGCCGGTGAATAAATCAGTGGTGAGTTTCTTGCTCTTGATTTCAAGTTCCCTTACTTTTTTTAATATTTCTGTTGTTGTCAGCATTTGCAAATAATAATGAACTTCATTCTATAAGAATCTAAAGTCCCCCATCGGGGGATTTAGGGGGCCGTCTTCTCTATGGTACATTAATTTGTCTCAACACATCCTCGATTACATCTTCCACTTTTACATTCTCCGCTTCTGCCTCATACGTAAGACCAATGCGGTGGCGCAACACATCTTTACAAATACTTCTTACATCCTCCGGAATTACAAATCCCCTTTTATTCAGAAATGCCTGCGCCTTTGCTGCTAATCCGAGGTTAATACTTCCTCTTGGTGACGCACCGTAAGAAATCAGTGGCTTCAATTTTTCTAATTTATACTTTTCAGGATTCCTCGTTGCAAAAACGATGTCCAGTATATACTGTTCAATTTTTTCATCCATGTATATCTGCCGGGTCAGTTCTTTAGCATTGACTACCTCCTGAACAGATACCACCTGGTTCACAGTTGCAAATGCACCCTGTATATTCTGACGAAGAATTAATTGCTCCTCATCCATTTTAGGATAATCCACTATCACTTTCATAATGAATCGGTCAACCTGTGCTTCGGGCAACGGATACGTTCCTTCCTGTTCCAATGGATTTTGTGTAGCCAATACTAAAAACGGGTCGTCCAGTATATAAGTGCTGTCGCCAATCGTTACCTGCCGTTCCTGCATGGCTTCAAGTAAGGCACTCTGCACTTTAGCCGGAGCCCGGTTAATTTCATCTGCCAAAATAAAATTGGCGAAGATGGGGCCCTTGCGTACTACAAATTCATTTTTTTGCTGGTTATAAATTAACGTACCAATTACGTCGGCAGGCAAGAGGTCCGGAGTAAACTGTATACGGCTGAACTTTGCATGTATAGCCTGTGCCAGCGATTTAATAGCCAGCGTTTTTGCCAATCCGGGAACACCTTCGAGCAAAACATGTCCATTACTTAGTAGCCCGATTAGCAACCTGTCAAGCATATGAGTCTGCCCAATAATTACATGGCCAATTTCTGCTTTAAGTTTATCGGTAAACTGTCCGGCCTGGCTGATACGTTCGTTTAAGAGCCGGATATCTTCTGCGGTTTTTAGCATGGGGAATAATTATAAGTCACAAATTACGAACTTGCAGTATGCAAATTATTTGCCGTTATTATGAACGGCAGCAAATACGGCATGATTTCAGGGTATTTTACCTTTTATTCCTTGAAAAGAATGATTACTTTGTGCTTTGAATCCTTAAATTATGAAAAAACAATTTTCCCTTTTTACAGCACTTGTTTTAAGCCTGCTTATTTTTTCCGGTTGCGATAAAGATGAGGATCCGATCCCCAAAACAAAAACGGAGTTAATTACAACAAGTTCCTGGAGATTTGGCGCTGCTACAGTAGGGGGTGCGGATGTTTCAGCCTCCTTACCAACTTGTCAGAAAGATAACATCATGACTTTTTCTGTCGGCTTGACCGGGGTGGTGGATGAGGGAGCTACTAAATGCAATGGGGCTGATCCGCAAACCAATCCTTTTACCTGGAGTTTTCAAAGCTCGGAAACAGTGTTAAATATTTCAACTATCCTGTTTACCGGCGGGAGCAATAATTTTACCATTGTAGCATTAAATGAATCTCAACTGGTCCTTTCGCAAATTATTACGGTAGGTGGTACACCACAAAATGCGGTTGTAACTTTTTTGCACTAAAATTATTAACTAAGGTATTTCCCTACGATAGGCACCCTTCGTCCTACACCAAAAGCCTTGGGTGAAATGCGGATAATGGGACAGAACTGGTTGCGTTTGTATTCATTAATGTTTACCATTTTTAATACCCGGTCAACTAATACTGCATCGAAGCCCTGTGCTTTAATCGCCGCAGGCCCTTGTCTTCTTTCTATGTATTGATATAAAAGCTTATCCAATATGGAATAATCCGGTAAGGAATCAGAATCCTTTTGATCTGGTCTTAGCTCTGCGGATGGTGGTTTGTTGATAATATTATGTGGAATAATTGCTTTACTACGATTGATATATTTTGCCAATGCATATACCTGCATTTTATAGCAATCACCCAGCACACCTATTCCACCTGCCATGTCACCATATAATGTTCCGTAACCCGTAGCCAATTCACTTTTATTCGAAGTATTCAGCAAAATATAGCCAAACTTATTGGCAATTGCCATGAGGAGGTTTCCTCTTGTTCTGGCCTGTATATTTTCTTCCGCTACACCAAAAGGCAAGTCTTTGTAAATCGGTTTTAATTCAGCAAGAAAACTTTCATAGATATTTTTTATCGGCATAATATCATACGGATTACCTAAATTCTTACTGAGTTGTTCAGCATCTGATACAGAGTGACCTGTTGAATAGGGCGAGGGCATCAAAATAGCTCTGACATTTTCTTTGCCCAGGGCTGTACAAGCCAATGCTAATGTTACAGCGCTGTCAATACCACCGCTGCTGCCTAAAATAGCTTTCGTAAAGCCCATCTTGCTGAAATAATCTTTTATCGCCATTACAATGGCATTATGAATTTCAGCAGTACATAAATTATAATCCAGTTCGGCAGGATTAAACTCTGCATCGGGTAAATCCTTTGCGGCGGTGGTAACGGAAAGAGTAAAATTGCCATCCGCATTCAATTCAACTATTTCCATCGCCTCTTCAAACAAAGGAAGTTGTTTTATAAGATTTGCATGTTTATCAAATACCAACGAACCTCCGTCAAAAACAATCTCTGTCTGGCTGCCTACACAATTACAATACAGCATCGGTAGTTTATACTTTTCTACGTTCAGCTTAATAATTGCTTTTCTATCTTCTACGTGGGTATAATCGAATGGAGAGGCCGAAAGGTTCAGCATAATATCAGGTTGCTGCTTCATCAGTTCATCCATCGGACAGTTACGGTAAAGCGGATTATCACCCAGATTCCAGATGTCTTCGCAAATGGTTACCGCCAGCTTCTTTCCTTTAAAATCAATGATTTTCCAGTTATAGGCAGGTTCAAAATAGCGGTATTCATCAAACACATCATAATTAGGCAGGCAGGTTTTATGTACAACTGCTTTCACTTCTTTTTCATAAAGAAAGTAAGCAGCGTTAAAGAGATCTTTCCCTTCCCTGACAGGGTTTATATCCGGTGCACCTACCAGTACAGCAATAGTATCGGCATATTGTTTTATTTCATCAATAGCCTGTTTGCATTTACTGATAAAATCAGCAAACTCCAGGAAATCTCTTGGTGGATAGCCGCACACACAAAGTTCTGAAAACAAGACCAGGTCTGCACCTTGTTTCTTAGCCCAATCAATACCTTCTATAATCTTACGGGTATTATCTTCAAAATTTCCGATGTGATAGTTCTGCTGTGCTAAGGCAATTTTCATTCCTCAAATTTAAGCCAATGCACGGCGATTTAACGGTAATTTTTAATCCAGTAATTTCGTTGCCACAACAATTATAACCTGTTAACGTTTACAATGGCTATGAAAAAAACCGCTTTCATTTTATTGCTTACCATATCCCTATTTTCCTGCAAAAAAAAGAAAGGAATCCCGAATGTTTCTGACATAAAAGTGGAAATACAATTGAAACGGTTTGACAGGGATTTTTTTGCTCTTGATACGAATAACGTATGGCCTGGCCTTACCGAACTCAACAAAAAATATCCTTCCATTACCGGGATTTTTCTGCAGAATATTCTGGGGCTAGACAGCTCCTCAGCAGTTTACGGAATTAAAAATTTTGTCCGGCTTAGTAAGAATTTATACGATACTGTTAATATCGTTTTTAAAAATACAGATGATATTGAAAAAGATTTTAAAAAAGCATTTCAGTTTGTAAAATATTACTTCCCGAATTACCAGCCCCCCAATATAATTACCATTGCCGGACCGGTGGATGCGATGGCGCAATCTGAAACCGGGCCTACTCCCAATTTTTTAGGACCAGATTTTCTGGGCATCAGCCTTCAATTTTATTTAGGTAACCAGTTTTCTGTTTACAACGATCCTTTCTTCATTGAAAATGTAGCTCCGGGTTACCGCAGCCGCAGGTTCAGCAAAGAATATATTATTGGCGATGCCATGCAGTTGGTGGTCAATGATATTTTCCCGGATAAAAGTGGCAGCAAACCATTGATAGAACAAATGGTGGAAAAAGGTAAAAGATGGTATTTGTTAGATAAGTTTTTGCCTTCAGCTGCCGATTCTGTTAAAACCGGCTACACTCAACAACAATTGGACTGGTGCACCGAAAATGAGGGTTTGATTTGGAGCTATATTGTAAAAAATGAAGATCTGCAATCACTTAACCCGGCTATTATACAAACCTATATTGGCGAATCACCTTTCACGCAGGGTTTTTCGCAGGAATTATCACCAGGCAATATGGGGCAGTGGATTGGGTGGCAAATCGTAAAAAAATTTGTAAGTAAAAACCCGGGGATGAAGCCTGAAGAGGTAATGAATACAGCAGCCAGCAAGATTATTTCAGAAGCGAAATATAAGCCGAAATAAACATTGCGGATCCAACTGTTTCAAACTGCAACTACTATTTTCAGGTTTATCCTCAACACTCATGTGTTTAGGCTGAATATTTCCATATTTTTACCCGAATCATGAAGTCTCTCTCAACATCACTTACAGACCCGGTTTACATACCAAAGGAAAAGTTCAGTCGCTACGATAAGTTGTGGCTGCGAATTATGAACGATAAAAGAGATCTTCCTTTTATTTACCTGCTGACAACTATTCACTTGCTGGTAGTACCAATAGCTATTTTACTTTTTACTCCGGTACTTACTGGCTGGTGGTGGTGGGCAGTAGCCATCCCATATTTTTATGTGTCGCAATTTTATTTCAAGGGAAGCTTTGGGTTAATGTTTCATTGCCTTTGTCATAGAAAAATGTTTAAAGCCCCTTATCAGAAACCTTTTCATGCCTATATTACCTGGATACTCTGCCCTTTATTTGGTCATGCACCTGAAGGATATTTCAGTCACCACATGGGTATGCACCACATAGAAAACAATCTGCCTGATGATACCAGCACCACCATGCCATACCAACGGGATAGTGTAAAAGATTTTCTGGCTTACTTTTTCAAATTCATTTCTGTTGGCGTTATCAATACCATTTTTTATTTATTTAACCGCAAAAGAAAGAAACTGGGACAACGCCTTACTGCCGGTGAATATATTTACCTCGCTTTTTGTATTGCCATGTGCTTTGTCAATTTGAAAGCTACTATGCTTGTGTTTATTGTCCCTTTACTATTTGCCAGATTAGTAATGATGCTGGGTAACTGGACACAACATTCTTTTATAGATGCTAAGGACCCGGAAAATTTGTACAAAAGTTCTATCAACTGTATCAATACCGTTTATAATCATAAATGCTGGAATGACGGCTATCACATTATCCATCACCTTCGCCCCGGCATGCACTATACAGAAATGCCGGCTGAATTTATAAAACGAAAAGATGAGTTTGCAGCTAATAAAGCCATTGTATTTGATGGCATTCACTACCTCCACATTTTTACATGGCTTCTTACCAAACGCTACGATAAGTTGGCTGATAACTTAGTCAATATTAATGGCAATATGTTTCAATCAAAGGAAGAAGCCATAGCGTTGATGCGGGAAAGGACGAAGAAGATTCCCAGTCCAAGTCTTTAATTATTCTTCATCGGTACAATCATCTCAAAAGATGGGATGCTTACATCAAACATTTTTTTGCTGTGCAGATTTTCCATCTGGTAGGTGCCATACATACGCCCCATTTCTGTGCGGAGATTACAGCCGCTTACATATTGGTAATTTTCGCCCGGCTGAAGGGTGGGTTGCACCCCAATAACCCCTTCCCCTTCCACTTCCCGGTGGCTTCCATTACTATCAAAAATATACCAATGGCGGCGGTGGAGTTTTACAGGAAATGAGTTGTGGTTTTCCAGTGCAATACGGTAGGCAAACATGAATTCTGACTGCAGGGGATTGCTGTAGTCGGCCTGGTAAAATGTTTCAACACTCACTTTCACTCCTTCCGATATCATGCTGGTCATGTAGTAAAAATAAACAAATTACTGCAGATACAAATCTTACAGTTATTTAACACTTAATATTCCTCCGGAGCTTAATTTTGCGCCACCCTCCGATACTTCGACAAGCTCAGTACTCAGGGTAACAAAATTTTTACATATGAAAATAGCTGTAGCAAAAGGCGATGGAATAGGCCCGGAAATTATGGAAGCTGTATTAAAAATTTTTGAAGCCAATAAGGTTCCATTGGAATATGATTTTGTAGATATGGGCAAATGGGTGTTTGACAAAGGCTTTAATAATGGTATGACCCCGGAAGCCAAAGTAACAATTGAAGCATTGGGCCTGCTTTTTAAAGGCCCGATGGAAACACCTAAAGGAAAAGGAGTAAAAAGCATCAATGTAACGGCTAGAAAGACATGGAACACCTTTGCCAATAAAAGAGATTTCAGAACACTGCATGGAGTAGATACTGTTTTCAGTAAAGCAGGCATTCCTATAGACATAACGGTTGTAAGAGAAAATATTGAAGATACTTATGGTGGTATTGAACATATGCTTACCCATGATGTGGCACTTAGTCGCCGCTTCATCACCCGGCCGGGAAGCATGCAAGTTATACGCTATGCTTTTGAAATGGCAAAACAAAAAAAAGCTAAACGCATCACTTGTGTTCATAAGGCCAACATTATGAAAATAACAGATGGGCTTTTCCTTGAATGTTTCCAGGAAGTTGCAAAAGAATATCCTGAGCTGAAAGCGGATGACATTATTGTAGATGACCTCTGTATGAAACTGGTAACGAGGCCGGATTTGTTTGATGTACTGGTATTGACCAATCTGCAGGGAGATATTGTGTCGGACTTATGCGCAGGTTTAGTCGGAGGACTTGGATTTGCCCCGTCAGCTAATATTGGCGACCATATATCCATTTTTGAGGCTGTGCATGGTACTGCACCGGACATAGCAGGGAAAAATATTGCCAATCCAACAGCTTTGTTATTAAGCGGATTGGCAATGTTACGCCATCTGGGACTTACAGAAAATGCAGCCATCATTGAAAATGCATTATTATATACATTAGAAAACGGTGTTCATACCGGTGATTTTGGTGACAAATCAATTACAGCTGTAAATACCACACAGTTTGCCGAAGCGATCATTGGAAATTTTGGCAAGAAACCAGCAATTGGAGCAAGAGAAATTATTGCTAACAAACCCGGCACCCCCACACCATTGAAATTAGAGACTAATCCGATGATGATTTCAAAAGAAGGAGAAAGTGAAACGATAGTAGGCGTTGATTTATTTATTGAAAGCGATGAGCAACCAACAGCTATTGCCGAAAAATGCAAACGGCATGGCGGTGTCAAATTCAATCTCATCAACATCAGTAACAGGGGCACACAGGTGTGGCCAACTGGTTCTGTTTATACGAATCTTGTTAATCAATACAATGTACGTTTTGAAAGTATTGGTGATGAACCCTTGAACCAGCAGGATGTGATTGGACTCTATGTCAGTATGAGTGGTAATTTTAAAATTTGCTCCTTTGAATTGCTGAATATGTGGGGAAAAACGAAAGGATATTCGCAGGCGCAAGGACAATAAGCCCCTGTCCCTAATGGGAATTTTAGAACTAAATATCATTTTAATTTTTATAGATTTCTTAGTAGCAGTTAGTTTTTATTTTGTTACAGCCTGTGGTTATTCATGGCATCGTTCCTTGCAAGTTTATCCTGAGGAAACGAAGGGCACATTTGACCATCCGGTAATTATAGTCATCAATATTTGTATCTTGCCATACAAAAAGATTTTAATGGGTGGGGCCGAAAGAAAAAATTAAAATACACAAACAACAAGTAACTGTTATCACAAACCGAAAATCCTGCATTCATTCATAACCACTTACGAAAAACATATTGACAAAGCCCCAAAAAAGGGGGGGAGGAAAGGGTAAGTGCATTAGAAAAGAATATAAAACCCCAAGATGGAAATGAGGTTTAATCTTGAAACAGAAAGATGAAACTTGCCCAGATGGTGCTTACCTCTGTGAAAAACTCAGTTTATTGAACAAGGCTCCTGTAGTAGACAGCAGGGCAGATATAACTCTTAGGAGAAATTCTCTTTTTAATCAATCCTGGTATACTATGAGCTTGCCTGCACGGGTTGGCATAAATAGCAGAATTGGTTATAAGTCGTTACAAAAAGCTATTCGTGAAAAAAATGAACAGTATGCTTACAGGGTTGCTTCTTTTACAAAATCAACATATATTGGAAATGCCAGCACCAGTCAAAAAGCTTTTGATTATAAATTGATTGAATTTTACAGAGAAACAAATGACACACTAAAATATTTCAGGAGTGCTGTTGAATATTATGATAAATATTTTATGTCAGTCTCCAGCTGTTAAAAGCGTTTAATTTCAAATTGCCCAAATGGGTGTTTGGCAAGAGTCAGGGTTTCTCCACAAGCACAATTCTACAATAGGAACTAAAAATGCCGCCTTTTACGAATGACAGACATACTGGGATTGGTCGCAGTAATTTAAGTTTCACTTGCTAGGGTCATTCCCTGAAAAAGGAAAACAAAGCCAGGTAAATAGTTTGCAGTCTTCTATATTTTTTTTACTTGCTTATACCCATTCTTCACCAACCACTGCATCACTTTTTCCCGTTGATCGCCCTGCACAATTATTTCACCGTCTTTAGCAGAACCACCGGTGCCGCAAAAGGATTTTAGTTTCTTGCCTAAGTCTTCGACATCCTCCTCTTTACCAATAAATCCATTGATTAAGGTAACTGCTTTACCAGCCCGGTGTTTGGTGTCTAAACGTATCCTTAGTTTTTGCTGTGCAGGAGGTAAGGTTTCTGCAGCAGACAGCTCTTCTTCAAAGGAAAAATTAGGGTCGGTGCTAAAAACAAATCCTCTTATATCTGGCTTATTCTTCTTTGACATATTTATATAATTACGGCCTTCAAACTTAAATCCAGACTCTTTGCCTGATGAATCAATGCCCCCACACTTACATAGTCCACTCCTGTCTTTGCATATTCTTCAATATTGTCGAGATTGATACCCCCACTGGCTTCGGTTTCAAAATCCTCTTTAATCAGCTCTACTGCTTCTTTTATTTGCGAAGGTTGAAAATTATCCAGCATAATTCGAAATACTTTTCCTTTTCCAATGGCAATTACTTTTTTCACATCACCCATACTTCTTGTTTCCACCTCTATTTTTAATCGGGGCTTTACAGTTCTTACATATTCAGCGGCCTTTTCAATTGCCTTTTCAATCCCCCCACAATAATCGATATGATTATCCTTTAGCATGATCATATCATACAATCCGAAACGATGATTAACGCCACCACCGATCCGTACTGCTTCTTTTTCGAGCAACCGGAAATTTGGAGTAGTTTTCCTGGTATCGAGCAATTTTGTTTTGTAGCCTTTTAATTTATCTGTGTATTCCTTTGTTAACGTTGCAATTCCACTCATTCGCTGCATACAGTTCAACACTAATCTCTCACATTGTAAAATCGTATGCACTAATGCTTCTACCTCAAAAGCCTTCTCCCCATAGCGCATTACATCTCCATCTTTCTTGAAAGGAATAAAAACAGCCATGGGTTCTTTATACCTGAAAATTTTTTCAGCTACCTGCATACCAGCCAATATGCCATCTTGTTTTATTTTCAAAACAGCTTTTCCTTTTACATTAGCTGCAATACTTGATAAGGTGGAGTGGTCGCCATCACCAACATCTTCTTTAAGGGCTTCATCTACCAGGTGGTACAATTGTTCGTCATAGTTCATAGCAGCAAAAGTAAAAAGCCTTCCCGGTAATTCGGGAAGGCTTTACAAGTATTTTAAATTTGTATTACTCAATAGACTGGAAACGGATCTCTTTTACTACTTCTTTCCCATTTTTAATTTTCATAAAAACATTCGTACGAAAATTTCCTGCGTTGGTTTGTAACATACCAATACAAAAATGCCCGCCGGGGGAATCCCCTTTATGTTTCAACTCAAATCCTTTTATTCCATTGTTACTAAAAAAGTCCTTTACAATAAGCTGTGCCTGAGCTTTGCTGTAACTATCACTCTTGTCTGGTAAGGTGAGCTCCACATTTTCATCAAAATAAGAAGAAAGCTGGTTGGAACTACCGGAACGCAAGGCACCAATGACCTGATCTAACACATTTTGCTCTGTAAAAGAAGTCAGCATCAGGACTGAACCAAGCAGTAAGGTTGTGAATAAACGTTTCATAACAATAGGTTTTCACAGGTACTTAAACTAAAAACATGCCACAGTGAATATATCTTTTTCTCCGGTACTAAAGTACTAAAAACCAGCAGTTTTTCCGCATTCCGTCTGGCAAATAGAGGATTTGAATGTAGTTTTACAGGGTACGGACCGGGCAATGCCCAATGAATATGAATGTATTTGTACTAACAATAAATTGTTGATAAAAAATGTCACACAAAAAAGTCATTCTGATCATCATGGACGGCTGGGGATTAGGAAAAGTTGCTTCGGCAGATGCTATTCAGAGCGCCAATGTACCGTTTACAAAGTCTTTATATACAAAATATCCGAATACTACTTTAATAACCTGTGGAGAGGCTGTGGGATTGCCCGATGGACAAATGGGGAATTCCGAAGTGGGACATCTGAATCTTGGTGCCGGAAGAGTGGTTTACCAGGAATTACAACGGATAAATGTTGCTATAAGGGATGGTTCTTTTGCCAGAAATGAAACCTTGCTGGGTTCAATCCGCTTTGCAAAAAGCAATAACAAACCATTACACCTTTTAGGACTGGTAAGTGATGGTGGAGTTCATTCACACATCAACCATCTGAAAGCAATCGTTGATCTTTGTAAAGAAGAAGGCCTTACTGATGTATTTATCCATGCCTTTACTGACGGCCGTGATTGCGACCCCAAAAGTGGCCTTGCTTTTATGATCGAATTACAGCAGCATCTTAATTATTCTGTTGGAAAAATTGCAACCGTAGGGGGCCGCTATTTTGCCATGGACAGAGATAAACGTTGGGAAAGAGTAAAATTGGCCTATGATGCGATGGTAAAGGGAGAGGGGGAAAAAGCAACTGATGCTATAGGGGCTATAGAAAATGCGTATGCAGTAAATATCACTGACGAATTTATTAAACCGACTGTTATTATAGATGAGGGACAACAACCTTTGGCGACTATCAAAGAGGGAGATGTGGCTCTTTGTTTTAATTTCCGCACTGACCGATGCAGGGAAATAACACAAGTTTTGACTCAAACGGGTATTTCAGAATTTGGTATGCATCCATTAGCACTGCATTTTACTACGATGACAGAATATGATCACAGCTTTATTAATGTGAATGTGGTTTTTGAAACAGATAATTTAAATAACACCCTTGGAGAAGTTTTAGAAAAAAATGGATTAACACAAATTCGTACTGCCGAAACAGAAAAATATCCGCATGTTACTTTCTTTTTTAGCGGAGGCAGGGAAAAAATTTTTGAAGGCGAGAAAAGGCTGATGATGCCCTCCCCAAAAGTGGCTACGTATGATATGCAGCCAGAAATGAGTGCCATTGAATTAACTAATGCATTGATTCCGGAAATTCAAAATAAATCCTTTGATTTTTGTATCCTCAATTATGCCAACACCGATATGGTTGGCCACACTGGTGTTTGGACTGCGGTTATAAAAGCAGCCGAAACCGTTGACATGTGTGTGGAAAGAATTGTTACCACCGGCTTACAAAACGGGTATACCATTTTTTTGACAGCCGACCATGGCAATGCAGATTTTATGATTAATGAAGATGGTTCTCCCAATACTGCCCACACATTAAACCCGGTTCCGTTCTTTATTATTGATAATAGCTGGAGAGGGTCCATTGTACCGGGCAAATTGGGAGATGTTGCCCCAACTATTCTTACCATGATGGGGCTGGAAATCCCCAAAGAAATGACAGGCAATGTTTTAATCTCTAAACCATAACTTTATCAATAAATTATTTGCTATGTTTAGAAAAATCATGCTGGTATTATTAGCGGTGCTGGTAATAATACAATTTATACACCCTAAAAAGAACAAAGCAGAAGGTGTGCAGCCTAATTATATCGGCAACACATTTGCTATCCCTGCAGATGTAAAAACTATTTTAGCAAAAGCTTGTTATGACTGTCACTCAAATAATACGAGGTATCCATGGTATGCAAATCTTCAACCGCTTCATTGGTGGCTTGAAAAACACATAAAAAACGGAAAGAAGGAAATCAATTTTGATGACTACACAAACAAAAGCCTTCGCTATCAATATCACAAAATGGAAGAAGTCATAGAACAGGTAAAAGAAGGCGAAATGCCCTTGAATTCTTACACCTGGATACATAAAGATGCAAAGCTTACCACAGAAGAAAAAGCAAAAATAACCGGATGGGCACAATCGGTTCTTGATACCATGAAAGCAACATACCCAATTGACAGCCTTATCAGGAAGAAATAGGTATCTTTAATGGCAACTTCTGGTGTGAAAAACACAACCCAAAAAATAACCGGCTTTCTATTCATACTGCTTGGCCTCGCCCCATTGCTGTTCATCCTTTTTATCACCTTAAGGAAAGAACAGGTACGTTACCGTATGAAGCAGGAACTGAAATACCAAACTCTACAAACTGTGATTGTTTCAGAAAACGAAGTTGTCTGGATGGACAAACATGAAATTTGGGTAAATAACAGCATGTTTGATATACACACTAAAAAATTAGAGAGTGGGATTTATACTTTTACGGGGCTTTACGATAAGGATGAAACAATGTTGGTAGAAATGGAAAGAAATGCAGCAGGAAAAAATAAAGAGCAAAACAGATTGCTTGTCAGATTATTCAAAAGCTTGCCTTTTTTTTGCAGCCAGCTGAATGATATTCAAAGTCCGACAAATCAGTCTAGTCCAAACAATCCAGTTATTTTAAAAATCTCTCTCCACCCATTCAGGGAAATTCCAACACCTCCGCCGCAGATTTGCTAGCAACTTTATTGGCCTGTCTAACAATTTTGTAATCCAAAAAAAATTAATATGAGAAAGATTGCACTGCTTTCTGCATTGCTATATATATCTGTATGCGCCATGGCGCAAGAGGACACCACAGACAACCAAAATCTTGACGAAGTGGTGGTATTTTCAAACAAGTTTGCTGAAAAGAAAAAGAACTTAGCCCAAAAGATTGATGTTATTAATGCCAGGGCTATTGCAAAATTTAATAGTCAGAATACCGGCGATCTGTTGATAAACTCAGGGAATGTATTTGTTCAAAAAAGCCAGCAAGGAGGCAGCAGCCCGGTTATCCGTGGTTTTGAAGCCAGCCGTGTGTTACTGGTAGTAGATGGCATCCGTATGAATAATGCTGTTTATCGTGCAGGGCATCTTCAAAATGCGATAACGGTTGATCAGAATATCCTGGAACGGGTAGAGGTTATCTATGGTCCAGCTTCCACTATGTATGGCAGCGATGGGTTGGGCGGTGTACTTCATTTCAGGACTAAATTACCCGTATTATCAGCCACTGATAAATTGAAAGTTATAGGTAATGCTTTTGTCCGCTACAGTTCCGCCAATGAAGAAAAAACGGGTCATGCAGATGTTAGCCTTGGTGGTAAAAAATTTGCCTGGTTACAGTCCTATACCTACAGTGATTTTGGTGACATGAAAATGGGAAATAATTATAAAAGCAAATACCCCGATTTCGGACGGCGATCACAATACATCAAAAGAATTAATGGTATTGATTCAGTTGTAACCAATAGCGATGACCGGGTACAACGTTTCTCTGGGTATAAGCAATGGGATATCACACAAAAACTGCTATATCAGCAAAGTGAAAGGGTATCGCATAGTTTGAATTTTCAGTATTCTAATTCGTCTGATGTACCGAGATATGACCGTTTACAGGATACTCGGAATTTTGGAGGTAGCATTGGCACCACGTTACGATTTGCAGAATGGTTTTATGGTCCGCAAACAAGGCTTATGACTGCATATGAACTAAATGTCAAGCAACTTGGTTTTTTTAAAGACCTGAGAGTAAATCTTAATTACCAGGATATTAAAGAAAGCCGCCAACAGAGAGAGTACCGACGCTATGATCGATTTGACAGTCGCCGGGAGCATGTAAAAGTGTTGGGATTTATTATTGATGGCAGAAAAACATGGGGCAACAACGAACTAAACGTTGGTTTAGATGGTCAGTTGAACGATGTAAAATCAGGGGCCGATCGGACTAATCTGACTACCGGTGCCGTAACAAAATTAGACACCCGGTACCCCGATGGAGATAATAAAATGAATTATTTCGGATTGTATGCACAGCATTTGTTGAAAATGAAAAATGGGAAATTGGTGTTGAATGATGGGATACGATTACAATCCGTCAGCCTTCATTCTACCATTGTTGATAATTCATTTTTTAACCTTCCCGTTACAGATATCAAACAAACTCCTTTTGCTGTAACAGGTAACCTGGGTTTGGTTTATATGCCGGTTCAAAATTTCCGGATAACAGGAAATATTTCATCTGGTTTCCGGGCACCTAATGTGGATGATGCAGTAAAACTATTTGAATCGAGCACTGCAACCGGGAGGGTGATCATACCGAATGCTGATATTAACCCGGAATACACTTATAATTTCGATCTGGGATTTACAAAAACTTTCCACGAAATTGTAAGATTCGAATTAACCGGTTTTTATACCTTGTTCAATAATGCAATTGCATCGGCTCCTTTTAAATTAAATGGTCAGGATTCAATTATTTATAACGGCATTAAATGTGCCGTGTATGCAAGCCAGAACGTAAACGAAGCATATGTAACGGGCTTCAATGCGAGATTAAGTATCGACCTAAGTAAAAAACTATCGTGGGACAATACTATCAGCCATACTTATGGCAGATACAAAAATCCTGATGGTACTAAAATACCATTAGACCATGTACCTCCGGTATTTGGAAAAACCAGTCTTACTTATACCGACAAAAAATTCAGCACTGAAGTTTACGGCATGTTCAACGGCTGGAAAAAAATAAAAGACTACAATCCCGATGGTGAAGACAATGGACAGTATGCCACTGTTGATGGTATGCCTTCCTGGTTTACGTTCAATTGGAGAGGAAGTTATGTTTTTACTAAAAATCTAACGCTGCAGGCCGGTGTGGAAAATATTGGTGATAGAAATTACCGCTATTTTGCCTCAGGCTTTTCTGCTCCAGGAAGAAGTTTTATTATTGCATTACGAGCTGGTCTCTGAAATAAGGGCCTGTCGAAAACGACAGGCCCTTAACTTATTTATTTATGAGTACAAAACAACAAGCTAAATGGATTCGCCGGTTCCGCTGGTTACACCGGAAGATTGCCATATTTCTGTTTATTTTTTTCCTGGTAATATCAGTTACTGGTTTTTTATTAGGAATAAAAAAACAAACCGGTTTGTTGGCACCTACTCAAAAAGGAAGGTCCGACAACCTTTCCACCTGGCTCACTGTAGACAGCCTGCAAAAGAATGCTGTCCGTTATCTTCAAGACTCAGTTTCTCCAACTCTTTCGGTAACAGTTGACAGAATAGATATAAGACCCGACAAAGGCATCGTAAAATTTACCTTTAAGGACCATTTTAAAGGTTTGCAATTAGATGGCACCACTGGAAAACTGCTTGCTATTGAAACCAGGAAAAGTGATTTTATCGAAAAAATACATGATGGCTCTATCCTTGATAAAATTTTTGGAACGGGGGGAGAACAGGTGAAAGTCAGCTATACCATCATTATGGCTTCTAGCCTTTTTATACTGGTACTGTCCGGGTTTTGGCTTTGGCTGGGTCCCAAAAGACTCAGAAAAAGTCGGAAAAATGTATCTGAGTCTTAATTCCGTAAAAATCCCATGGTTCTTATAAATAAGTACTACATGAAGTCTGAAATTTTACAATTATAAGCAGCAATCGTACTGAAAAATTGTCTAATTTACAGGCAACCCACGAAATTTATGACGGAGGAAGCCATATTAAAAGGTTGTTTGAATAAAGATACCATTGCCCAGCGGGAGCTATATAACAGATATAGTCCAAAGATGCTGGCGGTGTGCTATCGTTTTGCTCACAACCGGGAAGATGCTGAGGATATGCTGCAGGAAGGTTTTATTAAGGTCTTTTTACAGATTCACACTTTTGAGAACCGGGGAGCATTTGAAGGGTGGATCAGGCGAATTGTAGTTCACACCTGTATCAATATTCTGAAAAAGAATAAGAAGTTTAATGAGAGTGTGGATATTATTCATGCCACAGGAGTACAGGTAAGAGAAGATAGTGTGCCGGCGATTATACAGGCTAAACAGGTGGTGGAATGTATAAGGCTTTTACCGATTGGATACAGAACAGTGCTTAATCTCTACGCCGTAGAAGGTTACAGTCACCGGGAAATATCCAATATGCTTGATATAGAAGAAAGCACCAGCCGCAGCCAATATACCAGGGCTAAGGCAATGCTGGAAGATATTTTAGTTCGTAAAAAGATTTTACAAAAACCAAAACAGCAAACTGATTGGCTTGCCGCCGTCGGCCAGCGATAACATTTTAACCGTATCCCTGCCTACATCAGGCAGGCTTAATTGATGACTGGTTATGGAGAATAGATTTAATAACAGAGATTTTGAGCAATTTGTAAAACAAAATGCTGATCAGTACAGAATGTTCCCTTCTGAAAAGGTGTGGAATAATATCCATAATACTCTTCACACCCGTAGACGTTTACATATTATTGGTCTGGGATTATTAATACTATCTGCCGCGGTTGTTACCTGGGTGATGTTAAACACTGCAGATAAAAACAAGCAAGTTGTGAGCACTCTACCAGAAGTTGTGGTTAAACCAGTAGCCATGAATATCAAGCAGGCTGAACCACTTATTATTCCTACTAAAAGGGAGAATAGTAAAACAGCATTCATTACTTCTACCGATAAATTACAAAAGGACCTGTTTAAGGAGAACATTGATATTAATACTGACAATTTCACCAATTCTTTTGCTTCTAACAATAACGAGCCCACATCAGTTATCAAAACAGAAATAATAACACCAGCTGAAGCCAAAGTTAAAAATACACAATTGCAGAATAAACTGTTTAGCGATAATAAAACAACGAATACACCAGTTGCTTCAATCAAGGTAAATAATTACTCGTTTACGAAAACTCAATTCATAGAAAATAAGGAAAATAAAACACCCATTAGTAATGAGATAATATTTATAAAAAATGATATTTACCCTTTAAGTATTGAAAGTGTTATCAATTCATATAAACATATTAGAAAACGAAAAAAAACCTCTTTAGAGTTTTACTTAACTCCAACCATCAGTTATAGGAGTTTAAAAGAGAACAAGCCTTTCATTAATGCTGCAAGAAATGCTACCAGTGGTGTCGCTTCTTCCTATTATTCTACGGATATAAATAATGTTGTTACGCATAAGCCTGACTTGGGACTGCAACTAGGTTTTACCGTTGGGTATCCCCTTTCTAAAAAGGTTAAAATAATTGCGGGTCTCCAATTTAATGTAAGCAAATATGATATAAGAGCCTACTCTCATCCAAGTGAGGTAGCAACAATTGCCCTTAGTAATGCTGCTGGTGGAACTAACACCTTTTCTACAGTTACTAATTATCGCAATGCAGGGGGTTCTAAAGCAGATTGGTTAAAAAACCTGTATTTTTCTGCCTCTGCTCCCATTGGTCTTGAGCTTAAGCTCCTCGGTAACAGAAAAACTTACATGGGTATAAGTGGAACAATTCAACCCACTTATATTACCAGTAACAGGTCTTATCTCCTTTCTACTGATTATAAAAATTATGCTGAAGTTCCATCTCTCATCCGGAAATGGAATATTAATACCGGGTTTGAAGTATTTGCCGGTTATACAACCGGTAAGCTAAAATGGAGGGTTGGGCCACAAGTTCGTTACCAAACTATGTCAAGCTTTCAAAAGAAATATCCCGTTCAGGAACATTTATTTGATTTTGGTTTGAAATTGGGCATCATGCTCAAGTAAGTAAAACCGATACTATCTGCCGCAAAACAAATATCCCGTTTCGTTTTATACGAAACGGGATATTTGTTTTACACAATGCTACAGTCCCGTTTTGCATTAATTTTACTGCATGAGAAGCTATTTATTATCATTATTTCTGTCTGTAATTATTATTACATCTTCCTGTAAGCATAAAAAAGAAGAAGAAAGTAAAAATTTTATTTCAGTATTATCGCTAATTAAAAAACAGGTGGCGCATGTAGACAGTTCCCTATATTCAATCATGAAAGTTGTTTATACCGACAGCCTGAATATTGATACATCATATATTCCGAGAGAACAATTTGCAGAAGTGGCGAAAGAATTTCTTGATATCCCTGATCTTTCTGATAAAAAAGTAGCCAAAAGATATAAAGAAGAACCGGCCGTACATGATGAAATGATGAATCGTGTTATCATCACCTACACCCCAATAAACCCTGACAAAGAAGAAATAAAAAGACAGGAACTGCTGGCAACTCCTATCCCCGGTGAAGATGCCCGGGTAAATAATATTATCATCATCCGGGAAATAAGTAACCGGGATAGCTTTCTGCAAAAAAAGATGCTATGGCAATTAGATAAAAGCTTCCAGGTGGTTACTACCAGTCAAAAACCCGGCAAACCGGAAATATCTACTACCACCAAAGTAATATGGAATGAAGCCCCCTCTTACGAATGACTTCAGAACAGTTTCAACATATTGCCGTTACTATTCCCAAGCAGCCGGGTATTTACAAATACTTCGACAGCAAAAATGAGTTATTGTATGTAGGGAAAGCAAAACATCTCCGTAAAAGGGTAAGTTCTTATTTCACCAAGACATTTACCAGCTACAAAACTCATGAATTGGTCCAACGCATCGATCGGATTGAATTTACTATCGTCAATTCTGAACAGGACGCTTTTCTGCTTGAAAATACCCTCATTAAACAGTTTCAACCCCGGTTTAATATTAACCTGAAAGATGATAAGACTTACCCCTTTATTGTTATTAAAAATGAGCCCTTTCCACGGGTATTCCTTACCCGCAACAACATTAGCGATGGGTCTGAATACCTCGGACCTTATACATCTGTAAAAAGGGTGAGAGAGTTGATGGAGTTCATCAAACAAACTATCCAGTTAAGAAACTGCTCTCTGAATCTTACAGAAAACAATATTAAAAGGGGGAAATTTAAAGTTTGCCTGGAATATCATCTGGGTAATTGTAAAGGTCCCTGTGAAGGATTGCAAACGCTGGATGACTACAACGAAGAAGTAGCACAATTAAAAAATCTTTTACGGGGTAACCTTGGACCTGTAATCAGGCATTTTAAAGATGAAATGAAAGCCTATTCTGCTTCCCTGTCATTTGAAAAGGCGGAATTAGTAAAAAAGAAAATAGATTTTCTCGAGAATTACCAATCCCGTTCAATTGTGGCAAATCCCCGGGCCGGTAATATGGATGTGTTCTCTATTCTTAAAGAAAAAGATATTGCTTATGTCAATTACCTGATGGTCCGTAATGGTGCTATCATCCAAACGCAAACCAATAGAGTTGAAACACACCTGGATGAGTCAACAGAAGAGATACTCAGTTTTTCCATAGCCCAGCTTAGGACCACTTTTAATAGTGATGCAATAGAAATTGTAGTTCCGTTCGCAATAGAATACCCACAGGTTGAAATAAAAATAACGATACCGAAGGCCGGGGACCGAAAAAAATTACTGGACCTATCACAGAAAAATGCCCGGCATTTTATTGAAGAGATGCAACATAGAGAACGACTTCAATTAAATATAAAAAGTCCTGATAAACTGAAGCTGCTAAAAGAACTTCAACGGGATCTGCAATTGCAGGAACTTCCTGCACACATTGAATGTTTTGACAACTCCAACTTCCAGGGAAGCTACCCGGTATCAGCAATGGTCTGTTTTAAAAATGGTGAGCCAAGTAAAAAGGATTACCGGCATTTTAATGTGAAAACAGTAGAGGGTATCAATGACTTTGCCACAATGAAAGAAGCTGTTTTCCGCCGATATAAGAGGCTGAAGGAAGAAGAACAGCCTTTTCCTCAATTGGTAATAATAGATGGCGGAAAAGGGCAGCTAAGTGCGGCATTAGAAGCCATAAAGGAACTCTCGGTAGAAGGCAGAACCACTTTAGTAGGCCTTGCAAAGAATGAGGAAGAGATATTTTTTTCCGGAGATAAGGAATCGCTGAAACTCTCCTACAATAGTAATAGTTTGAAGTTTATCCGCCGCATCCGGGATGAGGTACATCGCTTTGGTATTACTTTCCACCGCCTGAAAAGAAGCAAAGGAACCTTTAAAAATGAATTGGAGAAAATCCCAGGTATAGGAAAGGCTACCGCGGATACTCTCTTAAAAGAATTTAAATCTGTAAAAAACATCCGGGAAACTATCCGGCTGGCTGAAAGTGAAATAGATATAGCGAAAGTGATTGGGATAGCAAAAGCGAAGGTAGTAGTTAGCTATTTTAAACAATCGGTTGATTTAAAACCCTGAGTTTGATACTGCATTGCAGTAGGGGCAAAAAAAATGGGGCCAGAATAGAAATTCAGCCCCGTTTTTAAAATCCAATATCCTATGAAAAACCGAGACGAAAATACAACTTAAATCCGATTTTCCTATAGGACTTTTACGATTTTTGAAACTTTTTTCCCTATTTATAATGAAACATTTAGGCCATAAAAAAACCCCTTTACAGGGGCTTTTATTTTATCTTTTAAACGACCAGTTTCGTATTAATAAGACCACAAATCCTGCTCGAAATTGAAGATTTTCTCTTTGATATTGTCACCTTCCAGCAACCTTAAAATAGGGTCATTAATATAGTTTCTTATCATCTTGTTGGAGGCGTTATCAATGGTTGATTTTACGATATAACTGCTAAACATGCGGCTTTCAAAAAGTTCTTCCCATGTCATCCTGCTTTGTCCCATATTTTTAGGGTTATAGACCTCCGCTTTTGCAAGGGTTGGTCTGAGATCAGGATAATAAACCCAGAATAAAGAAGAAGTACCCCTTTCTTTAGTCGTATTTGGGAAGTATTCGGTCTTAAGCAGGCCAATTCCAAGGATGCGTACAAACATTCTGCTTGATTCTCTGTCGAAAACCCACTCTTCTTTCAAACGAATTTTTGTTACCAACTTTGCATCGAAACTTGTTCTGGAAACACTTATACCAATTACTTTATCAATCTGCTTTGTATCATACACATAGTTGCTATCTAATTTTCCCGCAGTTAATTGCTGTACATCTGCAATAGCTAAAGGTGTTGTAAACCTGTCATCTGCAAAAGCTGTTATTTCACCGGTTTGAACCACTTTCATCAGCATATTTACAAACATCTGGCTTCCATTATCATCAACCGCTTCATACATAAAGGTCTTATTCATTTTCTCTCTCAAATCCAATTCTCTCCATACTTTTTCTGCATATAGTGCATCATCCCACCGGAGGTGCTCATATGGTAATGGGCTACGCTGAGTTAGATTGCCTTTGTCAAAAGCATTATCATTTCTCAATGACTTTTTAGGAGACATATCAGAACCAATGGTATCATACGTTACCGGCAGATTAGCTAATACATCATATCCAACTGGTGGTTGGGTATTATTATTATTACCCTGCTGCGGAATAGTATCAGACGGGTTACTCGTCGGCTGAGTGTTATTATTATTCCTTCTTCTGGGGGTACGCTGAGCACTGGCATCAGCAGCCAAAAGACCGGCAACAGCCACGAATAATCCGAATTTTAAGAAGTTATATTTCATACACACCTTATTTAATATAGTAAACGAGAGAAGGGGCCTTTGTAGTACGTCCGTCAGGACCTTTTACCCTGATATCATCAATTGTAACAACTCTTCCCCCCTGAACATACTGATTCATAGCATTTCTCACGGCACCAGAAAAGCCGGCACCCTGGTTAGGAATTGAAACTATATCATCATCAGTATCACAAGTAAACGTAAAGCTTACTACATCGTACTCCAATTCAAAAGGGAAATTCTTAATACCAGCTCCAACCCCACCCTGGGCTTTAAAGGCCCCGGCTGGATAATTTTCTCCGCTGGGCTTTCCTCCTACATAAGCCTGAGCTTCAGGTATCGTACGAACCCTGAACTGAGACTGTCCAGCTAATTTACCATCAACAGACACACTAATAAGTGTATTGTCATTGACAGTTCCAACCGTAGCAATATATTTACCCGGCCCGACTTTTTGCAGACTACCACCACCACTAATAGTAGCGTTAACTTTATCATCACCACCACCACTTGCAGCAATGGTAACAGGGTTTGGCACACCTATGTAAAGAACATTCATTTTATCAAGGGCTATGGAAGCATTAGCTGAACCTACTACATAATCCACTTTTACTTCCCGTACATCTTCTTTTCCTGTTGTCTGGTTAAAGAAGCTGATTCTTACCGGGATGCTATGCGCCCCAACGCCACCAGCTTGCCCTTTGTATAAAGCATAACCTTCTTCTCCAATAGCCACACTAGAACCGCCGATGCTTATTTGAGGAGCTGCTTGTTTACTAAAAGCACCAACACCAGCTTTAATTTCAATTTCCTGCCCCGGCATAAGGTAATTTGAATTTTGACCTACGATAGCTGTATAAGTGTCGAAAATTACTTTTACCTCACCCACTTTTGTATGACAATAGGTAACCACTTTGTTTTCAGCAGTTTTAATGTCATTCTGAAATTTACTCAAGATGGTAAGACCCGCTACAGTGGGAACCATATTAAAATAAGCAATCTCCCAGTCTTTCATTTTACCATCACGGCCAGGAGGGTTACTTAAATCGACAAACGGTGTATTCTTAAATTCTATTCCTATGGAAGTATCTATCTTCAAAATGTCAGCTTGATACTTTGATAATGCAGCGAACAATTTTTTTCCTTCCCCATCTTTCAACATCATTTTAGTTACAATGTCAAGATTATCTTCTTTAAATGATACGGATGGATCCCCCGGTTTACCACCGGCAAGAGTCAATATTTTGGTTTTTAGTCCCTCAATATAATCGTATATAGTTTTAGAGGCTGTGGTGACAGCTGTTGCTTTTTCTAACCAGGGAATTGCCCTTTCTTTCGTCTGAGGATCAGTTGTTTTTTCCTGCAACGATTTCATAATCGTTTCAGTAGAAAGATTTACCTGTTTATTAGAATTTTCTAAGCTGCGGTTAACGGTTTTGAAGGCATTAAGAATCTCAGATGATACGTTCAGGGCTAACAAGGCTGTTAGCACCAGATACATAATATTGATCATCTTCTGCCGGGGCTCTTTAGGTAAAGACATGAAGATTTGTGGTTTTTAATTTAGTAATAGTGACTTTTGAATCACGGATACAGATTTCTTTATCTTATGTTTTAGCTGCGGCCCTGCATTGCGGTTAACATATTGCCATAGATGCCATTCAAACGTCCCAGGTTTGTAGCGAGGGTTCCAATTTGATCCTGTACTTTCTTCGCATCTTCTGCACTGTTAAGCATTGAAGCAGAAGTTTCAGACAGTTTACCATAGAAGGCATTTAATGCTTTCAGGTGATTGTTACTCTCCTGCAATTCCAATTCATAAATAGTATTAAGAGAAGATAGGTTTTTGGTAAGTACCTGTATCTGGTCATGAAAATGCTTGGCTCCTTCAGTTGCCTGGTTGAAAGCACCTACAGAACCAGCGGCATTAACATAAGCATCTTTTACTTTATCAAGATGGCCGGTAACTTCTCTGGTTTTAGCAGCAAAGTCACTGGTGGCAGATACTGTATCAGTAATGCCATTTAAGCCAACTACGGTTGTATTTAGTTGTTTGAAGCCGTCACCGAGACGCTTCATGGTGTCAGGATTTATATCAGCTTCTGCAAGCATTTTATCCATAGAACCTAATGCAGCCCTTGATTTTGCACCCGCCACAGAGAACTGCTCTTCATCATGCGTTGCATCTTTTATGGGCGGATAAACTGCGTATAAAATACCATATAGGGTAAAGATAATTGCTTCTGTTGTCAGACCGATCCATAGCCACATGTCTGCATCGGCGGCATGGGTGATTTTTCTGAGGGCTCCCCAGATTACTAATGCTGCGCCAAAAGATACGCCTACGTCAACCCATTTACTTACTTTGGAAGGAATAGCTGCTGCCATACGTTGGATTTTTTAAGAGGTTTTAGATTGAAAATATTAGTGAGAAAGAATGAGAGGACAGGGCTTGTTTTCCGTCCTCTCAAAAAATTTATCAGATAGAATAGTTGAATATCATTTTATTTTTTGCCCCCTTTCATGGGTGCTGCAGGTAAATCAATCACACAACGAAAGCCAATATACGACTTGGTTGAATCCTGATACTCATAGGTACTGGTACCTGTTTGCAGATAGTAACCAACATCCTTCCAGCTTCCACCACGAATAATTTTACGTTTCATAAGTGGGGGATCGTCATCCTTAGCATTCCAGCGAACATCAGGGTTCATATCATGCTGAAAGTTGTTACGGCCTTCATAATAGATGGAAGAAGTCCACTCTGCTACGTTACCAGCCATGCAATACAGACCATAATCATTAGGCCAGTAAGCATCGGCACGAACAGTGTAGAAACCACCATCTTCAGGATAGTTACCACGGCCTGGTTTGAAATTGGCCATTAAACATCCTTTTTTATTTCTAAGGTAATAGTTACCCCATGGGAACATAGATTGTGAACGGCCTCCACGGGCTGCATACTCCCACTGTGCTTCAGTGGGAAGGCGGAAGTCTGATTCCTGTGTTCTTTTCTTTGAATCAAGGAAAGTATTAAGTAAATGTGTTCTCCACTCGCAGAAAGCGGTAGCCTGTTTCCAGTTTACACCAACAACAGGATAATTACCGAATGCTGGATGTGAAAAATATCTTTTCGTCATGGGCTCATTGTAAGAATAAGCAAAGTCACGAATCCATGCCAATGTATCGGGGGCTATTGGTGTATCTTTCTTAATAATAAATCTTGAACGGGGTTTACCTGCATTTTCTCTTTTTGCAGATTCTTTAAGGTCAAAAACTTCAGAATGATAAATCAATTTAGAAGCATCAATTTCTTTTTTACCGTTAATCCTGTCCTCAGGGGTAAGAATCAAATCAGTATTTCCAAGCTGTTCGATTGATTTGGGATCACTCCATTTGAAAGTTTTCATTTTTGCCTGGTCAACATATTCAACACCATCTGAACCGGCTTTTACAAAACCCATTTTGCGGGCAGCGACAGAGTCACGAACCCATGTTACAAACTGACGATACTCGTTATTAGTAATTTCTGTTGCATCCATCCAGAATCCGCTGATAGAAACAGAACGGTTACGGGCACTAAATGCATATGCAGGATCCTCATCACTGGGACCCATATGGAATGTACCTTGAGGAATGTACACCATGCCCGGAGGCTTAGGAAGTGTGTACTTGTTTCCCGGGGCAATACCATGGACCTGACCATCATTAGGCAGGCTTCCGCCTTTGCCTTTGCCGTCTTTTTTTCCCAGGATTCCGCAACTGGTTACCATCGACATGCAGGCAACTGCATAAATGGTGTAATAAAGGTTTCTCATTTTCATACACTTAAACACTTAAAGGGTATTGGGCAAATATAATGTTTTGAACTCTTCTCTGACACAACGTTAAGATTTATTTTTTTTTAATCAAAGCGTATTTTTCAAGGTAAAATTTCTAACGGAGGTCAGGTCTGATTTATTGTATTAACTTAAAATTAATTACTGTTTTTGAGGGCTGTTTATCAGCAACATAAGCTCTTTTGCAGAAAATACGGGATTCTGGCAAGTGTAATTACGGCAGAGGTAAATTGCAGTAGTTTCCGCCACCGGTTTTTCCAACAAAGGAAACACTGGGTTCGCAGTTTCTGAAGTCATTAATACCCGGTGAGGGATATATTGACCCAAAAGTTCGTTGTGAATCCCGGAAAAATCTTTACCAATCAGAGCAATTTCGTTGGTTCCGGCTATTATTTCCTGCAACAAGCAGGCCCAGTTTCCAAAAGATGTTGGATAACGGGTGATGGCTCTTGCTAACGAGGAGGTCATAGCAAGGCATCTTTGCTCCCAATCTCTTTTATCAAACAAAATAGAAAGCTGATGAAGATTATAAGCCATTACTGAGTTGCCGGAAGGGACTGCCCCATCATATACTTCTTTTTTCCGCACAATAACATCAGTTTGCCCGTATGGGGTGTAAAAGAAAAACCCTGTATCTGGTTCACTGAAATTTTTGATAACAAATTCTGTAATTGACTTTGCATGAATAAGCCATTTAGTTTCAGTGGTAATTTCCTGTAGTTGAATCAATGCCTGGATCAGGAAAGCATAGTCATCTAAAAAAGCCGGGTATTTTGCTTTATCGTTCTTCCAGGTGTGATGAAATTCATTTTCCTCTTTCCCTTTAAAATTATTGAACACAAACTGCATATTCTCTTTTGCCAGTGTCCGGTACTTTTCATTGCCCGTCGCTGCGAAAGCTTTACTGCAAGCTATATTCATCAAAGCATTCCAGCCAAGAATAATCTTATCGTCTAACAAAGGATGTATTCTCTCATTCCTTTTCTGTAATAGCTTTTCCTTTCCGGTAAGTAGTATTTTCTTAAGCTCATCTATCGTGAGCTTTTTTTTGACCGCAAAGTCCCGTTCCGCCATTTTCACCCGGAGAATGTTACTATGTTCCCAATTTCCTTCCTCAGTTATGTTGTAGTATTCGCAAAAAATACCTGCATTTGATCCCAGCAGGCTTTTTACTTCTTCATAATCCCATACATAAAATTTTCCTTCTACCCCTTCGCTGTCTGCATCCAATGCTGCGTAAAACCCTTTAGCAGGATGAAGCAATTCCCGTTGAACAAACTCCATAGTTTCTTCTATGACTTCTTTGTATCGTTCCTTCCCAGTTAATTGATAGGCTTCGCTTAAAACTGAAACAAGTAATGCGTTATCATAAAGCATTTTTTCAAAATGAGGGGCCAGCCATTCAGTGACAGTAGAATACCTGGCAAAGCCGCCGCCCACCTGGTCGTAAATTCCGCCTTCAATCATCTTATCCAGGGAGAGAAGAGCCTGTTGTAAAGCTTCTTCATTTTTTGTTAGGTGATTATATCTAAGCAGGAATTGAATGGCATAGGATTGTGGAAACTTGGGAGCTCTTCCAAAACCACCCCATTCTTTATCGGCCGACTTCATGATGTTCTGAAACGCTTCAACCGGTTGATCAGGAGAAAACAGTTCATTCTCACTTATTTTTTGCAGGCCAAACGAATTTGATTTCAGTAAGTGTTCGGTCAGGTTTTCTGCCTGTGCATCTATTTCATGCCTTCTTTCCCGGAAAGCCTGGGCTACACCCAATAGAGTTTCTTGCCAGGAGGGGCGATTGAAAGCTTTTTGAGGAGGGAAATAAGTGCCCCCATAAAAAGGTTTTGCAGCAGGGGTAAGAAAAACATTTAATGGCCAGCCCCCGCTGCCCGTCATTGCCTGAACAGCATCCATATAAATGTGGTCAAGATCCGGTCTTTCTTCTCTGTCAATTTTTATGTTGATGAAATTCTCGTTCATCATTTTTGCTGTGTTTTCGTCTTCAAAACTTTCTCTCTCCATCACATGACACCAATGACAGGCAGCGTATCCAATACTAACAAGAATAGGTTTATTTTCATCTTTTGCCTTTGTCAATGCTTCCTCACTCCAGGGATACCAGTTCACAGGATTGTATGCATGCTGTAACAGGTAAGGGCTTGTTTCCTGAATGAGTTTGTTAGGTTGTTTCATCAATATTTATATAAAGCAAAGTTCGTTGAAAAAGAAAAGGACACCGTATCTGGTGTCCTTTTTGCAATAATAAGTTTAATCTATTTCTTTTTCAATTTTGCTGCCAGGAACTGTTCAAGTGCAGCAATCATACTTGGCATTTGTGGTTGTGGTGCTTTAATTTCCAATTTTAAACCGGCCTCCTCAATAGCTTTGGAAGTGTTGTTGCCAAAAGCTCCAATCACTGTTCCGTTTTGTTTGAATTTGGGCATATTATCAAATAAGCTCTTTACACCACTTGGTGTAAAAAAGCATATAACGTCATACTCATTTTTAGTAAGAATTTCTTTTACATCGCTACTCACACTCCGGTACATAAAAGCCAGCACAAAATCACAATTATTGGCCTTTAACCAATTCACTATTTCATTATCCTGTTGGTTCTCGGAACACACATACAGGAATTTTTCATTGCTTTTATGCTTGTTGATGACGTCAAACATACTCTTATTGGTACCATCGGCTCCATAAAACACTTTCCGTTTCCTGTACAGAATAAACTTCTGGAGATACAGCGCTACCGCCTCGGTAATACAGAAGTACTTTGTGTCCTGCGATACATTCACCTTCATTTCCTCGCAGGTGCGGAAAAAGTGGTCAATAGCGTTTCGGCTGGTGAAGATTACCCCCGTATAGTTCTGAATTTCAATTTTTTGTTTACGAAAGTCCCGGGCAGGTATGCCCTCTAAACGAATAAACGGATAAAAATCCAGTTCTACGCTGTACTTCCTTGAAAGCTCAAAGTACGGCGACTTATCACTTTCAGGTCTCGGTTGGGTAATCAGGATTTTTTTCATCGCTTTGACCTGAACGTCGGCCATTTTAACCCCATTTTTAATCATGTTCGGTTCGGCTAAAGTTGTTTGCAAAGTTAGGCAGTTATACCGAAAAACAACAACAAACCCTTGTAAACCAGCAAAAGAGGTGCAACTTCAAAGGCTAAGAGATACAAAAAGAAGTGAAAGGGATTGACTTTGACTTGGTTACGGATTACAGAGTAGGTCAAAATAAAACGGTAAAGAAATAATCCTAGTACCAGGCACCAGGATAAAGTGAGACCGACTGAGTAAAGATTACCAACACCAAAAGCTATTATTACCAGAAAGGGTAATATTAAAATCCCAATCATTTTATTTATAACGAAAACGATAAAAATATAAGAGTCGGCGGCATCACTCATGTTGAACAACCACCCAGACGCCTTTAATCCTATAAACTTGACAAAATAGGCAGCAGATAAGCCAAAGCAGCAATATAAAAATAGCTGCCAGAAGTTATTAACCGGATCCAGTTTAAAATGCTGGAGTAAGAAAGTTATATAAAGTCCTCCACTAATAACAAAAAATCCATTCAATAATAAAGAGGGCAAAGGTGTCTGCATCAACTGTTCCCGTATCTGCCGTTGCTTTAAAGTTGTGCGGAAAAAGAGACGAAAGAGGTCATTGAAATATTTAAAAAATGCGCTGCGTAAAATAGCAAAAACAAGCAGAAGAAATACAAGCAGGTAAAAAAGCCACTCTTTCCCTACAAATTTTTTCAAATCAGCATGTGGCAATACCCGGGATATTGAGCTAAAATTAAAGTAAGGGTGGTGCTGCATTACTTGCCAACTAAATCCGGGTGAGGAATATAAAGTTCCGGGCTTCACCTTCCAACCGGAATCTGTTCGGGGCCGTACTGAAAAAGAATCAATTGCTGGAGTTATTACAAGAGTATCCTGTTGAACAACTGTGTCCAATATCCGGATTGAATCATTACCTGAAATAGTTGTTGTGTCAACGGCAGACTGGGCAACAACAATTCCAGCTAGCAGGAGCTGAAAGAAAAACAGAAGGAAAAACCGGTTCAATAGAAAACTTTGTGTAGCAAAAGTATTGAAGTGATACTTCCTGTAGAGGTATTTTTAAAAAAATAAAAAGGCCGGGTTGTTGGCCCGGCACAATCACAAACTTCTGATTCTTTTCATTTAATTATAAGTAAACGATTTTACTGTTTGCATAGCCTCGTCCAATACCTCAAAATTCAGCGTTACATTCTGAAACAAATCTTTCTTAAGCTGACTGGCAAAATTATCAATCTCCTGCATTCCTTCAGGAGTATTGAAACTATTTTTTATAGGAAACCTTATGCGGACATCTCCATTATCTGACTGATTTACGATAATATCAACGGACCCGTCGGCTAAGAAAAATTTCTTGTCTTTGAGATAATCCATTAAGACATTAATGTCTTCTGTCTTAATATTATCCGAATAATACAAGGTATTATTGTTCCAATCCGTCTTTTGCATATCCTTGATTTCAGCAATAGTGTTTGCCGACTCAAGAACTTTGGGGTTAAAGGCAATTGTTTTTTTGTCCGCAAACTTATCGTCTGTATAAATAACATCCACAGGTTCATTTTTAAATACCTCCTTACTCATTAAGGCCCCAATTATTTCAAAAGATGCATCTGCGTTTTTAACGGTTGCTAATTTTTTATCGTTAACTACAAATCTCGCTTCAATAGTTTTATCCTTTTTGGATATCTGAACAGAAGTTCGGTTCCCGTCTTTGGAAAAATAGCCCTGCTTTTCCAGGAATTCACCAACAGCTTTTGCATCGGCTTCAGTAACTCCATCTCCTTTATAATATACTTCTCCGGTATTGGTTGAAAAAGTAACTTTTTCCCCATAATTACCCGAACAGGACATAAGAGAGAATAAACTGATGGCTACTACCGCCAGTTGCCAGCGAAAAATAAAAGGTTTTGATTGCATGGTTAATGGTTTAGCTATAAATGTAACTGGTTAAAAGTAATTAATGAACCCAAAATGAATTTTTGATTGCCGCAAGTTCAATTCTGTATCATTTCTCTTGCCAACCGCCCAGGCCAAATTAAAAATACCTGCCTTTGTTTCAAAAGCCAGCCCGAGGCCAGTTCCAAAATAAGTGTAGTTTGACCTCACATTAGTGCTACTATTTCTTCCCCAACCCCCATCTGCCAATGCATAAAAATATGAATTCTGACCTACCAGGTATCGAAACTCTACAGTAGCAATGGCATACGCTGATAAATACTGGCTCTCTTCATCAAAACCACGAAGTAGTTTATAGCCTCCCAATTGAAACAATTCGTTCCGGAAAATATTTCCACTCTGAAACATGCCTGCATTAATAGCTGTTTTCACCGTACTCCTTTTATTCCCAAGCGGAAAATACTTTGCCGCCGTTAGCTTAACCCTGAATTGGTAGGTTTTTAATTTCACGGTGTCATACAAGCTTTCAAAATCGAAAGTGGGATCATTCGGGTCTTTCAAATCAACCACTTCATTATTCTTCTTTATTTTTTTTGTTCCGATTGATGTTATAATACGCAGTTCATTTCCTTTTTGAGGGTTGAGCCGATAATCAGTATTGTTGAAATCATAATCCACTCCAAGATTGACTGAATTTACATCCGCCACATCGGGCAATCTTCTGTTTTGAATAACCAATGGCGCATTCACACCACCCTGGTTCATTATAGTCTGAATTTTTTGTATAAAAACTTTACCCGACTGATTATTATTTAAAATGTACTGTGCGCCAAGTTGAAGATTGATGTTTACAAAACTGCTATCCTTCCGAAATATATCAAAGTAAAAATCCAAACCCAGTGGAGATTTAAACAGATAGGGCTGCTGATAAATTAAGTTAAGCCTTTGCGACTCTACCTGCAACGCCTGGAAATTCAGCCCGATTGTTTCACCTGAGCCTAATGCGTTTTTTAGATTAAGGTTTCCTTCCCCGGTTATTAATAGTTTTTTTGAAGCCAGTTGATTGTTGTTTGGTAAAAACCCAATTAATAAATTTATCTGGCTGCTTTTCTTTTGTTTCAGGTACATATTCAACACCGATCCGGTACCAAGCATCGTAATATCTGCCGGTTTTTCTTCTTCCACATACGCCAATTCCCGTATTTTTTTATTTATACGAAGTAATTTTTCTTTGCTATAAATACTGCCGTTGGGAATGTCCAGGTAACGCTGCAAATAACTGTTAGAAATTTTCGCATTTCCATATACACGAATACTATCAATTTTATATGCCGGGCCTTTATTAATTTTCAACAGGGCAGTCACTTTATCTTTTTCTAACTGTAAGCTGTCAAGATAAACCCGGGCAAACGGATAACCGCTATTTTCCAAATAATTTAAAAAGGTTTCTTGCCAGGTCTTTACCTGTGCAAAGTCAATGGGTTTATTAGTAAACATTTTTTCCCGCCACCCTACAGCGTCTAAAATGGATGATTCTATATTATTTGCATTTAATTGTGCCCAGCGATATAATTCGCCCAAAAACAAAACAATGCGGGCCGAAGAGGAGTCGTAACTAATGCTGTCAACCGAAGCCGTAACATAACCTTTTGTTTGAAGTAGCCCGGATAGTTTATTAATATAATCTGTACAGGCCGCCCGGGAAACAAAAACTGTTTGTATCCCCGTTCCCGCAACAATAGTTGCAGAATCCTTATCTACACCTATTACATGAAGATTGTATTTATTTTGTGCAGGTACATAAATACTCAGCAACAAGAAAGTAAGAACCGATATTTGCAGTCTGAATTTTCTCATGTGGCTTTTCGCCGGGATATTCATGCTAAATTATTCATTAAATAGCAAACAAGTTGGCAGGCATTTATATTCATATCCCTTTTTGCAAACAGGCCTGTCACTACTGCAATTTTCATTTTACTACTTCTTTACATTACAAAAACGATTTTATTGCTGCTTTATTGAAAGAAATAGTACTACAAAAAGACTATCTCGGAAATGAAACAGTAGACACTATTTATTTTGGCGGCGGCACACCGAGTCTATGTACGAAACAAGAGCTTAAAAGTATTGCTGAGACTATCAAATCTTTATTCATCGTCGTTAACGATGCTGAAATAACCCTGGAAGCGAATCCGGACGATATTAATGAGCAAATATTACTTGCATGGAAGGGCGCAGGCATTAACCGCCTTAGTATAGGCATCCAAAGTTTTTTTGAAGAAGATTTACTATGGATGAACCGGGCACATACCAACCGGCAGGCAACTGATTCTTTACAACTGGCTAAAAAGTATTTTGATAATATTACCATTGACCTGATCTATGGAACACCGCAATTAACAAATGAAAAGTGGAAACAGAATGTGGAGACAGCTCTCTCCTTAAATATTCCCCACCTTTCTTGTTACGCCTTAACGGTTGAAGCCAAAACACCGTTGGAAAAATTGATCAGACAACAAAAAAGTCTCGATATTAATCCTGATAAACAATCAGAACAATTTTTACTGTTAATGCAATGGTTGGAAGAAGCCGGATACGACCATTACGAGATATCAAATTTTGCCAAACCCGGCTGGAGAAGTCGTCATAACTCATCTTACTGGCAGGGGAAAAAATATCTTGGCCTTGGTCCATCAGCACATTCCTTCAATGGTGAATCAAGGCAATGGAATATTTCTAATAACAATATTTACATCGGATCAATTAATCAGGGAAGCATTCCGTTTGAAAAAGAGATACTGACAGGAACACAAAAGCTTAATGAATACATCATGACCTCCCTACGAACAAAAGAAGGACTGAGTCTTGCTATTGCAGGAAATGAACTGCTTGAAAAAAGCCAGCGTTTCATTACTGCCGGATTAATGAGGTTGGAAAACAACTCACTGGTACTGACAAGAGAAGGAAAATTATTAGCTGATGGAATAGCGTCGGATCTCTTCTTTTAACCTTTCCTCAACCAGGTTACAATAATATTTAGTACACATCCAAGTGCCACCAATGAGGTAAGAATAAAATAGAACCATTTAATAGGATGAGGCTTAGTGCTTCCCTCTTTTCTGCTTTCCTGCCATTTATTAAATTCAAGCACATTTAATACAATAAGAATAACTGCGGCAATTAAAAATAATACCTGGAAAAACTGTATCATGAGGCAACTAATTTACTACCCGTGAAGTTAAAGTTTTTGATGATAATTTTTCCAGTAATCATACAATTGTTTTCCTGCCAGGCAAAGCACCATTATTAAAATGGCAGCGGGGACAAATCCATGGTAAGAGAGTGGCATAGGGTTAAGTTTAATTTATCACTTCCTGTTTATGTTCTCAGACCAGCACCTGTTCTATGCGTTTAAACCCTTCAGAAGGTTTAACATCTTCCCAGAGTATATTATATATAGTTTCAGCAATTGGGATAGCTGCTCCCACCGATTTATTAATATGATAAATACATTTTGCAGCATTATAGCCTTCTGCAACCATGTTCATTTCGCTTCTTATGCCTTCCACCGACTTCCCTTCACCTATCATTTTACCAAAACCCCGATTACGGCTATGCAGAGAGTAACAGGTAACCAGGAGATCGCCCAGATAAACGGAAGCTGCATAATTAGGCGTTTTACGATGAGTGATGGGGTCTTCACCGTCATGTTCCCCTACAGTGATATGTTCAGCACCAAATCTTTTAAGAAACCCGGCCATTTCATCGGCAGCATTAGCAATATAAACACTGAGAAAATTATCTCCGTATCCAAGACCATGTGCAATACCAGCTCCCAATGCATAAATATTTTTAAGGACGGCTGCAAACTGAACACCCAGTATATCATGGTTAATGATGGTGCTTATATAATCAGTCGTAAAATGAGATGCGATTTCTGACGCCGTGGTTATATCGATACCCGAAAAAGTGAGATAAGATAATTTTTCCTCCGCTACTTCCTCTGCATGACAAGGCCCCAGTACTGCAAAATAATCTTCAAGTGGAAAACTAAATTGTGTTTGTAAATAATGATTTAATAAAATATTCTTTTCCGGCAACAGTCCTTTTATGGCGGAAACAACCTTCTTTCCTTTAAAATCATTGGATCTCAATATACCCAGACTCTCTTCAACATAGGCTGATGGAACTGCCACCACTAAGACATTTGATTGTGCTACAACATCTTCGATTTTCGGAGACATTGTCAATAAAGAAGTATCAAATTTAGCTGAACGCAGATAGTTTGGATTATTACTATTTTTTTTGATGTAGTCTATAGCATCAGTGTTTCTTATCCACCAATTAATGGAATGCTTCCTATCAGTAAGAATTTTCGCTAAGGCGGTTGCCCAACTACCACTGCCTATGATGCCAAATGTCATAACTGAACTTTGTTTTTTTTAGCGGTGAGTTATGAACTACGAGTTTCGAGATTTAAAGCACTAAGCTTTTTCAACACAATTCAGCAGAGAATGGCTCGTAGCCCGCAACTCAAAACCCGAAACATATCTCTCTAATTTTCGAACAATTTATCCTTTGGCACCACTTTTACCTTCATACCATCTTTAAGATTTTTACTTAGAGCTGCGTACGGTCCAATCACCACTTCATCACCTTCCATTAATCCTTTTTTAACTTCAATGTAGTTAATATCCTGTATGCCCGACTCCACCACTACTTTTTTTACTATACCATCCTTTTGCAAAACAAATACAATTTCTTCCAGCTCATTTTCCTTTGCAGGTGGGGAAGCGGCATCTTCATCTTTAATTGCTTTTTCTTCTATTCGTTTATCCTCCATGCTTTTATCACTGCCTTTTACTCTGGCATTGACAGCTGCTATTGGAACTGCCAGTGTGTTCTCTATTCGCTTTGTTCTTATTTCTGCACTGGCATTCATTCCCGGCCGAAAGGGAAATGGTTTGTCCGCAAGATCTTTATAGGACGTTGAATCCAATCTTATCCGCACTTCATAATTCGTAACATCATTTGAGGAAGACATGATACCGCTGCTTCCTTTAGTACTATTGGCCATCCGGGTTACAACCCCCTTAAACTTTCTGTTATTATAGGCATCTACTTCCACATCGGCAGAATCTCCAATGTTTATTTTAATAATGTCATTTTCCCCTACATCAACTCTTACTTCCAATACCGACATGTCGGCAACCATCATCATTTCTGTTCCTACACTGAAACTGTTACCTGTCACACTTTCCCCCTTCTTTACTTTTAATGATAAAACGACTCCATCAATAGGAGCCTCAATAGAGGATCGATTGTTAATACGGGCTAGTATCTGTCCCTTTTTTACTTTATCGCCTTCGGACACTTTTAGCTCTGTTACCTGGCCGGAAAAATCGGGACTCACTTTAACTTCTGTTTCCGGATAAATTTTTCCGCTGGTAGAAACCGATTCTATAATAGTCCGTTTAATAGCTTTCTCGGTTGCTACATTTTCAATTTTGGCGCCACCGCCCTTCCTTCTAAAAACTAAAAAAACCACAACCAGTATGGCAACAATTAATAAAATCCACTTCAATGATTTACTCATATTAAACAAATGTTTTACTGCTAATTGGCAACAAAAATAAATGAATTGGCTTCGTTACTCAGCGAAAGTTTTATTCAACACTGGCTAAGGCCTGTTCGATATCAGCAATAAGATAGACTGGATCTTCCAGCCCAATATACATCCTGATATAACGGTGTTCTTTGTTACCTGGATCAAAGTCAGCCGGCTTTATTCCGGCACATTTGGGAATTACAAGGCTTTCATGGCCTCCCCAACTAACCGCCATCATGATATGCTTCAATGACTCACAAAACTTCACCACCTGTTCTCTTTTATCGGTTTTCAATACAAAAGTGAATAAGCCGCAGGCCCCTTTCATTTGTTCTTTTGCCAGCTGGTATTGTGGAAAGCTCTCATCCAACGGAAAAAGAATAGACTCCACTTTTGGGTGCTGCTTCATATAAGCAACCACTTCGGCGGTTGACTTAGTAATTCTTTCAATTCTTGCCGGCAACGTTCTCAAACCCCTGATAAGCAACCACGCATTGAAAGGTTGAATACCACTTCCGATATTCAGATATTCACTATCGAATATTTTTTTCATCATCTCATGGCTCCCACAGAGTACACCCCCCAACGTATCACTATGCCCACCGATGTACTTGGTAGCTGTCTGCATCGCCATATCAATTCCCATTTCTATTGGTTTTTGATATAATGGTGTGCAATAACTATTATCAATTAATGTGGTGATACCTTTTGATTTGGCCAATGCCGCTACTTCTTGTATAGGTTGTATTGCAAAATCCCAGCTATTGGGCGATTCCAGGTAATAAAAAGTAGTATTAGGTGTTGTCGCATTTTCCCATTTCTCTATGGTAGTTCCGTCAATATAAGTTGCAGTCACGCCAAATCTTGGCAATATCACATCAAACATTCTTTGCACCCAGGTATAAGGAGCTTTGACAGACACAATATGATCACCTTGTTTTAAATTAGCAAAAATACCAGCGAAAATAGCGGCAGCTCCATTATTAAAAACCAAACAATCTTCTGCCCCATCCAGGGCCGCTAATTTTTTACGGAGAATATCAACAGTTGGATTTAATCCGCGGCTGTACAAATAACCGCCCATTTCATCTTCAAAAGCTTTTGAAAGGTCTGCCACTTTTTTAAAAGCGAAATTGCTGGTCTGCATGATAGGCGGAGCAACAGCGTTGAAATAATTCTCCCTGTCTTCGCCGAGTTCGTTGATGATTTGAGAAATATCCATATCAGGAATTTATTTTGCCGGTTGGTTGGATAAGTTTTACTACAAAATATAAGGCGACGAATCCTGCAAGTACACCCAACCCTATTAACGACAACCTCGTTTCATTAATTAATAAGCTGATTGCAACAAAAGAATAAGCAGCAATAAATACTAATGGCAAAATCGGATAAAGCTTCATACTATAAATACCGGTTCCGTTAAGATGGGCGGTACGTTTACGTATTATAAAAATACTACCTGCTGAAAGAACCATCCCAAAACAATCCAAAAAAATAGTAAAGCTCAGTAACGTATCAAATTCTTTGGCCCAAAAAACAATAATGGCTGCCAATCCCGCAAAAACTGTTAAGGCTAATGGCAATGCCCCCTTGCTATTTCGCTTCTGAAACACAGCTGGCAAAATTTGATCTTCACTCATTGCTACCATTACTCTCGGGTTGCTTAATAATAAAACATTGACGTAAGCCAGCACACTGAGAAATAACAGTACAGACAAAATCCGTTCTGCATTTACTCCAAATATTTTAGAGGCCATAATGGCGGCGATATTCTTACTCGTCTTTAATTCTTCAAATCCTATAACATGAACATAGGCGTAGTTAATAGTAAGGTATAAAGTAATAATAATAAAAATACCCATAAAAATACCCCGTGGGATATTTCTGTTTGGCTTATCTACTTCCGCACCAAAGTTGATGGTTTGCTGGTAGCCACCATACGTAAAACTGACTGCCACCAGGCCAATACCAAATGCTTTGATATATTCCTTAAAGCCCGGGTCTATAGATGAAGTAATTAATGAAGTGCCTGCTGCTGGTTCACCGGATACAAAAAACAAGGGAGTGATTAACAGAAGAACTAATCCAATCTTAATAATGGTAAGTACCGTTTGTGTTTTTGCACTTAACCGTAGACCAAGCATGTTGACACCATAAAAAATGGCAATAGCTGCTAAAGCAATCACAATATGAACAGTTTGAATATAGTTCACATCTTTGGTGTCCGGAATAATGACACTGGTAATATATTCACTACCGACCAGTGCCACAGCAGCGCCTGAAGCAGCATTACTTACTAAAATGATACAGTTAATAGCAAATGCTATAGATGGATGATAGGCATAAGAAAACACTTTGTAATAACCACCCATAACTGGCAGCCTTGAACCTATCTCTGCATATGTCAATGCTCCGCAAAGAGCTACCAGTCCTCCGGCGATCCATGCAATAAAAAAGATAAGGGGTGTGGGGGATGCAGCTGCTACATTAGCCGGTGTACGGAAAATGCCCATACCGATCACCAGACTTACCACAATCATTGTAAAGTCAAATAGTCCTAACCTATTCTTTGCAGTCATGCATTGAAGATAACAAATAAACAATTTATCTTTATCAACTAATCAAGACCAATACCATGAAGAAAATAGTAGTTGCTCTATCAGCATTACTAATCTTGTCGTATAATTCTACTGCGCAGCAGGATGAAACGGATTCCTTAAAATCACTGGACGAAGTAACCGTAAAAGCATTTGAACAAAACCGGAAAGTATCCAATTCAGTAGCCGTAGTTAAAATAATTGAATTCAATAATGGTGATCGTTATAATAAAACTTCCTTAGTCAATGGATTTAATACCGTATCCGGAGTTCGGATGGAAGAACGGTCACCCGGCAGTTATCGCATCAATATCAGGGGAAGTTCGTTGCGTTCACCATTTGGGGTACGCAATGTGAAAGTATATTGGAACGATATTCCTGTTACAGACCCGGGTGGTAATACCTATTTCAACCAGTTTGCCTGGAATAATTTTTCTTCTATTGAAATTTTTAAAGGCCCGGCCAGCAGCATGTATGGTGCTGGAACCGGTGGGTTGATACTGGTAAATAATTTTGATCGTTGGCAACCGGGTGCCAGTCTTGAATACCTGACGGGGAGTTACAACCTGCAAAATGTTTTTACCTCCGCAAGATTTGGGACCAGGGAAAATAAAAATCAATTTACCTATGCACATAACCAAAGCGATGGTTACAGGATACAAACAAAAATGCGACGGGATAACTTCTCCTGGCAATCACAGTTAAAACTTTCTGATAAGCAACAGCTTTCCGCTTCTCTTTTATACAATGATATGTATTACCAAACTCCCGGGTGCATTAACATTGGCTGAGTTTACTGCCAATCCTAAAGCAGCCAGACCAGCCGGTGGCGGATTTCCTTCTGCCGTAAATGCACAGGCCGCAATTTTTCAGAAAACACTGACTGCGGGATTCACCAACATGTACACTATTAATAGTACATTTAAAAATACCACCACTTTATATGGTGCTTTTGCACAAATCAAAAACTCAGCCATCCGAAACTATGAAAGAAGAAACGAACCCAGCTTTGGTGGCAGAACAGTTTTTGCCTATAACAAAAAGACTGACGATAAAAGCAGTTTGCAGTTAATAGCGGGCAGTGAGTTTCAGCAAGGTTATTTCAACACACAGGTTTCGAAGAACAAAAACGGGAACCCTGATACCCTGCAAACCAACGATGATATAAACTACACCACTTACAGCATCTTTGTACAGGGCGATGCAGACATACAGGCAAGCTGGTTTATCAGTGCGGGAATTAGTTTGAATAAAACTAAAGTTGAATTTTCCAGGCTAAGCCGATACCCGGTGCTGCAACAAAAGCGGAGTTATAAAAACGAACTGGCGCCAAGAATTTCATTAAAGAAAGTTTTCACCAACGACTTTTCACTCAGAGCAACTGTTTCAAGGGGGTTTTCTCCGCCTACCGTTGCCGAGTTACTCCCATCAACAGGTGTTATCAGTACGGACCTGGAAGCTGAATATGGATGGAATTATGAAATGACAGCCAGTTATAATTTGTTTCATCGCAAACTACGGTTAGAAGCAACGGGCTTTTATTTCAAACTAAATAATGCTTTAGTTCAACGCCGGGATATTTCGGGTGCCGATTTCTTTGTAAACGCCGGAGATGTTCGTCAGAAAGGACTTGAAATAACCGGCGATTTGTTAATAAGCAGCAGAAAAGGTTTTATTGATTATTACAGAGTCAATGCTGCCTATACATATAATCATTTCCGCTATGGCAGTTTTATAAAAGGCGTTGATGATTTTTCAAACAAAACTGTTCCTTCCGTTCCTTCTAACACATTGTCTGTTTTAGGAGATATCCAGATAAAAAATGGTGTTTATTCCAACCTGACATTTTACATGGCTTCTAAAATTTTTCTGAATGATGCCAATACAGCTACTGCTGATTCCTATCATCTTCTCGGCTGGCGATTGGGTTGGAAAAAAACACTTAAAAAACAATACAAGTTTAATTTCTATGCCGGTGCAGATAATCTGCTGGACGAAACCTATAGCTTAGGCAATGATATTAATGCAGCAGCAAATCGTTTTTATAATGCTGCCCCTAAACGTAATTACTACGCTGGTCTTTCCTTTCAATGGATTAAAGCAATTAAAAAATAATTCTATTTATAAATTGCCCGGCACTTGTTTTTGAACTGAATTACTTTACAGAGAAATATATCTTCAGATAAGTACTTTTGCAGAAACCCATCCTCATGCAGTTTAACCTCCAGGAGTTTCTTACGCTGACCTTTACACTTTTTGCTGTTATTGATGTGATAGGCTCTATTCCGATGCTTATTTCTATCAAGCAAAAAATGGGTACTCTTAATCCCTGGAGAGTAACACTTATTTCAGGCTCATTAATGGTGTTGTTCTTTTTTGGTGGCAAGCCTTTTTTAAATCTATTAGGCGTTGACATAAAATCCTTTGCTGTAGCAGGTTCAATCGTCATCTTTATTTTAGGACTGGAAATGGTACTGGGTATAGAATTTTTTAAAGCTGAAAAAGGAGTTCCTTCAGGAACACTGGTACCCATTGCCTTCCCTTTAATAGCAGGGAGTGGAACACTTACCACTATTATGTCGTTAAAAGCCACTTTTGAAAGAGCAGATAAAAACGAATACATGATCTTACTGGCTATAGTGATTAACCTGGCTGTAATCTATTTCGTACTTCGTTCGCTAAATCTGATTGAAAGAGCATTAGGTAAAGCTGGTTTAATGGCTGTAAGAAAGTTTTTTGGCGTAATTTTGCTGGCTATTGCCGTAAAAGTGTTTGCAACAAATGCCAGCGGCCTGATAAAGTAAGCCGGCCTCGTAGTACAATGCCCGCCCGGCAGACGCCAGTTGGACAGGGATAGTATAAGAGTTCGACGCTTCTGATGAATTTTAAATATTAGTTATTTTGGCCTCGTAGTACAATGGATAGTATAAGAGTTTCCGAAGCTCCAGATCCAGGTTCGATTCCTGGCGAGCCACTTCAACAGCCATTTTGCGATTGCAAAGTGGCTTTTTATTTTCTGCCTTATATTTTCTATCTTCCTTCCCACAACAAAACCTCCTGTCATGCCAACCCAAACACACAAACCTTCTGCATTTCTAACTATTCCATGGGGATTGATGTCTATTGTACTGGTTCTTTTATTAAACCTGACACTAAATGGTGAATGGTTCCAAAAAAACTGGAGCTGGATAGCATTAGTATTAATCATTCCTGCTGCCATCCTCGAAAATTTTAAAGTGGGCTATTCCACCATGCGTATCATGTTTATGAAAGTGGTGTACTCTCTTATTTCATTTCTATTGGTGGGAATGGCATTTGGTTCGGCCCTTTCAGGCTGGCATATAGCCAAGTTCCAAAAAGTTGCAGAGCCTGTTAAAACAATCAATCTGCCCTGGTATGTAATGCTGGCATTAGGTGTATTACTGATGATACAGGTAGCACAACTTTTTAGTATGCTTAAAGCAGTGAAGAGGGAGTTTATGCAGATGGACCCTGATCAGTAATTAAAATTGTTTCAATGCTGCCTTTAGAAATGGCAATGTTGGCAAAGAAGAAATAATTTTTAGTTCGTCACTTAAAGAACTCTCATTATCCAAAAACCTCAGCACCTGCTGGGGTTTATTTTTTTTAAATAACCGGGTGAATATTTTATCCCCGGGTAGTTTGTTATGTTTTAATATGTGAAGCAGTGTACTGTCATAAAATTTAAACCGCCTTGGCCCGCCGGGTAATGCAATGAACGGGTTACCTCTTTTAACCAGGTTGTCAACTATACGGGCCGAATGTTTTTGAATAAACCGGAATGTGTAACCACTGGAAGCCTTCGTTTGGCCACCGGCTGTACCAATATTAACAATACGGCCATCAACAGCAGGAAATTTATAATTCGTCATCGGTATTATACCAACTTCTTCCTCTGTTATCTTGTACAATTCGATTTTAAGAAAACGCTGTATAAAATCTTTCAGGCCAATATCGTATTGGGATGGCTCCAATAATTTTTCAGTGAACAAAGTGTATTCAACCAATGCTTTGGTTGCAGAAAAAGGCTTTACATACACAAACGTAGTACCGTGTTGCTGTCCTGTTCTAAAATCCATGAGGGTAGCTTCTGAAGGATTAAAAACAGGTGTATCGGTCTCAATAATCCAGCCCTTGAAGTGCTGAAGCAAGTAATAGTCCTTATCCTTTAATGCTGGTTTTTCAAATAGAATACTGTTGAAAATATATTCTGCTGTAATCTTTTCATCGTTTAGCTGAACTACAGCAAGATTGTCTTCATTTGTTATTAATTGTATGTCACCGTATTTTATTTCAAAATTCGGATGTTGCTGAATGATAGTAAAACAATATTGGTAAAAATCAATTCCCCGTATCATCTTATACTCATACGGCGACAAGTCAAGCAGACGGGAGAAATCAGCACTATGAAACCAGGTATGTTTCCATTTTCTGTACACCACCTCTTCAAATATTCCCGGTTTGGTTTCCCAGAAAGACCAGGTTCGATCATTTTTTTGTTTTTGGTCTTTATCAACAATAAGAATTTTTTTATTGCTTAACTGACCAGCATGAATCATGTGTATAGCAAGGCTAAGCCCGGCACAACCGGCACCTGCTATAATGTAATCGTATTGAACGGGAGAATTCAGAAATAAAGATTGAATGCTAAAGATAGGAGTTGAAGAGGCAATTAATCGGCTTCTGGGGCATATTCTACTTTCCTGCTGCCTGCCATCAATTTTTTATCCCGGCGTACTTTATCCCAATATTTTTTATTTACCAGTAAAAATCCAAAACTTTCACTGTGGTCCTTATTAATATGCTTATGGTGCATTTTGTGTGCCCAGCGTATAGCTCTTACATACGTATTGTTACTGCGGCTAAACCATTTAAAACGTTGGTGAATAATTACATCATGCACAATAAAATAAGCAAACCCATACGCCATGATGCCAAAACCAATTGACTGCATCCACCAGACATGATCATATGTACCAAAATAAATCAACAGAAAACTGGGAATTGCAAAAATGATAGCGAAAAGGTCATTCTTTTCAAAAATTCCTGGTCTCACCTGGTGATGGTCCTTATGCAGGTACCATAAAAAGCCATGCATAACATAGCGGTGAATACACCATGTTAATCCTTCCATGATCAGGAAGGTTCCCAGTAAAACCAGTATATAATAAACAGTTGCCATTGTAGTGCAAAATTATAGACTTTATATCACCCGATAACCATCGGGTTTATGCTTGTATCGCAATTTCCACCAGGTTTCAATTTTAGGGAATGCAAGATGAAACCAGGCTGTATACTCCTTTGGATATTCCTGTAGTAAATGTTTAATTTCCTGTACATCTTTATAACAAACATCCATAGCCTCTTCTTTGTTTAAAAGAATTTCACCCTCATATTCCCCGGTAAAAACATGGTCAAACTCATGCTCGGTTAATCCATTATCAAAGTCAGCTTTGTAAACAAAGTCAAATACTTTTTCGATAGGTGTTTCAAAACCTAACTCTTCTTTTAGTCTTCGTCGGGCCGCCTCTGCAGTCTCTTCGTCCGGGAATGGGTGACTACAACAGGCATTTGTCCATAACCCTCCGCTGTGATATTTGCTTAAAGTCCTTTGCTGCAAGAGCATCTCTCCTTTTCCATTAAAAATAAAAACACTGAAAGCACGGTGAAGCAACCCCTGTTCGTGGGCTTGCATTTTTTCCATAGACCCGACTGGTCTGTCATTGACATCCACTAATATTACCTGCGTCAACTCCATTTTTAAATCAAACGTAACTGATTTTTTACACCTGCCCGGAGAATGATCATCACTTTGTAGTAGTTAGGAATCCTGATTCTTTCCTCAAGAACCCTGGCCGGTTCCATTTTTTTAATCTTTTTGAATAAAGACAGATAGTATTTATAAGCAACATAAACTCCAAATCTTGCTTTTAGCGGAAGCTGTGTTATTCCTTGATAGGCATTACGGAAATCAGCATGAATATCTTCTTCAATTCCCCTTTTTTCCGACTCTGTAAAATTATTAAAATCACATCCGGGGAAATAAACCCTTGCCAGACCGTTGAAATCGGCTTTTATATCTCTCAGAAAATTAACTTTTTGAAATGCTGCACCTAATGAACGGGCCGGTTCTTCTAAAGTATCGTACAATTCTTTTTTCCCTTCACAAAAAACATATAGGCACATCAGGCCTACCACTTCTGCAGAGCCATAAATATATTCTTTGTATCCCTCGCAATCGTACACTTTCTTACTTAAATCCATTTCCATACTATGAAAAAAAGCATCGACCAGTTTCAGGTCAATATTGAATTCATTTACGGTTCGTTGAAAACTATTGAGGATGGGGTTAAGACTAATACCCCGCTGAATAGCATCGTATGTTTCTTTTTTAAACTGTTCTAACAATACTTCTTTATCATGATCATGAAAAGTATCAACAATCTCATCTGCAAACCTTACAAAGCCATAGATATTAAAAACAGGCGTCCGCAAATCTTTATGCAACAGCCGGATGGCTGATGAAAAAGACGTACTGTAATTCTCCGTAACAACACGGCTGCAGTTTTGACTGGTGGTATGAAACAACTGAATCATCGGATTGTAAAATAAGTAATTTATCCCAATACTTTAATTACTTGTTTAGCCACTACCTCGCCGCTGATTAAACTGGGCGGAACTCCCGGTCCCGGCACGGTAAGCTGACCTGTGTAAAATAAATTTTTTACTTTCTTACTTTGACATGAAGGTCTAAATATAGCTGTTTGACGTAATGTGTTGGCTAATCCATATGCATTGCCTTTAAACGAATTATAATCATGCACAAAATCACTGACGGAAAAAGTTTTTTTATAAACAATTGAATCTAAAATTGATTCGCCGGTCTGCTTTTCCATTCTTTTTGCAATAAGTTGAAAATATTTTTCTCTTAATTCTTCTGTATCTCCTTCCAAACCAGAAGCTATAGGAATAAGAAAAACAATATTTTCATGCCCCTCCGGGGCCACTGTATCATCCGTTAGCGATGAAACGCTTACATAAAATAATGGCTCAGCCGGCCATTTGGGGTCTTTATAAATTTCTTTGCCGTGCTGTTCAAAGGGTACATCAAAAAATAAAGAATGATGTATGGGTTGTTTCAGTTTTTTATTCAGTCCCACATAATACATTAAGCAAGAAGGTGCCATTACCCGTTTGTCCCAATAAGCAGCGGAATAACTTCTATATTGTTCGGACAATAATTTTGTTTCTGTAAAATGATAATCTGCGCCACTAATAACGGCATCGGCCTCATAAATAGCTTTGTCTGTTGATACCGTTTTTACAGTCCCTTCTTTAACAGCTATTTCCTTTACATCTTCCTCAAAATGAAATTTTACGCCTAATTCCACCGCAAGTCTGTACATTCCATCTACCACAGCGTAAATGCCGCCCTGCGGATACCAGGTACCACCTTTGATATCTGCATAATTCATCAGGCTGTAAAGTGCTGGTGTATCTTCCGGTAAAGCACCAAGGAACAAAACAGGAAATTCCATTATCTGCCGCAACTTTGGATGCCGGAAGTATTTTGCGATGTGACTTTTAATAGAGGAGAAAACCTGGAGTTTAAAGACCCCGCTGATAGTTTCCCAGTCCATGAACTCTGTAAGCGAACGACTGGGTTTGTACACCAATTTGTTTACACCTACTTCATATTTATAAGCAGCGCCTTTCAGGTATTTTTCCAACTTTTCAGCACTGCCTGGTTCTATTGACTCAAAGATTTTTTTCAATTGCTCAAAATCGGCAGGCATATCTGTATAGCCGTCATCCCAATAAATGCGATAGGAAGGATCAAGACGATGGAGTGAATAATAATCACTAACTTTTTTACCAAACTGGTTAAAGTATCGTTCGAAAACATCTGGCATCCAGTAAAAACTTGGACCCATATCGAAGGTAAACCCGTTTTCTTTTAACTGCCTTGCCCGGCCACCCGCCGTTGTATTTTTTTCAAGTACGGTTACCTTCCAACCCTCTTTTGCCATAAAAGAAGCCGCAGATAATCCTGCAAATCCGCTACCAATAACAATCACCGATTTTTCAGCCACAGAAATAAATTTTTAGAACCGGCTGATCTGCTCCTTCAAGAGTTTTCTCGCAAAGTGAATTCTGCTTTTGATGGTCCCCAGCGGCTCGTTTAATACGTCAGCTATTTCATTATACTTATAGCCGTCAAAATACAATAAAAAAGGTGTTTTAAATATTTCTGGCAACTCTTGTATTGCTTTTTTAATTTCCTTTATCCGCATATCACTCTCCGCAGCATTACTAACAGTAACCTGATTCTGATTGATGAGAAAGTCGTTAGGCGTATTATCGAATATGGTTTTTTGTTTAGCTTTTCTACGATAATTGTTAATAAAAATATTTCTCATTATTGTAAACAACCAGGCCTTGATATTAGTACCTGAATTGTATTTATCATGATTAGCCAGGGCCTTGTATAATGTGTCCTGGTATAGGTCATTTGCTGCTTCACTATCCCTTGTAAGGTTAATTGCAAAAGGCTTAAGGAAATCTGCATTGGTCAGCAACATTTCATTAAATTCAGGGCTTGACATAGTTTTTTGTTTAATTGTTAGAATGTAAAGTTAAACAAAATATTTACGCCGCCAAATCTATTTTCCCCCATTTTAGTTAAATAAGAGGCGACGCCATTTATGACAATTTTGAATAACTTAAAGTGATGATAGATAATCCATTACTTCCTGCAAGGACTTCTTAAACTGGACAGATGCGGGTACTTTTTTCTTGTATTGCTGAGTTAGCTGACCTGAAATAACTGTATTAATACCAACAAATCTTTGTTCAATGTTATTAAGAAATTTCTCAAAGTTGAAATTGGCTGCTGTAGCAGTTAAATGTGTAAAAGCAATATCAGGCTTTTTCAGGTTGATGACATGTTCCACATCCTTTACCGGAACATTGGCTCCGAGATAAATGGCTTTTGCTCCCCGGCTCTTGATAAGATAGTACATAAACAACAGGCCAAGCTCATGATGTTCTCCCTCGGGCAAAAACAATAGAAATGTTTTATCCAGTTTTATGTGAGATACAGTTGTTTCAATTCCAACGATCAGTTTCTGGCGGATTATATTTGTAACCAGATGTTCCTGCGCCGGATTTACATGCCCTGTTTGCCAGAGAATACCAATTTTCTCCAGGAAGGGAAAAATAATTTGTATAACTGTTCTTTCAATTCCTTTGGCAGCTATATAATTAGTAAGAATCTTCTCAAATTTTTCTATTTCGAGATCCACCATTTCCTGAACCAGGTCATTTATAATTCGTTCCTGAATGGCACGGACATCTCCTAATGACAAAATCTTTTCCCTGATTTCTTGCGGCTGCATCCTATCGATATGGGAAATCTTGAAACCATATTTGTTCAAAAGGGCAATATTGAGTACGGTTTTTAATTCATCATTGCTGTAATAGCGGATATTCGTTGTTGTTCTGTGAGGTTTGAGGAAATTATACCGCTGCTCCCAGATGCGGATGGTGTGGGCTTTTATACCTGATAGATTTTCGAGGTCTTTGATGGTAAATGCATTCATAGTATAATAAAAACAACCCCAAATAAAAAAAGTTCAACCAATATGGCCAAACTCTTCAACAAAAAAATAAGATTTATAGTTGGGAATTACGGATTTTGCCACTTTCCAGTAGCTTCAGCATTGGAGCAATGATGGCGGGATTCCGGAGTCCTTCCAGGTGACGGAAACCATGAAGGTCCGTACCAATCAAATCATAATGGCCTTTTTTGATAAGATAGAGTGCCAACTCCTGTGGCGATTTACCATAATAACCCCCAAGGGAAAGAAGGTTCAGCTGGAACAAACACCCGATATCTTTCAATTCTTCATAAAATCCTTTGTTCTGGTCGAGGTATAAATATCGTTCGGGGTGGGCTATTACCGGCTGGTAATTCTGCATCTGCATATCGAACAAAATATCTTTTAAGCTGTGTGAAGGGTAAGCCATCGAAAACTCTACCAAAACCATATTTTCCCCGAAGGTTAATAGTGGAGTGCCGCTTTTGATTAGTCCGGCAACATAATCATCCAGGAAATATTCTGCAGCAGCATTAATTTCAACATTCAACCCTTCTGTTTTTACTGCTTCTCTTAGTACTTGCAGTTTTTGTGAAATAATTTCATTGGTGTTTTTATACATATCCCACATGATGTGCGGGGTGGTAACCAGTTTGGTATAGCCCAGGTCCATCATCCCTTTTATCAGGCTCAGTGAAGTGGCGATGTCAGGAGAACCATCATCAATACCCGGAAGCAGATGGGAGTGCATATCCACCTTCAGTACACTCAGGTCAATGGTGCCGGTGGCGGGTTTTGATCTGGAAAAGAGTTTAAACATTTCAGAATAGTAATTAAAATTACTTATTTATTAACTTGATGGAGATAAGATCAAAAATTTCTGTTAGGAAGGGATGGAAATACTTTATGTACCAATCCACTCTTAGGGAAAACTATATACCAGGCAGTAAGAAACAATATCATAAAATCGGTGTAGAAGTTCCTATGCTGCTGGTACCAAACTTCCAATGCTCCTTTATAAGGTAATATTACATCCCTGTAACATTCATGCGGCGGTAGTTTACTTTGTGTTATTATCAATTCTTCATCTCTGAACTGAATGGATCCAATGCCCGTAAGTCCCGGCTGAACATTGTACACTTTTCCCTTCATTTCATCCGAATAACGGTCGAAGCCCACTTTCATTAAGGGCCGGGGACCAACGAAAGACATATCTCCGAACAAAATATTAAACACCTGTGGGAGCTCATTCAATTTGCTTTGGCGCAAAAATTTACCCACGGCAGTAATTCTTGGATCTCCCCGCTTGGTAATATCGCCATCGCCCATGTTTGGACTATTCTTCAACATGGTGGCAAATTTTAAGATTTTAAAAATTTTGTTCTTATAGCCTACCCTTTCCTGCCTGAAGAATACTTCATGCTCACCGGTAAGTAATAATAAAATAATTATTGGAATAAATAAGGGCAACAGGATGATAATTGCCAGGAGGGAAAAGACAATATCAAAGAAACGTTTTACAAAATTGTACATAAGTATTACTATTAGCCAATGGCAGCTTTTATTTCATCGACCACAATAGTTAATTCCTCATCCGTTATGCTTGTTGAAGAAGGAATACTGAGGCAGGTATTATAAATATAATCTGAGTTGTCTTTCTTCTGCACATACACACAATCCTTATACATCGGCAGTTTATTCATCGGCATCCAAAAGCGGCGGCTCAGTATTTTATTTTTATTCAGATGATCGAGCAATTGCTGTTGTTTATCGGTTTGAATAGTAAATAACCAGCCATTAGTTTCCACTCCTGGTAATTCCTGCTGAAAACGGATATCGGCTACACCCGTCAGCTCCTTTTTATAAAAAGCCACACATTCCTTTTTCCGTTTGATGAAAGAGGGCAATAATTCCATTTGTCCCACACCAATAGCCGCCAGCACATTTACCAGACGGTAATTATATCCGACTTCGTCATGATAATATTCATCCGCACTGGCCTTGGCAGTAGTGGTTAAATGCTTGGCATGTTTAGCAAGGGCTTCATCATCCGTAACAATGACACCGCCACCGCCGGTGGAAATAATTTTATTGCCATTAAAACTAAAACAAGCCAGGGGACTAAACTTTCCGGCACTCACTCCTTTATAAGTAGTACCCAATGATTCTGTAGCATCTTCTACTATTGGTAATGGATATTTTTTAACGATAGATAAGAAACGATCCATGTCGCACATATTACCCAGAATATGCACCGGCATAATAGCACCGATGCGGCGACCGTCTTTTATATAAAAGAGATATCCGTCCTTTTCATCCGTTTCATTTTCTAAAAACTCTTCGAGCAAATCCAAATCCATTTGCCATAGGTTGGGGTCGGCATCAATTAATAAAGGGTCCGCTCCGAGGTATTTTATTGAATTAGCTGAAGCAACAAATGTCAGATTAGGAAGAATAACGTAATCATGTTGCTTTACCCCGCTTAATAATAAAGAAATATGCAACGCTGCGGTTCCGTTCACCGCTGCCACACCATATTTAGCTCCGGCAAAGTCAGCCACCATTTGTTCAAACTGCGTAACATAAGACCCTACCGATGATATCCATCCAGTATCCAAACAATCTTTTACATACTTCCATTCATTACCGGCAATATTGGGAAGACTGAGTGCAATAAACTTTTCGTTACTCATATACTAATTTTCCTGATTCAAGATATTCATTGTACCAATCCACTGTAATCTTCAATCCTTCCTTCCACATTACTTTGGGCTCAAAACCTAATTGTGTTCTTGCTTTTGTAATATCGGGGCAGCGGCGGCTTACCGAACCGGGGTAAGTTGGCGCATTTTCAAATGTGCCTTTATAGTTCATCAACTCCCCTGCATAATGAATTAAATCGCCAATAGAAATCTCGTCTTGAGTTCCAATATGAAAGATTTCACCATTAGTACCAGGTTGTTCCATCGCCAGCACGGTACCCATCACCGCATCATCTATATAACAGAAAGCCCTTGTCTGGTCGTGCCCATAAACTTTAAAAGGGTCTTCGTTTTTTCTATAGCGAACTACCAGGTGCGGTATCACATGTTTGAAACCCATCCGTGGGCCATATACATTATGGTAACGGACTATCGTGGCTTCAAAGCCGAGTATTCTTGCATAGTTAAGAAAACCACTTTCGCCTAACATCTTTGTTACTGCGTACGTAAATCTTGGATGACCAATATCCTGGATACACAATGGCACTTCTTCCGGTGTTGGGGTGGTGTAGCCAAATGCTTCAATCGTTCCTGCATAGCATTCGCTGGTTGATGTAAATAAAACTTTCCCAACTTTAGAACGGCGAATCCATTCCAATGTATTAAAAATTAAAGCTGTGTTGATGCGGATGATTTCATGCGGAATAGAATTCGCATTATCAACACCCACCACAGATGCCAGCATATACACCTGGTCGTATGCTTCATCTAATTGATTAAAGGTGGCCGGGTCAGTAAAATCTCCCGCCACTACTTTTATGTTGTGCTTTTCGACTAATTCTTTAAAATAATCATCCTGCTTACCTCTTGCAAAATTGTCTGCAATCGTTAAGGTATAGTTTCTATTCTCAGCCAGGTATTTTGTGATATTATATCCGATAAAACCAGCACCACCTAATAGTAATACGTTTTTGCCCCCAACCCCTGAAGGGGTATTTTGATTCTGCATATTTATAGTTTTCTTTTTTATTTATTAATCAAGCTGCATTACAACTATCATCGTTTCTTGCGTCGCACATTTGTTTACCAAAGTGGGTGGATTTAAAGATCTCCCCTACCTAACACCTTCACTATATGTTTTTCGACCAGTACTTCTATTTCATCTTTGGTCCACACCCCAATCGTATCATACATAAATGCAGCCGGCTTGCTCAACAATGTATTTAGCAATGCTTCATTGTTTCTATAATCTTTATGCCCTGTCGTAATTACTACTACGTCATACTCATCAGTCAATAATTCTTCCAGGTTCTGGTTTATCCAGTTATCTTTTTCTTCCCAATACTTTACATGCGGGTCATGCAATGTTACATTACATCCTGCATTGACCAATTGATCATAAAAACCTTCTACCGGTGTATACCGGGTATCGCCTACATCATTCAGGTAACTTACTCCGAGCAACAACACTTTTTTTCCATCCAATGAACCATTGAACTGAGATTGTAAAAATTCAAAAGCATATACCGGCATCTTATCGTTAATATGAACACCTTTTTCACTCTGCCCTAATTTTTCTTCGCTGCCAAATAAATTCATTCTTGCCCAACTTGCCAGCAACGGATCTTTTGTCAGGCAATAGCCACCCACACCCAATCCCGGCAGCATAATGTTTTTATGTGTGGGCCGCATACGGATGGCATTCACCACTTCATAAATATCTACGCCTGCTTCTTCTGCAAAGCGGCTCCACTCAACCATAAAGGCAATGTTCATGGCCCGGTAAGAGTTCTCCAATACTTTCGCCATCTCCGTAGCATTGGTATTACCCAATCTCGTTAATGGATATTCGTTGGTGTGAATAACTGTTCGCAGAAATGATTCAACTGCTTCCGCACTCTTCTCATCTGTACCGGCAAATACCCGGTAAAAATTTTGTATGGAGTCAATATATTTCGGACCCGGCATCACTCTTTCATAGGAGTGGCCCACTTTTATTTTATCAGTCGTTAATCCCCTCTTAGTCAAACTCTCTTCTAATATTGGTCTCACAATTTTTTGTGCGGTACCCGGGGGCACTGTTGTTTCCACCAGCACCAGTACATCTTCCTTACAATTAGCACCGATGGCTTCAATAGCTTTTTTGAAGGGAGTCATATCAACACTATATCCTTCCAAATCTTTATTAACGGCAGATTTTTTCTGCACATCTAGATTTATATCTACCACCACCACATCGGCTTTGCTGTAAGCATGGCTGTCATATGTAGCATAATAATTCTTTTTTTGTAGTGCCTGCTGATAATAGATATCAATCTTCGGGTCACTTGCAATAATCGGGAACACCCCTTCATTAATAGAACGGATTTTCCAATAAGAAGCCGGTGTTGGTAAATCAATGCCAATTACCGCATATTCTTCAGTGAGTGCATTAGCAACTACAAGCCCCATTACTGAACCAACAAAGCCTAATCCTTGCACTACTACCACTTTTTTTCCCGGGTGCAGTGCAACAAACGCTTCGATGCCGGCTTTATCATCTTTTACTGCCGGTATTTCGTACTCCACTCCCGTAATCGGGCTTTTAGAAATCATATTAGTGGCCTCCCCAACCCCTCCGAAGGAGGGGCTTATGAACCCTACACATCGGAAATAGTTGATTGTATTTAAGATTATAATTTGCTTGTTAATTTAAATATATGTTTTCCAATTTTAGTAAAAGCCCACGGAGTTTTATAAGTTGTGGCCTTTATCCTTTTATTAATTTCTTCTTTACTCATGCCAGGCTGTATTTGGCAAAGTTCATCCAGTTGTTTTCTTGTGTAAGGTTTTCTTTTCCACGCCTCGTTGGTAAGCGGCAGCGGCTCACCTTTTACTATAAGCCCCATTATTTCGTAAAAACTCTCTTCAATCAGCTTATAACAATGTTGGGTTACCGTGTAAACCGTATCTTCTTCTTTTATGGGAAACCGTTTTACCTGTATGATATTGCCTGTATCAACTGTTGCATTCATATGATGGCAGGTAATACCATATTCTTTCTCACCATTATAGACAGCAAAATTAGTACAGCCGGTTCCGGGATACTCCGGGCTGCCGGGGTGAAAATTAATAGCTGCAAAACCGGCATTGGATAAGAGCTGTTGCGGATAAATCCAGGAGGAAATAAATGAAATGATAAGGTCGCCTTTCCAATTCAATACTTCGGGAGGCAATTTATCCTTCCGGCCACCAGAAAAAATAAGTGTATAGGGAAAATGTTCTTTTATATAACTCTCTGCCCGTTGGGCATACTCATTATCCTTTTTCCGCAAGAATAAAACCTTGAAATCCTTCGGGTTCATTTGTTTAATAATATTGCTTTTTTAGCAAGTGCAAAGGTATCGAGAAATGACCACATAACAGGCACCCGGAAGGAGCATCAGATACGAATTTGAAGAAAAAAAGGGTTCTCACAAAGAACAACACATAAGCGGTTTCAATAAACAGTACTTTTTATTTTTAGTAGTCACATCCAACATATCGGGACAAGTTGTTGCAGCAAAATTGAAAATGATACAGTAGCAAAGGTTCCCCAATAATAAAAAACCTGTGGATATTTGTACCCACAGGTTTCCCGATAAAAATTTATTTTTTTATTTACGCTGCGATCAATTTACGGGCAGGCTTCTTAACCAATGAACGGGCAGGATTACCTACAACCGTAGCGTTATCCGGAATATCTTTTACTACTACTGTTCCTGCACCTATCATTACATTATTACCGATATGAATACCCTGGCGGATAACCGCATTGGCACCTATAAATGTACTTCTGCCAACAGTTACATTTCCACAAAGTACAGCACCCGGTGCGATATGACAGAAATCGCCAATGATACATTCATGGTCGATACTTGTAGAGGTATTACAAATAACACCGCGGCCCAATTCCACTAATGGATTTAAAGTAGCATTCGCTGCTATCATTATTCCATCACCCATTTTTACAGAGGAAGAAATAACGGCACTGGGATGTATTGCATTAATAGGGTTACCCAGGTACTGGCTAAGGTTAGTATGAATTTTCTCCCGAATACCATTGTGACCTACACAGGCAAAAAAATCAAACTTTTTCAGTTTGTTCATGACCTCTGCTTCTTTTCCAAGATAGTCTAAATGATAGGGGTTAAATTCCTTTTTTTCCTGGTCGCAATAAGCGGTTACCAGGCGTCCTGCACTCAGCAGGATATCAATGATGACATAGGCGTGGCCGGAATAGCCGACAATGGCCACTGGTTTTTTGAGAGTGGTTTTCATTCTGTTTGGATTTATTGGATTCTGACTTAAAAGTAAAAGTCAGATTTGGCGAGTCCAAACTTTAGAATAAAAGAAACGGGAAATTGGGTAGTAGTACTTTTACCGGAATAGTAGATTCCCGATATCAGGCGGAAAAGCCCTGTGCAGCAAGCAGTTCCATGTACTTTTTATGGAGGAGGGAGTGAACAATAGGCTGGTCAAAATACTGTTCAATTTGCTGGCGGAGCGTTGTTGCATATTGCTGAAGAATTGCAGGATTCTCCAACGCATATTTCAGTTGACTGTAAAGTTCATCTTCATTTTTGACTTCAAAGATCAATCCTGTTTGTTGATGCTTTACGATATCTATATTGCCATCAATACGGGAACAGATAACGGGGCAACCCATCGCACCGGCCTGTAACAGTACATTCGGAAAGCCTTCCCGGTGTGCGGGATGGACCAATGCAAAAGACAAAGGCATAAAATATTCAACAGCATCACTCCACCCGGCCATGATAACGGCAGGATGTGTGTTTATCAACTGCCTTGTTGTATCACTTACCGGGTCCACTTCATCTTCAAATGCACCAACCAATAATAACCGGACAGCAGGGTTTATGGAGTATAGTCTGACAAAAGCATTCAGCAATTCATCCATGCCTTTATCATGTACAATTCTGCCAACGGATAAAAAATAGATGAAGGAGGGATCATACTGGATCAGTTTTTTGGTATCCTGTAGCTTCTCTGCTTTAATAGCCGCTGGTGAATAGCGGGAAAGTTTTATACCATTACTGGAACCCCAGCCTATTACTTCCAATTTAGCGGGACTGACCAATTTATTTTCTTTTATATATTCTTCCAACGAAAAGCTGTTTGGCCAAACATGAGTAGCAGCTTTGCCTGTCAGCTTTTCCATAAATATTAAAACCCGGCGGCTAAACCCTTTGGTCGTCACAAACCGCAGGCCGGCTATTGTATGAATGCGGATCTTGACACCGGCCAATTTAGCAGCCAGCATAGATAACAAGCCGGCCTTGGGAGTATGTGAATGAACGATAGCTGGTTTTTCTTTTTTGAAAAAACGGTACAACAACCATAAACAACGTACATCTGCAAAAGGGGTCATCCGTCTTGTCATAGGAATGATATGATGGCGACATCCTTCATTAGCCTTAACATCGCTCAATTCTCTTCCATCGCTGCTGACCATTACTACCTCAAAACCATTTTCCTGCATGTATTTCATCTGGCCACTCAGCAGCACTTTTAAGGAGATGGGAGCAGTGGTGATGCGGATGAGTTTAGGCATTACTAAAGAGGGAAATATTTTTGAGTTTTAACCGCAGAGAACACAGCGTATCACAGCGCTTTCTTCGTGGTTCACTGTGTCCGCCGTGGTTTATTTTTATTTAACAACAGAAAACAAAAGATATAACAGCACTTTCTGTGCTGAGGCCGTTTTTTTTGACAAGGCGCGTTTTCTCCGTGTTCCTGTGCCCGCGTGGTTTATTTCTATTTAACAACAGAACAAAGATTAACAGCATTTTTGCTGTGTTGTAGACCCGTAGTTTTTATTTAACCACAGAGAACACAGCGTATCACAGCGTTTTCTCCGTGGTTCACTGTGCCCGCCGTGGTTTATTTCTATTTAACAACAGAAAACAAAAGATATAACAGCACTTTTTCGCTGTGCTTCGTAAGAGCTGCCGTAGTTTTTTATTTAACCACAGAGAACACAGCGTATCACAGCGTTTTCTCCGTGGTTCACTGTGCCCGCCGTGGTTTATTTTTATTTCCGAAACATTCAGCCTTTTCGCTGTGCTTGTAAAGCTGCCGTAGTTTTTTTTGGGGCGTTTTCTGGTCGGGTGGTTGGTTCATTTGAGTCAGAAACTCGTATAACTGAGGTTTTGCTAACCTTTCAAATAACATTTCTTATACCACACTTCCAGTGCAAATAATGTCCAGAGCATCTTAGCTCTTTTTTCATCTCCAGTTTTAATTTTCCTGTTCCAGAGATTTTCCATAAAACCTGGCTGAACAAAATTTTTACAATAAGCATTGGGCGATAAAATATAGGAAGCGATCATATCCTTTAGCTCATTATCAATCCATTTTTTTAATGGGATCTCAAATCCACGTTTTGGCTGGTTGATTAACTCAGCAGGCAGGTATTTTTCGGCCAGCTTACGAAGAATATATTTTGTTTGGCTGCCCTTTAATTTATAATTGTCGGGTAGTGACGGAACATACTCCAATAAGTCTTTACACAATAAAGGGCTTCTGCCTTCTAATGAATGCGCCATCGTGGCAATGTCCATTTTCACCAGGAGGTCACCGGGAAGAATATTATCAAAATCAAGATTCATCATCTTCTGTAAACCAGAAAGGGAAGACTGATTCATCGACTCAAAATCTGTTTCTACCAGGTCAAGATAACTCTTATCATTCACCAAGAATTTTTCAAGTCCTTCGAAACTGTCGATCGTAGATGAAAGATAAACAGGGAGATTATTTTTTCGGGCCAGGTCAGTCAAACGGTATATATAATTGTATTTACTTCTTTTATTGTTTGTTACCGGCATTAGGGCATGCAGCAGACCGGCAATTTTTTTTGTTGCAGTGCCTGATTTGAAAAAATCATATTTCGCAAACGGTACATAGCGGCGGTACCCGCCGAAAATTTCATCGCCACCGTCACCATTCAGAATAACGGTTAATTTTTTTTTCGCTGCTGCACTTACATAATAACTGGGAATAGCACTGCTATCAAAGAAAGGCTCACCATAATTGCTCAATATCTTTTCAATTTCACCGGTAAGATTATCAAAAAATATCTTAATCTCGTAATGATCAGTATGATAACGTTCTGCCACCAGTTTTGCCAGTGGTGCTTCATCGTATTCACCATCGAAAGAAACGGTAAATGTTTTTAGTTTGTTATTATACTGACTTGCAATAGCAGTCACCAGGCCACTATCAATACCACCACTTAAAAAAGAGCCTACTTCAAGGTCGGATGACTCCAATCTGTTCTTTACTGCCGTATGAAGGATTGCGTCTGTTTTACTCAATGCCGTATCAATATCGTCGGTTGATTTTCGTTGATAAAACGAATGAATATTCCACCATTTTACCAGCCGCACAACCGGGTGGTGTAAAGAAACAGTAGCATAACTACCTGCGGGGAGTTCATTCACATCCCGGTAAGGAGTAGATGATTTATAAAAATAACCCATACGCATATACTGCTGAATATGCGTTTCATTAACAGCAACATCTAGTTGGTTCCGCAGGGCATTTAATTCACTGGCAAAAACAAATGTTCCTCCTTTTGTATAATAATATAATGGCTTTTTCCCTGCCCGGTCTCTTGCGATGAATATTTCATTTTTACTCCTGTCGAAAATGGCCATGGCAAACATACCATCAAAATCCTGTAAACAATCTGCACCTAGCTTTGCGTAAGCATGCAAAATAGTTTCAGTATCAGAATTTGTTTTGCAAGACAAATTATATTTCTTCCTGACCTCCTGGTGGTTATAAATTTCACCATTGAAGATGATGGTAAGATGCTCCAAATGCATGGGCTGATGGCCACTGGCAATGTCGAGTATAGAAAGGCGGTGATGATGCAGTTGCAGGTTGGCTTCGGCAAAGGTGGCCTGGTCATCCGGCCCACGATGCCAAAGGTCTTTGGTCAATTTTGGAATATCGAGAGAAAAATTAATGGAGCCGGCTATACCACATTTCACTATTTTTATTTCCAACCAAAATTAATAATTGAATTAAACCATTGGGATAAGGAAGTTTTGTTTATATACCAGTAATAACATGATAAAATAAAAAGGCATACAAGGTATTTTATACCGGGACAATGCTCCAAAATTGGTTGTAGAAGCACCTACAGCAATGCCAAATACAAATGAAAAGACAAAACACATCAAAATTCGACCGTCGAGAAAATGTATTGAAAAAAGTAGAAACCCCTTTTTTAACAAAAAAAAAAATGTCAGAAATAGAATATATGAGTGTAAAAAAATTTAAAAGAAAAAAGCAATAGTAGCTAAGAAATAAATGTTAAAAAGAGAAAAACATTTCGAGGGAACTTGTCTTTTATTTTTTATTGAACTCTGCAAAATGCCATACCGACAGGCTTAATTAGCGCCAAAAGAATATAAATTTTAATGCTAAAAAGAAAATCCCGCACAAATTAATCAGAAAAGAGAGACCGAAAATTTTTTTTTTTTACAAAAATGCTCAGAATGGCATAAAGAATAAAGCCAATAGCACCAAAACAAATCGGATCTTTAAGAAGACCTGGAACTCCAGAAGGTAACTCTTGGAATAAACATAGACGCCAGAGCAAGCTCCTTCTTGTAAGATGGATAGTAATAATAGAAAAATTTAAATATTCTGATGGAACCAGCCAGGGCCAAAAAACCAAAACATAAATTAATACACAGATAACTATCAAAAAAAAATAAGATGGTATTAAAGCAAATTTTCCGGGAAAAAATTGCTGGAAGAATACATATATAAATGAGTATTTCCGAAAGGATTATTGTCATAAAAAAAATAAGGGAACAGATCGTCGTTATATTCAACCTTATTACGTGTAAGTATATCCAATAAGCCAGGGCCATCACCAGCCACAGCGGCTTTCAGGTCTTTTGTTGCATGAAAATAGAGCACTGTGTCGCCCCCTTTAAAATAAAAAGCAGTAATGAGTGTAAACGAAATAGCAGCGATTATCTTAAAATAAAAGGCCCTGGTACATGCGCCTTGTAAAAAATCAGGCTGCCTGTTAAAGCCCGGTTTCTTATAATGAAAGAAGAAAAGCAGCGAGCACAAAGGCACGGCTATCACATCCGTTAAAGGAAAAAAGCGCCAGTTTATCATTTAATTGGGTGAAGGTTGCGAGAAAGTCAATTAAAATATTCTGCTTACTTATTTGGAAAGATAACCTTGGTAATACTCATCCGGGGTATTCCTTCAGGCAAATTTTCCAATCCCGCATATTGTTCAGGCTTCTTAATTCCAGTTTCCTGTTTATCAGCCTTTCAGAGGGCGGCCGTTGTGCATAGTAATCTTTTGCAAAGTGGTCTGAATTTACCGGCGTTACTTTTACGTCTTCTTTTAACCCCAACAGGTTTATTAATTCCTCAGCTACTTCCAACCGCCCGGTTATTCCGCCACATACCATATTGTATAAGCCCCAAACCTCATTTTCGAGCAATGCTTTTACGTTAGTGGCAAAATCAATGGTATAAGTAGGTGTCCTAATTTATCATCCACTACATAAATTTCTTTCTTCCCCTCTTTTAATTGTGACATTATTTTTGAATAAACTTCTTATCCTTCTTCGGACCACTGCCCATCATCCAGCCGGCACGGCAAACAAGGTGGCGCCGGCAATGCCGTGTTACAAACAGCTCCCCCATATATTTGCTTCTTGCATATACTCCCAACGGGTTGGGCATATCCCAGTCGTCATACGTATCCTGCTTGCCATCAAAAATTCCGGCTGTGCTTATATACAAAATAGGTATATCCAACTCATTGGCGATATAGACGGCATTTTCCACTGCCATTGTATTGGTACGATACGCCTCTTTTTCATTTTCTTCACAATACTCCAGACTCGTGTACGCCCCAATATGAAAAAGAAAATCCGGTTTAAACATAAATACATCTTTCTTATAGCTCTCCAGATCCCTGAAATCGAGATAAGAAAGCCATACATCGTTCACATCAATATCGGTACACCGAAGGTATACTCATCTTTAAAAACTTTGTAAAAGCTTCGCCCAGCATTCCGCCAACGCCAGCCATGTAAATTTTTCATCGCTTTATTTTTAGTATGAATTAATAACAGACCTCTTTAAAAACCCAGAATTACACCGGAAAATTTTCTATGCCTCCTTATCAAATATTTCCATTGCCGGAGGTATTTCGTATAGTTTGCCTGTATGGAATAGTTTTCCACTACTTTTTTTCTGCCCGCCACTCCCATCTTTTTCGCAAATCGGGGTTGTCAATTAAGGCAATCAGTTTTCTTCCCACTCCTTATCATTTTTCACAAAAAGCCTTCAACGCCATCGTTCATAATTCTGAAATTAGTTCCGTAAGCCGTGGCCACAAAGGTATACCTACAGCCATATAGGTTAATGCTTTGAGGCTGCTCTTGCCAGGCTCCACTCAGTCATTGGGATTGGATAAAGTCCAATATCCATATTTTGTAAATCTTTTATTTCGTCTTCCGCCGTCAGGGTAATGTATTCTGTTGGAACTCCCTCCATCGAAAACTCTTTATTTGCTATAACCAGCAGTTTAATTTTTCGCTGCTTTGCTACATTCTGTAAAACAGTCTCAGCGATTTAAGAAAAGGAAGTGTGCTGTGAGAACCCGTCCATCCGATAACAACCGTGTCCCTATCTGTAACAGCAGTCTCCGGGGAACAAATCGTTCAGTAAAAGTAGATGAAATATCCACCACCTTTTTTTTATGCTTGTTTAATTCCAGCGCCACTTTCTCCGGTGGGGCGTACAAACAATTACGCTTTTGGCATGTTTCATCAGTAATAGCGGCTTCTTACTGCTTCGTAGCCGCAGGGCAATCCCCGGCTTTCACCGTCTGCTGACTTTAAATAGATCAAATCATCTATGTCGTAAATAATATTGGGCTGAATTAAAATAAAAAGCTTTTCAAATAGCGGCGGCCCCAAGGTGTAACCCATAAGTTTACAAAAACGGCATCATAGAATGGCGCCCGCATCAGATCGTATGTGCGCCGGAAATAGCCAATGAATGTCCAAAATATTTTTTTCCAGTAAGTAGCCCTTCCGGTAAATAATTTTCCAAAATCTTTTGACTGAAAATTAGAAATCGTAAACCGGATATTCTCTTTCTCCAGCAAATTCAAGGTATTGTTCATACTTAAGGCGCTGGCAGGCCGCTACCCCCTTCGGGCTTGGGCATATAACCAAAATTCTTTTGTTTTAGAAAACATAACTGGTAGTACTGATTAAAAAAAAATCATAGTAACCGCTGAGATATTTATAACCCAGTATAAATAGAATATAGCTGGTCTGTACTTATGCTGGTAGCAAATTTTTCCCGAACAAACTTATATACGCATTCGTTGCAGTTTTGCACCGGAGCCCATCATCTGCCACTAGCCGTTCGAGGGCTTTGCCATTTCTGTTACATCTTTGGCAGTAACCAGCAGGCCGCTTTCCCCATCCGCAATCATTTCGGCCGTACCTCCTACACTGGTTGCTATTACGGGCAGGCCAAAAAAAAGTGCTTACAGTGTAACCCTTGACACGGACTCCGACTCAGAAAAATTTAATCCCACATCGTGTGCCTTCATTACCGATTCTATTGCCGTGGTTTTATCATTAAAAGAAACTTTATCGCTGATGCCTATTTCCATCGCAAACTTTTCCAGGCTTTCCTTATACTCCTCGTTTTTTTTTAGGCCCAGAAATCCTCCGTAAAAATTCATTGCAATATTCTTAACATCAGGCTGATTTTTTAATGCTGCTAACGCTTTCAATGCATGCAACTGACCTTTGCCGTCAATATAATTAGCCAAGTATAGCACCTGTACTTTATCGTTTATTGCAGGCACGGGGTGTATGGCGGCAACTGTTCGTCATCTGGCAACGGATCATAAATTACGGTTGTTTTCGGGGCCGCTCCAAAGGCTTTTTTATTCGCTTCTGATACAGCGACTATTCTATCGGCAAATTTATTATTCAGAAAACGCCATGTTTTATATAATACCGCCGGATAAGAGGCCGGCATCATTCTTACATGTGTTACAATTTTTACTTTTGAACTAATTTTTCAAGCACAAGCCGAGCATATTGTACATATCATTCATATGCACCACCCGTACCTTATGCCGCTTACTAATTTTACGGAGGCGAAATGTATTAATGATCAGTTTTGGGAAGTACAGCAGTATTGCTGAGGCTTTTTTTCGGATTTCCTGAAACTTAATCTCATATACTTCATACCCCCTTTCTCTTACTTCGCTTACACATTTTGAACCCTTCAGGAACACAAAAACAAAAGTTATACCCTTTACCTTAAGCTCCTCTGCAGCCTTTAACAAGGCTTTACTGGCTCCTGTAAAATCATTGCTATTGTCAATCAGTAATACATTCATTATATCGTACTAACTTAAAATTTTTACTAGCCATTTTTCAAGCAAAAGATGACTTATGTCCGGATATACAGTTGATTTTTTCCGTATAAAATCAAGAATCGCATTTTCGTCTTTTATTCCCTCTTCAAGAATCAGGATATTATCTGTAGAATAAAATTCTTCCTTTAGTATATTCTTGTTAGTTGTTATCAATTTTCTTTTAGCGGCTATGGTTTCAATCGTCCGTATACTTAAGCCTGTTTGCCCGGGGCTTGGCACATCAAAACAGTGGTGGTGGCAGAAAGCAGTTGGTCATACCGATCTTTACTTATAAAGAAAATGAAATAAGCCTTTGCCTGGGTCTTTGACCTTTTAAAAAATTTCAAGCATGGATCGAAAAGGAATCACCATTTTGAAATACGCAGAAAGATTGTTCCTTTTACATATATCATATATCGCTTCCACAAGACTGTAGCGCCGGGTAGAGTGGCCGCCAACTGTTATAATATCATATTGTAAACTAGATGGGTACTTCGTTGTTTTCTTTACTATAAAAAGGGGGTAATACTTGATCCGGGTATCCCGTTCGCAATCACCTGAATCGAAAGATTTTGTCGTAAAGTGGTATTTGTTTGCGATAGTCCCAGTTCTTCAAAGAATCCCACTGATACAATATTCCTTACAATTACTGGTTTGTAGTTGCTGCACCAACTGCTCTGTAAAACCATCGCCCTTAATAACAAAATATAAGCAAACTTGTTCTTCGAAAATACTTGCTTAAACCCGTCATAGTATTTCCTGAGTTGAGCTTGTAAATCTTTTTTCAGCAACCTTTTTATAACAGGCTCCTTGTAAGATTTTGGTATATACAGAACATCTGCTCCATTCTTCACCAGTTCTTCTTGAATAAGTGTATGATAATGCTGAAAAACCGGGCAAATAAAAAATAATTTTTACCCTTTACCTAGCTCTTCCAATATCATTTCATCATCCCTTTTGCCATTATTTCCTGTATCGACTCATCGTATCTGTCCTTTACCTGTTCCTGTTTACAACGCCAGTTGGACGCGAGAATTTCAATCCCATCCGAAAACGGAATTGCCGGTTCAAAGCCAATAGAAGATCGAATAAAGGCTTATCCACTATAGGTTATGCCGGATATCACCCACCCCTACACTTTCAGTCACTTTCATCAATGCTTTTTCAAAACACTGTTCCATCATTTCTGCTACTTCAAGTATAGGTGTGGAAACACCACTACCCACATTAAATATTTTATTGTCTCCTTGCCCCTCGATTTTCTATACATACCGCGATTGACGAGAGACCACATCACTGATGTAAACAAAAATCCCTCAGTTCTTTCCATCCTCGTATACCTCTAGTGTACTGCCTCCTCTTATTCTGTTGGAAAACAGCTAAGGACCGGTATATGGATTTGCGAGTGATTAGTATAGGGCCAGTATACATTTGAAAACGGAGTGCTGTTGCAGAAATATTTAACTGTGCCCCACATCAGCATCACTAGTTGCTCACGGGCCAGTTGTAAAGACATATATAGATGGGGGATGAAGCTTTGACGCTTCATCGGTAGGGAAGACATTCCATTATCTCACCCGTATCTGTTGACAGCAGCTCGAAAAATTCCGGCCCTCATCGTCGTCCATCTCTTTTTCCGGGATAAAGAATGCCCAGCGTTGTGCTCTTGTATTTTCCTTCGCCGTAAATGGACCTTGAAGATGCAATCACTATTTTTACACGGTGTGGTTCGTTAACCAATATGTCAAACAGCAGCGCTGTTCCTGCACATTACTTCGTAATATTTTCCACGGTACAAGGTAACTGGACTGCCCTGTGCCCGTTTCAGCAGCAAGGTGCACAACAATATTTACACCTGCTAATACCGCAGCCCAGTCGTTACGGTTACATACATCACCCAAAATGAAAGTAACTCTGTC
>JADKAZ010000006.1 GCA_016719015.1 Chitinophagaceae bacterium
CGGTCACTGCGCCGGATCAGCTCTTCATAAAACATACTGGATGTCCTAGCACGGTTTATGCTGAATGTGTAAAGAAATAATACCATGGTTTAACAGATAAGGAAGGTTACGGATAGGATTAGCAGCATACGCTGCTATATTCATCAGCTCTTGCTATTTCTTATTTTGCTGACCACTTCAATGGCTTTTTTGGTTGCTGAAATAGGAAATCCTCTGCCGGCAATGATCTCTTCGTAAGACCGGGTATGCAATTCAGTAAATCCTTCGCTGAACTCAAAGGCATCACCATCAATGGTCAGGGTTCTGAAGGTCCTTTTCCCCTCTTTTTCACTTCTTCGGGTAATGTATTTGCATCAATACTCAGGAACCATTCCATTTGCTTTTTCCAGCTCCAGTGTTCCGGCTGCAGTATCATCGGTATGCTGTTGTACTTTATTTTCTTTTACATCCCCAAATATCCAGATAAGCATGTCAAAAAAATGAACCCCGATATTGGTAGCAATACCACCACTTTTGTAGATATCGCCTTTCCAACTGGTATGATACCAGTGACCTCTTGATGTGATATAATGCAGTTTAACATTATACTTTTTATCAGCCGGGCCATTTTTAATTTTTTCCCGCAATGCGATAATAGCCGGATGCAGCCTCAACTGAAGAATAGTGTACACATTTCTCCCGGTTTCCTTTTCGATTTCCATCAGTGCATCAATATTCCACGGATTCAGCACTACCGGCTTTTCACAGATTACATCCGCTCCAATGCGAAGCCCGAAACGGATATGTGCATCATGCAGGTAATTGGGTGAACAAACGGAAACATAATCAGTATGTATACCCTGGCGTTTTAATTTCTCAACATGGCGGTCAAACCGTTCAAACTCTGTAAAAAAATCTGCTTCCGGAAAATAGGAATCCATTATTCCTACTGAATCATGCCGGTCCAATGCAGCTAATAAATTATTGCCGGTATCTTTTATGGCTTTCATATGCCGGGGTGCTATGTATCCGCCAGCTCCAACCAAGACAAAATTCTTCATGCTAATTGATTTTATTTTAGAAATTCTTTAATGTAATATTTTTACTCTCTGCTGCGATTTGATCATCCTTTTCCTCCACACCTTCAATAAATTTTGCACAACAGGTATATTCACATACTTGATCTTCTTAGTCAACGGGTGTAGCAATTTTTTTATACGGCTTTTCTCAGGATATACCATCTCGGTTGGGCATAAGCATGTGTGCATAGCATTGGATAAACAACTTTGATATCCTTAATTACTCCATCCTTTTTAAAAAGACACCATGCATCAGGTGAGCAGCATACCGGCAACAGGTAATCCACTATCCTCTTTGCAGTATTATTCCAGACAATATATGCTGCCGCCGAAAAAATTGCTTTATCACTGGTGTACTCGTAAAGACTGTGCCTGTTGTCTATCTTTACTGACTTGCTTTTTTCCAGGATAATTTCATTCCAACTTTGATAGAAAAGCATGGTGACACCCTCCCGGGTACTGGCCGTTATAACTGCAGGAAGGAGGGATTTAAATTCTTCTGTAAGAGCCATATCATCTTCCACAATCAAAGCGAAATCAAGGTTTTCTTCTACAATTTTCTGCTGACATTTAATGTGAGATAGTGCAGCCCCGACATTTCCAGGAATCTTAATCATCCCGATTTCAGTAAGCCTTTTGACATTTATTCTTTCATCATTATAAAGGTCTAACCCATTCCCCCAGATTGCATCCAAATTCAAAATCCACTTCCTGCTTTGCAAACTCCTTTAAAACCTGTTTCCTCCGGGGAGAATCAGGTAAAGAAACTACAAAAATCTTATATATAGGCAGTGTAGTGATAACCAGAAATTTTAAGAATGTAGCCTAAAAAAGATGAATATTCTTTTTCAGGGCTATGCAGTCAATATGATTAATATAAACCTGGTATTCATTTTTCTTTAGTATTTCAATGCTGGCATTAAAATCTTTTCTATCCAGGTTACTTACTTCAAAAATCAGCAGATCAGGACGGAAATTGCTAAAATCAATCGTTTTGAGTATTTCAAAATCATATCCCTCTGTATCAATTAAAAGCAAATCGACATGGAAACTGCATGTTTTACCAGCATCCATTAACCGTGGTTGTTTGTATTTTTATCTCATCAATATGCATAATTATCTCCGGGTACTGTTTAAAATTTTTGACCAATACTTCCTTGCTGAAAGATGAAAATGCCGTAAAATCAAAGTGATAATTTAAATGCTCTGCATTTTTCACAATGTAGAATGGTAATTCTCCTGCAATATTGGAAACTGCCATTTTCAAATATCAGCCTGTCATGCGCCTCCGCATAGTTTTTTTGCAGCATACTGAAAGGGCCGGGCAACGGCTCCACTAAAATTCCTTTCCATTTGTTAGCTATAACAAAATTGTGAATCGGATCATCCTTAATGCCATCGTTGGCACCTATCTGGAAAAAGAAGAGCTGACCTTTTTTAAATCATTAAACTTTTGCAATAACTCATTTACAGTGCAGGATGTATGAGGAGGTGAAAACAAACCATACCTTTTTTTTGCCTGCAGGTATTTATACATAAATGAGTCTTGTTTTATAAGTCTCTTTAAAAACCCTGCAATTAATTTTTTGAACATTAATTTATTATTGACTTGTAAAACTCACCTATTTATTTAACTACCCAGAACACAGCGAACTTGGCGTTCATTCTCATGGTACTCAATGCCTGCTGTGGCTTATTTTATTTTAAACCAAATTATTATTGATTACATATTTCTCTCCGCTTTGGGGCATGTGGCATTCCCCTCCGCATCAAATTGCAGCGCATGGCCATACTCACTCACCCAGCCTGTTTGCCGGGCAGGATTTCCAATTACCAAAGCATAGGCTGGCACCGGTTTGGTAACCACTGCTCCAGCCCCGATAAAAGCATACTCACCAATCTCATTACCACAAACAATGGTGGCATTGGCCCCGATGCTGGCCCCTTTTCTTACAAGGGTTTGTAAATACTCATGCTTGCGGCTTACGGCACTGCGGGGGTTGATAACATTGGTGAATACCATGGAAGGTCCAAGGAAAACATCATCTTCACATATCACTCCTTCATAAATGGATACATTGTTCTGCACCCTTACATTATTACCCAATGTTACTTTGGGTGATACCACTACATTCTGACCAATATTACAATTGTTACCAATTACACAGCCAGGCATCACATGACTGAAATGCCAGATCTTCGTTCCGTCACCTACCTGGCAACCTTCATCAACAATAGCGGAGGAGTGTGCAAAAAAAATTCATGTTGGATAAATATATTATTTTTTAATAAAAGCAAGATTGTCTTTCCATATTTCTTCTTCCGGCAACGATTTAAAATATTCATACGTTATATTCAACCCTTCTGCTCTTGTAATTTTTGGCTGCCAGTCAAGGAGCTGTTTAGCTTTGGTAATATCCGGTTGCCGTTGTTTAGGATCATCGGCGGGCAATGGTTTGTAAACGATTTTTTGTTGTGATCCGGTAACTTTTATGATCTCCTCGGCAAAATCTTTCAGGGTGATCTCATCGGGATTACCAATGTTTAAAGGTTGCGCATAATCGCTTAAAAGCAACCTGTAAATACCTTCCACCAGGTCAGACACATAGCAAAAGCTGCGTGTCTGGCTGCCATCCCCAAATACAGTGAGGTCTTCGCCCCGCAATGCCTGACCAATAAATGTGGGCAATGCCCTTCCATCATTGAGCCGCATCCGTGGACCATACGTATTAAATATCCGCACAATCCTTGTTTCCACTTTATGATAAGTATGATAGGCCATGGTGATGGCCTCCTGGAAACGCTTTGCTTCATCATATACACCACGGGGACCAACAGGATTTACATTCCCCCAATAATCCTCATTTTGTGGATGTACCAGCGGGTCGCCATATACTTCACTGGTACTGGCTACCAAAATTCTTGCTTTCTTATTTAGTGCAAGCCCCAAACAATTATGCGTTCCTAATGATCCTACTTTCAGTGTTTGTATGGGAATTTTTAAATAATCGATCGGGCTGGCCGGTGAGGCAAAATGCAGGATATAATCCAGGTGGCCGGGAACATGAATAAATTTACTTACATCATGGTGATAGAAACTGAATTGCTTAAGGGGAAATAAATGCTCAATATTTTTAATGTTACCGGTAATTAAATTATCCATTCCAATCACCTCATACTTTTCTTTAATAAACCGATCACAAAGATGAGAACCCAAAAAACCTGCAGCACCTGTTATAAGCACTCTTTGCATAAGAAATAGTTATTTAGAAACGAACTACCGTTTTTCTGCCTATACTTTCATAATAATAACCCAATGACTCCATCATTGTATTATCATATAAATTACGGCCATCAAAAATCACCTTTTCACTAAGTAAGGTGCTGATCATTTCAAAGTCTGGTGTTCTGAATTCATTCCATTCCGTACAGATGATCAATGCATCTGCTTTTTCAAGTGCACTGTATTGATTACTGGCAAAACTGATCTTGCTATTATATTCTTTTTTTACATTTTCCATTGCCTCCGGATCATAGGCACATACAGCAGCACCATTATTTATTAAATATTCAATTACCTGCAGGGCAGGGGCTTCCCTTATATCATCTGTATTGGGTTTAAAAGCAAGCCCCCAAACTGCAAACTTTTTACCGGCAAGTTTATCAGCATAATATTGGCTGATCTTGGAAATAAAAAATTGCTTTTGCAGCATATTTACCTGCATCACCGCATTGAGTATTTTAAAATCGTAACCGGTATCAACAGATGTTTTTACCAAAGCCTTTACATCTTTAGGAAAACAACTGCCCCCATAACCTAAACCCGGGTATAAAAAATGTTTGCCAATACGGAAATCGGTACCAATGCCTTTACGTATCATATCAACATCGGCACCCAGCTTTTCGCATAATACAGCCATTTCATTCATGAAGGATATCTTAACTGCTAAAAAACTATTGGCGGCATACTTGGTGAGCTCTGCACTTTTTTCATCCATAAAGAGTATAGGATTCCCTTGTCGTACAAAGGGCTCATACAATCGTTGCATTGCCTTTCTCGCTTTTTCAGAAGATGTTCCGATAACAACCCGGTCGGGTTTCATAAAATCTTCTACGGCAGCACCTTCCCTTAAAAATTCTGGATTACTGACCACATCAAAAGTAGCTTCTATTCCTGCTCCATTAGCAAGAATGGTTTCTCTTACTTTCTCTGAAGTTCCTACAGGCACTGTACTCTTGTCCACTATTACTTTATAGTCGTTGGGTTGCAATAATTTTCCAAGATCAGCCGCAACCCCCAATATATATTTCAGGTCTGCACTACCATCTTCACCAGGTGGAGTCGGCAATGCTAAAAAAATAATGCTGGCATCTTTTATACCTTCAGTCAAAGAGGTGGCAAACTGAAGACGTCCCTCTTTTAAATTCCTCGTAAATAATTTTTCAAGCCCCGGTTCATAGATAGTTATTTCACCGGCCTTTAATTTATTTATTTTCTGTTCATCAATATCAACACAGGTAACATGGTTGCCGGTTTCGGCGAAACAGGTGCCACTTACTAATCCAACATATCCTGTACCAACAACGGTAATTTTCATTATTCGTTATGCTTAATTAAGAATTCGCCTTAAATATTCCCCGTAACCACTCTTAGACAATTCATTGGCAATTTTTTTCAATTCATTATCAGTAATAAACCCATTGCGAAAAGCTATCTCTTCAATGCATCCGATCTTAGTGCCTTGTCTTTTTTCGATCACCCGTACAAATTCACTGGCATCGCTCAGGGAATCAAAAGTACCAGTATCCAACCAGGCAGTTCCCCTGTCAAGTAAGGCCACTTTCAATTTACCTGCCTGTAAATATATTTTGTTTATATCGGTGATCTCGTACTCTCCTCTTGCAGAAGGTTTCAATTCTTTCGCAATCTTTACTACACTATTATCGTAAAAATATAAGCCGGGTACTGCGAAATTTGATTTAGGCCTGGCAGGTTTTTCTTCAATACTCAGTGCGTTGAAATTTTCATCAAATTCCACCACACCATACCGTTCGGGATCTGCTACCTGGTAAGCAAATACATAACCACCTTCTACATCCCGAAGTTCATGTAGTTGCTTGCCCATCCCTGTCCCATAAAAAATATTATCGCCCAATACCAGTGCCACCTTATCATCCCCGATAAATGATTCGCCGATAACAAAAGCCTGTGCTAATCCATTGGGAACTTCCTGTACTGCATACTCAAACCGGCAACCAATAGTACTCCCATCCCCCAATAGTCTTTTGAACTGTGCATTATCTTCGGGAGTTGTAATAATTAATATCTCTTTTATCCCTGCCATCATTAATACAGACAGTGGATAATAGATCATCGGTTTGTCATACACCGGCATTAATTGTTTCGAAACTGCTTTAGTAATAGGATAAAGTCTTGTTCCGCTGCCACCTGCCAAAATGATTCCCTTCATAGATTATCGTTTTGTGTACTGTAAATCATAATACTTCGTGTATTCACCACTGGTAACATTTTTCAGCCACTCAGTATTCTCAAGGTACCAATCAATGGTTTGGGCTAACCCTTCCTCAAAAGTCACGGAAGGTTTCCAACCCAACTCTTTATTAATTTTTGATGCATCAATAGCATATCGTCTGTCATGACCAGGGCGGTCTTTAATATATGCAATAAGCTTTTCGCTGGTACCCTTTACATTTCCCAACTTCTCATCCATTAATTTACAAAGCAATTTTACTAAATCAATATTCTTCCATTCATTAAAGCCACCGATATTATAAGTTGCTAAGTTGTTTCCCTTATGAAATACAAGGTCAATGGCGGCGGCATGGTCTTTTACAAAAAGCCAGTCCCTGGTATATAACCCATCGCCATATACTGGCAAGGGTTTTTTATGAATGATATTATTAATGAAAAGCGGAATTAATTTTTCCGGGAAATGATGCGACCCATAGTTATTGGAGCAGTTAGTAATGATAACCGGCAGATGATAGGTTTCTCCATAAGCCCTTACAAAATGATCAGATGAAGCTTTACTGGCAGAATAGGGCGAGTTGGGAGAATAGGGTGTTTCTTCTGTAAAAAGGCCTGTCTCACCTAATGCTCCATACACTTCATCGGTAGATACATGATAGAAACGAGGAAATGTTGAGGGTTGTGGGTATAGAGTTGAACCCCACAATTTCTTCGCTGCATTTAATAAATTGACTGTGCCAACTACATTGGTATATACAAAATCCAAGGGCGACAAAATGGAACGGTCAACATGGCTTTCAGCTGCAAGATGTATGATACCATCTGGTTGATACGTTGAAAAAATTCTTTCCAGATCATCAGTGTGCAGGATATCAGCCTTTTCAAAAATATAGTTATCAGCAGCTTCAACATCCCGGAGATTTTCCAGGTTGCCGGCATAAGTCAGCGCATCTACATTTACTATGCGATATTCCGGGTATTTATTGACAAACAGCCGAACTACATGTGAGCCGATAAAGCCGGCTCCACCGGTGATGATGATTGTTTTTTTCATTTTATTTTATTTAACCACAACAGGCACTGAGAACACTGCGAACTACAGCGTTTTATTGAAAAACCACAGCGAACACGGAGGAACACAGCGGTATAAGGTGTTTTACTTTAATCAAAGTAGTTTAAGAACTTAAATCTCCCAGTACTACTCTTTTAATCCCCTCCTTTAAAAACTTGACATTGAAATTAATTAGGTAACCTAGTTTACAACCCGACAACTTCATGTATGTTAATAACTGTGCAAGATGAACATCATTCAATTTTTCAACAGCCTTAATCTCAACAATTACTTTTTTTTCTGCCCGAATATCGATTCTATATCCACAATCCAAATTAACTTCTTTATAAATTACAGGTAAGGGTAATTGTGTTTCAATTAAGAGCCCCATTTGTGAAGCCTCATAACTTATACATGTTTCATATGTACTTTCCAATAATCCGGGACCAAGTTCTTTATGCACCTGGAAGGCAGCATCTAAAATCAATGTTCCAATTTCATTTTCATGCATAATTGCATATTACTGTTAAACCATTTTTATTTACCTTCTCTGTGTCCCGCTGTGTCCGCTGCGGTTTATTTTCCTGATCTATCCTCTACAGTGTCCCTGTTCTTTATCTTTCTTCCCTGTGTACCGCAGTGTCCTCAGTGGTTTATTTCCCTAGCCTATGCTCTATAGTGTCCCTGTCGTTTATCTTTCTTTTCTGTACCAGGCCATTGTTCTTCTCAACCCTTCTTCCACTGAAACAACCGGATCATATCCCAATAATTCCTTTGCCTTTGAAATATCAGCCAAGCTATGCTTCACATCTCCATTTCTTTCAGGGCCATGTACGGGCTGAAGCGAAGTACCCGCCTCCTTATTCAGACCTTCAAATAACTGTAATAAAGAAGTTTGTTGTCCGCAGGCAATGTTATAAACCTGGTTTACTGCACTTTTATTTTCTGCAAATAACGAAAGGATATTTGCCTGTACAGCATTCTCCACATACGTAAAGTCACGGCTATGACCACCGTCTCCGTTGATAGTGGGTGGTTTATTTTTCAATATTGCTTCAGCAAAAAGCGGAATAACAGCAGCATAAGGCCCATTGGGGTTTTGTCTCGGCCCAAATATATTGAAGTACCTTAACCCGATAAATTCCATATCATACAAACTGGCATACACCCTTGCGTAAAGTTCATTGACATATTTGGTAACTGCATAAGGAGAAAGGGGATTACCGATCTTATCCTCCACTTTAGGCAGATCCGGGTGATCTCCATAGGTAGAGGAACTGGCAGCATATACTACCCTTTTGATTCCTTTTTCTTTAGCGGCAGTAAAAATATTGAGAGTGCCGGTAATATTTACCTCATTGGTAGTAAGCGGGTCGTTAATAGATCGGGGAACAGAACCAAGTGCCGCCTGGTGAGAGATAATATCCATGTTATCGCATGCTGCCAGGCAGGTTGAATAGTCTCTTATATCTCCCTTGATAAATTCAAATTTTGAATCTGCTGAAAACAATTTAATATTCTCCAGTGAACCTGTTGCCAGGTTATCAAGTACTCTCACAGCAACTACCCGTTTTTCATTTAACAAATGTTCTGTAAGATGCGAGCCGATAAAGCCTGCCCCGCCTGTTATAAGGATACGCATTGAATCAGATCGATGAATTATTTCGTTTTTGATTTTTTGAAGAATCTCCGTATGTCAAACCAGTTAATTATTTTTTCGAGGAAATTTGCAGGTGCTGTTTCTTCTTCGTAATAACTTCCATACCCATACCCGTATCCGTAACCATAGCGGCCATAACCGTAATATCCATAACCAGGTTTAAGTTTCACATCATTCATGATGATAGAAACTTTAGGAAGTTTCTGGTCTTTATAAAACTCGTCAATCATAGCCACCTGTTTCTTAAACGTGTGGCCTTGCCGAACAAGGTACAAAGTAGAATCAGCAAACTTGCCGAGTGTCATTGCATCACCTACCATTCCAACCGGAGCGGTATCCACCAGTACGACATCAAAATTTTCTTTTAACCAGGCAAACATATCTTCTACTTTTTGATCGAGCAGCAGTTCGGATGGATTGGGAGGAATAGGGCCGCAACCTAATACAAAAAGATTTTCATGGTCAGGTACAGGCTTTATCAAATCTTTTAATTCAGCTTTACCAATAAGATAGTTGGTAATACCGGGACCTTTTGCAAGACCCAGCCCGGATAAAATTTTGGGTTTCCTGATATCAAATTCAAGTATCACTGTTTTCTTACCCGCCAGGGCCATCACCGCCCCCATGTTGGTGCTTATATATGACTTCCCTTCGCCACTAAAAGAAGAAGTGACAAGGATAGTGGATTTTTCTTTTTTATGAAGCACATACTGAAGATTGGAACGGATAATGCGAAACTGCTCCGCCACCATGCTGCGGGTGGTTTTATTTACTACCAGTACGTTGTCCGAATAAGAGTGTCCGATTTCTCCAAGTATCGGCGCTACAGTAATTTTTTCAATATCAAACCGGGTGCTTACTTTATCATTCAACACTTCGCCAAGGAAAATAACTAATGCCGGAATGGCCAATCCAAGTAAAATGGCCATTATCTGAATGGTCCTTCGGTTCGGTTTTACCGGAATAGTTGAAGGATAGGCCCTGTCAATAATATTTGAATTAGCGGTGGTTGCCGCCCTTGAAATAGCTGTTTCTTCTTTCTTTTCCTGTAACAGTTTATAAAGAGCCTGGAAGGTTTCTACTTTTCCCTGTATCTCTGCCAATTCTTTAACCTTTACCGGCATTGCTTTCAATTGGGCTTCGCTTATTCCACTTCTTTGCCTTAACCTGCTTACTGAATTATTCAATGAAGATTTAATATTTTTAAGATTCTCCCTGATACTTACCCTGAGTTTTTCAATCTGGCCGGTAGCCTCTTGTATTAACGGGTTACCGACAGGTACATTTCCATTCAATAATTTTTGCCGTTGTAATTGTACTGCATTATAAGTCCCTACTAATTCTTTTAATGTAGCATCATCAAGGCCTAATGAAGATGGTACGACCGGAACTTCTTTATATGCATTTTTTTTGTCTGCCAGGTATTCATCTATCATATCCGCTACACTTCTTCTCAGCGTTTCCTCATTAATAGTTTTGTCTGCCTGACCAATGATATCAAAATAACTGCCTGATTGGGTTGGGGCATCAATAAGATTATACTTTACCTGGTAATCAAGATAAAGCTTTTGGACACTGTCTAATTTGCCACCATAAGTATTCATCCGGTCATCAATAAAAGCAAGGGTTTGATCTGATGATTGCTTTTTTTGCTCTATACTGTAATCACTATACTCTTCCATCAGCATATTAATAATATCTGCGCCCAGGAGGGAGTTGGGGGTTCGCATACTAATAGATAGTATACCCGTACCCGGGCTTTTAGGTATTACCTGTATGGCTCCTGCATAGGCCCGGGCCGCCGATGCTGTTGGCTGCCAGATTATCTCATACTCATTACTTGCAGGTACTCCGAAGTTTTGTTCCAGCTTAATAACCCCATATGGAATAGTAATGAGCTGTCCAAACGTATAAATTTTTTCTAAACCATCAATCCGGAAGTTCCTGTTATTCGAAAACCTTATTTTAATGGAGAATGACCTGGAAGAATCATTTATTCGTAAAGCATTTACAATAAAAGGACCCTGACGATAAATATTTACCTTCTTTATTTTCCCCTTTACAAAATAACTGAACTGGAGATTAAGACTATCCACTACCCGTTGCATTAATGGGCGGGACTTCAATATCTCCATTTCACTTTGTATGTTAAGGCTCTTATTATTACCAAAGAGATCTTCCAGTTTATCACCCCGGCTGTTACTCTGATCACTTTTTATTACCATGCTTCCCCCCACACTGTAAATAGGAATGGTGTACCGTAAATACATATAGGCCCCCAGGAGTGCAAATGCAACGGAGAGAACAAAAAGAGGCAGAAAACGGACATACTTATAAAAGAGATCCCTGAAACTAATGTTCCCAAGTTCAGATTTACCACTATTAACGGATTCTTCCATCTGCGATTTTTATAAACAAAAATATTACCTGATAAAAATATTAGCCAGTGTAGCGGCGACTGTAACCAGCGTAAAAGCAAATGATATTTTTGAAGCGATCCTGGCCTGGTCAGCATCTTTTAGCTTTTGCTTGGTAGGCTCTACAATCAGCACATCATTTTGCACCAGGTGATAATACGGTGATTCAAAAATTTCTTTAGAGGAAAGATCTATAAACCCGATTTCTCTTTTTCCATCTTGTTCCCGTACAATTCGCAGATTATTTTTTTTGCCATAGTCTGTAACCCCACCGGCTAATCCTACGGCCTCCAGTATAGTTACCCGTTCGCCTGGAACTTTTATCGGTCCTTCTCTGCCTACCTGGCCTAATACCGTTATTGTAAAATTCAAAAACCTGATGATAACAGTAGGGTCTTTTAACAATTCTACCGGCACGGTAAGACGCTTTTTTATTTCTGCAGCCAGTTCCTGTTTTGTAAGTCCTTCCGCATGTATCACCCCTAACCTATGGTGTTTGATATTGCCATTCAGGTCAACAAAATAACCGGCACCTTCGGATCCTTGTCCTGCTGCACCCACGGAAGGCTGGTTATATATTTCATCCGCTTTTGGTTCAGTACTAAGACTGAATATTTGTATAGCAAGCTGGTCATTTTTCTGAATCCGGAGCTCAGGTATTTTCACATCTCCCTTCCCTGCACTATCTGTTACATTTTCCAGGTAGTACGGTAATTTTTGTTGCGGTTTGCAGGAAAATAAATAAACAGGAAGTGCTAACAGTAATAAAATCCGGATGAATTTCATTGATTGGTCTTTAAAATAAATGCAGCCAGTACTGCAAATCTGGTTCGGTTTTACTAAGGCTGTGCCGAAGTTAATTTAGTTCTTTCAATATATGCTACCAAAATATAACCCAGGCTATCTATGGCAACCTTCACAGTTTTGTGGCGTACATCCAGCACTTTGCCTTCTTTATCCATCAGGGTGCCATTGGTTATACGTACCCGCTGGTTCACTTTTAAATCTACGGGATTTGCTTCCACATTTTCATACTCATTCAAAAACCGTTTAATGGCATTAATTTCTTTTTCTTTTATCACTGCCGGTTTGCCGTTCCAATACACAAAGTTGATAGCCCCGTTTGTCATCCTCACCGCACTGCGATCTTCATTATCCACTTTTACAAATACATAAGATTTGAACAAAGGCTCCTCCACTACTTTCATTCTATCACTCCATTTTCGTCTCACTTTGTTTAAAGGACAATAACTTTCGAGTCCCTTTTCTGTAAGAAGCATGTTTACTTTTTTCTCCCACCGTGGCCGTGTATATACGGCTAACCATTTACGACTCAAATCAGGTACTTTTTTAGAATGGCTTCGCCATCTCAATCACATAAAAAATTTTTATGTAACTGGTTTCCATTGAATTACAGGATTTTTGGAATATAAGTTATCCCTTACCCTATTTTTTGGAAGCAAATATAGGACAAGATGTGAGTGGGAACATTATAAAATTCACAGATTTTGAAGGATTTACCCCCATAAGTTGATAAGTCACAAGTAAAACTACGAAGCCAAATTATTATATTATTTGTGCCAGAAATATCATAGTTCTTTTCAATGAAACCGGGTTGCTTACTAAAAAAAACGATCGAATTTTTTATATAAATATTCAATGGCAATTGCTTAGTCTTAAAAATGCCCGGCCCTAAGTCATAGTACAAGTATAGCTACGCCATACTAACGACATACCTGGTTCATGAGAGTCCATGGTTTTTCTCATTATGTTAAGTCTTATTCCTCTCAACTTTCAATTATCTTCATTTTCCCAAAACTTATTATTTTGAACCAACGCTTTTATTCCCTCGATGTTTTCCGGGGCGCCACTGTTTGCCTGATGATTTTGGTAAATAATCCCGGTAGCTGGAGCCACATTTATGCTCCGCTGGCCCATGCACCCTGGCATGGATTGACGCCAACAGACCTTGTATTTCCCTTTTTCCTTTTTGCAGTGGGCAACGCTATGGCATTTGTCATGCCGAAACTGGAATTAGCAGGAGATAGAGTGTTTTGGAGAAAAATAATTAAGCGAACCGCCATTATCTTCCTGATCGGGTTGTTTCTGAACTGGTGGCCTTTTCTCACAGAAGTTAATCGGCTCGTGGAAGGAACAACGGAGTTTCAAAAAGTAACTATTTTCAAAGGCTTCACCTGGCTCGACTATTCAAAAGATAAGGCAGGAAATATTGTTGAAACAGTTAAAGGTGTCAGGGTACTGGGAGTATTGCAGCGGATTGCCCTGTGTTATCTCTTCGCTTCCATCATTATATACTATCTGAAAGCAAGGAAAGCTTTTTTAGTTGGTGCAATATTGTTACTTATCTATTGGATGCTCTGTTATGTGGGCAACCCTTCCGACCCTTATAGTCTTACCGGCTGGTTTGGAACTGATATTGATAAAAGTATTTTAGGCATATCCCATATTTATAAAGGGGAAGGAATACCCTTTGACCCGGAAGGTCTAATGAGTACCCTCCCTGCTATCGTACAAGTCATCTTCGGCTATCTGGTAGGCGATTACATACAGAAGAAAAGTAAAGCACCTGAACAGCAGCCTTTTGAGTTTGAAAAACCAGGTGCCCTTCCAATGGAATGTATCAAATGCTGACCGGTCTTTTTGTTATCGGTACCGGCCTGCTTATCACCGGATTTTGCTGGGATATGGTTTTTCCAATCAATAAAAAAATATGGACAAGTTCGTATACAATTTATACCACCGGTCTCGCCATCATCACCATCGCCATGATGATTTACATGATTGAAATAAAACAAATTCGTGGTGGCCTGGCCCGTTTCTTTGATGTATTTGGCAAGAATGCGTTGTTCGTTTTTGCACTCAGTGCTTTTTTACCTAAAGGCCTTGCACTGATCAAACTCGGCGAGGGTGTAAATCCCTGGAACTGGCTATACAAAAAAGTATTTATTCATATTCCCGGAGCTAAAGAAAATGGTTCGCTTGTCTATGCACTTTGTGTCATCACTTTTATGTGGGCTATCTGCTATTGGATGGACCGAAAAAAAATTTATGTGAAGGTATAGTCCTTTAAAAATACCCCTTACTGTAGAGTTTTTACCCCTTATCCCGAACTGGGGAATTGCACTTCCCTATAACCTCGATTAAGATAGCTGGTATTCGCATTTTATATAATAAGCCGGAAGGATATTTATTATCCATTTTCGAATGGCATGAAGATTGAAACTACCTGTCATACCAGCTAAATGTATTTATATGAAGGAGCCCACCGAAAATAATTCCACTCCGGTACTAAAAAAACCATTGGAATGCAAAGATGAAGTACCAGAAATGAAATTTTCAACTTTACTGGAAGATTTCGTCATTACGGAACAAGAAGAAAAAGAAGGTGGATTTTTTAATAAAATGAATTCAAAAGCAACAACAACGACTCTAAAATAAATTATTCCTTACCTATTTTCTCATAGAGCGGTTAGTTTTGGTTAGACCTCTGTTTCGGCAGAGGTTTTTTTGTATATCTGCCCGGAATTTCTCGTTGCAATTCCCTTTTAACACTTCCATATAATAAATACAGCTGATTATCTGTGGAATCAGGAACAAAAGGGAATCAGATTCATGTTCTAAATATTTAAGACATGAAACTAATAACCTTTATCGGTGCAGGTACTTTTATCCTGTTATCAGCATTTGTAATTAAAAATGAAAATAATACCGGAGCAAAATCATTGTATGATAAGAAATGGATGTTAAGGAAAATTCATACCGACTCAGGTGTGCATGAACTTGTCACCAAGGCCTTCATCAAATTTAACCTGGAAACGAAAAGTGCAGGCGGTAATGGCAGTTGCAATACTTTCGGCAGTAGCTTTAGTATTACCAACAACAATATCAGTTTTAAAAATATTTTTTCTACAAAAATGTATTGTGAAGGAGTGCAGGATACGGAAGACTCTTTCTTCAAACAGTTAGGGAAAGTGAATAGGTTTAAGTTAAAGGATAAGAACTTAGTGTTTTATCATGGAGATGACATATTGCTGGAATTCCAATCAGAATAACTTTCCTTGTTCTCCGGGTCTGCGGAAGATGGACGTATCCAAACTCCATTCTTCTGCATTCATATTATATAGTTTGCCGTATTTTTTATATTGCTGCGCCACCATGTCTGCAATATTTCCTTCGCCCCGCATACGAACACCCCAACGGGTATCATTTACTTTTCCATCATGGCTTTGTTCTATCAGGTGCCACACTTTATCAGCCCGGTCAGGAAAGTTTTTAAATAACCAATCATGAAATAAAAATTTGATAGCTCCATTCAAACGAATAAAAGTATACGCCGTGAAAGTGGCGCCATTATCTGCAGCTGCTTTCATAATACGTTGCATCTCATGTTCATTCAGGCCGGGTATCATAGGCCCCATCATAATACCCATTCGTACCCCCGCACTGCTTAGTTCGTTTATTACTTTCAGCTTTTGTTTGGCAGTGGTTGTTCTTGGTTCCATTATTCTACGCAGGTCTTCATTAAAAGAAGTGATTGAAACCATTGCTGACACCAGACGTTTCTTTGCCATTTCCTGCAGTACATCTTTGTCTTTTAGAATCCAGGAATTTTTGGTAAGTATGCCTACTGGCTGATTAAATTCATTGCATACTTCCAGCAAGCCTCTAGTTAACCGGTATTTTTGCTCAGCCGGCTGATAGCAATCGGTATTTCCGCTCAGCATAATGGGTGTGCCATCCCATTTCGGGTGCATTAAAAATTTACGCAGCAGTTGCGATGCATTTTTTTTGATAATAATTTTTCGTTCGAAATCAAGCCCGGCACTGTAACCCCAGTATTCATGTACATTTCTTGCATAACAGTAAATACAGCCATGCTCACAACCGGCATAGGGGTTCATGCTGTATCCCATTCCTACATCTTTACTTTCTACTTTATTGACGATGGTTTTTGATTCCTGCTCCATGTAGATGGTGGGAACGTTGGATTCTTCCCAATCATCTATGCCTTCGATATGCTCTCTTGTTGTTTCGTTTTTAAGGAAGCGGTTCTTTGTATTGATCTGTGCACCACGACCTGTTAAGTACGTAGGATTCTCCGGGTCTTCTTTTTTAGGCGTTACTTTAAAATGATCCTGCTTCAATTTCTCTGACATCACTATTTTGTTTTGGTTGTTACAAATTAAAAAGGAGAACAAAGAGATGTCTCTTTCTCACATAAACCACCGTCAGGGTTTTTCAACCCCTAACAGATTTTCCTTTACTCACTACTCTTTATTCTCCTTACTTCACCAACCGCCGTCAGGCCTGCCTGCCGGTGCAACCGCTGACGGGGTTTCATTTCACCTATTCTGTTACTGTTAAAATATTTTATCCAAACAATTCACCCTGCTTTGTTACCACCGGCAGGTTTTGAAACTCAAATTTTTTAGCAATATGATATTTCATTTCACCGGCAGGTCTTTTTAGTAAGGTCATAGTATCGGCAATGAACCGACCAGTGAAATGACTATTACTGTATTCCAGCCAGGCCTTTTCATATTGCCAGGGTTTTAGTTTTCTTGCCATAGTAAGATGCGGTTCCATGATGAAATGCGGTTTGTTATCATCATTCAGTTTCATCAACCTGTTACCGTCTGGTCGTATTTCTTTAATCAAATTTTGAATAGGTAATTTGCTTGTAACATTTATATATATGGTATGCGATGGAAAGCTTCCGAAATCTTTTAATTCAACTTTGAAGGGAGGATAACCCATAGCAATTCTTTTTAAATGATTGACAATTCGTTCTTCCTTCATTTCATATTGTGTGAAAGTAGCTAAGGTGACATATGGTTTACTCCATCTTGCATGATCAGATTTGTACTGCTCTGCAAAATTTTCTTTCACTTTCATGATGCGGTTCCATAATTCTTCATGCGGACTGAGTACTAATAAATATTCGTAGACCCGGTAGCCGGGAATTGTGTTGATAATCGTTTCCATACCCACCTAATTTTGAGGTTAAAAAAATGCTTACCCATTTTCTTAGCATAAATTTACTAATTTATTTAGTTATTCCAAATTAATTTATCACCTTTATGCAGCAAATATTAAACTATGGAAGGGGAAGAATTTTACGGGGCGGCCTATAAGGGCTCAAAGCAATTTAGCCAGCAAGAAGTAAAAACAGCCAACGCTACCGGCTTTGGTGCGGCTGCCGATGACTATATGGAACGGGGCATTGACCTGAACGAACAACTGATTCGCAACAAGCCAGCTACTTTCTTTTTTAAAATGAAAGGTGATGCCATGAAAGATGCCGGGATATTTGACAATGATATATTAATCGTTGACCGTTCTGTAAAACTGGTAAATGGAAAAATTATTATTGCGATCCTTAATGGCGAATTATTGGTAAGACGGTTCCATAAAAACTTTTCGTCTGCCTTCTTAATTCCGGAAAATAGCCGGTATAAAAATATTAACCTGGCAGAGTTCACCAATTTTTCTGTGTGGGGAGTGGTGACGTATGTAATTCACCCGGTATGAAAGCGAAGCCCCGTCAGCGGTTGAAGCCCCGTCAGCGGTTGAAAACCCTGACGGCGGCTAATAAAAACAACTAAATAAAATATAATGGATATTCAACCTCTTACCGAAGGTCAATATTTTCACATCTACAACCGGGGAGTAAACGGTGAAGATCTTTTTAAGGAAGAAAGAAACTACCCTTACTTTTTGCAACAGTATAAATTTTACTGCTCTGATGTGCTGGAAACTCTTGCTTACTGTTTACTAAAAAATCATTTTCACCTGCTGGTCTATATAAAAGAAAATGTAGAAGTACCCCGGAAAGATGGACAAGGTATGTTTAAGATGAATGCATCAAAACAATTAGGCCACTTTTTTAACTCGTATGCTCAATCACTTAACAAAGCCCATAAACGGACGGGACCTTTGTTCGAATCGCCTTTTGAAAGAAAAGGGGTAGATAATGAAAGTTATCTTACCGCTATGATTTATTACTGTCACCGGAATGCACAGCATCATGGTTTTGTAAACGACTTCAGACAATGGGAGCATTCCTCATATAGTAGCATTACAAGAAATGATAATACAATGGTGGCCGCAGCAAAAGTAATTGACCGTTTTGGAAGTGTGGGAGCATTTGAGGATGCTCATTCTGTCTTTTTAGAAGATAAGAAGTTAAACAAGTATATTATCGAATATTAATTTCTCTTTAACCGCCGACGGGGCGAAAGCCGCCGTCGGCGGTTAATTCATCGTCAGTTTAAAAAATGAAAGCTATAGTTGACTGTAATAACTTCTATTGCTCCTGCGAACGGTTATTTAAACCGAAGCTGGATAATAAACCCGTTATTGTATTAAGCAACAACGATGGTTGTATTATTTCGAGAAGTAATGAGGCGAAGAAACTGGGAGTGGAAATGGCCGGGCCTTATTTTATGGCAAAGCCGTTGATAGAGAAATATAATGTAGCGGTTTTCTCATCGAACTATAATTTATACGGCGACCTCAGCTGGCGGGTAATGGAAACGCTGCGGATGATGCTGGGAAAAGATAAGGTAGAAGTATATTCCGTAGATGAAGCATTTTTAGACCTGGATATTTTTCCTGAAAATGAATTGCAATTCGTTGCGAAAAAAATAAAAGATACGGTAGAACAATGGACGGGGATAAAAGTATCTGTCGGTGTGGCTCCGACTAAAGTACTGGCAAAAGTTGCTAACCGGCTGTCGAAGAAAAAACCCGAGAAGTATAAGGGAGTAATGGTGCTGCATAATGAAGAAGAAATTATTTCAGCCCTTGAACAAACACAAATAGATGAAGTATGGGGAGTAGGCCGCCAGTATGCTGAAAAACTGAAGCAACACTTTTGTATCTATGACGCTTTGCAATTAAGCCGGATGAGTGAGGAGTTTGGGAAAGTTCACCTGGGCGGAGTGGTGGGCAGTCGTTTACTCCGGGAGTTAAAAGGCATCACCTCAAAAGACATGGAAGATGAACTGATCAATAAAAAAATGATTGCAACAACAAGAATGTTTGGCAGCCCGGTTGGTGATATTACTTCCATTAAAGAAGCCGTGGCCACCTATACGTCGAGAGCTGCCGAGAAACTGAGAAGGCAGCATAGTGCAGCAAAAATCATCAGTGTTTTTGTAGTAACGAAAGAAGAAAATCACCAGGTCAGTTTTAACAGAGGTGTGACACATAGTAATTACATCACACTACCTGCCGCCACCTCACTCACCAATGAATTGATAAAACCGGCGGTAAGCCTCGTGGATAAATTGTACGACCCGAAAAAATTATATAAAAAAGCAGGGGTAATGCTCAGTGGTATTGTTCCTGATAATTCGATACAGGCAAACTTATTTTTTCCCGAAACCAAAAACTGTGAACGAAAACTGATGGAGATGATTGACAATGTAAATTTCAGTCAGCGGGATGATGTGTTGAAGTTTGCCGCATCCGGTACAGAACGCAACTGGAAAATGCAGCAGAATTTTATCAGTGGCCGCCACACTACAAGATGGGATGAATTGTTTGAAGTGTATTAATTAAAATAATACGCCTTGCGGATCATCATCATCATCCAAAAAACGAGGTGGTTTTAAATTTAACCCACATTCCTTATTCATTTTATTAATAAGATAAACGGTCAACTCCGGTGACTTTGCTTCATCATGCATATGCATGAAAAAATACAATTCTTCCATGCCCTTATCTAACCAGTACTTCATTCTTTTCACCCAGGCATCGATTCTTGTATAATCTGTGGGATGTAAACTATTACCCACATAACGGATAAAAGTTTTGGGCAGCGTCAGGTACATATGTGCACAGTCTCTTCGGCCGGCCGTATCAGTTACAACTGCTCCTACATTATTCTCCCGGAGAAATTCAAACATATCTTCCCTATCCTTCTCTTTGGCAAACCAATCGGGATGACGAACTTCTAAAAAGAATTGTAAATCGGTGGGCAGAGATTTCAAATAAGTAAATAACTCCTCTTTTCTCTTTGGCGAAAAACTATCACTCACCTGCACGAAGATAGGACCAAGATGGTTTTCAAAAGCCGTTACTCCACGAAGAAATTCATTAGAGATAAAATCCTTGCCTTTCAAACTACCGAAGTGGGTAACGCCTTTATACATCTTGGGGCAAAACAAAAAATCTTTTCCTTTTGCCTTCTCGGCCCATTTTTTTATCCCCAGTTCCCCGTAAACTTTATAATGTGTTGCATTCAATTCTATACAATTGTAATGCTCGACATAGTGTTGCAAAAAATCTTTCTCCTTTGTTTTGAGTGGATAGATTTTCCCGACCCATTCCGTTCGTCCCCATTTAGCACAACCAACGTAGACTTTAGGATTCTTTGCCGGCTTACCTTTTAATACTTTTTTGTTAGGTGCAGGTTCTGCTGGCAAAGAAAAATCAATACCATCTAATTCATTCTCCAATACTCTTCCGAACTCCATAGAAATCAGTTTGTATAGGAATAAAGTTAGGCGTAAAATTCTGTAACTTGTTGCTACTAAATTGCTGCTATGCGATTGCTTATTTTTCTTCTTCTTTTATCTATTAGCTGCCTGGGTCAGCAAAGACCGAATATCATTTATATAATGAGTGATGACCATGATGCTGATGCTATCAGTGCATATAATAAAAATTTGATTGCTACTCCCAATATCGATCGTCTTGCCAAAGAAGGTGTTTTATTTACTCGCAATTTTGTAGGCAACTCCATTTGTGGTCCCGTAAGAGCAACATTAATAACCGGCCAACATTCACACAAAAATGGTATGAAGGACAACCGTACCCGGTTTGATTCTTCCAAACTCACCATGCCGAAAATATTTCAGCAGCACGATTATCAAACCGCCCTCGTTGGAAAATGGCATTTGCATTCCTACCCCACAGGTTTTGATTACTGGAAAATTTTACCGGGACAGGGTTTATATTTTGAACCCAGGATGATTACCATGAAAGGTGACACATCAACCTACCACGGTTATGCAACAGATGTGATAACTGATGAAGCTATCAGATGGTTAGATAACAGGAACATGAAAATACCATTTGTACTGCATATTCACCATAAAGCACCGCATCGTTATTTTTTAGCTCCGTTAAAATATATTTTGGAATATCATAACAAAACATTTCCTGAACCGGCTACTTTATATGTTGATACTGCCGGCCATGGCACCGCATGGCGTTTACAAACAATGAGTATCCTTTATGATATGAAACTGTGCAGCGATCTTAAAGTAGACCCAAACTACTTAATGGATATACCCTGGCTCAGACCAGACTCTGCTGATATTTTTTATTATAATGCCATCTTCAACCGGATTCCGGAACCAGACAGAAGTAGTATTAAAAAAATCTATGAAGAAAGAGGAAAGCTTTTACAACAACTGCAACCAAAAGGAAAGGAGTTACTGAAATATAAATATCAATGGTATATGCAGGACTATCTTGCCTGTGTAGCATCTGTAGATGAAAATGTGGGAAGAATCTTAGATTATATGGATAAAAATAAATTAACCAGCAACACATTAGTAATCTATACCGGCGATCAGGGAATGTATCTTGGCGAAAACGGTTGGTTTGATAAACGGTGGATGTACGATGTATCTATGCAGGCACCGCTGATGATGCGCTGGCCGGGAAAAATCAAACCGGGTTCTGTTAACACCAACATGACCCAATCCATCGACTATGCGCCTACTATGCTGAATGCTGCAGGAATAAAGGTTCCTGATTTTATGCAGGGCATAAGCTTAGTGCCGAATATTACAGGCAAACAAAAAATCATACCACGACATCATCTATATTATCATTTTTACGAGTATAAAGCTGACCATACCGTTCTCCAGCATCTCGGCATACGGGGTGAGCGGTACAAACTAATTTATTTTTACACCGTCAATGAGTGGGAGCTCTATGATTTAAAAAAAGATCCCCAGGAACAAAAAAATCTGATTAAATCAATTTCCCACCAAAAGGTACTGCGTGAAATGAAAGTGGAATTATTAAAATTGAGAAATCTCTATGACGACCATGAAACAGCCGGGGAGCTTCACTGATATTTTTTACTAAGCTGGTACAACACTTTTAATTGTTGATCATTTAACCCCCTTGTTGTATCCTGCAACCAATGTCTTTTGAATCCGACAATAGCAGCGTTAGTGTCTTTCATATCATAACCAACAATTCTCAAAGCAGTCAAATGATTAAAATTGGCTGGTAAACTCACATTAGCCGGATCATCAAACCAATGCCCAAAACCTTTCTCTGATAACAGCTTCCATGGGAAACGCCAGTTAGGATCATTTTTTCTTGTTGGTGCAATATCTCCATGCCCGATAAAATTGGATGAAGGAATACTATAAGCTTTTTTCAGGCGATCAAGCAAAGTCAACAAGCTATTCATCTGCGCTTCGGCAAAAGGCTCAAAGCCATTATTATCCAACTCAATTCCGATACTGGACGAATTTAAGTCAGTCGTATTTCCCCACTTACTTACGCCGGCATGATGACCTCTTAACAAATCATTCAGCATGTGATAGACAGTTCCATCTCTGCAAATAACATAATGAGAGCTTACTTGTGTTCTGGCCAAGGTAAATGTTTGTAATGTTTGCTCACAACTATTCTGTGCCGTATGATGAATAATAACAAAATTGGGACGGCGCATAGAGAGATTTGTAGTACCCACCCAGTCTGTAGCATAGTTGAGCCCTGCAGAGTCCTTAACCGGATACTCAGCCAGCATTTTTGCATAATTCTTTACCTGTTGCTTATAAACCTTATTTGTAGCAGCATACTGGCCAGGGGTACAACTAAAAAAAGTAAATAATACTACATATAATGTGAGGAAAATTTGTCTTTTCATGTAACCATATTTGATATTACTATCAGCGTAGACTGTTACTGGTATCTCCGGTAAAGCATATAAATTATTTTTCTTACCACCGCATTTATATTACCACCGGAATTATCCTTCATAAAATGTCTTTTAAAAGCAGCAACAGCAGCAACAGGTTCGGAAATATCATACCCGATAATCCGAAGGCCTATCAGGTAATCAAAAGTTTCAGGTACTGTCACACCCGTTGTGTCATCCCACCAAAACCCATATCCTTTTTCGCTCAATTCTTTCCAGGGAAACTTCCAGTTTGGATCCGATTTTCTTGTTGGAGCAATATCACCATGCCCGATGAAATTTGCATCCGGTATTTTATAAGTTGCTTTTAACCGGCCCAACAATATGGTTAAGCTATTCATTTGTGCTTCTGTGAAATCCTGGTAGCCATTATTGTCCAACTCAATACCAATACTACTGGAATTTAAATCAGTAGTGTTACCCCATTTACTTTCACCTGCATGATGGGATCGCAATAAATCATTTAACATATGATACACAGTGCCATCCTTAGCAATCACATAATGTGCACTGGCTTCCCGTCCTCCGGGCTTTGTAAACTCATTCAATGCTTCGCTGCAGTTGTTAGTGGCAGTATGATGAATGATGACATAGTTGGGCCGACGCAGACCCATATTAGGAGTACCTACCCATTCTGTTGCAAAATTAAGACCGGCAGAGTCCTGCAACGGATATTTAAAAAGAATTTTTGATAAGGAATCAATCATTTCAAAATGAAGACGATTTGCTTTTGCATACTTCCCTACAGAAACAATAGCTGATGCAACGCTATCACTTTTTAGCTCCGCTTCCATAATTGTATTCCTGGCAGAAGCGGCAAAGCCACTTAACTCCTTATTGGCCTGCGGCAGGGGCTGACTATTTAACGCTTTAATTCCAAAAACATCTGTCAAAACAAACAGCAGCAATACCAACCACCTCAAAGTTTGTCCTGTTTTCATGTGCTGATTTTAATAATATTTAATAGTAGTCACCTATAGCAAACGAAATAGTTGCATAATAAGTCTGGAAATGATACACAATTTAATGATTTTATCTTCTTCGCCGGTCCTGAGATGAGCGATGAAACTTTCGCTGCGGTCCACTACTTCCTGTGCGAATGCGGGGATGATACGAGGGACCGGGACCAAGCTCTTTCGGCACTTCAGCTTTCGGCACTTCTTTTTCTAATAATTTTTCAATAGCAGCAAATTTGTTTTGCTCTTTTTCCCCGACCAATGTAAAGGCTGCGCCATCTGCTTCTGCCCGGGCAGTGCGGCCGATGCGGTGAACATAATCTTCCCCATCACCCGGCACATCATAATTAATAACCACATCAATGGTATCAATATCAATACCCCGGCTTAATATATCTGTTGCAACCAATACAGGTATACGGCCACTTGTAAACTTACTCAACACATCCTCCCGTTGTGCCTGTTCCAGGTCACTATGAATTTCTTCTACATTCAATCCACCCTGTTTCAATTCCCGGGTCAGTTGCTTTACTGTTTGCTTGCGGCTGCAAAATACCAATGCATTTTTATAAGGGGTTTGCTTCAACAGCATTTTAATTAACGGCAATTTTTGCTGCTCATACACTACAAAAGCTTTTTGAATGATCTTCTCCGGGGGTTTTGATATAGCGATATTTATCTCTACGGGATTTTTTAAAATTCGTCTTGCCAGCTGGCGTATCTTATCCGGCATCGTTGCAGAGAAAAGCAACGTTTGTCGTTCTGCAGAAAGCACGGCAATAATCTTATTGATATCATCCTGGAAACCCATGTCCAGCATCCTGTCCGCTTCATCCAGTACTAAAAATTGCAGGCCCTTCATATTCACATATCCCATATTAAGATGGGCAATCATACGGCCCGGAGTGCAGACAATAATATCTGCACCCATTTGCAATGCTTTTTTCTCTGCTACATAATTCTGGGCATCATTACCGCCATAGATAGCAATAGAACTCAGGTGAGTAAAATAGGAAAGTCCTTCTATATGCTGTGAAATCTGTATCGCCAATTCTCTTGTAGGAACAATTATCAGGGCACCCACTTTTCCGTCTACATGATTGGCCAATAGGCGATTCATCACCGGCAATAGAAAAGCTGCTGTTTTACCAGTACCTGTTTGTGCAGAAGCAATTACATCACGTCCCTCCATAATAGGTGGAATCACCTGTTCCTGCACAGGCGTTGCTGTTTCGTAATTTGACGCTTCAATTCCCTCTAAAAGGTTGGGATGAAAATTAAACTCGGTAAAACGCAAAATGGTTTCTTTTATGAAAAAAGCGAAGGTAGTTGAAAAATGCCGATGTCGTCTATTAGTACTAATTACATCACTTTTTGAATTTGTCAGATAGTTTTGTGTAGTATCAGAACTTAAAATAAACAAACAGCCTCCCAAAATTCTTACTGTCGTTCTCTATACGGTGATATTGTTTTTTAATATGCGGCTGTTGCAAGAACCGTTCTACTTTCTTACGAAGCTGACCACTGCCTTTACCGGGTATTATTTCCACTTCCCGTATCCTTTTTTCAATTGCATCATCAAAAGCCTGTTGAAGGGCATCGTCTATAGCTCTGCTGTTATTATAAATATGATGAAGGTCAAGTTTAATTCGGGACATAGTGCAGGTGTTTCACAATTCTTTAGAAATTGAGGTACAATAATAATGCACTATTGCCGTATAAAAGAATACCACTTGAGAAATGAAGTTTCTTTTACCACCAGTCCTGCTTGCCTGTTTAATGATATTCGCTTCTTTTAGAAGCACTAAACAAATATCTCTATCAACTGTTCCGTCCTCCCCTCTTTCCACTTACTCTGCTGCCTGGAATGATACAAAATACCTCAGGTGTAATACTGCCGCTAATGCAAAGTATATGACTGCAACTGAAAAGGAAGTTATCTATATCCTGAACCTGGCAAGAATGAATCCGGTTCTTTTTGCCAGTACAGTTGTAAAAAAATATCCTGATACTTATTTTAATGGCTACATGAAAAACTCAGCCTATTATAAATCGCTGTTAGATACCATGAGCAGGTTGAAAACAATGAACCTGCTTTACCCCGACTCCCTTTGTTTTGCGGGTGCCCAATGCCATGCATTAAACTCAGGAGCTGAAGGGTATGTAGGCCACAACCGAAGCACCGAGGAATGCCGGAAAAAATGGTATTACAATGGTGAATGTTGCAATTATGGCCATAATAACCCGTTAGATATCATTATGTCCTTATTGATTGATGAAGATGTACCATCACTCGGTCACCGGAATATTTGTCTGGGTTCCTATAAAAAGATCGGCGTATCTATACAATTTCACCGGGTATACAGGTACACAGCCGTCCTGGATTTTCACTATTAACAGCTCCCCCATAATAAAAATCATCCTCCCTGCTGCCGTACATCATAACTGACGGCTGAACAGAGATGTAGCTTACACAAGGTAAAATCAAATTAGTAACCTTAAAGCTACTGTTATGAAATACAATTTTTTACTCGGTGCAATATTGATTTCAATGGCAGGTTATGGACAGGCATGGACCAAGGAATACGACCATGTGGACGATTGTGTTTGCGGTTTATCTCTTGTAGGAAAAGGTGATAAACATGGATTTGCTGATAAAGACGGGAAATTAATAGTGCCACTTATTTATGATGAAGCAATGACCTTTTCTGAAGGAATGGCAGCCGTAAAACAGGATGGCAAATGGGGATTTTTAGACAGCACGGGCAAACTGGTTGTTCCGCTTAAATATACTGATGCCATGTCTTTTCATAATAACCTGGCAATTGTAAGCAACGGAAGCAGCTATGGATTTATAGATAAAACCGGTAAAGCGTTAATAAACCTCATATATGATAATGCAATGAAATTTTCTGAAGGGTTGGCTGCAGTCAGTAAGAATAATCAATGGGGATATATCGACATAACCGGAAAAGAAATAATCGGTTTCAAATATGGCTTCGCTGGCTTTTTTGACGAAGGGGTTGCTAAAGTAATGAAAGACGGCAAATGGATAATGATTGACAAGACTGGTAAAAAAGTTGCCGATGCCGAATAAGTGATAATCAATAACTGAATACTAATTATCTAAGCAGCCTTATTCACAGGCTGCTTTATTACATATTCCTTCTGTACTGTCCGCCCACCTCATACAAAGCATGGGTAATCTGGCCCAATGAACAATATTTAACCGTTTCCATCAGTTCAGCAAAAAGGTTTCCATTATTAATAGCGACGGTCTTCAATCGTTGCAGCATTTCCGAAGATTTATTTTCATTCCGTTTCCAAAAAGCTCTCAGATTTTGTATCTGCTGCTCCTTTTCTTCGGTAGTACTTCGAATTACTTCAGTAGGCAAAATCGTAGGACTTCCCTTTTTATTCAAAAATGTATTCACCCCAATAAGCGGCAATTCACCGGAATGTTTCTGGTGTTCATAAAACAAACTCTCTTCCTGAATTTTATTACGCTGATACATCCTTTCCATGGCACCCAGCACTCCACCTCTCTCAGTGATGCGGTCAAATTCAGCTAAAACAGCTTCTTCCACCAAATCGGTCAACTCTTCAATAAGAAACGACCCCTGGTTGGGGTTTTCATTTTTGGCAGTGCCCAGTTCCCGGTTAATGATTAGTTGAATAGCCATGGCCCGGCGAACACTTTCTTCAGTGGGTGTTGTGATGGCTTCATCATAGGCGTTAGTGTGGAGTGAATTACAATTATCATAAATAGCATACAATGCCTGTAGCGTAGTCCGGATATCATTGAAATCAATTTCCTGGGCATGTAAGCTTCTGCCCGATGTCTGAATATGATACTTCAGCATCTGGCTGCGTTTATTGGCTTTGTATTTATACTTCATTGCCTTGGCCCAGATACGTCTTGCCACACGGCCGATTACACTGTATTCAGGATCCATGCCATTGCTAAAAAAGAAAGAAAGGTTTGGCGCAAATTCATCAATGTTCATTCCACGGCTTAAATAATATTCCAGGTAGGTAAATCCGTTAGACAATGTAAATGCCAATTGGGTGATTGGATTAGCTCCTGCTTCTGCAATATGATAACCACTTATTGATACTGAATAAAAATTGCGGATTTTATTTTCAATAAAATATTCCTGTACATCTCCCATCAATTTTAATGCAAACTCTGTAGAAAAAATACAGGTATTTTGTGCCTGGTCTTCTTTTAAAATATCAGCCTGCACCGTACCACGAACTTGCGATAATGCCTCCGCTTTAATTTTTTCATATACTTCTTTTGGCAATACATCTGCGCCGGACAACCCAAGCAATCGTAACCCTAACCCGTTATTTCCAACAGGCAAAGCCCCCTGCAGCTCTCCTTTTACCGGTGTAACAGGCTTGCCATCTGTTCCAACATATTTCGAAAGCTGATCAATTTTAAATTTAGATTCTATTACCCTGTTGACTTCATCTTTTAAATTATTGGCCAGTATATATTTTTCACATTGCTGGTCAATAGCTGCATTCATAAAAAATGCCAGCAGCATTGGTGCCGGGCCGTTAATCGTCATTGAGACAGAGGTCTTTGGATCACATAAATCGAAGCCGCTGTATAATTTTTTTGCATCATCAACTGTTGCAATGCTTACGCCACTGTTTCCTACTTTACCATAAATATCAGGACGATCGTCGGGGTCTTCTCCATACAATGTCACCGAATCGAATGCTGTGGACAAACGTTTGGCAGGTTGCTCCACACTTACATAGTGAAAGCGTCTGTTCGTTCTCTCTGGTCCTCCTTCCCCGGCAAACATTCTTGTCGGGTCTTCGCCTTCTCTTTTCAATGGAAACACACCGGCTGTAAATGGAAAATGACCGGGAACATTTTCCTGTGCCTGCCATTGCAATATATCACCCCAGTCTTTGTATTTGGGCAATACAACTTTAGGAATCCTGGTACCACTCAGGCTTTTAGTTACCATGGATTGCTTAATCACTTTATCCCTGACTGTATATTCATAAAAATCTTTATTATACTCAGCAATTTTATTAGGCCAGTTGGTAATTAGCTTTTTTGCAACAGGGGTTAACTGGTCTGTATAAAAATCAATTTGCTGTTGAATAATTGATAATAAAGATGGATCTGCCTTTTCTTTTAATGTCTCCAACGAGCCATGTAACTGATAAAGTTTAGTTGCAATAGCAGCTTGTTCTTTTACCAATTTATCATAGCTCCTGTTATTCTCCGCTATTTCAGCCAAATAACGAATGCGGCTGGCGGGAATAATGGCCTGCGAAACTTTAGCTGTGGCCGAAAAATGATATTCCCCAAATGTTGTTTGTGTCTTTGCTTCTATTTTTTTCAGCAGTAATTCAAACAAATGATTGACTCCATCATCGTTGAACTTACTCGCCATCGTTCCGATAATTGGCAGCTCTTCATCTTTTGCTGCAAACAGTTTGTGATTTCTTTTATACTGCTTTTTTACATCTGCCAAGGCATCTAATGCTCCTGCTTTATCAAATTTATTGATGCAAACCAGATCTGCATAGTCCAGCATGTTTATTTTTTCCAGTTGTGATGCAGCACCATATTCCGGCGTCATCACATACATACTGACATCACAATAATCCAAAATCGAAGCATCACTTTGTCCAACTCCCGCAGATTCAAGAATGATAAAATCAAACTTCGCAACTTTACAAATATCAATGGCCTCTTGCATGGCACTGCTTAATGCAGTGTTGTCATCCCTTGTTGCCAAACTTCTCATATAAGCTCTTGGATGCGAAATCGCATTCATTCTTATTCTGTCGCCCAGCAATGCACCACCCGTTTTTTTCTTTGAGGGATCAACAGAAATAACGGCAATTGTTTTATCCGTAAAATTTACCAGGAAGCGGCGAACGATTTCATCCGTTACAGATGATTTGCCGGCTCCTCCTGTTCCTGTAATTCCAAGTACCGGTATACGGACGGCAGGTGCTGTGCTTTCAATCGCTGTGGCTACACCATTCTCCGCATTAGTAATTTGTCTTGCTATTACCCTTACATCTTTTACCTCCTCCAGTTTCATCGCAGTTTTATAAGCTGCTTTTCCGTTCAATACTACATCACATTGTTTTATTACATCCTCAATCATACCCTCCAAACCCATGTGACGGCCATCATCCGGGCTATAAATCCTGGTGATGCCATATTGATGCAGTTCGTCAATTTCTGTTGGCAAAATGGTACCTCCGCCACCACCGAAGATTTTAATATGGCCGCAGCCATTTTCTTCCAGCAGGTCTTTCATGTATTTGAAAAATTCCACATGACCGCCCTGGTAACTGGTAATAGCAATACCCTGCACATCTTCTTCAATAGCTGTTTCCACTATTTCTTTTACAGATCGGTTGTGACCAAGATGAATAATCTCTGCACCTAAACTCTGCATAATACGGCGCATAATATTAATAGCTGCATCATGACCGTCAAAAAGACTGGCTGCCGTAACAATACGAACCTTATTGGTAGGGGTATAACTCATAAAAATAAGAATGAGCAAATTTAGCCTAAAAAACGAATGCCCATCCGACCGTTTGTTTGGTTCTTACGCATTATAGACCAAGTCATCCAGGCGGGCCTGTTAACCTGATGGAGTGATAAACTGCATATTGCCAGAGGAAAAGGAGAAAAAGAGTTGTTTCCTTATTAATTTTTAATCAAATCCCCATTCTCTCTTTTGCCTCTGTGCGATGTACTCATTCAATTGCAAGCGGTTAAGTACATTTGCCAAATGCAGCAGCTTGTAGCACATATCACTTCATTATATAAACAGTGGAAAGGAGATGAACCGTTATCGGTTGATGTTTTGCCACAAAGCGGTAGTGAACGCCGTTATTTCCGGCTTCATGCCCGCCCGGATGACACAGTCGGACGGGGAAAGAGCAGTTCCGTCATCGGAACATATGGCGCCAATGTAAAAGAAAATGAAACATTTATTTATTTCTCCCGCCAATTCAAAGAAAATAAATTGTCTGTTCCGGAAATACTGGCCATTAGTGATGATGGAATGTATTACCTGCAGGAAGATTTCGGCAATGTGTCATTACTCGACCACCTTGAATCAAAAGGCTTCACAGATGAAGTATATGGACTTTTCAAAAAAAGCCTGGAAGCATTAGTACAGTTACAGGTAAAAGGTGATGCGGGATTAGACTACAACAGTCATTGTCTTACCAATACAGAATTTGGGAAACAGGCCATACTGGCCGACCTGCTTTACTTCAAATATTATTTCTTAGATGCACTACGTAAACCCTACGATAAACAAAAACTGATTGAAGATTTTGATGCGTTAAGTAATTATCTGACGCATACAGAATATAAATATTTTATGTTCCGGGATTTTCAAAGCCGGAATATTATGGTAACCCCTGATAACCAGGTTCACTTTATCGACTACCAGGGAGGCATGAAGGGTGCTCCGCAATATGATGTAGCTTCTATGCTATGGCAGGCAAGGGCCAATCTTCCGGACGATTGGAAAAATGATTTACTCGAAGGCTACATGGATAGTTTTGCTGAAATTATCGGTCAACCTATAGATAAAGCGATTTTTCGCAGCCAGTATAATGGCTATGTATTAATCAGATTATTACAGGTGCTGGGTGCCTATGGTTTTCGTGGATTGTTTGAGCGAAAAGCCCAGTTCCTGACCAGTATTCCCCTGGCATTACGTAACCTTCGGGACTTTTTTAATAACCAGAGTGTAGGTATTTCAGTACCAGAATTTAAAAAAGTGCTGGACATGTGTGTGGCGGACGAAGTGATTGAACAGTTTACCCCAACACAGGCAACTGAGCAAACACCATTAGTCATTAAAGTAAGCAGCTTCTCCTACCGGAAACAAATTCCGGTGGATGATAGTGGAAATGGTGGCGGATTTATTTTCGATTGCCGGGGAATTTTAAATCCGGGCAGGGTAGATAGTATGAAAACACAAACCGGAAGGGATAAGGAAGTAAAAGATTTTTTAGAACAGCAAACCAAAATGCCTGAATTTTTAAATAGTGTATTTGATATTGTTGATATTACCGTGGAAGAATATATTAAAAGGGATTTTGAAAGCCTGATGATCAGTTTTGGTTGTACCGGCGGCCAGCACCGGAGTGTATATGCTGCTGATGCAATGGCAAGACATCTGAAAAATAAATTCAAAGTGAAGATTGAACTAAATCATTGGGTGCAGGATGAAAAGAATTGGATAAATACCCCCAACCCCTAAAGGGGAGCAATGAACTAAAGCACTAGTTTCCTTATGGCAAACAAAATGCACAATGGAGCTATAAAATCCATGTACCAAAGAGCAAGGGAGTTAAGAAACAATTCCACTCATGCTGAAATAATATTATGGGGATATTTAAAAGCAAAACCATTAGGATATAAATTTAGGCGTCAACATCCTTATGCTATTTATATCTTAGATTTTTATTGTCATTCGTTAAAACTATGTATTGAAGTGGATGGAAATATACATACTATTAAAGATGTAAAAGAGAATGACCTGATACGGCAAAAGCATTTAGAAGATGATGGAATAAAAGTAATACGTTTTGAAAACAGTAATCTTGTAGAAAAACCAGAATTAGTATTTAAAGAAATAGAGTCTATTCTCCAAACATTAACTAATGAAGACAAACGACCATAACTCCCCTTTAGGGGTTGGGGGTGCAATGATATTCAGTGCCGGACTCGGCACAAGATTTAAGCCCTGGACGGATAAACATCCCAAGGCCCTCGCTGTAGTGAATGGTAAATCACTGCTGCAACGAAATATTGAATACTTACAGCAACACGGTATTAAAGACATCATCGTTAACGTTCATCATTTTGCCGAACAGATAGAAGAAGCTATAGTAGAAAACGACGGATGGGGCAGCAACATCTTAGTCAGTGATGAAAGAGAAGAGCTACTGGACACCGGTGGTGGTTTATTAAAAGCAAAAGAGTTGTTTAATCCCGGCGAAAGATTTATTACCTGCAATGTTGATATACTTACCAACCTTGACATCAGTAAATTGTTAGCTTTTCATGAACTGCATCATCCCTTGATTTCTTTTGCAGTTACGGACCGAAAAACTTCCCGGTACCTTTTGTTTGATGATAACAATCGGCTTAGCGGCTGGAGAAATACTAAAACAGGGGAAGAGAAGATTTCCATTCAAAAAGAGAACCTGATAGAAAAAGCGTACAGCTGTGTGGTGATTTTTGAATACGACATCTTCAAAATAATGGAAGAAAAAAATTTTACGGGGAAATTTTCATTAATTGATGTTTATCTCCAGCTGGCCGCCGACTATCTTATCATGGGCTACGACCATACAGGTGACCACCTGGTAGATGTTGGAAGGCCTGAGAGTGTTGCCGTTGCCGAATCATTTTTTCCATAATACATCTCCCACTAAGACACAAATTTTGAGAATCAGCATTGTATTCCTTGCGACTTTGCGTCCCTGTCTGCCGACAGGCAGGTTTGTGAGCAATCAATTTTCCATAAAGTATTGCAAATACCCTTTCAACGGTAGCTGCCTTGCAGGGTTTTACATTATCTTACGACCCTCAAATACACATACTATATGAAGAAATTCTTTCTCAGCTTGGCAGGTCTGTTTATGTTCATCGGTTTGTTTGCACAATCCAATTATGATAATAAAGAAGCCTTTAGTCCGCAATTCTACCCTTATCCCGGCAATGAGTTTCGCAGTGCCAGCGGCGAACCAGGACCGAAGTACTGGCAAAACAGGGCCGACTACAAAATCAACAGCACTCTTGATACCGCAAAGCATAGCGTAAGTGGCGATGTGGAAATTTTTTACACCAACAATAGCCCGGATAATTTGAAATTTCTCTGGCTTCAGCTCGACCAGAATATTTACAAAAAAGACTCCCGTGCCTCAGCTACTACGACAGAATCTGGCGGACGATGGGCCAATGCAAAATTCACAGAGGGATATAATATCAAATCAATTTCTGTTGAGTACAATGGAAAAACCTTTGCTCCCAAATATACCATCACAGATACAAGAATGCAGGTGTGGCTGCCCGATGCAGTAAAAGCTGCCGGTGGAAAAGTAAAAATATCAGTGAAATTTGAATTCGTTGTTCCGGAATACGGAACGGACAGGATGGGAAGATTGAAAACAAAAAATGGTATTGTGTACGAAGTGGCACAATGGTTTCCCCGCATGGCTGTATATGATGATATACAGGGATGGAACACACTACCCTACCTTGGAGCTGGAGAGTTTTATCTGGAATATGGTGATATTGATTTTACGATCACGGCGCCTTCTAATTTAATTATTGTTGGCTCCGGCGAATTAACCAACCCACAGGATTGTTATACAGCCGAACAAATGAGCAGATGGGCTGCTGCAAAAAACAGTGATAAAACTGTGATGATCCGCAGCGATAAAGAAGTAACGGACCCCAATTCAAGACCCAAGCAGCCGAATTGTACCTGGAAATTTAAAATTACCAATACAAGAGATGTGGCATGGGCAGCAAGCAAAGCCTTTGTACAGGATGCAGCAAAAATCAATTTACCCAGTGGCAAAAAATCATTGGCCATCAGTGTATATCCTGTAGAGAGCATCGTAAAAAATGGATGGCAGCGTTCTACTGAAATGGTAAAAGGATCTATTGAGCATTATTCCAATAAGTGGTTTGAGTTTCCTTATCCCGCTGCTACCAATGTGGCAGGTATTGTAGGGGGTATGGAATATCCCGGTATTGTATTCTGTAGCTCAGGTTCATCCGGCACAGGTTTATGGGGTGTAACAGATCATGAATTTGGCCACACCTGGTTCCCGATGATAGTTGGCAGCAACGAAAGAAAATATGCCTGGATGGATGAAGGCTTTAATACTTTTATCAATGGCCTTTCTACAGAAGCGTTTAATAAAGGTGAATTTAAAGAAGCCAGTTTCTTTGGTGACCCCAATTCATCTTTCATGGTAAAATATACGTTTGGAGAAAAGATGGACGGCCTGTATAATATCCCTGAAGTAATTCAACAGGATAATCTAGGTGTAGCCGCTTATATGAAACCTGCACAAATGCTGGATGCTCTTCGCATTGTTGTACTGGGCAAAGACCGTTTTGATGCTGCCTTCCGGGAATACATTAGTCGCTGGGCATTCAAACATCCTACGCCATGGGATTTCTTTCATACCATGGAAAATGTTTCCGGCGAAGACCTGAGCTGGTTCTGGAGAGCCTGGGTGCTAAACACCTGGAAACTTGACCAGACTGTAAAATCGGTGGACTATGTAGATGCAAAACCAGATAAAGGTGCGGAGATCACTATCGAGAACTTAGAAAAAATGGTAATGCCGGTAACTGTTTTAGTAAAAGAAACAAACGGCAAAGAACATAAAATAGACCTGCCGGTAGAAGTTTGGCAACGTGGGGCTGAGTGGACATTCAGTGTACCTACTACCAGTGAAATAAAAGAAGTGATATTAGACCCGGAGAAAAAACTACCCGAATGGAACCGGGATAATAATACCTGGAAGAAAAAAGCTTTTTAATGTATGAAGCCCCTCGTTTAAAGCGAGGGGTTTTATTTTGCCAACAGACTTGTTATACCTGAAAGGTAGAAAACAACAACTCTTTTACATCCATTACCATTTCAGAGATCGTGTATTTTTTTTCCCACTTTCATTTTAAAATGCTTCATTTTGAAATCGGTTAGATTTTTGAGGGGCTGAAAAATTGAGTGGTGTAATTCAGCAGGACTATAATAATTCGATTCCGGGGGCAAAACAAAAGTAAATTTGTATACCTTTTAGGTACAGACCATTATGGCAACTAAAAAAAATGATAGTAAGAAAGGCAATCCTCAAAAAGATACTCCACTCACTAAATCAAGCAATCTATTTCCAGTTGTAGGTATTGGTGCTTCAGCAGGAGGATTGGATGCTTTTAAAAAATTACTGAAAGCCATTCCCGAAAATTCCGGAATGGCCTATGTACTGGTGCAGCACCTGGATCCCAGCCACGAAAGTATGCTGCCGGAGTTGCTGCAAAAAGTTACTAATATCCCGGTACTGGAAGTAGCTGATGATATTAAAGTAGTGCCTGATCATATTTACATTATACCCAGCAATAAAATGCTCATCTCCAATGATGGGGTACTGGAACTAAGTCCGCGGCCGGATAAAAATAAATCGGAACGTCACCTGCCTATTGATTTTTTCTTTACATCACTGGCAGAAGTACATCAAAGCCATGCAATCGGAGTTGTATTATCCGGCACAGCATCAGATGGTACGCTGGGGCTAAAAGCCATCAAAGACCACGGAGGTATCACTTTTGCACAGGATGAAGCATCGGCTGCGTATGAAGGCATGCCGAATAGTGCAGTGCAGGCAGGAGTGGTTGATTTTATTCTTCCTCCTGAAAAAATACCTCAAAAATTACTGGAAGTAACCAGGATCATTAATGGTAATGGCCGGGATAAACATACTATTCCCCCGCAGGATGAAGACGTGTACAAACAAATTCTCTCGTTGCTGCGCATCCGGAAGGGAACTGATTTTACCTACTACAAACAAACTACCATCCGCAGACGGATACTCCGCAGGATGGCGTTGAATAAAAACGAAGAACCTGCAGACTATCTTAAATACCTGAGAGAAAATAAAACCGAGCAGGATATTTTATACCAGGACCTGCTGATTCCCGTCACCAGTTTTTTCCGGGACCCAAAGGTCTTTGAACATTTATGTGAATCTGTTTTTCCCCTGCTGGTAAAAAATAAAACAGCCGGAGAACCAATTCGTTTATGGATAGCAGGTTGCAGTACCGGCGAAGAAGTGTACTCTATTGCCATCTGCTTAAGAGAATTTTTAGGCTTTAATTCCTCATCGATTACCGGGGACAGAGTGCAGATTTTTGCCACCGACATCAGCGAACCGGGTATAGCCAAAGCAAGGGCCGGTATCTATAAAAAAAGCGATGTATCAGAGTTATCACCGCAGCGTTTGCAGGAATTTTTTACCAAAACCAATGGCAGCTACCAGGTAAATAAACTGGTAAGGGATATGTGTGTATTTGCGGTGCATAATTTTTTAAAAGACCCGCCATTTGGCAAAATGGATTTTATCAGCTGCCGTAATGTGCTCATTTATATGGAGCCCTACCTGCAAAAAAAGGCCCTGTCTACTTTTCATTATGCCTTAAATCACCATGGATTTTTATTATTAGGAAAATCAGAAACAACCAGCGGAGTACCTGACCTTTTTGCTTCAGTTAATAAAGCCGATAAGTTATTTACCCGTAAAGATGTACCCGGTAAATATATACACACCGCTACCCAACGCAGCGAACAGAACTTTTCGGATATTAATACAAGCTCCAAAGGCGAAAATATCCGTACTGATTTTCAAAAAACGGCTGACGAAATAATGCTCAGCAAATACACCCCCGCCGGTGTAGTGGTAAATGAAGCAATGGATATTGTGCATTTTCGTGGCAGCACCGGTAATTTTTTAGAACCATCACCCGGCAAAGCCAGTTTTAATTTATTGAAGATGGCGAAAGACGGCCTGGCTTTTGAGTTGCGCAACATTTTACACAAGGCCAAAAAAGATAACAAGCCCGTACTGAAAGAAAATATTCCTTTACCGGTAACCAATCCGCAGGGTGCAGTGATCAGCCAGCGTATGATCAGTATTGAAGCGATACCGTTGCCCAATATTGTTGAACCACATTATTTAATTCTTTTCCACGATAATAATCCAGCCGGTGAGCAACGAACCGGCATCAGGCCATCCAAAACAAAAAATTCATCTAAGTCGAAGAAAGACGACAGAGAAATTCGCACCCAGCAATTAGAAAAAGAACTGGCGCAGATCCGGGAAGATATGCGCAGTATTACAGAGGAACAGGAAGCTGCCAATGAAGAATTGCAAAGTGCTAATGAAGAACTGCTGAGCAGCAGTGAAGAAATGCAGAGCCTGAATGAAGAGATGGAGACCAGTAAGGAGGAGTTGCAAAGCACCAATGAAGAACTGATGGTGGTAAACCAGGAAATGATGAACCTGAACGAACAAGTTTCAGCCGCCAGGGATTATGCAGAAGCCATCATTCTCACCATCCGTGAACCGTTAGTGGTACTTGATAAAAACCTACGGGTGAAAAGTGCCAATAACAGTTTTTATAAAACCTTCCAGGTAATTGAATCCGAAATAGAAGGCCGCCTGATCATTGAATTGAATAACAAACAATGGAATATTCCCGAGTTACTGACACTGTTAGAAGAAGTATTGCCTCAAAAAACAAAGATCGTAGACTTTGAAGTAACTATGACCCTGCACAATAAGAATAAACGGGTCATGTTGCTGAATGCCCGTGAGATCTTAGCTGAAAAAAAGGAAGAGAACCTGATCTTACTGGCTATTGAAGATATTACTGAACGAAGAGAAGCTGAAGCAATAATAAAACAAACCCACGAAAGATTCCGGCAGCTTGTAAAGGGATTACCGGCATCGGTTTTTTCTACCGACGCTACAGGACATATAACTTTTTACAATGATGCCGCAGTAAAACTATGGGGCCGCAAGCCGGAGATTGGCAAAGATCTCTGGCACAGTGCCTTTAAACTATTTAACGCCGATGGCTCACCGCTTCCTATAGCAAAAAGCCCGATGGCGATAGCACTTAGAGAAGGCCGGAGTATAATAAGTGAAGAAATTATTCTGGAACGAGCTGATGGCAGCCGTTCCTATGTGCTGACACATCCGCAACCGGAGTTTGGCTTAGCTGGTGAAGTCATTGGGGGAATTAATATGCTTTTTGATATTACAGAAGAAGTGATAGCCCGGAAAAAAGTGGAACTGAGTGAACACCGTTATCACAACCTGATTTTTTCTTCTCCTACTTTAATAGCTATTCTGAAAGGAGAAGACATGATCATTGAAATTGCTAACGACGCCATCTTAGAACAATGGGGTAAAGGGAAAGATGTGATCGGGAAATCATTGCTGGAAGTTTTACCGGAAATTGTTGACCAGGACTTAGGTAAACGTCTTAATGAAGTGTATCAAACCGGCACCCCTTATTATGGGAATGAATTGCCGGTTTATATAAATTATAATGGTACAACTAAATTAAAGCATTACACCTTCATTTACCAGGCCCAAAGAGATTTGGATGATAAAATAGAAGGAGTAGCGATTATATCCAACGAAGTGACCCCGACCGCCATTTATAACCAGCAATTAAAACGAAGTGAAGCGTATTTCAGGCAAATGTCTGATCTGATGCCACAGAAAGTATGGACCGCAGATGCACAGGGCAACTATAACTATGTCAATAAATGCTGGCTCGATTATACCGGACTTACTTATGATGAACTAAAAGATTGGGGTTGGGAAAAAACTGTTCATCCTGATGATTGGGAAGAAACCAAAATAAAGTGGCAGCAATCTATACGTACGGGGAAAAACTTTGAAATGGAACACCGGTTCGTAAATACAGAAGGCATTTACAAATGGCACCTTACCCGTGGATTGGCGCAGAAAGATGAAGGCGGAAAAATAGTTATGTGGATAGGCACCAACACTGAAATGCAGCAAATAAAAGAAGAGGAGCAGCGGAGAGGTGATTTCATAAAAATGGTAAGCCATGAACTTAAAACCCCTGTTACTTCCATCAAAGGGTATGTGCAATTGTTATTAATGATGACGGCAGATAACCCAGGCACGCAAAATATATCGCCGGTAAAGGATTCTTTAACCCGCATTGACAGGCAGGTAGTAAAACTAACCCGTTTGATAGCTGAAATGCTGGACCTGTCAAGAATTGAAGCCAACAGACTTGAGTTACAAAAAGAAGTGTTCAGTATCAATACCCTTGTGGAGGAATGCCTTGAAGACATCCGTTATACCAGTCCAACACATGCCATTGACCTATTCGAAGATTTCAGCTGCATGGTAAATGGTGATAAAGGCAGAATTGAACAGGTAATAATAAACCTGGTGGCGAATGCCATCAAATATTCGCCAAGCGAAAGTCATATTGAAGTGCGGATTAAAAAAGCCCCAAAAAACCAGTTGGCCATTTGTATAAAAGATTATGGAATTGGAATTGAAATTTCTGAACACAAAAAAATATTTGAACGCTTTTATCGGGTAGGCGGTAAAAGTGAAATAACGTATCCGGGTTTTGGCATCGGATTATTTATTTCAAACGAAATTATAGAACGGCATGAAGGCCATATAACCCTTAAAAGTGAAACTGGTAAGGGAGCTGTTTTTACAATTAACCTGCCCGTGGCATCTGAAAACGATATTTAAAATGGGAAGAGTTTTAGTGATTGATGATGACCCCGATATCGGGAGAATGATAAAAATGCTGCTTGAATACAAAGGCTATTCAGTAACTGTTCTGGACCGGACCGAACAGGCAGCCGATATCATCCGCAACAACGATGTTAATTTAGTAATAATGGATATGCTTTTATCCGGTACTAACGGCATTGATGTGTGTACCCGTCTTAAAAAAGACAGCACCATTGCCCATGTACCTGTTATCATGATATCAGCACACCCTGATGCAAAAAAAATATGCCTGGAGGCAGGTGCAGATGATTTTCTTGCCAAGCCTTTTGATATGGAGGATATGTTATCCGCCATTAATCAATTTATTTCGAGGAAATAAGAGCAATAGTCTATAAATGGCGTACCAGCTCTTCCAGGCCAATCTGCTCCAACTCAATCCGGGTGGGCTTCCCTTTCACCAACGACCATTTAATAAGACGCATACACCCCGTTGAAATTTCTATACCGGTAATATCACCATCACTGTAACAGCAACAACCAGTATTAAAATACGACGGTTTCATATTCATGTAATCCAAAGAAACAGCCGTAAACTGTCGTTCCCTTTTTATTATTTCATCCTTCACTGCTTTAATGGCCGCTTCATCTTTTTCTTGTTGAGCAATAAGCAACTGCTTGTATAAACGTTCCAGGTGTGTAAGCGATGCAAACACCGGTTGGTGAGTGTGGCCGGTTATCAATAACAAATTTTTTTGTGCTGCCGACCATTCATACATGATATGATTGTGCAATGTTTTTATTTCTGCATTGTTAGCCGGAGTATTGGGATTGATGCGGAGCAGTGACTGCAGCGGAGCCCAGATATACGCTACAAAGAATTTGCTGAACCAGTTACCATCACTTTGTGCATCGCCCTGGTGGCCGTGGGTAAGGAAAATAGTGAGTTCAGAGTCATGAGTCGTGAGTCGTGAGTCCGGTGTATTCACTCTCGACTCCCGACTAACGACTAACGACTTTAAAATTACTCCTTCGTAAACTTTTACTTTTTCACCATACATGTTCTTCAGGTGCCAATAGGCCCAGAGGCTGGTGTCCCAATACAGGTCGTGGTTACCAAATATTTTTACATACTGGTTATTGGTCAGAAATTTTTTCTCTGCATCAAATGTGGCCCTGTTCTTATTCTTTACCTGCCAGATATTATTCTCCCACAATTCTTCGCTGTCACCCAGGTTGATAAAACAGAAATCATTGCTGCTGTAATAACCTAAGGCGGTTAAATAATTCTGTTCCGCTTCTTTAAAATCATCTGCACCATTCCGTTTGCCTTTGTGCTGGTCAGAAAAGATGATGAACTTACCAGCCTGTTGTTCAAACGGAATAACCAATCCTTTTTTCCCCGGATCTTCAACAATAGAAGCTGATAGTTTGGTTAATGCTTCAAATATTCTTTCCCGGTTGGGCCGGGAAGAAAATTTTGCGGCTGCCCACAGCACAGGTTTTGATAATATGGTACGAAGTCGCCCCATTTGTCTTTATCCTACAAGGTTAAAGAATCAGACTTGAATTTCAATTCAAAAAAAATCCCATCCCGTTGTTACGGAATGGGATTTATATGTTTTATTAATTTTTGAATTACCAGTTCACCATCACTTTTCCTTCGGCCAGTTTTTTACCGGTAGCATCACCTACCACTACATAGTAAATTCCTCGTTGTGCTGGTCGCAGGTCAATGCTCAATAACGTATAAGGACCGACAACCGGGAATTTGGCATTATGCACCCTGGCTCCTTTTGAATCATACACCGTTACTGTTCTGGTAGTACCGGCACCACCGTTGTTATAGTAAGAAACAGTAAACTGTCCGTCATTCGGACTTGGGAAGATGAACAACTTGCTGCTCACTGTTGCAGAGATAATTACAATAGGCGACTCGCTGAAGCAAGTAAGACCACTTAAAAATGACTCCTGGATTTTCACCTGGTAAGAACCAAGTTTAGTTACATCCGCTACATACGTATTACCTGTATTGGTAAAGGCAGTCGCATCTCTGTACCAGGTAGTGGTTAATGTACCACCTGTTGATGCACTTGGCGTCGCAGTCAATGTAGTTGTTTGTCCGGGTAACAGGCTTGTCAATGGTGCTGCTGTTAAGCCGATTGATGGCAATTGACGAACCGTCAATATAACTGCATTAGATGTTGTTGGTGCAGAACAGGTAGCACTTGATAATAAGCAGCGGTACCTGTTACCATTCATTATAACAGAGGTGTTGGCAACAGTATGTGTAGCTGCATTGGCACCGGTAACGTTAGTCCAGGTGGCGCCGTTATCAGTACTGATTTGCCATTGGTAAATCACCGTTTGAGTGCTGCTTCCTGCTACGGTAAATGTCGCATTGCCTCCGGAACATGTTTCAACATTCGCCGGCTGCGTTGTTATTGCAACCGGGCTTATGACTGTTAAGATAGCTGCAGATGATGTAGCAGCCGGAGCACAAGTGCCTGTAACAACACAACTATAGCGGTTACCATTCATTCCAATGGTAGCTGCTGAAACTGTATAGCTGGATGAAGTAGCTCCACCAATATTATTGTAAGTAGTGCCGCCATCTGTACTCAACTGCCATTGATAACCAATACCTGTACCGGTTGCTGTTACACTAAATGTATTACTACCTCCCACACATACTGATGCATTTTGTGGTTGTGCAGATATAGCTGGTAAGGTATTTACTGTTAAGATAGCTGCATTGGTAACACCCGGTGTTGTACAAGTTGCATTTGACAACTGGCAACGATAACGGTTATTATTCATAGCAAATGTAGTGGCAGGAATAGTATAGGTAGCTGAATTGGCGCTACCGATATTATTATAGGTGGTACCACCATCGGTACTTAATTGCCATTGATAAATGATACCAGTACCGCTACCTGCAACGGTAAAGCTAACACCACTGCCTTCACATACTGTCTGGCTTACGGGCTGTGTAGTTATTGCTACAGAAGTAACAACTGTAAGCAAGGCACAATTGGATGTAACGGCCGGGGCACATACACCTGTAACTACACAACGATAGCCTGTATTATTCTGACCGGCAGTAATACCGGTTAGGGTATAAGAAGAAGAAGTGGCACCGCCAATATTAGTCCACGGACCGGCACAACCATTGGTGCTTATCTGCCATTGGTAACCAATACCTGTTCCGGTAGCCGTTACACTGAATGTATTGCTTGAACCTGAACAGAGTGTATTATCGGCAGGTTGTGATGTTATAGCTGGCAATGAATTAACCGTAAGCAGCGCCGCATTAGAAGTTGCGTTACCGCAGGTGCTGGTAAGATTACAACGATAACGGTTGCCACTTAATACTGCAGTAGCCCCGGTAATATTCAGCGTAGCCAATGTAGCTCCGGAATAAACACCACCATTGGTAACGTTATTATAAGTAGCACCGCCGTCAGTACTTACCTGCCATTGATAAGTGCCGGCACCAACTGCCGTTACAGTAAAGCTGGTATTGTTACCAACACAGGTAACAACATCAACTGGCTGCCCGCTGATACTTAATGAAGTGGCAACAGTAAGTGTTGCTGCATTCGATGTAAGTGGTGATACAGGACAAACACCGGTGACAACACAACGGTATTGATTATTATTTAGCGGTGCGGTAACACCAGTGATCGTTAAGCTGGCAGTGGTAGCCCCGGAATAAACGCCTCCGTTAGGCAACAGGTTAAATGTGCCACCACCATCAGTACTGATATACCATTGGTGTGTAAGAGAAGTACCTGTTGTTCCTACTGTAAAAGTTTGATTGGCTCCTGTACAAACTGAAGCACTGGTTGGCTGGCTGGTAATAGCTGGCGCTGTATTCACGGTTAATATTGCTGCACTTGAAGCGGTTGTTCCGCATTGCGTGGAAGCATTGCAGCGATAACGGTTGTTATTCAAAGCACCCGTTGCACCTGTAATATTCAACGTAGCAGATGTAACTCCTGAATAAGGTGCTGCAGCTGGTACATTATTATAAGTAGCACCACCATCCGTACTTAGTTGCCACTGGAATGTTGTAGCCGTAGCAGAAGTAATGCTGAATGAAGTATTGCTTCCTGCGCAGATTGTCTGGTTAGATGGCTGTGCAGTAATAGCAGGACCGCTGCCCGGGTTAATGGTATAAGTAATATCTCTTGTTTGTGTAGCCGCACTGTTTGCAGTTCCGGTTATGGTTAATACATAAGAACCAGCCGACAATGTATTAGTACCGCTAAGCCGGACAATTACATTATTACCCGGGGTAACTATATTACTGGGTATAAAACTAACTGTAGTGCCAGCCGGAGCTGCACTTGATGAAACAGTAATCGGATTGGAGAAACCACCCGCTGCGATAGTTGTCAAAACAACATCCATAGTGGATGGTGCAGGACAGGTTGCTACTGTTGCTGCCGGACTATCGAAAGAAAATCCGCCGGCTGCTGGAATTTGTGCGGTCCATATACCTCTTCCGTGTGTGCCCGCAGCAATGGTGCGGTCAGAAGAACGATATTTAATCATATCGGTTCTTACATTGGGAAATGTAGTGTTAGGAACCCATACAGTTGAAGCTCCGTTCAACAGATCTGTTTCCCAGACACCTGTTTCCGTTGCTATGAAAGCTTTAGAATTATCATCAGGATGAAAGAGTGCCCATCTTACAGGCATATCCGGAAGATTACCATCGCTGGCAGTCCAGGTTGTACCGCCATTAGTTGAAATCCAAACATTGTTAACTCCATAACTGGAATAGGTAGCCATTAAGAATTGATCAGAAGAACCAGTAACAACACAGTTGACATACCCTGAAGATCCGGAAGGAGTGATAGAACTAGCAGTTACTGTAGTTCCGGTATTTGCATTATCTACAACCTGTATACCACCGCTACCCATGCCAAAATAAACCCGGTTAGGGGTATAGGGTGAAGCATGTACTGCGGAAACATTTCCAGTAAATCCAGTTGCAGTTACAACCTGCGTTGTATTGCCTGTTTGCGGATTATTCCAACGCAGGTAATTTCCCGTAGCATTACAGGCATAAATAATATTGGCATTATTATCATAATCCCAGGGATTTACAAACCTGCCTGAACTTTGATTGTTAACTGGGGTACTCCATGAAAGCCCGTTATTTGTACTTCTCCTATAAACATTGTAAACATATGAACCGAACTGGTATTGTGGTTCATTCTGGTCAATGGCTGCATAACATCCATCACCACCAACTATTTCAATTGAACTGTCAAGGCCCGGATGATCAAGACGATGCATTCCATTATCCTGTGCGCCAGCTATAAAATAGTTAGGCTGTAGAGGATGGATAGCAACAGAATAAAACTGCTTTATCCGCAGCCCCTTATTTCTATCTGAATTGTTAGTACCACCGGTAGTTGAATAATGAATACCACCATCGCAGGCATAAACTAATTTACTACCACCATCCCACCATTGAATATCGTGTTGGTCAGCATGCACATAAAACCCTGTTGATGCAGTGGCCCAGCTAGAAACTGCTCCCCAGCTAGTACCTCCGTTTGATGTTTTATGACAATCAAGTCCACCAACAATACATTCATTGGGGTTGGCAGGGTTGATCCCAACGGATAAGCAGTACCAGCCCTGCTGACTTGCCCATCCTGAAACTGGCTGACCGGGAGTAGATGCCCAGTTATCACCACCATCTATAGATTTCCAGATAGTAGGAACCTGGTGGCTTGAATTATCCGGACATGCATACAATATATCACCGCTGACAGCAAACTCTGTTCTTTGATTAAAGGTTGTAAAGGGAGTAGTTGCAGCCACCCATCCAGCACCAGAACTAGCAGTAACTGGTATGTCTGTATAACGATAACCTGAAGTACTGAAAATACCTGTTGTTACATGCAATCTTGCAGCTACCGCAGTAGAACTTATTTCAAGGTCACATACGTCGTTACCAATTCCTGTTGGAGTGATAGTTGTCCAGGAGGCACCGCCGTTAGTTGAACGCAATAATCCGCTGCCACGGGTACCCAAGTATACATTCCCCAAATAGTCACACAGAATTCGGGTACCATTTACATAAGTGGTGGTGCTTGGAAGAAAACTCCAGGTAGCACCGGCATCTATACTTTTAAAAACTCCTACACCTCTTACTGCATCCGCATTTCCGTATGATTCACCGGTACATAGGTACATAATGTTTTGAAAACCCGGTCTGGGATCCTGACATATATCTGCAATGGCAAGGTTTGAAAGAAAATCATTTACCAGTGTCCAGTCAGATGGTGACACCGTTATATCGGTAGTTTTCCATAATCCTCCCGCAACACTTCCTGCAAAAACTGTTTTATGAGTGGGGTCCAGCGAGTCAATCATTACAGCCCTGATTCTTCCTGAAGTTTGTTGTCCGGTAGGACGAGGATTGCCTCCTCCTGTAAAATCCCCATTTGGCCCTCTTTCTATCCAACTCAATGCTTGTACAGCATCAGTTCTGGCTGCCGTTATTTTTGCTATTTCTGTTTGTTCCATTGCTACACGAAGCTTTGCCCAAGGCACTTTCCCTGTAGCAGGGTCCTTTGTTTTCTCAATTTCAAATTCAATGGCTTTATCCATGCCATCGTATTTATCATTCTCTTCTTCTTCCAATTCTGTTTCTATCTTGTTTTGATTTTTCTGCTGACATCCTGTAAGTACAGAAAAAGAAAGAAATACCACTAAGGAAGTGGCAAGCAATGTGGAGTAAATTTTTCGCATGGATGAGGGGTTGGGGTAAATTTAAATTGATTTTTGAGTCGATGAAATTAAGAAAATCCTTCGATAGATTTTATAAATACTACAAATTGGGTATACAAGAATTAAATATTTTTAATGGTAAATACTATTTTACCGCTATCATACTGATTTCGACATTTACAAACTTGGGGAGGGCTGATACCTGCACCGTTTCCCGGGCGGGAAAGTCACTTTCAAAGTATTTTCCATACACGGCATTAATCTCACCAAACTGGTGCATATCGGTAATAAAAATGGTTGTTTTAACCACCTGGCTGAAATCAAGGCCGGCTTCCTGTAGAATAGCTTTCAGGTTGTGCATTACCTGGTGGGTTTCTTCCTGGATGTCTTTATTCTTTAACTCTCCCGTTACCGGATCGATACAAATTTGTCCTGAAATAAAAAGAAGATTGCCCGTTAATATCGCCTGGTTATAAGGGCCAATGGGTGCCGGAGCAGTAGTGGTCTTGATGATGGTTTTACTCATAGTTTGTTTTTATAAAATTCAGCAGTACGAATTTAGCTTTATACGTTTTCTTTGCAAAAAAGGATTATGAAGATTGTGGTGATAACCAATGATGCTTTAAAGGCAGAACTGTTGCAGCAGGGCATGCCGGATGATGTGCAGGTGGAATGGCAACATGAAATTGCACCTGTCGTAGGGGCAGACGCCTATGTTGACCTTTTGTTCATCCAATCTGAAGAAAGAATAAACAAACTAACTGCATTACAACCATCAGTAATCATAATAAATTGTGTTGAAGTCACTTTAAGCGAACTGCCCGCAGGTTTTATAAGGCTTAATGGGTGGAATAGTTTTTTAAAAAGACCTATCGCAGAAATGGCCGGAAATGGTGAAAACAAAATAATCGCTGAAAAAATTATTTCCTGTTTTAATAAAACAACAGAGTGGGTAGCCGATGTTCCCGGTTTTATAACAGCAAGAGTAATCAGTACAATTATAAATGAGGCCTATTTTACACTGGCTGAAAAAGTAAGCACCAAAGATGAAATAGATACGGCTATGAAACTTGGCACTAATTATCCTTTTGGCCCTTTTGAGTGGTCTGAAAAAATTGGGTTGAAAAATATTTATGGTTTACTGTTGTTGTTATCAAAAACAAATTCCCGTTACACCCCATCTGATTTATTACAAAAGGAGGCATTGGCATAAATGAGTTTGATACTAAATATTGACACTGCACTGGATTCTGCATCAATTTGTCTTACAAAAGATGAAGAGATGGTACAATTAGCTTTTAATGAAAATCAAAAAGATCATGCCGCATGGATACATACTGCTATTGCTGAACTACTAAAAAAGAATAACTATACAATTAAACAACTGGAGGCTGTTGCAGTTAGTATCGGGCCCGGTTCTTATACTGGTCTCCGGGTGGGATTAGCTGCCGCAAAAGGCCTGTGCTTTGCCCTGAATATTCCTTTAATAACTGTTAGTACGTTAGAGATAATGGCCTTTGCAGTAAAAAATGAGGTCACTGATTTAATTTGTCCCTTAATTGATGCCCGCCGGATGGAAGTTTTTATGGCTGTTTATAACACTGCAGTAGAGGAAATAACTCCTGCTCATGCATTAATTATTGATGAAACCAGTTTTGCTTCACTGCTGGCTTCCCATAAAGTTCTTTTTTGCGGTAACGGCTGCATAAAGCTGAAACAACTTATTAACAATACAAATGCAAGCTTTTGCGATATTACTCATAACGCCTCTCATCTTTCGGCACTATCAAAAATTCGTTTTAGTAAGAAAGAATTTTCAAACCTTGCGTATACAGAGCCTTTATATATTAAAGAATTTTATTCACAAGACCGAAGGAGCTGAACGATAAATTCGTCTTACAAGCAACTATTCCTGTAAAAAACACAATTAATTTCTTTTTACCCTTGTTTTAATCGATTAATCTATGAATAACTACTCATTAACGCTGAATAATTTATCAGATAATGGCACTACGCTTAAAGTTGATTTACTGAATATAAAAAAAGCAGCTTTAACGCTGCGGGCTGTAAATCATAAGCTGCGCCAGCAGATTCTCAAACTTATTGATGAACATGGCAAAATGACGGTGACTGAGCTCTATGTAAAATTGAGACTCGAACAATCTGTAGCATCGCAACATCTTGCCATCCTGCGTAAAGCCGGATTTGTAAAGACCACACGGGATGGAAAATTTATCTATTATTCGGTAAATACCAGCCGTATCGAGGAACTGAACAAATTTGTAGATGACCTCTTGAAATAATTAATAAAATTTTTGTTTTCAACGTCCTGCCTGAAGCGGGACGTTTTTTATTTTTAATCAGGTATTTTTGTGCTTTAAACAAGATGAACATGTTTATAAAACAATTATACACCGGCTGTCTTAGTGAAGCTGCATATTATATAGAAAGTAATGGAGAAGCAGCGGTAGTAGATCCTCTCCGGGATATTGATGCTTATCTTGAATTAGCCAACGAAAGAAAAACCCGTATCAAGTATATTTTTGAAACTCATTTTCATGCGGATTTTGTAAGTGGGCACCTGGATTTAGGAAAAGCCACCGGGGCTCCTATAGTATATGGACCTAACACCGATACAAAATTTCCGGTGCATGTGGCAAAAGATGGCGAAACTTTCAAAGTAGGTGATTTAACGATTGAGGTATTACATACACCGGGACATACACTTGAATCAACCTGCTATCTTTTAAAAGATGGTGAAGGAAAAAATCATTGTGTATTTACCGGTGATACGTTGTTTGTTGGTGATGTTGGCCGGCCTGACCTGGCTCAAAAGGGTGCGGAGATTACAATGAATGACCTGGCAGGCATGATGTATGACAGTATTCATGCAAAGCTTTTCCCTCTTGCAGACGATGTAATTGTGTACCCGGCTCACGGCCCCGGCAGTTCCTGCGGAAAAAATCTTGGTCCTGACACACACAGCACCATCGGCGAAGAAAAAAAATCAAACTATGCCTTAAAAGCTGCCACCAAAGAAGCATTTATTAAAGAAGTGACTGACGGTATTACCGCACCACCTTCATACTTTCCCATCAATGCTAAAATTAACAAAGAAGGATACGATAGTTTGGATGAAGTGATGGTGAAGGGATTAAAGGCCTTATCAGTTGATGAGTTTAAACAATTGATAAAAGATGACACCATCATTCTTGATACCCGTCGTGCCGATGTGTTTACATTGGGCTTTGTTCCGGGCTCCATCAGCATTGGATTAGAAGGTCGTTTTGCAGAATGGGCCGGCAGCCTCTTGCCTTTTGATGCCCCCATTGTATTAATAACAGAACCGGGACAAGAAAAAGAAACCATTATTCGCATGGCGAGAGTTGGATTTGACAAAGTGATTGGATACCTGGATGGTGGATTCAATGCCTGGACAGCGGCCGGTGAAGAAACCGATATGATTATAGATGTGGAAGCAGATGAGCTGATGATGGATATTCCACATGATCCTAATTTAGTAGTGATAGATGTACGCCGCCCGACTGAATTTGCAGATGGACACCTGAAAGAAGCACTTAATATTTCGCTCAACGACATGATTGATCCGGCAAGCATGGCTAACCTGGAAGAAACTCAAAACCTGTATGTGCATTGTGCAGGCGGTTACCGTAGTGTTATCGCCTCTTCTTTATTAAAAAGACAGGGCATCCATAATCTTAGAAATATTGTTGGTGGATGGGGAAAAATCAAAGAACAGGAAAGAGCCCAGATAGTGAAAGAAACAAGTGTATTGAATTAAGAGTTTAAATAATAAGAAAGCCCTGTCTTATAAGTAAGACAGGGCTTTTTTTATTTCATCAAAAATTACATTTTCGATTTAATCCATGCATCCAGTTCAGGAGAGCTTTCACCACTGATGATGACTGCATATCTGGGCTTATTTCCATTATGCACACCCACATGCCAGAGCCGTTGTGAGTCCACTACAAAATGTGCCCCTTTTGGCATTGGTACTCTGGCTTCTGATTCTTTAATTGGTAAATTATTTTCATCACTATCATATAACAGCATGTAGCTATCAGGATTATCGGTCAGCTCAATCCACATTCGTACAACCCAACCTTCATCCTCCGGGTTCAGACGATTGTTATCATCCCGATGTACAGACCGGATGGCCTGGTCATGAGTTTGCGGTTCCAGTTTTATAATTCTTACTCTTCCGAAATTGGCGGGAATTGATTTTATATAAGCCATCAGCGTAGGACAAAGCTCCGCATTGGGTGTAAAGATGGCGTCTTTATCTGTTTTGCCATTTTCCCAAAAGCCTTTGCATTCATTGGTACCATCACAGGAAGCTAAGGGAGCAAAGTTGGTGTCGCCACCACTCTTCCAGTCCATATATACAAGATTTTCCCATTCAGCAGATGGGATATGCGAGATATCCAATGTCTTCAAAATAACATATCCCTTGTCTTGCATCACCGGCATACGATAATGCGGAGTTTTCAAAGGAATTTTCACTGACCAGTGTTCACTGTGGGGCCAGAATATGGCGGGAGCTGTTGACATATAATTGAATTAGGTTGATTAATGTGCTAATGTAGGAAATATTAGATACAGTTAAAATGATCGAACTGATTAGTAAACCAAATTATTTTACCCAACAAAAAGTTAACGACCCCTTTTTTTCACCATTCGTCAGGAAATTGTCACCTCTCAGATAAATAAAATAAAAACGCCTATCGCAGCATCTATTTTTGAGCTACGAATGAATTAGTAGTTGTGCCGCACACCAAACGAAAATGTAATAGCCGACATTTTTAGCGACATAACAATTTAAAGTATAGCCATGAAACTCAAAACCAATGTAACCCTCTGGGCAATGCTATTGCTTTGCCTTTGCGTACATGCACAATCACCTGCTCCAAAGCAGCCACCAACAAAATCTGCAAAACAATTAGCTGCCATCCGCACAAGCCAAGCAATAAAAATTGATGGACTTGTTACAGAGGAAGCCTGGAAAGATGCAGCCGTAATGACTGATCTGGTCGAATTCAGACCGACAGTTGGTGCACCAGAAAAACCTGAAACAAAAACCATTGCCTATCTTTTGTATGATGACCAGGGTATTTACTTTGGCGGTTATTGTTATGAACGTACGAAAGATAGTATTGCTACTGAACTCTCTGGTCGTGATGGTTTTGGAACCAACGATTATGTGGGGTTAATATTCGATACCTATTACGATAAACAAAATGGCTTTGAGTATTTTATTACACCGCTTGGTGAGCAATGGGATGCAAAAATGACAACCAACGGAGAAGATTTTTCCTGGAATGCTGTCTGGAAAAGTGAGGCGGTGATACATAACGATGGGTGGAGTTTTGAAATGTTCATTCCTTATTCAGCGATACGATTTGGCAAAAACGATATACAAAACTGGGGACTAAATATAACCAGACGCAGAAGAAAAACAGAACAGCAATATACCTGGAATCCCATTGATCCAAATGTAAATGGGTTTCTTACACAGGAAGGTTCCTGGACCGGTATTTCTAATATCAAACCGCCCTTACGTCTTCAATTCTCTCCCTACTTTTCTACATATGTAAATCATTTTCCTGCCAACAAAACGGGTGAAAAGAATTGGACCTCCTCTGTAAACGGCGGGATGGATGTTAAATATGGCATTAACCAGGCCTTTACGCTTGATGCAACACTGATTCCGGACTTTGGGCAAGTAGTAAGTGACAACCGGGTACTTAACCTTACCCCTTTTGAAATAAAATACACCGAGAACAGGCCTTTCTTTAATGAAGGAACTGAATTGTTCAGTAAAGGCAATTTGTTTTATGCCAGAAGAATTGGAATTGATCCTGTGTTGCTGCATTCTGCTGGTGAGTATTCCGGCGCTGATGAATTTGTACTAAAGGCCCCTTCAGAATCAAAACTTATCAATGCTACAAAAATATCCGGACGCACTGCAAAAGGATTAGGGATTGGGGTATTGAATGCGGTGACCAATACGAGGTACGCTACGTTAGAAGATTCTGCAACAAAAGGACAACGCAAAGTTATAATAGACCCTTTAACTAATTATAGTGTAATTGTTTTTGACCAGACATTAAAAAATAACTCCAGTGTTTCTTTGGTAAATACCAATGTATGGAGAAGTGGGAAAGATTATGACGCCAATGTTACCGCTGCGCTTTTCAGCCTGAATGATAAAAAGAATATGTGGAATGTAAGTGGTAAAGTGGCAAATAGTCGCCTGATTGGCTACCTGCCTGAGGGGAAAACACAAAGTGGCTACAGCCATAGCCTTTCGTTCTCAAAAACAAGTGGCCGTTTCAATTTTACCGTAGGACAGGATCTCACTAACAGTAAATTTAACAGCAATGATCTTGGCTATTTCACTTTTACCAACTTTATTGACCACAATGCATGGGTTGGCTATCGCTGGATAAAACCCACCACCTGGTATAATAGCATTTACCTGAACTTCAATGCATATTATTCAAGACGCCTGGCACCGGGTACTTTCCAGAATGCGAATTTTAATGCTAATGTAAACGGGCAGTTAAAAAATCTTTGGTATGTAGGTGCGATGATAGGATATGAACCAAAGTACAATGATTTTTATGAACCAAGGATTGCTGGCCGTATGTTCAGGGGTTGGTCAAATTATTTTACCAGTGTTTGGTTTGAGTCAAATAGTTCTAAAAAATACAGTGCATACAGTGAGTTGATGTATGTAAAAAGAAGTCTTTTCAACAGTGAGAAGTACAACTTCACTCTGAGCAACCGGTATCGATTTAGTAATAAACTTACGATCAGTCACCGGGTAAATATTGCTCCGCAAAATAATAATACAGGGTTTGCCTCCATTAACGGCAGCGAAGTGATCTTCGGTAAAAGAGATATTAAAAGTGTAGAAAACATCTTAAACTTCAAATACAGCTTTAATGCTAAAATGAATATTAATACCCGCATTCGTCACTACTGGAGCAAGGTTGATTACAAAGAATTTTTTACACTACAACAGGATGGCAGTCTGCAAAAAAACAGCAGCTTTAACCAAAATGTAAATCAGAATTATAATGCCTTTAATATTGATGCCGTATTTACCTGGCAGTATGCTCCGGGAAGTTTTATCAATCTTGTTTGGAAAAACGCTGCTTACGATTTCAACAGGATCATAGACCATGGTTATTTTAAGAATTTCAATAATACCATGAACACAGATAATAATAATAACATATCGCTGAAAGTGATTTACTTTCTTGATTATCTCCAGATAAAAGGGCTAAAAAAGAAAAATAAAAATTCCTGATCCTTTAGTCTTATAAAAAAGCCCCCGGAAATTCCGGGGGCTTTTTAGTTAAGCTATAATTGGTCCATACTCCGGTTTCCATTCGTATTTCCACCGGCGGTGGCTCCATAAATAATTAGAAGGGTCTGACCTGATAATTTCTTCCAGCGCATTTTTATACATTACCGTAAGTGTTTCCGGCAAAAAAGAGGAACCATTTTCTGTAAGAAGTTTGGCAGAGAAATGATAAGACCCTCTTTTAATTTTTTTAAACCCCACAATTACAACGGCTGTATTATTTCTTACAGCCCCTTTAGCAGGGCCCGTTACAAAAGGAACAGGCTTTCCGAAAAAATTCATCCAGTAAGCATTAGATGGATGCCCGGGATTTTGATCTGCTGCCAAACCAAATGTGTATTGGCTGGAAAAGGCAGGATGATTGGCATTTTTTTTAAACTCAGTGGCAGAAATCAAGATGGTTCCAAACCGCTTTCTGAAATTATAAAAAATCCGATCCATAGACTTATTACTGATTGGCATATAGATACCAACAAAAGGAGCTGTAAGATTAATGGCTGCTAATGCATTGCCAAACTCCCAGTTAAACTGGTGGCCGGCCATAATGTGAACATCATACCCTTTTGCCGAAAGTTGATTGATTAAATCAAAATCACAGGTACTTCTTTTTTGAATTTGCAGCTTTGAGATGGAAATAAATTTGATAGACTCAACAAACGCATCAAGAAAATTATGGTAGAATTTTTTAGCTATATCCCTTCTTTCCTGTTCACTCTTTTCGGGAAAAGCAATAGCAAGATTACTCAACACCACTTCTTTCCTGTATTTAAATACATAAAACATTAATCCGTACATGCAATCGGACAAAAAATATAATACCCGGAAAGGCAATAGAGAAACCAGCCACAAAAAACTGTAAACAACATAATACATGGTGCGCAAAGATAAAAACTACAGTACAATGTTCTGAATAAGGTTGCTGTTACCCGGGTAATCGGTATTAAAGTGCAGGCCACGGCTCTCTTTCCGGAAGCTGGCTCCTTTTACAATCAGGTAACCAACCGTTATCATATTTCGCAGTTGAAGCAATTGTGGTGATAGGGAACTGCTTTCATATAATTGTTCTGTTTCTTCCCACAACAGGTCTAGCCTACGCATAGCCCTTTGTAAACGAACATTGTTTCTGACTATACCCACATAATCACTCATCACCTGTTGTAATTCTTTCAGACTTTGAGTAATCAAAATCATTTCTTTGGGTTCTGTGGTTCCTTTGGCATTCCAATCGGGAATATTTGTATTGAAAGAAGTCAATCCTATCTTTTCCGTAGCGTCAATAAAACAACGATGTGCAAAAACCATTGCTTCCAATAGAGAATTACTCGCCAAACGATTGGCACCATGTAAACCGGTAGAGGCGCATTCGCCGCAGGCATAGAGATTCCGTATGGAGCTTCGCCCCCATTCATCTGTTTTAATTCCCCCGCAACTATAATGCGCAGCAGGTGCCACCGGTATCATATTTTTTGTAATATCTATTCCGATTGATAAACACTTCTCATAAATATTTGGAAAGTGTTCGGTAAATTTTTCTTTGGTGAAATGGCGGCAGTCTAACCATACATGTTCTGTACCCGTTCTTTTCATTTCGCTATCAATAGCTCTTGCTACAATATCCCTGGGGGCTAAATCTTTCCGTTCATCATACTTTTCCATGAAAGCTTCACCATTCAGATTTCGCAGAATACCGCCATCACCCCGAACAGCTTCCGTAATTAAGAAAGCATGCCCCCGTACTGACGGTTCATATAATGCTGTGGGATGAAATTGGATAAACTCCATATTTTCTACCCTTCCTTTTGCCCGGTACACCATTGCCACACCATCACCTGTCGCAATAGAAGGATTAGTGGTAGTGCGATATACCTGGCCATTACCACCGGTTGCCAGTAATGTAATCTTAGCTAATATCTTCTCAATTTTATTCGTTTCAAGATTCAATACATACACTCCATAACACTCCACATCCGGGGTAGCTTTATTGACCAGGTAGCCCAAATGGTGTTGAGTGATGATATCAACAACGAAACAATGTTTGATAAATTCAATATTGGCTTGCCTGTTCACAGCATCTATCAATGCCCGTTCCATTTCCTTCCCGGTCACATCTTTATGATGCAAAATTCGGAACTCAGAATGCCCACCTTCTTTACCTCTTTTATAATCACCATCTTCTTCCTTATCAAACTTGGCACCCCAGTCTATTATTTCCTGTACTCTCTCCGGTCCCTCTTTTACCACAATTTCCACTACTTTTTCATTGCACAGGCCATCCCCGGCAATTAAAGTGTCTTCAATATGCTTGGCAAAACTGTCATTCTCCAAATCATTTACTACGGCAATACCGCCCTGTGCATATTTGGTATTGGTTTCATCAGCCGAAGCCTTTGTCATTACCAATACCTTTTTTTCGGGAAACTGGTTGGCTACTTTCAGGGCATAAGTTAATCCTGCAATACCCGAACCTATCACTAAAAAATCTGTTTGTCGCATGAATCAAATTTTATGGGAATTTACTGACTGAAGATATCGGATTGCTCCCGTAACAATAAAAAGCTGGGCTAATCCATACGTCAGCATAATAATAACATTCGCCGCTTCAAATGGTTGATAAAATTTATTGATTGCCAAAACCGAATCAGAGATGACAAATAACACAGCTCCCCACATCATCCAAATACCAGCAATTTTATTTTTAAGCGATAGCATATGCATCGCCAGCATTAACATTACACTGATAACCACTCCATAAATACGCACCGGCAATTTCATATCATCCAGGTAAGGAGACAACCAGGTAATTAGCGCCACATAATAAACTACAACCACTATCAACAGCCAAAGATTACTCTGTATGTTCTCCTTTACCCGTACATGATGGAAGAAGACAATATAAAAAATATGGGCTACTAAAAAAGAGGCTAATCCGAATAAAAAGAAATTATCATTAGTGGGAACGAACATCAAAAGTATATCACCCGCCCAGGAAAAAAATAAAGCAAAGAATATCCATTTTTTTATTTTATTCGCTATGAAATTAGTCTGAACCCAAAAATAACCGGCAAGAAAAGGAATTATCAGTGGCTTGGAAATATATTGCAGCAGGTCATTATTTAGTTGGGAACCAATACTATTAACCGCAAGAACAAGTACAAAAAGAAATAACCATTGCTTTTCTTTCATAGAAAAATTTTAATTATCCACCCATGCATCATTCTCTTTAATCAAATTAATCAATTCTTCTACGGCCACTTCGCTGTTTACATTTTTTTTCATTACTTCTTTGCCTTTGTACAACGTTATTTTACCGGGGCCACTCCCTACATAGCCAAAATCTGCATCCGCCATTTCCCCAGGGCCATTTACAATACAACCCATGATAGCAATCTTCACTCCTTTCAGGTGATTAGTAACGGCCCGGATTTTAGCTGTTGTTTCCTGCAAATCAAATAAGGTGCGGCCACAACTCGGGCAGCTGATATATTCTGTTTTTGAAATCCTTGTTCGGGTGGCTTGTAAAATACTGAACGCAGTATTATTAGTAAACTGGTAAATGTCTTTTACTTCCAGGTATGTTCGGCCGGTAGCTTTTATATTTTCTATTGTAGAACCGCCGCTGTAACCCAAGCAAATACCATCACCCAGGCCGTCTAAAAATAAAGCCCCGGTCTCTGTAGCAAAGTGAATCAGGTGTTCATCCGGAGTTTGCCACTTACTATCAGTGATTAATATAACAGGATTATTAATATTTCTGTTCATCAACTCTGCAAACATCCGGCGGACGGATTGCATCGCATTTGTATTTGTTGAACTTAAACAGATTACTACAGAGGTATCATTTGCCAAATCCTCCAGATAGGTAAAATCGTTTACGACTGTATTATCATTGAAGCAGTCCAGCATGACAAAGTTTAACTTGTCGTTTTTTGCTGTTTCCGCTGCAAAACCACTACCGCTAAAAATTGGAAAATATTTTTGATTGTCGGTTGTTTCAGCCCATGTTGCGGGATACACAATCACTTTAAGTGTACCGGGTAAAGCAAAATCCAATAATTGATGCCCGGTAAAAATAAAATCGGCTGCTGCATCACCAATCGTCCATTTATCAGTTGCTTCATCATAAGTATATCCGATACCCTGTAAATGAGCCGGGGTTATCTTATCTATCTTACTCAGATCTGCTATAACCACTGGTACCTGCTTACCACCTATAGTATCTACTGCAAATGTTTCTCTTCGTTGAAAGCTGAAAGGGTCATATGGCAACTTTATTATAGCAGGAACTAAAGCACCTGGTGCGGAGGGCTTGGGGAGGCGGCTCACCAAATCTTTACATACGGGTATTTCAAATTCCGGATCTTCTGTTAATGATACACGGATTGTATCACCAATACCATCTTCTAATAATGTTCCGATACCTACTGCAGATTTTATTCTTCCATCTTCACCATCGCCGGCTTCTGTTACCCCAAGATGTAATGGATAGATTTCTCCGAATTCGTCGAACATCGTTTTAATCAGTAGCCGGTATGCCTGCACCATCACCTGTGGATTACTGCTCTTCATGCTCAGTACAATATTGTGATAGGTTTCGCCTCTTGCAATACGCAAAAATTCCATTGCACTTTCCACCATACCGATTGGGGTATCTCCATAGCGGCTCATGATCCGGTCACTTAGTGAACCATGATTGGTTCCGATACGCATGGCCGTTCCATACTCTTTGCAGATTTTTACCAGCGGGGTAAAACGTTCCCGGATCCGGTCAATTTCTTCTGCATATTCTGCATTGGTGTATTCTATTTGTTCAAATTTTTTCTTATCAACATAATTACCGGGGTTTACTCTTACTTTCTCAATTATCCTCGCTGCAATTTCCGCCGCATTCGGTGTAAAATGAATATCGGCTACTATTGGAGTGGTGTAACCTCTTTTACGCAACTCATTTTTTATATGCAATAAATTCTCAGCTTCATTTTTAGAAGGAGCAGTAATGCGGATCAATTCAGAACCTGCCTCTATACAACGGATACTCTGTTCTACTGTAGCCATCGTATCCATCGTATCAGTAGTTGTCATCGTCTGCACCCGGATGGGATGAAAATTGCCTAATAAAAGGTCGCCGATTTTTACCTCTTTTGTTGGGAGACGTTTATAGCTTGTTAGTGATTCGCAGTATAATTGCATAGCTGCAAAACTAATAAAGAACAGTCAGGTATGTTTACCAATCTTTTGCCTGAGACCCGCCGGTTTTGATTTTTTCTTTCTGTACCCGTTGCTGCACTTCCTTTTCTTTTTGCTGAAGCAGTTTGAGCCGTTGGTCCGCTTCTTTAGGGCTCATTTTTGACTGGGGCTGTTTCTTTTGTTCCTCCTTTTTTTTCTTTTGCTGGTCATCTTTCTTTTTTTCTGCATTCTTCTTTTTTAATTCCAGCAGTGCTTTTTGCAGATTTTCTCTTGCTTCCCTGTCAGCAGGATTATTCCGCAGAGCATCTTTATATGCTTCAATACTTTCTTCAAGATTTTTTTGCTGACTCAGTATTACTCCTTTATTATAAAATGCCTTTGATCGAACCTCTTTATCGGTTGCATCCTTTGCTACCTGGGCAAATAGCTCAGCCGCCTGCACTTTTTTATCCTGCTTGTAGAGAGCATTGGCCTGGTTGAATTGAGCCGTTTTATTTGAAGGTTCGGCCTCCACCGCTTTATTATATTGTTCGGTTGCTTTTGCAAACTGTTGTTGCCGGTAATATTCATTTCCCGCCTGTATTATTTTTTCCACGGCTTTGGACTGGGAAAATGAATACAAAGAAGTAAGAAGAAATAATATCGTCAGATAATTTCTCATGCCACCACTTTTTTTCTTTCGGGTATAAAATTTTCAACTACCAGCAGAACAAACATGATGGAAGCAAACCACAGAAAAAATGTCCTGAAATTCATTTGCGAAACATCCGAAAAAACTTTCTTATCTATCTGCGATAATTGTTTAGTCAATACTGACACGGCTGCATCACTGCCCTGTAACCGGAGATACTCCCCATTCGTTGCTGCTGCAATTTCCTTTAATACATCTTCATTCAATTTTGAAACAACGGTGTTACCGGCCTCATCTTTTTTCAAATCTCCGGTAGCCGGGTCGATGATAGTAGCTCCTTCCGGGGAACCAATGCCTATTGTATTTATCATAACCCCTTGTTCGGAGAGACTTTTTGCCATACTCAAAGCATCCTCGTCATGATCTTCACCATCCGAAATCAGTAAAACAGTTTTAAATTTTTTATCTGTCGTATTAAATGCATTGGCACTCATAGTCAGTGCATCACTGATTACAGTTCCTTGTTGTGGTATCGCATCCGGACTGGCAGAGGACACAAATAGTTGAGCAGCTCCATGGTCAGAAGTCAGCGGCATCTGCAGATATGCTTTCCCGGCAAATAATATTAAGGCAATTCTGTCATTGGGCATTTCATTCATCAGTTTGGTGATGAATTGTTTTGCTCTTTCCAGCCGATTGGGGGCCAGGTCTGCAGCCAACATACTTTTACTTACATCCAATGCAATAGCTATATCAATACCTTTCCGGTTTACAGCATCGGATTCTCCGGGCCTGCGGGGATTCATTACAGCAATCACTCCAACAGCAAAAGCAAAGGAAAGTAACAGGAATTTTGAAGTAAATAGTTTAGAAGAATAATTGTTGATTAATGCCTTAACTAAATTTTCATCTCCAATCTTTTTTGCTGTTACTTTTTTCCATTGGAGTAATAAAAGAAAAAGCCCGGCCAGTACTGCCAGCCCGGCAAAAAGCCAGATGAACTCTTTATGTTGAAATTGAAAATTCAATGTAACAATATTAAATACAGGGAACCCGGGTTGCAATTTTTACGCCAGTTATGCTTTCTTCATTTGCAACCGGCTGATTATGTTTACATTTTACCGTTAAAAAATCCCAGGTACTTCAGGATATCCTTCAGCATCTTCATGCGGACTGTCCACATATCAAAGTCCTTATCCGGCGATTCGATGTTTAGTACAAAAAAATAGGGATGATTATTTTCTTCAATCCAACCCACTACCCAGCCCAGTGCATGGCCTTTTTCTGTAAAGCCCCAGCCGGTTTTATACCCCAATCGGTAATTAGCATTGTTTTCAAACAGCATGGTCCTTTTTACAGTTTCCTGGTAACTTTTGAAGAACGGCAGCTGGTCAAAATACAATCGCTTTACCAATCCCAATTCTTCATCCGGGGATATTTTCAGGGAATTATCCAACCAGAAAGAATCAATAGTGCTGGTAATTTTTTTGGTGCCATATCGCAAACTATCTAGCCATAACTGCATAGTATCTTTTCCGATTCGCCTTGCCACTTCCTGGTAATAATTTACAGCAGAGACCCTGAATGCATCATACATAGTTAAGTCCCGGTTCCATTCTTCCACCCGGCGTTTTACACCATCCCATTTTATCACCATACTGTCGCTACTGATTTTTCCTGTTTGTAAACCAATCAGCGAATTCACAATTTTAAAAGTACTCGCCGGCAGATAACTGCTGTCACGGTAGCGGCCAAGATTATGCACCGTAAACTTACCGGTACCGTTATCCATCAGGGCAAAACAGCCCTCCACTTTATTTTCATCAAAGTACTTCTTAAGATTTTTATCCTGCTTTACATTGTTTTGAGAGCAGGATTGAAGGAGTGTAAGTAACGCCAGGCTATAAGCAGCAAATTTCATTTTCTTCAAAAATTTGGGCAAAGGTAGCCTCATTTTACCCGCTGCAAAACAGCTTTTTGATAGCTGCCTATTTTGTAACTATCAACGGAAGGGCTTTCCTCTGTACCGCTACCGGTTGTGGCAATGGGTTTAGCCGAAATACTATAAAACTCAACCATTAATTTTTCATCCTCTATCCAATAATTATTGACGATGGTATTGTTCATTACAGTAAAAGCTCCGCAGAATTTTTTACCCACCCAAAACTGGTCGAGTATAATACCATTCAACTCATCAATAACCCAGTGACCATTGGTGATATCCTTTGCCTTTAACAGGTAAGGACGGTTGTCTTCTGCTGCGGATCCATAAATTATTTGCCAGGTATAGTTACCGGTGCTATCGCCCCGCTGTATGCGCAGCTCCATGTTCACTTTTTGGGACTCTTTTTTTCCGGTTCTAAACCATTCCAACTCTCCTTTCCAATTACCTACCCAGCTTTGAGGGAATGTAATTTCCTGGCTGATAACCAGCTTAGAGGTTAACACCAATAATAACAACAGTAGAAATTTCATTTGCCTGATTTTTTGCGGTCTGAATATGGGACATTCCTGCCTGTATAAAAATAAAAATCCCGTTCTGTATAAAACGGGACGGGATAAATTAATTGGGACAATATTTTTTACAAATAAAAGCCACCCTTTTGTTTGTAGTGTTTGTTTCCCTGGCAATCTCTTTTAGTAGCGGCGCAAGAGCTCAACATAAAAACAGTTATGGCCATTACTGTTAAACAAAGCAATAATCTTTTCATACTTTTAAAAAAAGTTAGGTACAGCCTTCGCTTATGCAGGGGCGTACGGGTCATTAATTAGTTAAGGAAATTCCAGAGGAAAATTGGTGGGTAGAGTTTTATACCATCGTAGTAGACAACGAAAATAATGCCGGGATATTATTTCTCATAACTTCTGGCCACTTATTTTTAATTAATAATTAAGAAATTGCTCCCAGACAATAATCTTTTATCGTAAAAACACTAATTAAAGTAATTTTACGATATAAATAGTTATCAAATATGAAAATGACCTTCATTCCAATTGTGATTTTATCTCTGAGTATCGTTGCTTGTAATAACAACAAGCCTAAAGAAAGCGTAACTATTACAAGCGAAGATGGCAAAGAACAGATTACAATTGATGCTAACCAGGCCGGGAATGCAGCTGCCGAAATGGAGAAGACAAAAGAAGAATTGGGTAAACTTACACCCCTTAGTGCTGAAGAATTAAAAGCCCTGGTGCCTGAACAACTGATGGGGGCCACCCATTCAGATCTGGATGTTAATACAGCAATGGGTGCATCTGTGGCCAGTGCTGATTATAAAATAAATGACAGCATGGATATCAATCTGAATATTATTGACTGTGCCGGGCCGGGTGGTGCTGGTATTTATACAATGCAGTATATCGGGTTATTTAATATACAGCAGGAAGATGAGGACGAGTACACTAAAACAATTGACTTTAACGGCGGCAAGGCCTTTGAGAATTGTAAAAAGACCCGTAATGATTGCACCCTAACTTTCTTCGCTGGTGGACGTTTTCTCATCACATTAGAAGGAGATAATGTAGGAATTGAGGCGCTAAAGGATGTGGCAAAGGGGTTGAAGATTAAATAAAGCTATCAATATAATATGGAGGTTTCGTTGGGTTGCCTCCTTTTTATTTCAACACTTACCAAACCCTCCAGTCCACTGCAATGGTTTCATTCCTCGATGTTGGTTTCTGCAATCCTTTCGTAAGCTCTTCCACTCTTTTGCCGACTATACTTTTCAACTCACTTATTTTCATGGCGGGGTTGTTTTGCATCGCCTCCAGAATAGAATAGGTGAATACTCCATTCTTCAGATCATTTCTCTCCAATGCGAACTGTGTTCCGGCGGCAGCGGAGATAATGGTGGCGCCGGTGCTCTTGCCTACATTCACAAATAAGCTTTGCATCAATTCAAAACTATTCTTTAAACCAAGATGGCCTTCTTTCTTGTAGGCTACCGGCTTCAATCCTTTTATCAATGAATCAGAAGTTGCATTGAGGGTAATAAGGTCTTCTTTATCCACTTCGCCGCTATGGCAGGCATCTATCAGCATCAGTTTTTTTCTTGCAGGAATACTGTCGAGAAGACTTTCCAGTTCATCATACGGTAAGCCGTTTTCTTCGGGCTTGTTGAAGTTGACTGAATAAGTCGACAGATAATAATCATACTCTTTGCTCAGCATCCCATGCCCGGAGTAAGAGACAATTACTTTATCATTCTCCGTGGTCTGCAATAATTTTTGTTTTAGTGCTTTTACTTTTTGTGTTGTTACATCTTCATTAAAGAGAGTATCAATGATAATACTGTCCTTATACCTCTCTTTCAGCTTTTGGGCCAGGTCACGGATGTCTTTAGTACTGTACTGCAGGTTGTACTGGCTTTCGCTGAACTTATCTATACCGATGCCAATAAACCTTATCATCTCTCTTTGCTTTACGGCCGAGGTATAGTTTACATACAAAGGCATACGGTAGCTTTCAGTACCGTTCACATTGGTGATGCTGGTTTCAATCCTGTTTTCACCTTGTGATAGCTGAATGGTGATCGTTGTGTCAAGGTTGTTGGAATTTCTTCTTTTTATATTGACGCCCCGTTGTCCAAATAGCGGTGCTTCGTTTACCCAGATATTGAAGCGATCAAGTTTGTACGTACTATCAATTCCTTTTATATGAAGTTGCAGTGTTCCGGTCCTTTGTTCAAATTCAATTGCATCTCTGTTGGCAAAGTCTGCTTCAGGCACACTATAGCCGTCTCTAAATGCAGTTGTGTCGATGCCCAATTTTTTTATTCTTTTTTCCCAGGCTTTGCGGTAGCTTTTTATTAATGCAGTATCTGTGTTACCGATCGCTTCCAGTACTTTATCGGGGCGGTTGTATTTGACGTCGAGTTGTTCGAAGGTGATTACTTTTAGATCTTTGGTGACGTAGTGGAGGAGCTTGGATGCATTTCTTGTTGTTTGATAATATCCCGCTGGGACAGTTATGATAAAATCTGAAGAGTCAATGGGAATGAAGCTGTATAAATGCTTTTCTTGCTGTATATCCCAAAAGCGGATTATATTATCATAACCATATGTATAAATAATATTTTTTGTGTGGGCTGAGCCAATATAGTTAATCATAGAAGAATTATTCAATCCTTCATGCCTTATTTTAAAAGAATCAATTTCTATTGTTTTTAATTTTTCTCCCGCTGCTCCTAATATGTTTCCCGACAGGAACTCCTTAAAAAAATACTCATACTGCGTAACAGTGCTGTCACGAATGAGCGTAAGTGAATCATTTTTGTAATTTCGGATAAGAAATCCCTGAAACATTGCATGTCCCGTTATCAACAGACTATCATTTATCACCTTAAGAGCAATAATTGTCCCCCTCCGGGCCTCTGTTGTTTTCAGTTTTCTAAAAGATCTTTCTGCAAAATTCCACGCAAAAATGGTATCATACCTATAATGGGTAAAGAATACGGTTTTCTCATCAATAGAAAACTCTACATTAAATTGACTGAAATTGGAATTTTTATCTACGGTATCAGCTATAATTTTTTTTGTATAAATATCATATATAGTTACACGTTGCTGATCACTGGTATCATTCAGATTATTGTAAAGTACACAGATCTTACCCATGGAGCTAATCCTAAAATTCAAAATGTTAGTATCATACTTAAGAAATGTGGTGATTTTTCCTGTTTTTAAATTTAGTGTTTTGATATACTTTTTGTCTGCCTGGTTCCTGAAGAATAAAGCTGTTGAATCTGGTGTTAAAGATCCGTATAAAACCCCCCGATTCACATCCTTAAAAATATTCTTGATCACTGGTTGAGCGTTAAGATTTACCTTTTGCACAAAGCCATTATTGTTTAATGCAAAGAAACTACCGTCAGGAAAATAAAATATGTTAGCCAGGTTATTGGTATGCCCGGACCTTATTTCGGGAGGAGAAAATGATTGTAAATCATAGAGCGAAAATTCCATGAAATCATATATTACCAGTATCTTTTTTGTATGTTTCTGATAAACCATTTTGCTGATATTGCCATAATTTTTCACCAGAAGCGAATCTGTACATTTTTTTTGAACCAAGTCCCAACGTTTTATCTCCAGTGTTACCGAATCCCTGTAGCCGGGTTGTTTTTTAAAAACTGACGCAAGCGTAAAAATAATATGTGACGAATCTGAGCTCAATATTTGCGTAGGTTTTAATGAATGGCCATTAAACCGCAAAGTATCATCACTTCCAATCTTACTAATACGGATCTGGCCACTATCGGTATTTACAAGACTGTAAAGATATTTTCCATCATCAGAAATGGTAAAGTCAATGATATCTCCATGTTTATAATAAAACCCATTATCATCAAATTCACGGGTTTCAATATCAAAATAATAAATACCTGTCTTTTCATTTTCTTCCGACCAATCCAATACAGCCACTTTTTTACCATCAGGCAGAAATTTTAATTTTGCTCCACCCCGTTCCAATAATCCCGATGCTATTACGGAATCCTTTTGAATGGAATATATATACAAACTTGTATCACCTTTTATGAATGCAAGAAGGCTGCCATCAGGAGAAAAACTTAACCCTTTAACGGGCTCATCAGCGTAATAATCAACGAGTCGCTTATTTTCTTTAATAGACCATATATCAAAATACCCCTTATCATCTGCTGTGGCAAGCAGTCTGTTATCCGGGGAAAAAGCCAATATGGTACTGCCCCTATTGAGAGTAAAAGACATTAATTCAAAACCATTCACAATATCCCAGATTTTTACCACCCCATCAATATCGGATGAAGCAAGGAATCTGGAATCACTTGATATAGCGAATTCTAAAATGGCATTATTATGCCCCGTGGGAACCACCAGCTTAGGCGGTTGCGCCTCAACCCTCATTGACACAATCAATAATAAAAATGGAACTATTTTGGAAAAGGACATACTCAATCTTTCCAAAAAAATACACTTTAAATCCCATATGCAAATACCCTGGAACAAGTATTTACAGGAGTATCACTTCAACACTCCCAACTCCTTCCCCACTTTTGTAAATGCAGCAATCGCTTTGTCCAGATGTGCCTGCTCATGTGCGGCACTTAGTTGTACACGGATGCGGGCCTGCCCCTTCGCCACCACCGGAAAGAAGAAACCGATCACATAAATTCCTTCTTCTAATAATTTGGCCGCCATGGTTTGTGCCAGCACCGCATCATACAACATGATGGGAACAATAGGATGATCACCGGGCTTGATATCGAAACCGGCTTCGGTCATTTTAGTGCGGAAGTAGTTGGTGTTGTATTCTAACTTATCTCTTAATTCGGTTGTTTCGGTCAGCATGTCAAGCACAGCTATCGAAGCACCTACTATGGAGGGAGCTAATGTATTGCTGAATAAATACGGTCTTGATTTCTGCCGGAGCATTTCTATTATTTCTTTTCTGCCGGAAGTAAAACCACCGGAGGCGCCACCCAATGCTTTTCCTAATGTGCCGGTGATGATATCAATTCTTCCCATCACACCCCGGTATTCATGAGTACCTCTTCCTGTTTTTCCCAAAAAACCGGAGGAATGACATTCATCGATCATTACAATCGCATCATACTGATCAGCGAGGTCACATATTTTATCTAACCGGGCAATTGTTCCATCCATACTAAAAGAACCATCGGTAACAATAATACGGCTACGTAAGCCGGCAGCCTCTTTCAGTTTTGCCTCCAGGTCTTCCATATTATTATGCTCATACCGGAAACGCTGTGCCTTGCATAAACGAACACCATCAATAATACTTGCATGGTTCAATGCATCAGAGATGATGGCATCTTCCTCATTAAATAAAGGTTCAAACACCCCACCGTTGGCATCAAAAGCCGCTGCATATAAAATGGTATCTTCTACACCCAGAAATGCTGAGATCTTTTCTTCCAGTTCTTTATGAATATCCTGCGTACCGCAGATGAACCGCACACTGCTCATACCAAAACCCCGATGGTCAATGGCTTTATGCGCCGCTTCAATTACTTTGGGATGACTCGATAGTCCGAGGTAATTATTGGCGCAAAAGTTCAGCACTTTTTTTCCGCCCACCGTTATTTCGGCACCCTGGGGACTTTCAATGATCCGTTCTGTTTTATAAAGACCAGCAGTTTTTATCTCTTCTACTTCTTTTGCAATGCGTTGTACAAGTTTTTCATTCATAAAGCAATCTTTGCAGCAAATATAGCAAGGCGGCAGTAGGGAAATGCAAAGCCGGGGGTTTGTCTTGTATCACTCCTTTGGAGCTATTCATCCCTCTATTTACACAGTTCATACCCAAACTTGTTTAAGAAAATGGTTGGTTATTTTAAGTTTGCTGTAACATTTTGGAAAGTACTTTCGTCAAATCCCAAAACCACAACCATGCAGAAAAAATATTGGATCAGCCTTGGCATAATCGCTGTAGCATTGATTGCCAGCCTCTTACTGTCAAATACCCCTGCTCCAAAAAAGGAAAAAGCAACCTGTTGCCAAAAGGCTGAAAAAGAATGCTCCGGCAACAAAACTGAAGCTCCTGCAGAAACTACGTTGGAGCCCTTTTCCCATCAATTTATTTCGTTTCCAATTTCTTTTTAATTGATTACCAGGCAATAGCCTGAGACAAAAATATTTTCCGGCTTGTAACTTTTCACTCCCCTTATCCGTTTTACTTTCCAAAGCAGGCCCCTTAATTTATCTTTAACCTGCCATACCGGCTGTTTTATGACTGAGAAAGAATACAACGAATGTGTGACTACGTACGCAGACAATGTGTACCGCTTCATCCTGAAAAATCTTCGCCATGAAGAAGATGCCCGGGATGTAGTGCAGACAGCATTTGAAAAGATGTGGCGTAACCGGGAGGATGTGGATGCACAAAAAAGCAAATCATATCTTTTTACAGTCGCCTATCACCAGATGATTGATCATATCCGGAAAGTGAAAAGGATTCAGCTCCGGGAAGAATTCAGTGAAGAAGTACAAGTGCAAAACCGGCCCATCAATAATTTAAAGAAAGTGCTGGAAGAAGCACTGGGCCGCTTGGGTGAAACACAGCGTTCTTTAGTACTGCTGAAAGATTATGAAGGATACAGTTATGAAGAAATAGGACAGATAATGAACCTGAATCCCAGCCAGGTGAAGGTTTATCTTCACCGGGCAAGGGTACAGTTGAAAGAATATCTTGTGAAAATGGAAAACGTAATATAAAATGAACATCAACTACCATAATTACGAAGAGTGTTTTATCCTGTATATGGATAATGAGCTCTCTGGCGATGAACGTCGCATGGTGGAGGCATTCGTTCAGCAACATCCCGAACTGAAGGAAGAACTGGATCTGTTACTTCAATATAAATTAACGCCTGATACTTCTGTTATCTATAGTGGTAAAGAAGATCTGATGAAGGAAACCCTGCCTACAGGACAGGCAGGCAGTGATGTTAATATCACCCTTTCCAACTACGAAGAATGGCTGGTACTTTACCTGGATAATGAATTAACCCCCGGCCAAAAAGCAACCGTTGAAAAATTCCTGGCGGCTAACCCTGCTGTTCAGCAAGAATTTATTTTACTGCAGCGTACACAACTGCAACCAGAAACAATAATTTTTGCCGACAAAGCATCTTTATACAGAAAAGAAGAAAAAGTAAGACCAGTGGCAGTTCGTTGGTGGAGATTAGCCGCTGCCGCTATATTATTGCTGGGAGTGGGCATTACTGTTGCTCTCTTTGTCAATAAAAAATCTGATGGCGGCGAAGAAATTGTGAAAGAAACTTCTAGGGAGAAAAAAATTGATACAGATAATCCTGTTATTGCTCCAAAAGAATCCAACAACACGGTGAATGAAAATATAGTCGCCGATAATAACACGGATGTTACAATTCCGGTTGTAACAGAAAAGAATGACAGCAAGGCTATTGCTAAAGAAAAAAATAATGTGATGAAGAATCAGTCGCCTGTAATTATTACACCACAGGTAATAAAAGAAGAACCAGCTGTGATTGCCAATAATAACCAACCAACCAACAATCTTCCGCAGCCTCTTAACAATCCTAACATCAACAAGAATGATGCGGTTAATAATGCTATTGCCAATAATAGTGTGCCTAAAGAAATAATCAAACAACAGGCACCATTAACAAATTCTGTTGTAACAACTCAAAACCCTCAATCGTCAGACATAGTGAATGCATCATTTACGGATGATGCTGTATTTGACCAGCCTGCTGATAAGAAAAACAAAAGCCGTGGCTTCTTCCGGAAGGTGGCACGGACTTTTGAAAAAAGAACAAACATTGATCCTACCGATGATAACAGGTTATTGGTAGCCGGGCTGGCCATTAAACTAAAATAACCCCTCACCAGAGGCGGACCTGATTGACAAAAACATTAATTAATTAAAAAGAAAAGAAAATGAAAAGGATTTTTACCCTATGCGCAGCTTTATGCATGATGATGGCCGTATCTGCCCAAACAGACACCACTGGCACAAAAAATGAACCGCCTGCATACGACACGATCCGCATCGGCGGTATGATCATCGTTCGCAAAGCCGGCAGTAAGGACAAAGAAGTAACAAAAGACGGAGAGTATAAAATGAAGAATCGTCGTGGCAACAAACCCTCCAATCTCACTACCAACTGGTGGATCTTTGATTTAGGATTTTCCAGTTTCAATGATGAATCTGATTATACAAGTGCTGCCTTGAACGGCTTTGTTGCACCAGGTATCAATAAAGATGATTTTAAATTAAGGACCGGTAAATCTAAAAATGTCAATGTCTGGTTCTTCATGCAAAAACTAAATATTGCGAAGCATGTCCTTAACCTGAAGTATGGCCTGGGGCTGGAGTTAAATAATTACAGTTTCGAAAATACAAAACTGGCATTTGCTAAAAACCCAACATTTATTTCAGAAGGTGCCGATGATTTCAAAAAAGTAAAATTAGCTGCTGATTACGTTACTGTTCCCATCATGCTTAATATCAATTTCACACCTAACCGCAGCAAAGGATTTGGGATCAGCGGTGGTATCAGTGCCGGGTATTTATATTCAGCCCGGTTTAAAACTAAAATGAACGATGATGTAACCAAGATAAAAAGTGATTTCGACCTGGAACGTTTTAAATTATCCTATATCGGCGAAATAGCACTTGGCCCGGTTCGGCTTTACGGAAGCTATGCTATGAAGAATATGTGGGAGAAGGGACTGGATATGACTCCGTACAATTTTGGCTTCCGGTTTAGTAACTGGTAACATAATTCAACTACTAAAAACCGGTATCATGGTAAATGATACCGGTTTTTTATTTACCCACAGCAAAAATACTAGGCCATACAAAGTATCTTTTCTAAACGTCACGTTAAAACCAGTTGCTGGCACTCATATATATCCACATTATAAAATAAAAAATTGTGGCATTGCGTTTGCACATTTGGACGGTTACTTATTTAAGCCATGAAACTACCCTGAGAAAAATTTTTTGTGCGGGAAGGTTACACCTGGCGGTTTTGAAAACACAAATGCCTGATGAAAAACTTAGTTGTTCTTACCTCCGTATTCTTAGGAAGCAGCTTGCTGGCTTCTACTTTTACTACTCATGAAAGAGTAAAAGCTAATAAACGATTTAGCTGGAATGCCAGCGGCCCGGTAGGCACTATCTCTATTACCATTGATAAATCAGATTATGAACTGAGTGTATATGATGATAAAGGCTGGTATGCCACATACCCCGTAGTATTTGGCAATAACAGTTTAAGTGATAAAAAAATGGAAGGCGATAAAAACACCCCGGAAGGAACTTTCCGTATCATCGCAAAAAGGGTACATGATAAATGGTGCCGCTTTCTTTCTATCGACTATCCTACAGCGGAAGACCGTGAAAAATTTAATAAACGAAAACAGAAAGGTGAGATACCTGCTAATGCCAGTATTGGCGGGGGCATCGGCATTCACGGAGTTTGGCCGCATGAAGATTTTGTAATTGACCGGTATAATAACTGGACACTGGGTTGTATATCTATGAAAAACGAAGACGTAAAGGAAATATATGCATTTACCACTGCCGGAACAAAGGTGACAATCAAAAAATAAGGTCACTTCGTATTGGCCATTAAGAACCGGTCGACTTCAATTCTCCATTTTGCCGGATCATTTTGCAATAAAGACTCATGACCGGCCCTGTCATACACTACTAATTTTTTATTTGCAGCAGCGATAGCGTTGTAAACTTTTTCGGTTTCATATTTTCTAACATAATTATCCATAGCCCCCCATTGCATCAGCACCGGGCAGTTAACTTTTTCCACATAAGTAGAGGTTGTATGCCTGAATCCGTTAAAGCCTCTTTCTATTCCCATCCACCAGGTAACGAAAAAGCTAAAAGGCTTTTCGGGTATCCCTTGAAACCCCAAGGCTCTTGCCCGGGCCTGTAAATGCGATTGCAAAGATGCAAAAGGCATTTCAAGCATGGCGCCTGCAGGTTTTAAATTATACTCTGCAGTAGCTTTGGCAACTACGACTGCCCCCATTGAACTACCCCATAGAAATATATTATTTTCCCCTTTTCCTGCTATATAAGCATATGCCAGTTTCACCTCTTCAGACTCCCTTACACCTATAGTTGTTGTTTGGCCTTCACTGTTGCCGTGTGCCCTGTAATCCACCAGCATTACATTATAACCCTGCGAACGGAATTCGTGGGCTTCATTCACTATCATTCCCTTATTTGCCGTGATGCCATGAAAAAGAATCACTGTTCCCCGTGATTGCGAATCAGGTTTACTGTACCATGCATCAATTGTAATTCCTTTTGCGGTTTTTAGTACTACTGTATCAAAGGGGAATGTGGGGGTTTCTGTAATAATAGATTTAGCCTGGCGGGGCCCAGTGAACAGCCTCCATGTTTTTACAAAGATGTTTTTTGAAGGTCTTGCACTACGAAGTGCCCGGTCCGTATAAACATGTGTCAGTTTATGGGCATAAAAAGCGGCACTGATGTTAATCAGTATAATCTGCACCAACAGCACCCACAAAATCCAGCGTACATAAGAAGGTAATTGAAGCCTGGGTTTGCCTTTTTTCATGAGCAAGTAAACGATCTTTTAGTAAGGTAAGCAGCCAAAAGTAATTTTTACAAGGCATAACATCTACGAAATATGTATAAATTTTTAGCAGGCAACAGAGTAATTCTTTCAACAAAGCTGTATGATCATAATTTTTCCTGTGAGATTTACGTTTATTTATTATTCTACCCTGACCTGATTAGAAAAACCTCTTATAGCAGCCCGTCCGTGCTGCTATAATTTTATATCCCTAGTTTTTTTCTGATTGGAGAAGGAATGGCATTCTTATTAACGATAATTGCAACTGTCCTCATTTTAAAATAATCTTCCCTCATAAAAAGAAAGCCCTTTAGTGAGTTGGAATAATCTCCCCAGGAATTTTTGACGTAATACCATTTTTTACCATACTTATCTATAGTACGACCCACTATATGCATCATGTGGTCAAGCAATGTAGTCTGCGTTTCAAAGGCCACCTGACGCCCCGTTTGAAAATTGCTGATATTTTCCGGCATATAAGCCAGGCCTTCGGTAAAGTCAAAATAATCGTCTTGTGCATCACCATCCCAGCCAACAGTATAGCCATTATCAAGAGCTATATCTGTGATGGCTGAAAAATCACTGAGCGGAACATTCCAGTATGCATCAGCCGTCCAGTTATATTTATCTTCCAGTACAAACTTTGTATAAAAGGGGTGGTGCGTATAGGATGTTATTTCAATGTAATCATCCGGGTTAAAATCAAGATACTGTTCTAAAAAAGAATGTGAAGTATAGGTTCTTCCTTTATAAATAAAAGCAGAGGGAACCTGGCCGAGGTAATGATCAAGTACACTATCTACAAAAAAATTTTGCCTTTGATTTAAGTCTGTAATCCCCTTATCGACGCAATCCTTTACAAACAAACTCAACAGTGTATCAAGATCAGCATGATTGTGTTGAAACTCACCCTGTCCCTTTCCTGAATAAGCTTCCTCCGGCATCAGACCAAAGTTTTGGGCTACCCATACTACATCATGAAACTGACCACCGGGTGTAAAATAATTGCCCCCTTTAAGTTTCAGGTGCCTTTGAACTTTTCTTTTCAAAGAATACCGGGCAATAAACATTTCACTCAGGTCCACTTCACCCTTACCCATTTTAAGTAATTCACTTTCCAGCAGGGAGGTACTGGAAAAACTCCAGCAGGTACCTGACATAAATTGATCTTTAACGGATGTACAAAATTTTGGTTTCGGAGTGGTGAGCCCTAGTTCATTTCTATTTAGTTTTTGTGCCTCACAAAAGCTAAAGATGAACATCAGAGCCAGAAGTAAAAGGCGGTGCATAACAAAAATTTGTTCAAAGTACTGGTAATAGAAGGATTTGAGATACCCAACTCCCGGTATTTATAATTTCCCGTTCTTTATTTCCTCTACCACCCCGGGGTCCAATAATGTAGAAATATCTCCTAGATTTTCTGTTTCACCTTCTGCTATCTTCCGCAATATCCGTCTCATAATTTTTCCGCTTCTTGTTTTGGGCAGGCCTGATACAAATTGAATTTTATCCGGCTTGGCGATAGCTCCTATTATTCTTGTAACCGTTTGCAGAATATCCTGTCTTCTTAATTCATCGTCTCCATGGTGCCCGTTGTAAATAACATAGGCATAAATGCCCTGGCCTTTTATATCATGCGGGTAACCCACTACGGCACTTTCTACTACTCCTGCATGCATATTAACAGCATTTTCCACTTCGGCAGTACCAATTCTATGACCACTTACATTTAATACATCATCGACCCTTCCCGTTATCCTATAATTACCGGCTTCATCTTTCAAGGCACCATCACCGGTAAAGTATAAATTCTCGTAGGCAGCAAAATAATTAGTACGGCATCGTTCATGATCACCGTAAGTGGTTCTTAATATTCCCGGCCATGGTGCCTTAATACAGAGATTTCCTTTCATCAATCCATTCTCATCTTTCTCTGTTACCTCCTTACCGTTTTCATCTACTAACAAAGGCTGCACTCCCGGCATTGGCAAAGTGGCCCAGCTTGGTTTGGCTGGTGTTATTCCCGCCAGGTTGGAAATAAGTGTGCCGCCGGTTTCTGTTTGCCACCAGGTATCCACTACGGGGCATTTTTTCTTGCCTACATTTTCATCATACCAATGCCAGGCTTCTTCATTAATGGGCTCACCAACAGTACCCAATATTTTCAGGGTAGATAAATCTTTCCCCTTCAATGGCTCTAACCCAAACCCCATTAAACTACGGATGGCAGTCGGGGCCGTATAAATAATATTTACTTTATGCTTGTCAACAATGTCCCAAAAACGTCCGGCATCCGGCCAGGTAGGCGTTCCTTCAAACATTAATGATGTGGCGCCTGCACTTAACGGACCATATACGATATAGCTATGACCAGTTATCCAGCCAATATCTGCAGTACAGAAATGAATATCGCCGGGGTTGTATTGAAAGACATTTACAAAAGTATATGTCGTCCATACCATATAACCGGCACCACTATGGACCACTCCTTTTGGTTTACCGGTGCTTCCGGATGTATATAAAATAAATAACGGGTCTTCTGCATCCATTTCTTCTGCCGGGAAGGAAACTATTCCGTTTTTCTCTACCTGCGTTTCGGCATGTTCCATTTCATCTTCCCACCAAACATCTCTTCCTTTTATCATAGAAACAGGTGTCCTGGTACGGGTATACACAATCACCCTTTTCACGGTTTTATTTCCTATCAATGCATCATCAATTACACTCTTCAACGGAAAGTCTTTAGCACCACGGTAAGCTCCATCACAGGTAACGATGTATTCAGCTTTTGCATCATCGAGTCTGTCGGCTATACTCTGTGCAGAGAAGCCCCCGAAAATAACACTGTGTATGGCGCCAATTCTTGCACAACCCAGTACCGCATAAGCCAGTTCCGGAACCATTCCCATATAAATACAAACCCTGTCGCCTTTTTTTACTCCATTGTTTTTTAATACCTGGGCAAATTGACAGACTCTTTTGTGCAAACGGTTGTATGTAACGATCCTTGTTCTTTCCTCCGGGTTATTCGGTTCCCAGATAATAGCAGGTTTATCTCCCATTGTTGCCAGGTGCCGGTCAATACAATTCTCGGTGATATTCAGCTTCGCCCCCTTGAACCATTCAATTTTTGGCTCCTTAAAATTCCACTCCAGTACTTTATCCCATTTCTTTTTCCATTGAAAATTTTCAGCCACTACTGACCAAAAAGCTTCCGGGTCCTCCACACTTTTTTTATAGTCTTTATGGTATTGCTCCAGTGATTTTATCTGAAAGGGATATGACATATACTTTCTTTTATGCCTTAAATGTACGAATAGAAAAAAATTATACCGGACGAAAATCAATTCGTATTTTAATCGCATGAACAAAACCAGCAATATCAGGAAAGTTATTGCCGCATCCTCTGTGGGAACCATGATAGAATGGTATGATTTCTACATCTTCGGAATGCTATCTACCACTATCTCCACCCAGTTTTTCCCGAAAGACAATCCTACGGCTGCGCTGTTGAGTACATTAGCCATCTTTGCCGCCGGTTTTATCGTTCGTCCGTTTGGTGCATTATTTTTTGGCAGGTTGGGTGATTTAGTCGGAAGAAAATATACGTTTCTGCTTACCCTGATACTGATGGGTGGCTCTACTTTTCTTATTGGCTGTGTACCTAGCTATGAAAATATTGGTATTGCCGCACCTATATTGGTTTTATTATTAAGGTTAATGCAGGGACTTGCCCTCGGTGGAGAATATGGTGGTGCTGCCACATATGTAGCCGAACACTCACCCGTTGGTAAAAGAGGTTTCTATACCAGTTGGATACAAACAACAGCCACACTCGGGTTATTTCTGGCCTTAGGTATTATACTTTTGGTAAAATCTAATATGCCTGATGCGGCCTTCAATGCTGAATGGGGCGGTTGGAGATACCCATTCTGGATATCCATTTTATTAGTGGGTGTTTCCATTTACATACGAATGAAAATGTCGGAGTCGCCGATGTTCTCCAAACTGAAAGCCGAGGGAAAAACTTCTGTAAATCCATTAAATGAAAGCTTCCGGCACAAAGCAAATTTTAAAATGGTGCTGCTGGCCTTGTTTGGTGCAGTAATGGGGCAAGGTGTAATATGGTACACCGGCCAGTTTTATGCACAGAATTTCTTAGAAACAAAATGCAATATAGAGTTTGAGCAAAGCCGTACCATTATGTTGTGGGCTATTGCATTGGCAACACCATTCTTTATTCTTTGGGGTTGGCTGAGTGATAAGATTGGAAGAAAGTGGATCATGATGGCGGGAATGGCGATAGCGATATTTACGTACAGGCCCATTTTTAGTACTTTTTTGAAGGATTCGGATGCAACCAATTGGCTTGAAGAAGCAAAAAGAAAAGATTCAATAAAAGAAATAAAATATACTTTACTTGATGAAAAATTGGTTGGCGATAGTTTGAAAATTCGGACAGAAATTGCAGAATATTCCGATGGGAAAAAATATAAAATCACAACTACGATTCTTAATAGAGGGGCTGATTCAATTGATGAGACAATTATGAATTCAAAGACTGAGTTTAAGGAAAAGCATTTATCAGCTAATATATACTGGAAATTTATTGGTCTCGTATTCTTATTAATACTATATGTAACGATGGTGTATGGGCCCATTGCTGCATTCTTAGTAGAACTGTTTCCGACAAAAATCCGGTACACTTCCATGAGCTTACCTTATCATATTGGTAATGGAGTCTTTGGAGGTTTGGTACCATTTATAGGTTTATTATTAACTACTACTTATACAGCTGATCCGCTGGTAGGTCTTTGGTACCCGATAGGGGTAGCTACACTTTGTCTTATTATCGGAACATTCTACCTGACCAATAAAATTGACAGAAATATAAAAGACTAAATCATGAATGCATTTAAAAGATACTTTGGGCTATTATTTTTATTGATTGCTCCACTTATTATATATGAACTCATTCTTGGCGCCATCGCCAATATTGATACGGCCGGTAAAAAAGATATCAATAATCCTGTCATCTGGATTATCATTATTGCCATTTTTACTCCTATTGCTATCGGGTTGATCATTTTTGGCTGGTATGCTTTTCGGGGGGAGTATGACCATTTGCCGACCAAATCCAAAGAGTTGTAAATCAACGGCAAAAAATTTTACAATCTTCAAACAATTGGTTCTTACAAATGTTATTAAGTTTTCTAATTTTGCACCGAAGTGAAAAAAATAGCAGCCATATTACTTTTTATTTTCGCCCTGGTTCAGGCTGGGCCTGCTGTTAGTGCCCTATTTTCCAATTCTACCACCGTTTTTATAGTAGATGAGGAAAAAAGCGAAGAAAATATTGAAAAAATAAAGAGCAATAAAAAGGAGCCTCTTTTTGTTATCGAAAATTCCCTGGAACTCTCCCATCAAATAAGTATAGCCCTGCATCTGGCTGAAAAAATACAGGCTTCTCCCTGTTTGGAAAAACTGACCCCTCCTCCCAATTTTTGTTAATCGCTAGTATCCGCTTTTTTGTGAGATAGGCATTTGCTTATCCGCTACTTTCTGTAACTGATTAACAAAATCAACTTTATGTCAACGAACAAAAGCCCGGTTGCCAGGATACTGAACCTGCTGCGACTGGAGCGAAAAGAAATAACTGCTGTATACTTCTATGCCATCCTGAATGGATTGATACAGCTCTCATTGCCTGTGGGAGTACAGGCCATTATTGGATATGTGCTCGGTGCCTCGATGCGGGCATCATTGGTGGTACTCATCGCCCTGGTAGTGCTGGGTGTGCTGATTGCCGGCATCATGCAGATAAACCAGATGAAAATTATTGAGAAGATACAGCAAAAGCTTTTTGTCCGCTATTCCTTTGCTTTTGCGCAACATATTCCCAACATGGACTTAAAAAAGAATGATTCCGTTTACCTGCCTGAGTTGATAAATCGCTTTTTTGATGTGCCATTGTTGCAAAAAAGTTTATCGAAAATATTACTGGATATTCCAACAGCTGTGATACAGATTCTGTTTGGATTGCTGTTACTGTCCTTTTACCACCCCGCTTTTATTTTATTTGGTGTACTACTGGTGGCCATTCTACTTCTTATCCTTAAATATACCGGTGGAAAAGGTCTTGCAACCAGCCTGGAAAAAAGTAAATACAAGTATAAAGTAGCAGCTTGGCTGGAAGAAATGGCAAGAGTGATAAAATCAACCAGATTATCAAAGCAAAACGAACTGTATCTGCAAAAAACAGATGATGAAGTGAGCAACTACCTTACTGCCCGCAATAATCACTTCAACGTTTTACTTTTCCAGTTTAATGTGCTGGTCATCTTCAAGACACTTATCACAGCCGCTATGCTGATTGTGGGCACCATGCTGATGGTAAATCAGCAATTAACCGTCGGCCAGTTTATTGCGGCAGAGATTGTTATTCTCCTGGTATTAAATTCTGTAGAAAAACTAATCATTAACCTGGGCAGTGTATATGATACGCTGACCGCTGTAGAAAAAGCATCTGAAATAACAGACAAGCCAGTAGAAAAAAATGGCACACTCCAAGTCGCAGAAACTAACAAGGGTATCCAGCTTGAACTGAAAGATCTTAGTTTCAGCTATACAGGTGTATCGGATGTTTTACAAAATATATCATTGAAAATTCAACCCAACGAGAAAGTATGCATCAGCGGCAAAGACAGTTCCGGTAAATCCACTTTACTGAAACTAATGACAGGTTCATACACGGATTTTACCGGTTCAATTTTGATAGATGATGTACCCCTGGGGAATTACAACCTCGACTCTTTAAGAGCACAAACAGGTGTGTTAATGAACCAGCAAGATATTTTCCAGGGAACATTATTAGAAAATATCGCTTTGGGCAATCCTTCCGTAACCATGGATGCTGTAAAAGAATATGCTGCTAAAACGGGACTAAGTGATTTTATCGCTTCGCTTAAAGATGGTTATGACACCATGCTGGACCCAACCGGCAAACGGTTGCCCAGGAATGTGGTACATCGTATCCTGCTGGTAAGGGCATTAGTGTGCAAGCCACGGCTATTGCTGCTTGAAGAGCCCTGGCTGAACTTCAATAATGAACACCGCAGACAAATCTTGCAATTATTAAAAGAAATAACAAATACAACCCTTGTAGTAGTAACGAATGACGAAGAATATATACAACAGTGTGATAAAGTAATTGTGATGAATGAAAACGGAAGTCTTAACAAATAAATACATTGACATGAACAACCTGAAATCATATTCACTTATATATCATTACAACAAAAAAAGTAAGGTAAAGCTTTGGTTTTTTATCTGCGCTGGTATATTTATCATTTTTCTTTTTCTGCCGTGGACTCAAAATGTGAGAGCTATGGGTTCGGTTACGACTTTGTACCAGGACCAGCGGCCACAACAAGTCAATACTATTATTGGTGGCCGGGTAATGAAATGGCATATCAAAGAAGGCGATTATGTAAAAGCTGGCGATACTTTAGTACAACTAACGGAGGTAAAAGTAGATTACCTCGACCCTGATCTATTGCAACGAACCCAGGAACAATTGGCCGGCAAACAATTATCAGTAGAATATTATAAAAGTAAAGTAGGTGTGGCTGATCAGCAGATTGGTGCTATCAATTCTGGTTTACAATTAAAATTAAACCAATTGCTCAATAAACTTAACCAGCTAAACCTGAAAGTACAGGCCGACAGTGCTGAAGCAGTTGCTGCTAATAATGACTTTTCTATTGGCACCAAACAATATAACCGGCAAAAAGCAATGTATGACAGCGGTCTGGTTTCCTTAACCCAATTAGAAATAAGAAACCAGCAATACCAGAATGCATTGGCAAAAAAAATAAGTGCAGAAAATAAGCTGGCAAACTCAAAACAGGACCTGACTATTACCCGAATTGAAATGAATGCACAACAACAGGAGAACATTGAAAAAGTAACTAAGGCACAGGGAGAGCAATTTCAATCACTAACACAAATTGCCAGCGGACAGGCAGATATAGCCAAATTAGAAAATCAATATGCCAGTTATAATATCCGCAATGGAATGTATTATGTACTGGCATCGCAAAGCGGACAAATTGTAAAAGCCCAGAAAGCAGGTATTGGTGAGTTTGTAAAAGAGGGTGACATGATTGCGGAAATTGTACCGGATAAAATTCAGTATGCAGTAGAACTATTTGTTCGTCCGTTGGATTTGCCCCTATTAGCCCAGGGGCAAAAAGTTCGCTTTCTTTTTGATGGTTTTCCCGCAATCGTATTCAGTGGGTGGCCAAAGGCATCATCGGGCACATTTGGCGGTGTGATAGTGGCGGTGGAAAGTAATGTAAGTGTGAATGGAAAATTCCGGGTGCTGGTAAAAGAGGATCCTACAGACAAACCATGGCCGAAACAATTAAAGATAGGTGCCGGTGCACAGGGTATTGCATTATTAAAAGATGTACCGGTGTGGTATGAGCTTTGGCGGAATATCAATGGCTTTCCTCCTGATTACTATAAACCATCAGTTGATGTAAATAAAAAATCAAAATGATTACGTATAGAAAATATAGAACATATAAATGGCTTCGCAGAAGAAATATCCGGCGCAGGATGCTGCTTATTATTTGTTTCCTGATCATTGCTCTGTTGGGGGTATCTCTATTCTCAGCTGCTCAAAATAGTCAGGATAAAAGAACACTTTCACCTCAACAGGTAATGGAAATTGTGAAACAATTTCATCCGGTAGCAAAACAAGCCGATATATTTATCGAGAAAGCTAAAGCCGATGTCACGATAGCTAAAGGAATGTTTGATCCCGTTCTAAAAAATGAAACTGCTCAAAAAACATTTGATGGCACGGATTACTATTTATACAATCGTCCGGAACTTGCTATTCCCACCTGGTTTGGTATAGAAGTATCAGCAGGATTAGAAAAGTTATCCGGCAGCCGAACATCACCAGAAGAAACACAGGGAGAAACGAGTTACTTCGGTATCAGCATTCCATTAGCAAAAAATTTGCTGATGGATAAAAGAAGGGCGGCTTTGCAATCAGCAAAAATATACCGCACTGCATCCGAAGCAGAAAAAAGAAATATGCTGAACAACCTGCTACTGGATGTAATGAAAAGCTATTGGACATGGGCACAGCATTTTCAGGCATATAAAATACTAACCGAAGCAGTAGCTGTAAATGAAAAACGGGTGCATTTAATAAGAACAGCTTTTCAATTAGGCGACCGGCCTGCTATTGATACAACAGAAGCATTAACACAATTACAAAATTTTGAATTGCTGCAAAGTCAGGCCTGGTTAGATTTTCAAAATGCGGGATTGGATTTATCTGTTTATTTATGGACAGCCGAAACACAGCCTTATAATTTACCGGAACTCATAACGCCAGCTGCCGATTTACAAACTATCACCCTGAATGAAGCTATTCTACCCGACTTAAATAATCTATTGTCTGTTGCCCGTCTTAACCATCCGGAACTGGTACTTTACAATTATAAGTTGGATATACTGGGAATTGAAAAGAAACTAAAGTTCCAGGAATTATTGCCCGTAATAAACTTTCGTTACAATCAATTGGGTAAAGGATATAATGTGCTGAAAACTGCTTCCGGCCCCTTATTTGAAAATAATTTTCAATACGGCTTATCATTAGGCATACCCCTTCGTCTTTCACAAGGCAGGGGAGAATACCGAAAAGCAAAATTAAAAATAACTGAAACTCAATTGCAACAAAGCCAGAAACAATTGCAGATTGAAAATAAAGTAAAAAGCTATTATAATGAATTGGTGACTCTTAAATTACAGATAGTATTGCAGGAAAAAGCCTATAAAAATTATTATGCCTTACAGCGGGGGGAAGAAATCCGTTTCCTGGCCGGGGAAAGTTCTTTGTTTCTAATTAACGCCAGGGAAAATAAAACATTAGAGGCATTGCAAAAACTACAAGAACTAAAAGCTAAGTTTTTTAAAACAGAAAATCTGCTGCAATGGTCAGCAGGTAACCTATTACAATAATTATATAACCTTAAAAATTTAAAATTATGAAATGTCCTAATTGCGAAGAATTACTGGTAATGACAGAAAGACAAGGAGTAGAAATAGACTACTGCCCGAAGTGCCGTGGAGTATGGCTAGACAAAGGCGAGTTAGATAAAATAATTGAAAAATCCGCTGCAGCAGAATCAAAGCAACAGTTTAAAAAATACGATGAAAAAGGGAACCAGCGGACAAATGACGATGATGACGACGATGATGACGAAGGCGGCTTCTTTAACAGGAACAGAAGAAATGATGCAAACGAAAACCCAAATCGGAGACGTGGTGGATTTTTAAGTAACTTGTTTGACATTGATTAAAAAGATAAATTAATTCATCGTGGACTATCAACTCATTATTTCGCTTCTTACACTTATAGCACTGGAAGTAGTATTAGGCATAGATAATATAATCTTCATTTCTATTCTTGCCGGGAAACTACCACCTCAACAGCAGCGTAAAGCAAGAAATATCGGCATTCTGCTGGCCATGGTAATGCGGCTGGGGCTGTTGGCAATCATCTCTGTTATTATGAAGCTGGATAATGAGTTGTTTAACCTTTTCAACAACAGCTTCAGTGGAAAAGACCTGATACTGATACTAGGTGGTTTATTCCTCCTTTATAAAAGTGTAAAAGAAATGTACCATAAAATGGAAGGTGAACATGAAGATGGGGAGAAGAAAATAACCACCGCCAGTTTTGCCAGTATTATCGGGCAAATACTTTTGCTGGACCTAGTGTTTTCCGTTGATTCAATCATTACCGCTGTTGGCCTGGCCAATGAATTATGGGTAATGTATGTTGCAGTTATTGTAACAGTTATTATTATGCTTATTGCAGCAGCACCTATCAGCAATTTTGTAAATAAACATCCGGCATTTAAAATTCTTGCATTGAGCTTCTTAATGTTAATTGGTTTTACGCTGCTGGTGGAAGGTTTTGGTGTGCATATTCCAAAAGGGTACATCTATTTTGCTATGGCCTTCTCGCTGCTGGTAGATGTGATACAAATGAAAGTGTCAGGGAAAAAATCGAAGCCTGTAAAATTGAATGAACACTATACGGATGATAATAAGCCGTTGAGCTAACCATTACCAGTTAAAAAATGAAGAAATAACAACACCATTATTGCGTTGCATGATGGTGTTGTTATTTACTCGTCGTCCCTGTTGCAATGTTTGGTTGAAGTAACCAGCCTCCAGTGATATTTTTTTATTCAGCTTTAGTCCCACTAATAAAAAAATACGGTTTTGATCAAAAATGTTGGTGCCCAGATTTTTTCCTGCACCAATAAAAATTTCATCCGCGGCTGCGCCGTAAAACTGTCTATCTTCTTTTGTCCAAAATGGATACTGTGTCCTGAACTGATAGCGGAAGCGATGCAGAAAAAACCAGTCTTCAATCTCCCGGTTGCCGGCCGTACCAGCTTTCACCCTCCCAAGCCAACGTTGCTCAATACGGAAGCGATGAGTAAATAAAACTTTCCCAGATGATTGCCGCAGGGTTAACTGTTCATACAAACGATGCTCAGGAAAAGTACCGTTGTTAGCAATAGGATAATCTCCGTAAGGAAATGTTTCTGCCCAGGCATAACCAATATGGGCAATCACATTATCATTTAGCTTGTAATTAGCACCGATACGCAACAGGCCCTGCTGCCAGTACTTCAGTCCCTTTTCCCTTCGCCATTGGTATTCCGCATGCAGGCTCCATTTTTTATTAAGGGGAATTGTATTGAACGTTTGAAGCCAGTTGGTATTATTGAAATCATTCACCCTGTCATTCTGGGCATGACTGCATATTGTTAGTACCAACAAAAATGATACAGCGAAATTTTTCATTCTTACAATTAAGAACTCCTGAATGCCACAGGATGATTTAATTTTTTATGCGGGCCAAAAAAGATACGCAACAAAATACGGAATGCAGACAGCTCAATAAATATAAGACATAGTGCCAGCAAAATTATTAATGCCAACTGATTACTATGCACATAAGTAAACATCACATCAATACCTATGAAGGCTGCGGTTAATGGGAAGCCGAGCATCCCCATCGCTGATACTAAAAATAAAAAGCCGGTTGTATTTTGCTCATACACATATCCATGAAACTGGTTAAGTGAAATATCGTTGTCAATTTTTTTTATTTTTTGCAAACAATAAAAACCCAGAATGAAAGCCAGCAATACACCACTTGCATAAAATATAATTTCAATCAGATTAATATGAGGTGCATTAAACAATACAGCTGCCATGATAAATAAATGGGCTGTTATCAGGTATATCCATGCTTTTATAGCAGATTTCCGGAAAGAAAAAGCAAATAGAATAACCATCAACGCAATGCTCATCAAAATAATTGGTAAAGCCCCATTTAAAGAAGGGATACTATCCTGACTGGTACAACCCAGAATCAAAAGGACGATACCAGCGGCAGCAAGAATAGCGATGAAAACACCGGACTGCAAAAATTGTAATTGTTTACCAATCCATTTAAAAGGACTCCACAAATAAGTAAACATGATTGTATCAAGGTTCCATTCTTTAATACCCAGCATATAAATGGAAGCTTTTATTTTCGATACTATTTTTTGTGTTGGCTTAACGTAGTGAAAAAACTGGTGATGCACCAGATAGTTCAGTACCGAAGGCGAAACCAACAACTGGTAGGTTCTTAAAAAAGCATTGCCTGCAAAATGCACCAGTACTAGCCAATGAAAACCCAATGCTATTTCGATAAACATCAAACCAATTTGTGCAGCAGAGGAATAAGCAATTTGCGTTTTAACTGTTGGCTGCACCCTTGCAATCATGGTAGCCATAATTGCTGTTATAGCACCAATGGCGATGATGACAATTTTTGCCCATAACATATCTTCCCAGAAAGGATGTGTACGCAACAATAGAAAAACGCCGATATGTACACTCAGCGAACCGTAAAAGATGGCTGAAGAAGCAGTGGGACCTTCCATAGCTCGTGGTAACCAGGTGGTGAAAGGAAACTGTGCCGATTTAATAGTCGCTGGTAAAATAATCATGCAAACTATAAAGATGGCCATGCCGGTTTGATTCGCCGCATTCGCAATCTCCTTTGCCTCTCCGAGTTGGGAAAAATTGATATTCTGGTGGGTGAGATGGTGCATCATCCACATGGCAAGCATTAATGCAACATCACTGATACGATAATTGGTAACGGCCTTGAAAGCATTTTTCACCGGCAAATAACGATTACGGTAAAAGGCAATTAATATAAATGAACAGATACCTTTTATTTCCCAGCCGATGAATAAGGTTTCAAAATTGCCGGCGAGGATAATAAAATTATACGCAGTAGCAAATAATAAGATGGTATTAAAAAAACGTTTAAACCCTTCATCCCGGTGCATATAATATTTACTGAAAGTTGCAACCAAAAAGAATAAGAAAGCACCAACAATACTGAAGACCGCTGTTACTTCATCATAGTACAACTGAATAGCAAAAACAAAATGGTCAGTTTCATAAAGCGTTGCCACTTTATGACTGATAGGGTCAAGACCATTTATCAACCACCAAACAAAAAATGAAAGCGCAATTAAAATGTTGGACACCTTAGCGAATCGCACAATTTTACCAATAGCTTTTTCGCTTTTATTTTGCCATAAAAGTGTAGCAAAAAAAGCCAGCATCGGTATGGCGATAAATAAAATAAGTAATTGGTCCATTTAAATTGTCTTCTTTATTTAATCTAAAAGGTACACAGGTAAGTTTTCTTCCGTTGCATGTACAATGTTATTCGTTTCCATTTCCTTCGCCCCTTCAATAAATTCTTCCATGTTGTGAATGGTCTTTATCTCACTGGCATTGGTAATAGGTTCATATTTAGCAAATGCACCATCCTTAAAATAATAAAACTGCTTTTCTATCGGATCTAAGGCCACAATATGTACCCACTCATTCTTATACCATTCAAATACTTCCGGTGAGGATTGGATGGCTTTCAACACAATATCAGGCAGGTGTTCTACAATTACCAGCAGGCGAACCGGGTCATGCACTTCAATCATTTGCCACGGAAGACCGGGTCGCAAATCACCGTCACTGCTATTAGCCACTCCAAACAAGCCCATCACATTATGCGGCAATTTAGTACCGGCTCCCATTTTAATATTATCTACTCTGGAGAAATAATATTCCAGGTTAATTCCACCACAAACCAACCCAATAGGCCGCATTACCGCTGTTAGAATGGCTCCATCCGGGTCGGTGCTATAATCATAGCTATTTAAAAAAGCTCTTCTGTCGAGGAATAAACCTTTAGTGGTTTGCCTGCGGCCAATAATAGCTAATGTATTGGTGCCATGTCCCAGCTCAGGTCTGGGCTCAAACAAAGAAACCGAACGGCTGTGAATGGCTTTGCGAACCTGTTCTAACTCCTGTTTGGTATTGATAGAAGCAAAACGACGGCTCCTTTCCTTTGCATTCAGATTTAATGCTGTTTCAAAATTGTGTTTATTGATTAAATGGCGTTTGGCATTTTCAGGAGTCAGCAAATCTTCATCATAATAACCCCACACATCAGCAGCCGTATCATGCATACTGCCGATAAATTGTGTGGTATCAGGAATTACAATTCCTTTTGTTGCCAATATTGCTCTTACTTTTTTATGATTTAAAATAAAAGACTGCACTCTTGCATTGGTGGCCCCGGGTCGTCCGCTACAGGCACCACAGTCGTGTGCACCATGATGCGGATTGTTGGCACTGCTGCTGCCATGTGCAACAAAATAAATAATTGGTGCAAAATTTTTCACCATGCCAATGCCCCGTAAAAAATTCTCTCCCCTGGTTACCATTTCATCCAATGTGTAGCCAATCTGTAACCCATTTTCAATATCCGCTGGATTTTTATTTTCGATAGTCAAAGTTGACAGCTTATCCATATGCGCATAGGCATCAGAAATGGCCGGACTCATTTTGGGACGAAACAATAGTTGTAACTTTTTTACAAAAGCCCAAAATCCAAAACCAATACTCAGTATAAAGCCAGATAAAATACCATGAGTAAATTTTGTATAAATCAATTCTCCCTTCCGGATTGATTTAGCATCATGTTCTTTAATGAGATATTTGGGAGTAACCGGAGCCGGACAAAGTTTATCGTAGAACTTACCGCCTTCCTGTTGGAAATAAAATTCTACTCCAAAGAAACCCGGAGCACCAAATGTTTCTGCGTTTTTATCAACCGCTTCAATGTGACGACGGATAGAGTCTTCTCTTTCGTCAATGCAGAAGATGGCTTGAAGGGAAGGACCGCCCCCCCTGCCCCCCGAAGAAAGACCCCCAACCCCCGCAAGGGGGGCTTTGGAGTCTTTAAGTTCAATAGTCGTTTTAAAATTTTCGGAGGCTAATAATATCCCCTTCAACACTGAATCATAATAACTCCATTCAAAAGCATCCTGCCAGAGTTCTATTACTTCTGCCAATTCCGTTTTAGTAACATCTGCAAATAAATTAACCGGTGGCACCGTAACATGGCTAGCTAATGGCTGCCAATTTTTTCCCAATACATGATGGAGTACATCTAATTCCATCAGCAACTCAAATTCCAGTAATTCCTTTAGGGTAATTTGTTTCCGGTCGAGCAATGTTTGCGGATTATCTTCTACTGCACTTACAAAACCGCTCCAACCGGGATGGGCAAATTGCTGGTCGAATATATATTGCCCGAAATATTCATCTTTACCAACGATTGTTTTTAATAATTCAGAGATTGAATAATTACCGGTAATAAATTTTTGCCGGATTACTTTTGTTTTAAAGAAACTGACAAAACTGTTTTGCTCCAGTTCCCTGATACTTTCAATAAAAGGCTTGCTCACCACCGGAAAACTATCAATAGCAATACCCTGGTCTAAAAAAGCACAGAGAATACGAAAAAGCAACGGATGAACTTTATTATCTAAATCCAGGTGATAGACATCTTTCCAGTATTTTCTTAACTGCCCTATTCTTGGATGATTAAGTGTGTCGTAATCCTGGTTGATGAGTTTCTCTTTCCATTCTGTTACAGCATTATTACCCTTTTTATTTGCAATCACCATCTGCAGTACATCTTCCCGGATTCTTCCTGTTTTGTACATGGCCCGGTATTCCGGCAGTTGCAAATGCACCTGGAAGCCAAAAATTTTAGACGCCTTAAAAATGGCATCATAAAATTTCATGTGCTGAAAGGCATGCAGGGAGTTATGATGAATAAAATCCTTTAGTGCCTGTTGGGCGGGCAGAAAATGTTTTAATTCATGAACAACATGTGCTTCGTCAAAAGAATGGTTACTCATAAAATAAAAATGGGTTGGATAATTTCTCCAACCCTGTTAAAATTAATGTCTTAATTCTGCTACGCTGAATTTTGGATTTTTTTCATCCTTTATGTATAACACATCTTTATAAAACTCCACTTTACCGGTATCAATATTATACATGGCCCCCACAATACCAATTTCGCCTTTATCTAACATTTCCTCCAAAATAAAACTGCGTTCAATAATATTTTTTACACCCCGCTTCACATTTAATGAAGCTACGTTCTCAACAAATTTTGCGTTTTTTGAATTCCGTTTATCAATAGCCGTTGTCTCAGATTCGGAATAAACTGCAGGTTGTAGTTTAGATAGCAACTCTGTCAAATTACCCATTTCCACGTGGTCGCAAGCTCCTTTTACAGCTCCGCATTTAGTGTGTCCAAGAACGACTATCAGCTTTGAACCTGCAACTTTACAGGCAAACTCCATACTTCCTAAAATATCTGTATTTACAATATTACCAGCGATACGAATGCTGAAAACGTCACCAAGCCCCTGATCAAAAATTAATTCCGTACTTGTACGGCTATCTATACAACTCAGAATAGTTGCAAATGGCCATTGCCCTTCCCTTGTGTCATTTACCTGTGCCAGTAAATCCCGCTGGGCTTTTAAGTTTTTAATAAACCGTCCATTTCCTTCTTGTAGTATTTCCAATGCCATTCTAGGCGTTAAACTGGCTTGTGTTTCTTTTGAATGTGCTCTCATAATTTTTTATTATTATTTAATCGATAAATTAATACTTCTTTAGTGTAAAGATTGTACACTTTGTGTATTTTCAATTTTATAGACTTCTTTAAACCCAATCAATTGCAGCTTTATGTTCTTTAATGGCACTTTAATATCCCTGAATTCTTTAATCAGGCCCAGTACATCGTAATCAATATACCTTGTATTAGAAGCATCAATTACAACTGAAGAATTTTCAGGCATATGATCCAGTGTCTGCCTTATGGCTGCCTTATTTAAAAATGATACTTCTTCTGAAAGTTTGATATTAATAGTATCTCCTTCTTTATGTTTTTCTGAATGAAAAAAGTAAGAGTTCTTCAGGTTTCCGTGTAAAATAGCTCCAATAGCAGCAATAATTCCGGCCAATACTCCGATGATAAGCCCTTTACCACTAAGGGCGGGTACAATTGCAATCAAGTCAACAGCAATAATTACCAGAACGGTAACGATAAAAGGTATGAATTGATATTTTCCAGCATCCCAAAAACCTTTAAATACGGATGGTTTGGCCAGCTTCCAACCTGTTAAAATCAGGATAGCTGCTAATGCGCCTTTGGGAATCATATTCAATATTCCGGGAATTAATATTACCGTTACCAGCAATAGTGCCGCATGAAAAATAGCAGAAAGTTTAGTCTTAGCCCCTGCATTTACATTAGCACTACTTCTTACAATTACACTTGTTATCGGCAATCCCCCAATTAAACCAGACACGGTGTTACCTGCACCTTGTGCAATCAATTCCCTGTTGGTACTGGTCAGCCTTCTTTGGGGATCCAGATTATCAATAGCTTCTATACTTAGCAATGTTTCAAGCGAAGCAATGATAGCAATGATAAAACCATACATAATAACAGTCCCGTTTACCAAACCGCTAAAGTCTGGAAAGGTGAAAAAGCCAAAAAACTCCTGGGCATTTTGTGCTACCGGTAATTTTATCAGGTGAGACTCCTCTACAATTTGCAAACTACTGCTTGCCCCAATCCAGATTTGATTCAGCACAATACCTAGTATTACGGCTACCAAGGCGCTTGGTATATAAGGCAGTTTTTTCTTTAAAGGAGATTTATCCCATACTACCATTATTAATATAGAAAGCAAAGAAATAATAACTACTCCCACTTCAATTTTTTGTAAGGGAATAAGCAGCTCATGCCAGTCGCCACCCTCAAAAGGTATTATATCTATGAGATGGCCTTTTTCATCTTTATCTCTGCCGAAAATATGCGGAATTTGCTTAGCAATGATTAGTATACCAATGCTGGTGAGCAACCCTTTTATTACACTGGAAGGAATATAATTAGCAATGCCACCCAACTTTAAAACACCTAATACTATTTGAATTAATCCAGCCAACATCACGGCGCACAAAAAGAGGCCATAACTTTCTAATCCTCCCAAGGCTATAATGGCACCAGAAACTAAAGTAGCCAATCCTGCAGCAGGGCCACTAACACTCAGTGGTGAATTACTTAACGAACCTACTACAAGACCACCAATAATACCGGCAATCAGACCGCTGAAGGGTGTGGCTCCACTGGCTACAGCAATAGCGATACATAAAGGCAATGCGACCAGAAAAACCACCAGGCCTGCAGGCAAATCATATTTAAGATTTGCAAATAAACTGTTCTTTGATTTCATAATAATAAGCCCTTTAATCCTGTTTTAGGAATGAAGTAAATGTGAATTAGACATTAACAACTCAAATTGTACAGCTGTTAAAAAGTAATGAGGAATTGATTATACTAAGTTGGGGGGAGGAACGAGCAATTCGCCGTGGAAGGCATTATAAGTATCTGCATTTTCGCATTTATGATATTGCGAAGCAATAGAAAAGAAGTGGTCAGCGGTATAGTGATCATGCAAGAATTCCTCTGAAAGGGAAGTGCTGCTGGGGTTTTTTTCTTCTGTGGTATTAGAAAATGGATTTGAAGCATCGTCATTAGTGCCTGGTGTAGCAGACTCTGTAGTATTCGCTTTCTTGTGCTCGGCTAAACGCTGTTGGCTGGCAAATACAAAAGGGGTACTTACAGTCAGCCACAGCAGGGCAAGCACCATAAAAATGGCAGAGACCTGCTGGAAAATACTATATGTTTTTTGTTTGCCCTTCATCAAAAGTGTTGCAAAATAACTCTTTAGGATTTGTAAACCAAACCCTTTGTAATTGATTTCTAATTAAATAAAGCCAATACGAAGTATATATAAGCTGAGGCAAAGATAACAGTGCCGAAATGAAATTGTTTAAGCTAACTGTCATTTTTTGAGTAAAAAATTTAAACCAAAAGACGAAATAAACCCAAACAATTGTTCGCATTTCCCTGCTTAATAAGAGCTACTTTTGAAATAAACACTTTCGTTTATGAAGCCCTACGAGGTATTATTAAAGGATAACAAATACTGGGCAGCCCGAAAGCTAGCCGAAGACCCTGGTTTTTTTGAACGATTATTACATGTACAATCACCGGAATTTTTATGGATTGGTTGCAGTGACAGCAGAGTACCGCCAGACCAGATAACACAAACTGAACCGGGAGAAATCTTCATTCACCGCAATGTTGCCAACCTGGTAGTAAATACCGATGTAAACTTGATGAGTGTAGTTGATTATGCGGTCAATCATTTAAAAATAAAGCATGTGGTAGTCTGCGGACATTATGGATGCGGGGGAGTAAAAGCCGCCATTTCAAACACTGATTTTAACCAGGTGCTTAATATGTGGCTCCGCAACATTAAAGATATATACCGTATTCACCGGAAAGAACTTGAATTGATATCCGATGAAAATAAAAAAGTGGACCGGCTGGTAGAAATAAATGTAAAAGAACAGGTTTTCAATCTTGCCAAAACAGCTATTATTCAAAAAGCATGGAGTAGCGAGCAAAGACCTGACCTGCATGGATGGGTTTATGATCTGCATGATGGAATCATTAAACCAGTTGTGGAAATGAAAGCCGGAATTGATATTGACCCCTTATACGAATTTGAAGGTTTATAAAAAGAATACTCAGCTCATCAAATAATGCTGAAGAATAAACGCACCGGCACCCGCCAAATAACCTATCAATGCCAGCCAACCTATTTTTTTCATGTACCAGAAGAATTCTATTTTTTCTAACCCCATAGCTGCTACCCCAGCTGCTGAACCAATGATCAAACAGCTGCCCCCGGTACCTGCACAATACGCCAAAAATTCCCAGAAGAAATGCCCCGTCGGGTATTGTTCCAACCCATACATTCCCTGCGCTGCCGCTACTAATGGCACATTATCCACAATGGCCGAAAGCAAGCCTATGGAAAGAGTGATAAGCTTTATGTTACCGATAGAATTATTCATGGCAACGGCAAGGTCAGTAAGTACTCCGCTTGCCTGCAATGCAGCAATACTTATTAATATACCAAGAAAAAATAAAATGCTCGGTGTATCTATTTTTCGTAATGCATGGTTCACAGACAATACACCTTTCTCTGCTTCATCTTTTTCGCTATGTATCATTTCAGTTATCACCCACATGACACCCAAACCTAACAAAATACCCATGTAGGGCGGTAAATGAGTAACCGTTTTAAAAACAGGGACAAATAAAAGGCTCCCTATGCCCAGCCAGAATACAATATTCCTTTCGCGGCTGCTGCTTGTCAACTCCTTATTTATACCTTCTATATTCATACTTGCTACATCCCCCTTTACTTGCCTGCTTATAATAAAGGCCGGTATTAAAAAACAAACAAGGCTTGGAAGAATGGTTTGAATGATAATACTCCCGGCCGTTATTTGCCCACCAATCCACAGCATAGTTGTCGTTACATCCCCGATAGGGCTCCAGGCACCTCCGGCATTGGCGGCAATAACTACAAGGCCTGCAAATAACAATCTGTCTTTTTTATCAGGAATAATAATGCGCAACAATGAAACCAATACAATGGTTGTGGTAAGGTTATCCAGCACTGCCGAAAGAAAGAAGGCTAAAAAACCCACTATCCATACTAATTTTCTTTTACTTGTTGTTTTAATACGGGAGGTGATCACCTCAAATCCATCATGAGCATCTATCAATTCTACAATTGTCATTGCGCCCAGCAGAAAAAATAAAATGCCGGCTACTTCACCCAAATATTCGGTAAGCAAATGTGAAGGGGAATGTTTATCCTGAGCAAAAATGGCAAACACTGTCCAGCATAAGACGCCGGTAATAAGTGCTGTGGCGGCCTTATTAATTTTAATCGGATGCTCAAGGGCTATGGCAGCATAGCCCACAATAAAAATGATACAAATAATAGTAATCATAAGGCATAAAAATAATGAAATAAGACTATGTGAAGCCAGATATAACTAATTTGATGTTTTGATGTAGGTTTGTATCATGTCAATTGAAGTAAAAAATCTACTGAAGGAATACGGCGAACAAAAAGCTGTCAACAATATTTCTTTTAAGATTGATAAGGGAGAAATTGTTGGTTTCCTCGGACCCAACGGTGCCGGTAAATCAACCACTATGAAAATCATAACCGGCTACCTGCAACAGACAAGTGGCGAAGCCTTCGTTTGTGGCATCAACGTAGCAGATCAACCATTGGAAACAAAAAAGAAAATTGGCTACCTGCCGGAATTGAACGCATTGTATTATGATATGTATGTGAGGGAATATTTAGGGTTTGTGGCCGAAGTACATAAGGTTCAAAATCCTAAAGAAAAGATTGAAAATGTAATTGAGCTAACAGGATTAAAAAGTGAAAGCAAGAAAAAAATCGGCCAGCTTTCAAAAGGATATAAACAAAGAGTTGGATTAGCTGCGGCTTTAATACATGATCCCGAAGTATTGATATTGGATGAGCCCACGACCGGGCTTGACCCTAACCAGATTGTAGAAATAAGAGAAGTTATAAAAAAACAAGGTTTGAATAAAACCGTTCTTTTTTCTTCCCATATTTTACAGGAAGTAGAAGCTATTTGCGACCGGGTGATAATTATTAATAAAGGGCAATTGGTGGCTAATGATAGTTTGGCTGCCTTACAAAAAGGCAATAAAGAAAATCATGTTGTAATTGTAGCCTTCAAAGAAGCCGTTGACAGAAATCTATTAGAAAAATTAAATGAAGTTGTTAAGGTCGAACAACTTCAAGCCTCTCACTATAAATTACAAACTGCCAATCCGGAGGCTGTAAGAAAGCAATTATTACAAATCGCATTGCAGCAAAACCTTAATATAATTTCACTGCAAAGCGAAAATTATAGCTTGCAAGATATTTTTAAATCATTGACAAATTAAAATCCTTTTTTCTCCGTTGGTGTATCAGTTTTTCCTTTTTCAAAATCCCCGCCATACACCATTACAAATTTCGACTTGTCAAAATATTTACGCAATGCTGTATTCACAGCATCCAGTTTCAAATTCTTTAATTTATTATCAAATTCAATGTATTGATTAAGGTCACGGTCGTTTTGTAAAAAAGAACGAAGGATACTGGCCAGGTTATCATTGCTGCCAAGTGATGTTCTGCCTTGTTCCTGCCAGCTTGCCACTGATTTAGTTAATTCATCTTGTGTAAATCCTGTTTTTATAGCTTTATCAATCTCCTGGTGAAGAGCAGAATCCAGGCGGCCTTTATACAATGGATTAAACATAGCATATACTCCCCAGTTACCTATGTTGTAATTATATTCTACATTCATAAAACTACCTGCTCCATAACTCATGCCTTCATTTTCCCTGAGGCGCTGTGGTATTCTTGACGAAAGAAAAGCACCACCCCCTAATAACTCATTTGCTATAATTACAGCTGCATAATCCGGGTGCTTGCGGGAGATATTCAGATTTAATCCCCCCAGCAACATTGCATTGGTTTTATCCGGAGTGTTGATTGTTTCTGTTTTTGCTTTCGACTCAAAATAGATCGGCTCCACTTCTTTGTATGTTTCTTTACTGTTCCACTTGCCAAAACTGCTTTCAAGAAATGATTTTATCTGTTTTTTATCCAACTCACCCACGAACGATGAGACAGAATTATTGGCTCCATAAAAATCATGATAATATTTTTTTACATCATCCAGTTTGACTTTGGCAAGTTCTTCCAGACTTTCATCTGTGCTGGAAGCATAATAAGGATGCCCTGACGGGTAATTACTTAGCATTTTCTGCAACTTCTGAGCCGCTAAGGTTTGAGGGTCACTTTTACCTGTTTCATAACTGGCTTTGGTATCTAGTATTATTCTATCAAACTCTTTAGCATCAAATTTTGGATTTTGAAGCATATCATCCAATAGTGCAAGGGCAGCTGACAGATTTTTTTTGTCTGTATTAATATTAATGGAAAGAGAAGTACTGCCGCCGGAAAAAGAAATACTTGTCTTTATCCTGTCTAATTCATCCGCTATTTGTTCTTTGGTTTTGGTAGTAGTGCCTGAATAAAGCATTTCAGCCAGGACACCGCCGATTTCCGATTTATTATTCAGGCTTTTTTCATCACCGAACCTGAGAATAACAGATGCAGTTATCTTATCTCCTTTAGTAGGTTTTTCAAGCAATGCATACTTCCCTCCGTTTGCCAAAACACCATACTCTGTATTTCTTTTTATATTTTCTATGGTATTTTCAAAGTTTGCTTTTTGTGCAGCCACTTCTTTTCCCTTATAGCCATTCAGGAGTTTAGCAATATCCGGAGTTTCGGCCACGACGGTTCTATCAGGTGCTGCATCCGGTACAAAAATGCCATAGGTTCTGTTTGACGATTTATAATATTTTTTAGCTGCGGCCTGTATGTCAGCTACTGTTAGTTTTTCAATGCGGTCTCGGTATAAAAAAAACAGTCTCCAATCGCCGGCACCGATATATTCTGTTAGCGAAACTGCAAAATCTGTAGTTTGGCTCACATTATTTTCTATACTTTTTAAAATTATGTTTTTAGCACGGGTTAAATCCTCTTCGGTGAAATTCATAGTACCTAAATCATCCATTGCTGTAAGCAAGACATGTTTGGCACTATCAATACTTTTATCTTTTGGCACTTCCACTTCAAAATAGGAAAACCCCGGGTCATACAATGTTTGTGCATACCCGTATAGTTTAGAAGCTATTTTTGTTTCCACCAGTTTTTTATACAAAATACCTGAAGGATCATTTGTCAGTATTTCAATTAGAGCATCATTAGATGCATAGTCCTTATCTGCAAGTGACGGAGTGTGATAAGCCATTCCGATATACTGAATATCGCCGGTACGACGGAGTAATACATTTCTTTCGCCATCCTGTGGGGGTTCTACGGTATAAGTAGGTTGGAGCTTGCGGGTGGGTTTAGGTAGCGGACCAAAATATTGCTGGCAATAGGCCAATGCCTTTTTCTCATCAAACTTACCGGCGATAATTAATACGGCATTATCAGGCTGGTAGTATTTTTTATAAAATACTTTCAGGTTCTCCGCTTTCACTCTCTCAATATCTTCTTTGCTGCCAATAGTGGATTTGCCATAGTTATGCCAGAGGTACATAGCGGAAATCACCCTTTCGTTCAGCACACCACTGGGATAGTTCTCTCCAATTTCAAATTCATTTCGTACCACACTAAATTCTTTCTTCAGTTCTTCCGGTAAAATTTTTGAATTTACCATTCTGTCAGCTTCCATATCAATCGCCCAGCGAAGGTTTTCGTCAGAGGCTGATAATATTTCATAATAGTTGGTTCTATCGTACCAGGTGGTGCCATTAGCAGATGCACCTTTATCAGCAATGGCTTTTTTTATATCCACAAATTTTTTGCATTGTTTAAACAACATGTGTTCCAGCAGATGGGCCATACCACTTTCGCCATAACCCTCATGCCGGCTGCCTACTTTGTAAACAATATTTACGGCAATATTGGTTTGGGAGGCGTCAGGCATTAATAAAATCCGAAGGCCATTAGTAAGTTCATACTCTTTAATTCCTTCTACTGTAATTATTAATTTTGGAGATGTCTGTGATTGAGCTACGTTAAGCAACAACGAACAAAAAAAAACGAGGATAAGCCGCATGATTAAAAGATTTTTTTAAAGATAAGCATATTCTTAAAGTCAAATCAAACGGTTGTTCGGCAAAATTGATATGGCTTTTTGCAGCAAGCCATGAAAGCCGTTTCTTTGCAGGACGAAGTATCGTCATTGAAAACAAGTCTTGTATAACATGTTCAATATAATTACTGAACGATGTAATGTGCGACGCAACAAAAGATGAGTATAGTACAGAGCAGGTAGATCAACCAGTAACGATTTTAAATTAAAAATAATTAAACTAAATCATGAGCTACATTTCCGAAATCTTCGCCAGACAAATTTTAGATTCAAGAGGTAACCCTACGGTAGAAGTAGATGTAATAACCGATGAAGGGGCTATTGGCCGTGCTGCCGTACCGAGTGGAGCCAGTACCGGGATACATGAAGCCGTTGAATTAAGAGATGGTGATAAGAAAAAATACCTCGGCAAAGGTGTGCTGAAAGCTGTTGGCAATGTAAACAAACTCATTGCGCCAGAGTTACTGGGCTATGATGTAGCAGATCAAACAGGGATTGATGGAAGGATGATACAGTTAGACGGCACCGCTAATAAATCCAAACTTGGTGCTAATGCTATTCTTGCAGTAAGTATGGCCGTGGCCAAAGCTGCTGCTGAAGAAGCATCCCTCCCTTTATATCGCTATGTAGGCGGTACCAATGCAAAAACATTACCTATTCCAATGATGAACATTTTGAATGGGGGTGCACATGCAGACAATAAAATAGACTTCCAGGAATTTATGGTAATGCCTGTCGGTGCTTCCTCTTTCAGTGAGGGACTCAGATGGGGTGTTGAAATATTTCATGCACTAAAATCTGTATTAAAGAAAAATGGCTATAGTACGAATGTGGGAGATGAAGGTGGATTTGCTCCCGATATACAAAGTAATGAAGAAGCTATTGATACGGTGATGACAGCTATCACTACAGCTGGCTACAAACCAGGCTCACAGGTTGCAATTGCTATGGACCCTGCTGTTAGCGAAATGTATGACAGTGTTAAAAAAGTATACCACTTTCATAAATCAGACGGCAAAAAATTGAGTTCAGAGAAAATGGTTGACTTCTGGGCCAATTGGGTAAAAAACTATCCTATTGTTTCCATTGAAGATGGCATGGCAGAAGATGACTGGAAAGGTTGGAAACTGTTAACTGATAAAGTAGGCGATAAAATTCAGCTGGTTGGTGACGATCTTTTTGTTACCAATGTAATTCGTTTACAACAGGGCATTGATACCGGCGTTGGTAATGCTCTGTTGGTAAAAGTAAACCAGATAGGAACAGTTACTGAAACCATCAACGCTGTTACATTAGCACAGCATAATGGTTACAACACCATCATGAGTCATCGTAGCGGTGAAACAGAAGATACTACGATAGCTGATTTAGCAGTTGCATTAAATTGCGGACAAATAAAAACAGGTTCTGCATCACGAACAGACCGGATAGCAAAATATAATCAGTTGATACGGATTGAAGAATTATTAGGAAGCTCTGCCATTTATCCGAAAGGAAAGATTAAATTTGGAAAGTAGTCCATGACAAATAGTTCATAGTTGATAGATAAACGTCTCTGAACTATGAACCGATAACTATGAACCATCAACTCTGAACTATGAACAAACTTCTAACCCATATCCCGGGCTTTCTCAAAAACAAGTACTTCATTTCGTTTGCAGCTTTTTGCGTAGTCATGCTTTTCCTGGATAAAAACGATTTCTTAACACAGCTTAACCGGCGTAATGAACTGGGCAAGCTACAGCAAAGCAAATCCTATTATACCAAAGAAATCAATCAGTTACGTACCACTTCAAATAACCTGACCAATAACCCGCAAACCATTGAAAAAACAGCCCGGGAGAAATACCTGATGAAAAGGGATAATGAAGAACTTTTCGTTATATCGGAAAACTCCGATAACACAAAGAATTAGTACCGGATACACAATAAGGCAAACCCGACCCCGTTAATATGACGGACGTTTCTTATATCTCAAGCTTCACTGGACACATCTTATTATTGGACACTTAATTGGTTTGCCAAATGACAAATTTTACACCCGAAGATCTTTTAATGTATTTGTACAAAGAAAGTTCTGCTGAACAGACCGCTGCTATTGAAACCGCTTTGGAAAAAGATTGGACACTCAGAGAAAAACTCAATGTGCTCAAAACTTCCATGCAACGGTTAGACAAAATTACCACATCGCCCCGCACGGAAGTAGTACTGAACGTTCTCAGTTATGCCAGGGAACGGGCAACGGAAGAAGTACAGTAGTACTGAACCGGCTCAAAAAAATTTAGTCCCGTAACCACGGGACTTTTTTGTGTCCCCCATTAACTATTGACCATTCACTTTTCACCATTATCTTGCAACATGACCCGTAAGGAACGATACAAGTTCGTTATTGATTACTTTGAGAAAAGCATGCCAGAGGCCGAAACTGAACTTGAATTCAAAGACCCTTTTCAATTATTGGTGGCTGTCATCCTCTCCGCACAATGCACCGACAAAAGAGTAAACCTGACAACACCGGCTATTTTTGAAAAATATCCGGATGCTCCCGCCATGAGTAAGGCTACATTCAATGAACTCTTCCCGTTTATTAAAAGCATTTCGTACCCTAACAATAAAACAAAGCATCTGATTGGAATGGCCAATAAAGTCATAGACCAATTCAATGGTGAAATTCCGATGACGGTAGATGAACTGGTGCAACTCCCCGGTGTAGGAAGAAAAACAGCCAACGTTATTACTTCAGTAATTGACCGGCAACCCAACATGGCCGTGGATACACATGTTTTCCGGGTTAGTAAACGTATCGGCCTTGTTCCGCAAACAGCCTCTACTCCGTTAGCCGTAGAAAAAGAATTGATTAAAAATATTCCCGAATCTCTCATACACAAAGCACATCACTGGTTAATACTACATGGCCGTTATGTTTGTGTTGCCAGGAATCCCAGGTGTGAGTCATGTGGTTTACAACAGGCCTGCAGATATTTTCAACAAACAAAACCTGAGTATAATTAGCAGGTAAATACGGTGCAACCCGGGTTATCAAGGGCTGGCCCAGGACAACAAGGCTGAGAAATTAATATTGAAAATGTGGCCATTAACGCCACTCGTATTTCTTTTACAACCGGGTGGCAGAGATAATATTCAAAATAATTCACTGTTTCAGGTAGTAAAAATACTGGCTAGCGGTTACCTATATTATTGATATATGAAAGTCAGCCTCCCCCGGCACCTGCTTTATTAGCTACAAGACAAATTATTCAGAAAGTGTTGAATATTATGTAGATAAAGTAAAGAGAAAACTGAAATACCAGGAGAGCTATTTCCTTTTAAAAAACAATAATTAAAAATGACCAAAGGCTTTTATCCTAAATTTTTTATTACTACTTTGGCACTCCCAATCCCCTGAATACCCTTCGATCCTCCCCCTCTGACAAAACCCTACTCTATTTTTATTAAGTAAATTTTGTTTGAGGATGAGAAAACTACTTGCAATAGCTCTGGGATGTACCCTTTTTGGACAATCATCAAAAGCCCAGTATTATTTTTATAATGATAAGTATTACGAAAATGCCGTCGTATTTGAGGTAGGTGTAACCGGTGGTGTGATGAATTCACTGACGGATCTGGGGGGCAAACAGGGAATCGGCAAAAACTTCATTAAAGATTTGAGGTGGAAAACAGCAAAAGCCAGCTATGGCCTTTATGTTGCTGCTAACTATATGGATAAACTAACCCTTAGGTTAGAAGGAACGTTTGGCCAGGTTATAGGGTATGATAGTATTCTCAAAAATGTGGCGGCAACTACCAGCGGCCGGTATGAAAGAAATCTAAGTTTTAAAAGTAAAATTTCAGAGGTTCAACTGGCATTGGAAGTGCATCCACTCATGTTTGGCAATTTTGATGACAGGGATCCTGCCTTACTTTCTCCCTATGGAATTATCGGTGTAGGCTATTATTCCTTTGACCCAAAGGCAAAACTCAACGGACAATGGTATTCCCTTCAGCCGCTCCGGCTGGAAGGGCAGGGTTTTAAAGAGTATCCTGACAGAAAACCCTACAAGCTCAATCAGCTTAATATATCAACAGGAATGGGTCTTAGGTATCAATTATCATCATTATTAAATGCGAGACTGGAATTTGTACACCGGATTTTGTTTACCGATTATCTTGATGATGCCAGTACTGGTTATGTTAACCCGGCACTTTTCAGTAACTATCTTTCTCCCAACAGAGCCGCCATAGCTCAGCAATTATTTGACAGAAAGGCTGAAATCACCCCGGGAGATGGGTCTAAAGCACAAGATCAACGGGGTGACCCAAAAGACAATGATGCTTTTTTTACCATCCAATTTAAGATTGGTATTACGCTGGGCCGTCAAAAAAGGTAAACCCCGCACTGAAATATATTGCGGTAAAAGCCGGGTTGCTAAATGCAGCCCGGCTTTTACTTTATACAACACCCTTAATTAATTACCCTAATAGGGGTATTCTAAAGCAAACCTTATTTATTAGCTTTACACAAGTACCCTCCTGAAAGCTCCGCACCCAAACGTACATTAACCTATACAACCATGCAATTCGGAAACTTACTTTTTGATGAATCGCTGTTCAACAGCCGCCTTTGCTTTTCACCGTTAGTAAAAGCATTAAAGAAAAACATTGCCGAGGGTAACCCTGGTATGAAAAAACTTTATGGTCATGTAGTGCAGGAGTTTGAATCCTATCCGGAACTGATGAACACTATTTCCGATCTCGATATCCTGCTCCCTCACTCAGAACTGATTGAAGAATTACTATCTGCCGTTTTTCCTCCAACGACAGCTAACTTTATGTATGGTGTGTCTTTACCCTTCAAACACCAGGCTGTATATGCTTCGCCCCGATTTAAATCAATGCTGAAACCTGGCTCTAATGAAATAAATGTACCTAACGGACAACCGGGAACCAATCTTAGCGAGGAAAAACTTCAGTTTGCTTACGGTCTGATATTAAAAAAATACCTGGGTGTCAATAGCCCCGAATCATCAAGGTCTATTCATCCCTACCCCGATAAGGAAACCGGGCTTACCCGTTACCTCGAATTACGTATTGATGCCCGGTTTATCGATGTCAATCCTATGGATGAAATGCCCCAACTGCCAGAAAGCATTTTAAATCAACAGACCAATAATATCATGACAATGGCAGAGCTGATGGAAAAAATACCATTAGAAAAATTCGTCTTTGAAGGTGTTTCTGTACTTCGGGTAAATGATGTAACCGAACAAGAGGTAATCAACCAGATTAAAAACCGGTTGTTGGATATCAACGCTTTTTCTGATGCAGCTGTTTACACAGAACTGGAAACCTATATCCAAAGTCTAATTGGTATAAAGGATTTAACCATTGGCATCACTCCTTTTTTTAAGATTAACAACCACTACGTTTATTCTGATTTACATAATAACAATAGTATCCTGTTCCGGCATTTTCATTCCTCTTCCGAGAAAGATGAAATAAGTGATTATTGTAAACTGCTGTTTCGTGACAGTGACCAGCCCCTTTTATTCGAAACACTGAACGAACAGTCGCTGAGTGATGTACAATGTTTGCAATATTATCATCTCGAAGGTGCCAGAAGCTTAATTATTTGCCCGTTGAAAAATAAAAGTGGGATTATTGGTATGCTCGAGGTAATGTCCACTAAAAGCAAGCAGCTGATACCAGGATATATAAGCAAAATAGAACCTGCTATTCCATTATTCACACTCGGTTGTGAAAAAAGCCTGGAGGACCTTAATAATGAAGTGGACCGGGTTATAAAGAAAAAATTTACAGCTGTACAACCAGCAGTAGAGTGGAAATTTACTGAAGCCGCATTAAACTACATCGTAAAGAAGCATGAAAAGGAAGATGTAAAGATTGATCGCATTGCCCTTAATGATGTACATCCTTTATATGGCGCTATTGATATACGCAATTCTTCCACCGCCAGGTCCCATGCCATACAATTAGATATTGTAGAGCAACTCGAACTGGCGCAAAAAGTGATTAAAAAGGCACAGGCAACTATGCCATTCCCTTTATTACAGGAAATAGAATTTAAAATTGATAAATTCATTATTTCTGCTTCGGATGTATTGCAATCCGGCGAAGAACTGAGTATACAGGACTTTTTACAGGGACAGGTAGTGGGAATGTTTAATCATTTGCACAATACCGAACCTTCAATGAAAAACGAAATTGAACATTATTTTTCAGCCCTTGATCCGCAAATCGGGATGCTGTATCACCACCGCAAAGAGTATGAAGAAAGTGTATCACGGATAAATGATACCCTGGCCCGTTATATTGACAAAGAACAGATTGCAGCCCAAAAAGTATATCCGCATTATTTTGAGCGGTATGTAACGGATGGGCTGGAGTTTAATATTTATATGGGACAGGCCATTTCGCCCCGTAAAAAATTTGATGAAATATACCTGCGAAACTTAAAAATGTGGCAGCTAACTGTACTTACAAAAGCTGCAAGGGTTACGCATGAATTAGAGAAGGAGCTTAGCCATCCACTGCGAACCACACAATTAATACTATCGCATGGACAGACACTTTCTATTCTATTCCGTACAGAAGAAAGGAAATTTGATGTGGATGGAGCTTATAATATCCGCTATGAAATTGTGAAAAAAAGAATTGACAAAGCCCACATAAAAAATACTAATGAGCGGTTAACACAACCTGGCAAAATTGCTATTGTATATTCCCAATCAAAAGATGCAGCAGAGTATACCGAGTATATTGAGTTTTTGCAAAATAAAAAATTGCTGAAGCCCGGTATCGAAAATCATGACCTCGAAGAATTGCAGGGAGTCGTTGGTCTTAAAGCACTACGGGTAGATGTTAACTTCGACGATCTGCCGCAAGGAGAAAAAACAGTGACCCTTTCAAACACCACTTCTGAACAATTGATTGGTGGTAAATAACCTCCATTTTTGATTAAAAAAATAAAGCCAGCTCTTTCGAACTGGCTTTATAATTATTATTATGGAAAGGAAATATTAGAATCTCCAACCCAAACTTACCAATGGTATTTTATCTTCTTTAGAGATAGCATACGAAGCAGTAATTAACAACCGGCGGAGTGGTGAAAACCAGATACCACCTCCGTAACCGCTGAAGAATTTTTTGTCGTTATCCTCATCTACCCATACTCTTCCTGCATCAATAAAAGCAATAATACCAAACGCAGCAGGGAAAAGATAGGTTTTGAAATTCGCTAAGCGAAGGCGCATTTCAGCCTGGTTATAGAATTTGGACTTGCCGGCAAATCTTTCTCTTCTAAAACCTCTTAAGTTATCATCTGAGCCAAGATATTGAGCATGGAAAAACTCGAATCCTTCACCCAGTGTAATACCCCCACCAGTGCGGTTTGCAAATGTCAGGCGGTCAGGTATCAGGTTAAAGTAAAAAGCAAAATCACTGTTGATCTGTGTCACTTTATCATAGCTGTTATCACCCAATCCCTTAAGTGCTTTAACAGTACTTACCCAGTTAATACCACTCTCCGGCAGTATTTTATTATCCCTTGAATCAACGATCAAAGAAAGCCTTGCACCAACATAGGATTGTCTTTCAAAAATAGTGGCAGGATTCAGGCCGGCAGCCACAGTGTTCAATACCACATTTCTTACCGCATTCAATTTTTCATCTTTGTCCATGCTATACCACTGGAAGGTGGGGCCAAAAGTCAGCATCACTTTATCGCTGAACCGCTGACGTATTTGTAATGAAACATCGCCCAAGTCATAACGAATTCTGTAATACCTGAATCTTCTTGAATTGACACCTCCCGTGTTAGTGCCGATATTTTTATCATACACACTGTTCACCCCGTAGCCAAAGAAATTGGTAGTATTATTCGGGCCTTTATATTCAACATCGGTTAACAGGTCAGTCTTATCTCCCAACGCTGAAATAAATTCATTATTATACCGGAGATTTACAGCTTTTGTAGAAAAAGCATACGTCCCTTTGAACTGATGTAAAGTCTTGTAAGGTACTTTACGGAAGCCATGGCGGATGTATTTGAATGTTGGCCCGATAGATACTCCATCATCCGGATTGAACCCCAGTGTCAGAAAAATTGACTGGAACGGATACTTGTAAGAAAGTCTGTCAAATTTATTGACAGCACTATCGTTAGACATTTTGGTGGTAAAGCGGCCGGTAATTTTATTTCCACCGTCCAGCTTATCATAAATTATTGCACCAGACTGTTTGGAGCCGGGATTTTCAAAGACATCTTCTCCGCCACCACCAATCAGTCTCACCTTTATTTTATCATTATCGCCATGCATTACAAATTTGTCCTCTCCGTCCATTCCATAAATTCTTAACTCCTTAGTCACTAAAGGGAAAAATTTTCTTTCATACATTTTAGTACTTTGTCCTCCGTCTTTATCTATTTTATAAACCTGTACCAAGGCAGTGCCATCACTGTTACGGGTAATATCATACAGCTCTTTTTTATCACTTCCTGTTATACTTACGGTTTGCGAAATGAAACGATAATACTCCATAACCTCAGCAACCAGGTTATTACGACGGGCTTTTAAGGTTTCAGCAATTTTTCCGGCAGAGATTGAACGAATTTCATGTGGTTGCTGAGCCATAGCCCTGTCAATCACCTCATCCGTCATTTGGGAAACAAGTTTTTCAGCTGTAGTTTTCCAGTCTTCTTCGGTAAGTTGGGTTAAGAAAAATCTATCAAGGTTACGGGCTGCAAAGTTGAAACGGCTGATGCTCTTTGCCGCCGGTTTAAATCCTTCCAACTGCGGAACTAATGAACGGCCCTTAATTAATCCAGGTAATATGCCCTGGTTGATGTAGAAAGCCTGGTCACGGTCTTTTGCTATGGGATAAAAAATTTTGCCTTTGCCATTCGGGCTGTCATAAGCACCCCATATCCACTGGTCTTCGTGACGATCCAGATCCATTACAAACATATCAAGCACCCTGATTTTCAATAGGGCCAGCTGGTCAACATCGTTATCGTTATCTTTTTCTAACTTGTCCGCCACTTCTTCTGAATCCCAACCCTTTTTTGTAGAATCAGGCAGCCTTTCTTCAAAAAGGGCCAGCATATTGGCAAAATCCTCCCGGTACTCACCAAGTTTAGGATCATCGGCAATATGAACAAGTTTTACATCACCATGTGGTATACCTGCAGCTTTTGCGAGTACATTTACTGATAATGCAGCATACGGATATGATGCAGAAACACCATCGGATACAAGATCTGCAGCCGCATCGCTCTGCAAATCACCGGGCAATGTCTTACTGGTAATAAATTTTGTTATGGAACGAAGTGTGTATTGCCTTCCGGAGGGGTCTTCTACCCTTAGCGATTTGGTTTGCTTACCACCACCTCTTTTAACGGGGGTTAACCCTCCGTGAGATGTTGACAATTTTAAAACGGGTGCTTTTACGGGAGTATTCCATTCCGTACGGTAATTAGCACCCATCCAAGAGGTCCTGCTCCTGGATGTACTGAAATTCCCTCCCTTGGAGGCTACCGAATCAGTCTGGGCATTACCTTGGGTTATGGCAATAAAAAAAGATACAAAAAAAACAAAAAGCAGTCTCATGGTTGCAGGTTTAATTGATTAAATAGTATCCGGGGCAGTAACTCCCGGCGGCAAAAGATACAATTTTTTGAAAATTACACAAATAATAACATATCTGTAAAAATTTTGAAGGTAAAATGAACCAGCCGAGTCTAATCATGTTTTAGTGCTAAGCATATTATTCTCTTTACATTCGCATATTTTTTACGCTGTATGATATTCCAGAGAAAGTTTTATGTAAATTGAAAACTTTCTTTGGTAGGTGAATATCTCACCACCTTAAAATAGGTTGTTGTGGTTTTACAATTTTAAATTACTGGTGAGGAAGTTGTGCTTTAGCCAGGTAGTCTTATTAACGGGAGGTAATGAAAAAATATATTGTTCTGATTAGTGGGTTGTTCTTGTTGAATCTGACACTTAAAGCCCAGGAAGATACAATCATTCAGCGTATTGTGCTTATTGGCGATGCCGGGCAACTGACCAATGGCATCCACCCCGTTGTTGACGCTGTTAGAAATAATATCAAATTAGATAAAAAAACTACTGTTGTATATCTCGGAGACAACCTTTACAAAGTTGGATTACCGGATGACCAGTCAGCAGCTTATAAAGCATCAAGAGCTGTACTTGATTCACAACTTTCTGTAGCCGATGGCACAGGCGCCAAGGTTTATATGATACCCGGCAACCATGACTGGGATAACGGCCGTCGGGGTGGTTACGATGCTATTATTCGTCAGCAGTTATATGTTGATTTTATAAATAAGCGTAATGTCAAATTTCTGCCGGAAGATGGTTGTCCCGGACCGGTAGAAGTAAGCCTGAGCAATGATGTTACACTGATAATATTCGACAGTCAGTGGTGGATTCACCCGTTTGATAAACCGGAAATTGAATCTGATTGCGCCTGCAAAACAAAAGATGAGCTTGTATCAAAAATCGGAGACATCGCCGCCCGCAATTCAAAAAAATTAGTCCTGCTGGCCTCTCACCATCCCTTTAAAAGTAACGGGATGCATGGTGGTTTTTATACATTTAAGCAGCATATCTTTCCGTTAACAGATATGAAAAAAAATTTGTACATACCATTACCGGTAATAGGTTCCATTTACCCGATAGCCAGAAGCGTTTTTGGAACGCCGCAGGATTTAAAACATCCTAACTATGCTAATATGGTGCAGGAGATAACCAAAGTTGTAAAACCTTCACCCTATGTTGTTTTTGTTTCCGGGCATGATCATAACCTGCAACATATTAAAGAGGATGGACTTAATTACATCGTAAGCGGCGGCGGTTGTAAGCAGAACAGGACATCGCAAGCAAGCAATAGCCTTTATAATTCTTCCAACACCGGTTTCTCCGTAATGGAGGTATCCAAAAATAAAAATGTTACTATTGATTTTTATACCGTTTCGGATAGCGGTGTAGCTACAAAAACATATACCAACACTCTATTCAACTTTAACAAGCTGCCTGACGAAGCCCTGGATACAAATGCTCAAATCGTTGATGACCCTTTCTTAAAATATAAAGACACTTTTACCATTGCCGCCAGTAAAAATTTTCCGCTGATAAAAGGAATGAAGAAATTTTTTATGGGTCAGAATTACCGGGCTGAATGGTCTACACCGGTAAACATGAAAGTCTTCAATATTTCAACTGAAAAAGGCGGTATGAAGGCCGTGGGTGTCGGTGGAGGTAATCAAACAAAATCCTTGCAACTGGTAGATAAAAAAGGGAAGGAGTGGGTGCTTCGCAGTATGAATAAAAACCCCTCCAAAGCCATTCCTGAGGCATTCCGGGGCTCTTTTGCAGAGGATTTGGTGGCTGAACTCAGTTCCGCTTCTCATCCTTACGGTGCACTTGCATTTCCTGTGTTGGCAAAATCATTGGATTTAACCGTTGCAAAGCCTGAATTATTTTTTGTTCCCGACGATCCTGCTTTAGGATTTTGGAGGCCACTGTTTGCCAATAATGTTTGTATGCTGGAGGAAAAACATGCCCCACCGGATGGAAGTGATACAAAAACAACTGCTAAGGTCTTTAATAAAATGCTGGATGAAAATGACCACCTTCCGGACCAGCCTATTGTATTAAAGGCAAGACTATTAGATATTATTACCGGCGATTTTGACAGGCATTTTGATCAATGGAGATGGGGAACTGTTGATACAGGTAAAGGAAAAATTTATTACCCCATACCAAGGGACAGGGACCAGGCTTTCTTTTACTCTGATGGTGCCATATTAAAAGCGGTAAGTGACGGAACCTTACCTTTCCTCAAAGGTTTCAGAAAAGATATTCCAAAAGTGAATTGGCTGGGTTACACAGCGAGAGATTTTGACCGTATCTTTTTGACAGACCTTGATCAGGGCGACTGGGAAAAAACAATAGCTGAAGTGCAACAAAAAATCAGCGACTCGGTAATCAGGGCAGCAGTAAAAAAAATGCCGTCTGAAATTTTCCCTATCCGGGGTGAAACGATTATCAAAAAAATGATCAGCCGCCGGGACTTGCTCCCAAAGGAAGCAATGTCTTATTACAAGTTTATTTCAAAAAAAGTAAACGTAATGGGCAGTAACCAACGGGAATATTTTAAAGTAAGTAATTACGGTGAAGGTTTACAGGTAAAAGTATATGCCCGGTCAAAAGGGAATGACACCAATTTTGTGATGTATAACAGAATATTCAACCCCTCTGTTACCCGTGAGATAAGATTATATGGAATGAATGATGATGATCTTTTTGAAATAGAAGAAAATGCAAAATCACGGATCAAGATCCGCATTATAGGCGGAAAGGGTAATGATACATTTGATATCCGTGGCCAAACAGAAGCGTTGTTATATGATTTAAAAACAGATGGCAATTTTATAAAGAATAGCAGCCATGCAAAAAATCGTTTCTCACTCGACCCTCCCGTCAACGATAAAAATGTACTTGGCTTTAATTATAACACAACCAAAGTACCCCTGATTAACCTGCATTACAATTCGGATGATGGTCTCCTGGTGGGTGCTGGTATTGCAAGACGAACCTATGGCTTCCGCAACCTACCTTATGCATCAGACCAAAAATTTGGTATTTTATATGCACCCAACCGTAAGGCCTTTCAACTTAATTACCGGGGAGAGTTTAACCATATTACCCGTACTACAGACCTTATATTAAAAGGGAATTTTTCAAACCCGGCATTAAGAAACTTTACAGGTCTTACTAATAATCCACAGGTTGATAAAAACAGGAATTTCAATTATTACCAGACCCGTTTCCGGTCATTGGAGCTGGAAGCCTTAGTACGGAAACGTTTTTTTGAAAAATTACACCTGATGATCGGCCCTTATTTTTATCACTACAATAATAAGTATAGTGATAATGCAGGGTATGTGCTGGGCAAGTACCGGGAATTACAACTTGATTCCGCAGATATTTTTAGCAAAAAGAATTATGCCGGAGGTAAGCTGGCACTTTTAGTAGACAACCGCAATAAAGAATTTTTCCCTACCCGTGGATTATATTGGTATACGGAAGTTACAGGTGCTACAGGTATTTCCAAAGGCAGTGATGGGTATGTAAAGTATACAACCGACATGGCGATTTATGCCAGCTTCAGGGATCCGGCAAACCTGGTAGCCATATTGAAATTTGGTGGCGGACGTATTTTCAGTAAAAATTTTGAGTACTTCCAGGCATTAAGCATTGGAGCTAATAGTAACCTGAATGGATTCCGGAAAAACAGATTTTCCGGCAATTCAACACTTTATACCGGTATTGAGTTAAAAATAAAATTGGCTGATGTTAACTCCTTTATTTTACCCGGATCGTTCGGCATCACTGGTTTTTATGATCTTGGCCGTGTATGGGTGAAAGGGGAACAATCCGGTAAATGGCATGGAGCATTTGGCGGAGGTCTTTATTACATGCCTTTTAACATATTTGCCATTAATGCTACGGCCGGATTTTCTGATGGTGAAAAAATGTTGAACTTCACCCTTGGTACAAAGATTAATCTCACTTATTGATACGGCATGATAATTACAGTATAAACTGTAAAAAGGCTAATTCTTCCCTTACGAAAGCATTCAAAAAATGAAGCCCTCACATATTGCATTACCCAGACGTTCTGCCGTAAAAAAAAATGAATTAAAACGCATTTTGGCAATTGCTATAGCATGGACAGTTATCGATTTCCTCATTTTTATTATCCGGTTTGCCACAGATAATTATGCCCCTAAATATGAATCAACCCATGCCGGATCGCTGAAAGCAGTTTTTCTCCGGGAACTAAATGTCTTCATATTTAGTTTTATAATCGGCTACTTTCTTATTATTCTTTTAAGAAATTTACTGAATGATAAATCGCCCTGGTTAAATCTTCTTATCAAAACATTACTACTTGTCGTTGTGGCCATTGCCATGAATTTTTTTATTTACTTTACCTATAGCCTGGTTTTTGAAGGTAAATCTGTCGGGGATGCCTTCTATAAGTTTGTAGAAAATACATTTCGCAGAAAATGGCTGTTGGAAAAAATGCCGGAATGGGTATTATTATTTATATTAACACAGCTTACCTTAGAAATTAATCAAAAATATTCACAAGGTGTTTTTTTAAATATCATTGTAGGCAAGTATCTCCAGCCAAGAAATGAAAAGAGAATCATTCTTTTTATTGACCTTAAAAATTCAACCCCCATTGCAGAAAAACTTGGGCATACAGAATATTTTAAATTTATCCGAGATGTTATTTATTGCCTCGCAGCGGGGATTGCCGAATATGACGGACGGGTATATCAGTATGTAGGGGATGAAATTGTGGCCTGGTGGCCCCACACAGAGCAGAATGCAAAAAAATGTGTCAATTCTCTTATCGCTGCAAGAAAGATTTTTAACCATAATGCCGAACATTTTAAACGGGGCTATGATATTATTCCGGAATACAAAGTCGGCATCCATTCGGGTAATGTAACCGTAGGCCAGGTAGGAATTGCAAAAAAAGATTTAGTAATCAGCGGCGATACTATAAATACGGCAGCCCGTATCAGAAGTGCCTGTACTGAGCTCAACCAAAAGTATCTTGTATCCAAAGAATTTATTACACTACTCAACATGAAAGATTGGCAAACTGAAAGTGTGGGTCTGGTAGACTTAAAAGGGAAAAATGAGGACCTTGAATTATTTACATTAAAAATTTAATCTATCTTACCATGTCAAACCCTACATGAAGCGTATTAATTTTTGGTTCAAAAGAAAGATAATTATACAGTGGCTTCTCGCTTCTGCTTTACTGCTTTCAGTACTTGTGGTGTGGCTGGTTTTTTTTTCTGAAAGAAACTATTTAGATCAAAAAATTTTTTCTCTGATTGAACCGCATAGGTCCGAAATCCGTACCCGTTTGATGCTTGCTGTTTCATTCCTTGGTAATCATAAGTTTTTAATACCTGCCAATCTTTTGCTGATCACTATTTTTTTATTTTCAAAAAATAAATGGGAAGCTGTACAAGTGGCTGCTGTTTCATTAAGCAGTCTACTCTTTATGTCGCTTCTCAAAAATTCATTTCGTCGTTCCCGGCCTGATAATCCACTGGTAGATGGAATTACCAATTTTAGTTTCCCAAGCGGTCATGCATTTATGAGTGCTGCTTTTTACGGCTTGCTCATCTGGTGGGCCGCAACCTATATTAAAAATGGATGGCAACGGAGGCTGGTTATTCTTTTTCTGATGATGCTGATAATTATTATAAGCTTCAGCCGCATATATCTCAGGGTTCATTACGCTTCAGACGTAGTTGTTGGGTTGTGTATCGGATTTGTCTGCCTAAGCTTATCACTCGCCATCTTGCAACGATTACAGAAAAAGAAGAAACTAAAAAAAAGGCGTTGGCTAATTTTTATAAACAAACTTTAGAATAGTCACAATTCCTTTACCACCTTCATTAGGCAAACCCGTTTTCAAAGACTTCCTTCCGGATGTCAGGCACTACTCAGCTTGTGTAGGTTTTGCTTGAGCTTATTAGTTCATTGATAATATAATAACCCGTAATCCGGCCTTAAAGAAACCTAAGGTTTATATACAAAACGAAGGATGGTAGACCTGGCAGTAACTCCCTCATTAGAAATATACATATCACCGTTAGATTTAAATGTCAATCCTTCTGGCTGTGGAAACATCTTTTTGCCGAGTTCAAATACTGATTCTACTTTTCCATTAAGATCAGCGATAACCAGTAAATTGGCTGCTGATGAAATAATAAATAATTTTTTCAGTATTGGATGAATGCCCGCTGCTGATGGTTGAAGTTTAGATGTTTTATGTGGTGAAAGTTTCTCCACTTCCGCGGCATCAATGGTATAAACAGGGTTAACATCAAAGCCTGTTGAGTCTGGATAAAAAGCAAATGCACTGACAGATTTCTTATCATCCATAGCACAGTTCTTGCAAATAATAATCAATGCTTTGCGGGATGTATCGGCATACATTGTTTCAAAGTCATTGGTACCAGAAATACCGATTTTACCGGCTTCCACCCCCCTGATACCTCCGGCACTATCTCTTATTAATTTAGTGATCATACCATCGCTACGCAAAACATATGGCACTCCTTTGTATATCGCAATATCTTCGTAGTCTCCTTTAGCACCAAAAGAATACTCGCCACCCGGTTTGATGGCCTTTGTTTCTCTATCAAGTAAAAATAATTTACCCGACTCATCATAATGGGCCAGAAACTCATCCCTGTCTCTATCCCAGGCCAGCCCTGATATTTCTTTCAACTTCAGATCAAGTTTATGCGTTTGAACTTCTGAAAAATTATAGTGAGGAGGTGATTTAATGATCTTCGTTTTTTGCTTACAAGCCATCGTCATCAAAACACATAAAGTCAGCAGGATAATTAAGTTTACCCGAAAATTTAAAAATCTCATTCTTCTTATTTTGTTTAAATTTATCAAAAGTTATCTTTATAGCATGTCCGACAATCAAATACTAGCGTTACAGGAAGCCCAGGCTCTCGTAAATGATCTATTAACAAACAAACTTAGTAAAAATATTAAGTTTCATACACTTCAGCACACTCAGGAAGTGGTAGCTGCCTGCCAAAGTTTAGCAGATTATCACCAATTACCCGAAGACGACCGTTTTGCTCTTATTCTGGCGGCCTGGTTTCATGATACCGGCTACACTGGCGGTGAGGCAAAGGATCATGAAGCATTAAGCATAAAACTGGCTACTGATTTTTTAACTATTCATTCTGCCAGTACAGAAGTGAGAGACAAAGTAATTGGTTGCATCAATGCCACCCGTATTCCTCAAAGCCCTGACAACCTTCTCGAAAAAATTATTTGTGATGCAGATTTATTTCACCTGGGCACCGATGATTTTAAAGAGAAAAGCCGCCTGTTGAGAGAAGAAATAAAAGAATTTGGAGAAATAGATATATCAAAAAAAGATTGGAGAAAAACTAATATCCGCTTCCTGGAAGGACATAAATACTTTACTGACTATGGTAAAGAAAAATTACAACCAATAAAAGACCAGCACCTGGCTGAACTAAGACAAAAAGATAAAAATACCGATGAAATGAAACCTGCTAAAACCGAAAAGATTGAAAAAACAGATAAAGCGGATAAAAAAGATAAACCAAAGGAAAAGGAAAGTCCGCCATACTAACTCCCGAGGCCGAAGAAGCTAAACGGAAAAAAGATAAAGAAAAAGAAGCGGACAGAAGTATTGCAACGGTGTTCCGGATTATGGCTAACAACCATATGGCACTTAGCCAGATGGCAGACTCCAAAGCCAATATACTTATATCGGTGAATGCCATTATTCTTTCTATTCTTATCGGCAATCTGATTGATAAACTGCACACTGACCCGAACCTGCAAATTCCGCTTGCATTGATTGCCGTGGTTTGTGTGGCATCAATAGTATTTGGTATACTGGCTACCCGGCCCAATGTTTCCAGTGGCAAATTTTCGCATGAAGATATTGCCAGCAAACGTACCAATCTGTTATTCTTTGGTAATTTTCACAACGCAAGCCTGGAAGATTATAGCTGGGGAATGACAGAAATGCTGGGCGATAAAAACTATATGAACTCCAGCATGATCAAAGACAATTATTTTCTCGGAGTGGTACTTGCCAAAAAATACAAATATCTCCGTATTGCGTATAATATTTTCATGTATGGGCTTATTTTATCCATACTGGCTTTTGTGGTTGCGTCTATGCTACCCGAAGCTACCGAGGTCTATACGGCTGGATAAATACAAACTAAACCGCCGGTAACGATAAGGAATAAAACTCTCGATGTATTTGTAAGTAAAAAATAATTAAAACAGGTCAGCTTTGCTGACCTGTTTTAATTTTATGCTATCCCATTGCTGCCCCCTTAATTACGAAATCTTTTACAGCGGAATGATAACAATTGAGCAGCCCAAATTCTAAAATCATTCATTGGCATGGTTTTTCAACCCTATATTAACTGAATTAATCACTTAAGCTCTCCAATATGTCAATTAATATCTTAGAAACGGTACAACAAAATTTAGGCTATCCTGCTTTACAGAAGATAGATCCCAATACCCAGCAAGTACTAGAGAATGATAAAACACCCAATCAACTCCACGTCAGCCAGGCCGCTATACCTGCCGTTTTAACTGGTTTCTACAGGTATGTTCAATCTGATGAGGGTGCGGAAAATTTTTTACGGGGTAATAATTCCTCAAGTTGGTTAAATAAAATTTTTGATAAAAATAAAATCGAAGTTGTTCAAACAATTGCAACTTATACCAACCAATCAAAGCTTGACCCCTTGGCAGAAATGGAGGTAATTGCAAACGAAACAGTGAAAGTGGTAAAGAATATCCTGGGAGCGGATGCCTCGATAAAAGAAGTAAAAACTTATTTCAGCGGGCAAAAAAACAACATTCTCCTTTATCTGCCTGCTGTATTAAATATAGGAGAACTATTAAATGATTCTACACTGGATGATAAAACGAATAAAATGGAAGGCCCCCTCTCCAGTCTGATGCAAAATATAGGCTCCGCCTTTTCTAAACCAGTAAGTGACGAAGAAACAAAAAACTTATAAGAATGAACAGTGCCCTGTCTTTTTGTTTTATTCATTCCGCCAGCTAAATGTTATCCTTTTTTTACAGAACGATTTTACGGATTGTACTAAAAAGCATTAAGCAAACAGAAAAGAAAAGACACGGTTAGGTTTATTCCTTAATACTATTAGATTCTTCGTAATGCCTGATTTTATTATACAGGGTTTTCCGGTCAATTTTTAAAGCTTCTGCAGCTTTGGTTTTATTAAACTTTACCTGCTTCAGCACATTCATAATCATTTCATATTCTGCCTGGGAGGCAGCCACCTTAAGATCAGCAGGTGGTTGCTTATGTGCATCAAATGCATTTTCCTGGTTTATTACAGGTGGAGGTGCAGAAATGGGTTTTAATGGATTCCCGATTATTTCCCACGGAAGGACATTTGTTGTAATTTTTCCGCTTGCTGCCAGGAGTCCTGCCCTCCTTATAACATTGCGGAGTTCCCGTAAGTTGCCCGGCCAGTCATAGTTTAAAAACAGCTGCATTACTTCTTCATCAAACCCTTCGAATTTTTTATTTAATTCAGCACAGGTTTTCTTTAGAAAAAAATCAGCAAACATTGCAATGTCTTCCTTTCTTTCCCGCAAGGGCGGTATGGATATTGAAAACTCATTAAAGCGGTGGTATAAATCTTCCCTGAATTTTCCATTGCGATAAGCCTCCTGGAGATTTTCATTGGAAGCAACGATTACTCTTGTATCGGTATCGATGTCTTTATTACTGCCTACTCTTTTAAATTTACGTTCCTGGATTACTCTTAATAAAGTAGCCTGTACATCAAGTGGCAGGTTAGATACTTCATCTAAAAAGAGAGTACCCCCGTCTGCCACTTCAAATATTCCTTCTTTATCAGTTAATGCACCGGTAAACGACCCTTTGACATGACCAAACAATTCACTGGCAGCAAGTTCTCTCGATATAGTACCGCAGTCAACCGCAATAAAAGGCTTATTGCTTCGGTTACTGTTTTGATGAATCGCTTTGGCCATCACCTCTTTACCTGTTCCGCTTTCGCCGTACAGTATTACACTGTAATTGGTGGGTGCCACCAGCTCAATTTGATTGTATAATTCTATTGTGCGGGGTGAAATACCTAAAAGTACTTCCTCCGGATCAATAGTAAAGTATTTCCCCGCCGAGCTTTGCGGAATTGAAATATTAGTAGCATCTGCTTTAATTAATGGGGGAGAATCATCTAACCCTTTGTTGATCAGATTAATTAATTCTTCTGGAATTAAAGGTTTAGTAATGTAATCAAAAGCACCATAACGCATTACTTCTACCGCCATCTTCACATCGGAATAACCGGTAATAATAATGACTATCACATCAGGATTAATACTCTTGATCTTCTGCAACACTTTTCTTCCATCCATATCCCCCAGCCGGAAATCACATAGTACCAGATCAAATTTGCTCTCGTTGAATTTCTCTAATCCTTTGTGTCCGGTGTGAGCTGTTTCCGTTTCAAAACCCTTACGTTGCAAGAATTGACTGAGCAACTGGCACATATCCAAATCATCATCTATAATCAGTATTCTCCTCATATGAGCTTATTTAGGCAAAATTATCGAAAAGGTTAACCAAACTGCTTTTTGATTACTATTAGCAGTTTTCTGATTGGGCAGTAGAAAAATTCAACCTGTTTGAGGAAGAAAATCAACCATCCTGATCATCTTTAAACAAATGAGATGCCGATATCTGGTCACATCTCGCTTTAATTGCATTGGCAAGTCTTTTGTGAATAATAAAACCATGTTAACTCCGGTATCCTTTAGTGATTATCCCCCAATCATAGCCTTCATGAAAAAAATATTAATTGTGGATGATGAAGAAGATATCTGTTACTTTTTAAGTCGAAGCCTCTCCAAAAGAGGCTTTATAACAGATACCTCTTATTCTTTATCCCAGGCTGAAAAACAGCTGGAAGTATCAACCCCTGACATATTATTGCTGGATAATCATTTACCGGATGGAAAAGGGATTGACTTTGTCCCGAAGATTAATCAAAAATATCCGGCGTTAAAGGTAATCATGATAACGGCACATGATAGTCCGGAAGACAGATTAAAGGCTCACAATAATGGAATTCAATATTTTTTATCCAAACCCTTCAGCCTTGCAACAATCAACCAGATAATTGATTCAGTAGCCTAAGACTAATATGCGTTCTTTTAGCCCCGTTTTGTGGAATTAATTACCCGAAAAGCGAATTCTTGATTATTACTTTGGAAAATCCAGTATTATGGTGAAACTGGTGCCTTTTCCAGGTGCTGTATCTACTACAATTTCTCCCTTGTGATTGAGGATTATATTTTGCGTATGCGTTAATCCAAGTCCGTTGCCTTTGGCCTTACTGGTAAAATAAGGTTCAAATAACCGGTTAGCTGATTCACTGTCTAAACCAGGGCCATTATCCCGTATTCTTACTTTACATTTATCATTCTCTCCTTTGGTTTCCAGTGTAAGCATACTACCTTCTTTTACTCTCCATTGCTTCTATCGCATTGATAATGATATTAAGAAAAGCAATTTTAATTTTCTCCTTATCTACCGCTACATCACAAATATCCCTGCTGTATTTTTTTACTACTTCTACATTCGCAAGGGTTATCCTGTCTTCCGCTTCTTTGAGGGCATCATCCAGTAAATCATTAATTGATATTTTCTCAGTAGCCAGTTCAGAAGATTTTGTTGAATTTAATAAATCTGAAATAAGCTGGTTGATACGGTTACTATTTCGTTTTATTATATCAAAAAGCATAGTAGATGATTCATCCGGTTGGACTACTACTTCCGTTTGCAGCTGGTCAACAGCCAGATCAATATTGGTGAGAGGATTCCTTACTTCATGTGCGATGGTACGGGCAATACGTCCGGTGGCTGCAAACTTTTCAATACTCCGGATGCGGATAAGTTCTGCATTAGCTTTATTTAACTGTACCACCTTTTTTTTAAGTTCATCCTGGTAATTATATACCTCCGTCAGCACCAGTTTACGGGCTATATTCTCCCTGAGATAGGTTAAATATGCAAAAATAATCAGGATAAAAGCGATTAGCAGAGATATAATAGTAAGGCTATTGATTATTACAATGTTTGTTTTTAAATTTTCGTCTCTTACAGTGAGTAGCCTTTTTTCCTCGTTCTGCAATAGGGCCACTTCCGACCTGCAAACATCCATTGTCCCCTTTGAAAGGATCATTTGATTGATCAGCGAGTCACCAATCTGTTGGACCCCATTATCAAATTGCTTCACAAGCACCGACAAAGGTTGAGCCTCCGCTCATAAGTCTCCTTAAGTCTGTTCAGTCGTTCCTGCTGCGTTGGATTGTCACTTGCCAGTAGCTTTGTCTCATTATAAAGAGAGTCGGTTAATTTTTTTGATCCGTAATAATGTAAGAGAAATTCACTTTGTTTTGTGGCGAGGTAGCCCCTGACCCCCGATTCAGCATCGTTTAATGTTGACAATATTTTTTCCAGGTTAATGATCAGTTTGTTGGTGCTTTTTATTGTGGATGATTGCTTTACCAGTTGCCGGTTGGCATAGAAGGTTATGAAACAGGCGATAATCAAAAGTAGAAAAGCAATACTATACACCCACAGGATGCGTTTGCGCCGTTTCTCGAACTTTAATATTCTTTCCATGTCTTATTAAATTCCTGTGCATTATTAAACTGGTCATTGAGAAAAGTAGCATTTCTGATACCCATCTCTAAACAGCTCAGTTGCTATTAAACTAAAGGTAAGCTCTGTTGCCCCAAATCAATTCTTTTGCAACTACTATTCCAACATTTACAACTAGTGATGTAGTTGATTTTCCCCTACCGGGTAATTTAATGCACAAACTTTCGCAGGCTTAAAATAATTATAAGTCATACAGATTTGGCATAAAATTTAATCTACTGAAAGAAGATCGGCTAAAAATATTTTATTTCATTTAAACTACTTTATTATGCTACGTTGGTCAGTCATCTTCTTAATAATTGCCATTGTTGCTGCTGTTTTTGGATTTGGCGGTATTGCCGGTGGCGCAGCTTCTATTGCTAAAATTCTTTTTGTCATCTTCCTGATTCTTTTTGTTATCACCCTGGTTACCGGAAGAAAAGGTGGTGCCACAGGCATCTAAGACTACGCATTTTAGACCGTACCCTATTACTTTTATATTGATTAGTTATGAAACGAACACCATTGCTGGTTTTAGGTCTGGTATTTCTAGGCTTATTGGTAACCTGCCTGTTTTACCCGGCTTGTTCCGGCAAGATGCAAATTGCCTTAATTGTAGAGCTTATTTTCTTTGCCCATTTTGCAATGGTGAAAGAAAACCGGACGTTGTCTGAAATATCAAATATTAATACACCCAATGAATCTGGTCTAAAAGAAGAAAATAAGGTGGAAGTTGAGTCAGCAAAATCGGATGTTCAGAAAGTGTATTAGCAATAATCATCATCTTTTACAGTTTTAAATATTTCGAATGAAAAGAAACCTATTATTACTAAGTATTACTGTTATGACAGGCTGGATAATCGGTTTTTTCATTTTGAAACTTCCTTCTGTTGTACACACATTATTGCTTTTATCGGTGGTGCTTTATATACGTTCACTTATGCATAATTCGGTTTCAGCTTCTCAAAAATTTTACAGGACTGATAAATCTATCAAATAGTTCATACCGCTCTTTAATTTATTAAACCAGGTGCTTTGGCATGATTTTTTAAATGAATTTAAAAGAAATATTTTTCAACATTTAAAACAATTATTATGAGTTCAAAAATTCTAGTAGGCTTTTTAGCCGGTGCAGCAGTAGGTGCGTTAGCAGGTATTTTATTTGCTCCTGATAAAGGATCCAATACCAGGCAAAAAATTGCTGATAAAACAGGTGATATTAAAGATTCGGTAAAAAATTCGTATAACGAGTTTGTTGATGGAGTAAAGCAAACTTATGCTGGCGCAAAGGAAGAAGCAGAAGATTTTGCAAATAAAGCAAAAGCAAAGTTAGATGGTGTAGAGCATGAAGTAAAAAATGCTATGTCCTGATCAACGGGAATGATTAACAATCCAACACACATAAAAACCGTTTACGATGCCCTCCACAATTGAACATTTAGAAAACCTGGTTTCCCATGCCGGTGATGTAGCAGAAACGAAAGTAGAACTATGGAAACTCCGGGCAGCAGGAAAAATTTCGGAAACAGTTTCATCACTTATTTCGGTAATTGCAATATCAATATTGACCATTGCAGCACTTACTATTATAAGTATTGGAATTGCATTCTGGATAGGGTCTGAGATGGGGAAAACAAGTTATGGATTTTTTATCGTAGGTGGTTTTTATGCGGTTGTTGGTATACTGGTATACTTTCAGAGGAAATTGGATTAAAAATCCTGTGAGTAATCTTATAATAGACAAAATAATCAAATAGTGGCAACCTCTGTTTCAATGAGGAAAGGTCTGGAGAGCAGGATTCTGGAATTGGAAAAAAACAGACCCTCCAGGTAATTGAGTTAAAAAAAATCTGCGGTTGATATCGTTGGAAGTTTTACTCCTGCCAATATTATAAAAAGTGCTTTAAAAATGTGGCACAATCACCAGATTTACGCAGTTCAGCTTTAAATACTGCTATAGGAATTGGTGCTGGTTTCCTCGGAAAGAAATTAGTAGTGGGCAAATCCGGTAATATATTTAAAAGAATAATTGGCTCTACCCTCCAATTGGGTATTGCTAATTTTATACGAAAAAAAATTCCTCAGATACAGGAACATCGCCAGTCGCATCCTCAGGAGATGGCTGAATAGCGATAATACCTGGCTGTTTGTCCGGGCATGTTGAAGTTGTTCATATTATACTATTGTCCTAATAGTCTCTTCAACCGGCCCGGACTAACACCAAAATTTTTTTAACAGTAACGGGTTAAAGCCTATAAAAGAGCTGAGTTGAAAGATTCGGCTCTTTTATTATTAAATTTTATCCCACCTTTATGGCAAGGCATAGCTTTCAACTAAGAAATAGTTACCGAATGAATATAAACTTCAACAATCGCATCAAGCAAATTTTGCTCTTAGCATCGTTGATCTTATTAATATGGGTGGCAATCAAGGAATTATTTTTTGTATGCCCGGATTGCTCGGGGCGGTAACATTATATATTTTAAGCCGGGCCAGTTACTTTCAACTGGTTTATAAAAGAAAATGGAGTAAAGGATGGGCCGCTGGTTTTTTCTTATGTATTATCTTGTTTTGCTGGGGATACCCATTTTTCTTGCTGTTACACTTATCAGCCCGAAAATAAATGCAGTACTAAGCAATCCTGAAAATATATTGCAGTATAAAACTGGCAGTAGCACAAGTACAGGAGAAAACAGGCATTTCTATTGCCTCTGAAGAATCTCTCTCTAATTCGCTTAATAAAGTAACAACCTTTTACCTTCTATATTGAATAGCACTGCTAACCTGATTACCAACCTGGCCATTATGCTGTTCTTTCTCTACTACATGTTGTATTATGGCAAGGAAATAGAAAAAACATTATTTCGTATCATTCCTTTAAAAGATACGAATACGGTGTTGCTCGCAGCAGAAACAAAAGATTAGTAAGGGCCAATGCGTACAGTATCCCGCTTATTTCCATCATCCAGGGGCTCACCGCTACATTAGGCTATTTTATTTTCGGTGTGCATGAAGGGGCATTATGGGGTTTCCTGACCGGAGTGTTTGCCTTCTTCCCGGTAGTGGGAACGATGATAGTGTGGATACCATTGGTCATTTATACTTTCACAACAGGGCACACCGGCATGGCATTAGGGTTGATGCTGTACAGTATTATTGTCACCGGCAATGTGGATTACCTTTCCCGTATCACTATTATGAAAAGATTAGGCGATGTGCCCGGTCATTACCGTACTGGGAGTAATTATTGGGTTAGGCCTTTTGGATTATCGGATTAATTTTTGGCCCCTTACTCGTAAGCTATATTATCCTGCTATTCAAAATTTATATGAACGAATTTATAGAACCGCTGGCAGAAGAATATGCTGCAGAAAAGAAGCGGAAGCGAACTAGCATTTTATTATGCAGGCATAAAATAAAAATCCACCAGCGATAGTCAGTGGATTTTGATTTATTGAGTTCCTTATTATGCATTTAGCATCTCTTCCAATTTTATAACCAGTTCTGTTTTCGTAATCGGCACTCCCATTATTTTATTATAGCCTTTGGCATCTACAAAATAAACATCCCTTATAATTTTGATAAGCTGCCCGTTATTTATCTCCGGAATCAGGACCGTATCAAAATTTTTGATGATATCGCCCAGATTTTTAGGGAAAGGACGTACATAGCGAAGATGTGCATGACTTATTGCATGGCCCTTGGCCTGTAGTTCGGCACAGGCACTTTTAATAGCCCCATAGGTAGAACCCCAGCCCAAGACCAATATCTTTCCTTTATCAGCTCCGCTGTCTAATTTTTGTTCAGGAATATAATCAGCTATCTTATCTACTTTTTGCTGCCTGATTTTCACCATCAGTTGGTGATTCTCCGGTTCATAGCTGATGTTACCGGTTATGTTTTGCTTTTCCAGCCCACCGATACGGTGTTCTAAGGCAGCTGTACCAGGTACTGCCCATGGCCTGGCCAGTTTTTCATCCCGCAGGTATGGTTGAAATTTTTCTTCCTGGTCACCCAGTTGTGTTTTAAACTTTACCGGAATGGGTGGAAGTTGCTCTGCATTGGGAAACTTCCATGGCTCCGCACCATTGGCCATATAGCCACCACTTAAGAAAATAACAGGTGTCATATGCTGCACATTCTTTCTACTTCGTATACTGCATCAAAACAATCAGCCGGGGTAGAAGCAGATACAATGGGCATCGGGCATTCACCATTTCTTCCATAATAAGCCTGCATCAAATCGCTTTTGCTCAGTTTTGTAGGCAAACCCAGACGGGCCTCCCCGCTGTATGTTTACAATCACTAATGGAATTTCAAGCATCACCGCCAATCCCATTGCTTCGCCTTTGAGTGCAATACCCGGACCACTGGAAGTGGTAACACCAAGAGCACCACCATAGGCTGCACCAATGGCAGATGTAATGGCTGCTATTTCATCTTCGGCCTGGAAAGTCCGCACACCAAAATTTTATACTTACTCAGGTCATGCAAAATATCTGACGCAGGGGTGATGGGGTAAGACCCGAGGAATAAAGGCAAACCACTTTTTGGGAAGCCTTAATTAATCCATAAGCTACTCCTGGTTTCCCATAACGGAACGGTAGGTTCCAGGCTGCATTTTTGCTTTCTCTACAGAATAAGTGGTAGTAAAAATTTCTGTTGTGTCACCATAATTATATCCTGCCTGCAGCACTTTTACATTGCTTTCATATATATCAGGCTTCTTACCAAATTTCTCTTTCAAAAAAAGTAATTGTGTTATCCATATCACGGCTGTACATGAAATACAAAAGCCGAGCACAAACATATTTTTAGCCCGGTCCTTTTTCATTCCCATGGTGAAATCCTTCAATGCCTCACGGGTCATTTTGGTTACATCCATTTTTATCACTTCGTAATTACTAAGGCTGCCGTTCTCCAATGGATTCTCCCCTTCCGGGTAGTTGGCAAGACGAAGGTTCCTGGCATCAAACCCATCCGTATTTACAATTATCTTTCCGCCCATTTTTAAAGCGGATAGATTTACTTTTAAAGCAGCCGCATTCATAGCCACCAACACATCACAGGCATCACCGGGAGTGTACACTCTGTCGCTTGAAAACGAAGCTGGAATCCGCTAACACCGGGTAATGTTCCTATAGGGGCTCTTATCTCTGCCGGAAAATCCGGGAAGGTAGAAAGGTCTATCCCAAGCATCGCAGTGTTATTGGTAAACTGGGTACCTGTCAATTGCATACCATCGCCGCTATCGCCGGCAAATTTGATAACTACATCCTGTAATACTTCCTGTTTTCTTGCCATTCTATTAAATTGTTCTGCGAATTTAATCAAGTATAGTTGATTGCAAACTGATTTTTCCCGGTAAAAACCTGCGTTAAATCAACTGGAATTATCAACAAGAATTCGGATAAAAGCCGGAAAAAGGACTACAACCTGCTTAGGCAAGTTAGAAGCAATACATGACTGGAATACTTCCAGCCGGTAAGTGAAAGTATTTTATTTCTAAAAAAAGACTGGTACCGTTTATAGGTTTTTATCAATAGAACTGACCCTGCTATCAGGCATATTTGCTAGTTAACCTGATCCTTTTAAATACACATTTTAAAAATGCCGAACAAAACCCAACAAATAAGGAAACTTAAAGAACAAAATGGTGAGTTGGAAAACAATTTCAGGAATACCATCATTCCTCAATTGTTTGTAGATGGAGAATTGAAGTTGCAAAAATTATTGCAGAAAATAATGTAGCTGAATTTCCGGACAACAATTACGTAGCCTTATCGATGGCTAATATTTATTTAGCACTCAATAGAAAAGAAGACGCTATAAAATTCTACAGGAAAACGCTTCAACTAAATCCCGAGAGTGAAGAAGCTAAAAACAGGCTAAAAAAAGAATTGCAAGCTGAGTAGAATCCCCAACATTTTGTTGGACCTGAACACCAGGAAAATATATTGTAAAATAAATTTTGCGAAACCGATTAGTTGCATATATATTTGCAACCGATTAGTTTCACATAAATAATCCCTTAATGAGAAGAGATATTTTCCAGGCAATAGCCGACCCCACAAGACGGGCAATCATTACTTTAATTGCATTGCAGGCAATGACACCAAACGCCATTGCTGACAACTTCCACACTACCCGGCAATCTGTTTCCAAACACCTTCGCATTTTAACCGAGTGTGAATTAGTAAAACAGGAACAACAGGGCCGGGAAATTTACTACTCACTTGAAGTTGAAAAAATGAAAGAGATCGATAAATGGCTAAACCAATTCAGAAAAATCTGGGAAACCCGTTTCAATCAACTTGACAAAGTATTATCAACAATGAAAAAACAAAAAAAATGAACAACTTACTATTTGATTTTACCGTTGACAAGGCAGCGAAGATGGTATACATAACAAGAGAATTTGATGCTGACCAATCGTTAGTATGGGATGCTTTTACCAAAGCAGAATTGATTGACCAATGGATTGCGCCAAAGCCAATGGTATCTAAAACGAAATACCAGGATTTCAAAGTTGGTGGCAAAAGATTTTATGCAATGGTAAGCCCTGAGGGACAGGAACGTTGGGCAATCCAGGAATACACTTCCATTACTCCGAAAACCAACTTTATAATGTATAATGCTTTTGCAGACGCAGCTGAAAACCCGGAATTGCCAGGTTCTGAATGGAACCATACTTTTAGCGAACAAAACGGAACAACAAAAGTTTTCATTACTATTTACAATGAATCCCTTGAAAGGTTAGAGAGAATACTAGATGGCTTTACCCAGGGAATGAAAATGTCATTGAGCAACCTTGAAAATCTATTGGCAGCATTATCCGGGAAGTGATTTTCGTTAAAAAATTTTACTAAACAAAACAATCTAAAAAACTATGGCACTTATCAATCCTCACATTAATTTCAACGGAAATGCCGAAGAAGCATTTACCTTTTACAGATCAGTATTTGGCGGGGAGTTTACAAAGATTATTCGCTTCAAAGACCTTGCAAGCCCTGAATTCCCGGTAGCAGAAAAAGAAGAAAATAAAATTATGCATATTGTTTTGCCTACCGGTAATGGCAGTATGTTAATGGGGAATGATGTTCCGGAAATTCTGGGAAAAACAAATGAAAATGAGAACAGGAGCAAAATTGTAATAAGTGCAGAAAGTAAAGAAGAAGCTGACAAATTATTTAATGGGCTTTCTGCAGGAGGACAAATAGAAGGCCCAATCGGCGATAGTCCCTGGGGCACCTATTTTGGTTGTTTCAGAGACAAATACGGTATTGAATGGATTGTGGACTTCGACCCAAAAAATAATGGATAATTGTAAGCAGGGGAATTTTTGAAATTATAAAATGTGATTTGAAAATACAAAGAGGTGACCCGTTCCCGGACCACCTCTTAATCATAAACTTTCACGAAATCAGGCGAGATCAAACCTGTCGAGGTTCATCACCTTATTCCATGCTGCGATAAAATCTTTTACAAATTGCTCTTTACCATCTGCACATCCATACACTTCAGCAAGAGCTCTTAATTCTGAATTGGATCCAAAGATCAAATCGACACGGGTGCCTGTCCATTTTAATTCACCTGTTGTGCGGTTACGGCCCTCAAACAACTCTTGTTTATCGGAAGTAGCTTTCCAGGTAGTACCCAAATCAAGCAGGTTCACAAAGAAATCATTGGTAAGGGTTTCAGGTGTTTTGGTAAATACACCGTGTGCCGAGTTATCAAAGTTGGTGTTCAGCACCCGCAGACCACCTACAAGAGCCGTCATCTCCGGAGCAGTAAGTGTAAGCAGTTGCGCCTTATCTACCAACATAGCCTCAGTTGAAGCAGCATGTTTTGATTTGGCATAATTGCGGAATCCATCTGCCGCCGGTTCCAATGCTGCAAATGATGCTACATCTGTTTGTTCCTGTGATGCATCGGCACGACCCGGTGTAAAAGATACTTTTACAGTATGACCTGCATTCTTTGCAGCTTGTTCAATACCCGCACAGCCACCCAAAACAATAAGGTCGGCCAATGAAACATGTTTACCTGCATTATTGAATTCCTGCTGAATACTTTCAAGCACTTCTAAAACTTTAGCCAGCTGAGCCGGGTTGTTGGCTTCCCAATATTTCTGCGGAGCCAACCGTATCCTTGCACCATTCGCACCACCCCGCTTATCAGATCCACGAAAAGTGGAGGCAGATGCCCAGGCAGTGGATACTAATTGTGCCACCGTTAATTCGGAAGCCAATATTTTATTCTTCAGTACAGCGATATCATTTTCATCAATCACCGGATGCGATGCAGCCGGGATGGGGTCTTGCCAGATCAATTCTTCTTTCGGCACTTCTGGTCCGAGATAGCGGGCAACAGGGCCCATATCTCTATGCGTTAATTTAAACCATGCCCGTGCAAATGCATCATTGAATGCTGCCGGATTTTCCAGGAAATGTCTTGATATTTTTTCGTACACCGGATCTACTCTTAATGATAAATCCGTTGTCAGCATAAAAGGCTGATGCTTCTTTCCCGGGTCAAATGCATCTGGCACCAGACCAGCACCTGCATCTCCTTTCGGTTTCCACTGATGTGCACCAGCAGGACTTTTCGTTAATTCCCATTCAAATCCAAAAAGATTTTCAAAATAATTGTTGCTCCATTTTGTTGGTGTGGTGGTCCATGCACCTTCCAGACCACTGGTAATGGTATCAGCACCTTTTCCACTGCCGAAGGTATTTTTCCAACCCAGGCCTTGCTCTTCAATTCCGGCAGCGGCTGGTTCCGGACCAACATACTTAGAGGGATCAGCAGCGCCATGGGTTTTTCCCAATGTATGTCCTCCGGCTATCAATGCCACCGTTTCTTCATCGTTCATTGCCATGCGGGCAAAAGTTTCCCGGATATCCCGGGCTGCTGCCAATGGATCAGGATTTCCATTAGGGCCTTCCGGATTTACATAGATAAGCCCCATCTGTACGGCAGCCAATGGATTTTCCAATTCTCTGTCGCCGCTATATCGTTTGTCGCCCAACCATTCTTTTTCAGCACCCCAATAAATATCTTCGGCTGGTTCCCACACATCTTCCCGTCCGCCGGCAAAACCGAACGTTTTAAAACCTGCTGACTCCAATGCACAGTTACCTGCAAGGATCATCAGGTCTGCCCATGAAATTTTCTTACCATATTTCTGTTTGATGGGCCACAGTAACAACCGGGCTTTGTCGAGGTTCGCATTGTCGGGCCAACTGTTGAGTGGCGCAAAACGTTGTGTACCGAAACCAGCACCACCACGTCCGTCCTGTATGCGGTAGGTACCGGCACTGTGCCAGGCCATCCGGATAAACAAACCGGCATAACTACCATAGTCAGCGGGCCACCAATCCTGGGACGAAGTCATCAGATCCAGAATATCTTTTTTTACAGCCGCCAGATCGAGGGTCTTGAACTCCTCAGCATAGTTAAACGTCTCTCCCATTGGATTAGACAAGGCAGAGTGCTGACGAAGAATATTCAATTTTAATTGATTGGGCCACCAGTCACGGATGCTGGTACCATTGCCCGCACTTTGCTTCAATGCTCCGCCAGAAAACGGGCACTTGCTTTCACTGTTCACATTGTATGATGTGTTCTGTGATGTATTGCTTTCCATATTGATTATTTATTAAGTTGATTTAGGGGGATAAAATTATGATAATTGTTACGTAGTTAATGAATCCATGACAAAAGTCATAGTTACAAAATGTAATCCAGCTGTATAAACAGGAAAGTTGTGGAATTGTTGAATCCATCCACAATTTTTAACCGCAAAATCTCACTATTCGTTAAACAGTAAAATCATAGTACAAAATTCGCATTCAAAACTACTCCATTCAAAAAAAGACTGCATTGAAAACCTGGATTCTTTTGTTCAGGAATTAAATGCAGTCACCTAATAATGTAGATGTGAATTGTAGTTTTAAAATCCGCAGTTTATTCCCTCCCATCAAATAAATTGCCCAACCCTCCTAATACACTGCCTTCTTCTTTACGTTTGTATGTTCCATATGCCACTATTCTTCCGGCCAGGCGGCTGATAGGTAATGATTGAATCCATACTTTGCCCGGTCCCTGTAGTTTGGCAAAGAACAATCCTTCGCCACCGAACATAAAATTCTTAACGCCTTTTACAAATTCGATGTCAAATTGTGTATCAGGTGTATAGGCAACCACACATCCGGTATCAATCTTTAATACTTCGCCGGGTTTCAATTCTCTTTCTACTATGTAACCGCCTGCATGTAAAAATGCAAATCCATCTCCTTCCAGTTTTTGCATAATAAACCCTTCGCCGCCAAAAATACCCACCCCCAGTTTTCGCTGAAAGTGGATGCCTACACTTACGCCTTTAGCTGCACATAAAAAAGCATCTTTTTGTGCGATGATGGTTCCCCCTAACTCCCGCAAATCCATGGGTATGATTTTGCCAACATAGGGAGCAGCAAAACTTATTTTTTTCTTTCCCTGCACATCATTGGTAAAAGCTGTCATAAACAAGCTTTCACCCGTCAGCACTCTTTTGCCTGCACTCATCAGTTTACCAAGGAAACCGGTGGGTTGCTGGGCAGAGCCATCACCAAAAATAGTTTGCATGGTAATACCGTCATCCATCATCATCATCGCACCGCTTTCCGCAATAGCTGTCTCCTGCGGATCCAGTTCTATTTCTACAAATTGTAATTCTTCACCATATACTTTGTAATCAATTTCATGGTTGTTACGGTTTCCGGTACTCATAGTTGTAATTTTTTTCAAAGGTATAAACAGGTGAGTTTTCCAGATAAAAATCCTTCTTTGCGGAACGAGGTGTTTGTTTTCTGTCCGCCAGCCTTATTGGCAATGGAAACGGACTTATCAAAAATGATAAATGGCAATGTTTTAACCGGCCAATTGCCTTATTTTGTTGTCCCTTCCAAAAATAAAAATTATGAAACAAAGAGTATTACTTCTTGCTGCCTTTCTTATGGCTTTTTCGGTCATGGTAATAGGGCAGACAAAATTGGTGGAAAAAGTCACCAAAACGGGAAACGAATTAGTGATTCCGTATGAAAAATATGAATTAGCAAATGGCCTCACTCTTATTGTGCATGAAGACCACAGTGACCCGGTGGTACATGTGGATGTTACCTACCATGTGGGCTCAGCCCGTGAAGAAATCGGTAAATCCGGTTTTGCCCACTTCTTTGAACACATGATGTTCCAGGAAGTGATAATGTGGCCGATGAGCAACATTTTAAAATTGTATCAGATGCAGGTGGCACATTGAACGGCACTACTAATCGTGACAGAACCAATTATTTTGAAACGGTGCCCAGTAATCAATTGGAAAAAATGCTTTGGCTTGAAGCAGACCGTATGGGCTTTTTGCTGGATGCAGTTACCCAAAAGAAATTTGAGATACAACGTTCTACCGTAAAGAATGAAAGAGGACAGAATTATGATAATCGACCGTATGGATTAGCCGGCGAAACTGCTTCAAAAAATTTATACCCGTATGGCCATCCCTATTCGTGGCTAACGATTGGTTATGTAGAAGACCTGAACCGGGTAAATGTAGATGATCTGAAAAATTTCTTTTTACGTTGGTATGGACCTAACAATGCGACCGTATCAGTTGGTGGTGATGTAAAACCTGCTGATGTAGTGAAGCTGGTGGAAAAATATTTTGGTGTTATCCCCCGTGGACCAGAAGTAAAACCGGTACAGGTACCGCCAGTTGTTTTAGAAAGCGATCGTTATGCTTCCTATACAGACAACTATGCAAAACTCCCCTTATTAATGGTGTCATATCCAACTGTTCCCAACTATCATAAGGATATGGGTGCATTGGCTTGTCTTGCCCAGGTGTTGGGACAGGGAAAAAACTCTATCCTGTATCAGCAATTAGTAAAAAAGCAACTGGCCTTACAGGCAAGTGTTTTCAGTCAACTGTCTGAGTTGAGTGGTGAAATGATGTTTCAAATAGTACCCTCACCGGGAAAATCACTGGCGATGCTTGATAGCCTGTTCCGCAATTCATTGGATTCATTCGAAGCAAAAGGTGTGACAGATGATGATATTGCTAAATTCAAAGGCGGTATCGAGGCTCAACAGATCAATGGCTTGCAAAGCGTTTCCGGAAAAATTTCACAGTTAGCATCTTTCCAGACATTTACCGGCAACCCCAATAAAATAGCTGACCTTATTAAAATGTACCAGGCTGTTACCAAAGAAGATGTGATGAGGGTGTACAATGAATATGTAAAAGGTAAACATGCTGTGTTCCTGAGTGTAGTACCAAAAGGCCAGGAAAAAATGATTGCTGCTGCCGATAATTATAAGATCGATTCAAGTAAGTATACGGCTCCCGACTATGGTTATGCAGGATTAAAGTATATAAAAGCAAAAGATAATTTTGACCGTCGTAAAACTCCGGGTAATGGTGCCAATCCCATTGTGAAAGTGCCGAAGTTTTGGAGAAAAGACATGCCGAATGGTGTACGTATGATTGGTACGGAAAGCAATGAAACGCCTACGGTAACCCTCACCATTACTGTTCCTGGTGGCCACATATTGCAGACGAATGATACAGCTAAAATCGGTCTTGCAAGCCTGTTCAGCAGTATGATGAATGAAGACACAAAAAATTACACAGCCGAGCAAATGGCAGTGGAGTTGCAAAAACTGGGCAGCAATGTATCTGTTGGCAGCAATTTCGATGGTATCACTTTCAATATCCAGACCTTAAAAAAGAACCTGGATAAAACACTGGCCCTCGTACAGGAAAGGATGTTCAACCCTAAATTCACAGAAGCTGCTTTTAGTCGTATTCAGAAACAACGGTTACAAGGTTTTAAACAAACCAAAGCAGATCCTGCTGCTGTAGCCAATGAGGTATTTGCGAAAATAAATTACGGCCCTAACAATATCCTGAGCATGAGTGAGGATGGAACTGAATACACTATTGGGAATTTGAAATTGCAGGATATAGAGAATTATTATAACAACTATATGACTTCAAAAGGAGTTAAAGTAGTGATAGTGGGTGATGTAAAGCAGGAAGAAATATTACCAAAGCTGGCATTCCTGAATAAACTACCGAATAAGAAAATTGATCTTCCAAAAGTGAAGGGTACCGCTTCCAATGTAGACAAAACCAAAGTCTATATGGTCGATATTCCAAAAGCAGCACAATCACAATTCCGGGTAGGATATGCGACTGATTTAAAATATGATGCTACGGGTGATTATTACAAATCAAGGTTGATGAACTATACACTCGGTGGTGATTTCAACAGCCGGTTAAATTTAAATCTCAGGGAAGATAAAGGCTGGACCTATGGTGCCCGCAGTTCTTTTACTGCTGATGAATATTCCAGTGATTTCGAATTCAGTTCCGGCATCCGGGCAGATGCCACTGACAGTGCTTTGGTAGAAGTGATGAAAGAACTGAAAAACTACCGGGAGAATGGCATCACCGAAGCTGAATTAAAATTCATGAAAAATTCCTTGGGCCAACGAGATGCCTTGTTATATGAAACAGGGATTCAGAAAGCCGGTTTCATCGGCCGCATTCTGGATTATAATTTACCTGCTAATTATGTGGATCAGCAAAATAAAATACTGGCCAACCTGACCAAACAACAGATTGATGCAGTCGCTAAAAAAATGCTGAACCCTGATAAGATGAATATCTTACTGGTAGGTGATAAAGCAAAAATTCTGGAAGGAGTGAAAAAGTTAGGCTATGAAATAATTGAACTGGATGTGGATGGTAAGAAAATAGAAAAGAAAGGATTTTAAAATTACTTATATCTCTATGTATAAACGCCACTCTTTGGAGTGGCGTTTGTCATTTTACCCGGTACAATTTTTTTATTGCAACTTAGAGGCCTCACCCAGAGAGAAATGAGAGAAGAACAGAAACATAGTTTCAATTAATTCTTTCTCTCTTTATCCTCTGTGCGAAATTTCTTTTGCTGAACTGTCGAAAAGGAAAATTGAATAAAGACACCACCTAAAAGGCAAAGCGGCCCTCCGGGGAGTGCCGCATTTGCATAACCAAAACCAACCACACTTAGTTAACTATTATTAATCTTCTTTTACCACTACTGTTTTTAATTTTCCCAGCCATACTTTCTTTCCCTGTAATCGCCGAACCAGGAACATAATACCAACAAAGATGAAAAAGAAAGGTCCGGCAAAACCCAGTAACGCAATGAACTTGGTACCATAAAATTGTTGCATCGGTCTCTTCAACCGCTCTGCTATCAGGTACATACTTGGTACCATCACCAGCGTCAGGAAGAAAGAGAATAATAAACCGAAAATGATTGTCCAGCTTAACGGACCCCAGAACACCACACTGTCACCACCAAAGAAAACATTAGGACGCAGGTGCTGGAACAAACCAACAAAGTCAATATTAAATCCTATTGCCAGCGGCAACAAACCTAATATGGTAGCCACCGCAGTAAGCAATACAGGAATAATCCTGATTTTACCAGCCTGAATTGCTGCTTCCCTGGTTCGCATTCCCCTGCCCCGGAGTTCATCCGTAAATTCAATAATAAGGATACCATTTTTAATTACGATACCAGCAAGACCCACGATGCCAACCAATAACATGATAGTTGCAATCGTCATTCCTGTAAGGGCATATCCCAACAGTACGCCTATCACTGAAAAGAAAATCTCGGTGATAACAATAAAGGGTTTGCTCATGGAATTAAACTGCAACACAAGAATCAAAAAGATAAGACCAATGGCGATAATAAAAGCTGTTCCGAGAAAAGACTGGGTTGCCTTTTCCTGTTCACTTTGTCCGCTTAACTTAATAGTAACATCCGATGGTATTTGAACGGTCCCTTTAAATTCATCAATCTTCAATTGTAAATCAGCATTCACCTTGCCTACCATCGTAGGGTCAGGCACATTACTCTGCAACTGGATTGTCCGTTTTACATTTTTTCTCTTCACCCCTCCAGTGGTATTCGTATAATCAATACTGGCTACCGCACTTAAAGGAATAGCTTTTACCTGCATGGTATTCATATCCATAAAAGTGATACGCATACTTAACAGGTCAGTAATATTATTCCTTAGCAGGTCGGTGTAGCGTAACTGTATCTTATACTCATCTTCACCATCCTTAATCTTACTTATCTCTTTACCAAAAACAGCTGTACGTAATTGCATTCCTATCTGCCCGGTACTCAATCCTTCAAACATCGCTTTCTCCCTGTCTACATTGATGGTTATCTCAGGATTACTTAAATCAACATCTGCCTGAAGGTTTTCAATACCATTCACACGGTTGGTATCGAGAAAATTCAAAAGCTGAGTGGCAACTGAAGCAATATTTTCAAAATTATCTCCCACTACTTCTATATTCACCGGCGGGTCGGTGGGCGGACCACCATCTTCCTGTGCCACTTCCACATTCGCACCCGGAATTCCCTGTACAGCTTCCCGAATCGCTTCTTTAAAAGGACCGGTTCTTTTACCATGACGTCTTTCAAATTCTACAAATGAAACTTGTATCCGTCCCAGGTTTGATTGCACACTCCTGTTATTATCTCTCGGATTGTTTGCACTTACCGCCACATTTGTAATAATACTTTCGACAATACCACCCGGTACACCTGGTTTTTCTTTTTCTAAGACTTTCTCTACCCTTTTTTCTAACACATGGGTGATACTATCTGTATACTTTACATCTGTACCCACGGGCAATTTTAAATACACATATACAAAATTCGGATCACCTGATGGGAAGAATGTTGATTTATTACCCCGGAGCATTAATGCCAGTGCAGAGAAAGCAAACAAGCCAAATAAAGAAACAAATGCCCAGATAGGCCTTTTGCCCACTAATATCCAACGCAACAATTTTTCATACCGGTTCATCAGCTTTGGCAATACTTTTTTCTGAAACGAATGGATAGCATCATTGAGTACATATGCATTCAGTACCATCAGCAGGGCCATCAGCAATAGGAAATTAGCCATCCCGTGCATTCCTGGCAGATGTAATAGCACACCAGCTAATGCAAAAACAATAAACCATTTATTTCTGAATATAGCCTGCTTTGGTTTCTCAAATTCTTTCCCTTCCGGCTTCATAAAGCTTACGGCAAATACCGGGTTGAATATGAATGCCACAATCAATGATGCAGCCAGTGTAAGTATCAATATTGTCGGCAGGTAAATCATAAACTTACCAATCAGCCCTTTCCAGAATAACAACGGGAAAAAGGGTGCTAAAGTGGTTGCAGTACCCGCTAATACCGGAATGAACACTTCCCCCGCAGCTTCTTTGGCACTCCGCACAATGGGAACTTTTCCATTATTATAAATACGGTGTGTATTTTCAATTACCACAATGGCATCATCTACAATTATCCCTAATCCGAATAACAGCGCAAAGAGTACAATAAAATTGAGGGTAACACTTGTTCCTACAATACTATCCGCAATTGGTAAAAATAAAAAGGCGACAAATACACTTAACGGAACACTCAATGCAACAAAGAAGGCATTGGTAACTCCCATAAAGAACATTAAAATAATTAATACCAGTATGAACCCAATGATAATTGTATTGATCAGTTCGTTGAAAGAAGTTTTTGTTTGTCTGCTCTGGTCGCCGGTAAATACTACTTTTAAATCTTTAGGAAGCTCTTCTTTATCCTGCATATCCGCTACAGCTGCCTTCACTTTATCTGCACAATTAATCAGGTTTTCACCGGCTCTTTTTACAATATTCAGCGTAACAACATTCTTTCCATCCAACCTGGCATAGCTATCTTTTTCTTTGATGGTATCTTTTAATTCCGCTATATCTCTTAAATAAACTGCAGCACCCCTGGCACTACTCCGGACAATTATATTTTGTAAATCGGCCACACTTGAAAACTGTCCTTTGACTTTAAGTGTCCGTTTCATATTACCAACTTCGATCAGGCCTCCCGTTATATCATTATTTTCACGGCTGATGGCATTTTCAATATCCATAAAGCTTACCCGTGCTGTATTCATTTTATAAGGATCAACATTTACCTGTATTTCCCGTTCGGGTGCACCAACAATTTCGGCCCGGGTAATTTCGCTGAGTTCCTCAAAACGATCCTGCATTTTATCGGCATACTGTTTCAGTTTGATACCATCATAATCGCCACTAATATTCACAAACATGATCGGCATTTCACTGAATGCAAATTCCTGTGCATCCGGTTCAGATGTCAGGTCGGTTGGTAAATCGGATTTAGCCTTATCAATCGCATCTTTTACTTTCTGTTTGGCCAGATCTGTTTTTACATCCGTATCAAATTCCACTATAATCAGGCTGTAATCGGCCTGCGAAGTACTTTGAATCTTGTTTACTTTGGCACCACTGATCCCTTTCAATTGTTTTTCTATCGGCCTTGTCACCAGATTTTCAATATCCTTGGGTGAGTTACCTACATATACAGTAGCTATTGAAATAGTAGGCACTACAATATCCGGAAACTGCTCTTTCGGCATACTGTTGAACTTGACCAAACCGTATGCAGAAATAAGAATAGCGATAATATAAATAGCAGTTCTGTTATCGATGGCCCAACTGGTTGGCTTAAACTCTTTGAACTTGTCTTTAATACCTTCAAAAATTTTCATCTGAAATATTTTAAAACATCAATTTGATTTTGGTTTACCGGTGATAATAATATTGCCCGCTATTATTGCCACATTACATTTCCCGCACCTCTGTATAGCTTTAAATTAACCGGCAACATAATTTATTTGCCAGTTGCTACCGACTGACCATCATACACTGTCTGATAACCTTCAGTTATAATCAAATCACCACCAGTTAACCCGGTTTTAATTTCAATAATCCCATTGTAGGCTTCTCCCACGGTTACAATCTTTTTCCTTGCTACCAATTTATCACCTGTCCTTTCCACTACATATACGTACTTGCCTTTCTCATCACTTTGCACCACATTAACCGGAACAGCTACGGCTGCCTTTGCTTCATAATCAAGAATCTTTAATGTGGCTGTCTGATTGGGTTTTAGCGTAGGGTCTGAAGGAAGTTTTGCCTCAGTAGTAAAAGACCTTGTGGTGGGATCAATAGAACCCCCAACTACACTAATCACCGACTGAAAAGGAGGTTTATTACTTTCAGGAACGACTACTTCTACTTTATCACCTTTTTTCACTCTTGTCACATAGTTTTCCGGCACATTGGTCACAATTTTCAAATTGCTGTTATTGACAATTCTGATACCGGCACCCGGCATAGCCGCACTTTGCGGAGAAAAGAACTCTCCCACTTTTACGTTCATTTCTTCAATCGTTCCGCTGATACCCGCATATACATTCGACATGTTTGCCTGCTCCTGTGCCATTGCCACCTGGGCCTGCGCTGCTCTCAATTGGCTTTGCAGGGCATCCACATCTGCTTTTGCATTGATCACCTGTATTTCCGCACCAATATTTTGCTTCCATAAATTCTGGTATCGCTCATATACTGTTTGTGCCTGGGCCAGCCTAGCTTTAAGAACTCCAGTCTGTTGTTGTGCAGCCACTACAGATTGTCTTGCCATTGCATCATCCAGTTTTAAAATAAGCTGACCCTTACCTACTTTCTGTCCTGCTTTTACATACACAGCTTTTATTAAACCACCCTGCCCTGTTGGTGCTACATATGCCATCCCTTCTGCATCAATCTTACCCTGGAGTTCGATAAAATGCGTAAAGTCCTGTATCCGAAGCGTATCAATGCTAACAAGCTTTCTTGCCTGTTGCGCTGCTTTTGGATCAGCTTTGGAAATCTGATCTTCCAGTTTGCGGATGTCAGCATCGATTTCATTTTTTTCCTTCTTCAGTTTTTCCAGTTTTACTTTCATATCGCCGATGTCGCCTTTCTTATCTTTTGCCCCGGCGCCACAGGCTACCAATGTAACAGCAATGATTGCTGCGATTGAAATTTTTAAAATGTTATTCATATAATTCAGTTTATTAAACATGGTTGGTTTTTGATTATTTTAATTTTCCCGTGGCTTTCATAAAATCTACTTTTGCAATGATTGCATCATAGAGTGCCGTGATATAATTTGTTTGTGCCGCTTTCATGTCCGTTTGTGCTGTATTAATTTCCATCTGTGAGCCTGTTCCCATTTCATATTTCTTTTTGGTTTGCTGATACACTTTTTCTGCCAGCTCCATATTTTTTTTCTGAAAATCCATTGTGGCAATTGCGGAACGGAAATTATTTTTGGCTATCGCCACTTCGTTATCGATTGAAAGTTTCAGCGCCTCAATCTGGTTTTCAGACTTTTCCAACTCCAGCCTTGCCTGCTGTATTTTTGCTTTGGTAGAAAAACCATTGAAAATCGGAACAGCAATATTCAGGCTTACATTAGAGATAGTAAACCAATCGCCTTTCCCGAAAAAAGTTCCACTTGTTTCGTTGTGCATTTTTAGCATACTGCCCGGTAAGTGATACAGTAGGCAACTGGCTCAGCTGGTACCGGCGAACGTTGTAGGCGAAAAGTTCTTTACCAATTTGTGCATATTGATATTCTTTCCTGTCTTCATAATTGTAATTGCTGGTTTCCAGAATGCCCTCTTTGATTTGATCATCTGTCAATTTATCTGTCAACACCAGCTCATCCTTCATGGGCATTCCCATTAACATTTTAAGCCCATAATAACCGTTGGAGATAGTATTCAGTACTTTACTTTTTTCTGTCTGCAGATTAGTAAGTTGTACACTTACTTTGTCCACATCTAATCTTTCAGCAAACCCATTCTCGTAAATGATACGGGTATCCTTCATCAACTTTTCCAAAAGTAAAATATTGGCATCCAGCAATTCAACCTGCGTTTTGCTAACGACTAGCTGATAATAAATTTTGTAAATATTAGCCTTGATCATTTCTTCGGTTACTTCAGCATTCTTTCGCTGAAAACGCATCGTAGCATCTCTTGCCTGCAATCCTATAAATACCTGGCCATCAAATAAGAGTTGGGAAAGACTAATTCCTGCTGATGCACTGAATTTTGTACCAAATTGGGCAGCAATAAACCCAAAATCAGATGGCATAACAATAGTATTCCCGTTTCCATCTTTTACACCTTCATCAATCAGCACCTGGTAAGTGGAGGGAGAAATAAAATTCGGCAACACCTGTGTGGCCACATTGGGATTGTATGTCGTACCCAGGTTGGCATTGATATGCGGATAAGCATTGGAGGTTACTTCCCTATTTACTTGTTCCTGCTTTTTAACTTCTATTAGTGCATTCTTTACATTCACATTATTCTTGAATGCATAATCCACTGCCTGCTGAATAGAAAATTCATGCCGGATGATTTTTGCAGTATCACCGTTAGCACGGGACAAGTCCTGCGCCAAAAGAACAGTTGGGAATATGGCTAGCCCTAAAAGCCATTTTTTACTTCTTACTATCTTCATACGAAAGGTGTTTTTTATGTTGTTCATTATATTTCTGAATCAATTTATGCCCTTTGATGGTAGCAAGGCCATAAGTAAAATTTTCTATCATTATTCCCGCAGTGATTCCAAGATTATATTTACCCGGGGGGAAAACGGAGACATTAAATGGAATCATGATAGATTCAATCCTGTACTTTGATAACACATCTACATTTAAATCCGGGCGGTATAGTTCATCTTTAATACCCCATTCAATATTGTTACGGATAATCTGAAGCAGGAATTTATCCTTGTACTCCCGGAATCGTTGGTAGGCTTTAAAATGAAATTTCTCCAGATCGTATACCAACATAGGATTCATATTGCTGAATTCCTGCATGATATGTTCCATCGTAAGAAAAATCTCATGTATAGCATCTTTTGCCTGAATCTTGCAGTTTATACAATCTCCCTGTACGATTGTAATATGCCCGTCCACCACTGCCTCTACCAGTTCATCCTTATCCGCAAAGTATTGATAGAGAGTTTTTTTAGACATCCCAAGGTTGTTGGCTATGTCATCCATAGAAACTGACCGGATGCCAAATTTCATAAACAACTCCTCTGCCTTTATTAATATGCGTTCTTTAGGTTCCATTTAATTGAATTGGAGGGCAAAACTAAGGAAACTTTTTTCGTAACCAAAGTTTCCAGCCTTTATTTTTTGACCGTTCGTCCATATTTTGCACGGTTCTGGACCTGATATTTAGTTTATCTTAGTCTGTAAATCAACCAAATGGATACCACTGCCCAACCGCCAGCAAAAAGCATTGTTAAGAAAATATTACGCTTTTTTATGCAGGGCCTGCTTATCCTTGCCCCTATAGCCATTACCGTATGGGCCATTATTGCCGCTTTCAACTTTGTAGATGACCTTCTTCCTAATCTTATTAATAAATTATTTCCCTCCTGGATAAAAGAAGATGCGAATGGAAATGTAAAAAAAATACCCGGGCTTGGTTTTGTGGTAGTAATCGCCTTTGTAATTTTTGTCGGTTGGATAAGCTCCAATTTCCTGATGGGCAGCTTTATTAATTTTTTTGATCAATGGATGGCAAGAACGCCGGTTATAAAATTTTTATATACATCCACCAAAGATTTCTTTGAAGCCTTTGCCGGCGATAAGCGTAAATTTAATAAGGCAGTATTGGCCAATGTTTTTTCTGAAGATGTGTGGATAGTAGGCTTTTTGACGGATGAAGAAATGAGTAAATTTGAGTTAGGCAGCGAACATGTGGCGGTGTATGTACCGCAAGCCTACAATTTTGCGGGCCAGCTATATGTATTGCCAAGAGATAAAGTAAAAAAGATTGATAAAATATCTTCTGGTGAAGCTATGAAATATGCTGTAACAGGTGGTGTGGTGGATTTAGAGGCCGAAAAAATTGAAGAAAGTTCCGGACCCATTATAAAAAAGTAATGCGAAAATATTTTTATACTTTTTTCTTTTTACTGTTTGCTAAAGATTCTTTTTGCTGGGGTTTTTATGCCCACAGGAAAATTAATTATTTCGCCGTTTTCCTATTGCCACCGGAAATGATGGTGCTCTATAAACCACAAATAGATTTCCTGAGTGAGCATGCAGTAGATCCTGATAAAAGAAGATATGCCATACCGGAAGAAGGACCAAGGCATTATATAGATATTGATCATTATGGTAGCTACCCTTATGATGCGCTGCCACGAAAATGGAACGATGCGGTGGCAAAATACTCAGAAGATACCCTCAACGCTTATGGCATTGTGCCCTGGTGGTTACAAACCATGCTTTATAAACTTACGGATGCATTTAAAGAAAAAAACCAGGCAAAGATTTTAAAATATTCGGCAGAAATAGGTCATTATATTGCCGACTCTCATGTGCCCCTGCATGCTACAAAAAACCATAATGGCCAACTTACCGACCAGAAAGGTATTCATGGATTTTGGGAAAGTCGTATCCCGGAATTGCTGGCAGAAAAAGAATGGGACTTCTTTATTGGAAAAGCTGAATATATTAAAACACCATCCGATTTTATCTGGAAAAGAGTGTTAGAAAGTGGTGCGGCAGCAGACACTGTGTTGAAATACGAACTTGAACTGACCCAACAATTTCCCGGTGACCAGAAATATTCCTTTGAAGACCGCAATGGCATTACTATCCGCCAATATTCATCTGCATTTTCCAAAGCGTATGATGGAAAATTGAAAGGGATGATTGAACGGAGAATGCGTCAATCTGTTTATGCAGTAGCAAGTTTTTGGTACACGGCATGGGTGAATGCCGGCCAGCCGGATTTAAAAAAACTAAGCAACAAAGAATTTTCTGCTGAAGACCTGAAAGAATTTGAAAGCCTGAATAATTCCTGGAAAAATGCTCCTGTTAAGGGTAGGGAACATGAGTAAACCCTTACAGGACCTTAGCATACTTATTTCTTACATTTGCAATCCAACTTATTTACATTATTAAACTATTTGACGTAGTGATTCATAATTTCAATGCTGGTCCATCCATTTTACCCAAAGAAGTTTTTGAAGAAGCCAGCAAATCGATACTTAATTTCAATAATACTGGCTTATCCATTCTGGAAATCGGTCACCGCACTCCCCTGTTTGAGCCGGTAATGCAGGAGGCAAGAGCATTAGTCAAGGAACTAATGAGCTTAGATGACGAACATGAAGTATTGTTTTTACATGGTGGTGCCACTACACAGTTTATGCAGGTGCCCATGAATTTGCTGAATGAAAATGAAGCAGCTGCTTACACCGACACTGGTGCCTGGGCCGGCAAAGCTATCAAAGAAGCAAAATTATTTGGCCATGTAGAAGTAATTGGTTCTTCCAAAGAAGACAAGTATACAACCATTCCAAAAAATATTAATGTACCTCCAACTGCTGCTTATTTACATATTACCACCAACGAAACAATTGCGGGAACCCAATGGCATAATCTACCCTATGATTGTGGGGTGCCCTTAGTAGCTGATATGAGCAGTGATATTTTAAGTCGCCAGCTGGACTTTAATAAATTTGATCTGATATATGCCGGAGCCCAAAAAAATATGGGGGCAGCCGGGGTAAATCTTGTCGTCGTCAATAAAAATATTCTTGGTAAAGTAAACAGGTCTATTCCTACGATTCTTGATTACCGTAATCACATCAAAGAAGGCAGCATGTTGAATACCCCGCCGGTATTTGCAATATATGTGGTGATGCTGACACTTCGATGGTTAAAAAATAAGGGCGGAGTGGTAGCAATAGAAAAAGAAAATGATGCAAAAGCTAAATTATTTTACGAAACATTAGATGCCTTACCCGTTTTCAAAACACCTGTTGCCGTGGAAGACAGGAGTAAAATGAATGCAGTTTTTATAATAGACAATCCTGAACTGGAAAAAGAATTTCTTGAGATCTGTAAGGCCAATGGTATGGTGGGGATAAAGGGCCATCGCAGTGTGGGGGGCTTCAGGGTATCGATGTATAATGCATTACCGATTGATAGTGTCATAGCTTTGACAGACCTGATGAAACATTTTGCTCAACAACATGGATAATATTAACTAACCAATATTTGAGAACCGATGGCCATCATTAAACCATTCCAATCATTAAGACCACAACCTGAACTGGCACAGCAAGTAGCTTCTAGACCTTACGATGTATTGAACAGTGAAGAAGCAAGAGCGGAAGCAAAAGACAACCCCTTTTCTTTTTTACATGTTACTAAATCAGAAATTGATTTGCCTGATGATATTGATACACATAGTACAGCAGTTTACGAAAAAGCCAAAGAAAATCTTCAGCAATTAATACAAAACGGCATTTTACTGAAGGAAGAAAAGTCGTGTTATTACATTTATCAGTTAGTAATGAATGGAAGAAGCCAGACTGGCCTGGTCTGTGTTTCCTCGGTGGAGGATTATTTTAATGATGTTATTAAAAAACATGAATTTACCAGACCTGAAAAAGAAAAAGACCGCATAGACCATATGCGGACCATCGAAGCACAAACAGGCAATGTATTTATGGCTTACCGGGATGTGATGAAAGTTAATGCATTGATTGATGGATGGAAAACAACCAATAAACCTGTATATGATTTTACTGCCTCCGATGGCATTCAGCATAGTGTCTGGGTGGTCGACAGGGATATTGTTGTTAATTCTATCACCGAATTATTTAAAACCGAAGTACCTGCCACTTATATTGCCGATGGCCACCACCGGGCCGCTTCCGCTGCTAAAGTAAGCAAGCAATTAGCTGACAGTGCCGATGCAAAATATTTTCTCACCACCATTTTTCCGGCCAGCCAACTAGCCATTTTAGATTATAACAGGGTAATAAAAGATTTACATGGACTAACCGGCGCAAAACTTATTAGCCGCTTGCAGGATGATTTTTTTATTACACTAAGTGTTGAGCCAGTAAAGCCATCACAACTCCATGAATTCGGTATGTACATGGAAGGGCAATGGTATATTCTTACGTCCCGAAAAGGTACTTACAGTGAAGACCCTATCGGAGTGCTGGATATAACTATATTATCGAATAATATTCTTGAAAAATTATTAGGCATAAAAGACCAGCGAACCGATAAAAGGATAGACTTCGTTGGTGGTATCCGTGGGTTATCGGAACTGGAAAAAAGAGTGAATAGTGGAGAAATGAAAGTGGCTTTTAGTCTTTATCCCGTCACTATAGAACAATTATTTGATATTGCTGATGCGGGTAAAGTAATGCCCCCGAAAAGCACCTGGTTTGAGCCCAAGTTGAGAGATGGGCTCCTAACTCATCTTATTTAAGCCTCCCTGCTCAAATATTTGTTATTTTGCAACAGAGACGTCCTGTATTACGTCTCTTCTTTTTTAATTTACAGTCTTAAGTGGTGCATGGCATGATTTTATGTGGCAACATCCACCAGGCCGCTTTAAATAATTAGCAAATGAAAAAAACACTTTCCTTCCTTTTGGTCGTTACAATAACTTTTTCTTCCATAGCCCAACCCGACGATCCCAAAGTGATGCATGAAACAGCCAAAACTTTTATGAGATCAGGAGATTTTGATAATGCAATTATTGTTTTAAACCGGGCATTACAGAATGACAGCAAAAACCTCGAAATGCAGAAAGATATGGTGATGTGCTATTACCTGAAAAGAGATTTTGCTAAAGCTTCGGAAGGAGTAAAAACATTGATTGACCGGGATGATGCAGATGTGGTAGTATTCCAGATTGCCGGAAATATTTACAAAGCATTGGAACAACCAAAAGAATGTGAAAAGCTTTATAAAAAAGGATTGAAAAAATTTCCAAAAAGTGGTCCTCTTTTGAGTGAGTATGGTGAATTGCTATGGGCTACCAAAGATTTCGCTGCCATAAAACAATGGGAAGAAGGGATAAAAGCCGATCCTGGCTATAGCGGTAATTATTATAATGCTGCCATGTTTTATTTCTATACCAAAGACAAAGTATGGAGCCTGATCTATGGTGAAATCTTTATAAATATGGAAAGCCTGAGTGAAAGAGGCGCTGCCATGAAACAACTACTATTACAGGGCTATAAAGAAAAATTGTTTGCAGACGCTGACCTGATGAAAGGAGAAGAAGGTAACAAAAGTGAATTTGCTAAAACCTTTTTAGGAAGTATGGCAAGATTGTCTTCATTGGCAAATAAAGGCCTCACTGCCGAGACACTTACCATGATACGGACAAGATTCATCCTTGATTGGTTTACTAATAATGCCAGCAGATACCCTTTCCGTTTATTTGATTACCAGCGACAATTGCTATCTGAAGGAATGTTCAATGCCTACAATCAATGGTTATTTGGCACTTCAGAAAATCTGGCTGCCTACGAAAACTGGACAAAGACTCATACAGAAGAATATAACACCTTCAGTGCTTTCCAGCAAAACAGAGTTTTCAGAATGCCCCCGGGACAATACTACCAGGCACAATAAAAATACTTTACCCCTTAAAACAAACCCTCCTTTACTTCAGAAGGGTTTGTTTTTTATATATTGCTTTTTGCTTAAATTGGCTTTCCTAAAGTTCTGATTAACTAACACAATTACGATTGCTATGACGGAGCCAAAAAGACTTTTTGACTGCATTGAATACCACCTGGAAAGAAAACCGCTGGAAGATATGCTGGCAGGCAAAGAAGCCGGACAATGGAAAAAATATAGTACTGCTGAGGTAAAAGTTATCGTAGATAATCTTAGTGCCGGGCTATTGAGCCTTGGTATCAGCTGTGGAGACATGACACCCGAAGGAAGAGACAAGGTAGCAATACTTTGTAAAAACCGCCCTGAGTGGATTATGCTGGATATGGCTGTGCAACAAATTGGTGCCATGCTGGTACCTGTTTACCCGACCATTAATGTAAATGAGCTTGAATTCGTTTTAAAAGATGCCGCAGTTAAAATAGTGTTTGTGAATGATGAGGACCTTTTTTTAAAAGTGCTCAGTCTTAAAGAAAAAGTGCCAAGCCTTAAAGAAATTTTCACCTATGAACATGTAGCAAATGCCAGGCACTGGAAAGAAGTAACGGCATTGAGTACTCCACAACTGATTGAGCAGGTAAAACCCATCAGTGAAAAAATTACATATGAAGACCTCGCCACCATCATTTATACTTCAGGAACTACAGGAACTCCAAAAGGAGTGATGTTATCACACCGCAATATTCTATCGAATGTTATGGCTTCTATTCCCTGTTTTCCTCCGGGAGATGAGCTTCGTTCGCTGAGTTTCCTGCCACTCAATCATATTTTTGAACGGATGGTAACTTATCTCTACTTATTCAGGGGTACATCTATTTACTATGCTGAGAGCCTGGATACAATTGCCGATAACCTGAAAGAGGTAAAACCAAATATGTTTACCACGGTGCCCCGCCTGCTGGAAAAAGTGTATGACCGTATCATGCAAAAAGGGAATGAATTGACGGGTACCAAAAGAAAATTATTCTTCTGGGCACATGGCTTAGCAGAAAAATTTGAAATCAATAAAAATCTGGGTGCCTGGTATAATTTCAAATTAAGCATTGCCAATAAAATTATTTTCAGCAAATGGAGAGAAGGTTTAGGTGGTAATCTTAAATGTGTTGTTACCGGTGGTGCAGCCTGCCAGGTAAGGCTTATCCGCATTTTTACGGCAGCCCGTATTCCTATAATGGAAGGTTATGGACTAACAGAGACTTCACCGGTTATTTCTGTTAACCGCTACCAGGAAAGTGGCAGAGCATTTGGCACGGTCGGTCCTTTAATAGATGATGTACAGGTTAAAATCGCTGAAGATGGAGAAATACTGTGCAAAGGCCCGAATATAATGATGGGGTATTACAAACGTCCCGACCTGACCGCACAGGATATAGTGGATGGCTGGTTCCATACGGGTGATATTGGGATACTGACAGAGCAAAATTTTTTAAAAATAACTGACCGAAAGAAAGAACTTTTCAAAACAAGCGGCGGTAAATATGTAGCTCCTCTTGCCATTGAAAACAAATTAAAAGAATCGCCTTTTATAGAACAGGTAATGCTGGTGGGAGCCGATAGAAAATTCGTAAGTGCACTGATAGTTCCCTCTTTCGCCAATTTAAAGGATTGGGCAAGAAAAAATAATATAGCAGAAACCGGTAATGAGGAATTAGTCCGCCATCCAAAAGTGATTGATTTATTCAAAGAGCTTGTTGAAAGCTTCAATAAATTCTTTAATCATGTGGAACAGGTAAAAAAATTTGAGTTGCTGACCAATGAATGGAGTGTTGATACCGGTGAGCTTACCCCAAAAATGTCACTGAAGAGAAAAGTGGTTATGGAAAAATACAGGGATGCTATTGAAAGGATTTACTCCTGACAAAGGATTACTTGCTCTTATCCGCTGAGTCTTTTCTTCCCCGCTGCATCATTTTTTGAACAAACGTATCAAACTTTGTTTGCTGTTCTGCAGTAAACAAATTTCTTATTCTCTTAAAATGTGCAAAGGTGAGTTTATCTATAGTGGATTGTTGTTCAGTTATCTTCCGGCTGTAAATATCCAGTACACTATCACTTACTGTTGAATCTTTCAATAATGCATAAAAGGCAGTTTTAGCTGCTCTTACTGAATCAAATAAGGGTTTAATATTCTTTAAATGCTCCCCTTTCAAAAGTTTGTGCTCTTTCTTTTGCTCTTCGGTCATGTTCAATTCTTTGGCCAACATTTCAGATGGATCCCCTTTACCTCTCGGTCCGTCCCCATTTTTTTTCTTACCCATCACCAAAAAAGCAACCAGTGCAATATTGGCAATCAGCAGCAAAACAACTGCTATGGTGAGAATCCTGTTATTGGAGTTTTTCATCTTATTTATCCTGGGTTAAGTCGTACACCGAACTATTATTATCATTGAGGCGGTACTCTGAGGCAATGGATTGAAGGATTTCTGATTCGGTGCCCGAAGCAATATTATTCTTCGTTTTACTGGTAGCATCCCCGCGGAAAATGACAAAAGCATTTACCACTAATACCATTACCAGTGCAGTTATTGCAAAAGCCGGACGAAGAACCCAATGTTTTTTAGTCGCTGGTTCAAGTCCCTTTTCCATTTTTGCCTTGAGCCTGGTATAAAAAAATCAGGCACGGTTGCCTTTTGAACTCCGTCAAGACTTCCAAGAATCTCTTCAATTTTCTTATTTCTGTTGTTATTCATATTTACATCATTTTTGACGGGAAGACGGTTCAAAACCTTCGACCCGGTAAATTACTCAGTCGGTTTCTTTTTCAAGTATTTTCTTCAAATTTTGTTTTGCCCTGTGCATCAACGATTCAACGGCCGGTACGGAGGTCTGCATTACCTCACTTATTTCCTGGTAACTTAAGTCTTCCAGCTTATGCAAGGTAAATGCTGCCTTCTGATTCTCAGGTAGTTGGGCTATTGCCTTAAACAATTTGGCGGCAGTCTCCTTACGATCCATTGCCACTCCGGGATGATTAAAATCAGGTATTTCATACAAAGGCTCGTTCCCTTCCCCAAAAAGTCGTTGCATAAAGCCAAATCGCTTTTTGCTTTTACGGCTTCTTAGCAAATCCAGGGAACGGGTTGTCGCTATGCGGTACATCCAGGTTGATAATTTCGATTCGCCTTTAAAGCTATGGATAGACCGATAAACCTGTATAAAAACCTCCTGCGCCACATCTTCAGCATCTTCTGCATTCTGCACTATACCGATAGCCGTGTTGAAAATTCTGTCTTTATAGTTCTCTACTAAATACTTGAAAGAAGCTTCATCTCCACTTTTTAAGCCTTGTATTAGTTCGTTTTCGTTCAAAATTTAGCCATTGAGTTTAATGCCCGAACTTACGAAACATGGGCTTAATTCTTTCCTATATTTGCACCCCCGCTGCCGGCGAGGCAAAGGCTGGTCCCGTAGTTCAATGGATAGAATAGAAGTTTCCTAAACTTTTGATACAGGTTCGATTCCTGTCGGGACTACAAATTTTATAAAAGTGTATGAAGTTCTATAATCTCCTTATTAAATATCGCCTTTGGGTTGGTATTGTGTTGATAGCCCTGGGTATTTATGTCAACTATTCTGCCAGCTTCTGGCCGGCTTTCCCGCTTTACTTAGTTGGAGTGATATTAATATTAGGGCATTTTTTCTTCGGGCCGCTTCGTCTTATCCAAACCTACATGGAAGAAGGAGATATGGATGGTGCTGAAAAGGTATTGTCTTCCATTAAATATCCCAACTTATTATATAAGCCTATCCGTTCCGTGTATTACACATTGCAAGGTAATATTGCTATGATGAAACAGGATTTTGTGGGTGCAGAAAAAAGCATGAAGAAAGGTCTTGACCTCGGTATGCCGATGAAAGAAGCCGAAGGTGCCAGTATGCTGCAAATGGGAATGCTGATGATGCAGAAAAATGATTTGAAGCAGGCGGAGAGCTACATCCGGGGTGCTATCCGTAAAGGATTACCTGATAAAGAAAATGAAGCAGCTGCTTACTTGCAGATGTGCAGCATTATGATGAACAAAAGAGAATTTCGTGCCGCTAAAGATTTTTTCAGAAAGTGTAAAGCATTAAAACCTAAGACAGAACAAATTGTTGATCAGATAAAACAAATTGAAAAATATATATCAAGAATGCCGGGATAATGTTATTAGTTTATTGGTTAAATAGTTAATTGGGCTGATAAGGAAACTTGTCAGCCTTTTTTATTCCGATGAATATAAACAAGTAAATTGCCATTCATTAATTTGCTATATGAAAAAGATATTCATTGTAATAACATTGGCTTCATTTGCAGTATGTTGTTTTAGTCAGACCAAAACAAAAGCTTACCTGATTCCGGAACCTGTATCGTTGGTTTATGGAAACGATTCCACTTTTTTCTTGCCGCAAAAGGCAGTTATAATCACACCCAAAAATGAGGAAGTAAAAAAAATAGTTGGCGATTTTGTTAAGCAAGTAAAAACTGCAACTGGTTATTTCTTTACAACCAAAGAAGGAACTACAGCTTCACCCAGATCAATCTTTTTCTCATTAGTAAATGATAAAACTATTCCCAAAGAAGGTTATAGGTTAAAACATCTGCAACCGGCATTACACTTACTGCAAATGAACCAGCAGGTATTTTTTACGGCGTACAAACATTGCTCCAATTATTTCCAAAAGAAATCGTAAGTAATAAGAGACAAACAATGCTGAGTGGATGGAATATTCCTTCAGTCACCATCGAAGATCATCCCCGCTTTGGCTGGAGAGGTTTGATGCTCGATGTATCCCGCCATTTTTTTACCGTAGCACAAGTCAAAGATTATATTGACCAAATGGTGAAATACAAATTCAATTTGTTGCATTTAGGATTGACGAATGACCAGGGCTGGCGCATTCAAATAAAAAGTTTACCTAAACTAACTGAAGTAGGTGCATGGAGAGTAGAAAGAACAGGCACTTTTGGTAACTTATCAAAACCGCAACCCGGCGAGCCTGCAACGTATGGTGGATTTTATACCCATGAGGATATCAAAGAATTAGTGAAATATGCGGCGGATCGTTTTGTAAATATCCTGCCGGAGATCGATGTGCCGGGTCACAGTCTTGCAGCCATTGCTTCTTATCCCGAATTGTCCTGTACACCCGGAGAGTATTATGTAAGTCCCGGTGACAGGTTTATGGTATGGCCCGGAGGTGGTCAGCACTTTTATGGCTTATTGGATAACACCATTTGCCCCGCTAATGAAAAAGCCTATGAGTTTTTGGATAAAGTATTTACGGAAGTAGCTCAATTATTTCCATTCGGATACATCCACATGGGTGGCGATGAAACAGCCCGCAACTTCTGGGAGAAGAGTGAACAGATAAAAGCATTAATGAAAAAGGAGAATCTGAAAGATTTGGATGAAGTGCAAAGCTATTTTGTAAAACGGGTAGAGAAGATCATCAATAGCAAAGGCAAAAAAATGATTGGCTGGGATGAAATTCTGGATGGCGGATTAGCTCCTAATGCAGCAGTAATGAGTTGGCGGGGAATGAAAGGTGGCATTGAAGCAGCTAAACAAGGTCATGAAGTAGTGATGAGCCCTACCGATTTTGCCTATATAGATTATATGCAGGGCGACGCTGCCATTGAACCTCCTGTATATTCAACATTGCGATTAAAAAAGGCTTACCAGTTTGAACCATTGCCAGAAGGAGTTGATGCCAAATTAATAAAAGGCGGGCAGGCCAACCTATGGACAGAACAGGTGTACAATACCCGGCACATGCAATACATGACATGGCCAAGAGCTTTTGCCATTGCCGAAGTATTGTGGAGTTCAAAAGAAAAAAGGAACTGGGAATATTTTTCTAAACGAGTAGAAAATCATTTCAAAAGATTGGATATGGCCGGAGTAAAATATGCTCCAAGCATATATGACCCTATCATTACTGCTACAAAAAAAGATACGGCTAGCGTAGTGGTAAAATTGGAAACGGAAATAGAAGGCCTGGATATTCACTATAGCTTTGACAATTCTTTTCCCGATAATTTTTACCCCGTGTATAAAGAACCGTTGACAGTGCCAAGAGACGCAGCAACTATGAAACTGATTACATACCGGAACAATGAACCCATAGGTAGAATGATGGTGCTTACGATAGCAGAGTTAAGAAAAAGAGCAGGGATAAAATAATTAATTGATAATAATTATAGGGTCGTCCAAAGTGTTAACACCTGTCTTCTTTGCCTTGTGAAATTTATTATGCATTCCATTTGCCAAACATCTCTTCTACTTTCTTAAACCGGTAATCAAAAATACCGTCCAGTTGTTTTTTTACAAACAGGGTATTAGCAAGTCTCCCAAATATCCAAAATGGGTTTTTGTAATGTATAATGTCCGTCATTTCCACGCCACCCGGTATTTCTTTGAAATGGTGCTGGTGGTGCCATAATGAATAAGGACCATAGCGTTGTTCATCAATAAAATACTGCTTGTCTTTTACCTGGGTTATTTCTGTCATCCAGTACAGTGGAATTCCCAAAAATGGTTTTACCGTGTATTCAATAATCTGACCGGCATACATAATATCTCCATGATGTTTGGAAATTACTTTAAACCCCATATTATCAGGAGTAATGGCCTGCAGGTTGGCAGGATTGGAGAAAAAATCCCAGGCTCTTTCTAATGAAATGGGGATTTTTTGGACTGTTTTGATGGAATGTGCTGCCATGTAGATTATTGGTTTAAATTCGTTTGAATAACGATTTACAGTAAGAAAAGTTCACCTGCACTATGTCATTTAATAAAGAAAGATTAGAAAGTAAATTTAAAGAGGAATACGAAAGGCTAAATGAAAAGCAGCGCATTGCCGTTGATACTATCGATGGCCCGGTGATGGTTATTGCCGGACCAGGCACTGGTAAAACACAAATATTGGCCAGCCGCATTGGAAAAATATTATTAGATACTGATGCACAGCCCGAAAATATACTTTGTCTTACCTATACCGAAGCAGGTGTAGTGGCGATGCGGAGACGGTTATTAAACTTTATCGGTCCAAATGCATATAAGGTAAACATCTGCACTTTCCATGCTTTTTGCAATGATGTAATACAGGATAACTTATCGCTGTTTGAAAAAACAGCCCTGGATCCTGTTTCTGATTTGGAAAAAATTCAATTCTTTAAAGAACTGATTGATTCTTTCCCCAAAAATCATCTGCTGAAAAGATATAGAGGTGATGTTTATTTTGAGATCAATAACCTGCAATCACTTTTCAGTAACATGAAAAAAGAAGGTTGGACACCTTCATTCATTAATCAAAAAATAGATGATTACCTCGCCAACCTGCCAACAAGAGATGAATTTATTTATAAAAGAAAATATAAAGAGTTCAATGCAGGTGATTTGAAAAGAGATAAAATACAGGAAGAACAGGAGCGAATGGAAAAGCTCCGGGCTGCAGTTGGTGAATTTGACCGTTTTCAACAATTAATGCGGAAAAAGAATCGCTATGATTTTGATGACATGATCAACTGGGTCATCAAAGCATTTGAAGAAAACAAAAACCTGCTCGCCAACTACCAGGAAAAATATCAATACATACTGGTAGATGAATACCAGGATACAAGCGGTACACAAAACAGGTTGGTAGAATTATTGATCAGCTATTGGGAAAAGCCCAATGTATTTGTAGTGGGTGATGATGACCAGAGTATCTATCGCTTTCAGGGAGCCAACGTAGAAAATATGCTGGACTTTGCCGCTAACTATCAAAACGATCTACTCACTGTTGTATTAACCAACAACTATCGATCTACACAACCAATTTTAGATATTTCAAAAACGTTAATCAACCGCAATGACGAACGGTTGGTAAAAAAGATTGAAGGCCTTAGCAAAGAACTGCTTTCCACTAATCAACTTATTAACCAATTAACTAATAAACCATTCATCCGGGAATACGATACCCAGCGGCAAGAGATGATCGGCATAGCAAAACAAGTGCAGGATTTAGTGGGGCAACAAGTGCCCCCTGGAAAAATCGGCATTATCTATAAAGAAAATAAATACGGAGAAGAACTGGCGCAATATTTCAAGCTGCTGAATATTCCGGTATATAGCAAACGGCATTTGAATATTTTGGAATTGTCGCTGGGACAAAAAATAATGCTGGTATTAAAGTACCTCGCATCAGAACATGATATTTCATATAGCGGCGATGAAATGCTGTTTGAAATTTTACACTTCGATTGGTTTGGCATTCCATCTATTGAAATTGCCAAAATAAGTATGGAAGTAGCTGAGAAAAGATATAAAGATGATAAGACTTCCATTCGCCAATTATTGGTTGAAAAATCCCTGGCTCCGGCTAAAGATCTTTTCAGCAGTAATCTTCACGGAGGGTTGAAAAAAACATCAGCTATCATTGAGCAATTGGTTACTGATGTTTCCAATGTTACGCTACAGCATTTATTTGAAAATATTATCAGGGAAGCCGGTGTGCTTAGTCACATAATGCAAAGCCCCGACAAACATTGGCAGTTGCAAATACTAACTGGCCTGTTTGATTTTGTAAAAGATGAAACCCATCGTAACCCCACTTTAAATCTCCAGGGATTTGTGAACCTTATTGAGATGATGGAAAAAGAGGACATCAAACTGCCTTTGGTACAGGTAAGTGGCAGCGATAAAGGTGTAAACCTGATGACAGCACATGGCTCAAAAGGATTGGAGTTTGAATATGTATTACTCGTTGGTTGCAATTCGTCATTCTGGGAAAAGAAAAGAAAACCCGGTGGTGGATATAAATTACCGGACACAATGTTTACTTCGCTAGCCGGTACTAACGATGAGGAAGAACTGCGTAGATTATTTTATGTAGCAATAACTAGAGCAGAACAGCATCTTTATATTTCCTACAGCAAATTCAAAAATGATGGCAAAGAATTAGAGCCATCGATGTTTATTGCAGAAATACAGGACGAACATCAACTGCCAATAGAGAAAATAATTATCGACACCGGAGTATTATCTGAATTTGCAGCGTTGCATTTTATAGAAGCGCAGGCACCCGAAATTGATAAAATAGAAGAAGAATATATTGGCCAATTGCTGGATAAGTTTGTAATGAATGTAACAGCGCTGAATAATTACCTGAAATGCCCCCTGGAGTTTTATTTCAAAAATTTAGTCCGCATACCATCTCCAAAGAATGAAGCCACTGAATTTGGTTCGGCTGTGCATCATGCACTGGAAAAACTATTCCGCAAAATGCAGGATGGTAAGAAAGATACATTTGAACCGAAAGAAGAATTTATTGGTGACTTTGTATGGTACATAGAACGTCATAGAGAAAGTTTTACCAGGGAACAATATGCCCGCCGCCTCGAATATGGCCAGGAAGTATTGAGCCACTATTACGATAAATACATCAGCAGTTTTAATAAAATTGTAACCATCGAACGGCGAATTAAAACCGTTTATAAAGATGTGCCGTTAAAAGGCGCATTGGATAAATTAGAATTCGATGGTAAATCAGTAAACGTAGTTGACTATAAATCCGGCGACCCTGATAAAGGTATTCCCAAAACAAAAGGGCCGTCAGACAAAGACCCCAATGGCGGCGACTACTGGCGGCAAGCCGTTTTCTATAAAATACTCGTAGATAATTACGAGCAGAAAGACTGGAAAGTCGTAAGCACCGAATTTGATTTTATTGAACCCGACAAAAAGAAAAACTATCGGAAAGAAAAAGTAGTTATCTCTCCGGTAGATATTATAACCGTTACTCAGCAAATAACTGATACCTGGGAGAAAATTCAAAACCGGGACTTTTATACCGGCTGCGGAAAAGAAGATTGCCATTGGTGCAATTTTGTAAAAACCAATAACCTGGCAATTGCCCTGCATTCGCTGGAAGAAGAACCTACAGAAGACTAACCGTGAAGCGGACTTGTTCTGCTTCGTTCGCCCTGAGGTGAACTTGTTCTACTTCTGGGGATTTATGATTTTAAAAACAACCCATTCCCGGCAAACTCTTTAAGTTTGCACCTCGCATGAGTTATAAAAGTGTAATATCAGCAACAGCCCTCCTTATAATCTCTTTAATCAGTATAATCAGTGGTCCGGGCTGCGCCAATATCATACCGCCGCAAGGTGGACCAAGAGACTCCATTCCCCCGGTACTTCTGAAAGCTACTCCGGTCGACTCTACAAGAAATTTTACAGGAAATAAAATCGTTTTCACTTTTGATGAGTTTGTGGATGTGCAGGCTGTACAGGAAAATTTATCCGTTTCTCCTTCTCCCAGGATCAATCCTTCTGTGGACTTTAAATTAAATACCGTTACAGTAAAATTGAAAGATAGCCTTGAAGCCAATACTACTTATTCTATAAACTTCGGTGATGCCATTAAAGACTATACCGAAGGAAATCCCATAAAGGGATTTACCTATACCTTCTCCACCGGAAAGTATATTGATTCATTAGAACTTACCGGCAATGTGATGCTGGCTGAAACCGGCAAAACAGATTCTACATTAATTGTCATGCTTCATACCAGTGCCGATGATTCCGTGGTGGTGAAAGATAAACCCCGCTATGTAGCAAAACTGGATAGTAAAGGGAATTTTATTTTTAAAAATCTTCCCCCCAAAACTTTTTACCTGTATGCCCTTAAAGATGAGGGTGGCACCCGTCGGTATTTCAGTGATAAACAATTGTTCGCTTTTGCGGATAAGCCAGTAATTGTCTCGGGCAAAACCGAACCTGTTACCTTGTATGCATACTCAGTAAAGCCACCGCCTCAGCAAACTGCTGCACAATCCGGTATCAATATCGGAAATCGAAATAAAAAAGGAGAAGGAATGGCTGCTGATAACCGTTTAAAGTACCTGACTAATCTCAATAATAATCAGCAGGACTTGTTGGCTAATTTCACCATAACTTTTGAACAGCCTCTTCGTTCTTTCGACTCAACAAAAATCAGGCTTTATACCGATTCTGTTTTTACCCCAGTTGCTGGTTATACATTTCAAAAAGACACCAATAACAAAAAAATTGTTCTTATACACACCCCCCTGACCGGTCAAACTGATTGGAAAGAAAACACCACCTACCATCTTATTCTAGACAAGGATTTTGCATCAGACTCTTCCGGTAAAAAATTATTGAAGACCGATACCCTTAGCTTTAAAACAAAAAAAATAGCTGATTACGGCTCTCTGCAATTAAAATTTAAAAATCTGGATATAGCCAAAAACCCAGTTCTGCTCTTTGTTTTAAGTGAAAATATTTTTAAATCCGTATCGCTGAGCAATGCTGAGTTTTCGCAGCCTCTTTTCCTTCCCGGCGAATATGAGCTTCGCATTTTATATGATACAAATAAAAACGGTGTATGGGATCCGGGTCAATTTTTCGGCAAACACAAACAGCCTGAATTGGTGAAATCAATTGAAAGAAAAATAACTGTGAAACCAGCCTGGCAGAATGAAATTGAAATAACACTTTAGTGAATACCCAATTGTGAATAGAACCCGGCTCTTTCAGGAATCCTATTGACATTTCACTATTCACCATTGACTATCTTTGCTCCATGCAATTTTCCTCTTCCCTTTTAGAAAATGCCGTCAATGAATTTGCCAAACTTCCCGGTATTGGCAAAAAGACGGCTTTACGGTTGGTATTGCATTTATTAAAGCAGGATACCAAAGAGGTAGGACAGTTTAGCGAAGTCATAGCCCGGATGAGGAGTGAAATTAAATTTTGTCAACGTTGTTTTAATGTAGCGGATGGAGATATTTGTTCTATCTGTGCCAATTCACTAAGAAAACAGGAAGTGATTTGTGTGGTGGAAAGTATCCGGGATGTGATTGCCATTGAAAGCACACAGCAATTCAACGGAACCTACCATGTATTGAACGGGGTTATCTCCCCGCTGGATGGCATTGGCCCCGACCAATTGAATATCGAATCATTAATCAATCGAATTGAAAAAGAGAAGACAGAAGAATTGATCTTTGCATTGAACCCCAACATACAAGGTGACACCACTATCTATTATATTCAGAAGAAGTTACAGCCTTTCAGTATCCGCATCACTACTATTGCCCGTGGTATTGCCTTCGGCGGCGAACTCGAATATGCCGATGAAATGACCCTGGCAAGAAGTCTGCAAAACCGCCTCCCCGTTGAGAGTTATGTCTCTAACCGGTAAGTCCCGCCCCGCTTGTTTATTATACCTATATAACTTAGCTTTGCTGCCATACTACAGGCGGATTTGTTTATTGTTCGGCCTGCTCTAAACAAGAACTAATAAACGTACGAGACTCCCTCCACGGTTTCCCAACGTTTATAGTTCGCAAACATTCATTGTATGAAAACAATTCAGGATTGTTTGAAAGAACGCATTTTAATTATTGATGGTGCTATGGGCACTATGATTCAACGCCACAAACTAACCGAAGCAGATTACCGTGGCGAAAGGTTTAAAGACTGGCAGTGTGATGTAAAAGGCAATAATGATCTGCTGAACATTACACAACCACATATCATTACCGCAATACATAAGGACTACCTGGATGCAGGTGCTGATATTATTGAAACAAATACTTTTAGCAGCACTACTATTGCAATGGCTGATTATGAAATGCAGTCGTTGGCTTATGAATTAAATGTAGCTGCAGCCAGGTGTGCTAAAGAAGCTATTAAACAATCCGGTAAACAGGCATGGGTAGCTGGTGCTATCGGGCCATTAAATAAAACATTATCACTTTCTCCCGATGTAAACAATCCGGGCTTCCGTGCTGTTACATTTGATGAAGTGGTAAATGCCTATTATGAACAGGTAAAAGGATTGGTAGATGGCGGCGTTGATATTTTGCTCATAGAAACCATATTTGATACACTGAATGCAAAAGCGGCCATCTTCGCCATTAAAAAATATTTTAGGGATACAAAGCAAGAAGCCTTGCCAATCATGATCAGTGGGACGATTACTGATGCGTCTGGCAGAACACTCAGCGGGCAAACTCTTGAAGCTTTCTACACTTCTATCATGCATGCCAAACCAATCAGTGTTGGCCTGAACTGTGCATTAGGGGCAAAAGAAATGCGACCCCATATTGAGGAACTTTCACAAATAGCCAGCTGTTATGTATCGGCCTATCCCAATGCGGGTTTACCCAATGCTATGGGAGAATATGATGAACACCCCGAAGACACCGCCCACTACCTGGAAGATTGGGCAAAGGAAGGCTGGGTGAATATTGTAGGCGGCTGCTGTGGCACTACCCCTGATCATATCAGGCATATTGCACAGGAAGTAAAAAATATTACACCCAGGCAATTACCCGTAGTAGAAAAAGAATTAGCATGACCACTCCCCAACTACTGATATTAATATCTCTCCTTATACTTGTAGTGAACAACTTTTCATTTATAAAAAAGCTGTTTGTAAAAAAGAATTCATAAATGCACGACACAGTTGTTATCAAACCGTATTTAAGATTAGCCGGATTAGAGCCATTGGTTGTAAGACCGGAAACTAATTTTGTAAATGTTGGTGAAAGAACGAATGTAACAGGTTCGAAAAAATTTGCCCGCCTCATCAAGGAAAATAAATACGAAGAAGCATTAAGTGTAGCAAGGCAACAGGTAGAGAATGGAGCCCAGGTACTCGATGTAAATATGGATGATGCCTTATTAGATGGTGTGCTGGCAATGACCACTTTCCTGAACCTGGTACAAAGTGAGCCGGATATTGCTAAGATTCCGATCATGATCGACAGCTCCAAGTTCGGGATCATTGAGGCGGGATTAAAATGTGTACAGGGAAAGTGTATTGTAAACTCTATTTCTATGAAAGAAGGCGAAGCTAAATTCATAGAACAGGCCATTATTTGCCAGAGCTACGGTGCATCAGTTATAGTAATGGCATTTGATGAAAAAGGACAAGCTGATACCAAACAACGCAAAGTAGAAATTTGCCACCGTGCCTATAAAATATTGACAGAACAGGTGGGCTACGATCCGCAGGATATAATTTTCGATCCTAATATTTTTGCTATTGCCACCGGTATGGAAGAGCATAATAATTATGGTGTTGATTTTATAGAGGCTACCAAAGAAATAAAACAACTGATGCCTTTAACGAAAGTTAGCGGTGGTGTCAGCAATCTTTCTTTTGCATTTCGTGGAAATGATCATGTACGGGAAGCCATGAACAGTGTGTTTCTTTTTTATGCCATCAAGGCGGGTATGGACATGGGTATAGTAAATGCGGGACAGTTAGTTGTGTATGATGAAATAGAACCGAAGCTGAAAAAGCTTTGCGAAGATGTAATTCTTAACCGCAATAATGATAACAATGAAGCTACTGAAAGCCTGATCGCTTTTGCCGAAACAGTAAAAGCAAAAGGAAAAGAAAATATAAAAGATGAAAGCTGGAGAGAAACTTCAGTAGAAGAAAGGTTAAAACATTCTTTGGTAAACGGAATCACCGATTATATTGATGCGGATACTGAAGAAGCCAGAAACAAATACCCAAAACCTCTTGATGTTATTGAAGGCCCGCTGATGGATGGTATGAATGTAGTGGGAGATTTATTCGGAGCTGGTAAAATGTTTTTACCACAGGTAGTAAAAAGTGCAAGGGTGATGAAAAAATCGGTAGCCGTTCTCACTCCTTTCATTGAAGCCGAAAAAGAAGAAAGAAAACAGGCACATCTCGCTGCCGGTACTATTAATGAAGAAGCTGCCGGGGCGCCTAAAGTTTTACTGGCAACGGTAAAAGGCGATGTGCATGATATTGGTAAAAACATTGTAGGTGTTGTATTGGGCTGTAATGGTTACGACATTATTGACCTTGGTGTAATGGTGCCAACAGACAAAATTTTAGATACGGCTGATAAGGAAAATGTTGATATAATTGGCCTCAGTGGCCTTATTACTCCCTCCCTGGATGAAATGGTGCATGTGGCACATGAGATGAAACGCCGTGGCATGAAACAACCATTGTTGATCGGCGGCGCTACCACTTCGAGAATGCATACGGCAGTAAAAATTGCGCCGCAATATGACAATGGGGTATTGCACATTCTTGATGCATCCAGAAGTGTAACGGCGGTTAGCACCTTACTCAATAAAGAACAACGCAGCTCCCTGCTTCAGCAAACACAACATGAATATGAAGAGCTCCGCAACCAGTTTTTGAATAAGAACAAAAAAACGCTGATTCCCTATAGTGAAGCGGTTGTTACCAAAGAGTATTTTGACTGGAAAAATTATACCCCGACCAGGCCTGCCGTAGACGGTGTGAAAGTGTTGAAGGATTTTGATCTGGCTACCATTGCCCGGTATATTGACTGGGGACCTTTCTTTATCGCCTGGGAAAATGCCCGGTCGTTTCCTGAAGTACTATCAGATAAAATTTTCGGTGTCGAAGCTACCCGTCTTTATAATGATGCAACAAAGATGGTGGAGCAATTGGTAAAAGAGAAATGGTTCATGGCAGATGGTGTTATTGGATTCTGGCCCGCCGCCAGTAATAATGCAGATACGGTAACCTTACAAACAAGTACAGGAGAAGTAAAACTTGAATCACTCCGGCAGCAACTAAAGAAAGCTGTTGGGCAACCCAGTTATTCATTAGCTGATTTCATCAAACCAACGCAAAACAGTTCCCCGCTTGGCGATGGCGACACCAACGGAGATTACATGGGTGCATTCGCTGTTACCATTCATGGTGCAAAAAATATATTGACCAGTTTGCTGCTGATCATGATGAATACAATAAAATACTGGTGCAAATATTGGCTGACCGTTTTGTAGAAGCCTTTGCAGAATGCCTGCATGAAAAAGTGAGAAAAGAATACTGGGGTTATGACCAAAACGAAACATTGACCAATGAACAAATGATACGGGAAGAATATAAAGGTATCCGGCCCGCACCAGGCTATCCGGCCTGTCCCGACCATACAGAGAAAATTAAATTATTTGATTTATTGAATGTTACAGAAAACATCGGCATTGAAATGACTGAAAGCCTAGCTATGAATCCACCGGCTTCTGTTTGCGGCTGGTATATCGCTCATCCGCAAAGCCATTATTTTGGTTTGGGTAAAATTGGTAAAGACCAGCTGGAAGATTATGCGAACCGAAAAGGAATGAGTTTGGAAGAGGCGGGGAAGTGGTTAAGGCCGGTGCTGGAATAAAATTACTTTAATAGGTTATAGGCATTCATTTCCCGTATTAATTGTTCAGGAGAATCAAAGTGAATGCTGTTGAAGCCTAATGCCTCCGCGGCCTTTATATTTCGCAAATTATCGTCAATAAACAAAGCTTCCTCCGCCTTTACATTGTACCGCTTGAGTAGTAAATTGTAAAACTCCGGAAATGGTTTTCTAATTTTTTCTTCGCCACTCACTACCCTGCCATCGAACCAATGGAGAAAATTATAGCGAACAAGGGCAATATCAAACAATCCTGCCTGCCAGTTGGTTAATGCATAAAATTTATAATGATGGGTATCTTTTAACTGGCGGAAAATATTAACAGTACCAGCAATAGGTCCCTTCAGCATATCGGTCCACCTGCCGTAATAATCCCGGATAGCTGTTTCCCAATCAGGATATTGCTTTACCAGTTCTTCTGTAGCACCTACAATAGAACGACCCTCATCCTGTTTCTCATTCCAGTCTAAAGTGCAGATAGTAGTAAGGAAATAATCTCTTTTCTCAATGGAGTCAAAATAGGTCTCATTAAAAACATATTTGGGATTCCAGTCAATTAGTACCCCTCCCAGATCAAAAATGATTGTATTTATCGCTGCCATTATTTGTACCTGTATTTTAACCATATCATTATTAATGACATGGAAAGTACGATTGCATTGGTAAGAATAATGACCCAGTTATCAAGCAATGCACCGTACCAGATCCACATTACTTCATTTATAGCTGCAATTAAAAACATCAGTAAAGAAATATCTTTTGCTGATTTTTCCTTCCAGGTTTTAATTACCTGGGGAAGAAACGTAAGGGATGTTATTGCTCCCGCAGAGTAACCGAGTATATCAACAAATGCCATTATTTAATTTTTTTAATGTGTTTAGCTTCTTCTGCTGTAGCAGGTGCCAAACTTACAGCAGTTCCGCCGCCGGGAGCCAATTTTAATTTCAGCATCGTTTTACTATCCACCAGAAATTTTTCAATCACATAGGCTTCAGGATTATTTTTCCAGTCTGCATTGTCTGCATCTCTGTAAATGGTGGCAACATATTTTTTATCCGTAGCTAAAAAAGATAAAGAAGTAGTAAAGTTCCTCGGTTGTTCATCTGTCATTGCTCCTAAAAACCAGGTCTCCTTCCCTTTTGCTTTCCGGGCAGTAATGACATAATCGCCGGGTTCTGCTTCCAGTATTTTAGTATCATCCCAATCTACTGCTACATCTTTTATGAATTGGAAAGCATCCATTTTTGCTTCATAATTCTCGGGCAAGTCAGCGGCCATTTGCAAAGGACTGTACATGGTAACATATAAAGCCAGCTGTTTACATAAAGTGGTGTGTACCTGTTCTTTTTTCGTGGAGTCAAACTGATTCAGCTTTATCCTGAACAAACCGGGTGTATAATCCATCGGTCCGCCCATCAGTCTTGTAAAGCCAAAATTGTTTCATGCTCCGGTGGATTGCCTTCACTCCACGCATTAAATTCATTGCCTCTTGCTGCTTCACAGGCAAGAAAATTAGGATAGGTTCTGTGCAAGCCAGTAGGTCGAACCGGTTCATGTGCATCAAGCATAATTTTATAGGAAGCTGTTTTCTTCATTACTCTTTCGTAATGTTTTACCATCCACTGCCCGTCGTGGTGTTCGCCTCTCGGAATAATTCTTCCTACATAACCTGTTTTTACTGCGTCATATCCATAGTTTTTCATAAATCGATACGCCGTATCCATCCATCTTTCATAATTAGTAACAGAAGCAGATGTTTCATGATGCATAATGATCTTCACCCCTTTGGATGCTGCATACTGTTGCAGTTCCTTTACATCAAAATCAGGATAAGGGGTTACAAAATCAAATACATCTTCTTTCCATTGGCCAAACCAGTCCTCCCATCCCACATTCCACCCTTCCACAAGCACTCCTTCAATTCCATTTTTGAAGCAAAGTCTATGTATTTTTTAACGTTGGCTGTTGTTGCACCATGTCGTCCATGTGCTACTAATGTGGAACCTGATTGTGTGGCGGCATAATCCCAGCTTGATTTACCAACATGCAGCTCCCACCACACTCCCACCATTTTATGTGGCTTGATCCACGATGGATCAGCGACTTTGGAAGGCTCATTCAGGTTTAGGATCAGTTTTGAAGCAAGAATTTCTGTGGCTTTATCGCTGACGATAATAGTTCTCCACGGAGTTACCGCAGGTGTTTGTAAATAGGCTTTATTACCTACAGCATCAGGGACAAGATGAGCTTGCAAAATAAAAGATGATTTATCGATCACCAGGTTCATGGCAGGATAGTTTACCAACGCTGCTTCATGAATATTAATATACAAACCATCAGCGGATTTCATCATCAATGGTGTTTGTACAGCATTCTTATCAAAAAATGTTTTGGCAGCTATTTCCTGGCTCATAGCGCTGCTACTTGCATCTACTTGACTCAGCACAGTAGTATTATACTTGAATTCGTTCGTATCATAATCACCGGGAATCCAAAAAGTTTTATGGTCACCGGTTACCGCAAATTGGGTAAGCTCATTTGCGATTATAAAATGGTTGAGTTTGGATTGTGGTGGAAATGAATACCGAAATCCAACTCCATCATTAAACACCCGGAAAATAATTTGTAATTGAATTCCGGAGCCGGAGCGGTCAGCTAATTTTAATACAAGTTGTTTGTAATTATTCCGGATACTACTTGTTTCTCCCCATACCGGTTTCCATGTTTCATCTGCAACAGATGAATCAACAGCAGGCACATCAAATTTTGTTAAGGAAACATCCGGAGATTTGAATTTCATCCCTAAGCCGGAAGTGGCAATTACAGTTTTCCCTTTATAAAAAACCTGGTATGCAATACTACCATCCGTACGATGGAGTATTCCTAATTGAATATTTCCGTCAGGAGAATAAATTTTAAGAGACTGGTCAGCATAGGCAGTTTGAATAAATCCTGTAACCAGGAATACAAATAGTAATTTTTTGACCCACATGGCAAAGCAATTTTGCTATGAAGATAACACTTTTGTGTAATAGGTACACATTGCTATTACCTCTTTTCAAACAACCACCAGTAACGTTTCCGGGGCCTTACCTTATAATTGGTACTGATATAATTGCTAATGTGTTGCATTGCTTCGTCGATACTATCAGTAATAAGTACAAGACTCATATCTTCCTTTGAAATAGTGCCCTGTTGGGCCATCCATTCAATATTTTCCATTAATGGCTGATAATACTCTTTACCAAATAAAACAATAGGAAAATTGGTGACTGATTTGGTTTGTACCAGTGTCAGTATCTCAAACAGTTCATCCATAGTACCAAACCCACCGGGCATGATGATAAAGGCATAAGAGTACTTTGCCAACAATACTTTTCTAAAAAAAAATGCTCGAAGGTCACAGACTTGTGGACATAAGGGTTTGCTTTTGCTCAAAAGGCAGTTGGATATTACAACCAATAGATTTTCCGTTATTTTCAAATGCCCCCCGGTTCGCTGCTTCCATAATACCCGGGCCACCACCCGTCATGGTTGTCAATCCTGATTCTGCAATCTGTTTTCCAAATTCTCTTGCTTTAATATAATACGGATGATCTTCCTTAAATCTGGCAGAGCCAAACACAGTAATGCAGGGACCGATGAAATGGAGGTTTCTAAACCCCTTGATAAATTGCCAGAAAACCCGCCAGGCAAATCCAAATTCATAACTACGGCTTTTGGGGCCGTCTAAATAAACAGGCTCTTTGAGGGGATAATTATACTACTTGTTGATTTTGTCGTTGCTTCCATTGTAAAATGTAAATTGCTTTCCAATTTAAACATTCCCCCCAGGATATGCAATGCGTATTTCATAAAGTTTTATTATGAAAATAATTTATAACGTAAAATGGCATCCGCAATCAAGAAAGGTTTCTTTGACTGGCTTAAGACAAATCCGGCTGATGTTATTTGCCTGCAGGAAACAAAAGCCGTTCAGGGAGATGTGGATGTAAAACAACTGGAAGATTTAGGGTTTCACCACTATTGGTTCAGTGCACAAAAAAAGGGATATAGTGGTGTAGCCGTGTTTACTAAGATCAAACCCGATAAAGTAGAATATGGAAATGGTCACGGACCTTGTGATGATGAAGGCCGTGTCATTCAACTTGATTTTAAAGATGTAAAACTTATCAATGCTTACTTTCCGTCCGGCACCAGTGGTGAAGAACGACAAGATTTTAAATATAAATGGCTTGATGAATTCAATGCCTGGCTGAATAAACTCAGAAAGAAAACCCCGAAACTTATCCTATGTGGTGATTATAATATTGCCCATAAAGAAATTGATATTCATGACCCGAAAGGGAATAAAAAATCATCCGGGTTTTTACCCGAAGAAAGAGAATGGATGACAAAATTCCTGGAAAATGGTTGGGTAGATGTGTTCAGAGAATTTCATCCGGAGCCGCATCGTTATAGTTGGTGGAGTCAGCGGTTTCTACAGTGAGGGCACAAAACAAAGGATGGAGAATTGATTACTTCACGGTAACAGACGAACTGAAAAAAAATGTAAAGGATGCTGATATTTATCCGGATGTGAAGCATAGTGACCATTGTCCTGTTTACCTCGATATAAAAATCTAATCATCATGATTATTTATAATGTTACCGTCAAAATAGAGCATGTCATTGCCAATCAGTGGCTCCTTTGGTTAAAAAACGTCCATATACCTGAGCTGATAGCAACAGGATGTTTTACCCACGCCACCATTTTACGGCTGATGGAGGTAGATGAAACGGACGGACCAACTTATGCTATACAATATCATGCAGAAAGCAAAGCATTGTATAACCGCTATATAGACAAATTCTCTGATGATATGAGAAAAAAAAGTATTGACAAATGGGGCAATCAATTCATCGCCTTTCGTTCGGTAATGCAGGTTGTGCATTGAGTGTGCAAAAGAAATATTTTATTTTGCAAATGCTGAAACAGTTGTATATTCTTTTCAAACCCGCTACTGGCAAGGATTTGCTCACTTACCGACGAAACCCTTTACTGGCAAGGCTTTCATAAAATAAAAATAATTTTATTCCCAATTTATTCATCCATATTATCCTCTCAAAACCTTGCCCATGCGGTTTCGGGCTGATTCGTCAAAATTCAGAAATCAAATAAAAATATTTTGCCGGAATAAAAAAGCTTCTAAATTTGTTGCTCTTACCAAAACATAAAAAAATCACAACACATGAACAAAGCTGAATTAATCGCAAAACTTTCTGACGATGCAGGCATCACTAAAACACAGGCAAATGCTGCTCTGGATTCTTTCGTAGAGGCAGTTACAAAAACATTAAAAGGTGGTGGTAAAGTTACCCTGGTTGGTTTTGGCACTTTCTCTGTATCTAAAAGAGCTGCCCGCAATGGTCGTAATCCGCAAACTGGTGAAGTCATTAAAATCAAAGCAAGAAAAGTTGCTAAGTTTAAGGCTGGTAAAGAATTGGCTGCTAAAATGTAACCGCATTATGTATGGCAATAGAAAAGCTCCATTCCGGACAATTCGGGACGGAGTTTTTTTTACAGGTAGATAATAGTCTATTTTTACAAATCAATTAAAATAACATTGTATGGGAAGAGGAGATAAAAAAACAGCTAAAGGCAAACGTTTTAAAGGTTCTTTTGGTAAAAGCAGACCTGTTACTAAAAGCCTGGCTCAAAAAGCAGCAGCAAAGAAAACTGCAGCTAAAAAGAGTGCTTAATAAAGTGTAAATAGGATATATTAATTACTACATTATATCCTATTTACTTTTTATGCTCATTCTCAGGGTGCCAATCTCTCGATTTTCCACTCACCATCTTGCATTAGTATATACTGCAGTCTGTCATGCAGGCGACTGGGACGCCCCTGCCAAAATTCAATAATAACGGGCTTTACAATATAACCACCCCAGTGTGATGGTCGTTGCAATTGTTTACCCTCCAATTTATTTTCAAGATCCTTGTAATGATTATCCAGCCATTCACGGCTTTCAATTACCTGGCTTTGAGGTGATGCTAATGCTCCTATCTGACTTCCGGCTGGCCTGGAGCTAAAATATTCATCACTTGCTGCAGAACTGATTTTTTCAATCAGGCCGGTAATACGAACCTGTCTTTCCAATTCTTTCCAGAAAAAAACCAGGCAGGCCTTAGGATTTTCGGCCAGCTGCTGACCTTTAAAGCTGCTATAGTTAGTAAAAAAGGTAAAGCCCGTTGTATCATATCCTTTTAATAATACTATCCTTGCAGAAGGTATACCGTCAGAAGAAGCAGTAGCCAGTGTCATGGCATTCACTTCATCAATTTCTGAAGCCATGGCTTCATCCCACCATTTTGAAAACTGCTGCATGGGATTTGCTTCAGCATCTTTCTCCGACAATCTTTCCTGTGAATAATTTTTCCTGATATCGGCGATACTTCCTATCATGTTTAGAGTTTGAATTACAAAGTTAATGCCTTCATACACATTACATAAAAAAGCCCGGTGAAGAACCGGGTTAACTCGTATAAACAACTGTGTTTATGAATTGAAATGTTTCTTGGCCAGTTCGTCTCTTTCTTCTGCCACCATATTCAGCATACTTTCTAATTCGCCAATACGTTTTAACTGGCCCTCCAGTTTTTTATTGGCATCAGCAACCGCCTGCATATCGTTATTAAGTTCTTCCAGGTAAGCCACTCTTTTTTGTAGTTGCTGCCGCTGAAAGTTAGCTTCCTTTAATTTGTCTTCTGTTTCTGTCAGCTCTTCCAGCAATTGTTTGTTTTCGGAAACGGTAGCGCCATTTTTACGTTTTAGTTCTTCATAATCCTGGGACACTCTATAGTGGGCCTCTTTCAAATCTTCATGTTCCATATTGATCCGTTTGGAAGCATTTACCTGGCTCTCCAGTTTATGTATTTTATCCTGCAGTGTGTTGAATTCGTTATAGGCACTATCCAGCATTGAATTCATTTCTTTTGTCAGATGCTCCTTTTGCTGAATATTGTTTACTTCCTTTTCTTTTTGTGATAACATCAACTTCAAATCATCAACCATATTGGAAAGCTCTTCATTTGTTTTCAATATTTCCTGTTGTTTCTCTTCTGTTTCTTTCACAATATCTATCTGTCCGAGTAACTGGTTAATTTTTTCATTATGCTCCAGCAACTGCTTTGTGCCTGGCGGAGTTGTGTAATATAGTCTGGCTGCTTTTCACCTGTTGGTGGTGCAGTTTTCCGTAGTGTGTCTATTTCGGCTTGCAGTTTCCTGTTCAGCTTCTTTGTTTCTTCTGCTTCAATCAGATTGATATTATTATTCTCTTTTGCTTCTTCTAATCGCTTTCTTAAGTCAGTTAACTCTTATCTCTTATTTCAGTATCATTAAAATAGCGAAGCTTCCACTCTTCCAGTGTCTTGGAGACTTTTTCTGTTTCCATCGGGGATGATTTCATTCCCTTGCGGCTGGTTATAAAGAAATGAATGGTAATACCAAGAGTAATTGCTCCCAGCATAAGCACAATAATCTCAATGATAGAAAGGGAAAGATTTGCCATAACAGAAACGTCAGATTTGAAACTATTAAAAGTGAGCAGACAGTAATTAATAGTTTTTCACAAGGGATATAAGCAGATGCAAGATAGCCGCTGTACGATACCAGCAAATAGTAAATGTACTATTACCCTAAAATTGTAGAATTTATCCTCTTACCAATGTACCTACTTTTTCACCTGTCACTACCCGGCGAAGATTACCGGGTTTGTTCATATCAAAAACAATGATAGGAAGGTTATTCTCCTGGCAAAGGGTAAAGGCTGTCATATCCATAATCTTCAGGTTTTGGGAGAGACAATCCTGATAGGTAATGACATTGTATTTAGTAGCAGTAGGGTCTTTTTCAGGGTCGGCAGTATAGATACCATCAACTCTTGTTCCTTTCAGAATAACATCTGCATTAATTTCGATTGCCCGCAGTGAGCCGGCAGTATCAGTTGTAAAGTAAGGGTTACCAGTCCCGGCTCCGAAAATAACCACCCGGCCTTTTTCTAAGTGGCGGATAGCCCGGCGGCGGATATAGGGCTCAGCAATCTGCTCCATTTTAATAGCACTTTGTAAACGGGTATATACACCTACTTTTTCCAATCCTGCCTGTACCGCCATTCCATTGATGACCGTAGCCAGCATCCCCATATAATCTCCATGTGCCCTTTCAATACCTGTATCAGCTTCATTCATACCACGGTAAATATTACCTCCGCCAATCACTAAGGCCACCTGAACGCCCAATTCGGTAATTAACTTAATATCCTGGGCATACATGGCTATGACGTCGGTGTCAAATCCAAAGCTTTTATCGCCCATTAATGCTTCACCGGAAAGTTTGAGGAGGATGCGTTTGTACTTAGGTAACATTAGAGCTTAATTTTCGGGACGAAGATAAGGGTTTTGATTATTGTTTGACCGCCCTGATACTGTACACCATTGGTATCTTTCCTTCTAATCCTTTGATATGCCATTTGCTTTTTTCAAACTCTACTGTATTTCGAAAACAGGCATAGGGAGAATACATAAATTCATTAAAATGCCCTATCTGCAGACCATTTGTAATTAAAGCATTCAATATTTCACTGATGCTATGATTCCAGCCATATTCTTTTCCCATAATATCAGCATCCCGGTCGGTATAAGTGCCTTCACTCTCAGTTATTATTACTTCACTGTTTTCGTATGAATATTGAAAGTGTGTAAACTCATCATCAAACATCCATAGTACCGGATGAAAATCGGCCATATAGAAAATGCCACCAGGTTTCAGGTAGCAACTGATTATTTCTGCCCATTTATTCAAATCGGGCAACCAACCGATGGTGCCGTAAGAGGTAAAAACGATATCAAATTTTTCGTTCAGGTGTTCCTTTAAATCGTAGACATTGCAACAAATGAATGTTGCATTCATTCCCAAGTCGTTGTTCAATTGTTTAGCTTCTTTGATTGCTTCATCTGATAAATCAACTCCTGTAACAACTGCCCCCAATCTGGCCCAGTTAAGACTATCCATTCCAAAATGGCATTGTAGGTGAAGCATTGTCTTTCCTTTTACATCACCAAGTTCATTCAGTTCGATTGGGGTCAATACGTTTTCACCGGCTTTAAACCCGGCAAGGTTATAGAAAGAAGAATCTTTGTGAACGGCGGTTCGCTGATTCCAGAGTTGTTTGTTGGCGTCGAAGTAACTACTATAATCACTCATACAATAAAGATAAACAGTGGTTTCTGATTTTTTTAAGTAAACTGCAATTTCGCCGAACTTCAATTTTTTTCGACCGAAAGCAAAAATTATGCTTCCTTCTTCCTTTTCTTTTTTGTAGCTTATTGTGGCTAAATCTTTATTAGCTACAATGAAAATTCAGAAACCCCATATAGCTGTTCTGCTGTGCAGCATTATTTTTGTTTTATTTACTTCTTCTAATTTATACAGCCAGGAAACCAATAGCCATATTTCAGGTGTTGTCACCTCTCATAAAAAAGAATTTCTTCCGGATGCTATTATTACTGCGGTACATGAGCCAACTAAAAGTGTTTTTATTACCAAATCAGGTACAGCAGGGTATTTCCATCTTTTTAACCTTCGCCCTGGCGGGCCATATACACTAACCATCAGCTATGCCGGTTATGAAACCTTAGTGGAGTCCAATCTCTATTATCAATATTCCCAATCGCCAAACGATAATTTTTTTGAGTTTATACTACTAGAAAGCACTATTACATTACCAGAAGTTGTTATCAAGACAGAAAAAAAGATACCCGTCGATTTGGAACAGAAACAAATATCAGTCAACGTCAACTCCTTTCATTGCCTTCCATCAGCCGCAATCTGCAAGACTATATAAGGATGGTGCCACAATCGAAAGTGAACGGGGATGGCATGATGTCTCTTGGTGGTCAAAACAATAAGTACAACGCCTTTTTTATTGACGGCTCCAACAATAATGATATGCTGGGAACAGCATTGAGCGGCACTAATAGCGGCCAGACCGGAACACCGCCCATCTCAGTTGAGGCATTAGAAGAAATAAAAGTGTTGCAATCGCCGTATGATGTGCAGTATAGCAATTTTACCGGTGGCAGCATCAATGCCATTACCCGGTCGGGCAGTAATGATTTTAAATCTTCAGCCTGGTATTTCTTTAGAAATGAGCAAATGGCAGGCCGGTCGCCGATACAGGAGGAAAGGCCTGGCTTTCCCGGTGTATTTGAACGGGTCAAACTTTCTTCTTTTGCCAATCAAACTGCTGGTATCTGGGCAAGCGGTCCGGTTAAAAAAATAAACTATTTTATTTTTTGTTGCTCGAAAAACAAAAAGAACAGCAGCCACAACCATTTTCCTTTTCCCAATACAGGGGCAATAGTAATATTCAACAACTTTTTGCACTGGCAGATACATTACAGAGCAGATATAAGTATGGGGCCGGTTCATTCCTGGACTTAAACAACCGTTTAGACGCCGATCGCTTTATGATAAAACTTGACTGGAACCCCTCTGCTAAAAACAAAATGACACTTAGCTATCGGTATAATTATGCAGACAGAGGGTCGCCAGGTACCACTGGCAGTACTTCTATTCGTTTTTCCAACAATGGCTTTAGTGTACCTACCACCACTCATTCAGCTTCCGTAGAATGGAAATCCTTTTTTAATGCCACTTCTAATAACCGGCTGCTACTTAGTTTTACGAATCAGCAAAACAACCGTGAAATTTCCGGTCAGCCTTTTCCGGCTATCAGAATTACTGATGGAGCTGGTGTAATTAACCTGGGTAGTAACAGTGGTTCGCAGATAAACTTGTTTAAAGGATCAGAATTTAACCTGTCGGATATTTTTAGGATAGTAAGAAAGAAAAATGTTTTTACTACGGGAGTTGATATTACTTTTTCAAAACTAAATGACCTTATCATTCCCAACTATTTTGGATTATACGAGTACCGCAACCTGAATGATTTTTTGAGCAATGTTTTTCCTTTCAGGTTTCAAAGAACAGTGTCACTGGTTGATAACCCAACAAATGATGATTCAAAAGCCGGTTCTATTTTCAATACAAGCCGTATTGGTACTTTTATAAATGATGAAATACAGGTTAATCCCCGCTTCCGGATTACCGCCGGATTAAGAATAGACGGCAACTCCTTACCAAGATCATTTAAAACTGACCCCTTTTTTGATACTATTGCCAAAGCAGCAATAGAAAATTATTATAATCTGGAAGGAGCCATTCCCGGTATGCCAATGAAAACACACTGGCAATTATCACCCCGCCTGGGTTTTTCTTATACAATGCCAGAGAGAAAACTAACTGTAAGGGGTGGTGCAGGCATTTTTACCGGGCATATTTTAAATTTGTGGTACTCGGAAATTTACAATGTCAATACCTCATCTTTTGAAATCAACCCATTGTTGTATGGGTTAAGATTTAATCCGGATCCATTCAATCAACCCAACCTGCAATCGTTAGGCATTAATCCGGAGAGGGCAAAAGGTGCTGTTTCGTTGGTGGCCCGAAATTTCAAATACCCAACTGTATTCAGAACTTCAATCGGAGCTGATAAAAAACTTAATAATGGATGGAATTTTACGACAGAAGTGATATTTACAAAAAACATACATGAAGGAAGATATACCAATGTAAATATTCTTCCCGCGGATAAAAGAACCGCTGACCCTGGCAGCAGAAATATTTTTTCGCTCAACACATCGACAGAGCTTATACCGATGCCTGGGGGGAACCCTTACACATCCATCCTGTTACTCAGCAATAATAAAAAGCAAAGAGGTTTCTCCTATAATCTGACTGCCGTTATCAATAAAGTAATTAGTGATAAGTTAGACATTGCCTCGTCCTATAGTTATGGCAAAGCAACAGCCCTGTTTGAACCTACTGGAACAACCAGTGGCAACGCAGGTCAATGGGGTGCTATTGAAACTGCACAGGGAAGAAATAATACAATAAGGTCTGTTTCTGATTTCACTCCCGGCCATATTATCAAAGCAAGCGTTACAAGAAAATTTCTGTACTCGAAAAAAAGGGCCTCGACTCTTTTTACTATTTTTTATACCGGTCAATCAGGATCACCCTTCAGCTATGTGTACAGTGGAAGCATAGCTAATGACAATGGAAGAAATAGTAATTACGATCTTATTTATATTCCTGCTGCAAATGAGCTTGACGACATGGTCTTTCTCCCAAACACAGTCAACAACATTACCTACACCCCGCAGGATCAAAAAACAGCATTGAATAATTTTATAGAATCCGATAAGTACCTGCGAAAACACCGTGGGCAATTTGCTGACCGTAACGGTGCCAGGCTCCCTTTCTCCCAGGTAGTTGACCTGCGACTACAACAAAACTTTATTATCAAATCAAAAAAGAAACCGATTGAGGTAAGTATTATCTACGATGTTTTCAACTTTACCAACCTGCTGAATAAAAATTGGGGCCGCATTTATCTCATGTCAGCAGATAATTTTGCGTTGATACGCTTTGCTGGATTCTCCAATACAACAACCCTTACTCCACAATACCAGTTTACTCCATTTACCGGCAAGCCCTGGGCCATAAACCCCAGCACCGCCCCGGGCAGTAGTGCCAGGTGGATAAGCCAGCTTGGTATCAGAATTAATTTGTGATTTTAAATAATTACCGGGATTGGATAGCCTCCATCACCTGTTGCTTATAAAGCCGCCCGATAGGAATTTCTTTATCCTTTAATTTCAACATGAGGTTATTATAGCCTGAAACTTTATTCAAAGAGACCATATACGACCGGTGGGCTCTGATAAAATTATGACCCGACAACAGGTTCTCCATAGAGCTGATTGATTGCTTTACCATGAAATTTTTTCCGGTATCTAAATAAAGTTTTACATAGTCCTTCCAGCTTTCCACATACAGAATTTCGTTTACAATTACTTTCTGCATATTCTTATCTACTTTCAGATAAACAAATGCGTCCGGGTTGTTTTTATACTCTTCCGCCTGCACAGTAACTTCATACCCCAGCAATTTTTTGACCCGGGCTACTGCTTTCAGAAATCTTTCAAACGAAACTGGTTTTACGAGGTAATCAATGGCATCCAGTTCATAGCCTTCTACAGCATAATCACGGTAAGCCGTTACAAAAATTACTTTGGGAGGATTGGAAAGACTTTTTAAAAAATCAGTGCCTAATAATTTAGGCATCTTAATATCGAGAAAGATAAGGTCAATTGCTTTTTCCTGCAGCACATCCATTGCCTCCACGGCATTTTTACAAATGCCGGCAATTTCCAATCCATTGCTGTTAGAAATATGCGACTCCAGCACCTTTAAAGCAGGTGGCTCATCATCTACAAGCAGGCAACGCAATTTCATACAAATTTATTTATACAATACTTGTCTCCATTGATTGGTTTGTAACTACCGAAACACCATGCGACTCATTTAATTCAAGCTGTAATGAAACTACAAAAAAATCGCCTTCGTCGCCCAATTTCAATTCATGCCGGCCTGGATATAAATATTCTAACCGTTTTTGAACATTCTCTATTCCAATCCCTCCAGTTGCTTTTATTAGTTCGTCATTTTTGCTATTGGCTATTTTGCAACGAAACGTTTTTTGTTTTACAGAAATATCCATATTCAGCCAGGGTTTTTCCAATTGCTCTGAAGTGCCATGCTTAAATGCATTTTCAAGAAATGGTAAAATAAGTAACGGGGCTATGTACTTACCTTTTATATCACCTTCAATATTGATGGAAACTTCAAGCCGGTTTGCATACCGTTCCTTTTCCAGGTCAATATAGTTTTTCATGATTTCAATTTCCTTTTCCAGCAATACTTCATTAGCCTTGCACTCATACAGCATATAACTAAGTAGCGAAGAAAGCTTGAGAATCATCTGCGGCGTCTTGGGAGATGCGTCTAAAGAAAAAGAATAGATATTATTAAGTGTATTAAATAAAAAATGAGGATGCACCTGTGCCTTCAGCAATTGTAATTCCGCTGTTACTTTGTCTTTTTCTGCCAGCAGCCAGTCGTTTCGCTTTTTTATCCAGTACTTAAATAAAACAATCATACTGGCAAAACCAGCCATCGAATTCATAGTTAAAAAACTAACCGGGGCCCAGGGATTTTTAACTCCGACTTTAAAATGCAAAAGATTAGCAATAGGGAAAAACACATATGCCCTGCATACATAATTCCAATACCAGCCTCCTACACCCCATAGCAACATGATCAATGTAAACTGCCCGTATTTTCCTTTTAAAAGAAATTGCGGGATAAACAAATACATGATGGGATAGATGTAAATAATAAACAGCAAAGCCCATACAGTGGAGAGTAAAAACTGGGTACCCAAATTTTGATTCGCCTGCCGGAACATAAAAGTAAATACAATGATATGCACCAGCCAAAAAGCCAGGTGCCGCCAGATCCGGTAGGATGGAGAAAAAATAAAGGGGTTTGCTGTATTCATATTCACTAAATCTAATCTTATTACAATTTACTACATCCTGTTATGTCTAACCACTTAGTTCAGCAGCTAATTGACGAACAGCATGATTTTCCGTTAAACACCCATCTTTACCCTCAAAGGGCTTTGAGGCGTTTCTTCTGCTATATTTCTTCTCTCATTTGCCTCCGGCGATTAGAAAAAAATTTCTGTACCCATCAATCTAACTTTCTTCCTCAATTAATAATCATTAACCTTTAACCTTATAATATGAGAATTTATTCAAGCAACCTCAAGAATGTTAAGTTGTCATTTTAAATAATATAAAATGAAAAAAAATTATCCATTCTTGTTCATATTTATTTTTTTACTGATTACAAATATTAGCCCCCGGGCACAGGTAGGCATTGGCACAACTACCCCCGCCGCATCGGCGCAGCTGGATGTAAACAGTACAACAAAGGGACTTTTGCCCCCAAGGATGACAACTGTGCAAAGAGATTTAATTTCAATCCCTGCTGCAGGGCTATTCATATTTAACCTTACCACCAATAGCCTGCAAATCTATAATGGTACTGGATGGGTTTCACTTACAACCCCTTCTAATACTGCAGTTTTTTTGCCCACTATCGTCATCGGCACCCAGCAATGGATGAATAATAACCTGGATGTAGCTTTTTACCGAAATGGCGACCCCATACCCCAGGTTACCGACCCCACCGCATGGGCTGGTTTGACAACAGGGGCCTGGTGTTATTATAATAATGATTCAACACTGGGCAACAAGTATGGAAAACTATACAATTGGTATGCAGTAAATGATCCAAGAGGGTTAGCACCACAGGGTTGGCATATCCCTAGCGATGCAGAGTGGACTGCCCTAGAAGCTCTTTGGGCGGGTCATTAGTAGCCGCAGGAAAATGAAGGAGGCTGGTACGCTTAATTGGACAGCTCTAAATACTGCAGGTAATAACAACAGCGGCTGGGCAGGCCTGCCGGGCGGCTTCCGTTTTAACAGTGGTCCATTCAACAATGTTAGTAACTACGGCTTCTGGTGGAGTTCTACGGAGAGCTCTGCAACAAACGCCTGGTCCCGATACCTGAGCTACAGCTTTGGCAATTTCTACACGGTCAACTACAGTAAGCCTTTCGGGTTTTCTGTTCGTTGTGTCAGGGATTCATTTTAATAAACAGTGAACAATACATGAGTTTACTATTACATGATACGGATCTGATATTTGAGTCCATTATTTCCTATAACAATTTTATCTACTCTGCCGGTGGTGCGGTAAATGATGGAGATGATCTTATTAACGGAATATTTAAGTTGTCATTCTAAATAATATAAAATGAAAAAAAAATTATCCATTCCTGTCAATATTTATCCTGTTAACCATGCTGGTATCCTGTTCAAAAGATGGAGGCACCTATAATAGGGATTATCTGCAACCTGGTTCTGCCACGAATAACTCCTACAGCCAGGTAAGTTTCTGGGCAGAGGACTGGTACGGTGGTGGTACAGATAATTACATTTTTGTTCCGGCCGGTATCTTAACGATAAGTATTGGGGGCCAAACAAATACGTTATACTATTATCTAAATAGTCCCGGGCCTTCTTCATGTGGGGCTTTTGGTACAGTCAATTTTTCTTTGCGCCCGGGCACCTATTCGTGGAAAGGATGGAATTCAATTCGTACTGATACTCTAAGAAGAACACTTACCATTCCACCTGGTTCTCCGTGTGTTTTCGTACGATTATAATTTCTGGAATACAAAAGCCCGGGTACTAATAAATAATTATCAAATTTTCATTTCCTTAAAATAATAATATGAAACTATCAATCACCTCCTCCGCTATGTTGATGGTTGTTATAATAATAGGAATTGCTTCTTGCAAGAAAGAGGATTCCTGCGAAGGATGTGGTGCAACCAATAAAGCTCCCATTGCCAAAGCTGGGGTTAACCAATCTATTGCATTGCCAACCGACAGCGTTCTACTCGATGGCAGTACATCAACCGATCCGGATGGGACCATAATTGAATGGTATTGGTCAAAAATTGCCGGGCCTCCATCATTTATAATTAACAACCCGGCCATTGCAAGACCTATTGTAAGAAATCTTCAGGCCGGCATTTATCATTTCGAATTATTGGTAAAAGACGATGATGGGCTGTCTGCTAAAGACACTGTGCAGGTAACTGTAACTGACCCATCACAGCCCAATCGTCCGCCTGTTGCTTATGCTGGTGCCGATCAGACTGTATTATTACCAATAGCCACGGTTAATCTAAATGGTAGTGGTTCCAGCGACCCGGATAACAATATTATCAGTTATAACTGGACAAAAATAGCAGGACCTTCTTCATTCAACATTTCTAATCCACTTGCTGTACAAACGCAAGTTGTTAATCTTACGATTGGAACATATGAATTTGAATTAAAAGTAACCGATGCAGGTGGATTGTTTAACAAGGACACTATAGTGGTTACAGTAGCCCAGTCATTGCCTCCGCCTTTGTGGCCAGGTGGGCTCTATAGTATCATCCTGTTCAGGTTATTGGGTTTGTACTAATTTGCCAGGAGCACAGTCAATCGGATACACTTATATCTCCAATTTTTATCAGGCATATGGAGCTTCTGTTTCAACACAAAGCAAAATTTATTTTGCCGGAGGCCATGATGATTTTTGGGCATATGGAGGCAGCTTACCAGGTGGTATAGAGTATGACCCATTACTAATTCAGTAAGATGTTTTACGTTGTCTGCTCCAAGAAGTTTCCTTGCAGGAGCAAAAGCCGGTAACAAAATTCTATTTGGTGGAGGTAACAATGTTTCGGGTTATACGACTCCTTCTCCCGTTTATAGTACTGTAGATATCTATGATGAACAAAGTCTGGCACATACGGTTGCCAATTTGAGTGAAGCCAGGTCACACCTTGCTTCAATATCTTTAGACAATAATGCTTACTTTATTGGTGGAAAAACACAAAATGGGTTTTCTGCTAAAATGGATGTTTACAATGCCGTTACCAATTCCTGGCAGGTGATAAATCTACCCCGTGAAAGAGGGTATGCTGGTGCTGCAATGATTGGAAACAACATTTATATTGCCGGAGGAAAAAATAATGCAGGCAACATTCGCACCATAGATATTTACAATGTTCAGTCAGGTCAATGGTCTTCTATTGAAACACCAAATGATCATCCGATTGCAAGTGTAGCTGCTATAAATAATAAACTTGTTGTGGCAGGTGGAGACGGTCTGAATAACAAATCTGCGGATATATATAATAGCACCACAGGCCAATGGACATCTGTTAATTTAAGCGACTCCCGATTTAATATAACGGTAGCTTCTGCAAATAATAAAATTGTATTGTTGGGCGGCGCCACTACTTTTCCGGGCACAGGCATTTGGAACGAATCGGGAGCTATTGATGTTTACAATGACAATACAGGAACCTGGTCAGCAGGTGGCATTTCACCAGGAGTTAACGGTGTAATGGCTTCATCATTAGGAAACAAGATAGTTTATGTTGGTTTTATGTCTAATGGCTCCACTACAATTACTAATACAATGATGATTATAATCCCTTAAGAGGATACAATTTCTATAGAATTTTTTCGTCAGACTTTATATTTTCAAAAATATTCAACGACAATTTGAAACAAAAAAAGCTCCGAATGAATCCGGAGCTTTAAATATATCAAAACTATCAAGTTTATTATCCTAAAGCTACTCTCTTAAACTCAGTCACTTTCACATCACCACTTTCTTTCAGAAAATCAGCAACTGATTTGCTGCCATCTTTTACAAAAGATTGCGCAGTTAACGTTTGCTCTTTAAAGAAAGCACCCATTTTACCTTCAGCAATTTTAGACAGCATTTCTTCTGGCTTGCCAGCCATTTTTGGGTCTTCTTTCATCACATCAATAATGATAGCTTTTTCTCTTGCTACTACTTCAGCAGGTACGCTAGCTGCATCAACAGCTACCGGGTTCAATGCCGCTATTTGCATAGCAACATCTTTACCAACATCAGCAGCTTCTTTATCCAGCCTACCAATACACCAATACGGTAAGCACCATGAATATAAGAAGCTACATAAGGAGCTTCTACTCTTTCAAACTTAGTGATACCGATTTTTTCACCAATAGTAGCTAATTTATCATTGATAAGTTCAGCTACTTTAGCACCACCTTGATACCGCATTATTAATTCTTCTGTGCTGACATTGTTTGCGATAGCCGCATCTGCAATTGTTTGACCAAAGGCAACGAAATCAGCATTCTTAGAAACGAAGTCAGTTTCGCAACTTACACATACAACTATACCTGTTTTGTTATCAGCTGTTGTTTGTGCTATTACCACACCTTCTTTTGCTTCACGGTCGCTTCTTTTAGCAGCTACTTTCTGGCCTTGCTTACGTAACCAGTCAATTGCAGCTTCAAAATCACCATTTGTTTCAGTTAAAGCCTTACGGCAATCCATCATACCAGCACCAGTTGCCTGGCGTAGTTTGTTTATGTCTTGTGCACTTATAGTTGCTGTACTCATTGTTTTGAAATTTGAGTTAGATTCAACTCGAAAACTCCTGTCGCGATACTTAAGAAATTTAAATAAAACTCCGATTATGAATAAACTTCAACTTCCGTCCTGCGGGATATTATCTTCTTCCACCACCAGGTCCTCTGCTACCGCCGCCAGGTCCACCAGCACCAGTAGTACGACGTCTTTGTCCGCCGCCAGCTCCACCTGCACCGCCAGCACCACCAGGTCCACGGCTACGTCCGCCAGCACGGCCACCTTCGGCTTGTGCTTCAGCTTCTAATCTTGCTGCTCTTTTATCTTGTTCATCATCTCCTACTTCTTCTACATCATCATCTTTTGCAGCTTGTCTTTCAGCAAGACCTTCTGCAATAGCAGCAGTGATATAGTTTACTAAGATTGCAATTGATTTGGTAGCATCATCATTACCAGGTATAGCAAAATCAACTTTATTTGGATCACAGTTAGTATCTACTAAACCAAAAGTCTGAACGCCTAAACGCTTTGCTTCTGCCAATGCAATATGCTCATGACCGATATCGATAATAAACAAAGCTGCAGGTACACGGCCCAACTGAGCAATACCACCTAACACTTTCTCCATTTTATCTCTGTCACGGCTCAACGTCAAACGTTCTTTTTTAGTGACGCTGTCGAAAGAACCATCACCAAGCATTTTTTCAATGCTCTGCATTTTCTTCACACTCTTACGAACAGTGTTGAAGTTGGTCAACATACCACCCAACCAACGTTCAGTTACGAAAGGCATGTTTACTTTCTTAGCACTTTCCATTACGATGTCTTTTGCCTGCTTCTTAGTACCAACAAACAAAATTTTCTTACCGCTGCGGGCAATCTGTTTAATGGCAGCAGCAGTTTCCTGCAGGCATTCCACTGTTTTGTTCAGGTCAATGATGTGAATACCTTTCTTCTCTGCAAAGATGTAAGGTAACATCTTTGGGTTCCACTTCTTTTTCAGGTGACCGAAATGAACACCTGCTTCAAGAAGTTGCTGTTGTAAGGATGTATTATTTTCCATTGTATATAAATGATCGTTTTTAAAAATTGTTTGCTGCGATTAACGTTTAGAGAACTGGTAACTACGACGAGCTTTCTTATGACCGAATTTCTTACGTTCAACAGATCTCGGATCTCTTTTCAGCAAACCGGCTGCTTTTAATGCAGGACGAAATTCAGGATTAATTTCAATCAAGATCCTGGCTATTCCCAGCATTGCTGCTTCTGCCTGTCCTTTAACTCCGCCGCCCATCGCATTGATCTTTACATCAAACTTGCCGACAGCATCCACTGTTTTAAAAGGACGTTCCACCTGGTTCTGTAAGTACACCAGTGGAAAATATACTTTATAGTCTTTGTCATTTACTGTAATGCTGCCTTCTCCTTTGGAGAGGAACACCCTTGTTACAGCAGCTTTACGACGACCAATTCCGTTTTTTTGCTTTTCCATTTTTATTATTAATTAGACTTATTAATGTTGTTGTCAGCCTGAGTACAGCCAAGGCTAGAATTTAATTCTTTAGGTAGTTGTGCTGCATGCGGATGCTCAGCACCTGCATATACAAATAGTTTTTTGTACATCTTGCGGCCCAAACGGTTCTTAGGCAACATTCCTTTTACAGCTCTTTCAATAACCACTTCTGGTCTGCGGTTAATCAGGTTTCTGGCCACTTCTTCTTTACGGCCACCCGGATATCCGGTAAAGTGGTCATAAATTTTCTGATCCAGTTTTTTACCTGTTAAAACAACTTTTTCGCAGTTAGTTACAATAATGTAATCGCCTGTGTCTACGTGGGGGGTATATGATGCTTTTTTTTACCGCGGAGTATCGCAGCAATTTTAGCACACATACGACCAACGGTTTGATTAGTACCGTCCACAACATACCAGTTGCGTTTTACGGTAGCCTCGTTCGCATGTTTGGTAGTGAAATGTAATTTGCTCATTTTGATTTCTAAGTTTATGTCACCGCTATCCCGGCAACTGTTTTTAAAAGGGGTGCAAAGATAGGTTTGAGAGAAATCCCATCCTACATTTTTTGGAATGCAATTTTTAATAGACCTTTATAACAATTTGATTATCAATAAAATTTTGACCAAAAAATTTATACTCTATGCACATAGCACTTATATTTCCCGCCAATTTAGTGTTGGAAATGGGGTGTTAAGTTCTGAAAGGCCCTTTCTTATAATTAGGTAATTGCTGTATCCGTTCTTTTTAATTTCCCCGAAGTGAGTTTCCGCTAACCTAAAATCACATATTTACAGATAATTTTTTACGGGTTCAACAACTATCCGGGTATTGGTCAAATGCTTAATCTTAACCTGCAAAGAATCGCCTTCTTTCAACTCAGTTGATTCACTTTTATTTATTGGAATCTTTGCCTGGATTGTATTATCAAACAAACCCAGATACACAGCATACGGAGATACTTTGGTTACCACTGCTGCCGCCTCCATCTGGTTATTGTAATGCTGTAAGGCCATCCTGTATTCCGGAATATAATTATGAGAGAATAATTCAGCAGTAATTGCATTGGGTTTATCCAGGTTCAGGAATCTAAAAGTAATGGCTTCATTTTCTGCCGTTGATACAGGTGGTATTTCCCACGGGGATACCTGCAATGGAAAAAAAATATAACTGTCCCATTCTTTTACAAAAAAATCATCTTCCACTTTTTTCAGGTAGCCGGAGAACCTGTTTTCGATAGCCGCTTTCTGAATTAGTAAATCTATTGCTGTGTTATGAATAAATTTTACGTTATAAGCAGTCATCTTATCACCACGATCGGACAACTTCAATTGGAAACTAACTACATCCCCCAGGCGATAATGATGGGCTTTTTTGCTGCTGTCGGCAGCATTGGTTTTAAAATTGACCGACTTTACTTTGTTAGAAGGGAGGTAATCAATAGTGGCGAAAAATTTGTCGTAGTTCACAAATGAAATTTTCCCTTTGAGCAATTTTTCTTCCATAGTCCTGAGTTTACCAAATGATTAGTAGCGACTGCAAAGGTATAGTCACCCATGAATATGATAGGCACTAATTCAGTTACTGGTGCAGTGCCTGCTGAAGGGTTATTTCCAGGCAAATGAGCTCTCAATTTCAAAATCCACTTTATATTTAACCTCTAATTCAAAAAAATGTCAACCCGTAATCTCGGCCGTTCCACTTTTGGCGACCCCGGCAATGCCGGCAACCTGCTGACAATCGAAGAAGCCCATACCTTATTAAATGATTGGGTGCCCAATGAAAAACTCCGGTTGCACATGAAGCAGGTAGCAGCCAATATGAAAGCATGGGCTACTGAAAAAGAAAAAGCCGATGAACAAACCGCTCTGAAATGGGAACTGGCCGGGCTACTGCATGATGCTGACTGGGAAAAATATCCGGATGACCATTGCCGCATTATTGTAGAAGAATTAGAAAGAAGAAATATTGATTCGGACGTTATCCATTGTATTGCCTCTCACGGGCCAAAGGTATTTGGTGTGGAGCCGGTAAATAATATGGATAAAATGATTTATGCCATTGATGAACTCTCCGGCTTTATTCATGCTGTGGCACTTATCCGCCCCACCCTATATGATGGACTGGAAGTGAAAAGTGTAATGAAAAGATTAAAGACACCTTCCTTTGCTGCGCAGGTTAGCCGGGAGGATATAACCGATGCTCTTTCAAGAATAGATATTACACTGGAAGAGCTGATCCAATTCATTATTGATCATCAGAAAACGGTTGTGTAACTAGATTAACTGATCAGCGAAGTACCGTCTTCTATTTGTACCACATAAGCTTTCAATTCTTTCCCTGATTCATGGTGGTATTTTTCAGTAACGCTTTGTATCAAAGTGTCAACGCCATTTATTTCCACAATATTAATAGTGCAGCCACCAAAGCCACCTCCCATCATTCTGGCACCTACAACTGCTGGCATATTTTTTACGGCCTCCACTAAAAAATCAAGTTCCTTACAACTTACCCCGTACTGTTCACTCAGGCCTATATGTGTGGCAAACATTTTTTCTCCAAATGCTGTAAGATTTCCATTCAATAAATCGATACACCCTTCCTGTACCCTTATATTTTCTTCCACTACATACCTGCAGCGGTGGTATATAATCGTATCCTGATTAATACACTCCTCAATCATGCTTAACGAAACATCCCGGAGGCTTTCCACATGGGGATATCGTTTTTTAATTTCCGCTACCCCGCTTTCACATTGACTCCGCCGTACATTATACTCTGTGGAGGCAAGAGAATGTTTTACCTGTGAATCCAGTAAAACGATTTTATATCCATCAAGCTTAAGAGGGAAATATTCATACGCCAACGACCGGCAATCCAGCCGGATCACATTATCTTTTTTTCCAAACAGGCTTGCAAACTGATCCATGATGCCGCATTTTACACCGGCAAATTCATGCTCAGCCAGCTGCGCAATTTTGGCCAGTTCAATTCTTTCAATGCCAAAAGCAAAAAGCTCATTCAGTGCAAAAGCTGCTGCACATTCAACGGCAGCAGATGAGGACAGCCCCGCTCCTAATGGCACATCACCATAAATGGATAGTTTAAAACCCAAAACAGGATGTTCCCGTTTTATTAATTGGTCAACAACTCCCAATATATAAGTTGACCAATGACCGGGTACCGGCTTAATATCTGCGATTTTGATTTCAACGGATTCATTAAAATCAACTGAATGAAGAAAAATTATCTCCTCATCATTTTTTTCAATAGTCACATACACGGCTTTGTCGATAGCTGCGGGTAATACAAACCCATTGTTATAATCTGTATGTTCACCAATAAGATTAATTCTGCCCGGCGATCTAACAATAAGAGTATTGCTTGTTATAAAGGGCTCAAGTTGTACGGGAATCGGATACTGTTTTGTTCCTGTCATTATTTATCCAAGATTTAGTCTTTACCTCATCATACACTTGCAGCAGTTCATTGCTTTTCCATCATTGTCAAAAATTTTCTCTCAATTACTCAACGGATTTCACCTACAAGTACAAAAAAAGAGCTGTCCATTTTCAACGAACAGCTCTTTGTAATTAAAAAAATTATAGTTAATTAATAGTTACCGTTTGTGTATGTTCATTCAAAGTTATAGTATACGAACCTGTTGTAGTGGGAGTTTTAAAATTATCACTTCCATCCCATTTAATTGATCGTGGCGTTCCGGTAGCCGTACTGCCACCGCTATTATCTTCGTAATCAAAAGCACCCCAATCATTTCCTGAAAGGAATTTAATCTCTTTGTTAGCAATTAACGTCAGTGTGATAGTCCACACGCCGTTTCCGCTATAGGTCATTTGAGGAGATGCGCCGGGGTTCCAATCTGGAACGCCTTGCATGCCATTTCCAACAACTCTCATTTCTGAAGCGGGGCTTTGTTCAAACTTAACTTGTTGCCCGTTTGTGCCATCCCAAATAACCCTTGAACGTGGTGTTGCTGCAGCTCTCAGATTAGGATCACCACCATCATAGTTTAGATTGCCACTACCTGCATCTCCCCACCAACGATCCTCTTTAATACCAAATGTCCATGCCGGTCCAGCTGAACCGTCGTGTAATTTAAACTCCTCGCCAGCATTAGAATTTGTAACAATAATAAATTTGTTTCTATTTACATAGCCACCATAGGTGGGTGATGAGGGATTCCATCCTTGCATGGCGCCAACAATACCCACCTGTTTTTGCTGAACATATGCCATATTATTCTCTACATCCAAAGTTAAGCGGTAGATGCCGCTGCTGCCGATAACAAAATTTCCTCCCTGATTATAGCCAGTAGAAAATCCTACTCCGCTGGTCCCATTGTTCCCAAATCCTGAACCCCAATCCCCTTTTACCTTAAAGAATTTAAATTCATCGCCTGCGTTCAACTTAACATATGCGTAAAACACTTTGCCAAAACGATCTGTTTTTTTGTCGGTGATTATCTCCCAGGGAGTATTAATATCCCAACCGGTAAAGTTTCCTACTATATAAAATTTGATTTGGCGGAGAATAAATAAATCGTTCATGTAATCCGCCTGTTGCTTCCAGGTGCCGGAAGTAGCTACAACGGTCCATTTAAGATTGGCCTGAACACTTAAATCTGCATAGCCATGATTAGCCAATGAATCGCTGAGTCCTTTAGTGGTAACGGTTAACACACTATCAGCACCGCTATTATCAGACGCTATCGAAAATAAAGTCTGTGTACTCCAGTTAATAGGTAACTCTTTTCCATTAGCATCCAGTTTTCTTTCCGCAAACAATACCCGGTAAGTTACTGCCGGTCCACCTGTTGCAGGTTTTGATTTTGTCCAGTTGAATTTTATTAAATCAGTAGTTGAAACAGGATTTATTTCCATTGGAGTAATGGTAGGAACAGGGCCTAACAACACAAATGGAGAGGCACCATCTTTCATCCGGGTGATAGAAATATTAAAGACATCGGTAGAACGAATTTTTACACTTCCATTATCTGATGTGACACTCCATATAAAATCAGTTGCAACACCAGCTGCTATTCCTTTTGCAGCAAGTGCATCATCAATTTGCTTTTGGGTAAGGGTTAGTGTGGTGGCAGTACCCGCAACATCAGATGGTATCTCGAGGGCTGGCGCATCAAGGGTACCTCCGGTCTTTAGAGCAGCAATCCACTTATAAGTAGGCGCAGTGGCAAGGCCTGGCGTAGATGCTGTCCATGTTATAGTAACAGTGGCATTTGGAGTAGCCGCATTCAATAACAGTTTTGTTCCTGAAGAAGGGGTCCTTAATGCGAAATTGACTAATCCTTCTCCCGTAGGGGTGATTCCTTCAAAATTGGCTTTTTTACAACCACCCAGTATTATTACTGCGGCTGAAAGTATAAAGATAAATTTTTTCATTCTTATAGTTTTATACGTTTGATACAAAACAGGATTACTGCATTGTTGTGAATGTTACTTCTGATTCGGAGGAGGTTACTGAAATAGTAGCACCGCCCGTATCCAGTAAGGTGCCGTTGAACTTATACTTGAATTTGAATAGCTTCCTTCCAGCACCCGGCGTAAATGATAGAGAAGGTATATAAGTAGCACTCCAGATCGTTTCACCTGTTTTTCTTACAGCAATAGTTAATGGTGAACCGACATTGTTTCCAGCATCATCAATCATGGTAATTGTGGCAGTAGTTGGAGTCATTCTTTGCTCATTAGTGGTAACACCATAGGCTTTATCAAAGTTTACAGTAACCACATCATCTGCTCCGACTTTGCCCGGAAAAACCCGCAACATGGTTGGGACAAAAACAAGTGGATCAAAATTGAAAGGGCCCTGGTCGGGGGTTTGTGCTGAACCATCCTTCTTCTTTACCAAAAATCTGAAATTGGTAAAGGCGGCAGGTGGAAGACCGTACAATAAGGTGGCGGTGAAGGTGAAACTCCACTTGTTTGTTCCTGCCGCTGTCATTCTTGCGGCGTCTGGAGAATTGGTCCAGCTGGTATTTAGCGGACTATCCCCTGCATTTCCCCATAACCAGATATAAGCTTCGGTAGCGCCGGCCATACCTGTTCCGGTTACATCATAGGTTAATGTAATCTGATCCTCTGCCGTAAATGTAGAAGGAGAGAAAACCGGGTTTTGTGCCTTTGTAAAAAAGGCCGCACTAATAAAAAGTGTAAGAAATAATAGCTTCTTCATATAGCAATAGATTTAATTATTGTTTTGCAAATTCGTAACTGTAAGAAATCACCACCTTTCCGGTGGCTGCTTCTTTCCTTTCTACTTTTACTTTCAGTGTATTGGAAGCAGCAACAGGATAGCCTCCCAAGGTGACAACTTCCGAAGTGGCGCCGCTACTAAGGGTGATATTCTTCGGTTGCTGAGCATCATCAACAGTCCAGGTACCACTGGTCAATTTAATAATTTTAGGAGAGGCTCCGGGTATTGTTGTAAATGTGCCCGGCGCACCTGCATTCAGGGTCAGGGTCAATTTGAAATCGGTATAAGGGAACAAGTTGGTAATATCTAGTTCTTTAAAAGGGAACCCCTTTGCTTTTGCCGCTTCATCTACCTGTGTTGCTTTTGTAAGCTTCCAGGTACCTTCTAAGGAAGAAAGAATATTTCGTTGTTCACCAATTTCTTTATGAGCCACTGGAGTACAGGCTGCAAAAAAAACAGCGGCAGACAGTACCAGTAAACTTTTTTTCAAACCTATTTTCATAACTGATTATTTTAAATGTTTAGAAACAACCACCTTCTATATTCATGATAAATGCAGTATTCGCATCATTTTCCGCTTTAGGGAACTGAAGTATAAATCCATTACAATTCCATAAAGAACCACGTCTATCAACATTGGTACCACTTCTTGCGCCAATACGTTTTATTTCCTGTGTCCGGTTTCCTTCACCCACTAATTCTAATTCTCTCTCGGTACGGGCAGCAGCAATTACTGCCGCAGCAGATGCATTTAAAGGAAGATTGAAAGCAGTACTACCGTACGCCCTTGTCATTACCTGGTTAATATCGCCGATGGCAACTGCAAGATTGGAGCCACCTGTTTCTGCGCCTGCTTCAGCCCTTATTAATTTCATTTCTGTTAAATGAACGATCGGCAAAGCAAAATTGTTGAGATTATATTTAGTCAGGAGATTAAATCCTGCTTGCAACGTAGTGCTATACCAAGCCGCTTTCCTTAGATCTGAAGCTCTGGCAGTAGCAATAGCATAATATTGATCAGTAAACCGGAAATTTGGTAACCCGGCGTCGGATTTAAAAGCACCTCTTAATTCACCTGCCGGTCTGAATCCATTTACATCGTCTGCTATAACTAAAATACCTTCATTGCTTAAACCCAGGGAAAATCTGTTTGAGAACCCTGCATCCATTGTAAACTTATTGCTGGCGATAACCTCATTCGCAAACTTGTATGCGTTTACAAAATCATTTTGCTGGAAATACACCTTGGCTAAAAAAGCTTTGGCCGCCCATTTGGTGGCAGAATAAAATTTGCCATTGGTAGTTACATCAGGCAATAAAGCATCTGCAGAGCTAAGGTCAGCAATAATCTGGGTATAAACCTGGGCAACCGTTGAACGTGGTTGTGAGGTTAAATCAAGTGCGGTTCTTAAGGGAATTCCTAGATGAGAATTATCCGCGGAGTACCCCCAGGGTTGAGCAAAAAGACGAACCAATTCAAAATTGGCTATCCCACGAAACAGCTTTGCTTCTCCTTCAATCAAATTCCGTTGAGAAGTAGCCAGGTCAAGCCGGGCCAAAACTTTATTTGCCCTTGCTATAATTTCATATCCTTTTGAATAAAAGCCATCCCTTGTACCACCAAAAATCGAGTTTTGTCTTTTATATATTTCTGAATAATCTCCGGTAAAAAACTCTCCCCTGTACTGATCACCCAACAATTCATTCATAATTTGTAAGCGGCCACCATAAAAAGCAGCATCTGCTAACAATGTATAAATACCATTGGAAAAGGCTTGCAGGTCAGCTTCTGTTTTCAATGCTTGTTCTTCATTTAGCTGACCTTCTGGTGGTCTTTCCAGAAATTTTTTACAGGAGCTAATGTTGAACACCAATAGTGCCAGTAGTGTTATTTTTATAAATTGTTTCATATATAAGCAATTATAATTTTAATTAAAATCCAAGGTTTATGCCAAACACAAATGTTTTCTGTGTAGGCGCCGTCAGGTAAGTTACGTTCGGGCTTAAGTTTCTATCCTGGGGATTTTCAAAATCTCTTGTAATTTCCGGATCACCACCTGGATACTTAGTAAACGTCAGCAGGTTGGAACCTGATAGATAAAACTTAAGTGATCTTATTTTCAATTTATCTAATGTTGTCCTGGATAAAGAATACCCGAGGCTTAATTCCCTCAACCGCAAGTAACTTGCATCATGTAAGAACATCGTTGAGTTAAACTGATCTTCACTGGGGAGACCCGGATAATTAGTGGCATCTGTCGTTAAACGGGGATATCTCGCCACATCACCTGGTTTTGTCCATCTGTCATAAAAATCTTCTCTGAAATTCCAGTTCTTTTTGGAAACACCCATGAATTGGTACTTACCGGAGTTGTCATAGATATTACCGCCTATAACATAGGTAAATAAAACAGAGAGATCAAACCCTTTATATTCTGCGGCAGTATTGAAACCACCGATATAATCAGGCATTACACTACCGGCAAACACACGATGATCCAGAGAGAATGTTTTGGTTTGTTTACCAGCTTTATCTAGCCAGATAGGTAAACCATCAGCAGGATCCACTCCATAATACCGTACCAGGTAGTTAACACCCAATGGCAATCCTTTAACTACACGGGTATCATTGGTTCCACCGCTCACCGCATCTGGACCTAATTCCCAACCGAGTACTTCATTATAATTTCTTGAAATATTACCGCCTACTGACCATTTGATTGTGGGCTTGGATATAATTCTGTAGTTAAGGCTTAATTCCAATCCTTCATTTAATACTCTGCTTTCGGAAAGATTCCTGTTAATATTTGGAACACCTGTTGAAGGTGATAGACCAGGGCTCAAAATTGTAGAAGTTGTTTGCTTATTATAATAAGCTAACTCACCAGTCAATTTACTTCCAAACAATGCAAACTCTACTGCAACATCCACATTTTGTAATTGCTCCCATCCTAAATCAGGATTACCAATATTGTTGAGGTATAAAGTAGGATTGCCGTTATACGACGTGCCGCCTTGTCTGTAATTATCGTAATAGTTTCCAGAACCGATACTGGCATTACCCACAATACCAAAGCTGGCTCTTAGTTTAAGAAAATTGATAAATTTAATATTCTTAATAAAATCTTCTTCACTCAATGTCCATGCAGCAGAGGCGGCCGGGAAAAACCATGCTTGTTGTTGGGGCCGAATTTTGAAGATCCATCTATCCGTGCCGTCAACTGTAAAGCAATTTTATCTTTATAGGAATAATTGATACGGCTAAAGAAACTATTAAAAGTGTACTCGCCATCGGCTTTTTCGGTTGCCTGTGGGGGTGTTTGTGATTCTCTTTGCTGAATAAAAAAGTCCCTGCGTTTTTTATAAGTGTCAGGGTTTTTCCAGAATGGTTCATTTGCAAACTGACCTATTTCAAAAAGATAACTTTTCTGAACATACTCATTAGCTTCCACACCCAATAAGAAATTGAACTTATGGTTGTCACCAATATTTTTGAGATAGTTGACAGTTACATTTCCATTTTTATTGGTTCCCCAATAAGGAAAAGCTTTTGCATAGCCGGAATCCGGGTTATTAATCCAATTAGCTGTTTCGAAAATATTATCCAACCCTTTTATATACTCGATAGAACCGTTTGCCCTTACAAATAAATTCTTAATGGGCTGGTACTCGAATGAAAGACCGCCGATATAGCGTTCATTTACTTCCCTCCTTTTAGTTTCCTGTATTTTTCTTACCGGATTCGCACCGTTCACAAAATAAGACCCATCGGGGTTATACGGTGTGTAGAAAGGCAAAGCACTACTCATGGCATCACCAATACCACCATCCCAGGCTGCAGATACTCTTTTATTAGTACCTCTGTTATATCCTGAATTAAGCGACACTTTTAAATTGTGAAGAATTTTATAGTCCATATTCAACCTTGCACTAAGTCGCTGATAGCTGTTTGTTTTTATATATCCTTCATTATTGCTATAAGAAAGATTAGCAAATGTTTTCAGCTTATCCGTACCCTGAGTCATACTTAAATTATGCTCATTAATGAAACCAACCTGTGTTAACAAATCCCACCAGTCTGTATTATTTGGGCTGGCAGTAGCAAATGTATATCCACCGGGTAGATCTGCCTGCCCAACTTTACCATCGTTTTGCCAAGCTTCTTGTCTCAATTGTAACCACTCTGTGGTATTGGCGAATTGTTGTCTTTTAGCATAAGTGGCAGCTCCCATACGGGTTGAATAATTAAAAGTCATTTTACCGCTCTTACCCCTTTTAGTGGTTATTAATACCACACCGTTAGCGCCTCTTGATCCATAAATACCAGTTGCACCGGCATCTTTCAAAATTTCTATTGATTCAATATCTGATGGGTTGATTGATGCCAACGGGTTTTGGTTCATAGCTCCCCCATTACCCCTCGCAAACTGATCGGAGATGATAGGAATTCCATCCACGACATATAAAGGATCTCCACTGGCAGAAATAGAACCTATACCACGGATACGTATAACTGCACCAGATCCTGCCAGACCATTCCCCTGCAAAACTTGCACACCCGGGGCCTTCCCTGCAATGCAGATTCAAAGCTTGGTGATACAATGGTATTTAATTTGTCTCCGCTTACTTTAGTGATGGCACCTGTTACTTCCCGGCGACGCTGAGTACCATAACCTATAACCACTACTTCATTCAATGTGGTGTTGGTAGCTATTAGTATTACATCAACAGTAGTTTTTCCTGCAATCGAAATTTCCTGTGCAGCAAATCCCACAGATGTAATTACTAATTCATTTACAGAAGCTGGCAATGAAATGCTGTAGGAGCCATCAGCATTTGACTGGACAGCAACTCTCGTTCCTTTACCAGAAATACTCACCCCGGGCATACCTGCACCATCTTTTGAATCGGTGATTTTACCTGTAATTGTTTTGTTTTGTGCTAAGGCAACTTGAGATACAAGTGCCAGCATAATAAGACCGAAGGCCTTAATTAATTTTTGGAAGGACATAAGCAATCATTAAATTTTTAAGCAATCAATTTCAAACACACATTATGTATAAAAGACACATTTAAATGTGTATTAAACACACAATATTAATGCAATTTTAACTTTTCACAAATTTTATTTTGCCTTCTGGATGACAATTTTCAACATTTCGAACAAAAAAGAATCTGCTGTTTAATTAATCTTCTAATATTCAATAGAAAACATAAAACACTTTATTCTTTACCCCGGTAAATCAGGAGGAACCTGGCAAATAAGAGCTGGTTCAAGCTAGCTTTTAGCCTTTCGAATACAGTTGTCTCTGCCAGCATTATTAAAATTGATTAATAACTGCTACAGCACTTGTGTGGGTTTTTCTCTTCAATGCTTTTTTTCTAAATTCAGGCTTTAGTTTGTAAAGTTTACCCGGCCGATGCGGTACATCATCTTCCATCTCCTCAATATCAACCAGCCAGTCTTTAATAGATATTTTTTTTCTGAAATTACGCCGGTCAAGTTCCACACCCAGTATAGCTTCATATACTTCCTGCAATTCCCGGAGAGAGAATTTTTCTGGTAGCAGGTTAAAGATAACAGGATGTTCCATTACCTGTTCCTGCAGGCGGCCCAGGCATGAGTCTAATATTAATTTATGATCAAAAGCCATTTTTTGATTTCATTCACCGCATGCCAGTTCAGTTCGTTATGGCTTAATTTAAGTTTATGGTGCTTGATATCAATCAGTGAGTAATAAGCAATAGTGATAACACGACCTGATGGATGACGTTCAATACTGCCAAAAGTCTGCACCTGCTCCAGGTACACATCATCGAGCCCCGTTCTGTCTTTTAAAATCCGGTAAGAGGCGGTTTCCAAATCTTCATCTGGCCGTATCAGGTCTCCCAGCAATGAATAAAGTCCGGCAAACTCTTCCAAATCAGATTTTATCAATAATACTTTCAACTCCTTTTCATCATATCCTAACATCACACAGTCTACCGAGATGGCTATGTTAAAATAATCAAGGTGACTTATCTTCTCAATCTCCGCAGTTTTCAACCGAGATTCTTTTCCGTCATGGTCAGGTGGCTTTTGAAATTATTGTATCACCAGTTTTACCGGTGTCGATTTATTGACTGATTGCACATTCAATAAATAGGTTCCGGCGGGCAAATTATTGATTTTATCAGTAAGAGGGAGCCTGTGTTTTCCCCGAGTGAGATTTCCGGCGAAAACAGTCGTTAGCTTCTGTCCAAGATTATTCAGTAAATCCACCTGCACTTTTTCCAGTTTGTGGCACATCAATATCCAGTATAGAATTGGGTTGGGCAGGATTGGGATAAACCGATGCGAGAAGCTGACTGCCCGGGGTATTATTATTAGTTACAGGTGTCGTTACTGCATTAATAAGATTCCTGTTCAGATAAACATGATACTCGCCGGGTTGTAGTGTCATATTTTGTGCCGTCCCCGTAGCAGTAAATGTGCCCCCATTGAGATAATCATACCAGGTTCCTGCCACCGGGAAGGTGAATGAACCAGTCTGAGGTGTTACATCGAAGTTTCCCACCACACAAAGTATAGATGAATCAGTAGCACTGCGAACCGTCATACTTTTAAATGCGCCACTGAAGCTTCTTGTCAGGTTAATGTTATTAGCGATAAACACATCCTTATACCAGGGATGAAACCGAAGTTTGTTGAGGCTGGCATAGATATCATATAGTCTTTTCCGTTGTATCACATTCTGATAATCCCAGCGGATGGGTTTGTTATCTAGCCGGCAATTATTATTGATGGTTCCGTCTACACACCTGTTAATAGAAAAATCGTAGCCCAGTTCACCAAATTGCCAAAGCATTTTTGGACCAGGTGCCGTATAAAAGAAACCCGCTGTAAGCTCAATTCTTCTTAATGCTATATTGAGGTCCCTGACATTGTGAGCCGAATTAGAGGTGTTACCAAACTGAAGGTTTTTATACATCAGTCTTTCTTCATCATGGCTTTCCATATAGCTAACCAGGTGAGGATTACTCCAACCTCTTACTGTGTGTAAAAATCCTTCAAAATTAGAATTGGGGAGAAAACCCATGGATGCCTCCTGGAAATTAAAGGTATTATTACCCCACAACAGCATACCATAATTTGCCAACTCAATCTCTTCTGAATTTGCAGCAAAATGTTCCAATATGCAATAAGTTCCCGGTGACTTTAATTGCATCGTATCATAATATCTTTTCCAGATGGCTACCCTGTCTGCATGATATTCGCTGATACAGGCTTCATTGGATGTACTGGCACCACATTGTGCATTCTGTGTAAATCCTTTGACAGGTCCCATCGAAAACCATCTAATTTATATTCCCTGAGCCAGTGTTCGGCCACCCGGCTGGTAAAATATCTTGTCTGCAGACTTTCATGGTTAAAATCATTAAATACATTGTAAGGATGCGTCGCTGAAACATTCAGCCAGGGATTATTAGCAGCAGGTTGATTCGTGGCACTATTCCAATATAAAGCTGCCAATGGGTTTAACCCGGTGGTGTGATTTAATGCAATATCCATTATGACAGCAATGCCTTTACTATGGCAGGAATCAATAAACTCTTTCAATGAATTTTTGGACCATAATATTTATCAGGTGCCAGGAAATAATCCGGATTGTAACCCCAGCTTTCATTTCCTTCAAACTCATTAAAAGGCATCAGCTGGACGGCATTTACACCGAGTGTTTTAAAATAGCTTAAAGTATCTTTTAATGTTTTCCAATCATGCGCTGTCAAAAAATCACGGAGTAATAGTTCGTAGATAACTAAATTCTTTTTATCCGGCCGGGAAAAACTATTGATGGCCCAGTTATATCCGGGAGCATTGGTTTGTAAGATGCTTACAATCCCGGAAGTAAGACCCGTGGGATAAGGTTTCAAGGAAGGATAAGTAGCTGCTGTAATAAAGCCATCGTTAGATGGGTCAAGAATTTTTTCTGCATAAGGCTCTCCCACTTTAAGCGTTCCATCCACCAGGTACTGGAAAGCATATTCTGTTCCGGAAGTCAATCCATTAATGCGAAGCCACCAGTAATTACCATCGGGTGTCTTATTCATATTGTAAGCGTTCTGTTCCGCCCAGTTGCTTCCCGGAAATTCTCCAATAACAGACACCCGGTTTTTACCCGGTGCATATAATACTAATGTAACAGAAGTGTTGTTCGGGTCATAATTAATACCATCTTTTACACCAGCAGGAAGTGACAAAACAGTTGTTGCAGCTGCGGTAAAAAACTGGAAGCTTTCTGATCTGGTAGTGACACCTTCGGTAGCATCTACTCTTATCGTTTGATTACCTGCTGTAGTAAGGGTTGGATTGGCCGAAATAGTAGTAACTCCATTTGCAGATTGTATTTCTGTTCCATTTAAAAATAATTTCATCACCGATGAATTATTAGCAATGGCAGTCAGTGCAATGTTATCACCTACCTGTTTAGTGATTGGCTCAGGTATTCTTGTGAATGTTGGTTGAAAGAAGGGTACTATAAATCTTGTGGCAATTGTGTTGTCATAAATGGGAATATACATGTCGCTTGCGTCAGCATTCCGCTGCACAGAAGTGCCGGCACCATTACGAAATAATATCACAATCTTTTGAATTGTTTCACCAGCTGGTACCGCATAAAAACTCCTGATATTAGTAATGGTATATTGCCATTTATTGCTTCCCAGGTAAGTGGCTTGCGCCAAAGCCGGGGTGGTGGCCCATGTAAATTTTGAATATCTCCAATCCGTTTGAGAAGTACTCAAATTTGTTATTACTCCAGTGTGAACGTAAACATCAGAGGTAGGGCTGTAATTATTTAACCCCAAATTCCCTTTGGCAGCATCCACGGTTATTACAATATTATCGTTGTCTTTTGGAAAATTGGGGTCCAGGTTAACAATTGTGCCCACACCGCTTCAAAACACACACTGCTGCAAGAAACAGCACAAAAAATTTCTTCATAGCAAGCTTTTTACAAATACAAAATCGTTAATAGAAACAGATGCCATGCATCTTGTTAAAGCAAATGATTTTCGAAGATAGTAAATATGTACTTACGACACATTAAATTTTTACTAGTATGTTAATTCAGGGTTTCAATGAATATGTAACGTACAAAAGTTAGGATATTCAATAGGCTAAGGATAACGTACAGCAGCCTATATGTGAATAAAAAACCAGGCTTAGGGATATAGGTGAATTCTGGATTGCCTTAATAGTATTGATGCTTCACCTGATTAAATTTTTCGGAGTGCCCATTTCATGTTTTTCAATTGCCGAAGAAAATACCTTTTAATACCGCACATTACTTCCCCGAAACATATTCGTTTTAGGATACTTAAACAACATGCTACCATTTTTTTCAGCTATAATTACGCTGATAAGTATATAAATTTTGTAAACGGGGGAAAAAATTATATATTAACGGTACTGTTTATAGATACAATCAAATTATTCTTTCCCTTTTGCTGTTATCTGAAAGAGTTTAAAAAAAGCAGGTTTAAATAAGGCCTGATGGATTCCACTCCCTCTGAAACAATTCACAACGCCGTGTTTTAATTATTATTAAACCCAAACTATTACTGTTTATGAAAAAAATATTTACCTCCATTTGTTTAACTACATTATTTATAATTAACAGCCAGTCACAAACAGTAATAATTAATACTGGTACGGCAGGCACCCCGGCATATAATGCCGGTCCCGTTTCTAGATCTGCTGCTGCCAGTGCGTTTGATGCAAGCAGGTATACTTATTTATATACTGCAGCCGAGCTTGCCGCAGCGGGTATCACATCCGGCGCAGTTATCAATCTTGTAGGCTGGGTAAAAAACAATACTGCAACGAGCCTGGGAGTAGGAGGTATTTTCCGGATATATATGAAAAACACTGCTACTGCAAGTTTTAGCCTGGCATCTGAAACATGGGCAAACCTGAATAGCGGTGCTACATTGGTTTATGAAAACCTTACCCAAACAATTCCCGCTACTGCAACTCCCAACTATATAGATTTTCCCCTCACTACCACTTTTATCTACACAGGAGGTTCTCTAGAAATATCAACAGAATGGGATATTAACCAGGTCTCCGGTAACGCTTCAACAGGAACATTTGACTGGCTCTGGTCTACAGTAACTGACAGAATTTATGGTACCGGGAATACCACATTGGCACCTATAACAACACTTTCCTCTACTACAAATTCTATTTCAACGATTGATGACAGAAGACCTTTTATTAAAATAACCTATACGGGTGGCACAACAGGTATTGATTTAGGTGCTCAATCACTGGTAGCTCCAACTTCTCCCAATAATTGTTATACATCTACTGAAACTGTTACCATTAGGATAAGAAACTACAGCACCAACCCCATTGACTTTTCTGTGAATCCCGTTACAGTAACGACAAATGTTACTGGTGCGGTTACGCAAACATTAACTGCTGTTGTAAATACAGGTACACTTGCACCTGCTTCGACTCTAGATGTACCTATGTCTGCAACATTAAATATGAGCTCAACAGGGGTTTACACCTTTAATGCTTTTACTACTGTAACCGGTGATGTAACCCCCGCTAATAATGCAATGCCTGCAGTAAACATAACAAAAGCGGTGTTAGCCGCCGGTACTGTTTCCGTCAGCCCAGGTTCTTATTGCGTAACTCCTGGAACGCCTACCTTATCAACAACCGGTGCAACTGGCTACGGCAGTTTACAATGGCAGGAAAGTTTAACTCCCGGAGCAGGATTTACAAATATTCCAGGCGCTACAACAAATCCATATACTCTTGGTAGTCCCATTACACAAACCATGTATTACAGATTACTGGCAAGTTGCAATGGAACCACAATAACATCCAATGAAGTAACCGTTACATTAAATAATCCACAGATAACCGGCACTACACCGGGTGCATCATGCGGTCCCGGACCTGTAACCGTAATCCTGGGAGCAACCGGCACAGGGAGCACCATCAATTGGTATGATGTGGCTTCAGGAGGTGTGCCAGTAGGAACAGGCCCTTCATTCACTACGCCTCCTATCAGTACAAATACCACTTATTATGTCGCCACAGGTTCAGGCGGTGGATTGGCTAATGTTGGATTGCCCGCAAGATTTGCTACTGCTACATCAGGTGCCGGCACTACCAATTTCGGGTTGGTATTTGATGCCCTTGCTGCATTTACATTAAATAGCGTTGTTGTTTATCAATAAGCAGTGCTGCAGGTACGGCCGGTACTGTGACTATAGATGTTGTAAACTCAACGGGTGTTGTATTACATACAGCCACAGTAAACGTTGTAGGAAACCCCGCGGCTTCTGCAACAGCACAAACAGTTACATTGAATTTCAATATTGTGCCTGGTACAAATCTTAAACTAAGACCCGGTAGCCGCAGTGCAGGTATAACAGGTTTGTTATTTGAACCTTCTGCAGCTGCACCGGAGGTAATTATGGTTATCCCTTTGTGGTTCCCGGTGTTTTGTCTATAAATCACAGTACATTAACCGCCCCTCCAACAAATACACCCCGGCTCGATCTGTATTATTATTTTTACAACTGGGATATAAGCACCGGATGTGAATCTGCCCGGACAGCTGTACTGGCTACCATTACTACCCCTCCCACTGCTAGCATTTCTTATGCAGCTTCCCCATATTGTTCCGATGCAGGTACTGCTACAGTTACTCAAACCGGGACAGTGGGTGGAACCTATACCGCATCACCTGCAGGCTTAACCATTAACCCGGCGACAGGTGCTGTTACATTAGGAACAAGCACTCCCGGAACGTACACCGTCACTTATACCATTCCAGCTTCGGGAGGTTGCCTTTTATTTTCAACAACAACAAGTATAACCGTATTGAATTGTGGTGGTCCATGTTCAGCTATAACCACTATTGCATGTGCTGCTGCCACAACGGCAACTTTAGCAGGGGCTGGTAGCTGGAGTCCCGGTAGTTGTGGATTCAGCACACCCGGTAATGAAAGAGTTTATAGTTTCACCCCAACAGTTACCGGTGTTTATTCTTTACAGGTTACTTCAACAAACAGTGGTGGCTTTGTGGACTATTTTTATAAAGCAGCTTCCGGAGGTTGTTCTGCTTCCGGCTGGACTTGTATTGACGACGTATTTTCTCCTACAACTTCAACAATCGGAACCTTAACTGCCGGTGTAGAATATTATATTCTGCTTGATGCGGAAGTAACAGCCTCTGTTATACATACTTTCCAGGTAGTTTGTCCGGCTGTTCCAGCCCCATGCACCAGTATTATCAACATTGCATGTGGTGCTCCTGCAACGGCAACTTTAGCAGGGGCTGGTAGCTGGAGTCCCGGTAATTGTGGATTCAGCACACCCGGTAATGAAAGAGTTTATAGTTTCACCCCAACAGTTACCGGTGTTTATTCTTTACAGGTTACTTCAACAAACAGTGGTGGCTTTGTGGACTATTTTTATAAAGCAGCTTCCGGAGGTTGTTCTGCTTCCGGCTGGACTTGTATTGACGACGTATTTTCTCCTACAACTTCAACAATCGGAACCTTAACTGCCGGTGTAGAATATTATATTCTGCTTGATGCGGAAGTAACAGCCTCTGTTATACATACTTTCCAGGTAAATTGTTTATGTCCTGACGCTACTATAGCATACGCCGGTTCTCCATATTGTAGCAATGCGGGCATAGCCACAGTAACCAGAACAGGAACTGCAGGTGGAACCTATTCCGCTGCTCCGGCAGGTTTAACACTTAATGCAGCAACAGGTGATGTAACACTGGGAACAAGCACACCCGGAACTTATACAGTAACTTATACCATTGCCCCAGGTGCTTGCCTTGTATTTACAACAACAGCAACCATTACCATTACAGGAGCCCCTGCTGCAACGATAGTGTATACCGCTTCTCCGTATTGTCAGAATGCAGGTACTGCCAATGTTACCCGTATTGGAACAGCTGGCGGCACATACACTGCTGCACCAGCAGGCTTAACCATTAATGCCTCAACAGGCGCAGTAACATTGGGAACAAGCACTCCAGGTACCTACACGGTTACTTATACCATTGCTGCATCAGGGGGTTGTGGCTCATTTACAACTACCACCAGTATAACTGTTAATCCAACACCAACTGCAGTAGCCAGCCCGTCAAGTCAGGCGGTATGTTCTGGTACTCCAATAACAACGATAGCATTATCAGGCGGAGTAGCCGGCACAACCTACACCTGGACAAGAAACAATACAGGAACAGTAACAGGTATAGCCGCAAATGGAACAGGCAATATCAGCGGTACATTAACCAATACAACGAATGCACCTGTAATAGTAACATTTACCATTACGCCAACGGCTAATGGATGTACCGGTACTGCGATTACAGCAACCGTAACAGTAAATCCAATACCGAATGCCGTTGCTACACCAGTTACGCAGACGGTGTGTTCCGGCACACCGATAACAACAATAGCATTGACAGGTGCTGTAACCGGAACAACGTATGCATGGACTAGAAATAACACTGTCAATGTAACGGGAATAGCTGCGAATGGAACGGGCAATATCAGCGGCACCCTGACCAATACAACAACTGGCCAGCAAACGGTAGTGTTTACTATAACACCAACTGCCAATGGTTGCGCCGGAACGCCGATAACAGCAACGGTGATAGTTGATAAAGCACCTGCAATCACCTGTCCTGCGAATATAACATTACCAAGTGTGGTAGGAAGTTGTACGGCAGTAGTGACGTATACACCGACCGTAACAGGATCACCAGTACCAACACTTAGTTATGTATTAACCGGAGCTACAAGCGGAAGCGGATCTGGTTCTGGTAGTGGAACAGTCTTTTCAATAGGTGTAACGACAGTAACGATAACGGCAACGAACACCTGCGGAACCGCCACTTGTTCTTTCACTGTAACAGTAACAGACAGCCAGTTGCCGGTGATCAATGTACAACCGGCGAACCGTACAGTATGTACAGGTAGTAATGTCATTTTTAGTGTGACGGCAGTAACGGCACCAAGTGCCGGAGGCCTGCTTGCTTACCAGTGGCAGGCATGGAATGGTACGACATGGACAAACATAGCAGGCGCAACAGCCAGCACACTTAATGTGAATAATGTAACAGTGAGTATGAATACAAACAGTTACCGTGTACAGGTAACAGGCTTGTGTACAATGATAAACTCGGCACATGCTTCGTTGTATGTGAATCCATTGCCGTTGGTCAATTTAGCGACATCCATCGCACCTAATCTCTTACCTGGTCAGGTGCTGACGATAACAGCTACGACATCCCCATCAGGTGGTTCATATGTATGGTTTAAAGATGGCCAGGTGATAGCCGGAGCCAGCGGATCGACCCTACCCAACCTGACTGTAATTGATGCAGGTGTGTATCGTGTGGTGTACACGGATCCGAATGGCTGCACATCCACGTCTGCTGATATAACAATCGCTGCACAACAATCAGACAACCTGTATGTATATCCTGTTCCAAATAATGGTCAGTTTATAGTAAGATATTATAACACGGCTAATGAACAGTTAAATCTGAGAGTGATAGATGCGAAAGGATCGCTGGTGTATCAAAGTAAAATACTAACAACGGTACCGTACAGCACCATCAATGTGGATCTGAGAAATGGAAGAGTATTAGCAAGTGGTATTTACATCGTGGAGGTAAGAAGAGCCGATGGAAGACTGGCAGGATCAAGAAGAATTGTAGTGTATTAATTGATAACAACATAAAATACAAAAAACGCCCTGTTTATCGGGGCGTTTTTTAAGCCAATATATATAATAAAATAAAAATCAACTCTACTTTTTAAACAGAGACATTAACTTTACTTACCAACTTTTACTATGTATTCAAAGGACACTACCCGGGAACTGCAAAAGCTTACGAATGAATTGGTTAAAAAACAATCATCTGGCTCCATCATTAAAAAAGATATTGAACAGTTGAGAGCCATTCTTCGCTTTCATGAATACCGGTATTATATATTAAATGATCCCATGATTGCTGATTATGAATATGACCAACTTTTCAAAACGCTGGAAAAAATCGAGGAGGAAACTCCTTCTTTAAAATCCGCTGACTCACCGACACAACGGGTCGCTAAGGGATTAACAAAAGACTTCCCTGCTGTTCAACATCTTGTTCCAATGTTATCATTAGACAATTCTTACAATAGTGATGACCTGGTTGATTTTGACAGAAAAGCAAGAGAACTGACCCGTATTGATAAAATTGAATATTGCGTAGAACCAAAATTTGATGGCGGCAGTATTTCCATCATATATGAAAATGATTTACTGGTTCGTGGTGCTACCCGTGGAGATGGTGTTGAGGGAGATGAAGTAACCGCCAATATCAGGCAAATCCGTTCTGTTCCGTTATCAGCAAAATTCTCTGATTACGGATTGCAACAAGTAGAGATAAGAGGTGAGGTACTCATCAATAAAAGTAATTTTAAAAAATATAATGAAGGATTGATGGAAGAGGGGTTACCCCCGTTGGCAAATCCCAGGAACGCCGCTGCTGGAACACTCCGCATTAAAGACCCCACTGAAGTAGCTAAAAGAAACCTGGAAGCATTTGTCTATCATATCAGCTATTATTCAATGGCTAAAGGCAAAAAAAATCCTGCAGAACTAACTACGCATGCCGGTTCGTTGAAGTTGTTATGGGACCTTGGATTTCGAAGCCCGGAAAGAGAAAGAAAAATTTTTAAAGGTATTGAAGGGGTAATTAAATATTGCGCAGATTTTGAAACAGAAAGAGATGCACTGCCGTATGAGATAGATGGAATGGTGATAAAAGTGAATGATATAGACCTTCAGGAAAAACTGGGGATGACATCTCACCATCCCCGATGGGCTATTGCTTATAAATTTAAAGCGAGACAGGCAACAAGTAAGTTACTAAGTGTAGAATTCCAGGTGGGAAGAACCGGGGCCGTAACACCAGTTGCCAAGCTTGAGCCTGTTGCTGTTGGCGGCGTTACAGTCAGCAGTATTTCCATTCACAATGAAGATTACATCAAGGAAAAAGATTTACGTATTGGCGATGCCGTACTCATAGAAAGAGCCGGGGATGTCATTCCTCAAATTGTAAAATCACTACCCGATACAAGAACTGGAAAAGAAAAGAAAATAATTTTTCCTAAAACATGCCCTGTTTGCGAGAGCAAATTATTTAAAGAAGAAGAGGAAGCAGTTTGGCGGTGTATTAATATTGAATGCCCGGCGCAGGTGGTGGAACGCATTATACATTTTGTAAGTAAAGATGCGATGGACATCCGTGGTTTTGGTGAAGCTAATGTTAGAAAATTTTATGAGCTTGGTTTACTAGAAGACGTTCCGGGAATCTATACCCTGGAGGTGAACAAAATAAGTGGTATGGAAGGCTTTGGTCAAAAATCGATTGACAATTTACAAACTGCTATTGCTAACTCTAAAAAACAGCCGCTTCATCGCCTGATTTATGCACTGGGAATCCGCTTTGTAGGTGAAACAACAGCTAAAACTTTAGCCCAGGCTGTTAATCATTTATTGGATTTTAAAAAAATCTCCCTGGAAGACTTACAAAACCTGGAAGATGTAGGACCAAAAGTTGCCGGCAGTATTCACCATTTTTTTAGTAATAAGAGCAATATTGAAATGCTGGAGCAATTGGAAAAACTCGGACTGCCACTAAAAAATCAGAAAAAAGAAATATTGTCTGCCGGGAATCTTAAAGGCCAAACGTTTTTATTTACCGGAACACTACCCACCTTAAAAAGAAGCGATGCTGAGGCAATGGCTGAAGAAAACGGCGGTCAGCTACTCAGTGGTGTCAGCACCAAGCTGAACTATCTTGTTGTAGGTGAAGACGCCGGAAGTAAATTGGAAAAAGCAAAGAAGATCAATTCGGTAAAAATTATTTCTGAAGCTGAATTCCTGCAAATCATCGGTAAAAAATAAAATTGGTCGTGCCTTAAAATTTTCTATCTTAGTTGTGTAACACTTCTGCTCAGATAACCTTATCGTACCATTGTTATTTATTGCGTTCGTCCCTGACTAAAAATAATTTTTTATGATTAAAAAATTAGCAGGCGAAGTCTGGAAACCACTGACGTTTTCCGGATGGAAGCACCTACGCAATCGTTATGCGGTATCCAGCCTTGGACGTATCGCCAGTTATAAACAAGATATACTGAAGGAGGGTAAAGTATTGAGTGGCTCTCTAACCACCGGTTACCGGACCCTGAACCTGCATCGTCCTAATAATAAAGGCACTTTATATATACACCGTGAAATGGCGAAGATATTTTTGGAAAAAAATTCTCCGGGCCATAAATACGTCATTCACCGCAATCATAATAAACTCGATAATAATATTAAAAACCTCCGGTGGGCCACATTAGAACAAATGATCAGCCATCAACAAGGCAGCCCGGCTAAAATTGCCTATAAAGAAAAACAAGCTAACAAAACGGAAGGGTTAAAGCTAACCGCCACACAAGTCCGTAAGATCAAAAGCATACTGACCAGCAAGAATCGAAACATTACAATTAAACAACTGGCAAAGAACTATGGCGTAAGCGAGATGACCATGTACAGAATAAAAAGCGGTGAGAATTGGGGAAGAATATAGAACTGAGATTTATATGATTAGTAAGGATTATGCTGACAGTATAATTATCTTTATTCCTGAAAACTTAGTTCTGTTATGCTGCAATCATCCACTATTAAATTTCTGAAAGATTTAAAGAAGAACAATAATAAGCCCTGGTTTGATAAAAACAGGAAAGTATATGAAGAAGCAAAAGCCGATTTCGCCAATTTCATTCAAACAGTAATTGATAAACACAGTAAAAACGATCCTACCATAAAGGACCAGGTTGCAAAGAATTGCTTATTCCGCATTAATCGAGACGTTCGCTTTTCAAAAGATAAATCACCGTATAAAAGTAATATGGGTGCCAGTATTAACCGGGGTGGGAAAAAATCACTGCTGGCGGGCTATTACTTTCACCTGGAACCCGGTCAGTGTTTTGCCGGTGGCGGTATCTGGATGCCGATGCCTGATGATTTGAAAAAAGTAAGACAGGAGATTGACTACAACTTTGGTGATTTTAAAAAGATACTCGCTACCAGGAAATTCAAATCGGTGTATGGTGATCTTTCACAGCATGCTGAATACAAACTAAGCCGAGTACCAAAAGGCTATGAGGCGGATAATCCTGCTGCTGAATACCTGAAATTAAAAAGCTTTGTTGCCATGGTGAGTATAAAAGATACAGAGCTAACTTCCAAAGACCTGGTTAAAAAAACGGTTACAGCATTTGAAGCACTGCAACCATTGATTGAGTTTATTAATGAAACAATGAATTAATGTATGAAAAGAATAGTATCTCTCTTCACTCTATTAGCAGCCAGTTTGCTACTTACTGCACAAAGCTTTTCTATTCGTCTGCCGGATACCCTCAGCAAAAAATCACTGGATGGCAGATTATTGCTGCTATTTTCAAAGAACCATTCCGCCGAGCCCCGCTTCCAGATTACCGACAACCCCAATACCCAACAGGTATTTGGTATAGATATTGAAAACTGGCAACCCGGCACTACAAAAATTATCTCCGCTGCTGCTTTTGGCTACCCGGTTGAAAGTATGGCCAATTTGCCTGCAGATGAATATACAGTGCAGGTAGTAATGCATATTTATGAAACCTTTCATCGCAAAGATGGGCATGTAGTAAAGTTGCCAATGGACCGTGGTGAAGGCCAGCATTGGAACCTGGCTCCCGGTAATTTGTATTCGTTGCCGGTAAAAATAAAATTCAATCCCCGAACAAAAATTCTGCACACCATCAATCTTACTAAAACCATTCCACCAATAAAAGAACCAGACGACACAAAATATATCAAGCATATAAAAATTCAGAGCAAACTACTTTCGGATTTTTGGGGAAGACCTATGTTTCTCGGCGCACATGTGCTCTTGCCGGAAGGCTGGGATACACATCCGGATGTAAAATATCCGTTAGCTATTTTTCATGGTCATTTTCCGGATGACTTTGGAGGATGGAGAACTACCCCGCCGGATGAAAATCTGAAACCTGATACCGTAGCGAGATTTAACCTGGTGGGTTACAATAAAATTGTACAGCAGGAAGCCCATGATTTTTATAAACTATGGACAGGCCCCGCTTTTCCCAGAGTGATTGCCATAGAAATTCAACATGCCAATCCTTATTATGATGATTCTTATGCGGTGAATTCTGCTAATCTTGGTCCTTATGGAGATGCAATAACGTATGAGTTGATTCCAGAAATTGAAAAACGGTTCCGTGGCATCGGAAAGGGATGGGCAAGATTTATGTATGGCGGCAGCACCGGTGGCTGGGAAGTGCTGGCGGCACAAACTTTTTACCCGGAAGAATACAATGGATGTTATGCTGCCTGTCCTGACCCGATTGATTTTAATCATTATATGACAGCTAATATTTATTCAGATAAAAATATCTATTACCAGGAAGGACCATTCAGAAAAACATTACGTCCCGGTCATAGAAATTATTTAGGACATGTAAGTGCAACTATCCGGGACATGAATTACCGTGAACTGGCATTGGGAACCAAAAGCCGCAGCGGCGATCAATGGGATATTTGGGAAGCGGTTTATTCTCCGGTTGGTAAGGATGGCTACCCCGAAAGAATTTTTGATAAATATACCGGCGAGATAAATAAAAAAGTAGCAGCACACTGGAAAGAAAATTATGATTTAGTACATATCATTAAAAGAGACTGGCCAAAGATTGGAAACAAACTCGCCGGCAAGATTCATATCTATACTGGTGATATGGATAATTATTATCTGAATAATGCAGTATACTCAGCAGAGGATATGATAAAAAAATTAGAGAACCCAACATGCAATTGTGAAGTAGATTACGGTGACAGGGCCGAGCATTGCTGGAATGGCGACCATACCCAGCCCAATTATATAAGCCGGCTCCGATATCACCGGATGTTTATTCCCAAATGGACGGAAGAGGTGAAAAAAAGGGCTCCGGTAAATGCTGACTTAACTTCCTGGAGGTATTAACTATAATAAATCCTCCTGTAGGAAACATTTTATCCATCCTAAAGCAATCCTTGTGCTTGCAAATACTCCGCTATCTGCACCGCATTCGTAGCAGCTCCTTTTCTAAGGTTATCAGAAACTACCCACATATTCAAGGTATTCGGCTGGCTTTCATCTCGTCTTAATCTTCCAACAAACACATCATCCTTTTCATGTGTATCCATCGGCATGGGGTATTGCTGATTTGCCAAATCATCAACCACCACTATGCCGGGAGATGATTGTAACAACGATTTCACTTCGTCAAGTTTAAAATCTTTCTCAAATTCCACATTCACTGCCTCACTATGGCCACCCATTACCGGAATACGAACGGTAGTAGCAGTTACCCGTATCGAGTCATCTCTCATAATCTTACAAGTCTCCTTCACCATCTTCATTTCTTCTTTGGTGTAGCCATTATCTAAAAACACATCTATCTGTGGAATTACATTCAGGTCAATGGGATATTTATAAGCCATCGGGTATTCGGTAGTTTCACCTTTCACTTCTTTCAATCTTTCCCCTTTTAATTGCTCCACCGCTTTTACGCCTGTGCCTGTTACACTCTGGTAAGTTGATACAACAATTCTTTTGATCCCATATTTTTTATGCAATGGATTTAATGCCACTACCATCTGGATAGTAGAGCAGTTGGGGTTAGCAATAATTTTATCATTCGCTGTCAATATATCTGCATTGATCTCCGGCACTATCAATGGTTTTGACGGATCCATTCTCCAGGCAGATGAATTATCAATCACGGTAATGCCAGCTTCAGCAAACTTTGGTGCCCACTCCAATGAAGTAATGCCACCGGCAGAAAAAATAGCCACTGCTGGTTTTGCTGCGATTCCATCTGCCATGCTTACTACTTTATATTTCTTTCCCTTAAACTCCACTTCCTTTCCTACCGACTTTTCTGAGGCAACGGGAACTAATGCTGTAACGGGAAAATTTCTTTCTGCTAATACCTGTAACATTTTGGTACCCACTAATCCGGTGGCTCCTACAACTGCAACTTTCATTAATTGAGTTTTTAAAAATGAATATTCAAATATAAATCTGATTATGTCGGGCAAACCTCCTTCGCCAAGGCTTCGGAGGGCATAAAAAAAAGCCCTCCGGTGAAGGAAGGCCTGCTAAACTTTTATGCTGATACACACATAACGCTGCAAACCTTCCCTCAGGAATGTTTTTTGGTGCGTTTTGTATGCTTCAATATTTTCATGCTGGCGCAAAAATAGGCTGGCAGCGGTTTCGTCCCAAATATTCAGGAATAATTTTTATCCTTAGATGCTTTATTACAAACGTTTGGATTAACTTGGTACGAATGAAATTTTGCAGAATATTACTGTTAACGCTACTGATTTTTCCAGTATGTCTTGTTGCGCAAAACAGGTATGATGTGGTGATTGATGAGATTATGGCTGACCCAACCCCGCAAATTGGTTTACCCAATAATGAATGGCTGGAATTGAAAAATACAACCACGGCTCCGATTAATTTACAAAACTGGAGAATTGGTGATGCTACCGGGCAAAGCGGACCAATGCCCAATTTTACTTTACAGCCGGATAGCTTTGTGATTATTTGCACCGGTAGTGCTGTTGCCGCCATGTCTGCATTTGGCACAACAATATCTGTTACCAGCTTCCCTTCATTAGATAATGATGGTGACCAGTTGTTTCTGAGATCAGCTAACGGAAGAACGATTCATGCAGTTAGCTACACTTCAGGATGGTATCAGAATGAAGTAAAAAAAGATGGTGGCTGGACATTAGAGATGATTGATACTAAAAGTCCCTGTGCCGGCATCAGTAACTGGAAAGCCAGTATACAGGTAACGGGTGGCACTCCGGGAAAGAAAAACGCTGTTGATGCAATTAATAACGATGCGACATCTCCTAAATTAAAAAGAGCTTATACCACCGACAATGTAACAATCGTTTTGATGTACGATGAGCCAGTGGATAGTTTATCCGGGGCAACATTAGCCAACTATAGTATTGATGGAGGTTTAACTTTTGTAAGTGCCACAGCTATTGCCCCTTTATTTAACCTGGTGCAGCTAGTATCAAGTACCCCTTTGGTGGCAAATACAGTATACACCATTACCGCCAGCAATGTAAAAGATTGTAAAAACAATACTATTGGCTCTGCGAATAAAGTAAGAGTGGGGCTACCCGTGGATGCATCAGCAGGCGAATGGATTATCAATGAAATACTGTTCAACCCCCGGCCAAACGGATTTGATTTTGTAGAATTTTATAACAACAGTAATAAAATTTTTGATGCCTCGAAATTATACATTGCCAACAGGAACAGCAGTGGTGTTGTCAGTTCTATTAAAGTATTAAGCACAACTCCGTATTACGTTTTTCCTGGCGACTATATAGTAGAAACAGACGATGCAGATAACCTTGCCCTGCAGTACCTTGTTAAAAATCCGGATAATGTATTGACGGTTTCCTCTCCCCCATCTTTTCCAGATACGGAAGGCTCCGTGGTGGCATTGAATTTTCAGGGTAATGTAATAGATGAAGTAATGTACAAAGACGACTGGCATTTTAAACTCATTGATGATAACGAGGGTGTTTCGCTGGAAAGAATAGACCCCGATGGGCCATCACAAAATGAGACGAACTGGCATAGTGCCGCATCCACAGCAGGCTATGGGACGCCAACCTATAAAAATTCGCAGTATAAATTATTAAATGCTATAACTGCAACAATACAGGTAACCCCAAAGATATTTTCACCAGACAATGATGGGCGGGATGACATTGCCACTATTCAATATGAGGTTACAGAACCGGGCTTTATTGCTAACATCACCATCTTTGATGCAGCAGGAAGACCCATCCGCAATCTTGTACGCAACGGGACATTGGGTTTGAAAGGTTACTGGAACTGGGATGGCCTTGATGATAAAGGAAATAAACTACCGGTGGGTACCTATATTATCTTCACCGAAATTTTTAACCTCCAAGGGAAAAAATCAACATTTAAAAACCCGGTTGTTCTTGCCAGAAAATTACAATAAACCACCACTAACAACATGTATCAAAACAATCAGCAACTGATTAAAGCATCAGTCATTATCGTAATTATTGCCGGTGTTCTCGGCGCATTGTCCATATTTACCGGAGGACTTGATGCTTCCAGTGCAAAACTTTTCAGCATCTCCTTCATTCTTATTCTTTTTGGCATTACCGGAACCATCTCTTTTGTTGTTACCGGCAAACCACAATACAAAGCACTTGGTACAGCCGGCATGGTAGTATCGGCAATTACCTTTCTCTTATTTTTTATCGTGATTCTTACAGAGGTTGCTGACACTGGAATTTTTCAATTAGGCTTTTGCCTCATGATTGCCTCTATTGCTCTTGCACATATCTGCCTGCTGCATCATTTTAATTTGCAAAACAAGTATGCCCTTTATGCCCGCATGACTGCTACATCGGCCATTGCTATCTTCTCCCTGATACTTATTGTGAAGGTTTTTGAACCTTTCCCAAGCCTGTATAGTTTAGGATATAACCAGTCGGCACTTAAACTTCTTGTTGCAGCGTTGGTAATTGACTTAGCCGCTACTTTATTAGTACCGCTTTGCAATCGTCTGAAAGTTGAAGAGCCTATCGAATTGACATTTACAACGGAAGAAAATCCACCTGCAACTTCACAGGAAGAACAAAATTCCGCCATATAAAGTAAAAAGCTTCTCAGATGGAGAAGCTTTTTACTTTAGTGCAAATAATTACAAATAATTATTTGTTATACCAGTTCAATCTCAAAGCTCACCAAGTCCTTAAACTGCTGTATCCGGTTATGGATGTCATTACTATTTATTTCTTTTAACCGGGTAGCCCCGAATTTTTCCACACAGAAACTAGCCATAGCTGAACCTACGATGATGCCTCTTTTCATGTTCTCAAAAGAGATGTCACCAGACTTGGCAAGGTGACCTATAAATCCACCAGCAAAAGTATCACCGGCACCCGTTGGATCAAACACATCTTCTAATGGCAAAGCAGGAGCAAAGAAAACTTCATCTCCATGAAATAATAACGCACCGTGTTCTCCTTTTTTAATAATGAGATACTTCGGCCCCATTTGCAAAATAGCTTTCGCTGCTTTTACTAATGAAAATAAACCGGTTAGCTGCCTTGCTTCAGCATCATTTACAATCAGCATATCCACATATTTCAATACTATCTTAAGATCAGGCATTGCCGATTCCATCCAAAAATTCATAGTATCCATAGCTATCAGCTTTGGCCTTTTTGTCAGCTCCTGGATTACGTTCAATTGAATTTTCGGTGCCAGGTTACCCAACATTAAAAATTCAGCTCCCTGGTAACTATCAGGTACTTTGGGGTCGAAATCTGCCAGTACATTCAAGTCGGTAATCAACGTATCCCGGCTGTTCATGTCTTCGTGATAGCGGCCACTCCAGAAAAAAGATTTTTTATCCGGTACAATTTCCACTCCATCCAGATGAATACCTCTTTGTCTGAGTTCGTCCATTTCTTCTTTGGGAAAATCATACCCGACAATAGAAATCTGTTGAACAGGTTTTACAAAATTGCAGGCTGCATAAGCCACATATAATGCTGAGCCACCCACTATCTGGTCAGTTTTTCCAAATGGTGTTTCAATAGCATCAAAGGCCATGGTACCGACTGTAATTAGAGACATAAAAAATAATTATAATTTCAATATATTTTGAGTCCGAGGCCGGAAGTCACTAGTCGGGAATAAGAGACTCCTGACTTAAGACTTTTGACTACTGACTACCTGAAAGGCTTGCAAACCTACATGAATTTTGGGTCTGGGAGAAGCAATCCCTCTCTTTTTAATACCTTTGAATATATCCATCCGTATTATGATTAAACGCCTTTTGCTAACGACAAATCTTTTCTGTGTTTTTACCTTTTCCCAGGCACAGTTTGATACGAGTTTTATCAAAACAAATATCCGCCACTGTGCCGATAGTCTCACTTATAGCTTCAAGACACAGAACTGGAATACTTTCACCCGGTACAGCTATCCCGCAATGGTTGCAACAATTGGCGGTACAAAGGAATTCATCACTTATATAACACAGATGTTTAGCCAGGTGCCCGATACTGCCTGGAAAAAATATGAAACGGGGAAAATTTTACAGGTAATTAAATCTGGCAAGGATTTTCAGTCGATTATTGAATTAAAAACAATTATCGAATGGCAAGATAACCGGATTACCACCACCTCGCATCTGATAGGTGAATCATGGGATGGTGGTATGTTCTGGACATTCTTCGACTCACAAGGTGACCGTACTGCAGCCAAACAGATACATCCCGGACTTAGTGAACAATTGATTATTCCACAAAGAGAGGAAACAAAAGAGCCGCTTACCAAACCAACCAACTCAAAGATCAGTCGCTGATTGTCATGACCCACTTGAGTCCCGTTTATTATCTTTGAGCATGGCCAAAACACAACGAAAGAAAGCTTCTAAAAAAGAATTAATACTGAAACGGGCTGCTGCCATGTTCCGGGAAAAGGGATTTGCCGCCACGTCCATGCGGGACCTGGCTGAAACGGTAGGTATAGAAGCAGCCAGCCTGTACAATCATATCCGGTCGAAAAATGAAATACTGGAAGCTATTTGTTTTGATGTGGCCAATATCTTCAACATTAATATTGAAACAATTGAAGCCGGTAATCAAAAAGCAATTACTAAAATTGACAACCTGCTGCGTTTTCATATAAAGCAGATGATTGAAAAATATGAAGAAGTATATGTAAGCGACCGGGAGTGGAAACATTTAGAAGAGCCATATCTCTCCAACTTTCAAACGCAGCGACGGAACTACAGAAAAAAATTTGCTGCTATTATTGAAGAAGGCATTGCTAAAAATGAAATCCGGAAAATTGATGCTCCTACTGCTGTATTGATAATACTTCATGCAATCAGTGGCATTGAGAGCTGGCATCGCAGCCGTGCAAAAATCAATGCACAGGAGCTGGAAGATAATATGGTAATGATTATGATTGATGGTTTACGAAAACATGCCTGATTTATGTCTATTCATTTTCACCCTCTTACAATAAAAGAGGTAAAAAAAGAAACCGAGGATTGTGTTTCTGTTACGTTTGAAATCCCTGAAACTTTACAAAAGGATTTTAATTTTAAGCAGGGGCAAAGCCTGTCCATGCGAACCACAATTAACAATGAAGAAGTTCGCCGCACTTATTCCATCTGCAGCTCCCCATTAGATAACGAATGGAAAGTCGCTATCAAAAAAGTGGATGGCGGTTTGTTTTCTTCCTTTGCCAACAGCGAATTGAAAAAAGGCGATGTGCTGGAAGTGATGCAGCCGGTTGGAAAATTTTACGTTGAACTAAACCCTGCCAACACCAACAATTATCTTGGCTTTGCCGCCGGGAGCGGAATCACTCCTGTTCTTTCAATCATCAAAACAACGTTGCGTACCGAACCGAACAGCAGTTTTACATTAGTATATGGAAATAAAAATCGCCATTCGATTATCTTCTTTGAAGAACTGGAAGGATTAAAGAATAAATATCTTGACCGGTTCAACCTCATTAATATACTCAGCCGGGAACGAACCGATGCCACTATTAATTTTGGAAGAATCAACACAGAAAAACTAACAGAACTGGAAAAGCTGGTTGATTATGCTTCTTTCGACGAAGCATTTGTTTGCGGACCCGAAGAAATGATTTTTTGTGTGAAGGATTTCCTGGAAGCAAAAGGAATTGATAAGAAGAAAATACATTTTGAGTTGTTTACAACACCGGGACAGAAGAAGTCCACGGTCTATAGTCAACAGTCCACCGATAGCGGACCAACGAGTAAAATATCTGTAAAAGTAGATGGCCGTTCATTTGATTTTGATTTGTCGCTGACCAGTGAAACAACCATATTAGATGCAGCTTTAAAACAAGGAGCTGATCTGCCTTTTGCCTGCAAAGGCGGTGTATGCTGTACCTGTAAAGCCAGACTGCTCGAGGGTGAAGTAAGTATGGATGTACACTGGGGGCTGGAAGAAGAAGAAATTGAACAGGGATACATCTTGGCCTGTCAATCACATCCCAAAACAGAAAAGGTGGTGGTGGATTTTGATGTGAAATAATTGGTAAGTACCGGTTTTACAAACTATGCCACTTTGCTTCTGAATAAATTTTTCTTTCTTTTACTTACCTGGAATTGCTCCCCGTTCAGCAGTGTAAGTTTATAATCGGCAGAAACCTCCGAGATAAAATGCCGGTTTACCAAATGTGTTCGATGGATGCGGTAAAAAAAATCATCCGATAATTTTTCTTCAAACCAATGCAGGATTTTCGCCACAGTTAAAGGGTATTCATTATCAAAATACACTTTGCAGTAACTGCTGCTGGCTTCTATGCGTATGATATTTTGTGGCATCACCACTTTTACACCTTTATTGGTAGGAATATGTATCAGGTTCATTATTTAAAAATTTACTAAGCGTCTTTTCAACCATTATAATTGAAAAGACGCTGGTTTATTATTTCATAATCGTAAGCTGGTAGCCTGTATTCACTGTTCCTGTGGCACCGGGATTCAATTTCAATGTCCGTACTGTCGGGTTGGAGGTTATTACCGGGTAATTTGTTTTGCCTCCGTTGATAATTACATCCGTATTCATATCCGGTAAACTATTACAACTCCAGTTGGCCGGGTTTTCCCAGGCATTGCTTACCGTTCCCTCCCAGGTCATTCCAAACTTCAGCAGGAACACATCGCTGTAGGTAGTTCCGTTTACCAAACAACGGTATTGATAACCATACATGGTTGTAGGTGCTGTAGTAAGGTTTAATACAGCAGTAGTGGCCCCGCTATAGATTCCGCCATCTGTAACATTGGTGTAACCCGTTCCATTATCTACCTGCCACTGGAAGGTGGTGCCGGTCATCTTGGAATCAAAACTCACATCACCATCCGGGCAAATAATATACTCGCCACTGCTGACCTTAACACTGTCTATTAATTTAAGCAGTTCAATATTCCCTGCTGTATCGGTGGCGGTTACATAAAACTTATACGTATGTTCTGCCACACCTCTGAAGGTTGTATCTGTTCCGGTAAAATTGGATACATATAATTCCGGCGGGCCGTTATTATCTGCTACATAGATGGAATACCATTTTACTCCTGAACCGTTGGGGTCATCGGTGCCGGTGTAGGTCAATGTTATTTCTGTATCGGGTGTTATTACAGGCAGGCTGTCGAGACTGCTAATTGGTGCTACTGCATCTATGGTGTTGGTATGGATATTTGTCGGTATTACTTCATTCTGATCAAAAATAATGAATGCCCTTGCACCGATAGTGTCTAATGTTTGTGATGATGACAAAGGCTTTATACTAAAATTGACAAAGCCATTACCATAATCGGGTTGGGTGCTGTCTTGCAGGAACAGAAAACCAGCCAGCGGATCTTCCGGCGGTAGCAATGTAACCGGGTCTATGCCCTGGAACTCCCAGAACACCTGGTTATTAATTACATCATAGCCAGCAGTAATGTCAACATACAAACCTGTTGAATCACGGCAGTCTAACCGCTGATAATAAGAAGCGGTGCTTGCAGGAATCTCAAAACTCTGGTTATTAAAACCAAAACTTCCTAATTCCAGGGTAGCCGGGTTTTGTTTAGGTTCTATGGGTGTTGTTACTTTTATATACCTGGTTCGGGCTGTTGCTGTAGAATCATTTTCAAACATAATAGTATAAGGCATCCGGTCGTTTACACTTACCCATTTTTTATCAGGCTGGCCATCTGGGCCGATGATAAGGTTGGGGTCTAAGGGGCGGAGAACCCACATTTTTGCATTAGCATCCCATACCCACTTATATCTTTTTTTGGTACCGCCATTGCTGCATTTTGAATAATTCGGGTGATTAGTATTTAACAGGCCATCCTGATTCCGTTCCTGCTCAAAAATTCTTATCATTTGCCAACAGTTGGATGCAATAAAGCGGCAGGTCAAATTTCACCACCACATTCACTGGTTTCACCAATATATTGCCCCAATCAGAACAGAAATCAGTTAATTCCTTCCTGTAAATAGGTTTAAATTTGCGCAGATTCTAATCCCCGGGTTTTCATTGCATTCATTGTCGTACCAAGAATCCCCAACAGCAAAAGATTTGTTCATCGCCTTTAATCTCAACAGGACGATTGCCCACCAACAACACCTAAACCTTTTCCTGTTTTAGGCCGCACCATCTTTGGAAATCCAATAGCATTACCTGCAAATTTTAGACCCTTAACAAAACCTGCTTCTGGTGCTGCTCTATGAAACGGATTTCTAGATCCATCACTGGACTGTATGAAAAGTCTTGCCTGGCATAGTTTTGACAGCTGATTAAATCTTCTGCGGGCATCTTGATCAAAGGCATCTTTAATGCTTCTTCTCCTATTGTCATGCATATCATCAATCCTTCTACTTTATCAAATTCATATACTCCCAAATTTCGAGTTTACTCCACACCGATACCGCCCCTTATAGAAAATCCCCAAAGCATGCTTTTGTGATCCACATGCCAGTCCCCAAACATCTATACCATTTGCGGGGTTATTACCTGTGTACTGGTACATACCCATGCCATCGTGATACTCTATTAAATCTCTTTGATTAAATACACCTGTTTCGGGCGAATAATTTCGAAAGAAAAAACGATAGCTTCCGGATGCACTATCATACTCCTGCCCCGTAAATCCAAAACGGTTACCAGCTATAGAAGAATTCAATGAATTATTTGAGCTGTCGTACCTGTTAGGTTTGCCATACACATCATACTGGTAACTCTCAATTAATCTGCCGCTGCTGTTGCTGATGGCTTCTACAGAGTTCAATTCATTCTGGTGATAATAGTAACTATTGCCGCTGTTGTCATTCATTACAGGTGATAAAAAATTAGTGAACACAGTCCTGTTAAGCAGGTTGTTGCTTCCATCTCGTTCTTCTATCTGTGCGGCACCGCTGTAAGTGTATTTTAGTGTGCTGCCATTGATGGTTTTTGTTATTCTCCTGTTTAATGCATCGTATCCGTATGTTATCACACTGGCAGGGGAGGCCGAGTCTTTTGTTAAGCGGTTTTCCGCATCATAGGTTTTATAAAAGGTTCCGTCAAAAGTTATATTGCCCCGGTCATCAAATGTAAAGCTGGTACTATTAACGCTGGTAAGCTGGTTGAGGTTGTTGATGCTGTAAGTTGTGGCAGCACCATTGAGATTAGCGGCTGTGCGGTTGCCCACAGCATCGTAAGTGTAAGTGTTTTGAATAACAGGACTGCCAACAGGTCCTCTTTTATAATTGGTAAGCCGGTAGCCATTATCATATGTAAACTGTTCGGATAAGGACGGGTTGTTCAGCCGGTTGATGGCTGTTTTATTCATTTCCTTATCGTACGTAAAAGAAGTGTTTTGTATTGCTGCGGTAGTAATGGAACTTAAACGGTTGGCAAAATCATATTGCAGGGCACTGCTCACTCCGTTGGCCAAGGTTTTATTGGTGAGCTGGTTGGCGTTGTTATAGGCATACTCCACCACCATTACACTATCCTTTAAAATTTTAGTCAGCCTGTTCCTGGTATCAAACTCTTTTATTACTGTAGTGCTGTCAGGATAAATAGTTGTTTGTGTTCTTCCGGCTATGCTGTAATTATACCTTGTTGTCCTTCCATCAAAAGTTTCAGAAGTTACCCGGTTCAATTTGTCATAGGTAAAGGTAACCGGGCCGCTGTTGTTGGTCGCAGTCAGCACCCTGTTAAGTTTGTCGTAGGTATAACTATACACTTCACCACCGGGCAAAGTGCGGCTGGTTACCCTGTTCAGTGTATCATACTGGTAAGTGATGATACTTGCATCTGTAAGCCTTACACTGGTTAAATTATTTTTTTTATCGTATGTATAAGCCATATACTTGCCGTCCGGGTAGGTCATTGTTTTTCTCCGGTTCAGGCTATCATAAGCATAAGTGGTAGTATTATTATTCTGGTCAGTAAGCGAAGTGATATTACTTTCAGCATCATAACCCACTGTTATTACAAATCCATTATTATCTGTATAAGTTTTTACCCGGTCAAGACTATCATAAGTATAATGGCTGGTTCTTCCTTCTCTGTCGGTAGCTGAGATGATATTACTGTTCTTATCATATGTATAAGACGCACTGTTGCCCAGCGGATCTGTTATTTGTTTTAAGCGGTTAAGACTGTCATAGCTGGCAGATACGATGGCGCCAGTGGCATTTGTATAGCTGGTTACATTATTATTCTTATCGTAGGCTAATGTGGCAATGGTGCTGGTAGCATCACTTACAGATATTAACCGGTTCAACTGGTCGTAGGTATAATTCAATGACTGCCCGTTAGGCAGGCTAACACTTGTGATATTCCCATTCCCATCATAACTGTACACGGCACTATTATTATCCGGGTCTTTGGTACCCTTCACCCGGTTACGGTTATCGTAACTCATTTTTATTTCATGTCCCAATGCATTTTTTACACTGGTCAGGTTATCCATACCATCATACGCAAAGCTGGTTTGGTTGCCCGTTGGTCCGGTCACCTTTACTACCCTGTTGCTGGCATCATAATTAAAAATGCTGGTTTCATCATTTTTATTGATATAGGAAGTAATGATTGCCCGCTGCGTCATAATTAAACTGAGCAAAATTGTTGATCGGGTCGGTTATTTTTTTCAACCTGTTCAATATATCATACTCAGCCGTTGCGATGTTTCCCCTTGCATCTGTATATGATAACAGGCGGCCCCTTGCATCAAAGGATAGTGTGGCGTTATAACCATTGGGCCCGGTTACACTGGTTGGGTTACCCCATGCATCATAATTATAAGTATAACTATTTCCCCTGGGATCCGTACTGCTTAATATATCTCCAGTTGTACTATAGGTAGCTGTGTAAACATTATTTCCGGGTGTTATTAACTGGATCATATTGCCATCAGTATCATAGCTCATAGTATAAAGATTTCCCTTGGGGTCTTTATAACTGCTGATCTTTTTAAAGTCGGTGGTGTAGGTGTATGTGCTGACCTGGTTCAGCGGATCGGTGGCGGTAAGCATATTGCCACTGGTATCGTAGGTATAAGTGTACACTTGCCCGTTAGCATCTGTCATCTTGGTCTGGTTGCCCTGGTCATCGTACTCATACTTCATATTGAATCCACAACAGTTACCCGACATGGAAGTAATCCAGGACATGTTATTCACTGTCTGATAGGTATAAGTGGTTACCTGGTTACCTGCCGCCAGGTAATCGGTAACAACTGTTTTTTGAGAAGCCGTATCATATGAAAAGCTCAGCCGTTTGTTACAGCCCACCAGTTCGCTGATACTCATGTCCGGAAAATAAATGATGTCAACTTTATTACTGTTCTTATCCATGAGGGACTTCATCGGGCCATTGACCAGGTAAGTATATTGATATTTTCCATTCAGCGGGTCTTTGACCTCCTTCAGGTTACCTACTGCATCGTAGGTGTAAGTGAATGTTCTGGAAGGAACGGCAATTGCATCCACCACAGTGGCCAGGCGCCCCTGTGCATTATAAGTAAAACTTATACTCTGACCAGCAGTATTGGTCATGGATGTTAAAAGTGAATCTGTATAGCTGAAGTTGATAAAGTTTCCGTTCGGCTCTTCCATCCTCGTTATACCCTTATGCACCGTATTATCAAAAAAATATTTCATCCCATTCAGCTCTGTCAATACATACTTACCCGGCTGATACTGTGCCAGTGTATTGAAAAATCCTTTCGGTGTTTTATAAGTCCCACCAGCCAATGAGTCATATTTATCTTCTCTACCATCACCCCACAAGATCAGTCTTGTCCCGGGTGTTGTATCATGGCGGTACCTTATATTATACTGAAACGTCCAACCCCTGCCATAACCATAATCTTCTGTAAGCAAATAACTGTTGTAATAAAAACTCACATTTAAAGCAAAGGCCCTCGCTGGTATATAAATATCTGTTCTTGGTATATATAAATTACCGCTTAAAGTATTGACCTGCGTACCTAACGGACCTACTTTGTTTGGATTGTTTAAATTCTGGGAATTAGCAATTATTGAGCTAATGATAAACAGCAGCATCAGGCCTTTGCTCCTTCCAGATTTAAAGCTCCAGGTATTTTTATTTGATAAGCAGTACATGTCTTTATCTTTTCAATCTTATTATTTTAGCTTAAACAAAACAAAATGGTTTGGTGGTGGGTCATCGGGTGCATTACAGTGCACAATGATGGTTCCGCTACCGCCAGCCCTGATAATACCCGGAGGTCCGCCAGGTTCAACCAATTCTAAATAGAGTGATGTTGTTCCCGTTGGTATTCCCGCCCTGGTAAATGCCATCTTTATTCCTGCTTCACTATACAAAATCCTTGATTGTGCCGGTATATCAAAGTTGGTGGGGTTACTATAATTTATAAGTAGTACGACCGGCCGGGAAATCAATACCCTTGACGGCACTACCAACTCCACGACCAACTGTGAATTCAATCCACTTGCAGCACCCGGATCACAGCCCGGTGCATTGCCATTACCAGCCCCGGTATTTACACCACCACCGGTTATCAAACCGCCATTATTGGCCGGAACAATAGAGAAACCATTTGGTAATACCGCAACAGATGAATCGGGTTTAATTAATGTTACATCATATACACCCAGCGGCCTTCCCTGCAAGGGGAAAGTGGCAAATACCTGTGTACTGTTGGTATAATAAACAGCAGAAGCATAAATAGTAGTGGTGCCATTACTCAGCTTCGCTATCATGCTATCCCTGTATAAAGAACCTCTTATCCTCACGGTTACATTTCCAATATTGCCACCGCTGTTGGTGTGTACATTCAGAATAGCAAATGGCAGCTTCACTGCTTTCAGCGTTATATTCTGCACCAATGGATTGGGCGACACACATCGCACCATTATGTAGTAAACAGAATCCGTAACATCAGACATCACTATTTGCTGGTTGCCATAATTGGGTATTTCATAGCCGTAATCATAATTCGCCGGAGTGGGCACATAGCCACCGGCTATAAACATTTCATTCTTCATCGTCAGCGAATCATTGCTCTTCAGTGTAACAAGAATGGTGGAGCCGTACAATGAATCAGGTATCTTTAGTTTATAGTACCTGCTGATTTTATGCAGGGTGTTTAGCTCATTTACATTCAGCGGCAGTTCTTTCACTTTTACATATACAGGTGTGCCCGTCATGCCGGTATTATTGTCTTTATCTGATTCTGAAAGTTGATTCAGCAAGTCAGTCTTTACAAATACATTATAGTTGCCTTCCACCACACCCGTTACCAATGGAGCCAGCTTTACCGTGTCAGTTCGAAGTGGTTGTATATTAATATACTTATTTTTTATACCAATCAGTGTGGCAGTGGAGTCAAACAGGTTTCCTGCCGATAAATAAATACCATCGGAGGTATGGCCTCTTGCTTCTTCTCCCGATACATTGGCAATCACCCACCTGGCTGTATCCATAGTATAACCCAACATCACTGTATCTGGTACTACAACATTGGACACCGTCAAATCAGTTATAGGTGGTGTAAATACATTGAGCAAACTAAAGCCCAGGTTATTCGTAGTATTTGACTCTACCAATGCATTGTTTGAATTGGCTCTGCTTATTAGTACATAGTTACCAGGTATGGTATTGCCAGGTATCGTTACCGTAACAGTATCGTAATAAAATTGTCCGGGTGTTAATACACCTGGCCTGTTGCGGGTAGCCAGCAGCCGGTCTCCATCATTGGGATTAGCAAAGAAATCGTCTGAAAGTCTCAGCTGGTTCTGCAAGTTGGCCCCGGGATAAGTGGTTCCCGTTCCGTTATTAGTTATCTTATAGACTACAGTGATAGGTTGGCCAATAGCTACGGATGCAGGTGCCGAAATTATAGTATCAATCAGATCAGCCAATTCAGGTCTTATTACATGTATCTTTTTGGCAGCCCCTGTTGCATTACGTATAAAGTTTACATTGTTTGACAACACTTTTTCTGCAGTAATGCTGTTTCTATTATTTGTTTTTACATACACATAGTAATTACCAGTTAATAAAACAGGAGTGTATGGTGATTTGCTGTCCGGACTTTCCTGTCCCCTGTTTAGCCGGGGGTATTTAAGATAATCATCGGCCATCACATCTGTTCCATCAGCTATGGAATCAGCGGAGAAGTAAATAGCATCTACCCATCCACCATAATAATTGTTATTAGGGTTGTAGCCAATATTCTTAACCTGCCAGCTTACAGGATAGGCAAAGCCTACGGTAGTGGTATCCGGAGCTGAAACTGTAGTAACAATATGATCAACCAGCGGATTGGTAAATGGCCTGCTGCCGCTGCCTGTTACATTATTATTGGTGCTGCTTCCTTCGTAAATAGTTAAGCCTGCATTTGTTTTTATATAGAAGTAGGCAGATTGTTGGGCTGTTTGCGGAAAGCAACTGTTCAACTCATAAGACATTTTCGGTATGGTAAACATTATCGTATCCGTATAACTGCCGCCGGGTGGTATGGCTCTTGTCTGCAATTTTTTTGCCATGTAATTATTAGTGGCCACATTAAATGAAGGGCTGCAACTAAAGAAAACGCTGTCTGTCCAGGTACCAGCCGTTGTTCCTGTTCCATTATTCGTTACCGTGTAAGTAAGATAACGGATGAAGATGGTAAACGTAGTGTCAGGCATTTGGATGTTTGAAACAACCAGGTCTGCCGGCACCGCTGCACTAACTGTCGTCATCGCAGAAACACTCAGATTATTTGTTGCGTTAGTTTCTCTGAATAAGCTATCGTAATTGGTTTGTACATAAAAGTATTTTGCCCCGGTGGTAGCAGGTGGAATAAAATAGGTAAATATGTGTGGCACTGCAGTACCTACCGGCAGGCTTTCTGTAAACGTATTAGTGCTTATCAACTGCGCACTGCCATCAAAATTGGAGAAATTGCTGATATACAACCTGTCTTTTCTTGCATGATTGAATACAGCACCGGGTCCGTTATTAAGCACACTGTAATTTATTGTAACTGCTGTTCCGCCAATGGTATTTGAAGGAAGAGAAATGGCTGAGACCACCGCATCTGGCCGCTGCACAGTGATTGGCAGCGAACTTCTTTTTATCTGTGGTGTGCCCGGATATTCAAATACTGTTTTGGTTGGATTGGTATAAACATACACATAGTAGTTACCCGGTTGCATGTTCGACGGTATAGTGAAATTTTCAGCCTTGGCAAAAGCAGCACCCGGTTGAATAACATTATTAATATTGATATTTCGCCCATTTATTACCTGCGGATTAATATTGGTAAAATCAGCCGGACAATTTACAAAACTTGGATACTTGTCTGAATAAAGCCCGGAATTTTGAATGCCATGGGTAATCTCTTTTACCAGGGTTGCATTGGCAATATTTAATCCATTGGAGTCAGTGCTCAGGTAAACCCTGTCGAGCCAATAACTGCTACCAAATAAAATACTATCCGCTATTATAGAAGGGGCATAACATCGGGCAACACTACCAGGAGGGCTTGATGTACCGGGAGGACATGGAACAATACATTGGCTATAGGTAAAGTAATGCCCCCGGTTTTTTTCAATATTATCTCTGAATCCCTCATTCTTTATTGACCAATTAGCACCAACCGGCTGTGTGGTACTTGCAGATGTAATCGGGAGTGTAATCGTATCAACGACTAGTTTTGGAGTGGGGGTAAGGTAAACCTGTAGCTGCACCTGGCCCAGGTTATTATTACTTAAAGCACCTTCATATAAAAAAGGAGCGGTTGTTCCTGCATTGGCTTTTACATAAATAAACCAGGTACCGAAAATATAATTGGGTATCACCACCTGTACGTTTTTTGTTACGAAACTGTCAGGAAGCAATTGGGTATTATTTGATACGTTTGCTTTTAATGCATTGGGATAATAAGAGTCATTGAATTTTGGAAGTGTAAGTGGTATGGCACTGTTCCTGTCAAATAACGGGTTTTGAGAAATGAAGATAGAGTCCGTCCAGTTGCTACCTGCTGGTGTCAGTACACCATAATTTTTTACTTTATATGTAAGGTTTATAGTGCTTCCGGAGAAAACAGATGCTGGTGCAAAAACAGAGTCAACTCTTAAATCGGGTGTTGGGGCAAGGGTGATTAACATCGGGTTTTGTTTCCTGCCCGTATCGTTAGCCACACTTACCTGTAATATTTTCCAGTTGGGGTGCTGATTATCAGTGATTACATACACATAAACAGGGAAACTATATTGCAGTGGCAGCGTAAAATCAAGAGTGTTAGTATAAAACTGTCCACTGTCTAATGAAGATGGCCGCTGTTTTTTCCCCAGCAACAACGGTCTTCCATTTGCTGTAAGAGAATTCCAGGAGGAAGGATTCCAGTTAGGTGAACCCTGGAAGCTCACATTAGGAACAGTGTCCAATGCAAAGTAAACGCCATCATACCATGTATCATCTGTCATTGTTCTGCCGGGACCGATATTGGTTACTTTCCAACTTATACTTACTGTTTGTCCGGAAGTAGCAGTGGCAGGTGCCTGTACATCACTAACCATTAAATCTGGTAATGGTATCAGCCGGAATTGCTGAATAGGACCAACTGTTTGCCAGCATGGATTCTTGGCAACTACTTTCCATTTATACGTTTTATTATAAGGCAATCCCGAATTCAGCGGAATGATATATTGTATATCACTGATGTTGGCAGCGTAAGGTGTTACCGGTTCTGCAACTGCGGAATCCCAAAGGTATAAATCATAATTCACCGTGTTGTTACCCGGTATCCATGATAAAGTGAGTGGTAATTGCTGATCAATTGCATTATTAGCAGGCAGCATATTGCTAACAGCACCGGGCAGATTATTAGAAGTGGTAATTGTAAGGATTTGCGTATTTGTATAAACAGTATCACAGGGGCTATTTGCTTTTACTGTCAATGTATACGTTCCCGGTGTTTGCCATTGCACCCAGGCTGTATCATTATTGGTTGTAAGCACACCTCCACCGCTAAGCGTCCATACAAAATTAGCTCCGGGTATTTTTTGTGTATTATACCTGTAAGTAGCCAGGCATGGTGAAGCTTGGCCGATGATCGGCGTTAATGTTCTTACCCCGATGCAGAAAGTTCTTTCTACTGGAATAGCAGCATTATAATTACTGTTCCCATTTTGAGAGGCTCTGACAGTAACAGTGCCTGCACCTTTTTTAGTAATCTTGTTACTACTAACTGAAGCATAAGCAGCCCCTGCAATAATGGAATAGCTGATACCCTGCCCCATAGAGGAAGATGCAACAAGTGTGATCTTATTAGCATCAAAAATCTGGTCTGGGATACTATCGAATGAAATTACCTGGTCTCCTTTTATCACTGTTATGGTATCATTCACAGTTGGTGCGGCGCTGTAGGTATCGTCACCTGGTTGTAATGCTTTTACAATAATGGTTCCCACACCTGTAATAAATAATGTATCATTAATAATATTGCCCGGACCACTTATTTTCTGGTAAAAGACAGGAAGTCCTGAACTCGCTGTTGCCGGTAACACAGCTTTCGCCGTGGGTGACATCGTGATGGTGGAAATATGCGGAAACGTAATGGTTTGAGGTTGTGCAGGCTGGGCAAATGAGATTATATTGGAAGAAGGCCCGGGGCCACAATCGTTGACAAACTTAACTGTATAATCCCCGGCAGCTTCAGCATAGTACGAAGAATCAACAGCACCGACTATAAGTGTGTCATTTCTATACCATTGACAGGTAGCGCCGGGTGGCAGCGAGTTGGTGCTAAGGGTTCGGGCAAAGTTGTAGGCGACCGGTGTCTGTGTAGGAAACTCTCCATTAACCACAATGTTTTGCGTCAAGGTCGGCGATGAACCTTTAGAATTGGAAAGATAGAGTTGAATATTCCTGTTCCCATTCGCATTCCAAACCACTGTCGCAGTACTATCCGTAGCATTCAACGTTCCACCACCGGCTGGTAAACTCCAATGAAAAGTTACATTACTGTCAATCACATTGGTGGCCTTGTAGATATAGGTTCCGCCTTCGCAAACCGTGGAATCGCCGCTTATATTGAACCACATGGAAGGCTTGAGTGGTTCTGTATAAAATGAATAACGAAATTCACCAGTGCCTTCGTAACGAATGTATGCGGTATCAAGGCCAGAATAAGGCCAATTGAAACCACCCTGCACCACTTGTCCGGCATCTAATGTTCCCACTCCATTTAACACATACCCCGTGACATATACTAGCTGGCCAAATCTATTATATAGCCATATTCTGAAAATACGGTTATCGACACAACCTATATTGGTGATATGCCAGCGTAATTTCAAGGTATCTGGTCCGTGTACTACCATTTTAAAGTAATCATAGGTGTCGGGTACACCACTATAGGTTTTACCAACATGGCGTAAATGCGTTTGCCCGCTGCCAATCCGTGTTGCCTGTGCAAATGAATTGTCCGGTTCCGGGTCAAAATGCTCCGCCGTATCCGCCACGAACTCAAACCTGAACTGGTAGCGGAACGTTTGTGTTCCCTCCAATCGTATATAAGCTGTATCCGGGTTGAAAATACAGGTATAGACCGTATCGTACACAGTGGTACCTGCAGGAATGTTTGATGCGTTCATAAGGTCTCTTGAGGATACCAACCCAGCAGCTACCGTATCTTTATACATGTTCAATGTAAGGCGTGATGTTGATGTAGTACAAGCGGTACTGGTGGCCTGTATATATACTTTCAGCCGGCCCTTATAAGGAGTTATTGTCTTATAATAATCGTAATTATCTGTACCGCCACCGGGTACATCATTAAAATATCTTAGTCTTCCGCTTCGTACTTCATTGGGAATTATAGGAACAGCATGATTGAAAAAGTTATTAGGCTCCGGGTCATTCTGCACCGTCAACGTGTCATTGACCACATAGTGCACCTCGTACTCATAAGCCCGGGATGAACTGATCGTAAAGTAGTTGGTCCCGGCTCCCAGGCCGCATACCACAAAAGTGTCGAGGTACACAGCATCGGGTGTAAGCGTAGAAGTGGGAGGATTGGAGGGTGTTCGGTCGGTGAAATTGGAAGTGACAAAGGTCAACCGGTTATTGTTGTTGTTATTGGTCCCGCTATAATCATTGCGGTAGGTAGCTTTCATATACACCGTGATACTGCCATCCCCTGGCATATTGAACCGGTAAATATCGGAAGCATCAAAAAGGTATGCTGTTTTTTTAAACCGGACATGACCTTTTTTCACCTGTCCTTCTGCAATTGGGATCACTGTTGAAATCGGGGAATTATAAGCTTCTGCAGAATCGGACACGGTCGCATCCAGGAATTCATATTTTAAAGTGTAGCTGACCTTTTCACCTGCACTCAACTGGATATAAAAAGTATCAGCGGCGAAGCCTCTTAACTTCATAGTGTCATACCGTAGTTGCCCGCAAGGGAAGGCAATCGGCCATTGTGAAAGATACATATTGTCTAAAAAATTTCCATCTTTATCGAGGATACTTCCCAGTAGATTATTGGAGTACTGTATACACTGATCATTCCTTGCCATGACGAAAAGCTTAATGGCACCATCCTGGGGAAGTATAATTCTGTATGTATCATACTCGTCTATATATTCATCCGTATTGTAATTATATTCTCCTACATTGCCTCCTTTGGTATCGCCTTCATTTAAAACAATAGCATTATACACACAGCAATTGTCTTCGTCGTCATCATAAATATCTTGTTGTCTATATATAAACCGATAGCCAAACGTACCATTGGTAACAAATTTCACCAGCAGGTTATCTCCCTGCTGCATATTGTTTAAAGGAATGTTGCTGGTGACTTCCTGAAAAGAAGATACAGCGGGGTTGTCTCCTACAAATCCTGAAGCAAAGGGTGTACTGCTCCCATTCTTATAACAAAAATATTTTATCCATTGTGTGCCACTACATTGATTACTTTGTGCTCTTATCTTCAAATAAACACTATCATAGTTTGCCGCTGGCAGTGTTGTAGTAAAATAATCAACCGTGTCAAAATTGGTACTCCCCCAAAACTCATAGCCAAGGCTTGCTTCTTCTTCTATATTATAAGAAAATGGAGAAGCGGTACCCTGCGTATTATTGTATAAATAATAAAGATCATCCTTGTTATAGACATTTGCCGGGTACCAACGCATGGTATATTCAAAATCGCCGGTGCTTTCAAACTTCAGGTAAAAACTATCTGCTTCCAGGCCACATAAATATATAGTATGATAAAATGTTTCACCTTCATCCACCATAAAGCTTGAAGAGGAAAAGACTCCGACATATTCGTTATTAATTGTAAGGCTGTTATAAATTGACAAATCCAGGCTTTGTGTGCCGTTTGAGCCAGTATTGGTTATTTCCAATTCCAGGTAAAAGTTGGCATTATAGCTAAAATCCACTCCATGTAAGTCAATATCATCACCTCCTCCCAGACTGGCAGTTGTGTAGTCATTTAAGACCAATGGACTGGCAGTTGAAAAGCTATTATTCGGCTCTACTTCACTGGATTGCCCAAATGAAATAAATTGAATAGCTACTATTAAAATAGCGGATAAGAAAAACCTTCTCATACCAGTAAATTGGTTCATAACGTAAAACCGAATGTATTTTTTATCACTACACCGGCCAATAATCCATTTGGATAAGAAGGTATTTAAGAAGCTATTCCGTAATTTGACAAGATAAACCTCCACTGATTGACAAGGTTCCGCTTTATATTGATTGCTATTATTTTATTTTTAAACAGTCCGGCAATTTTGTCGCAGTCTGTCAGCAGGTATAACACTTTCAGCTATAATGTAAATGAAGGGCTGCTGCAAAGCACTATCGGCGATATTGAATTTGACAGGAACAACTTTTGCTGGTTGTCCTTTCCGAATGGTATACAAAAATTTGATGGTAAAAATTTTATAACGGTGCCGGTGCAACCCGGTCTGCCAGATGACAAACTCTGTATATTTTTCCGGTGCAGCAACGGAGATTTGCTCATCAGCCATTCAAAAGGTATTAGTAAATATGAAATTTCAGGGAACCGATTCCGGCAATTTTATACTAATTCTCCGGGTATCAACACTCCCGTACAATTTATTGGTGAAGACGACGGCATTATATATATCTACACACAAGCCGGTATTATCAAAGCCATCGATTCTCAAACTTTGAAAGTCGTTTCAGCCATTACAACAGGTTTTCCGAACCACTCTTCCGATTTTAATTACAGACCACAAATCAGTAACATTATCAATCACAGGGTAGTATTGCTTATCAATTCTTCCCTTTGTCTGTGGGATCTTAAGAATGGAAAATTATTATTCCAATCGGCACCCGTTCCGGGCATTTCAGGTTCCCTGCTGCATTTAAAAAATGAACAGGAGATATTATTTAATATGTATACCCTAAACGGCATTTTGCAGCTTTATAACTTTACCAGTAATACCACGAAGCCATTTGCAGTAAAAGGAAGTAATGGGAAATACATGTCCCGTTGTGATATTTATACCTGGCAAAACAAAATACTGATTTTTCTGAACGACAGAATTTATGAAACAGATTCGGCACTTCAATCATTAAATGCCGAACTGGTGAACTATCAAAACCTTCCCGTTTCAGCCAACTCAACCATTGCACGTCTCAAAGAAGATAATTTTGGCAACCTGTATATACAAACTGTTACCGGGGGCATTAAAAAAATTATCCGGCAAAACTATCCCATCAAATATTATAACTCAGGTGATGCTGAAAAAAATTTCATCCTGTGTATTTATCCCGACAAGAAAAACAACAGGATTCTGGCGGGAACTTCTGGCCATGGAATATTTATTTTTGATACAGTTCAGCAATTGGTTAAACAAGTAACGTTTGCAAACAGCAAAGGCACTCCTTCCTCCATAAATTGTATATTTAAAAATAACGAAGGTGACTACATCCTATTTGGGTCAGGTCACAAACTGGCCTGGAAACTGAACAGCGATTTGTCCCGCATCAGTACTATTCCTTTCAACACTTCACTAGCCGACAAAAAAAGTGGCACCAGGTTCTTCGGCAACTTTATATTGCAAAATGACCGGGAAGCTGTTATACAGACACAGGAAAGGCTCTACCGGCTAAATTTTAAAAAAGAAACAATTGATGAACACATTTTTGCATCAGGATATATTATGGGGGGCTTATATTACAACCCTTTTATTATTTCACATGTGAATGATGAATTGATTTTCCTGGATGCCAGTACTTTTAAAGAAGTAAAGAAAATTCCTTTTAAAAATACAGCCTTTGTCAGGTGCTTTGCTAAAGACAACCTGAACAATATTTATGTTGGCAGTAATAAAGGAGTTTTTAAAATCGATAGTAACGGGAAAATTCTGCAGCAATTAAACAAAGAAACAGGCTTACCGGATGAATGCATCTATGCCATGGCATTTGATGAAGAAGGATTTCTATGGTGCAGCACCAACAAAGGAATCCTGAAAGTAAATAAAGATAATAAGGTAGTACTGCAACTAAAAAAAGAAGATGGTATGCAGGAAAATGAATTTAATACCAATGTTGTTGCGAAATCGGATGATGGTGAACTATTTTTTGGCGGAGTTAACGGGCTAAACAGTTTTTATCCATCGGCCATCGGGAGCTTTGAAGAAAAGCTGAATATCCTTTTTACCCGGATTAGAGCCAATAACGAAGATGTAATAAAAGATACGGCCACCTGGAACATTACATCAATAAAACTGCCGTATACCAACAATAACCTCTCTTTTGATTTTGTTGCCATGGGCACTAATAATCCAAATCAGTATATATATCAGTATAAAATGGAAGGTGTAGACAAAGAGTGGATACAAAATAACGAGATACAAACAGTTCGTTACAGTCTTCCTCCTGGCAAATACACTTTTAAAATATATGCTTCCCGTTCTTTTAATACGGATGCAACGGCGATGAAAGAGATACGCATTGTCATTCAGCCCCCCTTTTGGAAAACATGGTGGTTCCTTACAGCAATATCTTTGGCGTTTATTTCTATTCTTGCCTACCTGATCAATCAAAAAAATAAAAAGAAGTATGCAAAAAAATTGCAACTACTGGAAAATGAACGGCAACTGAAGCAGGAACGGGAACGTATTTCCAAAGACCTGCATGACAGTCTTGGTGCATATGCCAATGCTGTCCTATACAACACAGAATTACTCGAAAAAGAAAAAATAGAAGAAAAACGAAAAGACCTGATTGGCGATTTAAAATTTGCCTCCAAAGACATCATCACTTCCCTCAGAGAAACGGTGTGGGCTTTGAAAAAAGAAACATACACGGCAGAAGACTGTCTTGTCCGGGTAAGAAATTTCATACAGCCCTTTGCAAAATATTACAGTCACATCAGCTTCCGGGTAGAAGGCGAAGCTCCTTCCGGTATGGAACTGCATTACACAAAAGCACTGAACTTAGTCCGGATTATGCAGGAGGCCATCTCAAACAGTATTAAACATGCAAGCCCTAATAACATCCATTTAACCAGTAATGTCACGGATAATAACTGGCAACTGATTATTGCTGATGATGGTAAAGGATTTGATTACGCAGCAATGAAAAAGCAGGAACGGGGTAATGGATTAGATAATATTGAACACCGGGCTGCGGAATCCGGCTTTAACCTTAGTATACAAGCAGCAGAAAAAAAAGGTACCATTATCACCATTATAATATAAAATAATGTTAGTAAACATTGCCATCGTAGACGACAAAGCCAGTAATCGAAGTATTATAAAAGACAAGTTGCTGAGGCATAAAATTTTTGAAGTTTCACTGATCGCAGAAAATGGCAAAGACTTTCTGGATAAAATGAAAGTACTGCCACCGGATAAAGTTCCTTCAGTGGTGTTGATGGATCTGGAAATGCCTGAAATGGATGGTGTAGATGCGGTGGCGGCAGGTTCATATCTCTACCCCACTGTAAAATTTGTAATGCTTACCATTTTTGATGATGAAGAAAAAATTTTTAAAGCCATTAAAGCTGGCGCCTTCGGATATTTATTGAAAGATGAAAGTGCAGAAAATATTGCAGAGACACTTGAACAGATGCATGAGAATGGTGTCGGGCCTATCTCTCCCGGCATTGCACATAAGATTCTTCAACTGGTGCAGAACAATACTGTTTCTCTTATTCAAAAACATATACCCGAAAAAGATAAAACACCCTTCAACCTGACAGAGAGGGAACAGGAAATATTAAAGTTGCTGGTACAGGGACTTCAATATAAAGAAATAGGCAGCCGGTTGCAGATAAGCCCTAATACAGCTAAGAAACATGTGCTTAATATATATAGCAAACTGCATGTAAACAGTAAAACGCAGGCTTTGGCACTTGCCTATGAAAAGGGTCTTATATAAAATCCCCCAGCCTTTTTTACTTGCTACTTTTATAATAACAAAATCTACAGGAATGAAACGACTCACCTTTTTTACGTTGCTTCTGGTTGTACTTAACGCTGCAGCACAAACAGAAACAGACATCCGTAAGCATTACACTGATGTCAATAAAAAATTACTGAATCCATTGAACAGGGTTTTGAAGGACCATTATACAACAACCAGTGGATAGCCAATAAAAACGGGAAAAGCTGGCCGGCAGTTGGCATTTATACAGCAACAACAGATTTCTGGTATGATGATCCGCCTGACCATCTCTCTGCCACGGAACGTACTCCTAAAAATGTATTACTAAAAATAAATATCACCCGAAAAGCATCACACCTGATGACAAATGAAGAGTACTTGTATAAAGATGGAAAACTTCTCTTTTATTACTCGCATGAAGGTGAAGAAGGGAACGAATGGGAAACAAGAATTTACTTTAATAACAAAGGGATTATGTTTAAAAGCAGTGTGAAAGCAAACGGGAAAGAACTCGCAGCCAAAGATTTTCTTACAGAAGAATACAAAGATTTCAAGCCAAACACCCCTAATATTCTGAAAAATAGTAAGGAGTACCAGGATTTGTTTATAAAAAGTATGCAATAACAGTATCCATTATTGAAAAGCCTCCGGAATTCCGGAGGCTTTTCAACGTTATCATCGTTGGGTTAGTTAGCGATAATTAGTTTTACCGTTTGCACTTCTTTCTCATTCATCAGCCTCAATAAATACATTCCGTTCCTGACACCCTCCAGGTTAATCTGTAGCTGGTATTGTCCTTTATTCTCCCGGTCTTTTATTAATTTACCCATAGCATCAACCAACTGGATCCTGTTATAAGGCTCAACTCCTTCAATAGTTATCTGCCGTTGGGCCGGGTTGGGATAAACTTTCACCATACCGCTCATTTCGAACAATACACTTACAATATTGGACAATTTACTGTTACCATCAAGGTCAACTTGTTTTAAACGGTAAAACACTCTTCCGGTTCTGCCCGGAACATCAGTACTACTATAGTCCTTTATTTCATTAGCGTTTCCTGCACCATTTACAAATTGTATAGCAGTGAAATAATTGCCATCAAAACTGCGCTGCACTTCAAAACCTTTGTTGTTTACCTCAGTGGCAGTTTGCCAGGTTAACTTAGCAGTGGTTGTATTTATTTTCTGCGCCTGGAAACTGAGCAGTGTAACCGGTAAACCAAATCCGGATGAGCCTAATATGTATTCGGTGTTCTGTCCGGCTACTATTAGTGTATTGGCAGTTGTGTTTAATGAAGCACCGCTGTTTGTCCATGTTGTTACACTGTTATTATCCCGTTTGAACAATTGAAGGGTAGGTTCTGTAGCCGGTGAAACAACGGTGTTGCCGGTATAATTATAGGTCGCTGTATAGCTGGCTGTTGTGCCGCTAGGCATTTCAACTTTCTTAACACCAAAATAATGATCATTGCTGCCCAAACCCAGAATACCTGTTTGAATTTCCGGCGGATCTTTTACCAAATAAACGTACAGGCCTAAAGCTGTTCCCGCCCCCTGAAGAGCTGAGAAATTTTCTCCTGTTGGCAGTGTCAGCGTTGCCGGAACCAATGGGTTAGCAATATTATGCACACTGGCATCACCAATGGGTGCTCCGGAAGTGATATACTGCGGACCGTTAACTAACATCCCGGTTTTCGCCCCTTTAACTTCATAAGTAAGTAAAACGTTCTTTTCATCAAAATTGTAATAACTGACCAGGTTTGAAAAAGTAGGGTGATTGGGTGTAATCTTTCTGTTCATCCAGTCTCTGACCTCTGGGGCAGATAATGCGGTATTCCATATCCGGATTTCATCCATAAAAGCATCAGCATATTCAAGGTGAGGTCCGTATTGCTTACCAATTTGGGTCTGTGTTCCCCGGCTCCTACTGAATAGGATATACTGGTCGCTACCTGAATTCCATCCATATATAAAACACCATTGAACCCCGATTTTACAACAGCTAAATGCACCCATTTATTCTGAGGCAATTCGACAGTAGTTGCCCATGTATCGCCCAATCGAATATATCCTGTACTATTAGCTGTACCAATATAAAAAGCATTTGGTCCCCAACCCTGAGAAATGAATTCTCTGAAGCCATTGATATTTCTATTGTACACCCATAATTCTACTGTAAAATCCCCTGTTGTGGGTACCAGGTATTCATTGGTTACTATATGATCATCTACACCATCAAAATTTAAAGCATTGCCGCTTCCTCTGCTTTGTTTATGCAATGCTGTAACCTGGTTAGCATCCAATGCACTGCCATAGATTTTTACTTCATCCACTTTACCATTTAATATACCTAAACCGCCACAACCATTGGGCTCACCTATTTTAACAAGTGCGCCGTATGCAGGATTATTATAAGCTGTTAGCATAGAGCCTTTCAATACCCCATCTATATATAGTCTCTGATATGTAACATCATAAGTGGCTACTACATGATGCCATTTTCCGTCGTTGTATGTTTCAGTAGTTGTTAATGGGAACCAGGTACCACTAACTGACATCCAGAAACCCAATTTTCCGTTTTCTACAAGGAGAATATAACCATTAGGAGTTCCGCAATTGTGCTTACCTATTATCTGCCTGGGTTCACCAGTATTGGTTCCAAGATTAACCCATGCTGCAAGACTAAAAGGACGTCCACCGAAATTTTCATAAAAATCCAGTGAGTTACTGTTAGCCAGCGTAATACTGGTACTTGTTCCATTACCATTAAACTGGTAAGCCGAGTTTGTATTATCATACTTATCGGTAGTGAGTGAAGCGTTAGCTACTGTGCCGTTATGATTGTTGCCGCTTTTATCATTCGCATTACCATTCAAAGGCAAAAAGCCAGCAAGTCCGGCATAATGGGTATATCAGCCAGTTGCTGAATTTCGTTAGGAGATAATTCGGTTATAAACCCTGTAAATAAAATGGATACCAATCCTGGGTTTTCAATTCGCCATTGAAATAAGCTTCGAGAGCGAGTTCATGTTTTTGTACCTATAAAGAAAGTAGAACCGGGCTGATAGGTGATCGCCGCTGCATGATTATCGGTCTGTTTCAATTCACCATTTATATAAAGTCTCGTTACAGATGTATTAACACCTGTTTTTTTATACGTTACAGCCACATGTTGCCATTGGTTGACAACAGTCAAATTATTATATGTTGATTAAAATAACATTCCCCCCCGCCCCCCGCCACAGCCATTATAACCCCCCTAGCCATTAAAATAAGCAAAGGCATCTGAAATTTTCTGTTGCCATCATAAAAAACGGGTTGCGCCTGATACGGCTGCCATGGTGCCGTTGACCATCATAACTCAATTACTACCTATGTTCCTGAGTATTCAGGAATTTTATCATTAAAAAATCACCATGAAAGCGCTAAGCTCACGAATCATGCTTTGAAAAAAGTTCTGGATTATCTGCCTGACCATCCATAAAATTATTAGCCCCGTTAAAATTGTACGCTTTATTACTGTTACCAAGACGATCTGTTGTTAATGTGGCACCGTTAACGGTACCATTATTTCCATTACCGCTTTCATCATTGGCATTGCCATTAAAGGGATAATAAGCAACCAACCCTGTTAATTCATTATTGTATAATTGCAAAACCTGTGCATCACTCATTGCCGCATCATAAATGCGTACATCATCCAGTTTACCATTTAAATAATCCACATTAGCATCTGTATACGGAGCTGTGCCTGAAATTGAAGTAATTGCACCCAATGAAAAATCTTTACCGGACACCGCTGTGCTGCCTCCAAATGTATTATCTGTGCTTTTCAGTTGCCCATTGACATATATTTTCTGGACACTGCCATTAATGGTGAGCACCCAATGATACCAGTTATTAAGAGGTGCGGCCGGATAAGCATAACCCGCAGCATTATTGCCACAATGACCCTGTACATAATATTGCCCTGCACCTAACAGATTAAGCCCCATCAGCAGGGTGGTACCACAACTTCCGTTTCCACCATAGCCTAATAAACCAGGTCTGTTTGTTACATCAGGTACATTAAACCATAATGAAATTGTACGGTTAGTGGTGGGCAACAGGTCGGCCGGCATCCGCATATAGGAGTTGGTCGCCCCGTCAAAGTTGTATGCCTTATTTGTATTACCAAACCGGTCTGTTGTTAAGGTAACCCCTGCACCGGTATAGGTGGGGTTTATAGCATTACCGCTTTCATCATTTGCATTTCCGTTAAAAGGATAATAAGCTACCAGGTTCTGTGAGAGAGCAGAAGCAGAAAGTGATAGCCAGACGAAGATTAGAATTATCGTACGCATGACTATTAATTTTGTATTATAAAGGTTGTTTAAAAACATTCTTCAATCCGTGATGCATGTCACTATACGCATTGATGGCAATCATTTTTACTGGCATAGTTCAACTGTACTTTTATGTGCAGTATGAATGATAAAAATCTTCTCTGTTGCGGGATATAAATACCGTGATGGGGGTAGTGTTTCTTTGTATTGGTCAGCTATCTTTATGACACAAAATCTCCTGGCTTCATTAGAAAGGTTTTACGACAGGTAATTTTTTCAATATTTCATGGTTTAAAGGCGGTCATTCCTGGCCGCTTTTTTATTTGTACAATAAGAAAACGGGTTCGTCAACAAATAACTCAAACAGGCGTTAGTTTTTGTAGATTTGTAACCTAAATATTTTGAGTATGTCTGTTAAGGATTTTGAACAAATTTTTCAGCAAAAGATAGACAACGAAGTAAAATTGAGCCGAAAGACTGGATGCCGGATGCTTACCGGAAAACAAATATTCGCCAGATCAGTCAGCATGCCCATAGTGAAGTGGTTGGCATGTTACCGGAAGGTAACTGGATATCAAGAGCACCTTCATTAAAAAGAAAAGCTATTCTGATTGCCAAAGTGCAGGATGAAGCCGGCCACGGTTTGTATTTATATTCTTCCGCAGAAACATTGGGCATGAGCCGTGATGAAATGATCAATGACCTGCTCAGTGGCAAAGCAAAATATTCTTCCATCTTTAATTATCCGACTTTAACATGGGCCGATATGGGTGCTATCGGTTGGTTAGTTGATGGTGCAGCTATTTTAAATCAGGTAATGCTTTGCAGAACTTCTTATGGGCCGTATGCAGAGCCATGGTTAGAATTTGTAAAGAAGAAAGTTTTCATCAACGCCAGGGATTTGAAGCACTGCTTGTTTTATCAAGAGGTTCAAAAGAGCAACGGGACATGTGCCAGGATGCCATCAACCGTTGGTGGTGGCCATCATTGATGATGTTTGGTCCCAGGGATAGTGAGAGTACCAACAGCGACCAAAGTATGAAGTGGAAGATCAAACGAAAAACCAATGACGAATTGCGTCAGCAGTTTATTGATATGATTGCTGAACAAATTAAAGTACTCGGCATGAAACTGCCGGATGAAAAACTAAAATGGAACGAAGAAAGAAGACATTATGATTTTGGCGAAATTGACTGGAATGAATTCTGGAATGTGGTAAAAGGGAATGGCCCCTGCAATAAACAAAGACTGGATGCAAGACGCAAAGCACATGAAGAGGGACAATGGGTGAGAGAAGCAGCCATGGCCTATGCAGAAAAAAAGAAATTGGGGAAAATTAAAGCAGCGTAATGAAAAAATTATTGCTTTCTGCTGTCATCATTGGTTTCCTTTGGAGCTGTAACAATGCAAAGAAAGAAGTGGATAGTATAAAAGATACAAAAGTGATGTTACGGGCAGACACAGTAAATGTAGTAAAGCTTACAGATACCTTAGTGATATATGAAAGCACCTGCCGTGGTTGTGCTTATGAACAGTCTACCCATTTTGAAATAAAGGACAGCCTGGATATATTAAAACTACTGAACATAATAACAACTGATAACAACCCGCAGGATATGGATGGAGGAAGTGTTAGCAAGGATTTGGTATTACTACCAGTAAAGACAGGCTCTACAATTGTGAAACTTTATAAATTCTGGGAGAAGAAACAAGACAGAAGACTCGGCAAGATTTACTCCTTATAAAATTGAAGTACGAAACTGATCAATCATGAATAACTATTTTATCAAACGATTTTTCTACGGTGACATTCCGGAAGAAAAAGGTGGCGGAAGTAATTACCAGTCGAAGAATGATCCTCCACCTGGCCCCTCTGGGAAGTGTTTATCCGTAGCAAACAGGGCCTTGATCATAAACATGCCGGCAGCCTGCATGCCGCGGATGCGCAAATGGCTATTGAAAATGCCAGGGATGTTTATACAAGAAGAATGGAAGGCGTCAGCATCTGGGTAGTGGAAAGCAAGTACATCACCGCTTCAAATCCTGAAGAGGCCGGAGAGTTGTATGAACCTGCCGTTGATAAAATATATCGCCACCCTACATTTTATCAATTACCGGATGAAGTAAATCACATGTACCCCATAAAAGGGAGCAACTATGAGTAATTTAATCAACTATACATTACACCTTGCTGACAATGCATTGATACTTGGTCAGCGAAACACCGAAGTGGTGCGGACATGGACCCATACTGGAACAGGATATAGCCATCACTAATATTTCCCTCGACCTGGTCGGGCAGGCAAGAAGTTTTTATCAATACGCTGCTCAGTTAAAAGCCGATGGCTCCACAGAAGATTCTCTGGCGTATCTAAGAACTGAAAGAGATTTCAAAAACTGTTTATTAGTAGAGCAACCTAATGGAGATTGGGCCCAGACAATACTCCGCCAGTTTTTATTCAGCAGTTACCAGTATTTCTTATACCAGGAGTTGCAAAAGAATTCAGACGAAACACTTGCTGCTATTGCGGAAAAATCATTGAAAGAAGTCAGCTACCACCTTCGCTGGAGTAGTGAGTGGGTAATAAGGTTAGGTGATGGCACCAATGAAAGTCATAGCCGAATACTAAAAGCGATTGATGAATTGTGGAGATATACAGGCGAACTATTCATTCCTGTGGCGTATGAAAAAGAAGCAGGTGTTGATGTTTTGCTTTTGAAAAATGACTGGTCAGAAAAAGTAAAAGCCGTCCTGACTGAAGCAACATTACCGGTACCTGAAAATATTTTTATGCAAACGGGTGGAAAAACCGGAACGCATACGGAGCACCTTGGTTATATTCTTACAGAGTTACAATATGTTCAAAGAGCCTATCCCGGCTGCGAATGGTAGCCCCCTAAATCCCCCGAAGGGGGAATGAAGAATATGAAAGCATCAACGATTGATAAGAAACTTCTCTACGCCTACCTGGAAGAAATAAAAGACCCGGAAGTTCCCGTATTAAGCATCATAGACCTTGGCATTGTCCGGGATATTAAACTGAATGATGATGAGTTGGAAGTAATCATCCTCCACTTACACCGGCTGCCCGGCCATGGATATGATTGCAACAGCTATCCGTGTAGAATTAAATACACTGGGCTTTAAAAAAGTAAAGGTTACACAAACGATAAGTCCCGCCTGGACCACCGACTGGATGAGTGAAGAAGGAAAAAGAAAATTACAGGAATACGGCATTGCCCCGCCGGATAAACGATTCGCCATTCCTAAAGACGGCGTTGAATGTCCTCTATGTCATTCATCCTATACAAGATTAGTCAGTGAATTTGGCAGCACTGCCTGTAAAGCATTGTATCAATGTAATGATTGCAAAGAGCCGTTTGATTATTTTAAATGTCATTAATCAATTAATCGGAACGTTTATATTTCTCTTTCATTATTTCCTCAAACATGAAACCAAATCGCTGGTACCAATCTCTGGTGCCAAACTGATTTTCACAGGTATTTACTGCCAGTAAAGCTTCATGTAACGACCCGATGAAGTCAGTATATTTTCTATCGTATGATTGTGTAAACCTTTTATAAGAATCTTCAATCCCCTTCCTTTGGCCCTGCCATACCATTCCCATAGCGCCGTGAAGACCGGCAATATTATCGCCAAAAGACAATGCCTTGTCTTTAAAATTCTTAGTATTCATATACACGCAGCGCATCCGTGCCATACCCCTTCGAACTGTCTGGAGACGGGTAACAGCCCCTTCGTAACAGGATTGACATTCCCCTGCCCTTCTGTTACCCGAACTTAAACAACTGGAAGGCATTAGTGCACCAGCTCCGAGTTGAAAATCGGGGGCACATTCCTGGTTATCCAATGTTCGTAATGCGCCAATTAAAGCGACACCACTACCCATAGCACTAATCATACTATTGAGATGTTCGAAAGTGCTTTGAAGCTCTGACACCTGGTTCTGTAAATTTTCAAACATACTCCCTAACTGGCTAACTTCCGATGAAGAGGCTTGCCTTGCATAATCACCGGGCCCAACAAAACGGCTTTCATCGAGGTAATTTGCTGCGTTCACCATATCATTAAGATCATCAAGACTCTGGGCCTGACTTTGAAAAGAGATAATTCCAGATAACAGGATAACTAATATTTTTTTTCTCATTTTTTTCTCTTTTTAATGACAATAATTATAGCTGCTATAATAACCAGCAAACCTGCTACCAGGTAAATAAGATTCTTTTTGAAAAAAGAGGAAGCCGGTTGTTTTTTTTCATATTCCGTCATGGATACAAAATCAGATGGTACAGAAACTTTCACTTCATCTCCCACCCATACATAGAGATTATAAACGGCTGGCTTTTTTGCTGTTACCACCATAATACCAAAATCATTTTCCGTCTTAAATTTTTCCGACCATATACCTTTTGCATCCGTAGAACCTTCTATACTTTTTTCCTTCCAGTTCCACTTATGCAGGCTAACCTGTAATGGTGCATTTTTATCTTTAGCTGAGACCATGACTATCGCAGGGGAATAAATACTCAATCCCTTACAGAAATAATATGCCGTGTCATTTTTCTGAACAACCTGGGTACTGTTCAGCAGGCCCTTTCCGCCAGGTTGATTTTTGGGATCAAACTTATATAATTTTAATTCCGTCGGATGTACCGCTGTATCCATGTTCAACGGTTGCAAAAAAGTTTTTTGCCCGACGAAAAAAATTAAAATTGTTAAAATGAAGAGTGGTTTAATAGATGGTGGTTTCAGGCAGTTCATAAATATGATTATAGTTCCAAATTAATTAATTTGATGCTTTTATGCAAACTCTTAATGCAGTTATATAAAAATTAATGCTGGAAATCTCTTCTTTGTTGTGATTCCTTCAAGGCTATTCAAACAAGGGATTGGTTATCTTCGTTTTTAAATTCACGATATGCCCTCTATCCTTTTTGAAATAAAAGATTCCATTGGGTTCATCACCCTCAATCGACCCGATAAATTCAATTCCTTTAACCGGGAGATGGCATTGCTATTGCAGTCTATACTGGATGAATGCAAAAGCGAAACAATAAGATGTGTTTACATCACCGGCGCAGGCAAAGCTTTTTGTGCCGGGCAGGATCTGGCAGAAGTGGTAGACCCCGGTGGTCCGGGTATGCAAAGAATATTAAGCGAACACTACAACCCGATTGTAACCCGAATCAGGGAATTGGAAAAACCAGTTGTTGCCGCAGTGAACGGTGTGGCGGCTGGTGCAGGGGCCAATCTGGCTATTTGCTGCGATATAGTGGTCGCAACTAAATCAGCCCTCCTTTATCCAGGCTTTTTCAAAAATTGGATTGGTACCCGACACTGGGGGCAGTTTCTATTTACCAAGGCTCATAGGATGGCAAAAGGCCTCCGCATTAATGATGCTGGGTGATAAAGTTCCTGCTGAAGAAGCAGAAAGGTTAGGCATGATTTATAATTTTTTTGAAGACGATGTATTTATAGCAGAATCCTGAAACTCGCCACAACATTAGCAGGTATGCCCACCAAAGCATTGTACCTCATTAAAAGAATTACAATGGTCTTCCACCCATACGGTGTATGAACAATTGCAAAATGAAGATAAGCTGCAGCAAAGAGCTGCACAGTCGGCAGATTTTAAAGAAGGGGTGCAAGCATTCCTTGAAAAGCGACTGCCAGTCTTTACAGGGAAATAGTCACTAGTCCAGTATAAATACTAATAGGATGAATATAGAAAAAGACAAGCTGGCCGGTTCCGTCGTTGCTCATATGATGGAGCATGACCTCTTCAGCCAATGGCTGGGTATTGAAGTGCTGGAGATAAAAGAAGGTTGCAGTAAAATAAAGATGACGGTGCGAAAAGAAATGATCAATGGCTTTGGCATTGTACATGGGGGCATTGCTTTTTCGTTGGCCGATAGTGCATTCGCCTTTGCCTGCAATAACAGAAATGTGTTATCGGTGGCGTTGGATACGTCTATTAATTTTATCAAGCCGGTTCATGTGGATGATGTCCTGATTGCAGAAGCAAAAGAATTGCACAATGGCAAATCAACCGGTTTGTATCATATTAATATTACCAATCAGAAAGAACATTTGGTTGCCCAGTTTAAAGGACTGTGCTATCGAACAGATAAAGAATTGATAAGTAATAAAAGTATATAAAGTAAATAGAGTCCACACCAAATGCTCAATACTATGAGTAATGAAAATTTTGGGTTTGAGGAGTTGGAACTTTGGAAAAAAGTAAGAGAGTTTAAGAACGATGTAAGAAAAATTTTAAAAGCATTCCCTGCTGATGAAAAATACAGGCTTACTGATCAACTCATCCGCAGTTCCCGTGCTATTAATGCATTAATAACGGAAGGGCATGGAAGATTTACCTATCCTGACCAAATACATTATTGTGTACAAGCCAGGGGCTCTCTAACTGAAACAATTAACCACCTGATTGATGCTTTTGATGAAGGATACATTTCAGCAGAGCAATTAAAGGGATGAAACAAAAAGGAAAAGAATTGGAAAGGATATTAAATGGCTATCTCATATTTCTTAGGAAAAAAAGGGATGAGCCGAAACCAAGTAAATAAATTGTATCCAGTACTTTATTTACTTAATACATTATACACCTTATATATGTTCTACGAATTCAAAGGCATAAAACCTGTGGTACATGAAACAGCCTTCGTTCATCCGCAGGCAGCGGTAACAGGAAATGTTGTGATAGGAAAAGATTGTTATATCGGTCCCGGCGCCGCATTAAGAGGCGATTGGGGGCAGATCATCATTGAAGATGGTTGTAATGTACAGGAGAATTGCACCATTCATATGTTTCCGGGAGTGACGGTATTATTAAAGGAAGGAGCACATATTGGTCATGGAGCTATCATACATGGCGCCACCATTGGAAAAAATTGTTTGGTAGGAATGAATGCTGTCATAATGGATAATGTACAACTCGGTGATGAAAGCATCGTAGGGGCTTTATCTTTTATTAAAGAAGGAGAAATAATTCCTAACAGAAGTGTAGTAGTAGGCAATCCCGGAAAAATTATCAAACAGGTGAGTGATGAAATGATACACTGGAAAACAGAAGGAACTACACTTTACCAGCAATTATCGGTTGATATGCACAAAAATTGGCAAGCTTGCGAACCTCTTCGAAAGAAAATGGAAGACCAAAACGTATCGGAAAAACCCTACAAGCCCTGGAAACGAACTGAATAACCGCTTTTAAAAGAATTATTTAGCACTCAATAAAAAAATAATTCTCCTAAAGCTTGCATAGTAAAAAGCCTCTGTGTAGTTTTACTCTCCCGATTATTCAATACCCCAAAAAACCACCAAGGTTTCACGACCGTATCCAACCTCTCCTTTTAAAAAGACCTCCAATCTTACATCCTGCGGATGACTATACGCCATGTCCTGCAAAACCAGTTAATCCTGTAACTGAGCATTTATTTATATAGTCAAAACCTTGAGCAATGAAAACTTTGAATTTTATTAAGAAGACTTTGATCTTCTTCCTTCCACTTTTAATTGCAGCTACTGCAAACAGTCAAAACGCACCTATTGGTTGCAATGGGCAGTTTTTTGTAACCCACGGAAGCGGCAACACTGCAACCTCTACAACGTCAGTAAAAAAATTGTCTTTTTCCGGACTCATTATTACTCCAAACGTATTTAATGTTGATCCCGGATCTATTGGCTTCAATGCTATTGGCATAAATCCACTTGATGGATATATGTATGGCTTACGTTATCCAACATCGGGTAACCGGCCACGGTTAGTAAGAGTTGGTAGTGGTACTCCCGGCAACATTGTTGACCTGGGAGAAATATCGGATGGCGGAGGAAATTTATCCGATGGTGATATAGGTTATGCAGGTTGTTTTGATGCAGCCGGTGTTTTTTATTTCATTACGGACAATAATGAAATGTTTAAGATTACAGGCAATAATTATCCTGCAACAAGCACTGCGGTAACCTTTATCGGGAACCCTTCAGGCGGTAGCAGCGGCACTAATTTTTTTGTTGATATTGCAGTTAACCCCGTTGGTGGAGTTATGTATGGAGTCACTTTTAATAGCAGGCTTTATACAATTAATATGACCACTGGTGTGTCTACCTTTATTGGTACTCATATTGGTACCGATTATATTGCTTCGCTTTTTTTTGACGAAACTGGCAATCTCTTTGGTTATCGTCAGGATGGAAGTTTTTTCCTGATTGATAAAACAAACGCAACACTTACAAATGCAGGAACCGGCACTGCCTATACCTACGCTGACGGCTGCAGTTGCAGCTTTGGCCGTGTATTTCATGACCTTACTTCTCAGAAAGGTATTTGTCCTACAGTTGCTAATCCAAACCCCGAATGGGATATTACTGTTGCAACAACAAATCAGACAAGTAGCCAGCAAACAGGGCTCACTTATACATTAGAAATACCCAGTAATAGATTTTCAATTATCGAAACACCGGCAGTAATTGCTAACAGACTATTTACAGCAGGACTTATTCCTGCCAACAACCCGTCCCTGGTTACCATTTCCACAGTGGCGCCGGCAGCGGGTAGTGTTAAAAATAAAATTGTTGTTAGTTCTTTTCAAACTGGCGGAGTTAATAGCACTATTAGTTTTACCCTTAAGCTGAAATTAGTGACGCTGTATGGCGCATATGCCCCGGTTCCATTGCAATCATCTATCACCGGTTTACCTGCGATTATTGGTTCCAGCGATCTTTCTAATGACCCAACTACCGCAACACCCGACGACCCCACACTTGTTAATTTCTGTCCATTGATAACATTACCGGCTAAGCTTATAAGCTTTACCGGTGTTTATAAAAACAATACTTCGTTGCTTTACTGGGTAGCAGAAAACCAGGTAAATCTCTCCCACTATGAAGTAGAACGCAGCGAAAACGGTATGGACTTCAGCAGACTCACTATTAAAGCCCCTCAACAATCAAGCACTTCCAGAGAACAGTACCAATATACAGATGACATTGCTGGCTCCACTGCTGCTACTTTATATTATCGTCTTAAAATTGTTGATACAGATGGGCAGTACAAATACAGCAACATTATCTTAATACGTAGAGAAACAAAGGCTATAGACGGAATATCCATTAGCCCCAACCCAGTAATAAATGCTGATAATGTAACCGTTAGGATAACTGCCAACGCCACTAAAAACGTTGATTTGAAAGTTATGGATATGGCGGGCAGGGTAATGCTCCAACAACAAACTAGGGTAACAGAAGGCAATAACAGTATTACCCTCAATAACCTGAACAGGCTGCAAGCCGGTATCTACCTGCTACAAATGATGGACGGAAGCGATCTCAATACAATAAAGTTCGTAATAACAAGATAACCGACTGTAAGGTGCAGAATAGTAAAACCCTCCGTAGTCACGGAGGGTTTTTTACATATAAGTAGCGTTACGAAAACACCCGTAAAAACCAATTATTCAAATAAGTAAGATGATTTGATAAAAAATATTCTTTTTATAAAGCTCCATTTACCTTTAAAATCAATTTATTAAAAAAAAGCAGCTAACACTTGCATAATTAAAAACCAGTACTTACTTTTACAGCCCTGCAAAAAATTCCACTCCTCCAAAAGACCATAATTAGACTTTTCCAATCTATCCCATTTTGAAGCCTCAGAGTTTCCAATCCTGTTGATACACCGTTCCAAGCCCTCTAAAACCCAACGGTTTAGGATTTATTATTTTAACCATAAAACTCTCGAGCATGAAAAAGTTTACTTTTCTTTTTGTATTCGCATTTGTTGCGAACTTAATCCTTAGCAGTACTGCCTTTGGGCAGATTTTACAACGAGGTACATCCACTCAACAACTACTTCCACAACCCTTACCTTACAAATCATAAACCAACTGGTGTTGTAGCTGGGGATGTAATGTTTGCCAACATTGCCAAAGGAAATAACGGTGCAAACCAAGCATTAGCTGGTGTGGACAGGCTGCATTTGCAAGAGGCGGTTATTAGGTACCGGTGGAGATAATCACTGGTGGGGTACTGTTTTATACAGAGTTGCAAGACGGCACGAAGGTGCAGTTAATTTTGCTTCTCATTGAAGCCAGCGCAAATAACAACTCCTGGTCATAGTAGCATTTTCTGGAGTTGATGTGTCAGGACCAACGCCTTTTGATGTTGCTCCGGGCAGTCTATCTCTTAGTCTCGCAACTGCAAGCTCTGCTACAGCAACTGGAATTACAACAGCAACTACTAATGGCGCTGCTATAATTATGTTTTCAATCAAGTGGACAACAACCATTATCGCCTGGAATACAACTTGTCCCGGAACTTTAACTAAGCTTTATTCTAATTAATACAACCCAGGTGGAAGTAACGATTTAACAGTTGCAGCATGGGCAGTAAAGGCATAGCTGGTGCTACTGGGAATGGAACTGCAACAATGAGCACTATGCGCTAGGCAGGTGTGTTAATTGCACTAAAAGCAGCTCAATTGCCAGCACCAAATCTTTGGGCTGCAAATGGTACCGGAGCGATATCCAAAATATACTGTAAATCCGGTAACAGGAACTATCCTTGCTGGTCCATCTGATGTTGTTATTCCATCTACTTCCACAGCTGCGCTGGCTAAGAATGTTATTAACGCAAACGATGCAGAAGGCTGTTTGTATTATTTAAACAGAGATGATGCCGATGCATTAAATGGAGTTGTGACTGTTTATTCTGTAAGACCTGATGGTACAGGAAATGGCAGCAGGGGAACCATTGATATGAACGGAGGTCTTAATGATGATTTCAGCTTTGTTCGTATGGGTTTTGACGCTACCGGCAGAGGCTGGATCCTCGCAGGTTCAGGTTCAAATATTTATATCGCTTCATTCCAGGGCAATGGCATTAATCCAATCACCAGCATTAATACATACGGTGAAACTTCACTTACAGTAGCTGCACCCGGTGTTGCCACAGAATTTCAGAATGGTGACCTTGCTATCAGCGGCAATGGTACAATGTATGCATTAGCCAATGTTACCAATGGACAAACTTATATTTATACACTTAATTCATTAGCTACACCAACCACCCTTACCCGTAAATGGACTGTACAAACAGGTGGTGGTACTTTCTCTGGTAGTGTAAATGGTCTTGCATGGACACAAACCGGTTCACTGCATTTCTCAACTGCTACTGGTATTTATTTCATTGACCAGGCTACGGCTAACACCGTTTCAGGAACAGTTCAGGCTACATTGGTACCAGGTTCAAACAGTACAACCCTGACTGACCTGGCATCTGATAAGTTCCCTACACAATCAACATTGCCTGTTAAATTAGGAACTTTCACCGTTACCAAACAAGGTAATAATGCTGTTATTGACTGGACAACCTTGACAGAAGCTAACACCAATCATTTTGAAATAGAAAGAAGTTTTGACGGTATTAACTTTACTACAGTTGGTACAAAACAGGCTTCAGGTTCTTCTACTACAGTAGTAAGCTATCAGCATCTTGATCCTATCACCACTTCAGCCAGGATTATTTATTACAGGCTGAAAACAGTTGATGTGGATGCAAACAATTCGTTGAGCAAAATAGTAGCCTTACGTCTGAATGGAGTATTGGTAAGTGATTTCACCGTATATCCAAATCCATTTACCAGTGATTTGAAAATTCAGATCAGCAGCGAAAAAGAAACAAGTATCACCATCAGGGTTAGCAATGCAATGGGCCAACCAGTGGTTAACCGCCAGGTAATGCTGCAATCCGGTGAGAATGTTCTTGTATTATCATCAGAAGTTTCAAAGCTTCAGAGTGGAATGTATATGCTGGAAATTATATCAGCAGAAGGAAAAACAACACAAAAGATTATTAAACGATAACATGCTCAAAGGTTAATTATGCCTTATACCCCTCTAGCTTTTCTAAGCAGAGGGGTTTTTTTTGGCCCCTGGCATTACCGGAATTTTTCTTTTATAAAAAAATATTGCTCCGGCAAGTAAATAGTTGGCTGGAGTTTATACGCAAAATAACCTGCAGAGAAGTCGATACTGCCAGGTGTTACTTAGTGGTAAGGATGCTTCTTTCCTTGTCAAGATGCAGTGACAAAAAAACAATTTAATGCCCCACTGTATGTTGTACAATATGGGAATACTATTATTGCAGCTTTCGCAACAGGTGTGGCGGCTGTAGCATTTCACAAAAAGAATAACCGCCTCTATTTACACGCCGATGCGCATCGATCAGCTACGATACATTGATTTAAAAACGATGAAGGTGTATTATCCGGCAGACCGTGGTTTTAGCGGACAGTCACAAAAATCATCCGACCAGGGCAACATTATCCCGGATGATGATTGCTGATGATGGAAATGGTTATGCAAGGACAAATGACGGTACACAACTCCTCCGCTTCAGCACCCGCAAAAAATCAGAGATAACAAATCTTGTAGCTACATTATATAAAGCTGGTGTGACCGCATGGCAAACATCTGATTTGGCTGACTGCAACCGGCAGATATGTTTGTAAACTGGAACCCTTATTTCATTAGTACATTTTTCAGTGAATACATTAAATAAGGACTTATGTAAATCCTGAAAAAAATAAGAATCATTTGTAGAATAATAAATAATTAAAAAAAATCACATCTTGCTTTTTCACAAACCTGCACAACCAATAATGGTAATCACAATCTTTTATCAGCGATCTGAAAATACAGATAAGCAACAATAAAGAACCTACGTAGAATCAGGATAAATAATTCAATGTAGCCAGCAAAATAATATTGCAGCCATACGAAAATGAAGTTTCTATTTATCATCAGAACTCTCTTGTGTTGTGGAATAGTGGTTTTTTTTACCGATATCGAGGAAAAACTTTCTCGTTTATTTTTAATTTAAGAAGTAGTAAAAAAAAACAAATAAATACTTGTCTTTGATAAACTTGAATGATTAGTTTCGTTTCCCATTCAAAAATTTCCTTTAACTCCTGAAAGCCCTGGTAAACCTAATTCCAATTTTCCTTTCAAAAACTCTCTAAGTTTTTTATCCTTTTGATGACCACTCCAATCCTCCGGAAACCAGTTTTGATTAACTGAGTATCTAATTATTAATTTTTTTTTAAAACTACAGAGCATGAAAAAGTTTACATTTTCAAAAGGAACATTTACGTTATTATTCCTGGTATTTCTTTGGAACATAAAGTCATCCGGTCAATGCCAGTTCCCTAATCCGATTCCCGTCTATTTACAAACATTTGGCGCCGGCACAAGACCAGCCGTTTCGCCACTAACTATTTACCAGGTGCCTGAGTTAATTTATACAGGCACCGGGAACATGGATCCTGAAAAGATATATACCATTACCCCCACTAGTAATTTGCACTCTAATCCTAATGCCTGGTGGACCGTATCCGATCATACCGGAAATCCGAATGGATTAATGATGCTGGTTAACGACCGGGAGCCTGCAGGGGTTACTTACAGAGATAGGCTCCACTCAAGTGTATTAGGCCAGAGTAATCTGTATAATTTTAGCGCCTGGGTAATGAATATACTAAAGCCGGGAGTTTGCACTGCCAGTGGCAATAATCCTGATATAATTATTAACCTGACTGTAGATTATAAAGCAGCAGGTGTTTGGACAAATCTTGTAACTTCTACTACTTTCACTTATCCATCACCCGTTGCGGCACCAGACTGGAAAAATATTAATGTTAATTTCACTACCCCGGCTGGTCCTTATGATAGTGTGCGGTTTAATGTTAACAACGCAAGTGTTGTGCTGTGCGGTAACGATTATGTTTTGGATGATATCAGGATTACTGGTTGTGTCAACAATATTTCCCTTCCTGTACATTTAATGAGTTTTACAGCAAATTACAGAAATGGGTTCACTACCCTTAATTGGGAGGTGGATAATGAAGTAAACTTCAGCCATTATGAAATCGAAAGAAAATCTACCGCTGCCGCATCTTTTAATTCAATTGCTATGCAGGCACTAAGTGGAGGCACTGGCAAATCTACTTACCAGCTCAGCGATAATATAAGCAACCTGTCTGATGAAACTTTACTTTACAGGCTTAAAATGGTAGATTTAGATGGATCATTTAAATACAGCAATGTATTAATGGTGCGCAAAGATCAAAAAACTATTTCCGGTATTTCAGTCTCGCCAAACCCTGTTACAAGTGGCGATGTGCCGGTTATTCGCTTTCAATCATCTGCTAATAATGCGGTGGTTACTTTGCGCATAGTGGATTGGAATGGCAGAACAATTTTAAAGCAAGAAACGAAGGTAAGCGAAGGTGTTAACAGCATTCCGGTAAATAACATTCAGAAGTTACAGCCGGGTATATATGTTCTTCAGGTGTCGAATGGAGCAGAGATGATAACCAGTAAACTTTCTGTAGTCCGTTAAGGTTATAGAATAATAAATCCCTGGTAATTATACCTGAAACCCCTCCTGCCTTCTGGCGGAGGGGTTTTTAAATACCAAAATGTGTAAAGGCGGACTCTCCTCCATTCATATAAATTTCTTCCGGCTAAACAGAAAATGTTGTAATTTAATTTTTCATTTTTATTCTTTGTAAACATAAAACCTTAGTATATGAGAAAAAGTTTACCCTTTTTATCCCTTTTACTGGGAACTTCTTTATTAACTACTACCCCTACTACTGCCCAGCAAGCTGACCGTTTTGCCTACGCTGTTACAGATATGCAGCCACAAGGTGTTGGCTGGAGTTTCTTACGCAAAATAAACCTGCAGACAGGCGAATACAGCCAGGTATTACTCACCGGTAATGATGCTTCGTTACTTGCCAATGATGCAACGACCAGGAAACAATTTAATGCCCCGTTGAATGATGTTCGTTATGGAAATACGGTCAATGCTGCTTTTGCGACAGGTGTAGCAGCGATGGCCTATGATAAAAGAAATAACCGCATCTACTACACCCCGATGCTCATCGATCAGCTACGATACATTGATTTAAAAACGATGAAAGTGTATTATGTAGCAGACCGTGGTTTTAGCGGACAGTCACAAAAATCATCGGACCAGGGAAACATCGTTACCCGGATGGTGATTGCTGATGATGGTAATGGTTATGCTATGACAAATGATGGCACACAACTCCTCCGCTTCAGCACCGGAAAAAAATTAGAAATAACAGATCTTGGGTCTTTGGTAGACGACCAGGCTAATAAAGGAATTTCCGTACATAACTCCTGCAGCAGCTATGGAGGCGACATGATTGCAGATGATAATGGCAACCTGTTTGTTTTTTCTGCCCGCAATCATGTTTTCAAAATAAATATTGAATCTAAAGTAGCTACACACCTGGGCGCCATCACTAGTTTGCCTGCAGGTTTTACCGTTAATGGGGCGGCTGTTAATGATGAGAACAAAATTGTTGTGGCCAGTGCCGTACAGGCAAGTTCTTTGTATGTGGTGGATGCTAAAACATTAGTGGCTACTCAATATAAAGCCGGTGTTACTGCATGGCAAACTTCAGATTTGGCCAACAGCAACCTGCTTGTTTCAGGAGCCAAGTCAAAAGGAACTGTGACAGAGCTTGTAAGTCGCAACAACATACCTAACAGCGGTGATGGTAAAATAAATATCTATCCAAACCCGGTTATCAACAACCAGTTTGTAATTCAGTTTAATCAACTGGATGCCGGCAGCTATACAGTGCAGGTAACAGATGTGTCAGGCAGACAAGTAGTACAGCAAATTATAAATGTAAGCGGCGAGAACCATGCTCAGACTATTAAACTTGCTCCTTCGTCTTCAAAAGGTATTTACCTGGTGAAAGTAACAGACCAGAGCAGTAAGGCTGTATACAGCACAAAAGTTGTAGTTCAATAATTATATTTCAAGCACATAATATAAAATGTCCCGCTTTTGGCGGGACATTTTTATTTAGCCTGTTCTTTCCAAATCGTCTTTATAAGTTTAGCCTCCTTTGTAAAACCTTCACACTTTCCATCGCCTTTTCCAATAATACCACCGGAAGGTGCACACATCATTTTACAACTATCATCATATAAAACATTAAACTGGTCGCAACACTGTGCTGTAAATAAATAAACAGTTTTCCCATTATAGTTATACTCATCAATTTGTACAGGCTGATTCGGTGGAATTTCCTTGTTTTGCTCATCGAGGATCTTGCGTACACAAACAGGAATAGAATCCCGGCTTACGTCACCGCCGGAATTAGCTTTTTTCTTACCGCATTCGCTGGCAGATAGAAAAGGGAAGATGAGCAGTATCAGCAGGTATTTCATTTAAAGGCAGTTTGAGGATTGTTAAAGTATATTTGCAGCACATAGTAAAAATACAGTTTTGGAGAATAGCAATTTTGTTGATCAGATTCGCATCTTTTGTCGCAGCGGCCACGGTGGCGCCGGAAACAAACATTTTCAGCGAAATAAGTTTACTGCTATGGGCGGTCCTGATGGCGGTGATGGTGGACGTGGTGCCCATATTATACTAAAAGGCAATTCAAACCTCTGGACATTATTACATCTTCGTTATTATAAGAATGTATTGGCAGAAGATGGAGAAAAAGGTGGTGGCAATAAATGCCATGGCCGTGATGGTAAAGACATTATCATTGAAGTGCCGCTTGGTACCATTGCAAGAGATGAAGAAACCGGCAAACAGGAAGTAGAAATATTAGAAGACGGGCAGGAAGTAATATGGATTTCCGGTGGCCGCGGCGGTTTAGGTAATGCACATTTTGCCACTCCTACCAACCAGGCACCGGAACATGCACAACCGGGTGAGCCGGGTATAGAAGCATGGAAAGTGTTGGAATTAAAAGTACTGGCGGATGTTGGATTGGTTGGTTTCCCCAATGCCGGAAAATCCACTTTATTATCTGTTATCACTGCAGCGAAACCAAAGATTGCTGATTATGCATTTACAACCATTACTCCTAATCTCGGCATGGTAGACTACCGGGATGGAAAAAGTTTTTGTATTGCCGACTTACCGGGTATTATCGAGGGAGCCGCAGAAGGAAAAGGATTGGGTCATCGCTTTCTCCGGCATATTGAACGCAATTCAGTGTTGCTCTTTTTAATTCCGGCAGACAGTGATAATCATAAAAAGGAATTGGACATTTTAATAAATGAACTGGAGCAATACAACCCTGAATTGCTCAACAAACAATTTGTGATTGCCATCAGCAAAAGCGATATGCTGGATGAGGAACTTAAAGCGGCGATTGAAAAAGAAATGCCTGCAGACATCCCACATCTCTTTATTTCATCTCTTACGAATAGTGGTTTAGTGGAGTTAAAAGATTTGTTGTGGAAAATATTGAATACTCCTGTTGAATAATTGGACATGATGCAAAACCAGCAATGCCTTTTCTGTGGTCACTCTGTGCACATGATTCATGTGCATGGACATTACCAGTGCCCGGTTTGCAAAACCAATGCCCTCCCCTGTTGTGATGGCGACAATTGTGATACCAACCAGCTTCTAAAAAACAGTAGCAATCCGAAGGTCAATTCAGTATCAGAGATCAAAGAATCAATAACTCCTTCCCACGGTATCACAGGCCGCTTTCAATAAGGAATTATTATCCATAGCATCTTGTCCATTTTCCCAAAACATCACTCCGTTAGCAATGTCTTTTGCAAGCTTTGCTTTTCGCTTGGTAGTGTATTGACCATTATAATATACTTTAAAAGGAGTTGGGGTGGCAGTCGTAGTCACCATTGCCGAATCAAATTGGGAGTTCCCTCCCTGCGTTAAAACACCATTATAGGTAACAATATTTCCCGTTTGAGTCATCCCGGAAGGTCTTCCATATACAGGTATACCCAATACACATTTTGCAGCAGGCATTCCCCTTGTATTCAACCAATAGTTCAGGCACACAGTTGCTAAAGTATAATCGCTGTGGTGCCGGTATTGTTGCAGCGGGTCAGTACTGAAATCGTCATACGCCATTACATTAAAAAAATCAACATAGGGAAAGATCTCGTTTCTGATAGCATCTCTGAAACCCCCGGCATATTTACCTGCAGTAATAGCACAGGATAAATAATAACGGGCATCTCTATGTAAGGAGTCTGACAATTCTTTCATCAGCAAAGTAAAGGTGGCATCTGTTCCATCGCTGGTGCTGGGAAATTCCCAATCCATATCTACCCCATCAAGGTTATTGGCCCGTACCGTATTCATAACATCTTTTATAAAATTATTTCTGCCTGTTGCGGTGGCGGCCATGTTTTTAAAATTGCCGGCTGCACCATCGTTAATTCCTAAAAATATTTTGGCATTGTTGGCCCTGGCTTTTGTTGCCACAGCACTCAGGGTAGATGAAGGAGCGGTCGGGGCGGTTAATGTACCCGAACTATTCACTGCATAAAAAGCATATACCACCACATTCGTCATCCGGAATTTTACATCGGGCATAGAAGTGATACTTCTGTAAGAAGGTACGTAGCCGACGACATAATAACCAAAAGGTAATGGCGCCTGAATAACAGCATAGGTAAAAGATGTAGCCGTACTTGTGCAGCCTGTCGTAGTACCGGTTGCATTTTTAGGTGCCACATACCAATAATAGGTATCCGACAACGGGGTAGCTGGAACAGGAAAATTATAGCTTGTTCCACTTACATTACTTGCAATAACCGAAGCTGTTGCCGCTGATGTGCCCAGGTAAACATCGTATCCGGTAGCACCTGATACAGCAGTCCAGGAAAATGTCATTGTTGAGCTGGCATTCGTAATAAAACTTCCGGCAGCCGGGGCCGTGTTGGTAGCACAGCCCGGAGGAGTGGATGGCGGCGGCGGTGGCGGGTTGGTACCTCCTTTTTTGCTGCAAGAGTTCACCAGTAAAGCAAGCACAAGTAAACAGGTAATACTATTCCTGAATTTCATAAGCAGTCTTTAGGCTTTCAAATTACTGGTTTTGGATGAAATTCAGCTTTTTCATACTCCTTTTTGCGTACGTTTGTCGCCTAAATTCTCGATTATGAAGAAGATTCTTTTTACGGTTGTCCTCTCTGTCAGTTTGTTCTTTAAGTCATTTGCCGATGAAGGTATGTGGCTGCCATTATTATTGGGTCAGCAGGTCTATAATGATATGGTGAAAAAAGGATTAAAGCTTACCAAAGACCAGTTGTACAATATCAACAAAGCATCCCTGAAAGATGCCATCATCATTTTCGGCGGTGGCTGCACCGGGGAAATTGTAAGTGCCGAAGGTTTGATATTTACCAATCACCACTGCGGGTACGATGCTATCGCCTCTGCCAGTACAGTAGATCATAATTACCTCGCCGATGGTTTTTATGCAAAAAATAAAGGGGAAGAAATTCCGACCAATTTATCAGTACAGTTTCTGTTACGGATAGATGATGTTACCAAAGAAGTACTTGACTCCTTACAGGGATTGAGTGGTACTGAAAGAGTGCAGAAACAATCAGCTGTTTTAGCGGCCATCAATAAAAGAATGAGTGATGCCACTAAAAATATTGAAGTACGGGTAAGTTCTTTATTCAAAGGCAACCAGTTTTTGGCTTTTGTTTACCAGCGTTACACCGATGTTCGCCTGGTAGGTACACCACCGGAAAGTGTTGGAAAGTTTGGTGGCGATACTGACAACTGGGAATGGCCACGCCACACCGGCGACTTTTCCGTTTTCAGAGTGTATTCAAGTGCCGATGGCATGCCTGCAAAATATACAGAAAGCAATGTGCCCTTAAAACCAAAATGGTATTTACCCGTTTCATTGAAGCCATTAAAAGATGGTGACTTTGCTATGATCTGGGGTTATCCGGGTGGTACTAACCGGTATGAAAGTTCATATGGAATCAAACTGGCTACCGATATCAACAATCCTACATTAGTAAAACTGCGGGATGCAAGATTGAAATACATGTTTGAAGAAATGAAGAAAGACCCGGCCACTAAATTACAATTAGCTTCTTCTTATGCCGGTATTGCCAACTATTGGAAATTTTTTGATGGCGAAACAAAACAGTTGCTGAAATATGATGTGTTTGGCCAAAAGAAATTATTTGAACAAAAATTCAATACCTGGGCAAAAGGAAAGCCAGCGTATGAAAATATTTTTGCTGATTGGGAAAAAGCCTATGAAGCATGGAGACCTTATGCCAAACACCGTCAATACATCAATGAAGGTATTGCCGGCTCTCCGTTAATTTCTTTTGCAGGTTCTTTATTGTCATTAGAAGCTGCCTTGGTAAAAACCGGTTCTTCCCAGGCTGATGTAAAAAAAGCAGCAGAAGCAGCCGACAAACAAAGAGCAGCATTCCTGGAAGATGAAAACAAAGCATCAGACCAGCGCATTGTGGCAGCGATTACAAAAATGTTTTATGAAGATGTGGCGAAAGAACAGCAACCAATTGGTTTTTTCAGTACTATAAAAAATACCTATGGTTCTCTGGATGATGATGCCACGTATAGCAAGTATGCAGCCGATGTATTCAGCAAGACAATGATCTTTGATGATGCAAAGTGGAAAGCCTTTGTTGCTAACCCCGATGGAGTAACGCTGCAAAGCGATCCTGCGTTTGCACATGCCAGCACTTTCTTTACCAATTATTCCAGCAAGTATGCTCCTTATTTTCAGCAGTTCAATACAAAGAATGCTGAGTTTGGAAGATTGTACCTGAAAGGCATTATGGAAATGGACCCCGTAAAAGCAAAAATGATGTACCCCGATGCTACGTTTACCATGAGAGTAAGTTACGGTGCTGTAAAATCATATCGTCCGAGAGATGCGGTGTTTTATGACTATGTAACCACTTCAAAAGGGCTGCTGGAAAAATATAAAGCCGGCGATTATGAATTTGATCTGCCAGCCAAACAAATAGAATTACTGAAGAAAAAAGATTTTGGCCAGTATATGGACCCCACAAGAAAAGACCTGGTAATTGGTTTCATTACTACTAATGATATCACCGGTGGTAACTCCGGTTCCCCGGTTATCAATGGTAAAGGTGAGCTGATTGGTTTGGCGTTTGACGGTAACTATGAAGCCCTCAGTCACAAACTGGCTTTTGATAAAGACCTGAACCGTACTATTTGTGTCGACATCCGCTATGTGCTGTGGTGTATTGATAAATTAGGTGGCGGTTCGAATATTATCAAGGAATTGAAATTGATGAAGTAATAGTAGTTTGATTTTACTGAAAGCCATCCCGGTTATAACACCACCGGGATGGCTTTCTTGTTTTAACTGCGGCATTATTTGTGTAACATTGCAAAGCGTCTTCTCTTGAATAAACGAATTACCATAACATGTTTCTTTGCCCTGTTCATTACAGGTGCTTTTTCGCAGCAGTTTAGTCTCGCCACTGATCTTAGTATTCAGCGGAATTTTAAAAAACAACAATCATACTGGGCTTTTGGGCATACCACGCAGACACTTTTTCACCTCACGCCAAAAGATGGAATTTATTTATGGTTCGTTTATTATTCTAATGGCAAGTTTAAAAATAATTTGACGGCAGATGCAAAATCTGTATTGACCACACCGCAGCAGGTTAACTATACCAACAGTGCCCGGATGCGGCTGAAGCAATTTTCTATTGGCTGGAGGAAATACATCATTGGAACACCGGATGCAGAAAAACACTGGAACCTCTACGGCTTCGCTGGCTTTGGCCTGATGTTCGGCAAAGTGCAGAATACACATTCAGTAGTTATTGATACAGCGCTGTACAATGTGCCGGTAAGAAGTGGTGAAGGTGATTTCAAACGACTGACTATGGATGTTGGGTTAGGCTGGGAAATGCCACTCGGCGGCGACCTGTTTTTTTATACCGAAGGAAAAGTATGGATCCCTACTACCAACTACCCGAGCAAATACATTTTTATAAATAACAACGCACCATTTGTGGCTACGTTCGGTGCCGGTGTCCGGGTTCTTTTCTGATTTATTTTATTGCAGGCGCAGATCAAATCGTCCTTCTGTTACACTTATTGGCTGCGGAGAATTATAAATATTCAGTGCATTAAATTGGAAAGTGCCGGAAACAACTTTTGCTACCGTATCCAATCGGGTCAATGTTACAGAACCGGTGTAAGTAGCAGAAGTAAGCCATTCATTCTCGGGGGAAAAATTTCTTTTTACATAGTAGCCATAGCTCACTGATGCAGGCAGGCCCACGGTATTATTCAGTTGGTAAGTACCGGTTCCGGTAATACCAGAGACCAGTATTTCAAACTCAGATTCATTCGGCGAAGAAGCAAAATTTCTTGCATTGATCATCAGGTGGGTTGTGCCCGTCATTCTTGCCTCCAGGATATCATTAGCAGGAAAAGGACCAAAGCCCTTGGCCACCCAGAATTGACCATCCACTTTTGCACCAAATGTATTGGCACCCGTTTGGGTAGCCGGCGGCAGTTCTTCCACTTCTTTTTTACAGGCAACAAATAAAAACAAGGCAAAGGTGCTGATGAGGATTTTATACATAGACTTGGAGTTCTGAGATTATAAACGCTTTTGAGCAGGCTTTCGTATAAAGCCATGTGGCAAAAGACAAAAACAAGGCCAGAGTGGACTCAAAAGAAGCTTTTATCTTTAGTACACTGTTATATTTAAACTATGAATGATAATTTATTGATACAGCAGGTTGAATTATACAAGCTGTCCATTCCGCTGAAAGAACCGTTTGTTACTTCTCTGGGCACGGATGTATCGGCCGATAATGTGCTGGTGAAAATAATTACCAACCGGGGCATTATTGGTTTTGGGGAATGCAGTCCCTATATGCCCATCAACGGAGAAAGCCAGGATACCTGTTTTATAGTGGGCCAATATTTTGCTAAAGCGTTGAAAGGGAAAGACCCTTTGCAAATTGAAGACTGCATCAATTTGATGGATAAAATCATTTATGGCAATACCAGTATCAAAAGTGCATTTGATATTGCCTTGTATGATATTGCTTCGCAGTATGCCGGTGTGCCCTTGTATAAATTTTTAGGCGGAGAAAATAATAAAACCATCATCACCGATTATACGGTGAGCATTGGTGAGCCGGAAAAAATGGCGGCCGATGCCTTGAAAATAAAAAATGAAGGCTACCCGGCCATTAAGATCAAGTTGGGTAAAAGGGGGAAAACAGATGTAGAAAGAATAAAAGCCATCCGTGCAGCCGTGGGTAATAAAATTCCGTTGCGCATTGATGCCAACCAGGGATGGAAAGTAAACGAAGCCATTGAAACATTGAATGCCCTCGCCGAATATGATATTCAGCATTGCGAAGAACCCATAGCCCGTTGGAAATTTTTGAAACTGCGTAAAATAAAAAAGAACAGTCCTATCCCCATTATGGCAGATGAAAGTTGTGGTGATGACCATGATGCAGAACGGTTGATCGAACTGAAAGCCTGTGATTATTTTAATATCAAGCTGGGAAAATCAGGTGGCATTTTTAAAGCCCTGAAAATAGTGCGGCTGGCAGAAGCAGCCGGTATACACCTGCAGGTAGGTGCGATGATAGAATCAAGATTAGCGATGACAGCTTTTGCTCATTTTGCTTTATGCAGTCCGCTGATTGAGCATTTTGATTTTGATACAGCATTAATGTTTAGCGAAGACCCGGTAACCGGTGGTATTGTGTATGAAAAAAATGGCGTGGTAAAAGTGCCGGAGACCATTGGTTTGGGAGCAACGATTGATGAAGGATGGTTGGGGAAGATGGAGAAGGGTTGTTATTTGATTGTTGTAAGGGAGACTTTTTTTTTAACAATGAACATGTCGAAGACCAACAACCCTTAACCGCCTTTCGGATGGCTACTTATTAAACAGACGAACAAATGACCAACCAAACAAACGCTTCAGCAAAATTTTAACAGGTATGGAAAAAATAAATGTAGCAAGAGAAATAAAAGAGTTAAAGAATCATCTTGCCTATTCAAAAAACATTGGTTTCTTTTTTGGAGCAGGAACTTCTTGTGCTTTAAATATCCCAAACGTTGAACAATTGACAAACGGCATTGATGCAGCATTGACAGGAGATTTCAAAACACACTTTGACTTAATTAAAATGATGTGGCGACTTCTGTTGCACCTAGGACAGCAAACATTGAAGACATCCTAAATCATATCAGGCGAATTAGAGAACTAACAGGAGAAGCAGCTGGTAAATCGTATGCTGGAGTAAGTGGTGAAGCGGCAAAAAAACTTGACAAAGAAATCTGCACAAAAATTTATGACCTCATTTTAGAAAAGGAAAAAGTTGCCGACCTTGAAACAACCAAAAAGTTTTTTGCATGGTTGAGTATTCTCAACCATGAGTTTTCAAAGGAAGTTTTCACAACCAATTATGATTTGATTATTGAAAAATCCTTAGAGTCAAGTCAAATTCCATTCTTCGATGGATTTGTTGGAGCATACGAACCTTTCTTTTGGCAAGAGAGCATAGATAAACTTGTTGGCAAAGGCGACTTGACGCAAAATTGGATTCGTTTATGGAAAATACATGGTTCATTAAGTTGGTTTTGGAAAGAAGATGTAAAAACAAAATCGCCCAAAATTGTACGCATTGGAAAAGTTGAAAAGATTGCAGATGAAGAAGACGAGTTAGTAATTTATCCGTCAAAGGAAAAATATGATTCTTCAAAAAAACAACCATTCGTTGCATACTTTGACAGATTAAAGAACTATCTGTTAAACGGGGAGCTACTTTTCATTTTCACGGGTTACTCCTTTTCAGACCAACACATAAACGAAATTATTTTTAACTGCTTACGACAAAACAATCGTTTATCTGCGCTGGTATTTTTTTTCAAAGACGAAGAAGTTGAAAGTTTACAAACTGACTTCATCCTACATGAATCTAAATGTCTTTGGACCCAAAAAAGCAATCATCAACGGTAACTTAGGCGAATGGGAATTTTCCGAATTAGCAGGGTTCAAAAAGGATAATAAACAATTTGACCATTTTTGGAGCGAGGGAGACAGCAAACTCACCTTAGGAGATTTTAAAGCACTGGTTAATTTTCTCATCACAAATTCTGGTAAAAAGGAAGCAATTGAATCAATCGTAAAATGACAACTGACATTACATATTTAGGTAAAATCATTCGTGTTGATTCAGGCACAGTTGAGGTTGAAGTTTCAAATGATATTCCTTC
>JADKAZ010000007.1 GCA_016719015.1 Chitinophagaceae bacterium
GGTATTTAATAGCGTCAGCGGTGGATCACTGCTGAAGATTTGAGAGTTTCTTTTAATGATTGAATCCGGCGTTAGTTCTTTAAAGGTTGTCTCTTTTGTAAGCAGTTGATCGAAGGGCTCATAATAAAAAAAACCTGCACTGGAGATGCTGAGCCTTTCATTGGCTTTTCTTAGTTTCTCTTCTTGTTCTTCACAGGCAGTTATTTTACGTTCATAATAATCACTGATTGATGAAGACAAAACATTGTTTTTAATTAAACGAAAACTACCTGAATTTTTTAATTGTGTGATGGCTGTACGGTTGAAGACAACGGAGTTAAAACTTGAACACTTTAACCATAATTCGTAAAGACGGTTTCCATTTATCTGACCTTTTATTGCCACACTGATTGCTGCCCTGAATGAATCCAGTTGCATACCTATTGTTTCATTATTTACAAGGTTTCGGTTATAACGGATGGTATCATACTTTAAGTTTTCTACCATATCATACATATACTTCCGGGCTCGTTCCTTTTCAATTTTATGCTCCAGCTGGTACTCTGCTAAAAATCCGCAGAACACCGCCAGGAACAACATGAGAAATTCCCAGAAATAACTTTTCCAATTTTTCTTTCCATGACTATTATGTGAGTGATGATGTACTTCCATATCTTCCTGAGTTGTAAGTTGTGGGTTATAGGTTGTAGGTTTTTCAGCTTCTGTGTTTGCTTTAGCTTGTACAATGGATTCATCAATTGCAGGAGGGTTCAACTGATGTTCTTGCTGTTTGTTGTCGCTGGTCGACTGTGGACTGTCTTTATTTTGTTCATCGCTCATACTACTTCAGGTCAAATTCTTTTTTTAAAAGCAAAATTAATTCCCGGGCATCTGATATAGCCCTGGGAAAAATGTTGTTTAAAATCAAGTTCATGTATCCTTTCCTGTTTTCAAAGCTATTGGCATATTCATTCAACAACTGAGGGTCGCTATTTTGAATCGGAACCCTATTCTTCATTAATGAATCTGGCAATATTTGCAGCGTATCAACAGGCAACACTTTTGAGTAGTATTTGTAAAAGTGATTGTTCAGGATTCTGCTTCTAATACCAAGAGTTATCTCCCGCCGTTCCCTATCACCATTATTCAAACTCCGTACATAACTCTGCCTGGAATAATAGGAACTGATTTTATTGACCAGCTCATGATTTCTAAAATACCGCAAATTACCCGATTGTGTTAGCTGGATAAGAGTGGCATCATTCCAAAGAGTAATCGGCGATGTAGTACCAATTTGAGAATGATAATAGAAGGAGCCCCGCACCTTGTTTCCTGAAATCCCACTGTATACAACTGAACTGATACTGTCAATACTCACCAATATCTTCTCGAATTGTTTAACACCTCCCGAAATGGCAACTGTATCATTTTCAAGATCTTTAATTAATAACCGGGCATATTCCCCGGCCCTTATTTTTTCAATTTTATGTTCCCGTATATTTTCAGCCATAAAACCGCAGAACACAGCGAGGAACAACATTAGAAACTCCCAGAGATAATGTGTCCATTTCTTCCGGTGTCCTGAGCTTGTCGAAGGATGGGCATGGTGGTGTACTTCCATAATAATAATAATGAGATGTTATTGTTTTTTTGGCAGTTGCTCTAAAAATTCTATGGCTTTCATACAAATCTGGGTAACTCCCTCTGCTGTTCTTTTTTGCTTCAGGGATTCAAAACCCGACTCCAGCAAACCGAGCAGCAAGTCCTCATTTACATAGGGTAATGTGTATTTGTTTACACTTGCAAAAAGCAACGAATTTTTCCGGCTCATCAGTAATATAAAACTATAAAAGCTGTCTGTTGCGGGTGAGCCATACTGCATTTGTACTGATGTCGCAAATCCTTCAGCTGAGATATCTGCCGTATCGGTATAAACTACCACCAGGTTACCGCTTTTTTTTCTGTAGGCCTGCAGCAAGCTGTCAATCCGTTGTACTTCCTGAGAGGTAAATAAATTTTCTTTATCCTGTACCTGGGTTGGGGACTGGGCAAACAAAGAGCTACACATCATCAATGCAAGCAGTAAGGCCAATGATTGTTTCATATTGATTTTATTTCAGATGATATTCTTTTTTGATTAACTCAATAAGTTGTTGGGCAGCTTTGTTTCTTTGGTTCCCAATCTTTTCTGCCAGAAAAAATGCGCCGTATAAATATTGTGCGGTGGAAGCTAACTGGTTGAGTGTTGTCCTGTCTTCTGTAAGTAAATCAGCTGAAGCGGCAGGCTGCTCCGTTCTCTCTTTTATTATTTTCAGCAACAATCCGGCATCAAATATTTCCCCCATTTTTTTTCCAAAATCAGTACCCCAGGTATAAGCTGCATCGTTGTATTTTTTTAGATCTATTACCGAGTAATAGTAATGAGAAACACTGTTAGCTACCTGTTTATTCCTGATAAGCCGCAAGGCACCGGAACTTTTCATTTCTTCAAAAGTGCGGTCCGTTGTGTACAGCGCCTTGTAGTTAGGTAATATCATTCTTGCTGTAAAAGCAAGTGTAGCAATATGCTGTTTTATTTCGGGGCTTTTTATTAATACTATCAATGTATCGATGGAGTTAAACAGAACTTTGTTGTTTCTTGTATACTCACTGTAAATAACCGTGTCGGTTTTTAAATCTTCCAGCAGATTTTGAACATAAATTTTTTCTTTATCTCTTTCAATTTTATGTTCTAACTGATACTCTGCCAAAAAACCGCAGAACACAGCAAGGAATAACATTAAGAACTCCCAGAAATAATGGGTCCATTTTTTTCGGGCGGTGTGAGAGTGTGCATGTACTTCCATAAAAATTATTTAAGATGATATTCTTTCTTAATCAGGTCTATTAATCTTTCAGCACTTTTTTCAATATCCTCGTAAAATGCCTTGTCCTGCACAATCGTTGTTTTAAGCTTATGCAGGTGGTTCAGGTATTCCAGTAATAGTGTCGTATTTATTTCAATAGAAATACCGGCCGCTTCCCCTTCCAGCCGGGCTGCTGTGCTGGTGTTGCTTTTGTAATAAGCCAACAAAGAGTAATCGTTGATTATTTTTTTAATGTAGTCATTAATAATACCTGAATAATTCCAGTAGGTATGTTTATAATAACTATCGGCCCTTTCCCATAAAAAATCATAGCTTAAAAGGGAATCAGCCACATTTTTTTTTCTGATGAGACGCATATTCCCGGCGTTTTTCAATTGGGTAATGGTGATGTTGTTGCGGTCGTAAGCTCTGTCCCAGGATGAACGGCGCATGAGGTTATGAACATAGGCCGGTATTATTTTTTCATCCCGGTGAATAAAAAAATAGTCAAACAGCGAATCAATAGCTTTAATGCGTTCTTCTTTACGGGGAAATCCTTCTTTTAAATGAGCGGTATCTGCCATCAGGTCTGTCAGCATGGATTTCATGTATTGCTTTTCCCGGTCCTTTTCAATCTTATGTTCCAATTGGTACTCCGCTAAAAAACCGCAGAATACAGCGAGAAACAACATGAGAAACTCCCAGAAATAATGGGTCCATTTTTTTCGGGCGGTGTGGGCATGGTGGTGTACTTCCATCAGTTAGTCTTTTATGTGATAATTAGTTTTGATTAATTGTAAAAGAGAATCGGACGAAAGTTTCTGAGCGGCCACAATATTCGTTAAGTTGCTCAGTGTAGTTTGATAGTATAAGATGTCATCATGGTATTTTGAAATAAGTTCGGGATCGTTTTTGTCGAGGTAATTTCCTTCAGGAATTAATTTTTCAAATTCGTTATAAGGCAGAAATACTGTTTTAAAATCTTTCTCAATAGCTTTAAAAGCATTACGGGCAAGGCTCATGTTAAAAAGCTCTTTATTGGTAGTTTCAAACGTATGGAAATAATGAAGCAGCAGATCGTAATTGTATTTGCAGGCATCCAGTCCCTGGTCGTATTGCAAAATGCCGCTTGCTACTTTCGATTTTTTTATTAAGCGGAAGCCGCCATTGTATTTTAACTGCGACAGCGTAAGTTCTGAAAATTGAATAGGCATGTACCAGTATGTGTACATCAGTGAGTAGGTAAATAATTTACGTTGATAATTTTTTTCTGCCTGTGGATTGGATAACATATCCAGTAAAGAATCAAGTCCGCTTATTAAAAGCCGGTTGCCAGTTACCATGGTGTTTATATTGGCCGTATCTTTTTTCAGGTCTTCCACCATCAGTTGCATATATTCTTTCTCCCGGTGCCGCTCAATAGTTTGTTCTAATTTGTATTCCGCTAAAAAACCGCAGAATACAGCGAGGAACAACATGAGAAACTCCCAGAAATAATGGGTCCATTTTTTTCGGGCAGTGTGAGAGTGGTGGTGGACTTCCATAGTAAGTTATAAGTAGGTTATTTGTTTTAAGTTAAGAGGCTCGCTGCTCATAGCAAATGGCTCACAGCCTTTTTCATTTAAGGCGATATTCTTTACGCAATAGTTTTAGCACCTCCGCATTCACCTCTATATATTTTTTAAAATGAAGGGTACGGGTAGAGTTTAATGCATTAAAGCAATAGTTATTCAAAATATTGATAGCATATTGCTTATCCAATTTGTCCAAAGATTTTAATTGAAAAGGAATTATTTCCATATTCTTTTCATACTCATTGGCTGCATCAAAAATGGATATACTACCATCCTGGGTTAGTTGCGACTGAAAATCAAAATCAAAATGGCGTATCATAAGCGGATTAATATAATCTAATCGTATGGAACTTTCCAATTCCCGCCGGTCATTAATATTATTGATGGCTACGGACAAATCGCCGATTAATTTTTGCAGTTCATTATTTTTAAAATAACGCAAAGCTCCCGAGTTTTTTAACTGTTCCAGCACTATAGTTCTTGGTTCAAAGAGTGTCGGGGAGCGGAAGTTGATACCATAGAGGAAACTAAGGACAAATGGCTTTGAAACATTTGTAAGGCTGCTATCTTTAAAATACTTAATCAGGTATTTGAGGGCATTTTCCTGCTTAACCCGGTTTTCAGATTTGAGCACAACATTAGCCGAATCATTTTTCAGTTCATCGTAAAGGTTTTTAGCCAGCTCTTTGGCCCGGTCTCTTTCAATCTTATGCTCCAATTGATACTCTGCTAAAAATCCGCAGAACACAGCGAGGAACAACATTATAAATTCCCAGAAATAATGGGTCCATTTTTTTCGGGCGGTGTGAGAGTGAGCATGTACTTCCATAAATAATTTATTGTTTTATCAATTCGGTTTTTACACCGTAAGCAATCACCCAGCTTTTGGTAATTTTTTTATCAGCTCCCATTTCAAATTCTATCTGCCGGTCGCTGCCATCGGTGTAAAAGAACTTTGTAGCCGACTCAGGTTTTAATTCCAGCGACATACCATTCGGTAACACCCGGAACAGTTTTGTTCCTTTTCTCTCCAGGGTGATTTCATTGTTGGCCTTGTATCTACCGGTAAACTGGTTCAGTGTTGCTGAGTCCATTGTTATCTCTTTATGATCATAAGGCATCACCACTTGTTTGCCTGCCATTATATGCTGCAGTGTATTACAAAGGGCTGGAGAATTTGAACTGTTGTTGGAAAGAAGAACATAGGTCTGATCTTTATCTGCATTGCGGGCAAGAAAAGTCGTGTAGCCCGGCCATCCACCAGAGTGAGAAATGATATTACCAAAATCATTTTTTTCCATAAACACCCCAAAACCATATTGAGAATTTTTCACCGTATCAATAATGGCCTGGCCTTTCAGCATTTCTATTTGTGTTTCTTCACTAAGCAGAGTGTGATTTTTTATGGCCCGGTCCCATTTCAATAAGTCTGCTGTAGTAGAGTTAACCACACCATCACCCTGTATCCCATCCAGGTAAATTACAAAACTGAAATCGGGGAGACTATCTGGCATAAAATGCTTTTTTAAACTGTCGTTATATACAAAGCCATAAGCATAGTTGGCAATAGTGTCTTTTAATGAACGACGGGTATTATAAACACGGGTATGATGCATACCCAATGGTTGAAAAATATTATCAGCCATGTAATCTTTAAAGGATTGTCCCGAAATTTTTTCAATAATCGAGGCGAGTATAGCGTAAGCCGTATTACTATAGGTCCATTTCGTTCCGGGTGCAAATAATACGGGCAATTTTTCTTTTGCCAGAAAAGCAATCATATCATTATTGAAAGCAATTTTTGAACGGTCCCATTTTTCGTTCATCGCTTCTTCATAATCCGGCAGGCCGGATGTATGCGTAAGCATATGCCAGATAGTAATGTTTGAATAGGGGAGTTCCGGAAAGTACTGACGTAAGGAATCGGTCAGTTTTAATTTTCCTTTATCCTTTAATAACAAAATACCAGTGGCGGTAAACTGTTTACTAACAGAAGCCAGTTCAAAAACGGATGAATCGTTGAGTAATCGTTTGGTGTCAAAATCAGCAAAGCCATATGATTTTTTAAAAACGATTTTTCCATTCTCTGCTACCAGCACATTCCCATTGAAGTTGTAGTGTGCTGCCTGGCCGGAAAGAAACTCATCCAGTTTAGCAGCAGTATCGCTGGTGGGTTTTTTGGATTGGCAGGAAAACAAAAAAATTGTGAAGGCTAGCAATAAACTTTTCATGAATTTTTATTTTTGAGGGACTATTATTTTTCATTTGCAGCAAACACTCTCAGGAAATTTCCACCCAGCATTTTTTGGATATCTTTTTTACTGTATCCTCTTTTTACCAGCTCCTCCGTAATTTTCGGAAAATCTTCAACGCCATCTAATCCGGCAGGCAATGAGTTTACACCGTCAAAGTCGCTGCCAAATCCTACATAATCCACTCCCACCAGTTTTACAATGTAATCAAGATGATCAAGTAGCATACTCATCGGCGGACGAAGCCCTTTTACTTCATCGGGGTATTTATTGAATAAATACACCTGCATAAAATATGGTTCTGGATTAGCTTTTAGCAAAGAATCCATTTCTATTTTATGTTTTGCAGTAAAGGCATCGCTTCTGGCTTCAAACAAAGGATCCAAAAAGCCACTGTAAAAATTAAGATGGATAACGCCACCATTTTTTGCCACTGCTTTTATCTGCTCATCTTTCAAATTTCTTCTGTGCTGGCAGAGATTGTAGACACAACTATGAGAAACCAATACTGGTTTGGAAGTAGTAGCAATAGCATCCCAGAATGTTTGTTCGCCAACATGAGAAAGGTCAACTAACATTCCTAACTCATTCATCTTACTAATTATCTGTTTGCCGAATTCGGTAAGACCTTTTTTCCCTTCTGAGTTTAAAACCCCTCCTGCGGAGGGGCTGGGGGAGGTCTCATCTAATGCAGAAGTGGCCCAATCGGTAGAATTATTCCAGGTAAGAGTGATATACCGGACGCCTCTTTTATACAATGCATCTAATTTTCCCAAATCATTTTCTATCATATGTCCGCCTTCCACACCCAACAACACGGCTAATTTATTTTGTTTGCTTGCTTTGATAATATCGCCGGCGGTAAATGCCTGCATCATTGTAGAGGGGTTTCGGTTAGTCCAGGCTATTACTGTATCAATTTCCCTGTTAGCCCATGCATATGGATTTTTCATATTGCCATCACACCAGATAGAAAAGAATTGTGCATCCACGCCACCTTCTTTCATCCGTTGCAGGTCAGAATGTGTTTTTGTTTTTAATGACTGGTCAAAACTTATACCACCATCAATAGCCGTGGTGGGAATGTCGTTGTGAGTGTCGATAAGGATCGATTTAAAATGCAATTTTCTTGCCTGCTGCGAATAATTTGTCAAAGAAGAAAATAATAATGTTGCTAAGAAGAAAACGAAACGATAATTGTTCATACTTATTTTGTTTTTATGAATTCGTAAGGAGTAAATTCAACAAAGTCGGCCACCCGTACAGTAACAGATTTTATCTGCCCCTTTATGGTGGTAAAATTCCATTCCTTAATTCCATACAAAGGGTCGTTGAAAGTGGCAAGGAATCGGCCAGGACCAAGTAGTTCAAGGTTTGCATGGCGGCCTTTGTGATGTTCAAACCGGGCGACTAATTTGTTTTGTTCTTTAGTGATCGTCATCAGGCCATACACATTATGTCTATAGGTGCCGGCATAGGCGTTTAGCGGCAAAACATCAGTTGCTGATGCTATCGTATCTTTCTTTTTGCGCAGCCATTCTACTGTTCCTTTTTGCTGGTTATCAGAATAACCAAGAAAAATTTTACTATAATTTCGATACGGCAAACCGAGGTACGCATCTTCTATTTCATTTCGCAATGCCTCAAAGAAACTATTAGCGTCTGTGTTGGTCAGCACAATGATGCCCAGTTTTTCTTCCGGCACTAAACAAACACTGGTAACAAATCCATTTACGCCGCCGGTATGTGCTACAATCTTTCTTCCTGCATATTCTTCTAGAAACCAGCCAAGCCCATACAAATTAAAATGAGCTTTATTGAACATGTGTCCGCCATCACCCATGATGGAATGTGGTGTTCTTGTTTCTGCAATAGCAGCAGCAGGTATAATTTCTTTACCCCCCAGTTTTCCATTGTTCAATAGTGCTATCACCCATTTGCTCATATCATTTGCAGATGAAGAAATACTTCCGGCAGGAGCCAGGTTATCAATATTGCCATATGGAATTTTTTTCAACTCACCCATTACTACAGTATGAGCAGCACTTTTATTATTCGCTGTTTTTATATCTTTTGATAATGCCAGGCTATTATTCATGCCCAACGGTTTGAATATCCTGTTCGTTATAAAATCAGCCCAGGATAGTCCCGTTACTTTAGGAATGATTTCTCCTGCCGTCATAAAAGCTGAATTGCAATAACCCCATTTGCTGCGGAAACCATACATCGGTTTGAGCTTGCCCATCTTCTCTCTCACTTCGGCTGTAGTAAGGTCGGAGTCGAAATACATAAAATCTCCCTGGAAGGTTTCAAAACCGAGACGGTGACAAAGAAGGTCCCTGATATTGGCTTCTTTAGCTACCCAGGGATCGTACAATTTAAAATCGGGCAGCCATTTTTGTACTTTATCATTCAGCGACATTTTTTTATCGCTATCAAGCATGGCTAATGCTGTTGCAGTAAAAGCTTTACTGTTACTGCCTATCATGAACAACGTATTCTCGTCCACTTTATCATTGCTTCCGGCTTCCCGTACGCCATAACCTTTCATCAATACAACTTTTCCATTCTTCACAACGCAAAGGGCTACACCGGGAATTTTCCACTCGGTCAGTGCCCTGTTTACATACGTATCTAAACTGTCTTTGACAAAAGAAGGCAGCGAATCCGTTTGTGAAAAACCTTGATAAGAAAATAATACTGCAAGCAGTAAGGAGGTGAGCCGCTTCATAGCAAGTAGTGTTGGTTAAAAAATCAGTAGGGAAATTACTTTTCTTTTAGCACTTACTCACTATAAAATAGGGGACTTATTATTCTTCCTCTTCTTTTAGCCAGGCTTCGGGCATCAGGCCTCTTTTATACCGGAAGAAAGCGGTTTTGATGTAATACTGAAAATCGTACTCTCCCGCCATTTTGGTAAAAGTGAAAGATGGCCGGTAGATGCGCATAAAACTATCAAGTTCGCCTCCGTCTAAAAGCGTTAACCGGCGTACCAGTGCTTTGTTGAAGCGATGGTCAATGAATTTATCCTGTTCATCCAGCACCAGCCTGCGCTGGAAAGAAGCAAGGCTCCGGTTTCGTTTGAAGCGGAACATGTTGATGATTTCATCGAGGTCAAAACCCACACCCATACCGGTGATGGAGGGTTTTATTTTAGGTTTCTCGTAGTTGAAAATTTTCGCATAGTCCACCCTGTTCTGGATGGAGTCCTGTTTATAATTCCGGGGCCTGATCTTTACTTCTTTCAACGTTGGCACATTTACCTGGAGTGAAATATCAAAACTTAATGGACTGTATATTTTCAGCACCGGAAATTTTATGGTGGGTTTGTTCAGGTAGCTGAACCAGATAGAATCTTTCTCCGTCACTTCTATTTCGTAATAACCGTCGGCATTTGTAACCGTGCCTTTACCTGAGGTTGATAATACACTCACTGCCTCCAGCGGATAATTGCGGGAGCTGTCGTACACCATTCCCCGTATGGTATAGGTTTGGGCAGTGGCTGAATAATCAGCTACCAATAAAAAAACAATGAATAAGGATGCTATGTAGAAAATGCGCCGGTACAAAATATTTTAATTGGCAGCAAGTAACGAAACTAAATGCAAAAGGTTCTTTAAAGTGGCTTAATTCCTGAAATGAGTTGTTCAATCACCCGGGGAAAATGTGCATGTTCCAGTGCAGCTACCCGTTTTGCCAGGGAAGCAGCCGTGTCGTTTGTAAGTACCGGACAAGTGGCCTGGAAAATAATATGTCCATGGTCATATACTTCATCTACATAGTGTATAGTGATGCCGCTTTCAGTTTCTTTGTTATCTAATACTGCCTGGTGTACGTATTGGCCATACATGCCCTTGCCACCGTACTTTGGCAACAAGGCAGGATGAATATTGATAATTCTGCCAGGAAATGCTTTGATTAGAGTGACTGGAATTTTCCAGAGAAAACCAGCCAATACAATAAAATCAATTTCTTTTTCTTTCAACTCCTTTATATAGGCATCAACCCGGAAGAATTTTTCTTTTTCAATTAGAAGGCAAGGAATATTTTCTCTGGCTGCTATTTTTACTACCCCTGCATCCGGCTTATTACAAACAATTAAAGCAACTTCGATAAGAGGATTCTGTTCTCCCTTCTCCACAGAGTGGAGAGGGGTTGGGGGTGAGGTAAAATGATCAATGATTTGGGCAGCATTACTACCAGCCCCGGAAGCAAAAACAGCAATTTTTTTCACCCGGCAAATATAATCTGCCTAACTTGATGCAATGAAATAAACCATAAAAATTTTCGGGCAATTTATTTTAATCAGCGAGATAATTTTTATGTTTTATAACATGTGGCAAATTCAAATTGCAAAAATTAACACATGAAACAATTCATCTTTTTCATTGGTATTTTATTAGCAGCCTTTATTACTGTTGCACAACCCTGTGTATCAATAGTGACACCACAGCTTTCTGAAAACACCCGAAAAGATTTTGAACAAAAATTATCTGTTGCAAAAACGGAGTATGAAAAAGATACTCTTAATGCGGATGCAATAATATGGTATGGAAGAAGAACTGCTTATCTCGGCGGGTATATGAAGGCCATTGACATTTTTTCCAGGGGAATCAGTATTCATCCCGGTGATGCCCGTCTGTACAGACACAGAGGTCATCGTTATATTACTGTTCGTTGTTTCGATAAAGCAATTGCTGATTTTAAAAAAGCAGCAGCGTTAATAAAAGACAAGCCAGATGAAGTGGAACCGGATGGCTTGCCCAACGCAAAAAATATTCCTACCAGTACGCTGCAATCAAATATCTGGTATCACCTTGGCTTGGCTTATTTTCTGAAAGGTGAATATGAGAAAGCAGAAAGTGCCTATTTTAATGGACTTGCGGTATCAAAAAATGATGATATGTATGTGGCAATGGCGAACTGGTTGCACATTACCCTTTTGATGCAGGTAAAGCTGGAACAAGCTGACAGTGTGTTTAACACTATTAGCCGGACGCCTCAGCTTATAGAAAATACTGACTACAATACGGTCCTTTATTTTTATGTTCACCGACCCGCAGTTAATGAAATCGACCGTTACACCAATGCTGTATTAATGCGTACAGTAAAGGAACAGGATACAATGAGTGTGAGTGCTGCCACTATCTATTTTGGCGCAGGATATTATGCCTGGTTGAGAGGAATGCCTGAAAAAGCCAACTTATTTTTGGAAAAGGCTATAGCCACTAACCAGTGGTCATCCTTTGGCTATATTGCGGCCGAAACTTATTTGAAGAAATGGAAAAAATAAATCAGGCTTCATTTTTTTTCCCCAATCCCATTTTTTCCCCGATTTTCCGGATGTACTTTATAAAGAATGAAAACTGGCCAAAGGGAATACTAACAATCAGTACTGCCATTGGCCAGATGATGGTAATGAGTAGTATATAAATGACTGCCCAGAGCCAGTCTTGTTGAATGGACAACGCATTCATAATTTTTTTTCCGGCAAAACCAGTTGCGCTGCCGCCAATAGCAAAAGTGCAGAGTATAAGTGCCAGTTGAAGGCCGCCAACCTTCCATTTTTTTTGTAATCTCTCAAACATGAATAATCTTGAGGCGCAAAAGTGCAGAAAAAACGTTCAACTTTTTACGGAAAAGTCAGATCTGTTGAAGTTAACCCCAATGTTGACCAATTTATGACAAACAAATTTCTCCGGGTAGTGAAAATCTCTTTATTTCGGCTGAAAGGCAGGCTGGTAGGGGCTCAAAAAAAAGTTAAACCCATTGTCTTTTTGTTAACTTCCTGACTTATTTTTGCGCCCACGAACGGATTTTATCCACATTTTTCAGCATCAATTGTGTCTATGATTCCTTGTAAACCAATGGCCAGAAAACTTACGCTGTTTGTACTTTCATTAGTTGTTTCTTCAACAATCAATACTATATCGGCACAGGATGTAGCAGCAGGCAAAGCCCTGTTTATGGGTAAATGTGCCAGTTGTCACCAGGTTTTAAAAGCGGGTACGGGACCTGCCCTGGCGGGCCTTGAAGGAAGACACAAATGGTCCGACCACAATGAGTTATTAAAATGGATTAATAATCCAGCCGGGTATATGGCTTCCGACGCTTATACCCAGGGCCTGAAAGCCCAGTATGGTTCCATGATGTCGGGTTTTCCGGAAATTACATTAAAAGATGTAGGTGATATTGTAGCATATATAAATAGTGCGGCTGTTCCGGTTGTTGATAAAATTCCTCCTGGTGGGCCGGAACCGGCCAAAGGCAATTCCAATGCGGTCATTTTCGGTGTTATTTCTCTTATCCTCGGCATTATCGCCCTGATACTGATGCAGGTGAACAGTAACCTGAAGAAGATGAGTGATGATGCGGAAGGTATCACCCGTCCTGATCCAGTTCCTGCTTACCGCAATAAAGTATATATCGCAATGGCCGCCATTATTTTCTTTGTAGTGGGTGGTTACCTGGTATCAAAAGGAGCTATTGGCTTGGGTCGCCAGACAAATTATCAACCTGTTCAGCCGATTTATTATTCCCATAAAGTACATGCCGGTATTAACCAGATTAGCTGTTTATACTGCCATGGCGCTGCCTGGGACAGCAAACATGCTGCTATTCCTTCTGTAAATACTTGTATGAATTGTCATAAGGCAATTAACGAGTATGTAAAAGGTCCAAAATTGTATGATGAAAGTGGCAATGAAATAAATGGTACGCTGGAAATAGAAAAATTATACAAGTATGCAGGCTTTGATCCCAAGAACCCGACGAAGTGGGATCCAACCAAATCAAAACCTATTGAATGGGTTAAAATTCATAACCTGCCGGACCATGTTTACTTTAATCACTCACAACATATCAGAGCCGGTAAGGTACAATGCCAAAGCTGTCATGGTGAAATAACTGCCATGGATGAAGTAAAGCAAGTATCTGAATTAAGCATGGGTTGGTGTGTAAACTGTCACAGAGAAACAAAAGTTGACTTTAATTACAGCGAAGGCAAGGGCAACAAATTTTATAGTATTTACGAGAAGTTTCATAACGACATAAAGAACAAAAAAATGGATAGTGTGACCGTGAAAGATATCGGTGGTTTGGAATGTCAGAAATGTCACTATTAACAACAATTGAACTAATTCGCAAATGAGAAAATTTGAAAATGAAATGGCCATTATATAAGTGGACACATTTTCAAATTGTTTAATTTTCTAATTTTCAAATTATGGCTAAGTATTGGCAAAGTTTCGGAGAGGTGAATGACCCGGAAAACCTTAAAAAACTGTCCCAGGACGAGTTTCAGGAGGAATTACCTTTTGAAGGGTTTGACGATAAAGGCCTGATTGATGCCAAGGCTCCCCGCAGGGATTTTTTAAAATATCTCGGTTTCAGTACCGCTGCTGCTACCCTGGCCGCAAGTTGTAAGGTTCCGGTAAGAAAAGTTATTCCTTATGCCAATAAGCCAGAGAACCTAATTCCCGGCGTAGCTAATTATTATGCTACTACTTATGTGCAGGATGGCGATGTAATACCGGTTATTGCGAAAGTTAGAGACGGCCGTCCTATTAAAATTGACGGAAACCCATCAGCCTCTTATACACTCGGAGGTACTTCTGCCCGTTCTCAAGCTTCAGTACTTGATTTATATGATATGTACCGGGCCAAATTCCCGCTGCATAAAGTAAAAGATAAATTTGAAGAGGTTCCGTCGTTCGAAGCGTTTGATAAAATGGTGGGTGATGCTGTAAAAGCAGCAGGCGGTTCAATTGTATTGCTCACATCAAGTATTGTTTCTCCTTCTACAAAAGATATCATTGCTAAGTTTCCGAACTTAAAGCATGTTCAATACGACGCTGTTTCTTACAGCGGTATGTTGCTGGCCAATGAAGCCAGCGGCTTTGGAAGAAAACTTCCTTCTTATGATTTTGGTGCAGCTAAAGTTGTGGTAAGTCTTGGTGCCGATTTCCTCGGTACCTGGCTCAGCCCGGTTGAGTTTGCCAAAGCCTATTCCAAAGGAAGAAAGATCGATGAGAAGAATCCTTCCATGAGCAAACATTATCATTTCGAAGGTCATTTAAGCATGACAGGTTCAAATGCTGATGAAAGATTCACCCATCGTCCTTCTGAAACAGGTGCTGTTGCGCTGGCATTATTAGCAGCTGTTAATGGTGGCACTGCCTCAGTAGCGGATGCTAAACTGAAAGCAGGAATTGAAAAGGCAGCAGCAGACCTCAAAGCTCACAATGGTGCAGCACTTGTAGTTTGCGGCAGCAACGATAAAAATGTACAGATTATTGTAAATGCCATCAATGCCGCAATCGGTGCAAATGGTACAACCATAAACTGGAGTCTGCCTGTTAATTACCGCCAGGGAATTGACAGCGACATGGTTGACCTGATTGCACAAATGGAAGCCGGTACAGTTGGAACACTGATGATACAGGGTGCTAATCCTGCTTACAACTATTATGATGCTGATAAATTCAAAGCCGCATTAAAGAAAGTGAAAGTGGCCGTTTCATTCAATGAAAAAATGGATGAAACAACAGAGCTCTGCGAATACATTATTCCTAATCATCACTACCTGGAAAGCTGGGGTGATGCAGAACCTAAAGCAGGATTTATAAGTTTTCAGCAGCCAACCATTTACCCGTTATTTAAAACCCGTCCGTTCCAGACATCTTTATTAAGATGGAGTGGCAGTACACAGGACTACGAAACATATTTCAAAGAGTACTGGGTTGGTAAGTTGGGTTCAGAAACAGCTTTCAACGAAGCGTTACAAAATGGTGTAAAAGAAACTCCTGCTACCACCGGTGCCGGTTCATACACTGGCGGCGCAGTAGCAGCAGCCACTTCCGCTATTGAGGCATATCCAAAAGCCAGTGGCAGCGAAGTAGTGTTGTATCAAAAAGTTTCTATCGGAACAGGTTCACAAGCAGGAAACCCCTGGTTACAGGAAATGCCTGACCCGGTTTCAAAAGCAACATGGGATAACTATGCGTTGATCTCCATGAAGAAAGCAGAAGAACTGGGTATAAAGCTGAATACAGATTACGAATATTATCCGCAAAAACCTGTTATTACTTTTACCATTGGTAAAAAGGAAGTTGACTTGCCTATTCTTGTGCTTCCCGGTATGAATGCAGATACTATTGCTATTGCAGTTGGTTATGGAAGAAGTGAGGCCATGGGTGTTACCGCAGCAGGAATTGGTACCAATGCATATCCTTTTGCCGTATATAATGGAACCACCATTGACAATTATGTAACGGGGGTAAAAGCCGCTAACCAGGGTAAACCATCATATAAAATTGCACAAACTCAAATACATAACTCTTACGAAGACCGTAAAGAAGTTGTAAGAGAAACAACCATCGCCTCTTTCAAAAAAGCACCGAATGTAATTCCTGATTATAGTGAGGAGCTGAAGGATGCATACTATAAGAATTCGAATGATGATTTTCGCCAGGCTACTTTGTATCCGCAGCATGAACAACCGGGTATCAAATGGGGAATGAACATAGATATGAACGCCTGCTTCGGTTGTGGCGCCTGCGTAGTATCCTGCCATGCAGAGAATAACGTATCTGTTGTTGGTAAAAGAGAAGTACTCCGTTACCATGATATGCACTGGCTGCGTATCGACCGTTATTTTATCAGCGATGATAAAAATCCTGATGAACTGAAGGGAGTTGTATTCCAGCCGATGCTATGTCAGCATTGTGATAATGCGCCTTGTGAGAATGTTTGTCCTGTTGCGGCAACGAATCACAGCAGCGAAGGATTGAACCAAATGACGTATAACCGTTGTATCGGTACAAGATATTGCGCCAATAACTGTCCGTTCAAAGTGCGGAGGTTTAACTGGGCCGATTATACAGGAGCTGATAGCTTCCCGAATAACCGTGACCAGCAGTTGGTCGGTAAGCTGGATTCTGTGATAGAGCAAATGAACGATGACCTTACAAGAATGGTGTTGAACCCTGATGTTACCGTTCGTTCAAGAGGTGTTATTGAAAAATGTTCTTTCTGTGTACAGAAATTACAAGCTGCCAAATTAGATGCGAAGAAAGAGAACAGGATGCTGAAAGATGGAGATGCAAAAACTGCTTGCCAGACTGCTTGTCCTGCTGATGCCATTGTTTTTGGTAATGCACATGATAAAGAAAGCCAGTTGACAAAGATCCGTCAAGAAAATACACAGCGTAGTTTCCATGTACTGGAGCAATTGCATGTGTTGCCTAATATTACCTATCTCGCCAAAGTGAGAAATTCAGATGAGATAGATGAACATTGGGCAGGAGCACATGGAGAAGAGCATAAAGAAGAGGGGCATAAAGAAGAAGGCCACAAAGCTGACAGCACACTGCCATCAGCGGTAAAGCCGGAAGAAGCGCAACATTAAGAATACGACAGTAAAGAAAGTTTTGAATAAATAACGAAAAGTCCGATTCCGGTTTAGACGGAGAAAGACTAAAAGCTAAACTAACATGTCATTACTCAGATACGAATCACAGGTAAGACCGGCACTGGTAGAAGGCGAAAAAGATTATCACCAGGTAACCGAAGACATTTGTCGCCCGGTAGAGGCCAAGCCATCTAAACTCTGGTGGATTGGATTTCTTATTTCGGCGGCCATGCTTGCTTTTGGTATCCTTTCCGTTACCATAGAAGTAATATATGGTACCGGCCAGTGGAACCTGAACAGAACAATCGGTTGGGGTTGGGATATCACCAACTTCGTATGGTGGGTAGGTATTGGTCACGCCGGAACATTGATTTCTGCTATCTTATTATTATTCCGCCAGGGCTGGAGAACAGGTGTAAACCGTGCCGCTGAAGCGATGACAATCTTTGCGGTAATGTGTGCTGGCCAGTTCCCTATCTGGCATATGGGTCGTGTATGGAATGCCTTTTTCGTTCTTCCTTATCCCAATACAAGAGGTCCGCTGTGGGTGAATTTTAACTCACCACTTCTCTGGGACGTATTTGCGATATCCACTTACTTCACCGTTTCCTTATTGTTCTGGTACTCTGGATTAATACCTGACCTTGCAACATTAAGGGACAGGGCCAAGAAAAAATGGAGAAAAGTATTTTATGGCGTAGCGGCTTTCGGCTGGACAGGAAGTACCAAACACTGGCAGCGTCATGAAGCTTTATCATTAGTGTTGGCTGGTTTAAGTACACCACTTGTATTGTCAGTACACACTATCGTATCATTTGACTTCGCCACTTCCGTTGTACCTGGCTGGCATACAACTATCTTTCCGCCTTACTTCGTGGCGGGTGCCATCTTCTCAGGATTTGCGATGGTGCAAACGCTGTTGGTGGTAACGAGAAAAGTATTAGGATTGCAGGAATACATCACCCTCGAACACATTGAGGTGATGAATAAAGTAATTGTGCTAACCGGCTCTATAGTTGGTATAGCTTACCTGACAGAATTATTTATGGCCTGGTATTCTGCCGTGCCATATGAGAATTTTGCCTTCTTTGAAAACCGTTTGAACCTCAACAGTCCTTATGGATGGAGTTACTGGATTATGATGGGTTGTAACGTATTGTCACCACAAATATTCTGGTTTAGAAAAATGAGAAGAAACCTGGTGTTGACATTCTTTATGTCGATTTTGATCAACATCGGTATGTGGTTCGAACGTTTTGTAATTATCGTAACTTCTGTTTATCGTGACTACCTGCCAAGTGCCTGGAGTACTTATTATACACCGACCATCTGGGAGGTTGGATTTTACATGGGAACATTTGGATTATTCTTCACTTGTTACTTCTTGTTCTCTAAGTTCTTCCCGGTAATTGCGATAGCAGAGATTAAGCATATTTTGAAAAAGAATGGAGAGAGCTATAAAGAGAAAATGGATACTGTAGAGAAACAGGATACTGAGAAATTTGCACATGACCAGGAACATGATCATTAATAAAACCAGTAATTAATAACAAGAAACCAGTATATGGCTGTAAAAAAATTTGTAACGGGAAATTTTTATGACGAAGCAGTATTGTTTCCTGCTGTGAAAAAGACCCGTCGTGCCGGTTATAAGATTCATGATGTCTTTACACCATTTCCAATTCATGGATTGGATAAGGCAATGGGCTTGCGGGATACCAGCCTTCATACAGCAGGATTTATTTATGGGATTACAGGTACAGCCACTGCGGTTGGTTTTATCACCTGGGCATTGACAGTGGATTGGCAATTGAATTTTGGTGGTAAGCCATTTTTTGCATTACCAGCCTGGATTCCTATCACCTTTGAGTTGACCGTATTATTTGCTTCAGTGGGTATGGTGCTTACATTTTGTTACCTGTGCCAGTTGGCACCTTTTGTAAGAAAAGACCATTTTAACCCCCGTTCAACAGACGACACTTTTGTAATGGCCCTGGAGTGTACCGATAAAACAAATGATGGTGAAGCGATAAGTTTTTTACAAAGTATCGGTGCAACAGATGTTCAGGTACAATATAAAGAAACCGGCTGGTGGCTGGGTCGTTATGACAAAGACACTAAACGGTTTGAAAGAAAAGACGAAGCAGTTCATTAATAATTATATAATTAACTGATGATGAAAAAATTTTGGATAATAGCGGCCTGTGCAACGTTGGTGGTTGGCATGGTTAGTTGCAACAAAGTGAGACGCAGCCCCGGCCGTGCCTATATGCCCGATATGGCTTATAGCCGTGCATATGAAACCTATGCTTCAACAGAGGCATTGCACAATAAAGGGGTTAATTACACGGGTATGCCGGTAGCAGGTACTATTGCTAAAGGCGATATGTTACAGGTGTATACCTTACCCAACGACTCTGCAGGATATGCGCAATCAAAAAATGTTACAAACCCTTTACCTGCTTTAGATGCAAAAGAATTTGTGGAAGCTGCCAGACTGTACCTTATAAACTGTGCGATTTGTCATGGAGAAAAATTAGATGGCAATGGTCCCTTGTGGAAAGGCGGTGATGGTCCGTTTCCCAATGCACCAAGAAACCTGCTGACTGATCCTGTTGTAGCGAATATGGCTGATGGAACAATGTTTCATTCTATAACATATGGAAGAAATTCAATGGGGACCTTATGGTTCCCAATTAACTACAAAGCAACGCTGGATGATCGTCCATTATATAAATGAAAAGCAGGCCTAATACTGCGGGAGCAGCAAAAACACCTGTGGCAGATACCACTGCTAAAAAGAAGTAAAAGATATTATTGAAGAATTTATAAACGAACACTGATGTCAATACGGGAAAAGTTTATAGTAACGAAGAGATACAACACCATTGCGTTGACATTAATGGTCATCGGGGTGCTGGCTATCGTTGGTTTGTATGTAACAAATGGCGCCAAAGATGATGTGCAAAAGCAGGCCCGTTTCTGGGCATCTTTGCTGCAGAACAGTGTTTACTTTTTGCTGATAGTAAATGCAGCTATGTTCTTTATCTGCGCTACTACACTTGCCTGGGGTGGCTGGCAAATGGCATTCCGTCGGGTACCGGAAGCTATTTCTGCTGTAGTGCCGGTTATTGGAACTATTTGCGGTGTTATTCTTTTGCTGATTTGTTTCGGTGGCAATCATGAACTATACCACTGGACAGATACTGAGCATGTAAAACACGACTCCATTCTGAATTTCAAGAAAGGCTTTTTAAATAAAAATTTCTTTGCTGCTTCTACGGTTATCACCATAGTGGCCTGGTCATTATTAGGCTGGAAGATGAGAAAATTATCCCGCAGCCTCGATGAAAAACCACTCGCAACCATAGAAGAAAGGAAAAAATATGTTTGGAATAATACAGTTTGGGCCGCATTGTTCATTGTTGTTTTCGCCTTAACGGTAATGTCTTCCATCCCATGGTTATGGCTGATGAGCATCGATGCACACTGGTACAGCACTATGTATAGCTGGTACACATTTGCCAGTACGTTTGTGGCGGGTATGGCGCTGATAGCACTGTTTGTGGTTTACCTGAAAAACAGCGGATACCTGGAGTACACCAACGATGAACATTTACATGACATCGGTAAATTCATGTTTGCCTTTTCTGTATTCTGGACCTACCTGTGGTTTTCACAATTCATGCTTATCTGGTATGCAAATATTCCGGAAGAAACAACTTATTTCAAACCAAGGGCACAGGGAGTATACAGCGGAATTTTCTGGCTGATGTTTATAATCAATTTCCTTGCTCCGTTGTTAATATTAATGAGAAGAGGGGCAAAGCGAAATTATTCAACTGTCACCTTTATGGCGATGCTGATCATTTTTGGACATTGGCTTGACTTTTACCAGATGGTTTTCCCGGGCCCGATGACAGACGCCAAAACAGGTGAGACACATGTGCCAATGATATTATATGATTTAGGTGTGGCGGTTGGATTTGTAGGATTAATAATGTTCGTAACTGGCAGAGCTTTAAGCAAGGCACCACTGCTGGCCAAGAATCACCCTTTTGTAAAGGAAAGTTTGATACATCATACATAGACTATAGAAAGAGAGGGATTTTAGGGTGTTTTACTAAACAAAATACCCGGTGGTAGCTGAAGTTGCTGAGATTTGTTATTTGGAATTTTATTACTTGGCATTTAGATAAAAAACTATGCAAACATTTTTCATCGTTGCAATTTTAGGATTGGGTTTTCTGATCACTTTTCAGATAGCCAAAGCCAGTGAATATGTGGCAGTTTTGCGAGGCGAGGAAAAGGCCCGGAAACAAACCAATAAGGTAAATGCTTTTATGCTGCTGGCATTCCTTATTATTGGTATGATAGGTGTGTACTATTGCAACGAAAAACTAAAGGGAAAAATTCTTGGTGAACCAGCTTCCGATCATGGTATTTTGGTTGACAGGATGTTGTACATAACAATTGCACTAACAGGAATTGTGTTTGTAATTACCCAGATTTGTCTTTTCTGGTTTGCTTACAAGTACCAGGAATCTGATAAAAGAAAAGCCTACTACTATCCACATAATAATAAACTGGAATTAATCTGGACTGTTATTCCTGCTATCACTTTGACAGTGCTGGTTGGGTTTGGTATTTTTTACTGGTATAAGATTACCGGGAAGGCGCCGGAAAATGCAATGATTGTGGAAGTTACAGGAAAACAGTTTGGCTGGGAGTTCAGGTACCCCGGGAAAGACGGTGTGTTGGGAAAAAAATATTTTAAGAACGTAAGTCCTGAGAAAAATAACCCGGCCGGTCAGCTATGGGAAGATAAATACAATCATGATGATGTTTTCATGGAACAGGAAATGCACCTGGTTGTAAACAAACCGGTGAAACTGGTGATTAATGCCAAAGATGTGATACATGATGTCGGGTTAGCTCATTTTCGTATGAAGATGGATGCGGTACCCGGTACACCTACTACGATGTGGTTTACACCAACATTTACGACTAAACAAATGATTGAGAAAACGGGTAAGCCTGATTTTGTTTACGAAATATCCTGCGACCAGATGTGTGGTAAAGGACACTATAGTATGCGTGGTGTGATTGTAGTAGAAACGCAGGAAGAATTTGATGCATGGCTGGCAGCTAAAAAACCACAGTACCTGGTTGCCAACCCGGATAAAGATCCTGCTGCAGTAAAGACTGATACATTAAACAAAGTGGCGGCTGTTATTAACTAATAAACTAAAGGGGCAGACAACTTGCCTTTTAAATAAAAGAAATTTGAAATCCCCATTTTGTAATGGGGGCAAAAAATAAGAATATGAGTGAAGTATTGAATGTACATCCCGGAATGGTTGCCGCACATGCGGATCATCATGATGAGCATCATGGCCATAAGGAAACGTTTGTTTCGAAGTATATCTTCAGTATGGACCATAAAACAATCGGTAAGCAATTCCTGATTACTGGTATTATCTGGGCTATTATCGGGGGCTTGTTTTCTGTATTGTTCAGGTTGCAACTGGGTTATCCCGATCAAACTTTTCCGATACTTGAGACATTTTTTGGTAAGTGGGCTAAAGGCGGACAAATACAACCGGAATTTTATTATGCACTCATTACCATGCACGGAACAGTGCTGGTATTCTTTGTATTGACTGCGGGCTTAAGCGGAACTTTTGCTAACATCCTTATTCCTTTGCAAATAGGTGCAAGGGATATGGCGTCACCTTTCCTTAACATGCTTTCTTACTGGTTCTTCTTTATGGCCAGTATCGTTATGATATCATCCTTTTTATTTCCACGGGACCAGCATCAGGAGGGTGGACGGTGTATCCACCGCTTAGTGCTTTGGGCCAGGCTTCGTCGGGTTCTAAATTAGGAATGGATTTGTGGATTGTGAGTATGGCTTTGTTCGTGGTATCGTCATTATTGGGTGGGTTGAATTATATCTCTACCATCCTTAACCTTCGTACAAAAGGTATGAGCATGACCAGGTTGCCATTGACTATCTGGGCTATGTTCTTCACTGCTGTATTGGGTGTATTATCATTCCCTGTATTATTATCTGGTTTGATCTTGTTATTGTTTGATCGTAATCTTGGTACAAGCTTTTACCTGAGTGATATTGTGGTGAATGGTGAAATATTGCCAAACGAAGGCGGTAGTGCCATTCTCTTTCAGCACTTGTTCTGGTTCCTTGGTCACCCGGAAGTTTATATCATCTTGTTACCGGCGATGGGAATGGTGTCTGAAATATTATCCGTGAACAGCCGTAAACCCATCTTTGGTTACATGGCGATGCTCGGTTCTTTATTCGCTATTACTATCCTGGCCTTCCTTGTTTGGGCTCACCATATGTTTGTCACCGGGCTGAATCCATTCCTTGGTTCCATATTCGTGTTACTTACTTTGTTGATTGCGGTTCCTTCTGCTATCAAAGTATTTAACTGGTTAACGACACTCTGGCGGGGTAATATCCGGTTTACACCGGCAACCTTGTTTGCAATTGGTTTCGTTAGTTTATTTATATCCGGTGGTTTAACAGGTATCTTCCTGGGTAACTCAACGATTGATATCCACCTTCATGATACGATGTTTGTGGTGGCACACTTTCATATTGTAATGGGGGTAGCATCTTTCTTCGGCATGTTTGCCGGTGTCTATCACTGGTTCCCGAAAATGTTTGGCCGCTACCTGAACAGCACACTCGGTTATATCCATTTCTGGGTAACTATGATCGGCTCTTATCTTATTTTCTGGCCAATGCACTACCAGGGTCTGGCAGGTATACCCCGTCGTTACTTAGATAAAAGGGGTTGGGTTTCTTTCAACGATTTCCCTGAGCTTGATAAAATGATTACCATCGTTTCTATTATAGTGTTTGCCATGCAACTGATGTTTGTGTTCAACTTTATCTATTCCATTTTCAAAGGAAGAAAAGTTACATCAACAAATCCATGGGGTGCCAATACGCTGGAGTGGACAACGCCAATCCGTCCTGGTCACGGTAACTGGCCTGGTGAAATACCAGAAGTACACCGCTGGCCTTATGACTATTCGAAAGATGGAAGGGAGTTTATTCCACAAACAGAGCCGATTGGAGAGAATGAGAGTAAGCATTAGTGAGGCCTCCCCCAACCCCTCCGCAATAGGGGCTTACGAAGAGTCTGATGATGTGAATTGCTTAATAGGGTTGAAGAAAAAATATGAGCATAAGATTTTTGAAATATAATTAGTGGAATAAGGGGGGGGGGGGGGGGCCCCGGGGGGGGGGTGGGAAGGCCGACAGGTCATGAAGAAGATCAGGGATTATTTACAATTGATCAAACCTTCGCTGAGTATCATGGTGGTGTTCAGTAGTGTGATGAGTTTTGCACTGACGAAAGGCTCTGAGAGCTATGTGGATTTTTGGAAAATGATACTCTTGCTCTTTGCAGGTGGGATGCTGGTAACAGGTAGTGCCAATGCCATCAACCAGGTTGTTGAAAAGGATACAGATGCACAAATGAAGCGGACGGCAAAACGTCCGGTGGCAGCTGGAAGGATGAGTGCAGCGGAAGGATGGATTTTTGCCATCGTCACTGGTGCAGCAGGTGTTTTCATCCTTGGAAATTATTTCAACTGGCTGGCGGCAGGGTTGGCTGCATTTAGTTTGTTCCTGTATGCATTTATCTATACGCCATTGAAGAAAGTAAATTCAATAGCGGTGTTAGTAGGTGCGGTTCCGGGAGCATTGCCTTGTTTGATTGGTTGGGCAGCCGGCGATAATAATTTGGGAACAGGTGGTTGGGTCTTATTTGCGTTTCAGTTCTTTTGGCAGTTCCCTCATTTTTGGGCGATTGCCTGGGTGGCGCACAAAGATTATTCATCTGTCGGATTTAAATTATTACCGGCTGATGAAGGACCAACGAAGTTTACAGCTATGCAGACCATTATGTATTCGCTGTTGCTGGTACCGGTTACATTAGCGCCTTATTATACCGGCATGTGTGATTATAATAACACACAGGGAATAATAAGTTTGATACTGATAGGATTGGCCAATGCATTTATGATTGGAAGATGTGTGACATTGTATAGGAAAATGGATGTTAGTTCGGCAAGGAAAGTGATGTTTGGAAGCTATATGTATTTGCCGGTAGTAATGTTAGCATTGCTATTAAGTAAATCGTAATAATAAAGAAGTGATGGATATAGTGAGTAATCAACAACGAAAGAAGATTCACCCTCATAAGTTTACGATGTGGGTGGCTATCGGCAGTATTGTAATGATGTTTGCCGGTCTGACAAGTGCTTTTATAGTAAAAAGCAACCAGACGAATTGGGTGCCGGTAGAAATACCGGTAGTGTTTTGGATTTCTACTGCGGTAATTATTATCAGCAGTTTGACAGTGCAGTTGGCACTAAGATCTTTTAAGCAACGGGAAATGAACCAGTACCGGATGTTTATTGGTGTGACGCTGCTGCTGGGAGTTGCTTTTGTGATTTTACAGTGGCTGGGTTTCCAGGATCTGTGGGCACAGAAGATAACTTTTAAAGGAGCCGGAGCAGGTCAGTTCCTGTATGTGATTTTTGGGTTACATGCGATACATGTAATCGGCGGGGTGATTGCTTTGATAGTAATGTTCATTAAAGCATTTGCCGGAAAAACAAAATTGTATAGCGCAGTTCCCATAGAAGTAGCAGCTATCTACTGGCATTTTGTAGATGCGCTATGGATTTATTTATTGTTATTCTTTATTATAATCGGTGGAAAATAAGCCGGTTGTTTTTAGTGAATAGGTGATTTAATAATTTGGAATTTTTTATTTATGTCAACACAAGCAACGACAGTACATCAGACCAAATGGTGGAGCGGTGGTAAGAGCCCCTTCAACATGGAGTACGGCAAACTGATGATGTGGTATTTTTTGATGAGTGATGCCTTCACCTTTGGCGCCTTTTTGATATCCTACGGTTCTATCCGTTTTAGTCAAAATTTCTGGCCGGATCCTAACGTGGTGTTCAATGCATTCCCGGGGGCGGGCCATGCCAACCTTCCATTGGCATTTGTAAGTGTAATGACATTTATTTTGATCATTAGTTCGGTTACAATGGTGCTTGCAGTACATGCAGGTCATAAAGGTGATAAGCAAGGCGTAATAAAATGGATGATCTGGACCATTATCGGCGGACTGGCTTTCTTAGGTTGCCAGGCATGGGAGTGGCATCACCTTATTACCGGCGAACATGCAGTGCTGGTTGATGGTAAAATTGAAATGATTGGCCAGAATATGAGAGGAAATCCATGGGGTGCAGTGGTGAACGGGCCGGAAGTAACAGCGGCATTGACTAATACCTCTCATGAAACATTAATGAGCCTGATGCATTCAGCCAATGCTTCGGTTTCTCATGAAAAAATTGCAGCCATGTCGGATGCGGAACTGAGAGCTGCATTGAGTACTGCAGAATTGCATGTCCGTGAAAAAGGACCGGTAGCATTTGGTGGTTATTTCTATGGCATCACCGGATTCCATGGTTTCCATGTATTCTCCGGAGTTATTATCAATATTGTGATGCTTATAATGACACAGAAAAATGTATTCCAGAATAAAGGCCATTACCTGATGATTGAAAAAGCTGGTTTGTACTGGCACTTTGTGGACCTGGTATGGGTATTTGTATTCCTTTGTTTTTATCTAATCTAAAAGTGTAATTAATTTAATATGGAACATCCAGCGTTTGAAGAAGTGAGTTTTCATCATCATACAGATGATGCAGAATTTAAAAGAAGAGTTAAGAAAACAACGATCCTGCTTTCTGTAATTACTATTATAGAATTGGCCATTGGTTTGTTTATATACACCCTTCATAAAAGCGATGTAAACAGGGATTTTCTTATTCTTGGTTTTAAAGGACTGGTTTGTATTCTTACATTGGCCAAAGCGTATTACATTGTTTCTGTGTTTATGCACCTGGGCGATGAGATAAGGAATATGATCATGACCATTGTAGTTCCATTGATGCTTTTCATCTGGTTTATATTTGCGTTTATTTACGAAGGCAATTCTTATAAAAATCTTCGCAATACATACGATTTGCATTTTAAGGAAACCACCATGCCAAAAAAACATGGCAACGCTGAGACACATGAAGTGAAGCCAGCAGAGAAAAGTGGCAAGGAGTAAAAAATATTATTAGTGAAAGAACCAAAACCATTAAACCAGGAAGCGGTTTAATGGTTTTTATTTTTAAAGAGATAAAGGGTGAACAAGAAGGCTCTATATGCAGTAATGCTGGCAATGCTGTTGCCATTAACCGCTTACTTTATTGTAAAAAGAAAAAGTGAGACGGCTGTTACCATGCCAAGGCATTACCTGCCTGACTCAGTGGTTACCGTAACGAAAAAAGGGAAACGGGTAGAAGATACTGCCTGGCACCGCCTGGCAGATTTTGCATTGACCAATCAGGAAGGCAGACCTGTTTCCTGGGATAGCATGAAGGGAAAGATCATCATTGCTAATTTCTTCTTTACACATTGTCCTACGATCTGCCCCGGTCTTACCCTTAATATGAAACGGATGGCCGAATCCATTCATAACGGGCAACGGGTAGGCGACCGAACCAATAAACAGGTCCATTTTCTTTCCTTCAGTATTGACCCCGAAAGAGATTCTGTAGAACGGTTGAAATATTGGGCTGATAAATACCAGATAGACCCCGAACAATGGTGGCTGCTTACCGGTGACAAGAAAGCCATTTATGATATGGTGATTGAAGAGATGAAAGTGGGATTGGTAGATGGGCAAGGAGTTGATACCAATTTTATTCATAGTGACCGGTTTGTATTGATAGACAGTAACCGGCATGTACGAGGATATTACAGTGGATTGGATTCTGTTGACCTGGCCAAACTTTCCAACGACCTGGTACTGCTTACAATGGAAAAAGACCCGAAGAGCAAAAGTTTCTTTGATGGTAAACTGGAACTCATGGCTATTGTTTTCTTATTAGCCATTTTGGGAGTTGGATTACTCTTATTCTTTATCAGAAAAAAACAGTAAGAAATGTTGCAGGCTGCCTGGAAAAAGAATGATAAAAAAGCGAGGCTGTTAATTTTTGTTTTTTCCGCCATTGTGTTTGCGGCAGTGGTATTATTAAGCCGGGTAAAACTGGAAGCTAACCTTGGCTTTGATATACACTTGTTTGCTAAGGCCAATGCTATTATTAATTCATGCGTTGCCGTATTGCTGGTCATTGCATTGATAGCCGTGAAAAGGAAGAACTTTACACTGCATCGTAACCTTATGATGACGGCGATGTTTTTGTCTGTTCTTTTTTTGGTGAGTTATATCTGTCATCACTTATTTGCAGGAGAAACAAGGTTTGGCGATATAAACCATGATGGAATTGTAAGCGATGTGGAGAAAGCCGCCGTTGGCAGCAGCCGGATGATCTATTATATTTTATTGGGCACTCATATTCCGTTGGCTGGAATTATTCTTCCTTTTATTCTCTTCTCTGCTTACCGGGGCTTAACAGGTGAGTTTGATAAACATAAAAAACTAGTTCGCATTACCTGGCCCATCTGGTTTTATGTAGCGGTTACGGGAGTGGTGGTGTATTTGATGATCAGTCAGTATTATGGATAAAGGAAAAAGGTTTTGTAAAACAAAAGTGTTTTTCAAAACCAATTCGTAAAGGATGCAAAATTATTTTGTTCTCGTACCTGTCCAGGTGCCTGACCCGTAACAATTGCTATAAGTGCCGCTGATGGTTTGCCCGTTCGCAGAAATAGTGCCGCTGATGGTAGTTCCGGCATAGTTGCATTGACCCGGTTGAGGGTCAGTTGGAGCAGAAGCGGTTAACTGGTCATTGGTAATGGTACCATTCATTTCGGGCGGCGGGTTGGTAGCTCCGACTTCATTATAGAGGCCATTCATTAGGTTGTTTTTTATTTCCATATTAAATGTTCCGGTACTCCCACCTGTAAAGGTTCCTTCATAACATTTAACTAATGAGTCGGACTTTTCTTTTAATACAGACATACCGGCAGCAGGATGCCCCGCAATATTAATATTAGAAATTACAGGATTACCCCCTGTGGCTGCGACCGAAAAAGTAAATGAATTGGAGCCCGAAACAAAATTAATTGTAGAAGCCTGGTTTTGAACAATTGTTTGTGTAGATGTATATGTGGCCGTTGTGCCGTCTATTTTTAATACTGCGTTTAAAGTATTGTCGTTATTTACATTAATCACGACATTTCCGGTTGAGCCGATAAATACGCCTTTATAAATGCCGTAGTTGCTATTGTCATAACTGGCAATTGCTAATGGCTTCTCTGCAGGTGTAGCCGGAGAAGAGTCTTTTTTATTGCAAGAAAAAAAAACAATAATAATGGCGATGAGAATAATTGAGTATTTCATAATAAATATTTTTCGATGTTAAAAGTGGTACTTCTAAAAACAAAAACAATTCCCCATTCGGGGAATGCCTATATAATCTTCGCTTTGTGTATAGCCTCGATCTTATTACTGAATTTCAGTTTCCGGGAAATATTTTTCATATGTTTTTTTACTGTTTCCGCACTCACATCAAGACGTAAAGCCATCTTCCTGTATGTCATTCCTTTAGCAAGGAGACATAAGACTTCCTTCTCCCTTGGAGTAATTAGTTGGATAGCATTATACATGTTGAAAATACTTTGCTTAAAGATGAAAGAGATAAAAAGTAAAAACAATTCCCCATTCGGGGAATGTATCAAAGTAGTTTAAATTAATTCAAGGCCTCCTTGGCGTTGTTCGTGCCGGCACGAACAACTTTGGATTTAACGGATACTTCAGATACCTTAATCTATTTTTAATTTAAAGCAGATTCGTTCATTTAAATTTCTTACCACTCATTGTCAGGATACGAACGTTCTATTTGAATGCTGCCATCATCCGCATATACAACAGTTAATTCCGCCCTATCACCTTTGTAAATGACAATTGATTTGGACGACTCAATTTCATTTGGATTGGTTTTTTCGTCCATATAGATATACCCCTGATTTTGAAGCTGCTTTAACTGTGTGCTTATTTCTTCAAACAGGGCAATATTATTTTGTGAAGGCTTCTTTTTTGCTTTTAAAGTCCATTGTGATCCATCTTCTATTTGAAAAAGTTCCATAGTTATTTCAAAATCATCAAGGGGGAGAACAGACCGGTGATAATCAATACCATAAGTTTCAAAATCCTTTGACCCAATTTTACTTCCTTTTACATCTTCAGGTTTGGACTGAATTATTGCAAGAACCTGGTTGTAAAAATTTTTACTTAATATTCCCCTTTTTTCATTTCCTTTCCCGGTTTCCCTTTTCCCATCACATGGTGAGGTGTTTTTACCCACATCTTTTGGAAACCATGCTTTGTCTAAAACAATTGACTTAATATAATTATCACTCATTTTTTCGGTATAGCTTATTTTGTCACCACCTGCAATAGTCTTCCGGGTACCGAACCTTTCTTTATCATACTCATCCCGGAGACTAATTACGAATTGAACTGTTTCGCTATAACTGCTCTTAACATTAAATTCATAATAAACCTGCTTGTTAAGATTATACAATTCAGTGACCTTGTATTGGTAACTCAGTCCCGGGTAACAAGGATCAGACCTCCACTCAGACCATTGAGGCTGCTGGTTTGGTTTATCATTAATAAAAATAAATGCTCCCATTGCCCAGTCTGGTGTTGGTGGTTCTTTTTCTTTTGCCGGTATAGCAATATAATATGTCCCGCTTAATGTAGAATTGTTTGGCCATGGCGTCCCGTTGGTAGCCCATTGTGGAGTTGCATTTAATTCTCCACTTGGCCTGAATTTTATACTGCCGAAATTGTCATACTCCGAGATACAATTCAAATACAATGGTTTATTAGTTGAAACCCACGAATCCGACATTTTAATTGCCTTACCACTTCTGTTGGACAAATAGGCAGTTATCTTATAAATCTTATACTCTTTATCGGGGATTTCTTTGCAATTTTTATAAAACTGCATAGTATATGATAATGAAACGCCCTGCTCTTCCTTAAGTAATGTATTCCCTTGTCCATTTAGAATTAGTGAAAAAAAAGATACTGCTGATAGCGTTAGAAGTGATTTAATCTGTTTCATGTTAAGGAGATTTTAGTTTCTTTTCAAAGTTGTGTTCTTCAGGAAATCGAAACAATTCCCCGAAAGGGGGATTGGCTATAGTAACTTTACCTTATTCAATCCCCCGATCTTGTTCTTCACTTTCAGCTTGCAGTAAATATTTTTCAGGTGCTTCTTCATGGTTTCATAGCTGATGTCCATTTGTCCAGCTATTTTCTTGTAGGTCAGGCCCATGGCCAGCTGTTTGGTCACTTATTTTTCCCTGTCTGTTGGTAATTACATAGTATTTTTCATCGACAAAATAATCTATTGGTTTGCTGGCTGTAAATATGCCGGTGGGAAAAGGAAAAAACAATTCCCCTTTTGGGAAACAGGAGTTTATAGCTGACGGAATTTATTGAGGGCTTCAATCTTATTCTGCACATGCAGTTTCTGGTAGATATTTTTCAAATGTTTTTTTACAGTTTCAGTACCAACACCAAGATGCACCGCAATTTCTTTATAACCCAGGCCCTTGGCCAACCACTCCAGCACTTCTTTTTCACGGGGACTTAATAAGGAATCTTCATCATTAATGGCAGGTTTCTGAAAACTGCCGATTACTTTTCTTGCTATAATAGGGCTCATGGGTGAACCACCATTGTACAGATCTCGTATCGCTTTTATTATTTCAGCAGCCGTAACAGGGTCTTTGAGGATATAGCCCGATGCGCCGCATTTCAGTGCTTCGAATATAGTATCATTATCATCATGAATGCTGCAGACCATAAATTGTGTCCGGGTCAGCTTGTCTTTCAGTCTCACTATCATTTCTGTTCCTCGCATACCCGGCAGACTGATGTCGGCAATTACAATATCGGGGGGTGTTTCTGCTAAACCTGTTATGGCTTTTTCTGCGCTGGCATAAGAGCCGGCAAGAAAAAATGCTTCCTCGCTTTTTATAATGGCTTCGAGGCCATTTCTGAACTGGTCATTATCTTCTACTATTGATATGGTGATCATGTTGTTTGCTGAAAGGGGATTTCAAATGTCAATGTAAGACCTTCCTCGTTTTTAATGAAAAAATTCCCATTTAATTTTTGAATGCGTTGCTTCATATTTTTTATTCCGTTCCCGCTGCCATCACTTTGTTGATTAATAATTCCTTTTCCGTTGTCGGAAACAGTAATAGCAAACTGGCCGTTATCACAACTCATTTTAATACTCACTTTATCAGCTCCGGAATGTTTTATGATATTATGTATGGCTTCTTTAACCAGAAGTAAAATATTTCGCCTTGTCTCTCCATTTAATTCTACAAGAGGGATTATTTCTGGCAATTCCACGGTTAACTGGCAGGGATAGTGTTCAAGCCATAGCCTGGTTTGTTTTTGAATATAAGAAACAAGGTTGTCCAGGGTATCATTTTCCGAATTCAGGCTCCATATCACTTCTTTCATTTTGGAAGAAATATCACCCACCGATTCATAAATTTTATTAACTTCTTCAGCCGCTTGTTCATCCTTTACTTTATTTTTTGTCATCTCTGTCAATAGCCGGATGCCCGAAAGCCCGGCGCCGATATCATCATGCATTTCAGAAGAAATTCTTTGTCTTTCCATTTGCACGGCCAGTTGTTTTTCAAGTATTGTTCTTTGTTTACGCAATTGGTAGCGATAGATAAACCGGGCTATTAAAAAAATCAGTGACAATAATAGAAAAATAACAACAGACTTAAACCACCACATAAGCCACCAGGGTGGCCGGATGGTGAAATGATAACTGAAAGTTTTAGTCCATATTTGTGAACGGCCGATTGCTTTTATCTGCAATTCATAACTTCCATGCTGCAGATTTCTGTATTCTGCAAAGGAATTATGCGATGGAATGCTCCAGTTTGCATCCGACCCAATTAACCGGTAACTGTATTTTATTTTATCAGGTGCTGACCAGTCAATCGCCGAAAAATGAAAGCTGAGGTGATTCTGATTGTAAGAAAGCGTTAAACCCTCCGGGTAGTTCTGAAAGGGATTTATGCTGCTGAAAGATATTTTACCTCCTGTACTGTCATGAAGATTGTTGAAATCATAAAACTGTTCATTAATCTTGATATAACTAAGATTCAATGAACGGATACTGTCCGGCATAAAATCCTTATTCAAATCAAGCGATGGAACACTTTTTCCGGTACCCCACATAATCCTGTTTTCATCATCAACACAAACACTATGCAGATTAAAATCAATTGCTTTCAAACCATCTTGTGCATTGAAGTTGTAAAAGATATAATCGTTTCCCGGATTTTGCAAACTTTCTTTCCGGGAAATATATAGCGAAAGCCCCTTGTCTGTGCCAATCCATAGTTGATTTTTTTTATCGCAAAACACTGACCATACATTGTTATCAGATATTCCCTGTTGTTCGGAATAATAAGTGAAGTTCTTTCCATCAAACCTGCATACACCTGCGCCTAATGTACCAAACCAGATATTGCCTTTATCATCTTCGGCAATAGATGTAACTCCTTTGCTGAACAAACCCTCTTTTTCAGAATAAACAGTAAGTTTAATTCCGTCATATTTATAAACACCTGCCCCTTCCGTGCAAAACCATATATTCCCTTTTCTATCTTCCAGCATTGAATAGATTATGCTGCCGGGTAATCCATCTTTTGTTGTATAAGAAGAATAACTTTTTCCATCAAACCGGACTATGATACCATCTCTTAATCCAAACCAGATATTTCCTTTATTATCTTCAAGTATATCATAAATTGATTGCCTATCTCCTCCTGATCCAAATAAATAATTTGTAAAATAATTTCCATCGTATTTAAGGAGTCCGGAGCCGGTAGTGCCAACCCAGATATTTCCGTTTTTATCCTGCAGGAATGAACGCTGCCCGTTTGCCAATAATTTATCCTGTACTTTATAATAAGTAAATAATCTACCGCCACCCGATTGCTGTTTAGTTTCCAGTTTTCCAAAATCAGCCCCATCAGTACCAAACCAAAGGTTTCCACTTTTGTCTTTAAGTATTGGCCTTATCCTGGAATTCTCTGTCACTTCTTCAGGTAAATTATAATCAAAACTTGCGGCACTCAATTTATTTACTCCACCCCCATCGGTACCAAACCAAATATTACCGCTTCTGTCTTCTACTATTCCTCTTGTTTTATTATTTGATAAACCCTGCTCAAGATTATACCGGGTAAATTTTTTGCCATCAAACTTATTAATCCCGCCTCCGGATGTACTAATCCATATATTATCCTTACTGTCTTTTATCATTGACCAGAATCGGTTATCAGACAAACCTTCATTTATACTATAACGGGTAATGCACATCCGTCAAACTTGCAAATGCCATTGTTAAGTATGCCCATCCAGATATTACCCTTACTGTCTTCCAATAAATCGAAAACACCATCCTGCGGCAAGCCATCTTTTTCTGTATAAATTGTAAAATACTTTCCGTCAAATCTGGCAACCCCATTATATGTTGCTATCCATAGAGTGCCATTTTTGTCTTCTATACAGCTATACACCGTATCACTTGGTATGCCTTCTTTTCTTGTGTAATGAGTAAAAGTATTTTTTTCAAACTTTGTAAGACCCCCTTTAGTACAAAACCAGATATTTTCTTTTTTGTCCTTATATACTTTTATAATTTCATTGTTTGACAATCCTTCCTTTTCTGTGTATTGTGTAAAATTTTTTCCATCAAAACAACTTACTCCGCCATGACCGCCTATCCAAAGATTATTACTACTGTCTTCAACTACTGAAATAACAATATTGTGACTTAGCCCTTGCTTGACTGAATAATTTGTAAAGTTGATTCCATCATATTTGCTTAAACCAGTGCCATCCAATCCAAACCAGAGATTCCCTTTTTTATCTTCGCAAATCGCATATACATAAGAATAACTCAAGCCCTGATCAACATCCAGGTATTGAATACTGGTGACAGCATTGTCTTTAGTTCGCATCGGCGCCGCTTTTACAGGATGCGTCTCACTAAAAAGCATTTTTTTCCTGTAACGGGTATTGGAACACCCGTGGGTATTACCCCCATACTATTTTTTGCAACATGTAACTGGTCACCTTCTCCCAATTTTATTTTTTTTTAGACGGGTAGTATCCACTACTGTAATAAAAAGTTTTTCAGGTACCGCATAAACATTATCGTGAATGATAGTTTTAATTGTCTGAAAATCTTTAATGGTTTTTGGTTGTAGAATTTCATTGCTGATTATTGAACTTATCAGTGGTACAGGTATTCCTGTTTTAAATGTTTCGCCAGATGCAGTAATAAGGGTTTTTATAGAATCGCCGGTGAGTTGATTGACTATATAGCCCCCTGAAGTATTTAAAGGAACTACAACCGGCTCCTTGTACAATGACAGGCTTTCTTCTTTTGCCTGATCAGCATTGTTTTTGCAACCAACCAGGAAAATTATCAGGATGAAGTATTTTAGAATTAGTTTCATCTGAATAGAAATCTACTTTTGATATTGACTAATAATGAAGTTGATAACTTTTACTCATTCACTTCTGCATTCCCTCTCTGCCGGTATTTATTTAAATCCCAACTCTTCCGCCGGATCCCAAAATAATTTTTTGAAATCAACCACCTGGTCATTCTTTACTTTCACACCTTCTTTCTTCAATAATTTTTCCATCATCCCGGGGGGAGAAAAATGATGTTTGCCGGAGAGTATGCCAAGCCGGTTTACCACCCGATGGGCAGGTACTTTCGGTTTTACCCAGTGGGCACCATTCATGGCCCAGCCTACCATTCTTGCACTCGATTTTGTTCCAAGGTAATTGGCAATGGCACCATACGAGGTAACCCGCCCTTTGGGAATATGTCTTGCGACTTCCCAAACATTTTCAAAAAAAGAAGGCTCTTCTTTATTGACAACGGGTAGTTGTTGATTTTTTATTTTACGCATAAACGAGGTTGGGCTTTGCCGCTTTGTAGTATATTACAAGAAGGTTCTGAACCTAAGATATACTTTATGAAGAAATTTCAGTTTGTCATCAGCCTATTATTTTTTTTCGTTACCGCCCATACACAGCCATTTACTGAAAAGCGATATATGCTGCCGGAAAAGCTGGATAAAAGTTTTACAGCTAATGACAACCTGCTCGTTTCCCCGGATGGTACAATGCTGTGTATCATGAGTGCAAAATCACCTTATTATGCTTTACTGATGAACCTTGCCACCGGCATTATTGAAGACTCAATAAAAATTAACACGTATGCACCCGGGATAAAATGGTCTCCCGATAGCCGTAGCATCTGCTTTTATCTCTACGATTATCCCGATTACTATTTTGCCTTGTATGACAGGAAAGGTAACCTGCTTAAAAAAGTAGCTGTGCCTTACCCGGTTTTAAATTACCAGCTCGACAGTGCAGCGACAGAAATAGCAGCGACACTCTATTATTTACCCGAAACCGGGGCGGAGTATCAATCTGATCTGAGCATGGCTTATATCTATCCCAAAGGGAAAAAATATACTTACCGAATCTATTCATTTGATATTGCCAGAGGAACGGTAAAAGATAGTCTTTCGGTAAAAGCAACTTTTCCAAGGGTAGAAGGAAAATGGAGGGGCAGCTGGTTGGTATTATTATGCCAGAGTGAAGCAGAGTTCCAGATAAGTGCTGCCATATGCAAGGTTGATTTTAAAAACAAACAACTGAATAGTATTGCTAATTCAGAGCAGCTGTTCATGAATGAAAACATCAGTAAAATTGAAACACACTTAACAGATGGTCTTTTAGTTTCGGGCAGCAGAACCGTATTTGAATTTTCAGAAAAAGAAAACCGGTTCAAGCAGGTTATTTCTTTTCCGCTGATGCGGGTTCAACTGATCGAAGGTATCGGAACAAATTCAAACAGGCAATCGGCGGCTACAGTCGCTATCGGGGCAAGCGGACAGCGATGGGCCGAAAATGAATTATGGGTATACAATAAAGACAAAAAGCTAACGAAAATTGATACCAGGGATTTTTTCCCGCACTTAGTTACCCTTAACCGGGATTCAGTTTCCATCTACCACTTTACGAAAGAAGAAGTATTGCTCAGAAAGTTTGCTACTGTTGTTGCGCCGGTTGTAGAAAAGCCGCAAGTATTAATACAAAATAGCCTGAAAGCCGATGACAGGCTCATGATTCCCAACTCTGATTTTTTACTCGAGTATAATTCTGAAGGGTGGCAGGTAACGGACCAGTCTTCTCAGCTAATTGTGCACCGGCAACGGGATTTTGAAAGCTATGGAACAAAATTCACTACAGCCGGTAATAATCAATTCATCATAAAATATTCTTCAGATAAGGCAGATTTTATACCAATCGGCAAATGGAAAGAAGTAGCTGCTACATTATCATTACAACACCCGTTGCTTAAAGACGGTAATTCACTTTACAGTGGTTCAGCAAGTCTTTCCAACCTGACCTTTAATCCTGCGACCTCTTTATTAACGGGAATGTTTACCAGCAGCAATTTTTATTTTATTGCTGCCTGGGATATTAATAGTTCGTACTCTCCCAAATATGTGGTACGGTTAGAAAGAAAAGGAATACCGGGAGATGCAAAGTCCTTATATGGCAGCGGTGGTGCTATTCCCATATTGCTTTCCCATATCAGTTATAATATGCAGGATGCAGAATGGAAGAAAATAAATCCGGATGATTTACTGAGGAGAATAAAACAGGTATCAGGCAACCTGTCTTCTTTTACTATGGAAAAACTAAATGACTTTAGTGATTTTTCCTGGCAATATAATGTTGCAGAAGGTAAGGTAACAGGCAATTTCAGTTACCAGGATAGTATTTATGGACAAATGCTGATTAATTTAAAGGATCCTTCTCAATCTGTTTATTTCTGTCACAAACCATTGAGAGGAACTTTCCCCGGCTATAAGTTTGTTCAGTTTTTACCGGGTGGATTTGGTAGTCCCAAAATTCAATTGTCCGACAATGGGAATATAGTTGCCATATCAGATCTGGGTAATGTTTCATTATGTGATCTGCGGACAATGAAAAATACCGCCATCCCTAAAGAAAATAAGGAGGCAAACTTTGACGGCGACACTCATTTTTTAGTTGAGTCCAGAGGGATTTTAATTAATAATACAGCATGGTATGATGCAAACGACTTGAAACCCATTTACCAGAAAGCAAAAACATTGTATTGTGATTCGGCCAGTTACCTGCCGGAAAGAAAATTGCTGGTCGTTAATTTACCGGGAAGAAGGGGATACCTGGAAATACAATTGGACAGGATGAGTATAAAACAAAAGAAAAATACAGCAGTAAGATTGCAAAAGAATTTTATAAGAGACACTACTTTCAGAAATTTTTTTCCCGATAAAAAATCCTGGATCATCGCCAGTCAGTGGGGAATGGGTTATGATACTTCCCAAAAGGCAACTGCTAATTACATGGGAAGAACTTTTGCCACTACTTTAGACGGCAGAATAAATTTTGTGCAGTTTCTGCCGGCACAAAACCAGGTATTTATAGGTTATACGGATGAAGGCAGTTTCGAATGTTGGGATATTTTAGCTGAACAAATGCTGTTTAAATTGGTGCTGATTGATGAAAATAATTTCTTCATCCAAAGTAAATCGGGGTATTATTATGCAACACCCAATGCCTTGCAACAGGTAGGATTTTTACAGGATGGAGTTGGCATCCCCGCCAGTTTTCTTGATGCAGGTCTTAACCGGCCGGACATGGTGCTGAACGATATGTTTGATACGGCAGATAATAAAATAAAGCAATTGATTGCTATTTATAAAAAGGCAGCCACCAGGAAAAGCAGCAAGATCAGTTCAATTATAACCGTTCAATCGCCGCTTGTGACTGTTTCAAGACCTGAAACTACACTGCAGCAGCAAAATGAGTACGAGGTAAAATATACAGTAGAGGCTAAAGCTGATCCTGTCAGTTATTTTAGTGTCCAGGCGAATAATGTAATTATCTGGGATACCAGTTTTGTAAAACCATTATCCAACCAGTCGTTGGTAAAAAGAATTCAACTGACTTCGGGAGAAAATCAATTAGTGTACCTCGCCAAAGATGCAGGTGGTAATTCCAGTATTCCAGTTTTTCAACGCATCGTTTATCAACCGGCGAAACCAGTGGAATCGAAAACATATATAATAGCACTGGCAGTTAACAATTATAGTGACACTACCAAAAATTTGAAGTACGCCACTAAAGACGGCAAGGATATGCTGGCTGCTTTCCGAACTATTGAAGAAGGGCAAATTGTTACGGACTCATTATTTGATGTCGCAGTGACGGTAGAGAATATCAGGATGCTGAAACAAAAATTACTGCAAACAAGGATAGAAGATAAAGTGATCATCAGTTTCTCTGGTCATGGTATGCTCGACGACAGCATGAACTTTTACCTGGCTACACATAATATGGATTTTACCCGTCCCCGGAAGTATGGTTTCAGTTTTAATGAACTGGAAGAATTGCTAACAAATATTCCGGCCAGAAAGAAATTATTACTCATCGATGCCTGTCACAGTGGTAATATTGAAAAGGAAGAAGAGTTGACTGACGATGAGAAAACGATACTGGCTCCGCAGGTAAAACCACAGTCAGATACAACGGCGTCGGCAAAAGGCCTGGGTATTATAAGGCCGGACGATATAAGTCTGCAGCAGGTAATTAGTCAATTGTTTGCTTCTTCAAGTAGTAAGAGTGGCGCAGAAGTAATTGCAGCCACTGCAGGAAATGCTTATGCATATGAAGCACCACAATGGAATAATGGTGTATTTACCTATGCTGTTTTAAAAGCATTTCATAGCAATTCGGACCTGGATAAAAATTTTGATAATAAGATTTCTATAAAGGAGCTTAAAAAGTTTGTCTACGCTACGGTAATAGAATTAACGAATGGTAAGCAACAGCCTCTTTCCCGGTATGAGAATCCTAATTATGACTGGGACCTGCTGCCCATGCGGTACGATTAAATCGGGCTGATTATATTTTTTTTTCAGCAAGGAGAGTTGCCCGCCGGGGTTCGGGTACATTCTCATAATCAAATGGACAATGTTTGCAGCCATTACCACAACAATATCCTTTATCTAAATGGTACTTTTCAGTAAGCACTACGAAGCCTTCTTCATTTATATAATAATCAATATCCTCAATCAGCTCTTTCATATTCTTTCAACAGTTGTTTTAACTCTTCGTCCTTTTCTTTGCCGTGGAGATTTTCGGGTAATGAAAAACTCAGATAATGTATCCGGTTACTTCCGGCAATGTCTAACGACTCATAATGAGTTTTAATTTTTAGTTCCTCAGCCAACGTTTCCTGCCCAAATACATCATCTAGATCCTTATGCAGCGGGCAACCGTACAAATCAATCACCAGTTTGGTGAACTTATACAGGTCCGGGCTATCTGTCTTCAGGTGTATTAAACCATTGGGAACCAGAAATTGTTGATAAAGGCGTAAAAATTTTGGGTGTGTCAGTCTTTTTTTAGCTTTTGACATCCTTAGCTGAGGATCGGGGAATGTGATCCAGATTTCTGCCACTTCATTTTTTGCAAAATATTGGGCTATCTGGTCGATCTGCGATCTTATAAAAGCAACATTCGTTAAGTTGTTTTGTAATGCTTTTTTGGCGCCTACCCAGATGCGGTTGCCCTTAAGATCAATGCCGATAAAATTTCTATCGGGATATAACTGGCCAAGCCCCACGGCATATTCGCCTTTGCCGCAGGCTAATTCGAGTGTAATAGGATTGTCGTTACTGAAAAACTCTTTCCATCTACCGGCTGTATCTTTTGGATACTGCAGCACATTGGTAAAAGTTTCCAATTCTGCAAAGCGTATCAATTTTTTTTGACCCATGACTGCCAAAGGTAAATTAAATCTTTACCTGCAGGCCAACCCCAAAAACAGATTTCATCTGTAAGGCCGGCGAAGTGCCGTTCTCGCCGAAAAGCTTTACATCGTCATCATAGATCATATCAAGGTTCCAACTGAAGCAAATTAGTTTACCCACCTTGGCTGATACAGCATTGGTCATATATAAATCTGTATTCAGCGGATTGTTTTTATAATTGGAGAAGAGATCAATTCGTCCTCTATACGAAATAAACTTATTGAAGGACTCTTGAATAATTAATAGTGGCAAAAGCACCGAGTTGGCTGGAGCTGTGTTGGCCGGGAGTTACTCCATAATCACCCCTGGCAGAAAGTGAGTCATCTTTTACAATTACCCAACGGGCTGTAAAAGGGGAGATAAAGACAGATAAATTTTTACCGGGTTTATAATCCAGCCCCTGGCTGATTAGAACATAGGCTGGAGATAAAAAGGCAGATGCAAAATTCTTTCTGAAATATCCTTTGGATGTTTCGGTGTAAGAATATCCTTTTAATAGTTGCGACCTGAAATTAGTAAGAGTAGTCAGGTTAAGTGTTTTATTTAATGCGTAACCATACCTGGAAACAAAGTCAATCCTGTCATCATTTTTGCGGCTGCCAAGACTGGTTGTCTTGATATAACCGAAATTTATATTAAGTAAGTTATCCCAGCTTGTTTTTTCTTTTTTAAAAAAAGATAAAAGATTGAGTGAGGTGGAAACGGATAAGGAAAAATCATCACCACCTGCTGCCCAGTTACTAAGACTGCCCTGGCCAGCACTTATCTGATAAGAGCCTCCTGCTTTCCAGTTTTTCTTGCTGGTATCGGCTATATCTTTTTTTATTGTTCTGGCAGATTCAGCCTGGAGCTTTCGGATGCTTGCATCCTGGCAAAAGGTATAAGAGGATAGTACTAAAGCAATAACAAACCCGGTAATTATTTTCATTTTTATTGGTTCTTACTTATAGGAAATGTATAAAGTGGTTGGTAGCGCAATCAATGATTTGACCTGTAGCCCCGGGGATGTTTTGTTCTCACCAAAGAGTTTCACATCATCATCATAAATCAGATCTACACCCCAGCTCACCGTTAGTATCTTCATCAATTTGGCATTCAGGATATTTGACATAAACAGGTCAACATTCTGCGGATTGTTTCTGTAATTTGAAAATAAATCAAGTCGTCCTTTATAAGTTATGAATTTATTGAATTCCTTCAGGTAACCAATTGTTGCAAAAGCTCCAAATTCCAGGTTTGTTGTTTTACCCGCACTAACACCATATAAACCTTTATTAGAAAGGGCTGTATCTCTTACAATAACCCAACGGGCAGTAGCAGGCGACAGGAAAATAGATAAATTTTTTGCAGGCTTATAGTCAAGCCCCGGGCTTACTAATAAATATCCCGGTGCCATAAAAGTGGAGGAAAAGGTTTTTACATTATCAGAATAGGTAAAACCTTTGAAGAATTGTGACCTCAGGTTAATAAGTCCGGAAAGATTAAGTTTTGGATTAATAGCATGTCCGTACTTAGAAAGCAGGTCAAAGCGGTCATCATTTTTCCGGCTGCCAAGACTTGTTGTATTTACATAGCCGAAATTAAAATCAAAGGTGTTATCCCAGCTGTGGTGCCCATTTTTATAAAAAGCGAACAAGCTTAGTATAGAGTTGACAGATAAAGAAAAATTATCACCGCCTGCTGCCCAGTTGTTAAGAGAGCCTTGTGAAATATTAATCCCATAAAGGCCTCCTTTTTTCCATTTTTTAGCAGAAGTGTCGTTCACTTCCTTTTTTATTGTTTTATCTGATTCAGTCTGCAAGGCTTTCACGGTTTGATCCTGTGCCGATACAATCAGCGGGGCAAACAATATGCTGAAGGCTATAATAAGTTTCATAACAAATGCTGGTTTTAATAATTCATTGTCTGATTTTTTTAAAATGCAAGTATTCCCTTGCTTCACATTTGGAATTGAAAGATATAAATCCATATAAAACAAGAGTTACATTTTTATATCTTCAATAAAATTTTTCACAGCGGGGGATAATTTAATGGCCGGATTTTCTTTTATGTTAATAGTAGTAAGTCCTTCTAATTGGGTAATACTTTCCGGAAGTGTTGTAAGCTTATTGGATTCAAGATACAATTCAGCAAGACGGGAAAGTTTGCCGATGCTTTCAGGCAACGCTGTAAGTTTATTGCCATTTAAATCCAGGACCGTAAGGTTGTTGAGTTTGACAATGCAGTTGGGGATTACGGTGAAACGGTTATAGGACAGTGCCAGGTATTTAAGTTGGGTCAGGCTGCCCATACTTTCAGGAAGATTGGTAAGCAGGTTTCCCCCGAGACCGATTTCGGTAAGGTTACTGAGTTTTGAAATGCTTTCCGGAATCGTGTTGATAATATTGCCGTATAAATAAATTTCCGAGAGATTACTGAGTTTAGACAGAAAGTCTGGAAAAGAAGCAATCTTATTATTATTGAAGTAAAGTATTTTAAGGTTACTAAGGTTGGTGATAGTTCCGGGAAGAAAAGAGCAGTTATTATTACTCAAATCCAATTCGGTAAGACTCACCAGTTGTGTTACACTTTCCGGAAGCGAATTAAACTTATTATTACTGAGATTAAGTTCTGACAGATTTTTCAATTGCATAATCTTGTCAGGTACAGCAGATAGTTTGTTACCGGCCAGATCAAGTGCAGTAAGATGGGTAAGACTAAAGATGCTCTCAGGTATCTCAGTCAGTTTTTTATTATTCAGTGCCAGGATAAAAACATCAGCAGGATTTTTCAATGCTTCTTCCAGGGAGGTGTATACTTTATCTTTTTGACTATAACTGAGTAAGCTTGCAAGGAACAGGATAACGAGCAGGGTTAGTTTTTTCATAGCATAAATTTCGGATTTTTATTTTCTATATCCATCTTTCCGTAATATCAAAACATCCAGCTAATAATAATACTGCTAGCCTAAAATAAAAAAAGCCCCCGTGAAAACGGAGGCCAAACAACATACATGAGAAATTAAACTGGCTGTAGGGGAAGGGCTCGAACCTTCACGGGGCAGTTAGCTGTAGTACAAAGTTCGGTGGTCGACCCCGGTCGTTCAGGTATCGCTACCTAAACGGCTCTATGCTACGTTTATCCTGTTTTCCCCACCCTCGAGACAAGAGGGCATGTCTGCCATGCTTTCGCAATTTCATCACCCCACAGTATATTTATAAGAGCTTGATGGAACAAATGTAGGCCAAAAGCTTATCTCATTCCAAATATTTCAATAAATATTTTGAAATTATAGAAATTATTCAAATATTTGATGATTATTGTGAATATTATCTAAAATCAATTATCAAAATGGCTGGTAAATTAAATCTTGATAAACTGGATCTGCAGATTATCCACTATATGATGGAGAATGCAGAGATATCATATGCCGACCTGGGTAAGAAATTATTTGTCTCAGGCGGTACCATACATGTCCGTATCAAAAAGCTTCAGGAAGCCGGAGTGGTTAAAGGTACAAGATTGAAAGCGGATCTGAAGCAACTGGGTTATGATGTGATTGCCTTTATCGGAATTTATTTAAAGGAAAGCTCATTGTATGATGCAGTGGCCAAAGACTTGCAAAAAATACCAGAAATAGTGCGGCTTAATTATACCACCGGTAACTACAGCATGTTTGCAGAAATTGTTTGTAAGGATATAACGCAACTGCGATTTGTACTGCATGACCAGCTGCAGAAAATTAAAGGTATTGAGCGAACAGAGACTTTCATTTCGCTGGAAGAAAGCTTTAGCCGGAATGTGAAAGTGATGTAATACTTCAACTCTTAGCCGTTTTATAAAGACCCGGATCAATGAAAGAAGCTAACCGGTTTTATTCCTCACTTGGTTTATTGATTATACTGAATGTAATCATCAAACCGTTGTGGATATTCGGCATAGACCGCCAGGTACAGAATGTGGTGGGAACAGCGGTGTATGGTAATTTCTTTTCCTTGTTTAATTTTTCCATTGTTTTCAGTTTTCTGCTGGATTGGGGACTCACTAACTATTTCAACCGCCAACTGGCTGTTAACCAGGAAAGTTTTGTCACAAAAGCTGGTCACTTTCTTTCTATTAAACTGTTATTTGCGCTGCTCTATGCTTTCGTTGTGCTTTCTATTGCCTGGTTATCCGGGGTGACGCAATGGAATCTGTTATTGGGTGTTATACTTATACAGGTTCTTACTTCCTTGTTTCTCTTTTTTAGAAGTATTGTTACGGCACGTCAATGGTTTAATACAGATGCCTGGCTGTCTGTAGTGGATAAGGTATTAATGATTGTGTTGTGTGGAAGCGTTCTTTATCTTCCTGCTGTTGCCGGCAGAATTACGATTCAAATCTATTTACTGGTACAAATAACTTGCACCGCATTAGCTGTAGCAATTGTTCTGACAGTTCTTTTAAGAAGAGGAATACATTTTTCATTCACCATCAATTCATTGTTGAACAAGCAGGTACTCAAGCCAGCATTGCCTTTTGCGATAATTGTTTTGCTGATGTCCGTTCATTACCGGCTGGATGGTTTTTTGCTGGCAAGGATGCATAAGAACGGTGCATACGAAGCCGGGATATATGCCGGTGCCTATAGGTTACTTGATGCAGCCAACATGGCGGGCTACCTGCTGGCATCTTTTCTGTTACCTTATATTGCCCGCCAATGGAGCGAAGGGAAAAATATCGATAAAGTGATACTTAACAGCCGCCACCTGTTGATGGTGTTTTCGGCAGCTATTATTACAACAGTAATTTTTTTGGCCCCCTGGATACAGCAATTATTGTATCATAATAATGATATCAATGCGATAATGGTATTGCAATGGTGCTTACCCGCATTAGCCGGGTACTCACTGGTTCAGGTATATGGTACGGTGATGACAGCCAATGGCCAGGTGGTTCAGTTCTGCTATATAGTTTTATTGTGTGTCATATTGAATATCGTACTGAATCTGCTGCTAATTCCCGAATGGGGGGCAATGGCTTGCTGTATGGCCGCATTGATCAGCCAGGGAATCTGCGGAATTGCTACTATGTTGTATGTTCAGAAAAAATCAGGAATAAATATCCACTTCCGCTCCCTGTTAATGTATATTTTTATAGCAGCTTCACTTGGTGGTTTTTATTATTGGGCAAGTGTTACGGCTATAAATAAGTGGATATTAATTATTGGTGGTGGGTTATTTACAGTAGCAGCAGCAATACTTTTTAAATTAGTTGACATAAGGAAATGGCGGAATATCCTGACACAACAAAATCTTTAATAATAATACAATGCCAGATATAACCGATTTGATAAGAAGATGGTGGAAGCAGATGCTTGCTGTGGTCATACTTTCAGTCGCCGTAATTGGCACCATTACATTTTTAAAACCACGGAAATATCTTTCTGTATCAACGGCAGTCCCAGCCAGTTCTTTTGCAGCTGATAAGTCAAAAATTTTTAACGAGAATATTCAGGCTCTTTACTCAACATTGGGAACACCCGATGATCTCGACATGATATTGGGTACAGCAAGGCTCGATACGGTTTATCTTTCGGTTACAGATGCTTTTAATTTGTTTGATCATTATAAAATTTCTGAAAAAGGGCCTGCGTCAAGAGTTAAAGCTGCAGTATTACTACAACGTAATACCAAAGTGATGAAGAGTGAATATGGAGAACTGAAGGTAAAAGTCTGGGATACGGATAAAGAGCTGGCACCGCAATTAGCCAATGCTATCATGGACAAACTACAGGCTATTCATCAAAACTTACAGAGTGCAGGTAATGAAGCAACACTCAGCGGGTTAGTTTTAAGAAAGAAAGCTCTGGAGCTACAATCCGATAGTTCATCAATGGATAAGAAAGCAGTTTTACAGAATCAAATACAGCAGTATGAAAATTTGATTGGCCAATATCAGTTAATGGTAGATAGTAAGCCTCCGGTCTTAATCACGGTAGAAAAAGCTAAACCAGCCAGTTGGCCAGATAAACCAAAGCGATTACAAATAATGGTTGCTGCAGGACTACTTAGTTTGCTGTTTGCATTTCTCTCGGCCCTTCTATTGGAAAGATCAAAAACAAATTCAAAGCAGTGACTCTTTTTGTCAATAAATCGCAGACTGCTTTTGGTTTTTTGGCAGGAGTTTTTATTGTCATCGCAGGAGTGGCGGTATTTACAGAGCAATATTTGCTTGCGATTATACCATTTGCCTTACTACTTTTTTTTGCAGGTTGGCAAAACATGAACATTGTTTTTTTATTATTACTGATTGCCCTGCCTTTTTCATTTGAGTATAATTTCTCTTCCGGGTTGGGTACAGATATACCGGATGAATTTTTAATGTTATTTGTATCACTGCTTTTTTTTGCATACTGGCTTTACTCGCCATCTGTACTCGGGACAAATGTGATGCAACACCCTTTATTACTTTTCTTACTCATAAGCACTTGCTGGATTTTTATAGCTGCTACCTTTTCCACTCATCAGCAGATATCTTTTAAATACCTGTTGGCCAAAGGCTGGTATATCGGAGCATTTGTACTGGCAGCCCTTATTGCATGGAAAGAAAAAAAGATTATTATTAAAAGCGGATCGCTGCTTATTACTTCAATGATGTTGGTTATACTCATTGCATTGGTTCGTCATTACCAGACAGGATTTAGCTTCGCTACTATTAATGATGCTATCTTCCCATTTTTCCGCAATCATGTTAATTATTCGGCCATGCTGGTTTGTTTACTCCCGGTGTTGGTGGCGTATTTTCTATTAAGTAAAAAAAGTAATCTAAGGGTGCTGCTCGCCGGTGCTATCATCATTGCCCTGATTGCTTTATTCTTTTCTTATTCAAGAGGTGCATGGCTGGCATTAGTGGCTGGTATTATTGCTTACTGGCTGATAAAAAAACGACTGCTTTTCTATTCATATATCGCTGCGATTGCGCTGACGATTACTTTACTTTTCTGGATCAAGGGTAATGACCGCTATCTGCGATATGCACATGATTATAAGACAACTATTTTTCATCAGGACTTTAGTGACCATCTTATATCCACCTATAAATTAAAAGATGTTTCCACGGCGGAACGTTTTTATCGCTGGATAGCTGGAGTACGGATGATAAAAGACAACTGGCTGACAGGCTATGGCCCCAATACCTTTTATGAGAACTATAAAGGGTATGCTGTTCCGGCCTATAAAACATGGGTGAGTGATAACCCGGAGCGTTCAACCGTACATAATTATTTTTTACTGATGGCGATTGAACAGGGAATTCCGGGATTAATCTTTTTCCTACTGCTACTCGGTGCCATGGTTTATTATGCCCAGCATTTATACCATCGGGTGAAAGATTTATTCTATAAGACTCTTGCTGCAGTTACCGGTGTAATTATTACAATGATCATTGTGTTGAACTTTCTCAGCGACCTGGTTGAAACGGACAAAGTAGGCAGCCTTTTCTTTTTGTGCTTCACCATGCTTATTATTATTGATAGTAAAACAAGTACATTGTCAAATCTTTCCCCTGATATTCAACGCATCTCTTAAGCCATTTCCAAGAAGATTAAAAGCCAGTACCAGTAACATAATGGCGAAGCCGGGTGCTAATGCCAGCATAGGATTTTGTGTAATGATGAAATTATAATTCTCTTTTATCATCAATCCCCAGCTTGGCTGTGGAGGTTGAACACCGACCCCGAGAAAACTTAAACCTGCCTCTATAACAATTGCCGCAGCAAAATTACTGGCAGCGATAACCATTACCGGCCCCATAATATTGGGCCAGATATGCCGGACAATCGTTCTGAAATCGGAAAAACCTAATGCCCTCGTCGCTTCTACATATTCCAGCTCCCTTACTCCCAGTACCTGGCCCCTTACCAGCCTGGCTACATTCACCCACATAGTTAAGCCTACTGCAATAAAAACTTGCCAAAAACCTTTGCCAAGTGCTAAAGTGATTGCAAATACAAGTAACAGGGTTGGGATACTCCAGATTACATTGATGAACCACATAATAATATCATCTGTGCGGCCGCGGAAATAACCGGCTAATGAACCTAAAATTAAACCAATACTGAGAGAGATGATAACCGTAATCAATCCGACACTTAAGCTTACCCTTGTACCAACAACGATGCGGCTAAAAATATCACGGCCATATTTATCGGTGCCTAACAGGAATTTTTTTGTGATAACCGGTTCCGCTGCTGTTTGATTTTTATGAAAAGCCTGTCTTTCACTTAGCCCCTCATCAATAAATTTTTGAACGATAATACTATCGGCTTTCTGCTCATGACCTGTTATGGGAACATAATAATAAACATCTTCTTTGCCTGAGACCAGTTGTTTGAAAAAAGCTGGTCGCTTCAACATCCTTATCCTTTTTTACTTTAATAAAAGTTTGTTTAAATCCCGGCTTTCCACCGCCAATTTCCAGGATAATACGATTGGAAAATGGAGAAGGGTCGGGAGCAATGAAATAAGCAAAAACAGCTATTAGTACTGCGATGGCAATTACAATCAACCCGAACACAGCGCCTTTGTTTTTTTTTAGTCGCCGCCATGGGCGGCTGCTGCCTGGAATGATTGAGAGGAACTCATGGAGGGAAGATACTTATTTTACTTTTCTTCCTTTCCACTCATACTTACCCAACTGTCCAAAAAGCCCTGAGATAATAGTATACAGGATGTGAAGTGGCTGAAACAAGAAAAATAGTTTGATCATCCATCGTTTATTAAAAAAGCCAGCTAGTGATATAACAAAGGGGAGTTCGACAATCGTTTTGGCTGCCACAAGGCCGGCGAGGTATAACCAATAATACGAATTGAAAAATCCGGCGACAGCTAATCCAAGAAAGCAGAGATTGAAAAGATAAACCAACAATAACACAGCAAATATTCTCTTATCATCATAGTTTTTTGCCTTGCTGGCCCAGCGTATCCGCTGGTTGAAAAAGGCCTTCCATGTTTTCATGGGAAGAGTGGAAACGATTGCCTCTTTTGATTTCAGGTAATGAACCTTGTCCGGGTATCGTTTCCAAATCTTATGCATCAGCAACATATCATCACCAGAGGCGATTTGATCAACACCGGCGAAACCGTTGACTTCATTAAAAACTTTTCGTTCATAAGCAAGGTTGGCGCCATTGCACATAGACATTCTCTTTTTATAAACGGCGGCACCAGTTATTCCCTGTAAGGTCATAAAATCCATAGCCTGAAAAACCTGGAGAACAGATGAGTTACAATCAATCACAACAGGGGCTGCAATAAAGACCGACTGCTTCTCTTCTTTAAAGGCAGCAATTGTTTGCAACCAGTTTGGCGAAGGCAGGCAATCGGCGTCAGTTGTTACAATCATTTCACCTGTTGCGGCCGCAATACCCTTTTCAATGGCTTTCTTCTTATAAGAATTGATATTATCTTCTTTCAGCGAAAGAAGTTTAACGGAAGTAAATTGCTGAACAATGTCTGCAGTTCTGTCTGTTGAGTGGTCGTCTACTACGAGTACATCAAATAATGCTGCCGGGTATGTTTGCATCTGTAATGCTTTTAACAGCTGTCCTATATTATCTTCTTCATTTCTTGCGGCTATTATAACACTGATACTCGTTTGCGGGGAAGAAATAGTTGCTGTATAAGCAGGAATGGATTTCCATATAAGCCAGTAATAAATGATTAGCAGACTGTAAATAATAAAAAGTGGTATGATGATATACAAAAGCGTCATGTAGTTAAACAAAGCTAATATCAGTACAGCAAAGCCGGTAGAATTTCTTCTATGTGTTTCTCATGTAATACCTGGTGGCCGGAATGAATAACCGAAAGAGTACACTGCTGTTCAATGCCTCTTTTAAATTTCTCGCCGACGGAAGAAAGAATGATGCGGTCATGCTTACCATATATCAACCGAACCGGTGTTTTATTTTCCCTGATTTGATTTTTTATAATGTGTAAGTTGGGTGTTAGCTTTCTTAAAGTAGTCCAACGGGCATAAAGCAATCGTCGTACTTCAGTATCCCCGATATAGTGCTTGACGAATTTGAAGATACTCGCATTAATAAGTTTTAATTTGTTCATCAACTTCAGCAGACCAAAGAACCAACCGGGCTTTTTCATCGTTAAGGCAAAGAATTTATTTCCTAACCATGTTTGCGTCGCCAGCCAATACCAAAAATTGACTTTTAATCCATCCGGGGCCAATAAAACTAATTTTTCAATTTTTTCCGGCATGACCTGGTAAAGACTGAGGGCAATACGGCCACCGAGGCTAAAACCCAATAACGTTGGCTTAAAGTTTAAAGTTTGCAGATTGAAACTGGTTTGATTCAGGATTTCTTCAACGATTTGCCGGAGGTCTGCTATATCAAAAGTTAATCCATCCTTCCATTCAGTTTTGCCATGAAAGGGCAGGTCTATTGAGTAGAAAGTAAATTGATTACCAGCATACTTAGTTAAAAAAACAAACAAGCTTGCATCCTCCCCAAACCCATGAAAACAGACTACAGGCTTTGGCCCGGTACCAAAGCGATAATACCCGATGGTAGAGTTCTTGTATCTGTACTGCAGGGTTTTCATTTAATTGCAAAGGACAAATATTTACGAGAAAATATATTGACTATTTCAAAAATACTATTAATTTTGAATAGTTGCACAAACAACTATATGCCAAACAACCAATTTAAAAAGGGGGAGCTCTACAGCTTTATAACAGGAAAGGCTTCTACTGCCATTGCCCGCCGGCTGCAAAAAAAATTCAACACCGCCGGATTAAATATAACTATCGAACAATGGAGTGTGTTATATCATTTATGGAAACAAGAAGGTATAAGTCAGCAGGATTTGTGTAATGCTACTTTCCGTGATAAACCAAGTATAACCCGGTTAGTTGATAACCTGGAAAAATTGAACCTGGTGAAAAGGGTCGCTTCCGAGAATGACAGACGAATTAACCAGATATACCTGACAAAGCAGGCGCAGAAATTACAGGAAGAAGCTATGCAACTGGCTGATGAAACATTAAACGAAGCTTTAATTGGTGTGCCACCGGAGAGAGTGGATGTGTGTAAAGAAGTGTTGCAGATAGTGTATGATAATTTGAAATAAGACTATTTATTTCTCCCTTTTGGGAGAATGTATAAGAATAAAATTGTAATCAAAAACTTTAAACTCTTAAACTTTTTCTTATGAGTACTGCAGCAACAACAAAAACTATATCAAAAGGCGGAGAATGGCTGGTAAAAGAATCTTCTCCATTTGAAACATTTACTCCTGAAAATTTTGCAGAAGAACAATTGATGATACGGGACATGTGTAATCAATTCCTGGATGCAGAAATTTATCCTATTCTGGATCGTATTGATGATCTGGAGCCGGGTCTGATGAAGTCGCTGGTTGCAAAAGCAGGCGAGCAGGGATTGCTTTCTGTTTCGTTTCCTGAAGAATTCGGCGGATTAGGAAAAGATTTTATCACTTCCACTATTGTAAATGAATACCTCGGTGCAGGTCACTCTTTTTCTGTTGCAATTGCAGCCCATACAGGTATTGGCACTTTACCGATTTTATATTTTGGTACACCAGAACAGAAACAAAAATATATCCCCAAACTTATTACCGGTGAATGGGCCGGAGCATATGGATTAACAGAACCAAACAGTGGTAGCGATGCCCTCGGCGCCAAATCCACTGCAAAATTAAGCGATGATGGCAAGCATTATATTTTGAATGGCCAAAAATGCTGGATTACCAATGGTGGCTTTGCACAGGTATATACCGTATTTGCAAAAGTCGATGGCGATAAATTCACAGCTTTTATAGTAGAAAGAGGGACAGAAGGGTTTACGCAAGGGCCTGAAGAACATAAAATGGGAATCAAAGGCTCTTCTACGGTACAATTATATTTCCAGGATTGTAAAATACCGGTAGAAAATTTATTGGGAGAGATTGGCAAAGGACATAAAATCGCTTTCAACATATTGAACATTGGCCGCTTGAAATTATGTGCAGCAGCATTGGGTGGTGCCAGAAAATCATTAAGTGGAACAGTCGAGTATGCCAGAACAAGAGAACAGTTTAAGCAGCCAATCTCAAATTTTGGTGCTATAAAACATAAACTGGCTGAAATGGCTATTCGGGTTTTTGTCGGCGAATCAGCATTATACAGAACTGCTAAATGGATAGATGAAAAAGAACATGAACTACTTGCATCTGGTAAACCAGAGAATGAAGCACTGTTAGGCGGAGCAGAGGAATATGCCATTGAATGTGCCATGCTGAAAGTATATGGAAGCGAGGTATTGGATTATGTAGTGGATGAAGGGGTGCAGGTTCATGGTGGAAATGGTTTCAGCGCAGAGTATAATATTTCCAGGGCTTACCGGGATAGTCGTATCAACAGAATTTATGAAGGAACCAATGAAATTAATCGCCTGCTTACTCTTGACATGACCTTGAAAAGAGCAATGGGAGGCCGGTTAGATTTAATGGGACCAGCTATGGCCGTGCAGAAAGAACTGATGAGTATTCCTGATTTTGGTGCAGAAGATGAGGCTCCATTTGCTAAAGAAAGAAAGTTAGTAGCCAATCTGAAGAAAGCCATATTGATGACATCTGGTGCTGCAGTACAAAAGCTGATGATGAAAATTGAAAATGAACAGGAAGTGCTGATGAATATTGCTGATATGGCTATTGAAACATTCAATGCTGAAAGTGTACTGCTGAGGGTAATGAAAATGGCAGATCAAAAAGGAGAGGCAGCAAGCCAGCTTCATCTTGATATAATGCGGACCTACCTGTATGATGCAGCCGACAGGGTAAATAAATCGGGAAAAGATGCTGTGAATGCTTTTTCCGATGGCGATGAGCAGCGGATGATATTAATGGGATTAAAACGGTTTACCAAAGCGGAGCCCTTCAACACAAAAGATGCAAGAAGAAGAATTGCTGATAAAATGATAAGCGAAGGGAAATATTGTTTTTAATTCCACTGGTCTTTATCAAAATCTAACATGGCTGTCCTTAACGGGGCAGCCGTTTTAGTTTCAGCATAAATACTTGAAAGCTCTTTGCGGGTTATTTTTAATTCATTTAATTTTTGGACCCTTTTTCTTTCAATAATAATACCAGCAGACATCAGGAGTGATGAAAAAGTGGCAACAAGAAAATAAACCAGGAAGGTATCGTTAATATAAGGAGTCTTGAAAACATAGTACATCAGGTATATAATTGTGTAACAACCATACGCAAAAAGCAGAGACGCTGCCATAACAGCTTTTCCCATTCCTTTATAATTGACAATTGCAATTTTGGTTTGTCGTACAAAAAAATGAAGGCAATACGCCAAAACAATAAGTAAGGAAGGGCCAAGAAAAATGGTTACTGCTTTTGTATTGAAGCCAACAGTAAGTACTACAACCAGTTCAAACAACACTATAGCAAGAATGGATATTTTCATAATCCTGGTAAAGGAAAAAGAAGTGCTGAAATAAGTTAAGAATAGCAACATTAAAGGGGCATCCAGCAGGTTGTTGCAAATATTCCAATTGCTTATAACATCTTTCCCGACACTGATGTATCCTTCTGTAAGCAGGTTGTAAGCAAATACTATGGAATAATAAGCAAATAAGGCCGGAAAACTTTTGTAGCCACCCAGACGGAAAAAAAGGAGAACAAAGATTGGCAAAAAGAGAGCTATAGATGAGATAAAGCCCATTACGGAATTCCAGGTCATAGTTCTATTGGTTTAGGATAAGGATTTTTTAACGACAACGCCTGGTTGCGTTATCGTCTATATATAAACGGGATATTGGTACACATAGTGCTTAATCATAATAGTTTATACTAAAATTCAGTAAAACTGTGATAGTCCATAGTAATAATACGGAAATCACAATCGAGTGTTTTTGTGTTATCTTTCTGTTATGATACGATTGTGGATTTTGGTCAGCCTGTTTTTTAGCTTTTCAGCTTTTTCTCAATCAATAATTCCTGCGAAACCGATAGTTGGTAAAACAACCGGTTCGCTGCCCTATCTCGAGTATGGTTTCGGTGTTGATAGATTGGGTGGAGCAAAAATGACTTATCTCGATACCAATATTGTGGTAAAAGTGGTTGATAGCACTATCGGAAATTATAAAGTCCAGTTGTCAAAAGACCATGTTGCCTATTTACCCAAATCTAATTTTAAGAGAGACAGCACCATTAAACTTCAATCTTATTACCTGACAAACAGCTGGATGGTAAGTGGAGATGAAAAATATGATTATGTAATGGTAAACCTCGATGAAAAACTACCCTACCGTAGTATGCAGCAGATAAGCCCATCAAGGATAGTAATAGATGTTTTTGGTGCCACCAGTAATACCAACTGGATTACACAACGTTCTTCAGCGAAGGAGGTCACTAATGTTTATCATGAGCAAATTGAAGACGACGTATTCCGAATCACCATTGAACTGAAACATAAGCAGCATTGGGGCTATAGCATTTATTACCGCGACAAGCGGCTCATGATAAGAGTAAAACGACAGCCTGAAGACTTAAGCCTCGAAAATATGAAGGTAGCTGTAGATGCCGGGCATGGAGGCGAAAACAATGGCGCATCCGGGATAAAGACAGGCATTTTAGAAAAAAAATACACACTGCTTATTGCCAAACAGCTTGAAAGGGTTTTGATAGATAAAGAAGCAAAAGTATTCATGACAAGAACAAAGGATACTGCCATAGGTATGATAGAGAGAACGGAAATGATTAAAAATGAAGACCCGGATTTTCTTATCAGTATCCACCTTAATTCATCAGTCAAGGACAGTATAAAAGGTGTAAGCACTTATTACCGGTATATTGGCTTCAGGCCATTAACACAGTATATACAGGAAAGTATGTTGAAGCTGGGCTTAAATGATTTTGGAAATATCGGCAGTTTCAATTTTGCTTTAAGCGGCCCAACTGATTATCCAAACTGTTTGGTGGAAGTGGCTTTTCTGAGTAATAAAGAAGATGAACAATTAATATTGGACCCCGAATTTCATAAAGCCGTAGCCACTCAAATAGTAGAGGGGATTAAAGAATGGTTAAAAGCCTGTAAGAAAGATAGTGACTTATTAATAATTTATTGAAATTTCATCGGGCAAAGCATCAAAGGATTAATCTTCCGGGGGAAAGGGTTCGCCGCGGTGGCAGGTTTTGCAGGTTACTGTATTTAAATATTCTGGTCGATCCTTTTTATTATAATGGAAATTCTTTTTATTAATATCAATAACCATCCGCATCATTTTTCTGGCTTCTTCTTTCATAGGTTCTAAATCCGAAACATAATCCAGGCTGTCGGTAAAACCTTTAGCTTTAACATGACAGAAATCGCATTTTACACCTAATGCTTTGTTATACGTCTGCATAATGCTATCCAGCTTTTCATCGCTGATATCTTTAGGCAACACCTGGAGATTCCTGTCCTTTTGTGCAGGGGCTTTTATGGCAGCTATGCTCAACATTATAATACAGCTAAGAAGGCCAATGGCCAGCATTTTCTTTTTATGCATGTCTCACAGACGGGGTTTTATTGGTAATAGTGGCCTCTTGTGTATATTTTCTGTTTCCACCACCATCTCACTTTAAAAATTGAAAATACAAATTAGCCATCGTTTCCGCTATTAGTAAATGACGAATGGCTGACTTGGCTACATTTGAGGTCTTAAATTTTATACCATGAGCAATCTTGTAAATGAATTCAATGATTACAGAACCAGCATGAACGATGTAATTCTGAGCAAAGACAATCTTGTCATTAAACGACTCTGGAATCTCGATACCAACACCTATACTGAAGGGGCCATTGACGTAAAAACGAAAGAACTGTTGGGCCTGGTTGCCAGCATGGTGCTAAGATGTGATGATTGTATCAAGTACCACCTTGGAAAATCTCATGAATTGGGTATTACTACCGAACAGCTATATGAAGTATTTGCAGTTGCCAATATAGTGGGGGGCACTATTGTTATCCCCCATACCCGCCGGGCGGCGGAATACTGGGAGGAGCTGGTGAATAATTAACGGTGAGTAAGTATTATTCAAAAGAAGAAGTGGGTGCTACCGGAACAGAAAGCTCACAGGGGGTTCAGTAAAAATTATGATTTATATCAGCTTTACCGGCTTGTTCCGTGTTCGATATTCTTTAAATTTGTAAGGAATTTTTAACCATATGAGTGATACAACTACCGCCCCCGTTTTAACTGCCAAAGATTTTGCCACCGACCAGGAAGTTCGCTGGTGCCCCGGATGCGGGGACTATTCTATTCTTGCCCAGGTACAAAAAGTGATGCCGACACTGGGTATACCCAAAGAAAACATTGTGATTGTTTCCGGAATTGGTTGCAGCAGCCGGTTCCCCTATTATATGAATACTTATGGCATGCATTCAATTCATGGAAGGGCTACGGCGGTTGCGTCAGGATTGAAAGCATCAAGACCTGAACTAAGTGTTTGGATAGTTACGGGTGATGGAGACGGATTAAGTATTGGTGGTAATCATACCATACACCTGTTGCGAAGAAATTTTGATGTAAATGTATTGCTGTTCAATAACCAGATATATGGATTGACCAAAGGACAATACTCTCCAACATCCGAAGAACACAAGATTACAAAGTCAACGCCGATGGGAAGTATTGACCATCCATTCAATCCGCTTGCACTGGCATTGGGTGCAGATGCAACATTTGTGGCAAGAACGATGGACCGTGACCCCAAACATTTGCAGGCTATGCTCATCAGGACCAATCAGCATAAAGGGGCTTCTTTCCTGGAAATCTATCAGAACTGTAACATTTTTAATGACGGGGCTTTTGAAATCTTTACGGAAAAAGGCAGCAAGCCAACAGAAACATTATTCCTCGAACAGGGCAAGCCACTTGTGTTTGGCGCTGCCGCTGATAAAGGAATAAAATTAGATGGTTTCAAACCTGTGGTAGTAAATCTGAATGAAGGACATAGTGCGGATGATCTTTGGGTGCATGATGAACAGGATATTTACAAAGCACAGATATTGACCCGCATATTCGATGACCCGAAAATCGAAGGTCACCTGCCAAGGCCTTTTGGTGTTTTTTACCAAACCAACAGGGACTGTTATGAGGATGTAATGGCAGCACAGATAGAAGAAGCCAAATCAAGAAAGCCGGCTGATTTGGATAAGCTGCTCAGGGGATCAGAAGTGTGGACGATTAACTAAGAATTACTTTATTGATAATAATAAGAAAGCCCCGATCGGGGCTTTTATTTTAGCTGATCGATGCAGCGTTTAATTCTCTTTCTGCATACACAAACACTTTTTTTTCTTTCCTTTTATACCACCATTGCGGCATCGTCTTTTTCATCAGCGTATCAATATTACGCATACCGATCAGGCTCCATGCCCCCCGTAATTTGCCAGCAATGGAGGGCTGCATGGCACGGAGGCTCATGGCAAAGCCACTCTCCAAATATTCCATATGATGCCAGTAACCGGCGGGCATAAACAATGTATCGCCAGGCTCAAGGATAAAATCAAAACCTTCTGCTAATTTCAACGCAGGAAATTTTTCATAATCAACATTTCCTTCCACATAGTAATTAGAAAAATCGGCAAGACTTAATACTTCCCAGGGTTTGCGGTAGAGTTTGTGTTGTTCTTTATAAGGGAACATTAGTACTCTTTTTCTACCACCAAACTGTGTGTGTAGGATATGAGAAAGGTCAATATCATAATGCATATGCGTAATGCTTCCGGCACCCCCGGTAAACAGCATCGGGTATTTTTTTGATGAAGCCTTTCATCAAATGCTCAGGCCAGGTAAAATCTTTTATCAGTTGCGGTGCATGATCAAAAATATTGAACAGGAATATTCGCCAGGCAGCAGGCCCGGATTTTATCATGTCAATATATTCACCAAAAGTCTTGTAGTCGTCAGCCGTATTGATAGGGGTGTAGGCATCACTTTTTACATTATTATATAAGGGCACCTTTTTATCACCGACCAATTGTTTGAAATAATCCCAATTCCATTTAGTGTAGGCCGGCCAATCATGCGACAGGTTCTTTATCACCACAGGTACGCCGGGCTCATAATATTCTTTTCTAAACACCTCTGGCTCAATCGTATCAAAGGTGGCAACCGGCTTTAACTGCATGACAATTTTTAATTTTTGCAAAGATAAGAAGCCGTGAAAATACGAATTGCGGATTAAATAGCGTTTCCGGCAGTGTATTTGTTAAAACAATGTATTTTTAGAGAGAACTTATAACTGATGTTACTGCATATTCATCCGGAAAACCCTCAGCCACGATTAATAAAACAGGTAGTAGAGAGCCTTCAAAAGGGAGGCATTATTATTTACCCCACCGATACGGTGTATGGATTGGGTTGTGATATTCTGCAGCAAAAAGCTGTGGAGCGTATTTGCCGGATTAAAAAAGTGGATCCCAAAAAAGCACAACTTTCCTTTGTTTGCAGCGACCTTTCACACCTGAGTGATTTCACGAAACCATTATCCAATCCAACCTACCGGCTGCTAAAAGAATATTTGCCCGGGCCCTACACTTTTATTTTACCAGCCAGCAAGATGGTGCCTAAAATTTTACAAAGTAAAAAAGATACGATTGGCCTCCGGATACCCGACAATAAAATTGCGATGGCCATTATCCAGGAACTGGGCCGCCCCATACTCAGTGCTTCACTTCCCGGCGATATGGTGGAGGACTATACTGACCCCGAAGTGATGTATGAAAATTTTATGAATGAAGTGGATTTTGTAATTGATGGTGGTAATGGTGGCATGGTTCCTTCTACTATTATTGATTGTACAGGCGAAGAGCCTCTATTAATAAGAGAAGGCTTAGGAAAATGGGGTGAATAACAAATACTAACAGAAAATTCCAATAGCTATTTTACTGAAACAAACTTTTAGCACATGCAGGAAGTGTAATTGGGTTGGTTGAACAGCAGTTGCTTTTAAGTTTTAAATCCGCCGCTGGTACTTCAGTTACAGGACCCGGGTTTAATTTTTCTATTCTGGTGTCCGTTATTTTTGCTGAGGTTCGAGTTAGCCTGTAGCATATTATCGAAAAGGAAATATTTTTTCATAATTAGAAGAGTTAATAGTAAAAATGGTTGATCCCGACTTTTCGTTTAATGAAAACATTTAGTATGCAAAGGAGCGAAGAATAAATGTTTTTTTTATTTGTAGATAACAAATGAAAAACCGCTGTGATAATAAAGAAACTCGTTATTTTGAGTTGTTGTATTGAAGAAGTCAGAGTAAGTATAAACTCTGGCTGTACCTCCTAAATAGCACCTGCCAGCGGCATGATCCAGATAAGTAATATCTGGTGTAACTGAAATAATGCTTGATAAGGTTATTCCTGAACAGATAATGCGGTAATAACATGGCGTTGAAGTACCCTGCGTTCCAACTTTTTCAATGGTTACATTATCTGTGCCTCCTACCCAATCACCGTTTTCATTTACTAAACCATAGCACAACGGGATTAAGCTCCGGTTATCTCCCGTGGCCGGGGTGGTTAGTTTTCCATCAGCTTCAACAGCTATTCGATCTGCTCCATTATTTCTAAAAATAAGTTTGCCGGTTGTATTGCCGCTGTTAGTACCAAGCCTTACATTGTCACCCGATAACTGAAAAAACCCTTTGTTGACATTGCTTCCATTCTTTAATTGCATTGTAGCCCCCGTGTTGTATATAATCAGGTCACTATAGGTGGTTAGATTTCCATTTGCAGTAAAATCTCCACCTACATTTCCAATACCACTAACCGCCAGGTTACCCGATGTTTGTAGTGAACTGCCTGATACAATTCCGGTAGCTATTACACTGCCATCAGACAATAAATCATCCCGGCTGCGTATATTACCATTTACATCTAATCGTTGTGTGGGTGAAGCGGTTCCGATTCCCACACTGTCAGTGCCATTATACACCCAATTACGGGTGGTGGATTGTACCCAATAATCATTATTGATCAAAAAACGCCATACGCCATTCTGGTATTGGTACATCCGGTTCTGCGTAGTGTCATACACCACCAGGCCATTGGCCGGGCTAGATATTAAAATCCGGTTTGTACTGGTCATCCGGGGAACAAGCAATCCTTTATTAGTACTTGCCACATCTAGCTGTGCACTGGCATTGGGAGTAGTGGTGCCTATACCTACGCTTTGTGCATTCAACAAATAGGCTGAAGAGATCAAAATAAAGAGTAATACAATCTTTCTCATGATTTCTGGTTTAATAAAACAAAAGTCAAAAACTATTAATCACAGAACAATAGCGAAATAGGGTGAACTCAGATAGGTTATTGCGGAAAGACAAATTACTCACTTATTAGATAAGCACTGATATACCCCGGTGCTACAGGTTGCGAGATAAGAGAGGAGAGCATATCAGTCATTTTAAAAAGTACATATGAACCAGCGGCCAGGTAAATATCAATACTAAAAGGCACGACAAATTTAACGGTACCTGTTCCATAGGGAATATCGCCTATCTTATAGATTGAGAAAATTGAATTCAATGCCAAAGGTGCTCCGCCATTAACGGAGATAAATGGCATAGTTTTTTGTATCCAGTTGGTGGAGGAATTATTTCCATCAATCTCTTTCGATTGAGTTCCTTCAAAATGATAAAGCCCCGCCTTTGTAACGGTGAACCTGGTATTGATAATGCTGAAACTGATTCCTCCATTATCATACAAGGTGCTGGTACCATCAATAAGTGAGTCTGTTCCGTAACCATTATATTTTACCATAATCCGGTCATTGTTACTAAATGCTGTATTCTCCCAGGTGGCATTGCCTGATGCATCGCTTGTTAACACCCTTCTGTTTGCTTGTGTACCATCAGTCATTTTAAAACTGCCATTTACATGCAAGTTTGCTGATGGGCTTCCTGTGCCAATACCTACATTGCCGCCATCATTTTGTAAAATCAGGTTATCTGTACCACCATTATTTCGTACTATAATTTCATTATTATCCAATATCATGTTCCTGCCTGTTGTACTGCCGAGGGTGATATACCCGTCTGAAGTAAGCGAAGCATCCTGCAATCCCAATATCTGTGTATTTCCTGTAGAGTCAATCAGTACCCTGTCTTCCCCGGCCATGCGGATAATCGTTTTGCCAAACTGGTTACCGCCGTTTGTACCAAGGCGAAGATTATCTCCTGTCAATTGCAAATAGGTTTTATTTACCCCCCCGTTTTGAAATTGAATGATAGATGCAGGGTTGTTAAGTGTAACCGTGCCATTTTCCTGTAGTAGGTTACCCACGAGGTGGAGTTTAGATGCTGGTGCAGTGGTACCAATGCCAACGTTTTGGGCAGTCGCTGCATGGTATATTGTAGCAATCAGTAAATAAAGGAATAGTTTTTCATAATGGTTTTGTTTCATTGCAACCCAAAGATGAAAAGGAAGCAAAAGCGAAGCAATAGCGAAATGGGGTGAAATTAAAGAAGCTCTACACCAGCTTGTCTCTTAATGCTAATGAAACAGCTTCCGTACCTGAGTGTACCTGCAGCTTGGCGTAGATATTTCGGATATGAGTCTTTATTGTGTCAACTGAAACAAATAATTCCTGGGCTATCAGCTTATAACTTTTCCCCTCTACCAATAATTTCAGCACTTTTTTTTCTTGAGAGGTAAGATCGTAGTCTTGCTCCGGGTTGGCAGGTTGCAGGTTGGATTTAAATAATTCCAATACCCGCCGTGCAATACCGGGTGTCATTGGTGAGCCACCGGCCTGCACATCCTTGAAGGCTTCTATATATCCATCCGGTGTAGTTGATTTTAAAATATAACCAGATGCACCGGCACAGATAGCATTGAAAATATATTCATCTTCAAAAAAAACGGTTTGTATAAGGATATTGATTTTTGGAAAATGTTGTTTTACCAATTTCGTAGCTTCTATACCATTCATGCCCGGCATTTCAATATCCATCAATACGATATCGCTGGGGTAAACTTCCAGGTTGGTAATAATGTTGCGACAATCGGGCCAGGCACCGGAACAGGCAAACCCATCGGTATTGTTCAGGAGAAGTTCAAACGTTTCCCTCAGGTGTTTGTTGTCTTCAAAAATGGCTACCCGTATCAAAGTATTTTCCTTTTTACAAAGTTGCTGAAAATAACTGTAACCAAACAATAGCGAAATCAGGTGATTTTATACCGGTACCCGCAGATTTATCGTTGTTCCTTTGCCTGTTTCAGATTTTACCTGTAAGGAGCCCTTCAACTCTGCTGCCCGGTACTGCATATTGTCTAAACCGTTACCTTTTACTACCTGGCTTGTATCAAATCCTTTTCCAAAATCTTTTACTTGCAATAAGAGCTCCCGGTTATTTACCCTGGTATTAATTTCTATTTTTTCAGTACCTGAATACTTTACTGCATTGTTGATGGCTTCTTTAAATATCAGCCAGATATTTTTTCGCTGATGCATTGTCAGCTTTATTTTTTCCATGTCATCCATTTCTAATTGCAGCGCAATGTTTTTGCTGCTGCTTATTTCATAGGCAAAACGTTCCATCCGTTGTTTTAAGCTATAGGCTTCGGTTTCCCCGGGTTTTATCATCCACACGATGTCACCCATCTTATCCATGGTTTCTTTGGCGTTATTACTCATACGGGAAAGAATGTCTGTATGTGATGCCTCACTGGTATGCTGTGAGGCCATCTGGCTCAGCATATGGATGCTGCTGAGAGAACTGCCTACCTCATCATGCAGGTCAGCTGCAATCTGGTTACGAATCTCCAGTTCCTTCATCCGTTGTTTTAATTTATTTCTGCTTACAATTAGCCCGATACCTATAAAGGATATCAATAACAATAAAGCTGCCCCGGCAAATAATGACCGTTGCCGGAAGAGTATTTGCCTCTGAAGCTCCTTATCTTTTTTAAGCAACGTAATTTCTTTTTCTTTTTTCTCTACTGTGTATTGTTCCTCCATTTTTTTTACCTGTATCTGGAGATCATTATTACGTATGCTGTCAATGGTCAGATGATACCTGTTTGTATACTCCAGTGCTTTATCAAATTGTTTATTGGCTGTATAAAAATCCACCATGTTTTTAAGCCCTGTTGCCTGCCGGTTCAAATCACCTTGTTGCTTAAACAAATCAATCGTTGATATTAATTTATTCTCAGAGAGTTCCGCTGTTTCAGTTTTATATTGAAGTGCAATTAGTTCAGCATCAATAGCAGCCACGGCTGATGTATTCTTTAATTGTTTTGCAAGCTCTTTACTCTTATTAAAATATTCAATGGCCTGCTGTACCTCTTTTTTGGCTGCATATACTTTTGCTATACTGAGGTAGTTGGTCTGCTCGTCCAGCAGATTTTTTTGTTCTCTTGCATAACTTAAGCTTTCGGTAAAATGGATCAACGCTTTATCAAAATTGCCCATGCCCAAATAAATATTCCCCAATCCGCTTTGTGCCGTACCAAGCCCCCTCCGGTCATTCAAAGCTGTTTTTATTTTTAGTGATTTATTGGCATAAAGCAATGCTGTATTGTATTGTTTTAGTTGAGTAAAAGAATTGCTTAAACTCTGGTAGCAAAATGAGATACCCCTGTCACTACCTATTTCTTCAAATATGCTTAAGGCTTTTAAATGTTTTTCCGTAGCCTTTTTATAATTACCAAGTTCTACATAAGTGTTTCCAAGGTTAAGGTTTTGTCCCGCAGTGGATTCTTTATCCCCCATTTTAATTAGTAAAGCGATCGCATTTTCAAAAAAAGGAATGGCTTTCTGATACGAACCTGTTTTTTTATAGAACATGGCAGCCACTGTATTGTAGTTAGAATTCAACGCATCTTTTTCCGATTCATCAGCGCCAGTCACCAGATCCTTCACCTGGGCGAGATAATATTCTGCACTATCCGGCTTGCCTCCATCATATAACACATAAATTAATTGGGAGTAGGCATTACTCAATCTTTTCCGGTTATTTATTTTTTTTGCTATGGTTATTGCCGCCGAAAGATAATGACGGGCCTTTACAGGATCTTTTCTTGTGTACTCGTATGCCAACGCATTATAGGCCCTTGATACATCTGCTTCATCTTTATTTTCTGCGATGACCCTGTTCAGGCTGTCCTCTATACTCTGTTGTGCGTTGCCGATAGTGGCAAACAGAAAAATAGCGAATGAAATTATGAAAAAAATTTTCATGAGGAAGAAGCTTTTATACGTTGCGGAAAAGAAATATACCGCTTCTGGCATTTACTAATTTACAAAAACATATTTGCTGATTATTAAATTTTAATGACCAGCCAGTTGAAATGATTAATTACTTCAACTTAGAATAATGCAGGTTGTTCAGCAGTGAGCCTGAAGCTTTTGCGGTGAAATTTACAAAGCCCAAACTCTTCGATCGCCTTACGATGAACTAAAGTTCCATAGCCTTTATTTTTATCCCATCCATATTGCGGAAATTGACGATGCAGCTGATACATAAATTCATCACGGTAGGTTTTTGCCAAAATACTTGCCGCAGCAATAGAAGCAAATCGTCCATCCCCTTTTACGAAACATTTATGCGGTATTTTCTTATAGGGGTAAAAGGGTTGCCATCAATTAATAACAATTCCGGCCTGGCTTTTAAATTACTGACTGCTATATGCATCGCCTTAAAAGAGGCTTTGAGAATGTTGATGGTATCTATTTCCTCATTATCTATGCTGGCTACCGCAAATGCATATCGCAACTGATTCGATGATTGGTTTTAGTTCGTTCCTGTCTTTTCTTTTACCTGCTTACTATCGTTCAACAAAGGGTGATAAAAATCTTTGGGCAAAATAACTGCTGCAGCAAACACTGGCCCGGCATAGCAACCTCTTCCGGCTTCATCGCAGCCGGCTTCTAAAAGTTTTTCCTGGTAAAAAGGTTTGAGCATTCATCTGCAATTTCAGGAATAATGCTAAACAAATATTATTTCCTGCCCGTTTCCGCAATTAACTTTGCCACCGCAATGGCGAATCAAGTAACACAAAGGTCTTCTAAACCAGTGGCTATCTGGCTGCTGGCTGGGGTGGCCATGATTATTATTCAAATTTTACTGGGCGGCATCACCAGGCTGACCGGTTCTGGCTTATCCATCACTGAGTGGAAACCCATCATGGGTGCATTACCACCGATGAACGACCAGGACTGGAATATTGCTTTTGAAAAATACCAGCAGATTGCGCAGTATAAATATGTCAATGCACATTTTACTCTGGGCGATTTCAAATTCATTTATTTCTGGGAGTGGTTTCACCGGGTGTGGGCAAGGCTGATCGGTGTGGTGTTCATCATTCCGTTTATCATCTTCATCATACAGAAAAGGTTTAAGAAAGAGATGATAAAACCAATGATCATTCTTTTTCTGCTGGGGGCCCTCCAGGGATTGGTAGGTTGGATAATGGTGCAAAGCGGATTGGAAGATTCGGAGCTGTTATATGTAAGTCATTACAGGCTGGCTATTCATTTTATATTGGCGCTGGGTTTATTGTGCTATACCCTGTGGTTTGCATTTGCTTTATTAATACCCAACGGGCAGATAATTGTACATAAGCCAGTAAGAAAATTTACCAACTGGTTACTTGTATTGTTGATAGTACAACTTATTTACGGAGCTTTTATGGCCGGCTTAAAAGCAGCAGCTTTTGCACCAACATGGCCCGATATTAATGGGAGTTGGTGGCCAACTCATGTTCAATCTTTGGGTGAAAGAGAATTTAAAGGACTTTCCTTTTTAACAGACAATCCGTTGGTGCTGCACTTTATTCATCGAAACCTTGCTTATATCATTACTGTATTGATATTTATTTGGTGGTGGCGGGCCCGCAAAGTGCCGGGAACTGGATTATTTCAAAAAACCAGAGTTCTGCCATTGGTGATTGTTCTATTGCAGGTGGTGCTGGGAGTATTGACCATATTAAATGCAGTCCACGCCACATCATTCCTATGGTTAGGCGTAGCACACCAGTTTGTTGCCATGCTGCTGCTGCTTTCCCTGGTATGGTTGTTATTTATTGTAAGAAACCGACCTGGTGAAAAGCTAGTCTTATCTTCATTTGACTAACCAGCCATTTATCAGTATTTTTAGTGATAACCATTTACCTTTCTCATGAAAGCCTGGCTCCGGGGATTTTATTATTCTTTTCCCATACAATTAGTATTCCTGCATATCAGGAAATACCAGGTCTTATTACTATTCTGGCTGGTTCTATTTGCTACTGTGAATGGCTCTTTCATGAAAACTTTCGGCGCTGATTCCTTATTCCTGGCGCCGGAATATCTTGGTAATGTCAATTCATTAAGTGCGGCAATTGTGGGTGCATCTATCGGTATGTTTATCATGAGCTGGAATATCGCCTCATTTATTCTTTTCAGCCGTCACTTTCGTTTTTTAGCAGCCACTACGAATCCTTTTTTGAAATATTGTATTAACAATTCCATTATACCCGGGATCTTTCTTCTTTTTTACTTTATAAAAGCTTACCAGTTTGCACATTTTAAGGAACTGATTCCTTCAACAGAGATATTATTCTTATTTGGTGGTTTTACAGCCGGACTGATTTTTTTATTAGCGGCTTCCATGATTTATTTTTTCCGGGCCGACCGTTCTATTCTTCGGAAAATGATGCCGCTCATCAGCAATCCAAAATCTTATATCACCCATCTCGGAACAGTAAAGGAAATTTACCACGGTGCACCCTTGATGAAAGTCGAATGGTATTTTGAATCACCACTACGGCTCAAACCGGTAAGAGATGTTTCTCATTATACAGATGACTTTGTGGAATCGATTTTTAAACGTCACCACTTTGCAGCTATTCTTTCTGTATTTGCAGCTTTTTTGTTTTTAATCTGTATTGGTTTTTTACTGGACAGTGCATTCTTTCAATTACCGGCTGCTGCCAGTATTACCATTTTCTTTTCTATCCTTATTGGGGTGGCGGGAGCGATTACTTATTTTTTACAAAGCTGGAGCATACCATACCTGGTCGGCCTTATATTATTGCTGAATTTATTTTACAAATTTGACTGGATAGACCCCCGGAATAAAGCATATGGACTAAACTATTGGAATAAAAATGAAAGACCTTCTTATACACGAGAGGGATTGCAGGCATTGTGCAGTAATGAAAATATAGAAGCAGATAAACAAAACATGTATAGTATCCTGAATACCTGGAAGAAAAAGCAGGACAGCGAAAACCCGTTGCTGGTATTGATCAATACAAGTGGAGGTGGTCATCGCAGCGCTACATTTACTATGAGTGTTTTGCAACACCTGGATAGCCTGACTAATGGCAGCATTTTCAAAAAAACATTTCTAATCAATGGGGCTTCAGGAGGAATGATTGGGGCAGCTTACTTCCGGGAATTATTTTTAAGACGGCAGCAAGGGCAACCCATCAACCTGCAGGATAAACAATATGTGGAAAATATTGCGGGAGATTTGCTCAACCCGTTGTTTACTTCTTTTTTCGCAAGAGATTTAATTTCTCCGGCACAAAAATTCTCCGTAGGTTCTTACCAGTATGTAAAAGACAGAGGTTATGCGTTTGAGCAAAAACTAAATAGCAATACAAATGGTTTTTTAAATAAGCAACTCAAAGATTATGTCGCCGATGAAAAAGCTGCGAATATCCCGTTGATGTTCTTTAATTCGGTAGTAACAAGAGACAGCCGAAAGATGATCATATGTACACAGCCTGTCAGGTTTATGATGCGGGCCCCGCAGGATACGATGAATATTCCTGCTGTTGATCCGGATGCTATTGACTTTACTACTTTTTTTGCCAGGCAAGACCCTTTTAACATCCGTATGTTAACTGCCTTGCGGATGAATGCCACCTTCCCGGTTGTATTACCGAATGTATGGCTGCCATCTAATCCGGTTATTGACGTAATGGACGCAGGCCTACGGGATAACTTCGGACAGGAAACAACCATTCGTTTTCTTATTTCTATTGAAGATTGGATCAAAGAGAATACAAGCGGAGTTTTACTTATTCAGATCAGAGACAGGACAGCCGGTGCATGGGAAGCTCCGTATTTATCTGAAGACATCAGTGACCATGCCACCAAACCTTTTTTATTGCTGCAGCATAACTGGTTTAAGATGATGGAATTTTTTCAGAACGATATGCTGAATTACTATGCCACCCGCAGCGGAAGCCCTGTTTATAAAGTGGCTTTTCAGTACTCAACCGCCAAAGAAGAAGATAAAGCGGCTCTCAATTTTCATCTTACCAAACGGGAAGAAAAAGACATTGTTTCCTCAATCAACTCTTTATCCAATCAAAAAAGCTTTCGGCAGGTCCTTAATTTATTTAAATCCAGTTTGGCTATTGACACTCTTAAGGCTGAATAAGCCGGAAACATTTTTTCATTATTTCAATTTTTAATGTTGCAGGTGTTTCTGCAGGATCGCCATCAATATGTAATGGAGCTTGTGTAATATTGATAATGCTGAGCTTATCAGTTTGGAAATAAATAACTCCCTTTTTATTTTCCTCAATGGTTTCTGTTTCCAGCTTGTTCTTTCCCCGGATTTGCTTAAGCGTTTGCAGCAACAAACTTAGTTTGCTTTGATTGGTGACAATAACAATATCAAGCAGACCGTCGCTCAGGCTGGCTTTTGGGGCGATGGTAAAATTATTGCCAAACTGGTTACTATTGGCAATGCTGATAAAATAAGCATCTGCCATAAACACTTTATCATTCACTGTTAACTCAAATGAATATGTTTTGGCGGCAAAGAAATTCCTCGCCACCTGTTTTACATAGGTAGTTAATCCCCGTGTAGGTTGTTGTGCAAAATCATGGGCCACTTTTGCATCAAAACCAAGTCCGCAGAGCATACAGGCAAACTGTTCATTGATGTTGAATCCATCAATCGCAACAGCATGGCCATTGAATACTACATCTAATGCCTTCAATGGGTCTTTAGGAATCTTTGCGGCATAGGCTAATCCATTGCCCGATCCACAGGGAATGATTCCGAAATTAAGATCGCAATTCATCAGACTGCTTACAACCTGGCTCACCGTTCCATCGCCACCGGCAATTACAACATCAGTTATTTTATGTTCTTTAATAACTGGGTGAAGAAAAGAATAATCGCCACTGGCTACCGATGGAAATATCTGGAAAGGGATATTTTGTTCAGTTGTTTTCTTTTCAATCAGCTGTTGCAAATCCTTTTTTGTTCTTGTGCCAGAAATGGGATTGATGATATAGATAATTTGGCGGCTCATTCTAAAACAAAAATAACGATACGGTTGATATCGTTATTAATATTATAAAAGCTCGTCAGGTTAACGCAAGGAAAAAGTACAGATATGAACTTTTCTTACCCTGACCAGGGCGGCTTGCTCGGGATCCGACGGGATAGAAGTATAAAAGAGTTTTATTTTTTTATGCTTTGTCAAAAGCTCTTTCAGTTTTTTATTAGTGATAGTATATTTTACTTCTACGGTTCCTTGTTTTATTGCACTGGCTGTTGGACTCTCTGCAATACCGGCCCCGGTTGAATCATCAATCATTAAATTTCTAACCCAGTCTTTCTCATCGGCTGCTACCTGGTAACTGATTATTAAATTACTTTTTATGCCGATTTGTGTACGGCTCAGACGGAATACATTTTTTGATTCATCCTCCCCGGCTGTTTGTAACACAGTTTTAGTGCCCAATTTTATTTTCCACTTCAATTGTGCCATAACAAGATTGGTAATTGCCATAAACGATATAAGGAGAAAAATTATTTTCATTTTCTTTGGTGTGGTTTATTTGGTAATAAGACAGTGAAAACCATGCCAGCGTTGCAATAGTTGATTGGACAGGTGGATTACCAGCGAAGTAATGCACTGGCCCTGGTAAAACCATTGTAAAGGGACATTGCAGAAAAGAATCGTTTAGGTTCGTTTTTGGATTTCGGTATAAATAATAGTAAGACTAATTAAGTTTTACTTAATCATTCAAAACAAGGGTACACAGATGAGTTCTTTTTTGTTCGATAAGGTGTGTTTTGTTAATATCAGCAGGTTCTACCAATGCATAAATAACCAGCCGTTTAGTTTTAGCAAACAAAGATTTTAAAAAACTATTGGACAACCGTGTAGAATTATTAAAAGCAATGGTGTAAACCTGGTTATTATTTTCGTCATACACTAGAAGCCGTTTAAACCAGTTAAAATGTGAGTTATGAGTAAAATATAGTACTTCGAGAAAACCAGTTTTTTTTATTTCAGCTTTTGAAATACTACGGGTATGCCTGGGTTCGTTTGACAAATTACTGTACACAATCTCCTGGTTATTAAATAATATTTTCCAGCTATCGCTTCCCTGCCCAAAAGACCGGAGAGAAATTAATATTAAGCCAGTAAGTAATACCGTCTTCATAACTTATTATTTGAAACTAATAACAAACCTTGCAGGTTTTGGTTGGCTTCATTACCACTTCAATAAAGCACTGGCCCAGGTAAAACCGCTTCCAAACGCAGCGAGACAAACCACATCACCATCTTTTATTTTCCCCTTTTCCCAGGCTTCGCATAATGCGATAGGTACGGAAGCAGCGGTAGTGTTACCGTAATGCTGAATATTATTATAAACCTGCTCGTCATTCAACTTCAGCTTATGCTGTACGAATTGTGATATCCGGAGATTGGCCTGGTGAGGAATGAGCATATTGATATCAGCAGTTTGCAGTCCGTTGGCAGCCAATGCTTCCATTATTACTTCTGGAAATTTTACCACCGCTTTTTTAAATACAGATTGCCCATCCATAAAGGGAAAATTTTGCGCATTGTCAATCATTTCGTGGCTCATAAACATGTCACCGATTTCATTATCGTTGAAGTCAGCTACTTTTTGTTCCGCCCAATGATTGGCATGGGTACCAGGATTATACATGGCCAGAATTTCTGCAGAGGTACCATCGCTGTGTAAATGCGTTGATAATATACCCTGGTTATCTTTAGTAGTGGGCTGTAATACAATAGCTCCTGCACCATCACCAAAAATTACAGAAATGTTTCTGCCTCTCGTAGAAAAATCAAGCCCGAAAGAATGTTTTTCTGCACCCACTACCAATATATTTTTATACATACCAGTCTTGATGAACTGATCAGCAACACTTAAAGCATATACAAAACCCGAACATTGATTTCTTACATCAAGGGCACCGATTTCTTTCATTTGCATTGCCCGTTGCAACAAAACTCCACAGCCGGGGAAATAATAATCAGGAGACAAGGTGGCGAACACAATAAAGTCAATATCCTGTGGGGTGATGCCGGCTCTTTCAATGGCGATTTTTGCTGCTTCCACCGCCATGGTGGTGGTTGTTTCCCCGGTACGTTTTGCATAGCGTCGTTCTTTAATGCCGGTACGTTCCTGGATCCATTCATCACTGGTGTCCATGTATTTTAATAAGTCATTATTGGTAACCACATTGGCCGGAACATATTTGCCTATACCGGCAATTTTACTTTTTTGCATAGTAATCGTTTGAAAAAGGAAGATAGGGAATGTAACGGAATTGCAACTGTTTCGGATGAAACGGTTGCAGAACATGTTCTATCCCGATTGCTGTAAATCCAGTAAATACTGAACGAGATTGGCTTCCGTAGAAAGGTTAAGCTTTTTGCGTAATCGATAACGGCTTATTTCAACTCCACGTACAGAAATACTCATTAAAGGAGCAATTTCTTTGCTGCTTAAATTCATTCGTAAATAGGCGCAAAGCCTTAATTCATGAGGTTTTAAGGAGGGGAATTTGTTTTTCAGAATAGTTAGGAAATCTCCATGCACACTATTGAAGTGTTGAGAAAAATGCTCCCATTCTTCATTCAGCTTTTCTTCTTCCGATAAGACCTTTAATAATTTTTTAAGTTCAGGATTATCATCGCCAACTTTAGCCGTTTTTTGTAATTGCTGCAACTCAGCTTTTAATTTTAAGATGAATTCTTTTTTTTGCACCAGGTTCATTGTGGTACTCGCCAGTTCTGCATTTTTATGCTTAATCTCCGTTTCCAATTTTTCATTTTGCAGACGGATCAGTTCTTTTTCTGATTGCTCTAACTCCAGTTCATGTTGATATGCTATTTGCTTTTGTTCTTCTTCAAATTTCTTCAGGTCTGCCAGCCTTCTGGCTTCTTGCTTTTGCTTGTACTTTTTGGCCTGGTATTTAAATAGTACATACAGGAGTGAAATAAATGCCAGTAAGTATAACATATAAGCCCAGGCTGTTTGGTGCCAGGGTGGGGTGATGGTGAAGCTATACGTATATTCCTTTGACTCATGCGAACGACTACTTCTGGCTTTAATATGGAAAGTGTAAGTACTGGCCGGCAGGTTGGTATAGTCTTTTTCAGATTTGTTACTCCAATCACTCCAACCTTTATCAAAACCGTCCAGGTAATAGCTAAACTCCAGGCTGGAGTGCTCGCCGAAAACTGATGCTGCATAGGCAAAATGCAGTGAATTCCATTTATAGGGAATGGTTGTAATTTTTGCACTCTCGACATCATTAAGAAAATAGCCCCCAAACAATACACTATCTCTGGTACCTATCGTTTTTACCAGGGTAAGATATGCGTTAAAGGGCTTGATATTCCCGCTGTATTTTTCGTAATTAATGTGGTAAAAACCTGTTTCGCTGCCAATCAACACATTTTTTGTATCGTAAGGAAAAATGTTTTCGAAGCCGCTGAGTATTTTGTTTTTCAATTCCGGAATGTAATGTATCACTGGTTTGCCTGCGCCATAATCTGCCACCCCCACCATTTTATCCTGTACAAACCAAATGTTCCCTTTTTTATCTTCTTTCAAATACCGGATAGGTAGCGTACCAAATAATTCGGTGTAATCTTTTGCAACAACCATTTCATTGCTGGACGCATTGTATTCATAAATGCCTTTAGTGGTGGCAAATAAAATCTTGTTCTTAATTTTAAACACATGATTTTCCAAATCAGCAGGCAAACCATTTTTTTGTGTAAAAAGAGTTACGGTTCTGGTCTCAATGTCGATTTTGTAAACACCACGATAGGGATGTGATATCCAAATGTTATTGTCATCTGTTTCTAAGTAGCGGCTGGATTCTGTGAACTTTTCTATTGAACCTTTATCAATAAAATTGCCGTTGTTACTTTCATATAATTGAATACCTAAATAGTTACCAGCCACAATTTGCAAAGGTGTTCTGCCAGGGACGGGTTGAGAGGTCCAATTGCCGGTTGATTGTGAAACAGGGGTGGCCTGGTGATTATTTATTTTCCATAAACCGTCATCTCGTCCGGCCAGTAATTGATTATTAATAATGGATAAGTTCCAGGTTAATCCACCAAGTATTGCTTTGGGCTCATGGGTAATAGTGCTTAGATCTGTGGCTGATGTTATGGGCAGCCATTGCAATCCTGTGGAGAGAGCAAAATATAACTCACCGTTTAATGCTTGTACATCATAACCTACACCGTTATTAAATGTTATTGGGTTTATCAGTTTAATGGCAGTATTATAAGAAAAAAAAGCCATGCCATTGTCTAAACCCATCCAGGCATTACCGCTATTATCAGTAAATAGACAGCGAACTGTATTGTTGGGCAGACCATTTTTGGTAGAGATGTTTTCTAACACCAGGCCTTCCCGGCTTATCCGGTAAATGCCATTGAAATAGGTGCCGGCTAAAAAACTTGTATCGTCCAATATAGAAAGTGATGTAAAATGTTGGAATGGATTAAAGCTGCCTGATTTAAAATTGAAAGGGATTAATTGGTTCTGTGTAAGCAAATACAAACCATTACTGGTAGTGCTTAGCAAACTGGTATCCTTTTGATAATCTACCAGGTCGGTGATAAAAAAGTTTTTTGGCAGTACTTCTTTCTTAATAAAAGGTTTCCATTGTCCATTCTGGTACAATAGTAAACCAGCCTTCTCATCATGCGCCATCACCTGGCCCTGGTGTTGGTGCAAAGAAAGCCAGGTTGATGGAGTGGGATAGGAGCTAAATTTGTCTCCGGAAAACTTAAAAATAATTTCGTTTGTCCTGAAGAATACTTCGTTTCCGGCTACCTCAAGCTGCCATACATCCGTAAATTTTTTTTCAGAGGCCGGCAACAGGTTTTTTAAAGAGGTAAACTGTAGCCGCCCCGCCTTATCAGGTGCAAAATAACCCAGCTCATCCTGCGCCCCTGCAAACAATTTGCCCCCGGGACCAAATGCAATGGATCGCAAAATTGTTTTATTGGGGACGGGGAACACCTGCCAGTTTGTACCATCAAATACAAGTAAGCCTTCATTATTAGCTATATATAAGCGGTTGTTTTTGTCCTTTACCATTGCCCAGTTCTGGGTGCCGGCTCCGTACTGACTTCGGGTAAAACTCTTAATCTCGTTTTGACCGATGGGAGTTTGAGAATAGCTCTGGGGAATCAGAAATAATACTACTGATAAAAACACATTCATTTTCATCAATATATTCCTGTTCAAAACAATATCTGGGAGCAGATGTAGTATAGATGTATTGATTTTAAGCTCAAAATAGTCTTTTTTGAATTGAGTAGTAGTACTGATGTGGTCATTTTTTTGGAAAAAGGATTTACCTGAGTGTACATTTAAAGTGTCTTTTTTTACCTCATCTGGGTTAAAAGAGCTTTTCAAAGATTGCTTATAAATAACAAAAAGTCTGATCGATTGTAAAACAATTGCAGGCTGGTATTAAAGTCATTTAAAAAATTTGCTGTATGAGAAAGTTCAAAGCCTTTTTTCCCCTTCTGTTTTTTATTTCCATTGTCTCCAGTGCTCAAATGGAAAAAATTTCTGTCAAAAAGTCGGACCAGGGTATGAAATTGGAAGTCAAGGGGAACGACTTCTTTATTAATGGTATGAACTGGGATTATTTTCCCATTGGTACCAATTTTACCTATAGCTTATGGCAACAGCCTGATGATGTAATAAAATCGGCGCTGGATAACGAAATGTCCCTGCTGAGGAATATGGGTGTAAACACCATCCGCCAATACACCGGCGTACCCGCCAGGTGGATAAAATACATTTATGAGAATTATGGTATTTATACCATGCTCAACCATTCCTTCGGCCGCTATGGTCTTACGGTAAAAGGTAAATGGGAAGCCAATACAGATTATTCCAATCCGGCCGTTAGGGAATTACTGTTGAAAGAAGTAAAGGATATGGTGAACCAGTACAAAGGGACACCAGGCTTGTTGCTCTTTCTTTTAGGTAATGAAAACAACTATGGTCTTTTTTGGAGAGGGGCAGAAACAGAGAACATTCCCATGAAAGACCGCAAGTCCACCATTGCGGCTACTCATATGTATAAGTTGTTTAATGATGCCACCGTTGCTATGAAGAGTATTGACCAGTCACATCCCATTGCAATTTGTAATGGAGATTTATTGTTCCTGGATATTATAGCAAAAGAATGTACCGATGTGGATATACTGGGTGTTAATATATACAGAGGTTTATCTTTTGGTGATGCGTATGAGAGAGTAAAAAACGAATACGGTAAACCAGTGCTATTAACCGAGTTTGGTTCTGATGCATATAATACAATGGCGAATAGCGAAGACCAGGAATCACAAGCCAAATATTTAGTAAGCAACTGGAAAGAAATATATGCTAATGCGGCCGGCATGGGCAAAGCTGGGAATAGCATTGGTGGTTTCACCTTTCAGTTCAGCGATGGTTGGTGGAAAACAGGACAGACTACCAACTTAGATGAACATGATGTAGCAGCATCCTGGTCAAACGGTGGCTACCAGAATGATTATAAAGTTGGTGAAAACAATATGAACGAAGAGTGGTTTGGTATCTGCGCTAAAGGGGCAACGAATGAAAGAGGCACTTATCAATTATATCCAAGGGCTGCTTACTATGCATTGAAAGAAGCACACCAGTTCAACCCATATAGTGCAAATGCAAAAGCACAAATAAACCACTTTGAAAATATACAAATTGCAGATGCTGCACTGCGGGCAAGGGGGGATAAAGCAGCATTGGAAAGTGAAGACAAAGGGAAACTTTACCTGAGCAACCTGCAGGCAAATTTCAGCACTTATAATACAGGCGGCAGTTTAATTACCACGCCTAAAGAAGCTGACCCTGCTACTACAAGTTACCCAACCCGGTTGGGCTTTGACCACATGCAGTCCTTTAATATCGGCATTACTGCAAAACCTGCACCCAACGTTACGGCCAATGTCCAGTTCAATGTATTAGGCAATGTGGCCGAAAATCCTATTGATGAAGTGTTTTATGAAAACAGGGGAAGAAAAATAACAGTGAACACACCAACCGGCACACAACAAATAAATTCAAACAACAGGATACAACTATACCGAAGCAGTTTTAACTGGAACAACAAATTGTTTAATCTGACCGGTTTTTATAGAACAGGCCATTACCATTGGGGTTATGAAGGTGATTTCTTTGGTTTGTACCCGGAAGCAAACTATGGCCCTAACATTGATATTTATAATGGTGAAGCACCTTTTGGTTTTGAAATAGAAGGCAAAAAAGCAATCAAAGGTTTAAAGGTTGCTTTTGGACCGGAGCTATGGTGGGGAGCCAACCCGGCTGTGTTGGTAAAATATGGCCGTAAGGTTGCAAAGTTTGATATAACAGGAATTTTTCATGAAGACTTAACACAGCGAAGCGGCTTGCAAAGTTCCTTTGCGGTGCCAGTACCTAAAACAAGGAAAGTAGCTTTAAGTATTTCAAGAAAATTTGGCTCGTTTGGTTTTGATGTGGGCGGTTTATGGGCCGGACAGCCACTCAACGGCAGAAACTTTCAGTTAATAAGAAACGGAACAGTTTACCAGGACCAGATAAAATCAGAAGATAATTTCGGCGGTAAAATAAAATTGACTTATTCAACAGGTATTATAAACTGGTATGGCCAGGCTTCTTATATGGGCTTAGTGGCTAACGGAGGTGTAGACAATACAAAAACTTTTACCGGCTGGAGACTGAAAGATATTGGTAGCGGCAATATGTATAATGTGCTGAGTGGTTTTACCGTAACTGTAGGCAAGCTTCAAATTGCCCCTAACTTCTTATGGCAAAAACCTATTGAAGGCCCGATACCGGCTGATGTGCTGGCACCGGGAAGGCCAAGAAATATCCTTGATGATCCTTTCTCCGTAAGATCTAACAGGGAAACAATTGCAGGCGAACTTTTATTAACTTTCGACCCTACACCCGGCACCTGGATGTATGAATGGGATAATGACAGGGCAGAAGATGCAAAATTTGCTATTAGTGCAGATTTTGTATACCGGCATTTACCAACTACACAAGATGCAGCTATTGGTATATTGGGAAATGGAAGAACAACATTTGTTTTTCCCGGAGCTGCACCTGCGGAGGATTTATGGGAAGCCAATACCCGCATCGTATCTAAATTGAACCCCAATCTTGGTTTCGTTGCCAACCTTTATGTTGGTAATGGACAGGCAAATGGCAGTGATACAAGAACCATCAACCGGTATGGTTTTGACCTGAGGACTATTTATAAGAGAACCAAGTTGATTGCTATCGGCAAGGTTAATGATTGGGGACCATTTGACTATCACCGTGATTTTAACCTTACGTTTCCGATGCAATGGATTCTCGACTTCTCCACCGAGATTGGAAAGCCTGATTGGTTTATGCTGCCCGGAACAAAAGTGGGGATAAGAGGTACTTACAGAACATTGAATAAATACTCACCGAGATATTCACCCATCAAAACTATGGATGCAGCTGGTAACTGGGTGCCAGACCCTACCGCCATTGGCTTTCCTGATGGTAATGAATGGGAGATACGAACCTATATTCAAATAAACATTGGTAAATAAAATCTGCTTGCTTATAATTTTAAAGAAACTAATATGAAAAAAAATCAATCACTTCAAAACGTATTATATAGCCTTATCGGGTTAATAGTACTTATAGGTATGGGATGTCAAAAAAGGGATGTAGCAGACCTGCAAGCCCCGTCATTTCCAACCACTGCCGAAGTTTTTATTGATGATTTCACCAGCGATTTGGCGTATGCCGCCTTTGGTGGTTCAGATGTAAAAGCATTTAAAGTAGATAACCAGGTAAGCTATGGCGGCACCAAACAATCCATGCGGTTTGATGTGCCTGATGCAAACAGTCCGCAAGGCTCATATGCCGGTGGTGTGTTTTTCAGCAAAACAGGAAGAAATTTATCTGGCTACAATGCATTGACATTTTACATAAAAGCATCGCAGGCAGCTACTATAGGTATTTTAGGTTTTGGAAATGATTTGGGCGAAAATAAATACCAGGTATCCCTCAGTGGCTTACCTGTAAATAGCAATTGGAAAAAAGTTATCATTCCAATACCAGATGCTTCAAAACTTACTGCGGAAAAAGGTTTATTTTATTTTTCCACCGGTCCTGAAAATGGAAGAGGCTATACCTTTTGGGTAGATGAAGTCAGGTTTGAAAAATTGGGCGATATAGCTAACCTGCGGGGATTGATTTATACCGGACAAGACAGGGTTATCAGCAATGCAGAAACAGGTGATAAGATTACCATTGATGGTTTACAGGCATCGGTGAACCTGCCGGGTGGTGTAAATCAGACAGTGGATATTTCACCGTACTACTTTACATTTATTTCTTCTGCACCGGCTATTGCCAATGTAGATGCAAGAGGTATGGTGTCCGTGGTAGATGCAGGTACTACAACTATTACTGCCAAATTGGGCGACCAAACAGCTATCGGCTCATTAAGAATTACTTCTACCGGCTTGCCTGTGGGTCCTACCACTGCAGCACCAGCACCCTCCAGGGATGCTGCTGATGTAATTTCACTTTATAGTAATACCTACACCAACGTTCCGGTTGATACCTGGAATACCCGCTGGCAATATTCTACTGCTGATAACTATTTTATTCAGGTAGCAGGCAATGATGTTATACGTTATAGAAATTTAAATTTTGTAGGCATTGATTTTTCGTCCAATACAATAAATGCATCTGCTATGAGTGGGTTTCACCTGGATATCTGGACACCGGATATTACAGCCATACCCAACAACTTTAAAGTATTGCTCATAGATTTTGGTGCGAATGGTATTGTAGGTGGTGGTGATGATGTGTCACATGAAGTTACCATTACAAGCCCTACACTGGTTTCCAATAACTGGGTAAGCATTGATATTCCTATGTCGAGCTTTACGGGTCTTACTACCAGGGCACATATTGGACAGATAGTGCTCTCCGGTACGCTTCCTAATTTATATCTTGATAATGTCTATTTCTATAAAATCCCTACAAGGCCTGCGGTAGCCGCACCTGTACCTACAAGACTTCCTGCCAATGTAATTTCTATTTTCAGTGATACGTATACCAATGTTGCTGGCTCAGATTTTAATCCTAACTGGGGCCAGGCAACAGTTACTACACAAACTCTTATTGCTGGTAACAATACATTGTCTTATGCAGGTTTAAATTACCAGGGTTTACAGATTGGTAGCCCCCAGAATGTATCCACCATGGGTTTTCTGCATTTGGATTATTACACAGTTAACTCTACTAGTTTAAAAGTATTCCTCATCAGCGCCGGTCCGGTAGAAACTCCTTATACATTGCCAACTCCTACCACCGGTTGGAATAGTGTGGATATTCCTCTTTCTGCTTTTTCACCGGTAGCACTGAATAATTTGATTCAGTTGAAGTGGGAAGGCAACGGTGATATTTATGTAGACAATATTTATTTCTTTAGAAATCCTATCACACCAACTGTTGCAGCTCCGGTTCCTACACGACCGGCAGCCGATGTACTTTCTGTATTCAGCGATTCATATACAAATATTGCAGGCACAGATTTTAATCCTAATTGGGGACAAACAACTGTTGTAACACAAACACCTATTGTTGGTAATAATACATTGCATTATGCAAATTTCAATTACCAGGGTATTCAGTTAGGAAGTAATCAGGATGTTTCTACTTATGGATTTCTGCACCTGGATTACTACTCCACCAATGCAACTCAGTTAAAAGTATACCTCATCAGCCCCGGTGGTGTAGAAACACCTTTTACACTTACTGTTCCTACTACTGGATGGAATAGTGCGGATATTCCACTCTCTGCTTTTACACCCGTAGCGTTAAACAATGTTATCCAATTAAAATTTGATGGCGGCACGGGCACAAGTAATATTTTTCTGGACAACATTTATTTCTACAGAACTGGTGGTGGCGGTACATTTACTTTGAACGATGTAATTAATTTTGAACCCGCAGGATTTGGAGCTGGCTGGACATGGAATGTATTTGAGAACGGTTCAAATCCTCCATTGGAGTTTGTAGCGAATCCATTCCCAACGGGTATAAATACATCAGCAACTGTAGCGAAGTTCACCGCTCAGCAGGCGGGTCAGCCGTATGCTGGTTGCGAAACAGCAAATAGCCCTTCGGGGATGCCTATTTTTAATATAGATGCCGCTCATAAGATCGTAAAAATAATGGTGTATAAAACTACACAAAGTGATGTGGGAATAAAGTTTGCTGACCCTACTGGCTTTGCATTTCCGGAAATTAAGGTTCCTAATACAGTAATAAATGGCTGGCAGGAACTTACTTTCGACTTTACTGCACAGATCCGAAATGGATATAAACAGATAATCATTTTCCCTGATTTCACTGCCAGAGGTTCTACCAATGTGATATATTTTGATAACATACGATTTGGTAATTAAAATAAAGCCGGATTAAACAGGTAACTGTTTAATCCGGTATACTAATTTGAATATTTTAAAGTCAACGAATAAAAATTGCGATATGAGAAAATCAAGTATAAATATATTCTGCGCTGCTATAAGCTCCCTGCTGCTGCTATCAGGCTGTGTAAAGGAAGCCGTACAAACATTGCCACAGCGGGAGTGGGAATTAGTTTGGAGTGATGATTTTACCGGCACAGCCGGCACTTCACCTGATAATGCCAAATGGTCTTTTGACATAGGGACGGGTATCAATGGCTGGGGCAACAGTGAACTACAATATTATACCAACCGCCCTTCAAATGCACAAAAAGACGGTAGTGGTAATTTAGTAATTACCGCCCGGAGCGAATCTTATGCAGGATCTGGCTTTACCTCTGCGAGAATTAAAACAAAAAATTTGTTTGAACAATCGTATGGCCGGTTTGAAGCGAGGATAAAAACACCAACAGGACCAGGCCTGTGGCCGGCGTTCTGGATGCTCGGTTCCAATATTGATGCAACGCCATGGCCGCAGTGTGGAGAAATTGATATAATGGAACAACGAGGACAGGAGCCATTCATTACCCATGGCAGTGTACATGGACCCGGTTATTCCGGAGCCAATGCCAAAACCAAAGCATATGCGTTAGCCAATGGACGATTTGATACTGATTATCATATCTATGCTATAGAATGGGGCGAGAACTATATTGATTACTTCGTTGATAATTTCCTTTATCAACGAATAACACCGGATGATGTAACCGGGCAATGGGTGTATGACCATCCTTTTTTCATTATTTTAAATGTAGCTGTTGGCGGAAATTTTGTTGGCTTTCCAACAACCGGCACCCCCTTTCCCCAATCCATGTATGTGGACTATGTAAGAGTGTATAAAGAGAAATAACCAGTTTTATCTCAGCAAAACATGGTGTGCCAAGGGTAATAGCTATTGGTAATAGGATATAGTATGCCATTGAATTTTAAAAATGATGACCATAAGCGATGCTTGACCAGTTAAACGATAGCACAACTACAGATAAAGTAGTAACATTTAGCGAAGTAAAAAAGGGTAAGGAGGTTTTTTATAAAATCTCCAACGTAGATAAAATGCGGCCCTTTTTTATGACTATTGTCAGCGACTCCAATCACTGGATGTTTATAGCAAGCAATGGAGGTATATCGGCAGGTCGTAAAAATTCAGAATATGCTTTATTCCCTTACTATACTGATGATAAAATAACAGAGTCGGCAGAAATTACGGGTTGCAAAACCATCTTAAAGGTATTTGCCAATGGTGAAAATTATATTTGGGAACCTTTTTCTGCAAGAAGTGAAGGACTTTTCAATTGCCAAAGAAACCTGTACAAAAACCGTTATGGAAATAAAATAATTTTTGAGGAAATAAACCTTGACTTAGCTATTACATTTCAATACGAATGGAACAGTAGCAACCTGTTTGGTTTTGTCAGAAGGGCAACCATTATTAATAATTCGCTGAATGAAGTTTCCATACAACTTATCGATGGTTTGCAAAACATTTTACCATATGGCGTAGGCAGCGATTTACAAAGCACAACCAGTAATCTTGCTGATGCCTATAAGCGATCAGAAATATTGCCCCAAACCGGCCTGGGTATTTTTGCATTAAGTGCCATTATTGTTGACAAAGCAGAACCCAGCGAAGCCCTGAAGGCAAATGTTATTTGGTCGGCAGGGCTGGATAATCCAAAGTATTTACTTTCCTCTTTACAACTTAACAAATTCAGGCAAGGCGGCCTTCTGCAACACGAAGAAGATATAAAAGGGGAAAAGGGAGCTTATTTTATTTGCAGTGATTTTAACCTTGTGCCAGGTGAAGAAAAAAGCTGGTGGATCGTAGCCAATGTAAACCTAAGCCAGTCAGCCATTATACAACTGGCCGATACCATACAGCATAACAGCCACCTTGTAAGCAAAGTGCTTACTGATGTGGAAACAGGAACTAACAACCTGGTGGCTTTAGCTGCCGCTGCCGATGGACTTCAATACAGTTCCGATGAGTTATTAAACACCCGGCATTTTTCCAATGTACTCTTCAATATCATGCGGGGTGGCATTTTTGATGATAACTATCAAATTGGGAAAAGAGATTTTATCATTTATTTCAAAAATGCAAGTGTTGTTGTTTATGAAAAAAACGAACAGTTACTTACTTCTTTATCAGAACAATTTTCGCTATTCACTTTAAATGAAATTGCTGTTCAATCAGGCGATGCCGATTTTGTACGCCTGGCTACGGAATACCTGCCATTAAAATTCAGCCGCAGGCATGGAGACCCCAGCCGACCCTGGAATAAATTTACCATCAACACAAGAAGTGAAATTGATGGCTCCAAAATTCTGAACTACGAGGGAAACTGGCGGGACATTTTTCAAAACTGGGAAGCGTTGGCACATTCTTATCCTGCCTTTATTGAGGGCATGATTTTTAAATTTTTGAATGCTTCGACTTTTGATGGGTACAATCCTTACCGGGTCACCAAAGATGGTTTTGATTGGGAAACAATTGAGCCGGATAATCCCTGGTCTTATATCGGCTATTGGGGCGACCACCAGGTTATATACCTGCTCAAGTTTTTAGAGTTTGCACAAAACCACTATCCGGAACTGCTTACAACAATGTTGGGTAAAGAAAATTTTGTATATGCTAATGTTCCGTACAAAATAAAAACGTATCAGCAAATTCTTAAAAATCCAAAAGACACAATCGAGTTCAATCATACCGCTGATACTGCAATCCGCAAAAGAATGATGCAGTTTGGAGCTGATGGAGCTTTGTTAACTAATAACCGGGAAGCAATTCACCATGTAAATTTTGCAGAAAAGATTTTAGCAAACTTGCTTGCAAAGCTTACCAACCTGGTGCCAGGCGGTGGTATCTGGATGAATACACAACGGCCGGAATGGAACGATGCAAATAATGCACTGGTGGGCAATGGCCTCTCTATGGTTACTTTATATTACCTGAGAAGATTCCTGGTATTTCTTAAACCATTATTTAATTCAAGAACCACAACTGAATTTCTACTTTCTGAAGAACTATATGGTTATTTTATTTCAGTAGCTACAATTTTTGAAAAGTACGTAGGTTCATTACCTGTTGGTATTGATAAACAGCTGAAGAAAAAAATGCTGGATGAGCTGGGTGAGGTTAGCGGCGAGTTCAGAACACAGGTTTATTCAAATCATTTTTCAGGCAGCAAATCAATAGTTCAGGGTGATGCTATTGCCAGGTTTATTGAAACGGTTTTAGCATTCATGGATAATTCCATTCAAGCTAATAAACGAGAAGATGGCCTGTACCATACGTACAACTTATTAACTTATGATGATAGCAAAATAGAAATTTCGCATTTGAGCGAGATGCTGGAAGGCCAGGTAGCTGTTTTGAGCAGTGGCTATTTATTACCCGGAGAAAGCCTTCAGGTATTGGATGCTTTAAAGGACAGCACACTTTACCGGCAAGATCAGGACAGCTATATATTGTATCCTAATAAGGAGCTGCCATCTTTTTTGCAAAAGAATAATGTGCCGGGTGATGCCGTACAAGCTGTACCACTACTCCGGCAACTGCTTGCAGATGGCGGTGCAGGCATTTTAGAAAAAGATATACACGGCAATTTTCATTTCAATGGAAATTTTAAAAATGCAACGGATGTAGATTCAGCACTCCAAAAACTCGATAGCAAATACCAGCCATCAGTCCACAAGGACCGGTTAGATGTATTATCACTTTTTGAACAGGTGTTTAATCATAAAGCGTTTACCGGGAGGTCAGGAACTTTTTTTGCCTATGAAGGATTGGGTTCTATCTATTGGCATATGGTTTCCAAATTATTACTGGCCGTGCAAGAAGTTTGTTTGTCAGCAGCCAAACAAAAGACCGATTTGGAAATTCAAAAGAAGTTGTACCAACATTATTATGCTATTAAAAATGGCATAGGAGTACATAAGCCGCCTGCACAGTATGGAGCTTTTCCTACAGATCCTTATTCCCACACTCCATTCGGTAAAGGAGCACAACAACCCGGTATGACAGGACAGGTAAAAGAGGATATCCTTAGCCGGTTTGGTGAATTAGGTGTTTTTGTAAAAGAAGGCAGGTTGATATTTAGCCCGGTATTGCTGCGCAAGAATGAATTTTCACAGGCGGATAAAGAAGTTTTAATCATTAATACAAAGGGCGAAGAACAGGTTATTACATTGAAAAATAAATCTATGATGTTCACCCTTTGCCAGGTGCCGGTAATATATGTGGTGCAGGAGAAACAAGGTTTACAAATAGAAGATAAAAATGGAGTTGTAAGGCAAGGAGAAACTTTAGAACTTACCGAAGAAGAAACCCGGAATATCTTCAAAAGAAAAGGGGACATTTTTTCTATCACGGTTTTTATTCATCCCTCAAATCTATTGGAGTGAGGATTATAGTATAAACGATTATTGCCAGTAAAGTGAAACGTCTATTTATTCCAATATTATTCTACACATGCATGAGCAGCAATGTTTCCGCACAGCAGTCGAATGCAAACGCCGCAATTTATGAAACCTCAGCATCCGGCAGAAAGCTGGAACGTATTTCTGAAACACTACCTGTAAAAGGGGCGGTAGAAATAACAATAAACCCTGATAAACGATTTCAACGTATTACAGGTTTTGGAGGTTCGTTCACACAAGCATCTGCATATTTACTTAATGGGTTGAGTAAAGCCAACCGGGAAAAAATATTAAAGGCCTATTTTGCTGAGGAAGGAGCTAATTATTCACTTACCCGTACCCATATCAATTCCTGTGATTTTTCAACGTACCAGTATGCATATAATAATGTACCGGGTGACATCACTTTGCAGCAGTTTGATATCAGTGAAGACATGAAGGGTATTATTCCTATGATAAAAGAGGCGCAGCAAATTTCAAAAGATGGATTCAGGATTATTGCATCACCATGGACGGCGCCACCCTGGATGAAGGACAACAACAATTGGGTAGGTGGTAAACTATTGCCACAGTATTACCCCACCTGGGCACTGTACTTTTCAAAATATTTTACAGCATATAAAAAAGAGGGTATTGATATCTGGGGAATAACAGTAGAGAATGAACCTCATGGAAACGGCAATAACTGGGAGAGTATGCTCTTTACTCCCAAAGAAATGACCGATTTTGTGGAGCTGCACCTGGGTCCCCGGTTAGCAAAGGACGGTTACGGAAAAATAAAAATATTAGGCTACGACCAAAACCGGGCAGGGCTGAAAGAATGGGTGGATGAAATGTACCGATCGAAAAAATCATCAAAATATTTTGCCGGAACTGCTATGCATTGGTATGAAAGCACCTATGATTATTTTGGCGAAGCCCTGCAATATGCACACAAAAAAAATCCGGCTAAACATTTAATTAATACGGAGGCCTGCATTGATGCCGAAGTACCAAAATGGAAAGATGATGATTGGTACTGGAAGCAGGAAGCCACCGACTGGGGCTGGGACTGGGCTTCTGAAAAAGAAAAATACCTGCACCCAAAATATGTACCTGCCTTTCGCTATGCCCGGGATATCATCGGCTGTCTTAATAATTATGTAGATGGCTGGATTGACTGGAACATGGTGCTTGATAAGCAGGGTGGCCCCAACTGGTTTAAAAACTGGTGCATTGCGCCTGTAATAGTTGACACCGCAACAGATGAAGTGTATTTCACTCCCTTATATTATGTGATGGCACATTTCAGTAAATTCATTCGTCCCGGTGCTGTAAGGGTGGATTGCATGCTGAATCATAAAGAACTGATGGCTACTGCAGTCAAAAACCCGGATGGAACTATAGCTGTAATTATTTTTAATCCTACCGAAGAAGCTCAACCACTTAAAATTAATCTCAACAATAAAAAAACTAATATTTCAATTAGTGCAAAGGCCTTGCAAACGGTGGTAATCAAATCATAGGAATAGTAAAACTTAATCTCTTTAATATGGCAAACAATAAATCAAACCCGGCCAAAATGGTTCCAATGGGACAAAAAATCGCCTTTGGTTTAGGTATGCTGGCCAATCAAATGTTTCCGGCAGCCTTAGGCATTTTTATGGTGGTGTTGGTGCAGGATTTAAAGTTTCCCGGATGGATGTGGGGGATTTTGTTTTTTCTTCCAAGAGTATTTGATGCATTTACAGATCCTATTATGGGTTACATTTCAGATAACACCCGATCTAAATGGGGAAGGCGAAGACATTATGTATTTATCGGAGCCATCATGATGGGAATATCCTTTGTAGTGATGTGGCAATTATACCGTGAAAACGGGGTAATGTTTAATTTCATTTTTTTCCTTTTATGGTCTTTTGTGTTTTACCTGGGATTAACTCTTTTCAGCGTTCCGTATGTGGCGATGGGTTATGAAATGAGTGATGATTTTCATGAACGTACAAGTATTATGGCGGTTGCTCAATGGATTGGGCAATGGGCCTGGGTTATTGCACCCTGGTTCTGGGTAGTTATGTACGACCCAAAATGGTTTCCCAATGCGGATACGGCTACCAGAACACTGGCCATATGGGTAGGCATTTCCTGTATGATACTGGCAATGATTCCGGCCATTTTTATTAAAAGCAAATCAACAAAAAATGATACCAGTTTAAAGCCGCTCACCTTCAAAACAATTGGAGGTAGTTTAGTAGAAATTCTTAAAAGTTTCAAAGAAGCTTTTCTTATTAAGCCTTTCAGAAAACTTTGTATTGCCACCTTTTTTATTTTTAATGCTTTTAATACAGTTGCAGGGTTTACATTTTTTATAGTTGTTTACTACCTTTTTAATGGAAATTCAAGAGATGCCGGTATATGGCCAACTCTTTTTGGAAGTGTGGGTGCTTTAGCTACTACGTTTATTGTTATACCCATTGTGGCATGGATGGGAAAAAAAATGGAGAAGAAAAAGGCATTTCTGATTTGCCAGGGTATTTCTATTTTCGGATATATCTTGTTTTGGTTCCTTTTTGTTCCCGGTAAACCCTATATGTTTTTGTTTGCCTTGCCTTTCTTTTCCTTTGGTATTGGTAGCTTGTTTACATTAATGATGTCCATGACTGCTGATGTTTGTGATATGGATGAGTTGACTTCAGGTAAGCGAAGAGAAGGAATTTTCGGTGCCATTTACTGGTGGATGGTAAAATTTGGTTTTGCCATTGCAGGTTTATTAACGGGGGTTATTATGTCACTGGTAGGGTTTGACGCCAGTGCAGCAACACAAACAGAAGGATCCGTTACCGGCTTACGGTTGTTTTTCTCCGGTATCCCGATCTTAGGAACATTGGTAGCCATGTGGGTGATGTGGAATTATGATCTCACCGAGAAAAAGGCAAAGGAGATAAAAGAAGTATTAGCATCGAGAAAAACTCCGGCCAAAAAACAATCATCGGCCTATCTTCCAGGTAAATTAATTTCCTTGCAAAACGGCAGTTCAATTAATACAATTACCGGTTTAGATTTGAGTTCAATAACTGAAACAGAAATCAGAACCAAGTATGCAGAAATTTTGAATAAGGGTGTGCACGGCTTATGCTTTAGCCCCTATGCAGAAGGACAGGAAACGGGAGATATTTTATCAGCGGATCAAATTCGCAAAAGACTGGATATAATTGCTCCTCATACAAAATGGATAAGATCTTTCTCCTGTACCGAAGGAAATGAACTAATACCGGGAATAGCCCGCCAAAAAGGATTAAAAACTTTAGTGGGGGCATGGATAAGCAATGATAGAGATAGAAATGAAATAGAAATCAATTCCCTTATCGCTTTGGCTAAAGCAGGATTGGTGGACATTGCTGCCGTAGGAAATGAAGTGTTGCATCGGGGGGAAATATCAGAGCAGGACTTATTGGAATATATTACGAGAGTAAAAGAAGCATTGCCGGCATCTATTCCTCTCGGTTATGTAGATGCTTATTATCAGATTCTTGATAAACCTGCTTTGGTGGATGCATGTGATGTCATTTTAGTAAACTGTTATCCATTCTGGGAAGGGGCAGATAATGCTTATGGGTTGTCGTATTTGAATAGAATGATGGAATTAACTCAACAGGCAGCCAAAGGAAAAAAAGTCATCATCACAGAAACAGGATGGCCCAGTGTAGGAGAAAATGTAGAAGCGGCCGAACCTTCGCAATTAAATGCAATGAAATATTTTATTGTGGTGCAGGACTGGGCAAAAAATCGGAATATTGAGCTATTTTATTTTTCATCATTTGATGAATCCTGGAAAATAGAACAAGAAGGAAAAGTAGGTGCAGGATGGGGTATTTGGGATAAAAATGAACAATTGAAAATTAATAAATAACTGACCATGTCATTTAGAAAAGAAAATATTTTTTCACCACAGAACTTAACAGAGGTTAGCTATCTGGCAGGTGAAACCGAAGAAGGCCTGGTGAATTTGTTTTCAGAAATTTTACAAAATGGTGTCCATGGATTTTGTTTTAGCCTCTATGAGGAAGGCCAAAAACCTGGTGATATAATTTCAGAGGCACAGGTAAGAAGAAGAATGGAGATACTGCGTCCACATACCCGGTGGATACGTTCTTTTTCCTGTACGGAAGGCAATGAATTTATACCTAAGGTGGCAAAAGAATACGGCTTAAAAACATTGGTGGGTGCCTGGCTGGGAAATGATCCTGAAATAAACAGGCGGGAAGTGGAAGGGTTAATAAAACTGGCTGATGAAGGACTGGTGGATATTGCTGCTGTAGGGAATGAAGTAATGTACCGCAAAGATTTATCAGAAGAAGAGCTACTGGGTTTTATACAGGAAGTAAAAAGCCGTATACCAACTATACCTGTTGGGTATGTAGACGCCTATTATGAGTTTTCACATCGCACAAAAATTACCGAAGCCTGTGATGTGGTATTATGCAATTGTTATCCGTTTTGGGAAGGTTGTTCTTTCGAAAATTCGTTAGGTTATATGCAGCAAATGTATCAGCAGGCAAAGAAGGCTGCCAACGGAAAACAGGTGATTATTACAGAAACGGGGTGGCCAAGTGAGGGTGAAAGTCTGAAAGGGTCAGTTCCCTCTATGCAACATGCACGGGACTATTTTATCAATACACAACTGTGGTCTGCCAATGATGATATCCCTGTATTTTATTTCTCTTCCTTTGATGAAAGCTGGAAAACAGGTGCTGAAGGAATAGTAGGGGCGTATTGGGGTATCTGGGATAAGCAGGAAAAACTAAAGTTTTAGTAATGAACTTTTTTGAACAGTTCGGCTTTCCGGTTGCAAAAGCTATTTGTTATTCCGGTTTCAGAGATGGGCAGCAACCCGGTGGTGTATCTCCTTCTTATGATGAAGTGAAAGATGATTTACTGATACTGCAGAAAAACTGGAAATACCTCCGCCTATATGATTGTGACACACATGCCGAAACTGTATTACAGGTTATCAGTAAAGAAAACTTTGATTTCAAAATTATGTTAGGGGCTTTTATTGAAGCAGAGATGAACAACTTCGGCTGTCCCTGGGGCGGCGGCGTATATGAAGAGGAACAATTAGTAGCCAACAGAAAAAAAAACGAAGAACGGATTCAAAAATTAATTGATTGGGCAAATAAATTTCCTGACATCATTTTTTCACTTTCAGTAGGTAATGAAGCCTGTGTTGATTGGACAGATCATTATGTGCCGGTAAAACGGGTAATAGAGTTTGTAAGAAGGGTAAAAAAATCTTCAAAACAGCCAGTAACCTTTTGTGAAAACTATGTGCCCTGGCTTAGTAAATTAAAACCATTGACAGCAGAGGTGGATTTTATTTCGATTCATACATACCCGGTTTGGGAATACAAACATATACATGAAGCAATAGAATATACCCGTGCTAATTATGAAGCAGTTTTAAATCTATATCCTGAGATTCCGGTTGTGATTACAGAAGCCGGTTGGGCTACTAATTCAAATGGCAGGGGTATTCAACCTGAACAGGTCAATGAAGAAAATCAAAAAACTTATTTTGAAGATTTAATGAACTGGTCTGAAAAAAATAAAGTACTTACTTTTTTCTTCGAAGCCTTTGATGAAGCCTGGAAAGGTTCATCCGATCCCAATGAACCGGAAAAACACTGGGGGCTGTTTCATACTGACAGAACTCCTAAAATAGCTATGAAGTAGTAATAGTTATTTAATATCCAGGACACTTCATATGCAGGGTCATCATAATAGAATGCTGATAAAATTGACGGTGCTGCAACTGTTTCATACTGAACAGTGGTAATGAAAACGATAGCCTGTTTGTAGAAGAGCGGCTACATGGCAGATGATAGAATAATGACAACCGAATGAGCAGTTGTTCTATTTTTTGTTTTAATTATTTGTTGTTTCCTTCAAACCAAGCACTTCCACTGCAAACTTCTCACATTCCTCTTCCACCTTTTGTATGTCCCCGGATTTTATATAAGAACCAATCACATGATTGCCGGCATTCGGAATCGGTATCTGTCTTTTCAAGCTGTCGGGAGTGCTGATTTGATTAAACATTCTTTTCATCGCCGACACTTTTACCACAGGGTCCTGGTGGTCATCATCTTTATAATAATATAATAATAAAGTGGGCTGAGTTATTTTTTTAAAAGTAGATTCCTTCATCGTTGTCTCAATCAACTCTTCCAGTTGCACTAATGAGGATGTCGAATACCTGTTATTCCAGTATTGGGCATATATAGCAGTTGTATCTTCAACAGTACGGTGTTTACCCGTTACTAAATGGGCAATCTGCAATCCCCAGTGGTTATTCAGCAGCCAGGCATTGGGATCATTGATAGCGATATTAGGAGATAATAAAATCAATCCTGCTATGTCAGGAAATTCAGCCGCTAACTTTAATGTAATTGTGCCACCTGTAGAAGTTGATAAAAGAATAATCTTTTTTCCTAATTGTTTTCCGATAGCATAGGCTTCTTTAGCAGAATTCCACAATCCCTCTGCTGTAAAATTTGCCAAAGGCTCTGTAGTATCTATGCCATGAGCTTGTAAACGGCTCAGGTATAAATTACACCCGAACTTTTGTGCAAATTCATAATGCACCGGATCACCTTCTTCCTGGCTGGCAGAAAACCCGTGCAGGTATACTACTACATATTCTGTTTTTGTTTTTAGTGAATCATTAAACCATACTATCCTTGCCTCATTATCTGGTTTTAGTTTATGTTTTGATTCATTTGTCTTGATATAATATTCCAATGCGGTTGCATCAGCAGGTACCGTAGGAAGGTCTTTTGTGTAGTTAGGAGTGGAAGGTTTGGGGCCCAGGAAGTATACGATAATCAGCAATAACAGGATGACACCTAGCCATTTGAGAAATTTCATGTTGCTATTTTGATAAAGCTACGAGAATTTGGAAAATTTCTTTATTTATCTGATAATAGGCAATAAGAAAGGGTGCCTGATTTCTGTCAAGCACCCCTCTTAGAAAGAAATAACTCTTATTAAGAGCTATTTAAAGACAATAAATTTATTATTGATTAGCCCGTTATCTGTATGGATAATCGCAAAATAGACTCCGGGAGTTAAATTTGATATGTCAATGCTAGTTAAACCATCAGTTTTCGTTTTATATCCAGGGGCATACAATCGTCCATTCATATCAATAACCCTGATTTCTTTCAGCCTGGCTTTCGAGTATATATTTATCTCCGAAGAAGCCGGGTTTGGAAAAATCTCAACTACTTTTTTATCAGCCTCTTTAATTGATGTAAATGATTGACCGGTAATATTTTTTTCAGAAAAATTCATCCTGTCAAGTGGTATAATATCCGGAGGAATAGTCTCGCCTCTGCCAGTGATTGGTGCTGTGCAAGGGTCTGCCGCAGCTATTAACTTAGCTGTTCCTCTGTCTGCACTGACTATGGCTCCCGGGTTAAGGTATATTGCTTTTGAAACAAAATTTCTTCTTACGAATGGAGTGTTTCCGAAGTCTCTGAAAAGATTACAATTAAGATAGGTTAAGCCGGTGTATCTGAATGTATAATTACCTTGCCATCTTGGACCGCCTGGGCTTGCATCACAAAACCAGTCAAAATCACCGTTAATGCACTCTTCCGGAGGAGGGGGTAATGAGTTGTCAATTATTTGAATGCTATGAATAAGAAAAGAACCCAATGCAATACTTACCGGAGAAGATAGTAGCCATAAATATCCAACAGGTTGAGTAGGAGTAACTGTGAATTGAGATGTTAGTATTGGTTGTGAGATTATGAAGTTCCAGCTTTGATAAACATTTATGGTAGCCAAATTTCCCTGATCGCATATATCGTCCATGTACTGTGGAAAATTAGTAAGTGCTGCAGTCATACCTGGAATAAGTCCCCCTGGATCTACCGGCCCCCCTGAATGGATTATTTTAACTGTATATGATTTATTGGGCTGAAAAAAATAACTCAGTACAAGCCCTTCAGTTCTCTGAGAACCATTGTTTCCAATCCTGGCTTCAAACTTAAATTGCTTGTTCGTAGCTGAAACGATATTATAGTTTGGAGAACCATGCGAAGTTTTGACCACAACTGGCGCACCACATAACACGCCGTTTAAAAAGGGATTGCAATCAGTTGAAGGTGGGCAACTAAGGGGTTTTATTAATACATTCTGAGCCCAAACCTTTCCTCCAAATAACAGAACTATCCCTGCGAGTAGTTTAATTATTTTCATCTATCTGGATTTAAGTCTTTGGATTTCTTCTTTCATACTGTCTATTTGTTGTTGGAGGCTTTGTAAATCTGGTTGGCTCTTTGCCTGCAATAGTTGAATATCTTTTTGAAGTTTCTGTTTGTCATTATTCAATTGAATAACATATAAAGTAAGCTCTTCAATTTTTTCAAGCAATTTTGCGGTCATTTTCCCCAAATCTACTCCTTCATTTAAAACTTGATTTGTTGTTGGGATGCCAGGTAAATGTTTATTTTTTTTGATGTACAACTCGAGTTCTTGCAATGACATAAGTTTATAGTCATTATTAAAAACAAAATCAGCCCAATCGCTACCTGCTTTTAGTGCAATTTTCACCTTCTCTGTCAAAATACCCGTTTCAACATAAAGCTTATAAGTTCCTGGGGATGTCATAGTTGCGGAATTTCCAATAATTACTTTTCCATCATTTTGAATTTTCATCCTTATATTATTCTTGATGTCAGCATCTGTTAAAGTTCCATTAGTATTCCCCGTGGTTAATTTATTTGAGAATAGTAAATCTCCAAAAATATTTCCATAAATGACCGTTGCTCCATTATTTGCTCCATCGTTAAAAAATGTCCAATTTCCATCTGAATGATTGTTTCTTGCTAGGTTAAAACCTAAATATCCAGTGCCATATCCAATATTTGCTTCACCCCAAGCTGGTCCAAGAGTAACTCTCCATGACTGGTTATCGTGGAGGCGAATGTCGCCATCACGGGTTATAAAGTTTATTGTATTTGTAGAACCATTCCATTGTTGGGCAAATAAGCAAAATGGGGTTACTAAAAGAGAAACGAGGATTAAGCTTTTATGTTTCATGGTTTTCTTTTGTTTGTTATAGAATATTTTTTTTAAAATAAAGCATACAGAGATCTCTTTTACTCGTGATGGTTTTATCTAATAGTTTTGTAATGGGTAAGAAAATATTTTCTAATATCCTGGAAATCTTACTAATTGGCTCACCTTCTTTTCTTGATTTCCGATTAAACAGTTTTCTTATTGATCCACAAACAAAGTAACTTGCTTGAATTGGAAGAAAGCGGGTAGATATAAGAGAAAAATTATTTTGATTTAAAAGTTGTGAATAATATTCTACGGGTCTTCCAAGATTACTTTCATGCCCAATGATCTTTTTTTCTACCCTCTCAAAAAGGATTATATCTGAATTTGAAACCTTACAAATGCTTTTTATTAATTGCTTAAGATTTGCTTCATTAGTGTTGTGTTGTAAAACTGTTGATGTAAAAACTATATCAAAATAATGATTATCAAAAGGCAAAGAAACACCATCTGTTTTTAAAATTTGTATTCTATCATTATGTAATAATTTCCTTGAAAGGGCAACCATTTTTTCAGATACATCCACGCCTACAATTTCTTTACAGTTTTTTCGGCTCAGATAGTCCAAGTTTCCACCTGGCCCCGATCCAACTTCAAGAACTTTTTTATTTTCAAAATTTATTGTGTCAAGAAGTTTTTGGAATAGCTGCCTTTTATATTTATAATAAGGCTCATCATCACCTGCAAGAAGACTATTAGTATCTCTTTGTTTAATACTATCTGCAACTTTATCCCAATAAGATTCAACGTTGTACTCCATATTGTTTTTTTCAAAAATAAAGTTTTTTGATCCCATATCAGAAATTTGCAGTACAATAAAACTATTTTCAATTAGCAATGGGTAAATAACTTTCATCTTCCGCTTTACCTGTAGTTTCCACAAAAGTGTTCCTGACTATCAACAAATAAGGCAAATAGGGCTAAGGCTAACGAGTATTAAATATTCGTAATCAACTCTTTTTGATTTGCTCTCCCCGCTTAAATTCAGTACCTTCGCCGCTCGTTTGAAAATAAGATTATGGAGATAAGAAACATCGCTATTATAGCCCACGTTGACCATGGTAAAACTACACTGGTTGATAAAATTTTACATGCCACCAAAGTTTTCCGGGATAACCAGGAAACAGGTGAGCTGATAATGGATAGTAACGACCTCGAAAGAGAAAGAGGCATTACTATTTTCAGTAAGAACGCCTCTGTTGTATATAAAGACGTAAAGATCAATGTTATTGATACACCTGGTCACGCCGACTTTGGCGGTGAAGTGGAAAGAGTATTGAAAATGGCTGATGGTGTTTGTTTGCTGGTAGATGCTTTTGAGGGCCCGATGCCACAAACAAGATTTGTTTTGCAGAAAGCATTGCAGCTAAACCTGAAGCCTATTGTTATTATTAACAAGGTAGACAAACCCAATTGCCGTCCTGATGAAGTTCATGATGCGATATTTGAATTGTTCTTCAATTTAGATGCAACAGAAGCTCAGTTAGATTTCCCGACTTTTTATGGTTCAGGAAAAAATGGCTGGTTCAATGATTCATTAGAGCAAATAGAAGGCATCGAGCCATTGCTCGATGGTATTGTGAAATATGTGCCACCACCAAAAGTGAATGAAGGCCCGGTGCAAATGCAGATCACTTCGTTGGATTATTCTTCTTTTCTTGGCCGGATTGCCGTAGGTAAAGTAAGCCGTGGTGTGTTGAATGAAGGACAGAATATTGTGTTGATGCAAGCTGATGGCAGCATCAAGAAAACAAAAGTGAGAGAGTTATATGTGTTTGAAGGAATGGGTAAAAAGAAAGTAACAGAAGTAGTAGCGGGTGATCTTTGTGCTGTAGTAGGTATTGAAGGATTTAACATTGGCGATACACTAGCTGATGCGGAGACTCCTGAAGCCTTACCGGTGATCAGTGTTGATGAACCTACTATGAACATGCTATTTTCTGTAAACAACTCACCTTTCTTTGGAAGAGATGGAAAGTTTGTAACATCCCGCCATTTACGGGACAGGCTGATGAAGGAAACAGAAAAGAACCTTGCTTTAAAAGTAGAAGACAGTGAAGAAGGCGATAGTCTGATGGTTTATGGCCGTGGTATTTTGCACCTTGGTATCCTGATTGAAACAATGCGCCGGGAAGGATATGAGTTAACTATCGGTCAGCCACAGGTAATTATAAAGGAAATCAACGGTAAGAAATGTGAGCCATATGAAAACCTGGTAGTGGATGTGCCACAGGAATTTGCTAGTAAAGTAATTGACCTGGTAAGCCGCCGCAAAGGTGAAATGCTTATCATGGAAACAAAAGGTGAAATGCAGCATTTGGAATTTGAAATACCTTCAAGAGGGTTAATAGGTTTGCGTACCCAAATGTTGACGGCCACTACCGGCGAAGCAGTAATGGCTCACCGGTTTACTGAATACAAACCATGGAAAGGCCCGATCCCCGGAAGAGGTAATGGTGTATTGCTTTCCAAGAATACAGAAAAGACAACCGGCTACTCGATAGATAAATTACAAGACAGGGGAACATTTTTTGTGGACCCTGCTGAAGAGGTATATGCCGGACAGATCATCGCAGAAAATATCAAACCGGGTGACCTGGTGGTTAATGCAACAGAACCAAAAAAATTGACCAACCACCGTGCAAGTGGCAGTGATGATGCTACCCGTATTGCTCCTAAAACACTGATGACACTGGAAGAATGTATGGAATATATTCAGCAGGATGAGTGTATAGAAGTAACTCCCAATTTCATCCGTATGCGGAAAGTGATACTGGATGAAAATGAAAGACTGAAACAAACAAAGAGAATGAGTTCCCAGGCCGTATAAGCCAACTCAATTGTGTAAATAATTAAATGCTGTCTCCGGACGGCATTTTTTATTGCATATACCCTCCACAGGGTATATGGGCCGCTGGTTCGGATTCTATTTTTATATAAATTTCTAAATATGTTTTCCCGGGCAATCCTTGCAGTGTATTTGATTATATTTTCTTTATGCTCCTACAGTCAATGCCTTAGTGGTGATTGTACAAATGGTTTCGGAAAATATAAATACAAGAATGAAGATTTGTATGAAGGTTATTTCAAAAACAGTTACGCCAATGGCAAAGGTAAAATGTTGTATTCCGGTGGAGAGGTATATGATGGTGATTGGGTAAATGGTCTTTGGCTGGGCAAAGGGAAATATTTTTGGAAAGACGGCCGGCGTTATGAAGGGGAAGTAAAGGATGGTTATTTTGAAGGTGTTGGAATTTTTTATAGTACAGACAGCAGCCGGTACGAAGGCAACTGGAAGGTTGGTAAATATGACGGGCAGGGTAAATATTATTTTAAGAACGGAAGACTCTATGAGGGAAACTGGGTAAAGGGAACAAAATCCGGGAAAGGAAAATTCACCTGGACAGATGGCGGCTCCTATGATGGATATTGGAAAGAAGATAAGTTTGATGGATTTGGCAAAAGGATTTATGCAGACAGCAGTATGTATGAAGGTGATTGGGTGGCAGATAAACAGGATGGTAAAGGGAAATATATATACAACAACGGAGATATATACGAAGGAGGATTTAAAGATGGCAAGAGAAGCGGAACAGGAAAGTACATTACTAAAAAAGATGGTCAGACCTATACAGGAGAATATGCAGAAGGACAGGCAGAGGGAAAGGGAAAACTGCTGTTAGCCAATAAAGACAGCTATGAAGGTGATTTTAAAAAAGGATTAGCAGAAGGATATGGGATTGGTATCTATGCAGATGGCAAAAAATACGAAGGTCAGTGGAAGAACGGTAAATGGGAAGGTAACGGAAAAACTACCTGGAAGGATGGTGCCACCCACGAAGGACAATGGATGGCCGGAAAAGCGAATGGAAACGGCACCAAAATTTTTAATGGAGGTGATAAATATACTGGCGAATGGAAAGATGATAAAATAAACGGTGAAGGAGTATATACATGGAAAAACGGTGATACGTATACCGGTAGCTTTAAGGCTGATATGATGTCGGGCAAAGGGAAGAAAGTATACCAGGATGGAATTATCTATGAAGGCGAATGGAGTAGTGGTGTGTATGTTGGAACCGGTGTATTGAGCTGGCCGAATAAAAATAAATACGAGGGAAAATTTGTTGCCGGCATTCCTTCAGGCAATGGAAAATTTTACCGTAACAATAAACTGTTTTTTGAAGGCTATTTTGATGGCACTTCCACCTATTCAACAGCTAAGAACTGGCTACTGAAAGACGGAACATATGCCCGCCGTACTATCTATACCGACGGTTCTTTCTTTGAAATCTGGTATCCTGACAATTCCATTTTCTTTGGGAGTATTAAAGACCCCGGGTATAATGGCAGCATCGCAGATATACAACCCAACGAAGGGTTTATGTTATCTGCGGGTGGAAAGGTGGTTGTTGGTAAATGGGAAAACAAAATCATAAAAGTCCCAACGTACACTTTCACATTAAAAATGAGTGATGCAGTACCCGATTATGTAAAAGGACGGGCATTACTTGCCTATAAAAAAAATGCAGATGCATTGATCGCCTTTAATAAGGCCATTTCGCAAAATATAAAAGAAGACAGCGTCTATTTGTTCCGCGGTACCACTTATGCTGGTTTGAATAAGCATGATTCAGCATTGCTGGATTTAAACACCCTGCTTAAAAAACAACCGAAAAGTAAAGAGGGACTCACCTGGAGGGCAAAAGTATTTGCGGCTAAAAAAGATACGGCAGCAGCATTGGCTGATTACAATACGTATATAAATTTTTATTCAAAAGATTCCATGGGCTATTGGCAACGGGGAATAATGCACCATAACAAAAAAGATTATGCAAAAGCTATTGCAGACTATACCAAGGTGTTGGAATTCTCCAAAGGGGCCAATGATAATGTTTATTATTACCGGGGTGTATGCTACGAATTAATCAACAAAAACACAGAAGCTTGTGCCGATTTTGAAAAAGCAAAAAAGGTGGGTAATAAAAGTGCGGAGGCCAAGATTAAAAAATTGTGTGTCTCCCCCGGTTAAATTAGGAAAGTGACTAATATTTTGAAGGGATAAAATTAAAATTCATTGTACTTTTGCGTCTCAAATATCAATAATGAAAAAGTGGGCACTTGTACTTTTATTCACCATTCAGTATTCACTATTCTCTAATAGTTCGGCTGCCCAATGTTCCATTTGTACTAAAACAACCCAACAACTTGGCGAACAACCCGCCAAAGGCATGAACTCCGGTATTCTTTACCTTGCTTTTGCCCCTTTTGCCATTGTAGGCTATATCGGTTACCGGTGGTGGAATAATAATAAGGAAGCCTGATACCCATCGGTAAAATTTACGACCACTACTTTTTTACATTGCTTACCTTGAGCAGATAAAACACCTGCTTATGCGAAAGCTGTTCCTGCTTTTTATTGTATTTCCTTTTTACCTGGCAGCACAAAAGTTTCCTTCTGTTGAAGAAAAAATAAAAGACCTGAAAAAATATGAAGGCTTCCTGCCTTTTTACTGGGATGAGAATGCCGGTAAGATCTGGCTGGAGATTAGTAAACAGGACACAGAAATTTTATATATCACATCATTACCTGCTGGTTTGGGTTCTAATGATATCGGTCTTGACCGTGGCTTATTGGGTGCAGAACGGGTCGTTAAGTTTTCAAAAGTGGGCAGGAAGATTTTACTGATTCAACCAAATTATAATTACCGGGCTGTCAGTAATGATGCAGCCGAAAGAAGAGCCGTGGAGCAATCCTTTGCGCAATCCACCCTCTGGGGATTTGCCGTGGAAGCAGAAACAGGTGATCATTACCTGGTGGATGCCACTGATTTTTTATTAAGAGATGCAATGCAGGTGGCCAACCGCATCCGCGGCAGCCAGCAGGGAAATTATAGCATAGATAAAAACAGGTCGGCTGTTTATTTGCCACGGACCAAAAACTTTCCGCAGAACACTGAATTGGAAGCAACCGTTACATTTGTTAACAGTGATGGCAACACCGGGAATTATGTGAATACAGTTGTACCATCAGCCGAAGCTCTCACATTACGCCTGCATCATTCCTTTGTACAATTGCCCGATGCCGATTATACACCAAGAACATTTGATCCACGGAGCAGTTATATCCCAATTTCCTTTTTTGATTACAGTTCACCCGTTTCAACCCCGATCGAGAAATATTTTATTGTAAGACACCGGTTGAAGAAAAAAGATCCTTCCGCGGCTATGAGTGAACCGGTGAAGCCAATCATATATTATGTAGATAACGGTACACCTGAACCGATCCGTAGTGCTTTGCTCGAAGGTGCCGGCTGGTGGAACCAGGCTTTTGAGGCCGCTGGTTATAAAAATGCGTTCCAGGTAAAACTATTGCCCGAAGATGCTGACCCGATGGATGTTCGTTATAATGTGATCAACTGGGTACACCGTTCTACAAGAGGCTGGAGTTATGGAGCATCAGTGACAGACCCAAGAACCGGTGAGATCATCAAAGGGCATGTTACATTAGGTTCATTAAGAGTGCGGCAGGATTATCTAATAGCTACCGGTTTATTAGCGCCGTTTGAAAACGGAACTCCCGTGGATGATAAGATGCTGAAGATGGCGTTGGAAAGACTGAAACAATTATCGGCGCATGAAGTGGGGCATACCATCGGGTTGATGCATAATTATGCGGCGAGTGTAAGTAACCGGGCCAGTGTAATGGATTACCCGCATCCGTTAGCTAAACTAAATGCCGCTGGACAAATTGATCTCAGTGATGCATATGATAATAAGATAGGAGAGTGGGATAAAGTATCTATTGCCTGGGGTTACCAGGATTTTTCTTCCGGTAGCAATGAAGCAGCTGCCTTAAATAAAATATTGACGGATGCTTCCAAAAAGGGATTGCAGTTCATTTCTGACCAGGATGCAAGGGCGGCAGGTGGCTTACACCCGCAGGCACATTTATGGGATAATGGTAATGATGCGGTGACTGAATTAAAAGAAGTGATAAAAGTGAGAGCAAAAGCGTTAGCACAATTTGGTGAAAAGAATATTCGCACCGGTATGCCGATGGCCATGCTGGAAGATGTACTGGTGCCGGTTTATTTTTATCACCGGTATCAGATAGAAGCGGTGACGAAGTTAGTAGGCGGCATGGAATATAACTATGCATTGCGAGGCGATGGGCAACTGGTAACAAAAGCATTATCAAAAGAAGAGCAATTGAAAGCTTTGAATGCAGTAATGGATTGTCTGGACCCTACATTCCTGGAACTGCCGGATCATATTGCTAAACTGATACCGCCACGTCCGGCTGGTTATGATTTTACGAGAGAATTATTTAAGAAAAGAACAGGACTTGCATTTGATGCTTTATCACCGGCAGAAACGGCTGCCGATCTTCCCTTATCTTTTTTATTCAACCCGCAACGGCTCAGCCGCATGGCGATTTATGAAGTGCAGAACAAGGGGCTGGGTGTGGCGGAGATGATCAATATGCTGATCAGTAAAACCTGGAAAGCACAAGCACTTACCGGTATGCAGCGATTGATACAATTGCAAACACAACAGGTATTGCTGACTTATTTATTAGCTGCCAGTATCAATGATAATAATTCTTTTGCCGTGAAAGGAATTTTGCAAAAAGCATTGAAGGACCTGAAAGTATTTATAGAAACACAAAGCAAGACAGCCATTGATGAAACATTTAAGGGTCATTTGTTATTGGCACTGGAAAGAATGAAAGAGCCGGCCAATGCAAAACCAACGATTCATAAAGAGATACCACCGGGAGCACCGATCGGGTGTGATTGGGACTAAAGGATAATCAGCTTTTGAATAGTTTCATTTACCTGTAATAAATAAATGCCAGGTGATAGGGAGGAGAGATTGATTTGTGTAAATGTATTTACCAGTTGCTTTTGCAGTATCAGCTTGCCACTGATATCAAATAACCGCAGCAAAGACGGTTTACCGAAATCTCCCTGGACAGAAATTTTATCAGTCGCCGGGTTGGGATAAATTATGAGAGCCTTTTTTGTAAAATCAACATATACCTGCTGAATCGCTGAGAAAACTATTGTGTTATTTTTTTCAGTAATTCGGAGCCGGTATTGATTAAATCCCTGTAAAGGGTTGTTGTCAACAATTGCATATTGCCTTTTCGTATTATCACCATTCTCTGCAGCTACAGTTGTCCATTGATTATTTGTATTCTTCCTTTCAATTGTAAAACCTTTCACCAGTTCCGGGTTTAGTATCTCCCAGCTTAACCTTACTTTTTTATTAAGCAATATGGCCCGGAAGTATAATAGTTTGGAGGGAAGAAGAAACCTGCAATAACCTGCGGTGCTGGTTGATCTTGCAAAGGTGTAGGAAGAAAAAATTTGCCCGTCGCTGCCTGCTGCTGCTGATTGTGGTGTTGCATTACATGTCACATCTCTGTTTATTTCTGCACCTGCGGCACCGCCAAATACTGAAATAGATGCTGCCGGCACAGGTTCGGTAAAATAAATGGCACCACCACTCCCGCCACCACCGCCTCCAAAACAACGATTAAGGTTTCCGCCATTATCAGAACCACCACCATTGCCGCCGTCTGCCTTGATAAAGACACTGCCGAAATAATTTGGTACACTCAAAATAATGGTACCACCAGCACCGCCACCGCCAGCACCGTCAGAAACAGAACTGCCGCCCTTACCTCCATTAGCTGATATGATATTGCCGTTTCCCATTAAATTATTAGCCCAGATAAAAATGATTCCGCCACCGGCTCCACCATTTACACTGGTTAGTCCGTTATTGGAATGACCAGCGCCTCCACCACCCCCCATAAAAATTTTTTGGCCGCTCCAGTTGCTCATTGCTTTACCGGCCTCACCCCGGCGGGTAGCAGTGCAACCTACCCCACTGCTGGAATTGCCACCGCCAATTCCACCAGCATTTAAGTTAGCACCTCCACCACCACTGTTATTATGATTGTTGCCACCCCCACCACCATTTGCCGGTGCGCCACGGCCACCACTTTGTGTTGTCGTTATTGTAGCTACACCTTCACCTTTGTACGCACCACTTTGTGGTGTAGTAATTGATGCGTTATAAGCATAACTATTCGCAGGGAACGCATCACTACAGGTGCCGTTACTTTGAATAAAGGCGCCACCATCATACCCACTTGAATCGGCATAAATTGGCTTTTGTAAAATGAGGTCTTGATCGCAAAAAATAGCAACCACGCCACCGGTTCCTGTTGTATTGTTCCAAGGTGCTGCTTTAATTGTATCTATTACTTCGGCAGAATAATATTCTGCAAACTGTACCAGTTGCACTTTGCCGGATGTAGCATTATAGTTGTTGAGTAGATTATGAAACAAAAAAACTGAGTCACCAATAATATAGCAAACGGTTCCTATTTCATAATTACCTGCCTCATTCAATGAAATGGTATCACCGAAAGTAGCACCGGTGCTTGTAATGATTGAAGCTCCTTTCATTTGAACAATCATTACCCTGCTGTTTACATCCAGAGAACTGATATTGGTTACACGCAGACAAGCTTTGGCAGGAATGACCTCTACAACAGAGTGATACGTATTGACAATTCCTGAAATCGGAGTTTGAGCAAAGCCAATAAAAAACGAAAAGAAGGAACAAGTGATTATCACTATTCTCTTTATCCAAACGGATAACCCGGAGTTTGATTGCAGGTTTTTATTCTTCATCACACTCCTCCAAATTAATACTATTCAGATGATTGGGAAATAAGTAAAAATCCACAGGTGGTGACAACGATTGGCTGGGTCAATTACCTGGATCTATAGTGTTTTTCCCTTTAACGTATTATGCGTGCCATCACAGAACGGAGGCGTCTTTGTTCGTTTACACTGGCAAAACCAGACTACCTGTGCTTTATCAAAAGTAACTTTCACACTTCTGAAAGGCAGGCCTTCTATTTTTTTATGAGCACTGTCGCAGAAAGGTTCTTTCTCGCTTAGGCCACAACTGCACCAGGAATAAACTTTACCCGGTTCTACTTCTATGCCCGCAGGTTCACCTATTGCCAGTCTGGGTAAGCCTTCATTGGGAATTGATTCCATACTTATTATTTATCAGCAATAAATTGATACAAATTAAAATTTCCTTTCTGATACATCGCCTCAATTTCTTTCTTCAATACCACCTTATCAAGGTCTTTCATTCTTTTTTGTTCGATCAGGTAAAAAGCTCTCTCTGCCAGTAACCAAAATGTTTTATCGTTGGTATGTGATTTCTGTAACTGGTGTGTAATGATATCTAATAATTCTGCCACACCTTCTTTTTGCGAGGCCACTGTTTTTACAACTGGTACTTCATTATAATGTTTGCTGAAAGATGGGGCCAGCATCTGGCGCAGGTTTTTTACAAACGTATCGGCATCGGGGCGGTCTGCCTTATTAACTACAAATACATCTGCGATTTCCATCAGGCCGGCTTTCATGGTCTGTACTTCATCTCCTGCTTCGGGAACTACCACTACTACAGTAACATCAGCTAGCCCGGCAATTTCAATTTCGCTTTGTCCTACCCCTACTGTTTCTACAATGATATGGTCAAACTTAAATGCTTTTAGTAAATCTGTTATTTCGATAATTTTTGGATGGAGTCCACCCATCGAACCTCTTGTTGCCAATGAACGGATAAAAACATTCGGGTTAGTGTACCAGTCGCTCATCCTGATGCGGTCGCCGAGTACGGCACCAAGATTAAAAGGGGAGGAGGGGTCAACACAAAGTACAGCCACTTTTTTTCCTGTTTCCACCAGCAAACCAATCAACGAATCAACTAAAGTGCTTTTTCCTGCACCCGGTGGTCCGGTGATGCCAATAATTTTTGTTGGGTTTACAGGAAGAGATTGAAGTAATGTTTCATAACCGGGTAGTTCATTCTCCACCAGCGATATGCTTCGGGCCAATGCTTTTACATCGCCCTGTTGTATTTGTTGTAATAATTCCTGCCACATAGAATGAACCGGATGTTGTACGTTTACAAAAGTATGCGGAATAAGTTACAGCATTCATGGAGAAGCACTACTATTTTTATGCTGCTGGTTATAATGATGGCCGCATTGTTCTTTTCCCGTGCTATACTTTCTGTTAGTATGATGGCTTTTGTAGTTGTTTCTTTTTTACATACTGATTTCAAAAAGCATTTGCATAATTTTTTCTCAACGCCCCTTTTATGGGGAATGAGCTTACTTTTTTTATTGCCGCTTTTGTCTGGTTGGTGGAGTACTGATAAGCAAGAGTGGGCCGATATAATCCGCATTAAACTTCCACTATTATTTCTTCCACTTGCATTTGCGGGACCCTTTCAGCTTTCAAAAAAGCAATGGGAATGGCTGGGATATATTTTTATCGGGCTGGTAACTGCCGGCACCGTTTGGAGTATGGTTTATTATTTGACGGATGCTGCCACCATCAATGAAAGTTACCTGCGGGCAAAAAGCATCATCACTCCGTTGGAAAATGACCATGTCCGATTTAGCTGGCTGGTTAGTACAGCTGTCTTGCTGGCAGTTTTTTTATTTTATATAAAAAGAAAAGAAAACAGGCTGTTTTCATCATTACTGGTAATTGTTGCAGTTTGGTTGATGGTGTTTCTGCATATACTTGCCGTCCGGACAGGATTGTTTTCTTTTTATATAATGGTAGCGGTAACTGCGGTATGGTTGATGATAAAAAAATTGAACCCCATAGCTTTCAGGTGGCACTATGGAGTGATGGTAATGTTATTGCTGATAGCATTACCATTCGTTGCTTATAAAACGATTCCTACTTTTCATAACCGGGTAACTTATTTTCTTTACGACAAAGGGTATTTTGAAAAAGCCAATTATTTACCTGGGTCTACAGATGCTGTACGGGTTATTTCTCTTAAAGCCGGTTGGAATGTAATGAACCAGCAACCGGTGAACGGAGTTGGGTTTGGGGATGTGCTGATGAAAACCAAAAAATGGTACGGTGAAAAACACCCTGATATGATTGAAGCCGATAAAATTTATCCCAGCAGTGAATGGCTGATGTACGGAGCAGGTTGTGGCTGGCCGGGATTTATCATTTTCAGTTGTATTATGCTGCTGCCGTTTTGGATAAAGATGACCCATCAACTTATTTGGTGGTTACTGAATATAACGGCTGCATTCAGCTTTTTATTTGATATCGGTTTGGAAGTCCAGTTTGGCGTATTTATTTATGCGGTTATCATTTTGTGGTGGTGGAAATGGTTGAAAGTAGAAAAGGTGTAATCTTTGTATATATGCAATCATTGTCTGTTGTTATTGTTTGTAAGAATGAAGCCGCTATAATCGGCCAGACATTGCAAAGCCTGCAGGGGCTTTCGGATGATATTATTGTATATGATAATGGAAGTACCGATGATACCATGGAAATTGCCCGCAGTTTTCCGGTAAGGGTTTATGAAGGAGCCTGGGAAGGATTTGGTCAAACAAAAAATACGGCTATCGGATTGGCTAAATACGACTGGATACTCAGTCTTGATGCGGATGAGGCCATTGACGATGAATTAAAAAATACGTTACTGGCATCTTCATTTACGGATGATAGCATGGTATATGAAATAAATTTTAAAAATTTCTTTGGAGATAAATGGCTGAAACATGGAGAGTGGGGAAATGATAAACATATCCGTTTATTCAACCGGAAAAAAGTAAGTTGGAATAAAGTGCCGGTACATGAAGTGTTAGTTTTTCCGGATGGTATCAGTGTTGGTAAACTGAAAGGAAGCATCTTACACTATACGGCAACAGACCCGGAAAAATATAAATCCAAACTGTTTAAATATGCGGAGCTCAATGCTAAAAAGTATTTTGAACAGGGTAAAAAAGCAGGGCCACTTAAAAAATATGCAGCAGCTTTTTTCTCCTTAATGCAGAATTATATTTTCAGGGCTGGTTTCCTGGATGGCAAAGCTGGCTATCAATGTGCAAAAATGTCAGCCGGCTACACCTTTTTGAAATATTCAAAGCTCAGCGAACTAAACAGTACCGACCATCGCAATAAGAAACAGGCAACTCCGGAGTAAGAGTTGTTCAACATTCCTTGTTCCTTCTTCGATATTCAATAATTTGCATCAAACTTTTTTCAAGGTGACGAATTTCATTCCCCTATTTCCTCTGAACATTGTGGTGTATCCCGGTGAAGACCTTCACCTGCATATCTTCGAGCCGCGGTATAAGCAACTGATTACAGAATGCCATGCTGCACAAAAATCATTTGGTATCCCTGCCGTGATTAATAATAAGGTGCAGGATTTTGGGACTGCCGTAACCATAACAGAACTTTCCAAAGTGTATGACAATGGCGAAATGGATATTAAAACAAAAGGGGATAAGGTTTTCAGGATACTGGAAGTAATAGAAGAAATACCGGATAAGCTATATAGCGGTGCCATTGTAAACTATCCTGATAATTATGAACGGGGCAACCCGGAGCTGATGCGTAAAATGATGGCCAGTATAAGGGAACTGCATCAGTTATTAAATGTGAAGAAGGATTTTAAAAAAGAGGATGGGGCGTTAAGTGCTTATGATGTGGCCCATCATGTGGGGCTTTCGCTGGAAGAAGAATATGAACTACTGAACCTGCTTGATGAAAGGCAGCGGAGGGAATACCTGAAAAGGCATTTAACCAAAGTAATACCCATGGTGGCAGGGATGGAACAACTGAAAGAAAAAATAAAACTGAACGGGCATTTTAAAAACCTCGGCGGAGTAGATTTGGGGAAGTAACCGTCAATAAAAAATATTCATGTCAACAACCCTCTGTTTCGATTTTGGTAACACCCGGAAAAAAGTAGCTGTCTTCCAGGAGGCGGAAATCAAAGAAGCGATTGTACTGGAGGATGACTCCAATGAAACCATTCAATCGCTGATCAACCAGTTTCAACCACAGAAATCTATTCTTTCTTCGGTGATTGATCATAACATGGCGATAGAAGAATTGCTGGCCGCAAAAACAAAATTTCACAAACTCAGTCATCTTACGAAAGTTGCTTTTACGACACCTGTTGGTAAACCCGAAACCATCGGTGCCGACAGGCTCGCCTTATCAGCCGCAGCTGTTCATTATTACCCCGATAAGAACAATCTTGTCATCGGCCTTGGCACCTGCATCACTTACAATTTTATTAATAAGTACCATGAGTTTGTTGGAGGTGCTATTTCTCCGGGACTGGAAATGCGGCTGAAAGCATTGAATTATTACACGGCTAAATTGCCGTTGGTAAAACCAGATAGTAATTTGCCATTGATTGGCTACGATACTACTACCAATATCCTCTCAGGAGTAGTGCTGGGAATGGCCAAAGAGATGGATGGATTTATAGATGCATACCGGGAAAGGTTCAGGAACTTTAACGTCCTGTTAACCGGGGGTGATATAGTCTATTTGGCTTCGCACCTTAAAAACAAGATATTTGCAGACCCTGATTTAATCTTTAAAGGTCTGTATGCAATTAGTGAAGTTAATAACCCCTAAGAGAATCAAGACGTTACACTGCTTATTCCTGACGATCCTGGTTTTATTTCTGACTACTGTTACCCCTGTTTTTTCGCAGGATAACTCTCCATATTCCCGTTATGGCATTGGCGACCTTGTTCCATCCACACCTGTAACTAACAGGGGCATGGGCGGCATTTCAGCCGGATACACCGATTTTTTATCTGTCAATTTTAGCAATCCGGCCTCCTATTCTTCCTTCCAGGCGGTGCTGGAGCCGAAGTCAAAGAAATTAGTATCGGGCAGGGCGATATTTGATGTCGGATTAAATTTTGAAAACCGTACACTCAGGGAACCGCCACCATCAACGGCACAAAAATTTACTGCCAGTAACGCTTTGTTTTCTTACATCCAGGTGGGTGTACCGATTAAAAATAATTGGGGATTAAGCTTTGGGCTTCGTCCTATTTCAAGAATCAGCTACAATATCCTTCGCAGCGAAAGATTAAAAGACCCCCTTACAGGATTGCCCATCGACAGTGCCCGGACAAATTATACGGGAACTGGCGGATCTTATCTTGCATCAGTTGGTACAGGGTTTAGTCTTTTTTCAAAAGTGAGAGAGAGTAAAAATAAAATGGTGGAAGCTTTAAGCATTGGTTTTAATGCCGGCTATTATTTTGGTGCCAAAGATTACAGCAGCCGCAGAAGCTTAATCAATGATACGATAGATTATTACCAGGCTAATTACGAAACAAAAACAAACTACGGCAGCTTGTTTTTTAATGCGGGATTGCAATACAAGGTGCCGTTGAATAAAAAAATATTGTTTACCATTGGTGCCTATGGTAACTGGGGGCAAAAAATAAATGCTACACAGGATGTATTGAGAGAAACTTTTTTGTATGATGAAAATGTAGGTTACCTGCGCCTGGATAGTGTATCAGACCGGCGAAACGTAAAAGGAAAAATTGAAATTCCATCATCTTATACTATTGGCTTTGTGGCACAGAAAGCTGCTATCAGCAGTAAAGAGGGTGGATGGCTGATTGGCCTTGATTTTACCCAGCAGAACTGGAGCCAGTATCGTTTTTACGGGCAGACTGATTCCGTAAGAAATAAATGGGAAGTAAAAGTAGGCGGACAATTTAACCCGATACCTAAAAGAAATTATTTTAGTAATGTAGCGTACCGGGTTGGATTTTTTATGGGGCCAGATTATATACAAGTGAAAGAGAAAATGATGCAGTTTGGTGCCTCATTTGGTTTGGGCTTACCGGTTGCATTAAGCCGCCAGGCGCCTAACCAGGTTACATTGGTTAATCTTGCATTTGAATATGGTAAAAGGGGAAATAATGATAATTTGCTAAAGGAAAACATGTTCAGGTTTTCACTGGGCTTCTCCCTCAGCGATTTCTGGTTTATCAAAAGGAAGTATGATTAATTTCTTTTTTTATAAAAAACTTTTTTACACAGCAGCTCTTTTTACAGGCTGCTGTTTTGTTTGCAGTTGTGAGAATGATGTGAAAGTGATTGATGATATGACGAAGAAAGTGGTGATGAGAGAAGAGGCGGTAAATGTAGAAAGTATGCTGAGCCAGGAAGGGAAACTGAAAGCTATCTTAAAAGCACCATTGATGTTGCGGGTCTTTGCTGATACCGTCTATGCTGAATTTCCAAAATCTCTTCATTGCGATTTTTATAATGAAAGTACCCAGATAGAAACCTGGCTGGATAGTAAATACGGAAAATACTTTGAGACGCTTGGCAAAGTGTACCTGCGGGATAGTGTGATTGTGATTACCACGAAAGGCGATACACTAAAGAGCCCCGACCTCTGGTGGGATCAGAATAAAAAAATGTTTTACACTGACAAATATGCCACCTACCACTCACCCGGCAAACAAGTGTCAGGTACTATTGGCCTGGAAGCCACCCAGGACCTTACCAGCATAATTTTCAAACAACCCATCGGTACCATCCAGGTATCTGAAAGCGGTTTTCCGCAATAGTGATGGATCCACTGAAAGGCTAACTATCCCAACACCTTCAACTATTCTTAAACTCCAATCAGTATCTTTAGGATTCACATGGTTAAATGACCTGTGGTAATTACAAATAATAAAGCTGCCTACCGGACTGGCAGGCTACAAACTACAAACAGATTTATGGAATATCGCTACTTGGGAAAAACAGGACTCCAGCTGAGTGTGCTTTCATTTGGCAGTTGGGTTAGTTTTCACAAACAGATTGATGATAGTGTGGCTGATGAATTGATGGGCATCGCCTATGACAATGGCGTTAATTTTTTCGACAATGCTGAAGTATATGCATTAGGAGAAAGCGAAAAGATGATGGGCCGGGTACTAAAAAAGAAAAACTGGGACCGTAGTTCTTATACTGTTTCCTCCAAAGCCTTCTGGGGTTGGCGGGGAAAAGAGAATAAACCCAATCAAACGGGACTTAGCAGAAAACATCTGATAGAAGCCTGCCATGAAGCGTTACAACGGTTGCAAATGGATTACCTCGACATGTATTTCTGTCACCGTCCGGATAAAGGAACACCGATTGAAGAAACGGTGTGGACGATGCACAATCTTATCCAGCAGGGAAAAATTTTATATTGGGGCACCAGCGAATGGAGTGGTGTAGAAATTATGGAAGCACACCGGGCAGCACAGCAGTATGGATTGATTGGACCTTCCATGGAGCAACCGCAATACAATTTGCTGGAACGTAATAAAATCGAAAATGAATTCCTGATGGTTTTTAAAACAGTGGGTATGGGTACTACTATCTGGAGCCCATTAGCCTCCGGCCTGTTAAGTGGAAAATATAACGAAGGAATACCGGAGGGAAGCCGTTTTGGTTTAACTGGTTTCGACTGGCTGAAAGACCGGTGGATGAAAGATGAACTGCTGAATAAGGTGAGGAAGTTGGCTGACCTGGCAAAAGAACTGGGTATATCCATGGCGCAACTCAGCATAGCCTGGTGTATAAAAAATCCGAACGTAACGACCGCTATCCTTGGAGCCACCAACAAGCAACAATTACTGGAAAATTTAAAAGCATCAGCTGCAATAGAAAAATTATCTGCTGAAGTAATGCAGCGGATAGATGAAATAGTACAAACCAAACCTGTTTTACCAGAATTTTAAAAAAAATAGCATGTCATTCAACAACAAAACTGCTCTTATAACCGGTGCTACCAGAGGAATCGGAAAAGCAATTGCCTTACGCCTCGCTAAAGAAGGTGCCAACATTGTGATTGCTGCTAAAAGTGTGGAAGAGAATGCCAAATTGGGCGGAACCATTTTTTCGGCAGCCGCTGAAATAGAAGCAGCCGGAGGAAAAGCCTTAGCCGTGCAATGCGATATCCGTTTTGAAGACCAAATACAAAATGTGGTAGATAAAGCTATCGCCACATTTGGTGGTATAGATATTTTAGTGAATAATGCATCAGCCATTTCACTCACTTCTACCGAGCAGACAGAAGTCAAAAGGTTTGACCTGATGCACAGCATAAATGTGCGGGGCACTTTCTTAGTGGGCAAAGCCTGTATTCCGCATCTAAGAAAAGCAGAGAATCCGCATATACTTACGTTATCACCACCTATCAACCTTGATCCCAAATGGTTTGAGAAGCATGTGGCTTATACACTTACCAAATACAGTATGAGTATGATGACGGTGGGCTGGGCCAAAGAATTAAAGAAAGACCGCATCGCCGCCAACTCACTCTGGCCACGGACCACCATTGATACAGCAGCCGTAAGAAATTTACTAGGTGGGCAAATGCTGGCTAATATGAGCCGCACCGTAGATATTCTGGCCGACGCTGCGTATTATATTCTTCGACAACCCTCGGGTGAATGTACGGGCAACTTATTCGTGGATGAACAAGTATTGGCTAAAGAAGGTATTACTGATCTGGAAAAATATTCAGTAGTGCCGGGGGCACAGTTGTATACGGACTTGTTTGTGTAGATCAATATGATTCTAATCCGCCTGCCCCCGGGGACCCCCCCCCCCCCCCCCCCCCCCCCCCTTTTTAGGAGGTTAAAAAAGGAAGGAGAAAAAAAGAAAAAACCCCCCGAAAAGGGGGGGGGGGAAAAAAAGAACAATACTCCCATAATCCACCAGCAATTCTTCCCCGGCTTTAATGTCACGAAGAGCTTCAAACTGTTCACCATCATTAACGGATATCATATTGAATTGCGATGAGTGATTCAGGTAAAGCACCAGGTCCATTATTTTAAAACCATAATCAGGCACAAAATAATTTTCCTCATCATACAGGCAATAGGTTTCTACCAGGTTGCGGGAGTGGGCAGGTAGTTTTTCCACTTCATCAATGGAAACTTTAATCCATTCACCGATGCCGGCAGAAAAAATAGTGCGGCAACCTTTAGGAATATCACGGATCGCAAATACACCAATGCCTTCTATGGGCGATGGCTTCAGCATTACATACGTATCCTGTTGTAATTCAAGAAGCAACTGTTCCTTTGTCATTAATCAGTAGTTGTGAAATGACTTCGTCTGTTGTAAATTATTTAGCGGTTTCTGCATCAGGTTCATCCTGTTCATTCAGTCTTTCAGGTCTCATCTGCGGGAACAATAACACGTCTTGTATAGATGCATTATTGGTAAGCAACATACAAAGCCTGTCAATACCAAAACCAATACCTGAAGTGGGCGGCATACCATATTCTAATGCTCTCAGAAAATCATAATCAATAAACATCGCTTCATCATCTCCCCGTTCCATCAGTTTTGCCTGCTCTTCAAAACGTTCCCGCTGGTCAATCGGGTCGTTCAGCTCACTATAGGCATTGGCAATTTCTTTTCCATTAATGATGAGCTCAAATCGTTCCACCAGGCCTTGTTTGTCACGGTGCTTTTTTGTCAGCGGACTCATCTCCACCGGGTAATCAATGATGAAAGTTGGTTGTATATAATTCTTCTCGCATTTATCACCAAAGAGAGCATCGATCAATTTGCCTTTGCCCATGGTATTATCCACCTGTATATGCAGTTGTTTGCAAACGGAACGAAGTTGTTCTTCATTCATTTTGCTTACATCAGTACCGGTATGTTCCAGTATAGCATCATAAATACTGATACGTTTGAAAGGGGCTTTAAATGAAATGGTTTTATCTCCCACAAGTAAATCCGTTTCTCCGCAAACATCCATGGCTGCTTTTTCCAGTAACTGTTCCGTGGTTTCCATCATCCAGAAATAATCTTTATAAGCCGTATAAAATTCAAGAATGGTAAACTCCGGATTGTGTGTGCGGTCCATGCCTTCATTGCGGAAGTTGCGGCTGAATTCATATACCCAGTCAAATCCACCAACAATCAGCCTTTTTAAATACAGTTCATTGGCAATACGTAAATACAAAGGAATGTCCAGTGCATTATGGTGAGTGGTAAAAGGTCTGGCCGCGGCACCACCGGGTATACTTTGCAGCACAGGGGTGTCCACTTCCAATGCACCATGATTATTCAAAAACTCCCGGATAGAGTTGATAAGCTTTGTTCTTTTAAGAAAAGTTTCTTTTACTGCCGGATTGATGATGAGGTCAGCATACCGCTGGCGGTATTTAAATTCCGGGTCTGTTACTGCATCAAAGGTTTGTCCATCCGCTTCTTTTACGATAGGTAAGGGGCGGAGTGATTTGCTGAGCAGTGTTAATTCATTTACATGCACAGAGGTTTCACCTGTCTTGGTGATAAATGCATATCCTTTAACTCCGATGATGTCGCCAATGTCAAGCAGTTTTTTCCATACAATATCATACAATGATTTATCATCACCGGGACAGATATCATCCCGCTTTACATAAAGTTGTATACGGCCATGCGAATCCTGTAATACTGCAAAGTTGGCCTTACCCATGTCTCTTACACTCATGATGCGGCCGGCAAGGCATACCTCTGCAAACTGTTCTTTCGTTTCGGCTGTGTAATTTGTTTTTATCGCAATAGAGTTGCTGTTGACAGGATATAAAGGAGCCGGGTAGGGTTCAATACCCATCATAATAAGTTCGGCCAGTTTTTCACGACGTAATTGTTCCTGTTCAGATAAATGTGATGTGCTCATTACAATGATTTTCAAAAGTGTTGGCAAAGGTACTGGTTAGGCAGTAGCATACAAAAAGCCCCTCCTGCTTGAGGCGGGAAGGGCTTTTATCAAGCGATTAAACGATTAATATTATTTCGATTTTTTCCCGTTATTCAGAAAAACACCTAATTGAATTCCGATATACTGATTCTTAATAGAACCCGTAAGGCCATCTGGTACTAAGTTTCTCAAACCCTTGTTGTAATTAAGCGAAAGGAAAAATCCACTATTCATTGCATATCCAACCCTGAAGTCGGCACCATAGTCAATGCCTTTAAAATCATTCTCTGGTGTTTTGCCAAAGAGGATATCAGTTATTACTTTATCACCCTCCGTTATAGAAACTCTTTTTGATGGAAGATTAAAATCGATAGATGGTCCTGCACCCAGGAAGAAACTTCCGCCGCTTCCATGTATATGATACAGCACATCAGCGGTAAGTTCCATATAACGAAGTGCTACATATTGTTTATCGATCAGGGTGCCCGGAGGATGCGGCTCAGTTAAACCTTTTTGTACATAGGCCAGCGATGGGTGGAAAGTCCAGTTTTTACTTTTGCATAATGGCACATCGAGTACCAGGCTGGTCATCACTCCAACTTTACTATCACCATCAACCTTGTCTTTCATATTTGCAACAGAAACACCACCGGCAAGACCAACCCGGGCTTGTGAAAAACCGGCTATCTGAAAGCAGAAAACAGAAGCTGCCAACAAGAGAATAATTTTCTTCATAACAGTAGTTTTTGATTACCTACTCGTATCGCTTTTCGGTTTAGGCGCCCTACTCTTTTCTTTTACCGGGATTTTCGGGATGTTCCCTCTTTAAAACAAGGTCTAAAGTAACTAAAACCTGCCGCAAACTTAAGTAAACCAAACGATTTTCAAAAGTGAGGTTTTTGGGTGAGTTTTACCCCTTCCCGGGAGAAATAATAAAATAACCCCCGCTTTAGAATAAAAGCAGGGGCTTATCGTATCACAGGTTGATGGTTGTACGGTTTTAGTCGGTTTTTATTGGTTCATCAGGGTCGTTTTTTGACTGCTTGGGCTTTTTCTTCCTGCCCACAATTGCCCGGATGGTAACGATTAACAGCAATATTATAACGGCCGTTCCCCCGATCAACACTACACTGGCGGCACCTTCGGAACCCCCGCAGGAAAGATTGCAGGCAAGGGCGGCAACCAGGTAAAACAACCCAATGGCTATAAGTACTGACAAGATAATGAGTCCCACTTTTGCCCCATCAGACATTTGGGTGTCTTTTTTAATGGCCCTGACCTGTTCTTTCAGCAGTTTCTTTTTTTCTTTCCATTTCAGGGATTTTCCATTTTCATCTTTCAAGGAAGCAGAGAAAGCAGCAATGGTCTTGTAGTTTTTTACAGTACTATCAATAGGCAGGGATGAGGTAGCCGGGGCAGTCGCATTCAGGGGTATAGAAAAGCTGAAAATCTTATCGGGCTGGTTACTGAAAAATACAATCATACAGAAAGTGGAGGCTACCAGCAGAAAGTCGCAGTTTTTTTGCCGGATATAAAATGCAGAAGCATTGAGTTTGTTACCTTTTAATGATTTGGCCGGGTAAGCGAATACCGCAGCCAGATACATGGCAACAAAAAGAAACATGGCGACGTCAGCAATGGCCACACCAACATCAGACAGTAAAATACCTGTTACAATGCCCAGGGCTGTCAGTATAATAAATGATACTACAATGAGGAGACGGGATAATTTTTTATGACTTTTTGCCCAGTGGGAAAGTTGTTTCATACAATTAATTTTTGTGATTTTATAATTTGTTGCCAGTTGAACAGCAGGTTACTCTTATTGAAATTTTTTGATCCTTCCTGAAAAAGTTCCGTTGGTGAGTATTATTTTCTGATTGTTTTTATTGGTAAGGGTCATGTCAAAAGTGCCGGTGATGGCACAATCGTATTGGCCGGCTACATTAGCGGTGGTAATTGCTTTGCAATCATTATAACTAAAGTTGATTGAACCCGATTCGTACCAATACACTTGTACAGAGTCAATAGGGTTGCCGACATTTTGCAACTGGCTGCAATTTCCTCCGAGGGCAGATACGGAAGTACCGGTTGGTTGTAAGTAGGCACATTGAACCGGTCCCGGGGTCCGGGCCAATAAAAGTATTTTTCCGTTTAATAAATTATCCTGGTCTTCAATGGCAAGTCCTGTAAAATTTACGAACAGGAGATTGCCCTGCACAAGTATTATATCCGTTAAAATGGAGGAGGGAGATGTGCGGTTATATTGCTGTCCATTATAGTTGAAGCTGATTTTTGTATCATAAGAAAGAAAGTCGCTGTTTTTTTTGCAACCAGTCAGCAGCATTGTTAAGGATAGAAACAGCAGGAGGATTTTACAAGGTTGGTTCATAAATTTATTTTTAAGGATAAAGAAGGAACCACCTTATTTACAAATCCGTTTCCCATAAACTGTGTAGCCGTTTCGTTTTTTAACGAAAACTGCATGGCTTTTTTTGGTTTCCGGATGCTATAATGAACATGGTAATACTGGCAGGAAAAGTAAGAAACCCGGCTGCCATGGCGTAATATGCAGCATCTCCTCCATTTTTTAATCCTGAGGCAATTAGCAGCGGAGCAACTATAAGAACAGGTCCTGATAATAATAGTATGGTTGCTATTTTTTGCTGATTCTTGCTTCTTTTCAGGTAATCTGGTTGCTTGGCCTGGAGTGAAATAGTTGTTTGTTGACAAAAAGAAACAACATTCAAGATCATTAACAGACTAACAAGAATATATTTTTTCATACTACAAGGTTTTATTATTTAAAACAGGTTATCCTCTTTTAATGTGGAACTCTCCATCAGTAACAGTTTTAAAAGTGCCCGTTGCACCACTTACATTGGTAACAAATTCAAAAGTGCCTTTGATATACTTTTTATTGATTTCCTGAATGATTATTTTGCCGCTTCCATAAAATACACAAGGTGCAAATGGATCACAGAAATAACCGGCAGCATAGCCATCATTATTCTGATAGACAACTGCATTGCGTAATATACCAGTTTGAAAATTATAAGTGCCAGCTGTGATATCAGAGCCCTGACCGTCTAAATAGAACCGGAATGACCAGGGGGAAACATCACCCCGAAAAAAAATAGTGGCATCACCAGCTGCCCCGGTAGTAGCCCGAATATCTGAATTACATTCGAAAGCGACGCCATCTACTTTACCTTTCAGATAACTGGTACTGGTATCCGTTTCTTTTTTACAGGCACTGAAGGATAAAACAAAACAAGCGATGACGATGGATGATAGTTTCATTATATATTTCATATTAAAATTTTTTACTTAGAACCTGAATCCTGCTGTTATAGAAATATTGCCATTAAAAGAACCCGCCTTTGTTGATTTGAATGTAGATTCAGAAGTAGGGGTGGTAATTTTTATCGCCTTAATTTTTGCAGCGGCAGTAACAGATAATTCAGTTCCCATACCCAGAAACCAGGAAGGATAGGAAAGAAAATTCCAAAACCCTTTTATCATTACACCGGGTAATAAATAATTAGTGGTTTCCCGGGAGGTACCCTGGTTTATATCTGCGGAGAGTTTATAAAAAGATAATGCCGGGCCGATTCCGAATCCGGCTTTCCCGAGACTATCTGTTTTTACCCAGGCAATGTACAGGGTGTGAATATTACTTGTAAGGGTAAGGTAATTGGACTGTGCAAAATTCTTTTCGTCATATCCCTCCACTGTTCCGTGATAGGAAAGACCAACGCCTGCTTCAATAGCGGTCTTCTTATTAAGATAGTGGCCATATTTTACCCGGTATGAAGTTTTGCCGGCTCTTTTTCTCGGGTACTCAGTGTCGATGGTAAAGAGCCCCAAAAAACTTGCTGTTTGTCTATCGCCAAATCCAGAGCTGACCATGCCGGACTCGATATTAGAATTGGCATTACCGAAATAGGCACCGGTTTCAACGCCGATATAGTTTTTTTTCTGTGCGGTACAAATGAAACAAGAGATTAACAGGAGCCAGGTGAACAGGAACGTACTTTTCATAACAAGAGGTTTACTGATAATTGATTTATTTCCGCTTGTTTTCAATAGGTGAATTGCACTGCCAAATTATGATGATGGTAGTTTAGGCTCATTGACAAATGTCAAGAGTCGGCGGGTTATAAAAATCGTTGACATTTGTCAACCGCTAGCAGGATGTCAATCTTTTTTTCTATGAAACTTACTACGTACCCTGCTTAATGTTTCTTCATTCATGCCGAGATAGGTGGCAATATGCTTCAATGCTACCCGTTGCAAAAGGGTGGGGTGATTGGAAAGGAAGAATTTATATTTTTCTTCTGCGGTATGCTTGCGGAGAATTTGTGTTCGTTGTTCTGCCATAAAAAAACCGTACTCTGCCTGTTTCCTTCCTACAATATTAAATTCAGGAAAGTCGGTATACATTTTTTGTATATCAGCATAATTGATACAAGCAAGGGTGGTTTCTTCAAGGGCTTCTATAAATTCATTACCGGGTTGCTGTGTATAATAACTTATCCAGGAGGTGATGATGAACCCTTCATCCATAAAACGGGAAGTGATGTCTTTGTCCTCCTTAATATAATAAGAACGGGCCAGTCCTTTTATAACAAGGCAGGCTTTATTACAAACCTGCCCTTCTTTCAGAATATAATCCCCGGCATGGTAGGTAACCATATTTGTGGCGGAACTGATCCTCTCCGTCAACGCAGCATTGAGAGGGTGAAATTTATTCAATCGTTCCAGGAGGGGTTCAATCATACTATCTAATATACAACGAATAAGCAGAACAGCCCGTCTTCCTGATCAAATTTAAGTACCTTTAAATACTTCAAAGCAAGTGTGGCTATCACTGACAGTTACGTCAGCCAAAATTTCAACACCTGTATTAAATTTCAAAAAATGAAAAAAATTCTATTATCTGCTTTGTTGTCTACCATGCTTCTCGGTTCTTGCGATATATTATCAAAATTACCAACCGGAATGGGTGGCGTTACAGAAGCTGAAGCCGGCGACGGTATCAGAGAGGCCTTGGGCCAGGGATTAGTGAAAGCTGTATTGCAACTCAATAAACCTGACGGGTTCTTTAAAGATGCCTTCTATAAAATATTGCTCCCACCAGAAGCTAAAAAAATTGAAAACACTTTACGGGACCTGGGAATGAATAAGATGGTGGATAAAGCTATCCTACAGATCAACCGGGCGGCTGAAGATGCAGCCGGATTTGCCAAACCGATTTTTGTGGATGCTATTAAAAGTATGACGCTAAGTGATGCGATAGGCCTGGTAAGGAATGGTGATACCAGTGCTACGCATTTTTTCCGGGTAAAAACAACGGACAAACTGATTGCGGCTTTCTTGCCGGTTATAAAATCATCTTTGGACAAACTGGATGCTACCAGGTATTACAGCGATGTAATAAATACCTACAATAATTTTCCTACCACTTTCAAAAAACTGAATCCAGATCTGCCCGGTTTTGTTACCGATAGAGCTACCAATGCCCTGTTTGACCTGGTGGCAAAAGAAGAAGTAAATATCCGCCAGAATTTTGCCGCCCGTACCTCCGACCTGCTGAGGAAGGTGTTTGGTGCAAAATGGAACTAACCTGCCTGAAATATTGAGCCTGCCGCAACTACTGACTTAAATAAACGTCAAATCTTGCGGCAGGTTTTTTGTTGTTATCAATCGCAGCTATCTTGCGGTCAGTTATAAATTTATACTTATATGAAAACTTTAGTAGTCCTTGGATTATTCACTTGTATGCTGGCACCGGCAACCGGTTTTTCGCAAATCACTTTACCCAAAATACTCACCAACAAAAAATCAACTACCGGCATAACTGAGAATGAAGCCGGGCAGGGAATTAAAGAGGCCTTGCTGCAGGGTGTAACAACCGCCGTACTGAACCTCAATAAGACAGATGGATTTTTTGGCAGCGAATTTTATAAAATGCTGCTGCCCGAAGATGCAAAGAAGGTAGAGAAAACACTCCGGAATATTGGTATGGGAGCACAGGTGGATAAGGCCATTCTCTCTATCAACCGTGGTGCGGAAGATGCGGTGGCTTTTGCAAAACCGATTTTTATTGATGCGGTCAAAGCAATGACGCTGACCGATGCATTGAATATTATAAAAGGCGATAAGGATGAAGCCACTAAATATTTTAAGAATAAAACGAAAGAGAAATTGATTACTGCTTTTACTCCTTCCGTAAAAAATTCATTGGATAAAGTGGATGCCACCAAACATTATTCAGACATCATTACTTCTTATAATAATCTCCCTACCACATTTAAGAAAATTAATCCTGACCTTACTTCTTACGTAGTGGGGAAAGCGGTAGATGCATTATTTGACCAGGTAGCAAAAGAAGAAGCTAATATAAGGGCCAATCCTTTGGCAAGGGGCTCTGATATCTTGAAGAAAGTGTTTGGAAGTAAATAATGAAAGGGTTCGTTTGATGACTACTTATTTTTATAAGTGATTTTTCTTTTCAGCTTTTTGAGTTTTGCCCCTTTCTCATCTGTTTCGTTTCGTTCTATCCAATTACCTGTGCGATCATAAAGATTATATGTACACCTGGTAGTAGTTATATCCGGTAAACTATCTGTCATCACTATTTCAGTTACCAGGACTGGGTCCATTTTTTCATTCAATTGTATGGTTGTAGAAAAGATTTCTTTGCCATTATTATCTTTTATAAATCCACCAACCCATATTTGTTTAGTGTAGTTGTTAATAATGGTTTCTTGTAAAATGCTATCAGGGGTAAATTTTTTCATGAGTATAATCTTACCATAATCATTCACGGTTATCCCGGAATAGTAAAATTCCAGTTTTCCTGCGGCATCATAAATCCGGGTGTCGCCATATTTACCTGTGTGATCTAAAGAGCCAGAAAGAGTGCTGGTTAGTTTGCCATTTTGTGTAAAGTGAATTTCTTTAGGCTTGCCATCGTTGTACCGGCTGATATATGTTTGTCCGTTTTTCTCATTGCCATTGATATCTTTATTGAACTGCCGGCTCCTGTATCCTTTATCGTCATATTCAGTAATGCTGTTACAGCAGGAGTCAGCGGTTCCCGTTTTCCCTGTGTTATCTATTTGATAAGAAGTTTCTTCTGTTTTTTTAACTTCACCAGAGAGGTTGTCAAAAAAAAGGTCATTGTAATGAGCAGTGGACTCTTTTGTTTGATTACAGGAAAAAAAGGCCGGTGTCATTAATAAGACAGTACAGGATATCGCAATTAAAGATTTATTTATTTTCACAAGTTAATCTTTAATGTAAGTGACGGCAGGGCTCTTTGAACAATGCTCTTATTTGTTAGTTGTGGTGCCTGAAGGTTTTAAATGACAGGCTCATAGCCTGTTGTTCATTTTTCCGGGCAGCATTTCGCAATGGGATGCTGATAATAGCGGCGGCAGCCCTGCACAAATTAATACCGTGGCTGCCGTAAAATTATCATTGTCGGTTGGATCAACCACACCACCAATATCATCACTCAGCAGCAACAGGCTGGTAACAGCCAATGCGGCACCCCCATACCTGAGGATATTAGCGGTAGTTTTTTGGTTCTTGCTTTTTTGCAGATAATCTTGCCTGGTAAGCGGAGCAGTAGTAATAGTATCTCGCTGAATGAAGAAAAGGCAATGGTTATAAAAATAATCAGTGAAACAGTTTTTTTCATACTAATTAGTTTTATGTATTAGCGGTGATTGGATATAATTAAATGGGCAGGCGAAATGAAATGGCAGGGTACTTTATTGCTGTCATGCTTTTTGTTTGCAGAATTGGAATCCTGTCCATTTTAAAACTGATGGAAGCAGCTTTCTTCTTATTCTTTTTTGCAGCACTAAAAAACGGGATACTGGTTATTACTGCTGCGGTGCCCGTTAAAAACATAGCAGTAGCGCCACCGTTATTTACTTCTCCATCACTGCCGGCAAAATTGAATTGCGACAATCCAATTACACCAACAGTTGCCCCGCCGGCTAAAAGCACCCAGGCAGTTGTTTTCTGTTTTTACTTTTTGCAGGTAATCTTGTTTGGTCAATGCTGGAGCCGGACTACCAGGCTGACTGAAAGAAGAAAAATGCAATGGCTGAAAAAGGAAGAGAAAGATTATTTGTTTCATGTTGCTAATTTTAAGTGTAAGGAAGACCTTTGGTTTATGTTAGTTATTTTTTTTTAGGAATTATTACTTCCCTGATAATATCTCCGACAGGTAAAATCGGCCTCTCCAAAGGTTTTTCTTTTTCTTTATAACTATTATACGGAAGTGGTTTTGTAACCGTGTTGTTCGGTTGATAGGGATTATAAGCAGCCGTATCGCTTCGTTCTTTTTTGCGCTTTGGCTTTTTTGTAATTTTCAGACTATCTGTTTGAGAAGCGATGGTGGGAACGGAATCTATCTTTGTTTTTGTAATGGTGTCTGTTGTTACTGCCGGAGCAACTGGTTGCACCTCCTGGGCAACTGAATGAATGGCTATTGCCGGGAACAGTATTGCTATGAGCAGCTTTTTCAAGATGTAAGGTTTTACTAAAGATAAAAAAACTCAATTTATTCTGAAAGCGATATTTGGTATCCTGCCACTTTGAATTGGCCAAATATGTCTGTAACTTAATACCAGCATCTGCTCTTGTCCCCAACTATGATAACTGCTAAGCAGGAAAGGCTAACGGCCAACTTCCTGACTCTTACTTAAGTACAGCTGATTAGTTTTAAAACTGAAATGGTAGTAAAAAGGACGATAATATTATTAGAGGGTATTTCTTTGAATTGCCTTGTCATCGGCCAGTATGAAACGGGAGAGGTTTTTGTAAATTAAGATTTGTCGATTCTTTTTTACTTTAAAAATCTTTGGGTTAATAAAAATAAAGTAATTTAAAGTACTTCTTAAAAGATCCTGTACGGCCAGGATTCGTTTCTATGACAACTATCAAATAGCGAAGGCTAATTTGCCAAAGCTGCATAAAGCCTTAAGTATAACCCGATTATTTTTATAAATAAGATAATTTATGAAAAGAAAAAGAGGCTATTTTTTTTTATTTACGTTCATCTTTTGGGCTTGTAGTTATGCACAGAATATTAATGTTGCATTTAATTTAATTGATAATGAGAGGATTAGAAATATTGAGTTAACTGGTATTCATATTGCTGCTAAGGATAATAAAGTATGGCTTACTACTAATGAGAAGTTAATCAGTTTTGATGGTAGCGAATTTAGGAGTTTTAGTATCCCAGGAAAAACAAATTACAGGATACGGTCAATAATAGAAAACGACAAAGGAAATTTTTATATCTGGTTAGACAAAACTGGTTTATATGAATTTAATACGAACCATGAAGTATTCTCCCCTTTTACTATTAGTAAGGATGATTCAATTAAGCTTAGCAAGATCAGTTTTGTGAAACTGTTTATAAGCAAAGCAGGAATAGTTTATGTGGGAGCTGAAGAAGGTGGGTATTATTGTATTGATCCAATAAAAAAAACATGTCTTTCTTTGTCTTTACCAATTTCTGATCTAACCAAAAAATTTCCTTCAACAAAACGAAACTTAAACACAGCATATTCATTTTTTGAGGATAAATCAGATCCGGATTTATTGTGGATTGGGTCTGACCTGGCTTTATATTGTTATAATGGGAAAACAGGTCATACAGACCTGAAGTCAGATTTTGTATATGAAGTCCGGAAAAATGAAAATGAGATTTACGGACTTAGAATATTCAGCATTGAACAATTGAATAAGGACACCTTGCTTCTTGGCACTAATGGCGGGGGCGTCGTTTTGTTTAATAAATTGAAAGACGAAAAGTCTTATAACCCTCCCCAAAAAAATATTTTAAGATATCTAATGTCAGAAATTATGTTAATTCCATTTTTCGCATTGATGATCGGCAATTGTTAGTAGCTTTTCGGGATACCTTACCTGCACTATTCTCAATACCTACATCTACATACTCTTTTCTACCGGGTATTCAGATGTTACCAATAAATAACCAAACTACTGTAATTAAGGGAAGTAGATATGGTATTTGGATGATTAGAGATGGAAAACTTTATTTTTCACGAAAGCAATCATCAGTTTTTTTTACAAAAGATATCAGTTATCAGTTTATCCCTGATATAATGCCTAATTTATTAAGTGGTATTTTTATGATGAAGAAATGGAGTCTTTTTTTGCTGGTATTAGTTTTAGCGACGGTGTTACAAAATTTTCAAATACAATATATCCACTTGATTATTTTGGTTTTAGAATGCCTGGAGGAGAAGTTTGGAAAAATGCAGAGCCACCGGTGTGGAGCCTGGCATTGTGGAAAAAAAATATTTATGCAAAGGGGCCAGGCAACTATCTATACCTATTAGATAAAGAAAGAAAAAGATTTGATAGTATTCTTTTGAAAATGGGTGATAAAGACTTTACGACGATTGTTGCTATGCTCACAGGAATAGTGTCAGATAAATTCTATGTTTTGAGTGAAAATTTCGAATTAATTGAATATGCAAATATTGAAAGACCAGGAAAGATTGTAGCAACTTTCAAGGAAGCGGAAAAAAAGCGAACTAAGATTTTTAACGGCAAAATACTTGAATCAAATGGTAATATTTATGTCACAGAAACGAATAATATTTATAGGCTAAATAAAAAAAGTGGGAAGGCTGATACTTTAAGACTTGCTTCATATGATGACAAGGCAATGCAATTAAAAAGGTAACTGATTTTGCAGTCGATGAAATAGGGCAGATTTGGATAATAGATGAGAAGAAAAAAATAAAAATATTTGATGACAAATTACAGGAGAATAAGAATATTTTAAATCCAGAAGGGGTATTATTTAACAATATTGAGTATGCAAGCAGAGGTTATGTAATTGTGTCCAGTAATCAGGGTTTTTATATTTATAAGTCTCCTACAGATTTATTTGCCTATAATATTGGACATGGTCTTGAAAGTAACAAGGTAATGGCTGCTTTTTTTTCAAATAAAAAAGTGTTCCTTTCTTTTTATAATAAATTTCAAATGGTATCGCTGGATAGCCTTTTAATGTTTCGAGGCTTAGCCCTGCCTTATCTTACCGAGTTTCAACTTTTAAAATCGGATTCAATAGTTCAGATTAGCGACACGTTTAAATTAAAATATTTTCAAAATTTTGTAAAACTGAGGTTTTCAGTTTTGGAGTATGAAATGCCCGATCAGATCCAATACTCTTATCGACTGAAAGGTCTTGACTCAAACTGGGTTATTACAGATCATTTAAATAGAAGTATTGTGTTTTCTAATTTAATGGCGGGTGACTACCATTTTCAGCTAAGATCGAAATTGCCTCATACGGATTGGAGTAGCATTGTTACCTATAAGATCATCATTACTCCTCCATTTTGGAAGACGAAATGGTTCATGGTTTTAGCCGGGGCTTTCCTTATAGCTTTTATTTCTATCGCATATAAACTTAGAGTAAAAAAAATAAGGAAAGAGGAGAGTGAGAAGAGTGCTTATGAAAAACAACTATTAGAACTCGAAGCCAAAGCCCTCCGTGCCCAAATGAACCCACATTTTATTTTTAATTGTTTGAATTCTATTAAATCATTAATTCAGGAAAAGCAAACGGAGAAAGGCGTTACCTACCTTACTACCTTTTCAAAATTGATCCGCACCTTATTTAACAATGCCGATAAAAAAGAAATCACCTTATATGATGAAATCGAAACCTGTAAACTCTATTTACAATTAGAATCCATGCGGTTCGATACGAAGTTTTCCTACCAGGTAAACGTTGATGAAAATATTGATTTGAAATCGGTGCAAGTCCCTGCATTAATTATTCAGCCCTTTATTGAGAATGCTATCTGGCATGGAATTATGCCAAAAAATAACGGCGGAACTGTTTTAGTCAATGTGTCTGAAAATAATGGCTATATAGAAATAGCAATAGAAGACGATGGTATTGGAAGAGAGGCATCTCAACAGAATAAATCCATTAGCACGGCACATCAATCCAAGGGTGTAAATCTTACACAGGCCCGGCTTGAGCTGGATAATTTATTACAACAGCGACAAGCTAGTCTTGTAACGATTGATAAGAAAGATGAAAATGGAAAAGCAACCGGAACAAAAGTTATTATCACTATAAAAGAAGAAATATGATACGGGCAATTATTGTTGATGATGAACAGCATTGTATCAGGGCTTTGTTGAGCGACCTGCAGCAAAACTGTCCCGGAGTGGAAGTGGCAGATGTGTGCCACTCTGCCAAAGAAGGTATGATGAGCATTAAGAAACATAATCCTGATCTCGTTTTCTTAGATGTGGAAATGCCCTGGATGAATGGCTTTGAAATGCTGGAAGTGCTGGGAGAAATCAACTTCTCCATCATCTTTACAACTGCTCATGGTGAGTTTGCCGCAAAAGCATTCCGTATCAGTGCCATTGATTATTTGCTGAAACCCATTGACGCTAACGATTTAAAATCGGCGGTACAAAAAGTAGAAAAGAAAATGGCAGAGGGCAGCAGCCTTCAGCATATCAGTAACCTGCTCAGTAATATGAAGCAACCGGGAGCCGAACAGAAGATCGCTTTGCCGCAACGGGAAGGATATGAGTTCGTAGATGTTTCTTCTATTATTTACCTTACTGCAGAAGGTGCTTACACAAAAGTTTACATAAAAGACAAAAAGACAATGCTTATCTCCCGCACACTGGGTGATGTGGAGGAATTGTTGCCGGCAGAGTTGTTTCACCGTATACATCACTCTACGTTGGTAAATGTAAATTACATAGCACAGTTCTTAAGAACGGATGGTGGTTATGTGGTGCTGAACAGTGGCGAAAAACTTTCTGTAAGTAAAGCCAAAAAAGAAATGCTGATGACGAGACTTGGATTGAAATAAAACAAGTTCAAACTATTTGTATGCAAAAAATATTACTGCTGTTTGTTGCTGGTCTTATTTTTTTACAAAGCCATGCTGAACCCGTAATGCAAAAGCGGATACTACTATCCCCCGTATTCTTATCATCAATGCTTTTGATGCTTCGGAAATAAAGGCCCGTAAGAATAAGAAAGAGCTTTTTGCAGAACTGGCAGATAGTCTTAAGCATTACTTACGCAATGAGATAAGGGGTAATACCGAATTTGAAATAGTAGTATCAGAGGGGCTTGAGAACGATACTGCCGGCCATATTCTCAACGGGTTATTACAGAAACATAATTGTACCAGTGCAATAATAATAAGCAAACTGAATGTTTATTTTGAACAGAATGGTGTTGAGGTAACGAAAAATAGTGATGGGAGTAAAACAAGGGAAGCTTTTTATGATATCTGTTCGGATGTTCGGTACCTGTATTATGTGAATAATGCTACCCCTGAAGTATTGGACAGGAAAAACTGTAAATTTTTTACAAAAAGAAGTGTTGCTAGTGGTATGCTGGCGGCCGGACCGGATATAGTGGGAAAAAGTAAATATGCTTTTATTGCCATCCAGCTGAATGCCGTTATGGGTGCAGATGAAATGATCTACCTGTTGAGAAAGGAAGCGAATCAATAAAACTAATCAGGAAACACCCCCAGAAAAGTAACACCACTCTTCTTCTGGGATCATCTATTTTATAATCATTAAGTTTTGGGTTCGGCAAGGATTCTCCTTTTCCTTCGTACAGGAAAATAATATTCTTGATATTGGTGCCATCGCTGGACCGGCCTTTGGTAAATGTTTGAAAGAGTTCAATCACCGATTTTGCTCTTTTGCTTGACAAGGCCTGGTTCAGGTCATCATTTGTTATTTCACTTTTGCCGGAAAGCTTCAGATCGTCTTTTAAATCTTTATATAAGGAAGAGCCTTCTGAAATATGTGTTGCATCAGCATAACCTTTTGCAGTAATGACCAATGACAAAGGAAAATCCGGATATTTTTTTACAAACAAATCAATTTCTTTGGAAGCCGGTTCAAAAAAATTGCTGATAGCAGCAGCTACGGACGAACTGACGGTGTATCTGCCGGGTTCAAATAATACATCCTGTTCCAGTTTTACAACGGTATTACGGTTAATGAGATCGTTTAACAGGTTGACTTTATCATTGATGAGCTTGGATGTTTTTTGAGAAAGTGTAAGGGCATTCTGCAGCCTGTTCCAGTCATTTTTATTTACTTCTATATCTCCGATAAGTACGGAATTTTGCGCCACCAGTTTCTCAATCTCCGCATTGGTCATCCCGATAAATTTTTTAATCCTGGAACTGACGGTGTCATCCATTTCATTGTCAGTTTGTTTTTTTTGTCGTTTTTTATCCAGTTCATTTAAATTCTTTTGATGCTGGGCCAGCAGGCTGTCAAGAGCAGATAATTCCCGTTGATGGGAGCTAACCTTTTTTTGAGGTACACAGGAAAAAAAGCTGACAACAATGGTAATGGCAAATAGGATATATGGTGTTCTTAAATTACGCATAGAACAACATTTTAGGGGTGCCTATTAAAGATAGAAAAGTATTGGCAGAAAAAAAACTGTTTACACAGCAGCCAGCAAAACCTGCCAGGCCTCTTTTACTTTCCCGGAATCCAGTAGTTTTTTGGCGTACAAATGGAGTTCTTTCTCCATGTCTTCGGGGTTAATGCTATAGTATTGAATGATTTGTTTCAGGTGGGCATCATCATAAGACGGGTCAATTACGGGCATGTCATGTACATTGGCTAACTGCCCAAGATTATTGCCTGATAAAATTTTGCTGTTGCGTATGGAAGCGGGGAGGGTGTCAATACCAATACCCAGTTGTGTATTTGGTTTTTCTACCTGGAAAAGATTGCTTTCGTTTACTACACAATACCAGTCGCCGCCCAACCTTGCTACATGGTTTATTTTTCGCTGGTCCATTTTTTTGTTATCATCCAATAAGGAATCATCAATGTGTATGACCAGTACTTCGCATATTACTAAATTACCAGCTCCACCTTCTGTACCCAATGGTTTTACTTCAATCACTTTACATTCCAGTTGTACTTTGCTTTCTTTTACCATTGGCGGTTTTATAACCGTAGCTGGAATTTCGGTAAAGCCTGCTTTTATAAATTCATTGACATCTTTTGGAAACTCACAACTCGCCAATGACATTTGTTGCACCATATCATACGTAACGATATTGATAACTACTTCCGGCACTTCCAGTACATTTTGTAAGGTATGCTTGGTCGTATTATCTCTTACTCTCCTGGCCGGAGAAAAAACAACAATGGGTGGATTAGAAGAAAATAAATTGAAAAAACTGAACGGACTCAGGTTTACATGCCCTGCTTTATCAATGGTGGAGGCAAAGCAAATAGGCCGTGGAGCAATTACATGCTGCAGGTAGTATTGCTTTTCAGCCGGCTTTAAATCATTCAGGTTAATAAGCATATCAATACATTTACCGCAGAGAACAGGAGAAAAGGAGGTTACGCAGAGTTAAAAATTATAAACTATTCTATTAAACCCGTCTTTCAGTAATGGTACGTTAAAATTAATTAAATAACCCAGGCTCTTGTTAGCCAATTTTAAATATGTTATTAGTTGTGCTTTAAAAATTGGTTCAATTGCAACAACAGATTTTATTTCCAGTATTATTTCCTCCTCTACTAAAATGTCCATAACATACACTTTCCCAAGCGGCTCTCCTTTATATTCCAATTCTACAGGTACCTGTACTCTTGCTTTGATTCCTCTTAATTGTATTTCCCTGACCAGGGCTATCACATAAGCAGACTCCAACAAACCAGGTCCCAATTCCCGATGCACTGTAATGCAGGCATCAAGAATAATTCCTCCAATTTCATTTAATTTCTCTCTTGTCATATTCTCTGCGATAACTCAGCGAACTCATGTTCTCTGCGGTTAATCTCTCAACTTTTCTTCAGTTTCAAAATACTCCAGTCACTTTCCTCAGCAATAATGGTGTTACTTAACAACCCTAAGCCGTCAATCTCCATTTCCACCACATCATCAGGTTGCAACCATTGTTCCTGGTAGTTGGGGTCATTTAATTTTCCGGTGCCGTTCAATTCAAGAAAACATCCGGTACCAACTGTGCCGCTGCCAATTACATCTCCGGGATAAAGATCAACACCATAAGAAGCCCTTTCAATAATTTCAGCAAACGTCCAATCCATATCACCCACACTTCCTTCACTCACCTGTTTGCCATTCACCCTGCACTTCATGCCAAGATTCCAGGCGGTGCCGGTATGGTTTTCCTTCGCTGGAATTTCAAATGACTGCAGTTCATCCAGCGTTACCAGCCAGGGGCCGATAGCGGTAGAAAAATCTTTTCCTTTAGCGGGACCAAGATTCAGCAACATCTCTTCCATCTGCAAACGTCTTGCACTTATATCATTCATGATCATCAGGCCACCGATGTATTCATCAGCATCTTTCGCTTTTATATTTCTGCCTTGTTTGCAAATAACAATGGCTGCTTCCAGTTCAAAATCTAATTTCTCAAAATGATCGGGCATACAGCGGACTTCCCCGGGCCCGGTGATGCTGTGATGATTGGTAAAATAAAAAATCGGGTACTGGTCAAATTCCGGAATCATATCCACCTTTCTGTTTCTTCTGGCGGCCGCCACATGCTGGCGAAATGCATATCCATCCCGGCAACTGGTAGGAAAGGGAACGGGTGCCAGCAACTGCACATCTTTTAACGGAACACCCCGGTTAGTTGTCCTTGTCCCTTCTTTCAGCATCAGCTCACCAGCCTGTGCCATGGGAAAACTGTCTTCCCAGTAATTTAAAAACATACCCATACTGTTTGGAAGGTCGGGATGCAGCACTTCCATATCGTAAATCATGTCATTGATCAATACGCCAAGCTGTTCTCTTTCTTCTTTGATGTAGGAAACTAATTTCATAATGAGTTGTGTATAGGGCCGCTAAGGTACAATAAGAAATACAAGCACACGGATGACACTGATTAAACGGATAAACACAGATTTTTTCTGCTTCGCAGAAAATTTAGATTATTTCAGCAATCCTAAACCCTGCAAAGCAGGATATCCTTGTTCATCCGTAATTCAAAGAAATCCGTTTAAATCTTTCCAATCCGTGTTATCCGTGTGCCAATGTATTTAAACCAAAGGTTGTTTGTAAATTGGTGTCATGAAAAAATGGTTATTTATTTTTCTATTACCGATATTGGCTTTTGCAAACAAAGAAGAGCCAACAAGCTGGATTCGAATTAACCAATTAGGCTACACCCCCGAAGGGGTGAAAGTAGCAGTATGGTGCAGTAAGCAAGAATTCTCCGTAAAAAGCTGGGAGTTGGTGGAAGCAGTTTCAAAAAAAGTTGTTGCCTCCGGTAAGACTGGAAAAACATTTGGTGCTTACGATCCTTTCAAAGAAACTTACCGCCTCAATTTTTCTGAATTCAAAAAGCCGGGGCGATATTATCTGAAGGCAGGCGGCGCCACATCTCCTGAGTTTATAATTGGTGATGATGTATATAAAGGTGCAGCAGATTTTTGTCTCCGTTACATGCGGCAGCAACGAACCGGTTTCAATCCTTATTTAAAAGATAGTTGCCACACACAGGATGGTTATGTTTTGTATGGCGAAAAAGCTGGAATTAAAGACAGCACACATATAGATGTGGTGGGTGGCTGGCATGATGCCTCGGATTATTTACAATATTCCACCACCTCTGCGAATGCAACGTATCATTTGCTGATGGCTTACCGGGATTTTCCCAACGTATTTACGGATGAGAAAAAAGCGAATGGCCTGGATGGAAAAAATGGAATGGCCGATGTGCTGGATGAAGCCAAGTGGGGATTGGACTGGTTATTGAAAATGCACCCAAGGCCAGATTGGATGTTCAACCAGATTGGTGATGACCGTGACCATATCAGTATGCGGATGCCGGCGATGGACAGTATGTACGGAAGGGGATATGAACGACCTGTTTATTTTGTAAGTGGTGAACCGCAGCAGCGGGGGAAGTTTATGAATAATACAACGGGCAGAAGTTCAACGGCAGCAAAATTCAGCAGTTCTTTTGCTCTTGGAGCACAAATCTTTAATACAATTGATTTTAAATATGCGAAGACTTTAGCGGGAAAGTCAGAAACAGCGATTGATTTCGGATCTCGGTTGCAGGGATTTACACAAACAGCTTCAGTAAAATCACCCTATATCTATGCAGAAGAAAATTCACATGATGATATGGAACTGGCCTTAACGCAGTTGTCAAATTTACATAACGGGTATTCTTTTTTTGAAAAAAAAGATACCGGATTTAGAAACTACTATCGGGGCGAAGCGTACTATTACGCCAGGAAGGAACCTATTACACCTTGGTTGGGAAAGGACACTGCGAAACATTATCAATGGTATCCTTTTATTAATATTGGACATTATGAATTTGCCAGACAGAAGCAAAGTAAATGGACCGATAGTGTAATAGGCTACTACAAAAAAGGCATCCAACTTGTCTGGAACAAAGCCCAATCAAATGCCTTCTACCGTGGCGTTCCATTTATCTGGTGCAGCAATAATCTCACTACTTCATTCGCTATTCAATGTTATTGGTACAGGGAATTAACTGGCGATAAAACTTTCTCGGAATTAGAACAAGCCAATTTCGACTGGCTTTTTGGGTGTAATCCATGGGGTACATCCATGGTGTATGGCTTGCCATCATGGGGAGATACACCGGTTGATCCGCATTCTGCATTTACCCATATTAAAAATTACCCGATTGATGGTGGTTTGATAGATGGCCCTGTTTACACCAGCATTTATAAAGGACTTATTGGTATCAAACTGTTTCAGCCGGATGAGTATGCTGAATTTCAAAGCGACCTTGCAGTATACCATGATGACTATGGCGACTACAGTACCAACGAACCCACGATGGATGGAACTGCTTCCCTGATTTATTTGCTGGCTGCGAAGGAGGCGGAAAGCCCCCTCCAACCTCCCCCGAAAGGGGAGGCTTTGCAAAAGTCATTTAATAAAAAAATTTCTTATAGTCATGGTGCTATTATTCGTGGCGATACTACACAAAAAAATATCGCATTAGTTTTTACCGGCGATGAATTTGGAGAAGGCAGTGACTTCATTGCAGAAGTCCTGGACGAAGAGAAAATAAAAGCTTCTTTTTTTCTAACGGGAAGATTTTATCGAAATAAGGATTTTAAAAAACCGATTCAACAACTTAAAAAGAATGGAAATTATTTAGGCGCACATTCCGACCAGCATCTATTGTATTGCGATTGGAACAAACGGGACAGCCTGCTGGTAACCAAAAAACAATTCCGGTTTGACCTTGCCGATAATTATACCGCTTTGGCCCGGCATCATATTAATATTAAAAAGGCGACTTATTTTTTGCCGCCTTATGAATGGTACAATGACACTATTGCTGCGTGGACAAAAGACCTGAATCTGCAACTAATCAATTTTACTCCGGGTACACTCAGTCACGCAGACTATACCAACAGCAAGGAAAAAAATTACCGAAGCAGTGAAACAATTTTTAACTCCATCATGAATTATGAAATGCAAAAGCCAGCCGGGTTAAATGGTTTTATACTTTTAATGCATATTGGTGCCGGCCCCGGACGGGAGGATAAATTTTATAAATACCTGCCCCGCCTGGTTAGGGAATTAAAAGCCAAAGGCTATCATTTTCAAAGAGTTGACGAACTTTTAGATCTTTAACGAACTCTGAACTCCAAACTCTAAACTCAAAACTTGCCTTTCCTTATCTTTACGTCATGGAATTCGAGAAAATTCATAATAAAGGTCAGGCGCAGCTTTTCAAGAACCCCTACCTTGAAATGCTCACCAAAACACATCCATTAGTAATTTGGGGAATGTACACACCGGTGATGATCTACATGGTGTATTACAGCGGTACGATCGGTTTTACTACCGGACGAATTGCCCTCACCTTTTTAGGGGGTATGTTCTTCTGGACTTTCTTTGAGTATTTAGCACATCGTTTTTTATTTCACATGATTGCCAATAGCGGCCGGGCTAAACGATTCATTTATACATTGCACGGTAATCATCACCATTATCCAAGAGATAAGCAACGGTTGTTTATGCCACCAGTACCAAGCCTCATTCTTTCATCCGCCATTTTTGGTTTGATGTACCTGATTTTAGGCAGTAAGGCATTTATGTTTTTCCCCGGATTTTTATTGGGCTACCTGATGTATGGTACTATGCACTATGCTATTCATGCCTGGAACCCGCCTTTTAAATGGATGAAAGGACTCTGGAGAAATCATCACCTGCATCATTATAAAAATGAACACAACGGGTATGGGGTAAGTTCCACCATCTGGGACCATGTATTCGGTACGATGTTCGATCTGAAGGGAGAGAAAGAAGATAAAGAAAAAGTAAAGGAACTGATGTTTGAAAGAAAAGAAAAGAATGCCCCAAACCCCTAAAGGGGCTTTTAAGTATTTAAGCAATTCAATCGTTTACGGGGCTTGTTATATTTTTATTGACCTCGTTTTGCCTGCCTGCCGGTAGGCAGGTTCATCATCTTGCCATGTTTCTGCATATGAAGCAAATAGTTATCTACAGCAGTATTTTTTTTATTGTATTAATTGCTTCATGCAAAGGCAATAAGAAAACCCAAAATGAAGTTCCCTTATTCCTTTCGGCAAAAGAAGCGGTACAACTGAATCAACTTATTTATAAAGATAGCAGCCGTGAAGCATTTGCAAAGTATGCCCCGGCTTACGAAGTAGTTTTTATACCTAAGCCGGTAAATGGCAATTATGCCATTATTGCAAAAAAGAAAACCACTGGTCAATACGCTTTAGTAATCAGGGGTTCTATCATTGAATTTAGTAATGAGGGGTTTCAAAATTTTATTTTGCAAGACTTCAATATATTTAAAATCCGGGCATGGAATTATACAGATACTGTAAAAGAAGCCTACGTTAGTAACGGTGCCTGGAGTGGCTTTCAAAATTTGTTATTACTGAGAGATATACAAACAGGATTAAACATTAAAGAATTTATTGAACAGAAAGTAGCGGCTACTGCCAGTGTGGTTATTACCGGGCATAGCCTGGGCGGCAACTTAGCATATCCTTTGGCAGGATATTTAAAGAAGGAATTACCTGCGGAAAAAAAAGAACATCTTCAACTCATCACTTTTGGAGCACCGGCTGCCGGGAATGCAGCTTTTGTCCAGGATATGGAGGAGAAATTTCCCACTGCGGAAAGATATACCGGCAGTAAAGACATTGCTGCTATGTTTCCTGATGTGGCAAGTATAGGAAAATTAGCGAAAGTAATTGGGCTGGATAGTGTTTTACAACTGGGAAAGATGAATATATATGGGGTTGATGCTGACAACCTGGTTTCCATTACCAACCTGATTTTGGAAAAAACAAATGTTATAAATAAGACTAATAAATATGTTCAAAGTGAAAAACATCTGCGGCAATTAACCGAAAAGGAATTGCCTTATTCCACAACGCCGTTATCAATCGAAGAAATATTTAACAAGGCTTACCAATTTCATAAAGTTGATATGTATGCAGAGCTGTTTGGTATTGAAGCTTTAAAAGAAGATTAATAACAAGGAATTTGAAAAGGCTACTACTTGCTCTCTTCATTAATTTCGTCGTCCCGCTTAAGAAACTGTCGGTGGTTTTATTTTACAGCAGCTTACCATTTTTCTTCATCCGGTATATCACTATTACTTTTTGATTCTTTCCTGCTTTTTATTTTCTGTAGTTGCCTTTCAATAATCAGGTCAGCAATTAACCCTGCTGCATTTTCTCCCTCCCGTTGATCCAGCAAATACCTCATTTTTGATTCATTCACATCAATGCGGTATAGTAAGAAAACCAGTTTTTCAAAATCTTGATTGATAAGAGCATTGATATGTGCAATTAATTTTTCTCTTAGCTCTTCGGAAGAAATTGAATCGGGGAGGCTTATTTCCAGCGACTGATTTATTGCAGGGATCAGATCTTTATTAACGGGTGTCATTTACATTAGTATTTTTCCATCACGCCTAATCCGAATAATGCAAAGTCATATTTAACCGGATCAGCAGGATCCAAAGTTCGCAGATATTCCGTTAGTTCCAATGCCGCTTGCCAGTCCGTTTGCTTTCTTTGAAGGATATTAAAACGCCGGGCCACTCTCGCCACATGCAGGTCGATAGGGCAAATAAGCTGTGATGGCGAAATACTTTTCCAGATACCAAAGTCAACACCCTTATTATCTTGTCTCACCATCCAGCGGAGGTACATGTTTAATCTCTTGCAACTGGAATTTCTTTCGGGAGTAGCAATATGTTTTTTTGTCCGGGCAGGTACATGCTCCAGCGAGAAAAAATATTGATGAAAGCCGGTTAGTATTTTTTCAACCGAACCGCCATGCATGGTAAAGGCCGTTTCAAGACTCTTGTATTTGCTGTAATGCTGTTTGAAAAATTCAATAAAATAAAGCAGGTCTGTTGTATTAAACGTACGGTGTTTGAATTCGGATAACTTTATTAATTGTGCCGGAGTGTGATGCAGGCAAAAATCATACGGCGCATTATCCATCAGCTGCATTAGTTCTTTTGACTTTTGAATGATGGTGGTCCGGTTGCCCCAGGCGAAGATGGCCGCAAAAAAGCCTGCGATTTCTATGTCTTGTTTTTTGGAGAAAAGATGAGGAATGGAAATGGGGTCATGTTTAATAAATGAAGGCTGATTATACAGCTCCACTTTGTCGTTCAGAAATTTAATGAGATTAGTTGCCCGCATTGTTTTACCAAAAGTAAGATGAGCAGGCCAATGATAAGTTTATCTTCTGAACCCATGTTAAAAATAAAAAGAAGGTTGATGTGAATTGTCAACCTTCTTTATAAAGCCTTGTAACCGGGAGATTATCTCGGTATCACTGCACCACTTCCTGAAATAGTAGTAGTAATAATGGGTGTACCCCGGTAATACACATTACCGCTGCCTGCAATCTTAACTTTCAATTGATTGTTGGCAGTAATTTCGGTATTGCCGCTACCGCTGGTATTAGTTTCAGCTTTATCTGTCACAAAATTCAAAGCCCGGATATTTCCGCTTCCGGCAATGGTGGCGAAAAAATTCTGACTGCTTCCTGCATCGATGCTTATATTACCTGATCCTGAAATGGAGGCATGGAAATCATTATTTCCGGCAAAAATTCCTGAAGCAGCTATATTACCCGAGCCAAATATACTCAGGCTGTTCAGTACGGGTAATGTGATAAAAACCTCCGTATTATCATTTTTTACATTTACGTTTTGTTTGTATCCAAGTTGAAGGGTGTTATTCACCAACTTAGTTTCATAATACGGCAGCAGGTTGCTGTAGCCCTTTACCTCTACTTTAAAAGCAGTACCCTGGTTAATGTACACATTCGTACTTCCCGATGCAGTTATAGCAGTAAAATTGCTGACTGTTCTGGTTTCGGTAATAGTGGAGCCATTTCCGGAAACCCTTTCTTTGGAACAAGAAAATAATGACATTGTGGCGCTGATAACTGCAATTGATAATCCTCTTTTCATAACAATGATTTAATAGTTTGAATAAATAATTTCATGGATATAACGCAAAACTATAGCCACTAAAAAGGGACTTTAAGCCGAAGGGTGAGTACCTGGCCTTGAATAAGGAGAAAAAAAAGGTGAAGTATTAAAAATGGTGCCTGAAAAGAAAGGAATCATTATTTGTTCAGCCAGTCTTTAAAGACGGGAGCCCTTTTCTGGCTGATGATTACACTGTCGTTATGTTCGGGAATGAGCTGAACTTCGAGTTTCCCGTTTTCTTCGTTGGTGAAATAATGACAGGCTTTCAGGTTGATTATAAACTGACGGTTGGCCCGGAAAAACAGGGTTTCTTCCAGTAATTTCATCAGTTCATCAAGGGAGTGATTCAGCAGGTACGTTTCTGATTGAAAGGTCTTAAGGGTTGTATAATTACCATCTTTATAAAAATAGGCGATGGTTTCCACCGTGATTGGAATGTTTTTATTACCGGATACCGCTACCAGTATTTTTATTTTTGGCGAAGAATTGCTTTCAGCAAAATCGTTCTCCTCTTCGTAATTTTCAATAACAGGTTGATTAATTGATGTTGGGATTACATCGGAGCCTGTTTTTACATTTTGAAGCGTAAACATCTGTTCTTTCAGCGACACTAATTCCTCTTTTTGTTTTCTGGTTTCACGATAAAAGAAATACCCGACATATACCACATTCCAAAAGACAATAAATAAAACGGAGATCGGGAATTCTGTATAAAAAAACTGAACTTCTTCTTTTTTAAAACCCAATAGTACGATGAGGTAAGTATACATGAATGCCAGTACAAAAAAAGCAGGTAATACGATTGCTGCTATGAACTGGTAGATTAACCGGGTGGTAAAATATTTATTCCAGGGGTATTGCTTGTCAAGATAGGCTGTAATAATATTTATAGAAGAGGTAATGATGAACGTAAGTATAAATCCGGACAGCACATCCGTGACAAAGTATTTTCCATTTGCAATATCGGTAATAGAATCGCTTCCCAGGAATACAAAGAAAAAAGCCAGCAGCACAGATATGCCGAGCCGGAGCCAGAAGTCACGGTATGGGGAAAAGGATGCGTCCATGTCAGTAGGAACTAAAAACCCTTTTTAATCAAAAAGTTTGTTGTATAAAATTTCTGAGTCTTTTATCCAATTGCCTTTTTCAGGTCTTCTATCAAATCTTCAGCATCTTCAATACCAACACTTAAACGAATCAAAGAATCTGACAAGCCATTCTTTATTCTTTCTTCCCTTGGTATAGATGCATGGGTCATGCTGGCCGGATGATTGATCAATGATTCCACACCGCCTAAACTTTCTGCTAAAGAAAATAAATGAGTAGAAGATAAAACTCTCTTCGCCTCCTCTACACTATCATTTTTTAATTCAAACGAGATCATACCACCAAAGTCCCGCATTTGTTTTTTTGCAACGGCATAGCCGGGATGGTCTTCAAAACCGGGCCAGTACACTTTGGCTACTTTAGGATGATGGCGCAGCCAGTTAGCAATGATCTTTCCATTTTCACAATGGGCTTTCATTCTTACACCTAATGTTTTTATTCCACGTAATACTAAAAAGCAGTCCATAGGTCCCGGTACTGCACCACAACTTTTTTGAATAAAATATAATTTCTCTCTCAGTTCTGCATCATTCATTACAAGACAACCCTGTATCACATCACTATGACCGCCGAGGTATTTGGTAACAGAATGCATGACAATATCTGCACCGAGATCAAGGGGATTTTGTAAATAAGGAGAAGCAAATGTATTATCAACTGCCAGTAAAATGTTTTTCCCTTTTGTAATGGCGGCTACCGCCGCAATGTCTGTGATATTCATCAATGGATTCGTAGGTGTTTCTATCCAGACCAATTTAGTATTGGTAGTAAGGGCCGTCTCTATATTGGCTACATCTGTAGTGTCCACATACTTAAATACAATACCAAATCGTTCAAAAACTTTAGTAAACAAACGATAAGTGCCACCATACATATCATTGGCACAAATCACTTCATCACCGGGATTTAATAGTTTGATCACCGCATCGGTTGCTGCTACGCCACTGCTAAAGGCTAAACCAAATTTTCCATTTTCAATAATTGCGAGGGCTTCTTCCAAAGCCTTACGGGTTGGGTTCTGGCTTCGGGCATATTCAAAACCTTTATTTACACCCGGTGCTTCCTGTACATACGTAGAAGTCTGGAATATAGGAGTCATAATAGCACCAGTTGACGGGTCGGGTTCAGCCCCGGCATGGATAAGTTTTGTAGCAAGCTTCATACCAGGGGAATTTAGATTTTTTGAGTCCATTGATGTTTGAATTTCAAGTATAATTAAACAATCTGCAAAGTAAAGCCATTTTCACTCCCCTTTAGGGGTTGGGGGCAAAGAGTGCAGCGGCAGAAAGGTAACGCCAGTCAAAATTGTCAGCCTCATGTGAAGCCATCGGCACAATTTTCTTTTGTAGTATTTCAGGTTTTAGCACCTTTTCATCCACTAATTTTTTCCTTGCTTCATGAACGGCATCCTGTACCTGTTTATTTTCCATCCAACTTTTTTGAGGTGGCTCAAAGCCAACTTTATCCTTTCGCCATACAATTGAGTCGGGTAGTTTGCTCTTCATAGTTTCCCGGAGTATCCATTTTGACCATCCATTCCTGATTTTAAAATTACCGGGTAATGAAAAAATGAACTCCACCAGTTCATGTGAAAGAAAGGGAAGTCGTACTTCTCTGCCATGTGCCATGGAATTACGGTCGGCATAGCGGAGCAATTCTTCTAACCCATGTGTGCAGGTGTTGAAATGCAACACACCATTCAGTGTAAAATGATCGGGGGTGGTGTAATATGCTTGTTTACTTTGCTGTTTTACAAAGTCTTTAGTAAGATCCTCATGCCGGATAGCTTTCAGCAAGTATTGGTTTTCCAGCGTAACAGTTGCAAATGATGGGAAATACGCCGCTATCATATTCTTAAAATCAAACTTATCAGGAATACCCATTTCTTTAGCTGCTTTCAATTCTTTACTGCGGAATAATTTCCTGTTCCGGAATAATTCCTGCCAGTACCACTTATAATACTTGTGATACCCTGCCAGTGTTTCATCAGCCCCTTGTCCGTCAAGCAACACCTTTACATGGTGCTGTTTCGCCAATTCATATACTTTGTATTGCGCATAGATACTGGCTGAGCCAAAGGGTTCTTCCTGGTGATACGAAAGTTTTTCCCAGTCTTTTATCATTTCGGCTGCCGAAAGATTGGTGGTGAATTGTTGCAGGCTGAATTTATCTACAACCTGTTTTGAAAATCCGAGTTCATCTTTTTCAAATCCCGGAAAGATTGCTGTAAAGGCTTGTGGTTTGTAATTCAACATTTGCAGTTCATTGATAGCTGCCATCACCGATGAACTGTCCAGCCCCCCGCTGAGGGAAGTGCCGATAGTAACATCACTTCTCAATCTTCTTTTTACTGAAGTATTGAAAAGCTGAAGGAACTGCTCTGTTGCTTCCGTATCAGTTATTTTTTTATTTATTTTTTCCGGATCAATATCCCAGTATTTTTCAAGCAACAGCTCCTTATTTCCGGGATTATATTTTAATACAGTAGCAGGAGGTAGCTTGTATATGTTTTCGTAAAATGTTTCACCGGGCTGTGAAGGATTGTCTGTATATCCGATGGTGATGAAGTTGAATAGCAATTGTTGATTAGGAACTCTTGCAACTCCAGCCGCCCACAGGGCTTTCATTTCCGATGCAAAGAGTAATTGTTTCCCATCATAATGATAAAACAAGGGCTTTTCACCAAACCGGTCTCTTGCCGCAAACAAATGTTTTTCTTCTTCATCCCAGATAGCAAAAGCAAACATGCCGTCAAAATGGTCTACACATTCATCCTGCCAGTAATCATAGGCGGCAACTATTACTTCTGTATCTGTTTGTGAATGGAAGGAGTATCCTTTTTTTAACAACTCTTCCCGTAATTCGATGTAGTTGTAGATTTCCCCGTTGTGAGTGATGGTGTAACGGTTTTTATACGCCATTGGTTGCTGGCCGGCATGGCTGAGATCAATGATAGAAAGACGCCGGTGACCTAACAAAACATTACCTGTATCATTTTGCCAGAAACCTTCTCCATCCGGACCACGGTGAGCCAGAACATCTGTCATTTTTTTCAGATGTTCTTTATTAAAAGTACAAGCTGCTGATTGTATAATTCCGGCAATGCCACACATGCTGTAAATATCTAAATAATTTCCCGCAGCAGGGGACAAAGTTTAGAGAAGGAAGTGAATGCAAAACGTCAGAAGCTGATGGGAAGTTTAGTTTCTACATAGCCCCATGCCATCAGTAAATCGGCACCGGTAGTTGTTGATTGAAATATCATAGTGAAAAACTCAAACGAATTATCCGTTTGGCTCACAGGAACAGTAAACCGGGCAACATCTTTTGAAACATCAGGATGTAGTCCCCAGCTATCAATATTGCTATTCAATACAATCGTCCATTGGTCTTGTTGGGGAATACAGTAAAGAATATACCGGCCGGCTTTTATTTTTTTTCCCTGGATAGTGGCTTCTTTATAAAGGTCCAGTTCGGTTGCTTCATTGGCGCCAAGCCTCCACGGCTCACCATATTTCAATACTTCCTGGAAAAGATTACGTCCCTGCAGGTGCGGCCGGCTATAGACTACTCTTGCAAGTGGGGGAGTAGTAATTGAATCAGACATTTTTAATATCGGATAATTAACAGGGAAGTAGCTCATATCCATCGGCGAAACATCAACGGGGGCATAGCCATTGACAGGCTTTTCGGGTTTGGATACTATTGTAGTATCTGCTTTACTTCCTTTATTTGTATCATTACTGCTTTTCTTTTTTTCTGAACAGGAAAAAAGAAAGAAGGAACATAGCAACAGAAAGGCAGTTGATTTCATATGGCTTTTTTAAAAAGTGAATGGAATAGAAGCCCTGATATTATCCCACGCAATGATAAGATTAAAACCAGCAGTGGATTTTTCGAATGCCATTGCCAATGACTCAGTAACAAAATCAGTCTTTTGAACAAGCACCTGGCTTCTCGCCACATCTTTCTTACTGTCATATTTAAATGAACCCCAGGTATCTGTTTCTTTATTAACAATAATAGTCCAGCTTGTTTCATTTACAATGGCATACAAAGTATAGCGGCCTTTATTTATTTTTTTCCCGCCGAAACGTACATTTTTATAAAACTCGATTTCAGTAGCTTCATTGGCTCCCATCCTCCATATCTCACCATATTTTACTAATCCTCCAAAAATAGTTCGTCCTGCTTTTTGCGGACGGCTGTAAATTACCCTTGCTGCAAGCGGCTCCGTTATTTTATCATTTATTTTTTGCACCGGGTAGTTGGCAGGATAATAACCCATATCCATTGGCGACTTATCTACCGGTGGTAAAGAATTTTGTGCTAACAGGGAAATGAAGAAGAATTGAAATAGTATAATAATACCAAAAGCTTTTTTCATATAAAGAGTATTTACAAAAGTAAACGATTTGCTTATTCGGATTGCAGTATGTCAAACTGTTTTCGGGCAAAGGGCTTTACGGATGCCCAGAAATGACGGAAACAGTCTTGTAAAAGTTGATAATGTTCTTCAAATAATTGATAAGCGGTTTCACTTTCAGTTAAGTGGACGGAGCGGCGAACTACCCCGCCAAGGCTTTTGCCAGTACCCCAACTGGTACGATAGTTAAACAGCCAGTTATGTTCTTTCATGTAAGGGAACATCAGGGCAAATTTTTCCGGAAGCCATTGTGCCTGCTTATCAAGAGTAAAATAAACCTGTTGTGAAAAATCATGAAGGGATGATTCGGTAAACTCAGCTGGTTCAATGGCCAGGAAATGGTCATACACCACATCTACAAAAGCACCGCTGTATAACCGGTAATGCGGCCTGAAAATTTCTTTGGCTTCCCTGGTGGCTTCATGTGTATCAGTAAAGTTGTCAATATGCCGGTGGAGCATTATTCCTTTTTGAATACCGGCTGGATAGTCAAACTTTTTTTTCCCTTTTACAAAGTCACTGATCATATTGCCAACCAAAATGTCCGGTTCGCTAAATGATAGATATGCGTGGGCTAAGAAATTGATAGGAGATTAAGTTTATAGATTGACAGGTTGTTATTGAATGTTTTTTATAAGCCAGTCACTAATTACCTGTAAGGCAGCGGGTGAGATGGTTTCTTCCAGTTCCCCATACTCATTGAGTGTACATTTTTTACAGGTTTGAAACAAGTGGTTTAATCCTTGTAACTCTTTTACTTCGTAAACTTTTGAACGGCTTTTTTTCAATGAGGTTTCAATACCCGGCAGGTTTTGCCTGGAAATTACCTGTATGTCTTTATCACCATTCAAAGCAAGTACTTTGCAGTGTAACTTTTCAATATACTGTGCCGGATTGAAACTGATAAAATACCTGAACCAGGGAGATTGAAACTCTTTCACCATTTCAATAATATAATCCTTTCGTTGTTTTGCAGTTTCAAAATTCAGCTCTTTCAGTATTTCACTGCTTTTGGCGGCGGCCCATGTTTCTGTTATCGTCGTCACGTTGGTAATAGCGGTACTGCTATCAGTTGTCTCCATAATAGCGGTTACTACCTTTTTAAACAAGGGTTTGATTTCTTTTAATGCTTCTTCACTCACACCGCCAGATTTGGCAATGGCTTCATTCTGCTCCGCCATAAGGTCAATTATTTTTACTCCCGGTCCCGCCAGCAGTACAATAAAGTTGATGTCTTTCCTTTGTGTTGCCACCATCGGCGCTATCATCCCCCCTTCACTATGACCAATCAATCCGATTTTCTTTTTATCAACCTCTGGTCTTGATAGAAGATAGTCAACACTGCTGCTTACATCTTTCGCAAAATCTTCACTGGTAGAGATGCTGAATTGCCCAGTACTTTTCCCAACGCCACGGTCATCCACTCGCAGAATAATAAATCCTTTTTTAGTGAGGTGGTCTGCGATTACGGCAAAGATTTTATGTTCCATAATCGTTTCATCACGGTCCTGCGGCCCGGAACCGGTAATCAATACAGCCGCTGGAAATGGTCCTTTGCCTTCGGGAATAGTGATAGTAGCGCCATAGGCTAAGGAGTTGTCTGCATTATTATATTCCACATCTTCACTTTTATAGGCGAAAGGTGGTTTAGGAGTCTGTGGCCTTTTCTTCTCCGTTACTTTTTCTGTTTTTTTCAACAGTAAGGGAAATTCTCCTCCCTGGGTAAATGAGCCATCAATGGTAGAATCATTTATCAACTTACCTGTAAATGATGCATTAAGGCTTGTCATCTCTATTGTAACATCATTATCTTTTATAATTGTCGATTCACATTTTAGTCCATACGCTGATTGATCGGGGCTGTCTGCTGTTGATGTAAATCCACCTTTTCCATCTTCAGCAATATGAAAAACAATGCGGAGTTCAATACCCACATTCAAAGTGCCCTGCCAGGTGCCAATGAGTTTATTACCTGATTGTGCGAAAGAGGAAAAGCCGCAACTAATCACTACCGCCAGCAGATTAAAAAATCTTGCTATCATTTTATAAAATTTATGATTCAAAAGTAAGATGTTTCCCTGCTTTTCTATTGATAGAAGGTTTTAATTTATGTTTAGCGGTTAATTACCGGCAACCTTTGTTAACAGCCATTAACACAGCCTCCCATTAGTCACAATTAGCTTGTTGCAGGGTGTAACCTAATATACATTTGTGCCGTCACACTAAACGAGAAGAAAAAACCTAAACCTTCTAAAAATAAATTATGAAAAAGATGTTTGTAACAATCGCAATCGCAATCAGCACATTAAGTGCATTTGCAGGCGATGTAAATGTAAATCAGAAAGTACTGGATGCTTTTAAAACAGAATTTGCCACTGCTAAAGAAGTGGAATGGTCGGTGGGAAGCAACTATTATAAAGCAACTTTTGTTTATAACGATAAATATGTGTTTGCTTATTACAACGAAATCGGAGACCTGCTGGCAATCACCCGTTATTTAAGCCCTGTTGATCTTCCATTGGCATTACAAAGCAACCTGAAAAAAAATTATGAAGGCTATTGGGTAAGCGATTTATTTGAAGCAGCAAAAAATGATGCTACGAATTATTATATCACCCTGGAAAATGCCGATACAAAAATTGTTTTGAAGTCAGCCGGGAACACCTGGAGTGTTCATAGCAAAGTGAAGAAATCGTAATCTAAAGAAACTTATATACTTCCTGTATCGAACTAAGTTTTGGTGTGTGGTAAAACAAGCCCCGTAATTCTGAAAAGAGTGCGGGGTTTTGTCTTTTTGAAAAACAGGTTAATGAATATTGTTTGTAGTTAATATCCTTAACATCGTTCACCGCAAATCACAATTCACTTGACTTCGCTTTTTCATCCTCTTACTTTTGAATGGTAAATCGAAAATCATTCACTATTAAACCTTAAGCCATGAAAAAGATTATTGTTTCACTTTCTTTACTATTGACAGCAGGCCTGTCAACAGCATTTGCAACGGATGATCCCAACCCCGGTGAAAAAGTGCTAGCCACTTTTAAGAACGAGTTCCTTACTGCTCAGAATGTAGTCTGGACCAAAGAGAACAACTACGATAAAGTCAGTTTTGTATTAGCCAGCCGGAGAGTTATTGCTTATTTCAACCCCGAAGGTGAACTGGAAGGATATATGAGGGATATTTTCTTTGACCAGTTACCCCTGGCAGTGATGACGGCCGTGGACAAAAAATATCCTGACGCTGTAATTATCGATGTGAGAGAAGTAAACAATTCAAATGGTACCAATTATAAAGTCAGATTGGAATCAAAAAGTAAAAAATTAAGCATGAGAGTCAGTCCGGAAGGAAATATTGACGAGGTGCAGCGATTCGTAAAGTGATTGGGTTGGTTTTACCCCCGTATTAGTTCCGTTCTGCATCCGGCAGAACGGAACTTTTTTGTTTGTACAAAAATGTATTTTTGCGCCTCTTACCGCATTGTCTCACCTTTTTGTGATCTGAAGGCGGATCAAAAATTACAATATGAACAAAGGTCCTGTTTCAAAATTCATTGAGCATCATTTTCGCCATTTTAATGCAGCAGCGTTGATGGATGCTGCTAAAGGTTATGAGCAGCATTTGCTGGAAGGTGGAAAAATGATGGTTACACTGGCGGGTGCTATGAGTACCGGTGAGTTAGGTATCTCCTTAGCCGAAATGATTCGCCAGGGAAAAGTTGATATCATCAGTTGTACCGGTGCCAACCTGGAAGAAGATGTGATGAACCTTGTGGCACATTCCAAGTACAAGAGAATTCCTAACTACCGTGACCTGACACCGCAGGAAGAATGGGATTTGCTCGAAAATCATTATAACCGGGTAACTGATACCTGTATTCCTGAAGAAGAAGCATTTCGCCGTCTGCAAAAGCACCTGGTAAAACAATGGATGGATGCGGAAGCAAAGGGAGAAAGATATTTCCCGCATGAGTTTTTATACAAAACTGTTTTAAGTGGTGAATTGAAACAGTACTATGAAATTGATCCCAAAGACAGTTGGATAATAGCAGCGGCTGAAAAGAATATTCCTATTGTAGTGCCGGGCTGGGAAGACAGTACTACGGGTAATATTTTTGCCAGCTATGTGGTAAAAGGAGAGCTTAAAGCAAGTACGGTAAAAAGCGGAATTGAATACATGGTATGGCTTACGGAGTGGTACCGCAATAACTCATCAGGTAAAGGGGTTGGCTTCTTTCAGATTGGTGGTGGTATAGCTGGTGATTTCCCGATATGTGTTGTGCCTATGATGTACCAGGATTTGGAATGGCATGATGTGCCGTTCTGGAGTTATTTCTGCCAGATCAGTGATTCAACTACTTCGTATGGCTCTTACTCCGGTGCTGTTCCGAATGAAAAAATTACCTGGGGTAAATTAGATATCAATACACCGAAGTTTATTGTGGAGAGTGATGCCACTATTGTGGCGCCCTTGATTTTTGCCTGGATATTGGGCTGGTAATATACCAGTATTGTCGAAGATAAAAATTGAACCCCGGTTTATAGCCGGGGTTTTGTTTTATATATGGAAGGATGGATTAAAATCACTCGTTTACTGTTGCAGGCAGCTATTGAAAAATATATGGCAAAAGAAATTGCCGATTGAATAGACCTAAGTTATTCTGACAAGTTTAATGTAAAAAAAATCTCCATCGTTGGATGGAGATTTTTTCATTTGTGCTTACTAAAACCGTTTAGGTATCTCCAGCTTCAAATCCCTTTTCAGCATTTCGTTTCTATTGGCCATATCCCAGGCGGTATAAAAAACTAACTGTGTTCTTTTTACCATTAATGGGTAATTGATTTTATCGGGTGTATCGGTTGGTCTGTGATAATCAGCTTTCAGCATTCCATCGTAGTAGAAAATAATCGGTACTCCTTTTTCAGCAAAGTTGTAATGATCGCTGCGGAAGTAAATCCGGTTACGGTCATTCGGATCGTTGAATTTATAATCCAGTTCCATTTTTGTGTATAGCTTATTAACTCGTTCACTGATAATTTTTAAATCTGTACTGATTTTATCATCACCTACTACGTAAACATAATTAAGAGAGTCGCCCTGGTGGCGGCTGGAGTCGGACCGGCCAATCATATCAATATTCAAATCAACCGTTGTTTTTTCTAAGGGAAAGATCGGGTGATTGCCATAATACCCCGAACCCCATAATCCTTTTTCTTCACCACTTACAGTCATGAAAACAATTGACCTTCTCGGGCCCTTGCCCGCCTGTTTTGCTTTTGCAAATGCTTCGGCCATTTCCAGTATACCGGTAGTGCCGGAGCCATCATCATCCGCACCATAATAAATTACCGTGTCTCGTTTACCTAAATGATCATAATGGGCAGTGATAAATACATATTCATCTTTAAGATCGGTTCCCTCTACAATACCTAAAACATTAGAGGCGGAATTTGTTTTAGTAATTTTTGAATACGCAAGGTCAATTTCTGCCGGATAGTTTTTTAAAACGGCAGTGCCGGATTTTAATTTGTCCATAATATTTTTACCATCCTCTCCCATAATATTTTCTGCTACAGACGGAGCTATAGTGAATGTAAAAGGAGGCAACGATGCTTTATAGCTGCTCGGCGACCAGCTGGTATTACTGGTCATGCTTTTCCGGGGGTAGTTATTATAAATTATAAGTACCGCAACAGCTCCTCTGCTCATAGCTGCATTCATTTTGCCCGCTGCATTGGCGGGAGACATAAATCCTGTTTGCGATGGTTTATAATCCGCAGGGGCTCCATCTGCTATCAGCACTAACTTACCGGCTACTTTTAAATCTTTGTAGTCGTCTCTTATAGTTCCATCACTGATACCGTAACCTGCAAACACCACTTCGGAGAAACGCATTTCAGCGGAATAGTTATTAGACTGTGGTTGAAAATCTTTATTCAGCTCCAGTGCTGTACCATTTATTTTCATAGCTGCGCCGAGTACCGAATCTTTATACAATGGATAAGTTTGGCGATAGCTGCCATTGTTGCCGGGAACTAATCCCAATGACTTAAAATGGTTTTCAATATAGGCAGCTGCTTTTTCCAAACCGGGGGATGGTGTATCACGGCCTTCCATTTCTTTTCCGGCAATCGTATAAAGATGTCTTTTCATATCCTCTACTGTAATAGTAGCGGCAGCGGTAACAGCACTCTTATCTTTTTTTTGTTTTTGTGCCAGTGAAAATAAAGGGATGGATAATAAAAGGCAGGTAATAAATTTTTGTAACATTTGAATGTGTGTTTAGGCTAAAAATAATCCCTTCCGGCAGAAGAAGGGATAAATAATACAGGAATGGTAGTGGTGCAATCAGGTACAGGCAATTTTTGCTACTCTTTTTGCATGACGGCCACCTTCAAAATCAGTGGTCATAAAAATATTTACCATTTTTTCTGCATCACCTTCCCGTACAAACCGGGCGGGGATACAAAGAATATTTGCATCATTATGTACTCTTGCTAATTGAGCCAGCTCTTCTCCCCAGCAAATGGCGGCCCTGATACCCTGGTGTTTATTAGCCGTGATGGCAACACCATTGGCACTGCCACATAATAAAATACCAAATGCAGCTTCTCCTTTTTCAACAGCCGCTGCAACAGGATGAGCAAAGTCAGGATAATCAACGGAGTCTTTACTATGCGTACCAAAGTCGGTAAAAGGAAATCCTTTTCCTTCGAGGAAGGAAATCAGTTCTTCTTTATAATCGTATCCTGCATGGTCGCTGCCGATGGCGATGGGCTTGCTGAGGTTGAAAGGAGAATGCATAAATAGTTCAGGGTTTAGCGTTCAGAGTCTGGATATAGACCACTTGTAAAATTAGGGAACTTCTTGCTCCTGATTATTGAATCATGACTAATATCAGCTCCATTCTTTTTGTTCCTTCTCCTGCCGCTTATTAATGCGGGAAGCAATGATAATACTGGCTTCAAATAACAGGTACAGCGGAATTGTGACAATGGTAAGGCTGAACGGGTCGGTGGAAGGTGTGATAATAGCCGCAGCAATTAAGATAATAACAAAGGCATGGCGGCGGTATTTCTTCAGGAAGGTGGCTTTTACGATACCAATCCTTGCCAGCACCATAACGAGCAACGGCATTTGAAACAGCACCCCAATACCTACGGTTGTATAAATGAGATTTTCCAGGTAATCGGAAAAAGAAGGCATGATAGTGATCTGGTCGCTCAGCTTATAATTAAAATAAAAATTAACCATGAAAGGGGTGAGGATTAAGTAGCCAAACAATACCCCGGCGAAGAAAAGCAGCGACACCCAAAAAATTACACCCCTCGTTTGTTTTAGTTCTTTTGGAGAAAGGGCTGGCTTTACAAACCGCCAGAATTCCCAGAAGATGTAGGGGAAGGCAATGATAAAACCGCCAACGAATGCCAGTGTAAAAGAAGAAATAAACTGCCCGGTCATCGTTGTTTCCAGGAATTTGGCATTCACTTCAGGGAAGCAAAGTGTTTCGCCGATGCCTATTTTATGACCCAGGCTGCACAGCCATTTGGAGCTGATAAAATCGGCCCGGGTAGGGGCAAAAATGATATTGGTAACAATATCCCGGATAAAAGAAAACACCAGGACCGCCCCTATTAAAACGGCAATAACCGAACGGATCACATGCCAGCGTAAATCTTCCAGATGGTCGATGAAAGACATTTCTGCTTTATCGTCGCCTTTCTTTCGTTTATTAAAAAAATCAAGTAATGCCATCCGGGGGTTTTAGAGAGGGACAAAGATAAGGGGTGATTGGGGGATTGGTGGATTGGTTAATTGGGTATTGGGTGATTGGGGATTGGGTGATTGGTTAATTGGTTGATTGGGGGATTGGGTGATTGGTAGATTGGTTGATTGGGGGATTGGTTAATTGGGTGATTGGGCTTTAAAGTGGCAGTTATCCTTCCTGTTTCCGGCGTTTCAGATAGGCGATATAGCCATTGATCTTTTTCAATAATTGTTCTTGCAGAAGTTTTAGTTCGCAAAATCGGGCCTCTGTAATGTAGGCCTCGTCCAAGGCACTTGATAAGTGATCAAATGTTTCCAGGAGAGAGCCCCGTGCAATTCTGCAAAACTGAATTGCCTCCTGGTAGTGAAACCTCCCATAGCCTTCCGCAATATTTGCTGTAACAGACCGGGCACTATCTTTCATTTGTGCCGTCAAAAGAAATTTCTCATCTTTTGGAAATGTATTGGCAATCTGAACAACATCTTTGCGAAAAGATTTTGCCAGGTTATACACTTCAAGAGTATCTAATGTCTGTACCAAATAATTAAACTTTTTGCAGTAAAGGCCTGATTAACTAATCCCCCAATACCCATTTAACCACATTACTTCAACTTCTTCATCTTCACCATCTCAATCCTTGTATCACTTACATTCATGATGTCAAATTCGTAATCATCAATGATGATGCGTTCTTTCTGGTGGGGGATAGTTTCATGGTAGTTGATAATATAGCCGGACAGGGTTTCTGATTCTTCTTCCCCAAAATCAAACCCATACTTTTCTTCCAGGTAATCCAATTCCAGCCGGCCGGAAAAGATATATTCGTTTTCCGCCAGTTGTTTTTCTACAAATTCCTCGGTGTCATATTCATCTTGTATTTCACCAAATAATTCTTCCAGCACATCTTCCATGGTAATAATGCCGGCGGTGCCGCCAAACTCATCCACCACCCAGGCGATACTTTTTCTTTCTTTTGTAAACTTAGTGATGAGGTCTGAAGCACTCATACTTTCCGGCACGGCGGGTATCGGTAATAATACAGCCTGTATAGACGCAGGTTTTTTAAATAAATCCAATTGATGCACATAACCGATGATGTGGTCAATATTATTTTCAAACACTACCAGCTTACTGAGTTTGGTGTCGATGAATTTTTTCTTCAGGTTTTCTATAGTGGTGCGGCTGTCAACCCCGACAATTTCTTTTCGTGGCACCAGGCACTGCCGGATCTTTACCTTCGGCAATTCCTGTGCATTCTCCATCAGCTGGGTATTTCTTTCCTGTCGTTCGTCATCGGCTGTTTGCTGAAAAAGATGTTTCAGGTCGCTGCGGTTCAGCGGTTCTTTATTTTTTTCTAACCGGATATTGAATACATATTTCAGAATCCATTCTGATAAATCGATCAGCCCGGTAGCAATGGGATGAAACATCTGGTAAAAAAAATCGATAACAGGAGCAAGCCTGTTGAGCCAGCTGATACTTCTGGCCCTGAAAAGTGCCCGGGGAATAAATTCTGCAAAAACCAACACAACGAGAGTGGCCAGCGATATCTCCACTACTAAGTGAACCGTATCAGAACCCACATTCAGGTTCTTCCACACGGGGGCCATTACCGTACTGATCTGCAAACCAAGAAAAACCAGGAAAATAGTAAAGCCAACCAGGGTGGTGCCCAAAAAACGGGCCGGTGATTCTATAAACTTTGAAAGTAACAGGGAGGAAGAGCCGCCTTGTTTCTTTTTGATCTCAATGCTCAACCGGTTGGCACTGTAATAACCCATTTCAATACCTGCAAAAAAACCCATCAGCAGCAGCGTCAATATGAAAAATATGATCGAGTTGATATGAATCATGGTGCGAAGATAGAGCAGGAGGGGGAATTGAAAGATTCGTCAGGCGATACTACAAAAATGAGGCCCGGTGGGTGATTATATACCGAGAAATTCCCTGACAACCGCTTCTGCTTCAGCACAAGCCCTGTCTAATTGGTCATTCATAATTACCCGGTCAAACTGGGGTTTAAAGGAAAGTTCATAAGCCGCCTTATTAAGCCTTGCCTGTAATGATTCTGGTGTTTCGGTGCCCCTGGCTTTCAGTCTTCGTTCCAGTTCATCTATAGAAGGAGGTTCTATAAATAAGGACAATGAATTATGCGGGTACAGTTGCTGTATATTGATACCGCCCTGTACATCCACATCAAGCAGGGGGGATTTGTGCAGTTGCCAGATGCGTTCCACTTCACTTTTTAAGGTGCCGTAATATTTGCCTTCGTACACCATTTCCCATTCTACAAATTCTTTCTGTTCTATTTTTTGGGTGAATTCTTCTACCGAAATAAAATAGTAATCGACCTTATCTTTTTCATAATTACGGGGCTTACGGGTAGCACAGGAAATGGAAAAGGCCAGGTGATCGGGCAGGGCTTTCAGCAAATGCCGGGTCACCGATGTTTTGCCTGCACCGGACGGGGCAGCAATGATGATGAGTTTGGTTTTGGTATGTGCCATGCAACTGAAAGTGGGCAAATGTAATTATTAATCAGGTGCAAACCTGATTGGCCCGGAAGGAAAAGGATTTCATAAAAACTTATGGTGCAGCTTTTTCAGATTCTTTTTAGGATCAAAGTGTTTTTCCAGTTGGCTCTTCTCACCATGCGAAAGAGCCTTACTAATATCTTTCACTTTAAATTCCTCTGCTTCTAAAAGTCTCAGAGCTGTTCTGATTACTTCACTTGCTGAGTTATATTTGCCAGAGCAGACTTTAGTGGAAATTAATTTCTCAAAATATTCGCCTAATAAAATTGTTGTATTGCGTGCCATAGAATTTACGTTGACGTTCGTTACCGGCATGTAATTGTTCTTCCAATTCTTTGTCAGGATAAAATTTTTCTGTTGCGTTTGTTTGTTGTACGGGTTTTGGAGTTTGTCTTTTTTATGGGCATCTTTCGCCCTGTTGCTTTATAGTAAGCAATTATTTCACTAATTTTTTTCCTGTCTGCCACTGTTAAAGGTTTTGGGTCAACAAAGAAGTCAACTCCTAAAGGCTCTTTTATATACCCCATAATATTTGATTTTAAGTCGGGAAATATTTTTGTCATTGTTGTGTTTTTTTTTTTTCTTACAAGTGAAAGATTCTTTTTTTTTTTGTTTACTTTTTTTTTTATGTCTGTATTATTTTTCCTCAGCTACCTTGGTGGGGGGCGGTTTATCATTACTGCAGGCGTTACTATTTTACTTTATGAGCTTCCATATCTATCTCAATCAACTGTCCGGGTAAGGCCAGGCCTTTTACCTCCAGCCAGGTGCCGGTTGGAAATTGTTTTTATAAATGGAATTACGAAAGCCGGATACTTTGATGAAATCCTTCCATACTGGTGGTGAAACCTTTTCCACCACTACATCATCAAAGGTGTAAACCATAATGCTGTAAGATCTTTTCCAGGTCGCTGTAGCAATTTTTCATTTGTTGCTCCATATTGCCCGGTGCCACCAACATACCTGAATCGTTCATACTTACGGCGCCGGAAATTTTAAGGTCATCGCCAATTTTTACAGCATGCGTATAGCCATATTCTTTTTCCACTTTTGGCCGCAGGTTAAAATACTCAAGGGTGTCTGATGCTGTTGTTTCTTTTTCGGCTGTTGTTTTGTTATTGCCATTGTTGGTGCAGCTGAGCAAACCGATTAAAAGGGTGGAAGCAAAAAAAGTGATTTTTAGCATGGTGTTTATGTTTTGGTGTTTGAAGTTTTGGTACCCACAGCCTTGCTAAAGGTACTCTTTAATAATCTGTTCTTTTAAGTCCATAAAATGGTTGATTTTTAGTCAACCTATTTCAGGACAAGACAAACAAAAAGCTGAGAACATATACGTCGCCCAGCTATAGCGCCAAACCGCCCTGTTAGCTGCAGTACATAATAATTAGGGAGTGTCAAAAACAAGGACGATTTAGATATGTTTCACCATCTGTATCCAATAACTCTTCGATAATTACAAAATAAAACTCTTTCCCATCTTTTGCTCTCTTGAAAGTAACGTCCAATCCATGA
>JADKAZ010000008.1 GCA_016719015.1 Chitinophagaceae bacterium
AACGAGGATAATAAGCTGCTTGTTCAGTATAAATCTGACAAGTTAAATTTTCTTGACTCTGGCGGAAAAATTACCGCAGGTCTAATTCAAACAGATATTAAGGCTGTTTTTGCAATTAAGATGTCTAATACAAACCAAGAGTTTATTATAGACAATATAATATCTACCCAAGATGGCATCAAGGTAATGAATAAAATTCAGTGAATTATTAAACTAAAGGACGAAGAAAAATATATCAAGAGAGTTTTTTTAAATGAAATTGAAGAATTAACTCTTCTAAAGAATAAAATACTAAAATGTATTCAAAATTTGTTTCGGATAGAGATGCGAAAGAAATTAAAACATCGGTTTTAGAGTTAAATCAAAAACTTGAAAGTGATATTTATGAATTTGAAAGTAATTCTTGCTTTAAAGTAGTGAGCATTAATGTCAATAATTTAAACTTAGAATTAAAAGAAATTGATGCAATTCATTCTTCTTCGCTTATCGAGAAAGAACAAAGACAGAAAGACGATGAATTAAATGACATTAAATTTAAACTAAGCCAAAGTCAAAATAAACTAGAACAGACACAAGCTGAATTTGAACTAAAACTGCAATCAGAAAAAGAGAAGCATCTTCTCCAATTAGAGAAAGAAAGGCAGATGAACAACATCCTACTTGAAAAAGAGAGGAAAAAAGCACAGTTGGAAATTCAGGAAAAAGAATTGGAACTTGAGGATAAAAGAAATCAAGTTGAGTATATTCGCAAACAACAAATTGTTGAATTATTAAAAACCGAAGAAGGCAAGATTGCTGAAAACCCAGAAATGTGGTATAGTTTGCAAAAATTAGTTGAAAATACTAAAGCATTAAGTTTAAAAGAACAACAATCATTTGCCCAAGATTTTATTAAGAGTTTGTTCAATACAAAACAATCTTATCAACAAGGACAAATAAATACTTTCAAGAAGGTGGTTGAAAAAGTATTCAATATACAGATACCTGATTATGACGACACATCATCAAATCCTATTGCCGACACAATAAAAAACTTCACTGACACAATACTAAAACCAAGTAGTGACGAGACAAAAGCATGAGGAGAATTCTGCAGCTAACACTGGTCATGCCAATATTGGGGCTGGACGTTTGGAACAATCAGCAGCGGTAATTCTGCTGTACGCAGGCGGGGGCTTGGCATGCAGGTTTAGCTTTGGGTCCTAAAATTTGTTATTTAACTTTATCAAAAAGCCAGGCAGCAGTTCCGGGCGGACGAATATAAAATTCCCCACCATCGGCAATACCTGTCCGTTGGCAGAAATTTTAAATATCATTTCATGAATCGAGGTTTCTTTTCTATTCTATTTGTAGTGTTTCTTTTATCATTCAACACTATACAAAAAGGAGTTTCAATTGTATTCAGAAATGATACGCAACAAGATTTTAAAATTCTTGAAGTAAATATTCGTGGAGAAAAATTTACTTTTAAAAATATAGCCAAAGGAAAAATAACAAAATCAATTATAGTTCCTAAATCATATCGTTATTGCTTTGCCAAAGCAATAACCTCAAAGGATACGCTTTATTGCCAGCCGTACGATTTTGTGGGTGAAAAATTGTATACCCAAGGTAAACTTCTAATGAAGCTATCTGACCAACCGGGAGGAATATATATGGACATGCAATGCGAAGATCTAAAGTAACTTCCGCTAACATCAGGTTTGCTGCAAGGCTGGCTGGACATTGAAACAATTAGGCATTTTATTGCTGTTGTGCTTAACCCGGGCTGGAGGTTCAGTGGTGGACTTTTGTTTGTTAACCTTTACTTTTATATAAATTTAACTGCGGTTACGGGCTGACGATTTTCAAATGCCGCCACACCGCCAAGGCCTGAACGTTGTGCATTAATATTACCAACCATCACCCAATAATATACAGAACCATTATGCGGATAATTATTTTAACAATAGTATTTATTTCTTCTCTCACAACTATTTTTGGACAGGCAGAAAATGTAAAACTTAAAATCTCTCATTTAACAGGCGATTTTTATATTTATACCACCTGCAATACATACCAGGACAGCCAGGTGCCGGCCAACGGGATGTATCTTGTTACTGACAATGGGGTTGTTATGTTTGATACGCCGTGGGACACCACACAATTTCAACCATTGCTTGACAGCATACAGGTAAGGCATAACAAAACGGTGGCCTTGTGTTTTGCAACACATTGGCATAGCGATAAAACTGCCGGTCTTGAATACTATAGGCAGCGGGGTATTAAAACCTATACCACTGTTCTTACAGATGAATTAAGTAAAAAGAATGGTAAAAAAAGGGCTGAGTTTTTAATGACAACTGATACGGTCTTACATGCCGGACAATATTCTTTTGAAACTTACTTTCCCGGGCAAGGACACACTGAAGACAACATTATCATCTGGTTTGAAAAAGAAAAAATTCTCTACGGCGGTTGCTTAATAAAAGGAGCTGATGCGGAAGACCTGGGTTATTTAGGGGATGGGAATATAAAAGCCTATGCTGCTACGCTGAAAAAAGTGCAGCAAAAATGCAGAAAGCCAACATTTATTATCATTGCGCATAGCGACTGGAAAAACACCAATTCATTAAAGCATTCTATAAAGATGGCCAAAGAACTTACAAAGAAAAACAACCGCTAACCGTTTTTTAAATCCTGAAAATTATTCCCTCCCGCATTTGTGGCTTACGTCCGGAGTTGCCAGCATACAGGGCAACTACGGCACGTCTGGTTGTCAGGACCGGGATAACCCTATCGCTTCAATTATTTCATTTATCTGCACCGGTGAGAACCATTGCAGCTCTTTATCTTTTTTAAACCAGGTCATCTGCCGCTTGGCATATTGCCGGGTGGCCGTCTTTATTTGTTCCATTGCTTTTTCCAGTGAAATATTTCCATCTAGCCAGTCAAACAGTTCGGCGTAACCAACTGTTTGCAAGGCATTCAATTTTCTGAATGACAGTAACCCTTTTACTTCTTCCTGCAAACCGGCTTTCATCATATTATCAACTCTTGTATGAATATTCCGGTGCAATTCTTCTTTGGGTAGTTCCACCCCTATCTTAATAATAGAAAAGTCCCTTTTAACTTTTTCCCCTTTACGAAAAGAAAGAACGGATTGCCCGGTGCTTTCCACAACTTCCAGTGCCCGCATCATCCGTTGGGGGTTTTGCATCTCCCCTTTCTCACTGTATAAAGGATCTTTTTGCTGCAATTGTTGTTGCAGCCATGACACTCCATGCTGTTCAAATGATTGTATCACTTCCATCCGCACAGCAGGGTTGATCGGGGGTATCAAATCCAATCCATCGGTAAATGCTTTGATATAAAGCCCGGTGCCGCCCACCATTACTACTACCTGATGATATTTAAATAATGCCGTTGCTTTTTGCAATGCATATTGCTCAAATGTAATGGCCGTTACTTCTTCCTGAATGGAATGCGAATTGATAAAATGATGGGGCACTTGCTGCAATTCTTCAACAGATGGTCTTGCCACACCAATGTTCAATTCCTTAAAGCACTGGCGGCTGTCAGCAGATATTATTTCAGTTTGAAAATGTTTTGCAAGCTCAATGGCAAGAGATGTTTTACCCACGGCAGTAGGCCCTGCTATAACAATAACTATTTTGTCGGGATTCTTTTCCAAGCAATAGTTTAAACTTCTTCTTCGCCACCTTCTTCCATTGCGCCTTCCTCACCCATACCAACATCTTCTCCTTCTTCATCTTTTTCGCTGAAGCCATCACCACTGACCTGTGTCAGGTCGTACTTCTCTTCTATATCAGCAAACTTAGGGCCCAATAAACCTTTGGTACCATACTGGCTGGGAGCTATACCTTCTGTTCTTACTACAGAGGGATAACTGATTTTTGGATTCTCTTCTTTTGATACATTGATGAGTTCTACTAGAAAACTCCAGTTCTTATTAAAATCATACAGGTAAACAAACCGCTGGTTTGGATTTTTTATTTCTGAGCCAATGGTTGTTTCACTCATAATAAGCGGCGGTGCCTTGTACTCTTTGTCATATTGCTCTACAGAAATCTCCCGTCCCCGCAACCAATGGTCATTACTGCGAAAAAAAGTAGCTTTATGCTTGTTGTCAAACTCGTAAGCTTTTAGTATTACTTCGTGTAATTCTAAAAATGACTGGGAATGCCGGATCACTACATCCCGGTACACACTTTCGTCTTCTTCTAAGTATACTCTGAACTTTAAAATAGCCATGCAACAAAATTAAGATTTTAGATGGTGGATTGGGGATTTTTTGGTTCCAATCCCATGTCTTTTGCTTTTTTCAGCATGAATTCAAACGCAGCCTCAAAGGAATTGGGAATCACCCCATCCAGCATCGCATCTTTTAGTGCATCTTTTATCACACCCACAGGTTTTGAGGGGGCTAATCCAAATGTTTCCATGATTAATTCCCCGCTGATAGGTGGCTGCCAGTTGCGGAGATGGTCTTTTTCTTCCACTTCTTTGCAACGCTGGTATACCAATTGAAAATTTTCCTGGAATCGCTTTACCTTCTGCTTATTCTTCGAGGTAATATCTGCCTGGCAAAGCTGCATTAATGAATCAATATCTTCCCCGGCATCAAATAATAAACGACGAATAGCAGAATCAGTAATATTCTCCTTGGTGAGGCTGATGGGACGAAGATGCAGTTCCACCATTTTTCTCACAAACCGCATCTTTTCGTTTTGTGGCAATTTTAGTTTGGTAAAAATTTTCTGCACCATTCTTCCTCCCACTACTTCATGCCCGTGAAATGTCCAGCCATGCCCTTCTTCAAATTTTTTTGTAGCTGGTTTGGCAATATCATGCAGGATGGCGGCCCAACGCAACCACAAATCGTCAGATTTTTCTGATAAGTTATCCAACACCTGCAGTGTATGATAAAAATTATCCTTATGGCCAAGCCCGTCTTTATATTCCGCCCCCACCAGGTCTACCATCTGGGGAAAAATAATTTGCAGCAATCCACTTTTATAGAGCAAATCAAATCCAATAGAAGGCTTCGGCGCTGCAATAATTTTATTTAGTTCGTCCGTAATTCGTTCCTGTGAAATTATTTTTATTCTGGCGGCACTGTCTATAATTCCCTGCCAGGTTATTTCATCAATAACAAAATTAAGTTGCGTTGCAAATCGTATGGCCCGCATCATCCGCAACGGGTCATCACTGAATGTTTGCGAAGGTTCTAATGGTGTTTTAATGATTTTATTACTTAAATCTTTCAGCCCGTCAAACGGGTCGATGAGTTTTCCAAAATCATCTTTGTTTAAACTGACAGCGAGAGCATTGATAGTAAAATCACGGCGGTTCTGATCATCAGCGATGGTGCCGGGCTCCACTTCCGGTTTACGGGAATCGAACTGGTAGCTTTCTTTTCTGGCGCCTACAAACTCGATATCAAAATTGGCCCCCTCTAAATCTCCCCCTTCAGGGGAGACTTGCGAAGAAACTTTATTACCTGGCAAATTCACTCTTATATGCGCCGTACCAAAATTTTTAAAATAGTCTACCTGCGGCACCGGGTTAAATTGTTTGGCCACTTCTTTTGCCAGTTCAATACCATCACCGGCACAAACTATATCAGCATCGTTGGTTTCCCGACCCAATATTTTATCCCGTACAAATCCCCCGATCAAATAAGTCTCTACTCCCAGTGCTTCGGCAGCATGGGCAACTTTTTTCAATACAAACAATTCCTTTTCCGTGTAATTAATCTTCATAACAATGGGCAAAGATAGCCTGAAGAAGGCACAAGTATTAAGGGTCAGGGACGCAACACTTCGACCAATCCATTGCTCCATTTTATAACAGAAGATGGAGATGCTATTGTGCTGTCATCCTGCCGGTAATTGACAACATAATCAACGCCATTCTTTATTTCGGCTGTAATATCATCAAATAATTTAGCCGCTGGCTGCCCTGAAATATTAGCGGACGTAGAGACAAGCGGCTTACGAAATCGTTTAATAAGGTGTTTGCAAAATTCTTCTTTGCAAATCCGTATGGCAATACTGCCATCCTTTGCCACTAAGTTATCAGCCAGGCCGATGGCCCCTTCATAAATAACAGTTGTGGGCTTTTGTGTTTCCAGCAAATAATCAAATACCTGCAAATCCGGAGAAGCAACATAGCGAAGTACATCCCGTTCATCCGCCACCAAAACAATCATGGCTTTTTCATCGGGTCGATTTTTCAATGCATATATGCGTTCAACAGCTTTTTCGTTCGTAGCATCACAACCGATTCCCCATACTGTATCTGTCGGGTAAAGAATAAGGCCGCCGGTATGCAGTGTCTTCAAACATTGTTCAATATCTTTTTCAAAATTTACCATACCGATTTATATACATTCATCACTGATGCAGCACATTTTTGCTGTGTAAATTTTTGTGCCTGCTGCCAGCCCTTTTCAACTAATGCCGAAGTAAAGTGTTTATCGTTGTATATTTTTTTCATGCCTGCGGCTATTTCTTCTGCACTGGAAGGATTGACATAATAAGCCCCTTCTCCTGCTGCTTCCGGCAAACAAGAAATATTGGATGTGATGACCGGCAACCTGCTCCATAATGCTTCCAGCACCGGAATGCCAAAGCCTTCAAAGAAAGATGGATAAATCATTGCTATGGCTGATTGATAAATGGCAGGGAAATCAACTGCCGTCCTGAAAGCTGAAGATGATTTTGCAGCAGCACTGTCAGAAAGAAAAATAATTTTAGTGGCTAACCCATTTTGCAGCAGGTAATCTTGTACCTGTTGCTTATACTTTCCACCATCACCAATAACAACCAGGGGGATATCCAGTTCGTTTCGCAACAGGAACATCGCCTTGCAGATTGAAAGCAGGTTTTTTCTTTCAATAATGGAACCGACCGACAAAAAAAATTGTTCCGGCAGTTGGTATTGTGTCTTTACCCTTTTTTTTTCTTCCTCACTGCATGCTTTTCCAAATAAAGGATTACAACTTTGGTAGCAAACAGTTATTTTCTCTTCCGGTGTTTTATAAAAATTAATAATATCTCTCTTTGTTTGTTCGCTGATAGCAATTACTTTGTCTGCCTGCTTACAGGCATACCGGAATTTCTTGCTGTAAATTTTTACATCAATCGCATTGTACTGTTCCGGGTATCGTTCATGTATCAGGTCATGAATGGTAACAACAGATTTAACCCCCGTTTTATTTATGCCCATTGGTATTTCATGGCTTAGGCCATGATACAAGTCAATCTTTAACCGCTGTATATCTTTTTTTACCCAACTGCTTCGCCATGCGGAACGGAATGTTTTATTTAAAAATCCATCCGGCAAAACTTGATGGAGGTTGCTCCCTTCGACTGAAAAATAATCAGCAGGCTTTGGATTAAACAAATAGTAATGATGCTCCGGGTAGTATACCGACAATGATTGAAGGAGGGTGCGGCTGTAGTGCCCCAAACCGGTTCCATTGTGATAAGCCCTTTTTGCATCAAAGCCGATATTCATAGCGAGCAAAGATAGAGAGGAAGTCGGGAAGACCAGAAGTCGGAAAGTCCGAAATTGAATCAAAAAAAATCGCACAGAGAGAAAAGGAGTTAACCCAAACTGTGCTTTCATTGTCCGTTTATAAAAATTGAATATCTCCCATTCGTTTCTCCCCTCTTTCTCCTCTGGGCGAGCCCTCTATAAATCTCCCGGAAATAATAATTTTCAAAAGAAGACAATACCAGACCTTCAGTCTTAACACCTATTTTCGCAGCAAATTTCTATAATGAAAGAACTGATATTGGAAGCATGGGGCAACCGTGAGTTACTAAAAGACAATAAATACAGTGATGCGATAAGGGCTGTTATTGAAGAAGTAGATAAAGGCAGATTAAGGGTAGCTTCTCCAGGAGCTTCGATTCCTCCGGGCGGCTGGATGGTGAATGAATGGGTAAAGCAAGCCATCCTGCTGTATTTTGGCATTCAGCAAATGCAAACCTGGGAGTTGGCACCTTTCGAATTCTATGATAAAATGCTATTGAAAAAAAACTACAAAGACCTTGGTGTAAGAGCGGTTCCTCATGCTGTGGCGAGATACGGAGCTTACCTCGCAAAGAATGTGGTATTGATGCCATCTTACGTAAATATTGGTGCCTACGTAGATGAAGGTACCATGGTTGATACATGGGCAACAGTGGGCAGTTGTGCCCAGATTGGAAAAGGTGTTCACCTGAGTGGTGGTGTTGGTATTGGTGGGGTGCTCGAACCGTTACAAGCTTCACCGGTTATTATTGAAGATGGTTGCTTTATTGGCAGCCGTTGTATTGTGGTGGAAGGTGTAATTGTAGAGAAAGAAGCTGTTTTGGGAGCCAATGTTGTATTGACCCAATCCACTAAAATAATTGATGTTAGCGGTCCCTCACCGATAGAAATGAAAGGAAGGGTTCCGGCAAGAAGTGTGGTGATACCGGGATCGTATACTAAAAAATTTCCAGCCGGCGAGTTTGGTGTTGGTTGTGCATTAATCATCGGGCAACGGAAGCCAAGTACCGATTTAAAGACAAGCCTGAATGATGCGTTGAGAGATTTTAATGTGAGTGTTTAAAATATATTGCAGTAAAGAAAAGCCCCGGTATTCCGGGGCTTTTCTTATGTAAGAATTAAAACTACTTATTCTTTCACAATCTTCATGGTGCTTTCCTTTCCATCATTCATCACTTTCACCATATAAATACCAGCCGGTAATGTTGACACATCCAACTGGGTATTAACCTGGCCACTTGTTTTCTGTATTACCATTTTTCCATACATGTCGAACACTTTTATATCTGCCATACCCTGAACAGCAGGTATTCTTACATTGACCGACCGTGTTACAGGGTTTGGAAACACACTGATCTTATTATCAACCAGCAAATCCTCTTGCCGGGTTGCTGTTCCGGTGGCTACTCTTAAAGTATAGCAGCTGGTAGCATTATTAGCATTATTGTAACCATACACCCTTACATAATAAGTGCCGGCCGTATATGTTCTTGTAATTGTTTCACTGGTAGTGCTTCCATTCTGAGAAATTGCCAGTTGCGTTGTTCCATTGCTGCTATACAAACGAATATCGTAGTCTGCAGGCAATGTGGTTAACGTAATCGTAGCGGTGCCACCCGTGGCGATTGTAAATCTGTAATAATCATTATCGCCGCTTGGGCTGATAAGACCCTTGATGTCTGTATTCTTAGGTATTAATGCTGCACCACTGGCAGTTCCATTTGTAGATATATCATAAGTACCGGGACATGTGGATGCGATTGTAGTAGTAAACTGTGCTTGTGCAAAAGCACTGCTTCCAGAGGCACAATTGGCTCTTACTCTCCAATCATAGCTTGTAGAAGCAGATAATCCACTTAAGCCCTGCGAGGTAGAAGTTGTTGCACTTGCGGCTGTAGTCCATGTTGATCCAGCCGTAGTCTTGTACTCCACTGTATAATTATTAGCTCCTGATACGGCTGTCCAGCTTACTGTAGCTGAAGAAGCTGTAATAGCGGACGATGCTAAGCCTGCAGGAGTATTACAAGGAGCAGTTGTTGTAAACTGAGCCTGTACATAACTACCACTTCCTCCACTACAGGTAGCTCTCACTCTCCAGTCATAGGTCGTTCCCTGCACTAAGCCAGCTAAGCCTACAGTTGTAGAAGTTGTTGCGGTAGCAGCATTAATCCATGTTCCTGATGATGTTGCTTTATAATCCACATCATAGGAAAGAGCTCCGCTAACAGCTGTCCAGCTAACAGTTGCAGAAGTATTAGTGATAGAAGATGATAATAATCCTGTCGGATTGCCGCATGCTGCAGCACCACCAATTGTAAAGTTGGTATTAGAAATATCAAAGAAAATATTTCCAACAGCTTCCACTTTTATCCTTGCTGTTGTAGATGGAGTATTGGGGATAGTAACAAGTTCGCTCCCATCATTGGCAGTACTGGCGACCAGTGTGCTAAAAGTATTACCACCATCCGTTGAAATAGAAATTTTTACATTGGCACAGCTAACAGGTGCGGCAGTAGTATTATTTACACTCCATGTAACTGTTTGTGATGAATTGCCGGCCCATGTTACTGCACTATTGGGTGAAGTAACAGCAAAAGGACCTGAAGTATTTGAAACAGTTACCACCATATTAGCAAACTGTGTTTGCCCTACGGATATTGGTGCGGTAGAACTATAAGGAGCATTATCTCTTACAGTCAATCTGAAGTTTAGTGTTCTTGAAACAGAACTTAATGCTTCCGTGTTAGCAACTGCATCGCCACCGGGTAGCGGACCTGAAACATTTGCTCCGGCAAGTATAGTTGCTAATTTGGGAAAAACCCTTGTAGGGGAAGTAGTTGGGCTAAATGATATCCAGTTGGGGCCAGTTGCTTTCGTAGGTGATGCTACACTATTTGCCCCGGTTGTGGTTGAATTATCATTTTGCTCCCAGCAATAAGTCAGTATATCACCCGCATTTGCATCAGTGGCAGAACCTGTCAATGCAAAAGGTGTGCTGATAGGAATCGTATAATTGCTGCCTGCCGAAACAACAGGTGTTGCATTTGTAATGGTAGTAGTAACGGGACAAGTCTTCGTTGCGAGGTTGGATTGTATTTGTGCAATAGATGCCTGGTGAAATATATCAATAGAGTGAGGTGCTACATCCTGGCTGGTAATACCGGCGTAACCCATAATAGTGATACCGGAACCTACTTCTTTATTCACACCAGTACCCTCACTGCTCATTGAAAAAGTATGATTAGCTCCTAATTGGTGGCCCACTTCATGTGTCACATAGTCTATATCAAAATTATCTCCCTGCGGGATGCCGTCATTTGGCGAAGTGATACCACTTCCTTTAGAACCGTTCACACAAACGCAACCAATACAACCTGCATTTCCTCCGCCACCTGAAGCACCGAACATATGCCCGATATCATAATTGGCCTCACCAATAACAGAAGTTAAAGTGGACTGCAACTGTGCATTCCACTGGCTTAACGTAGTTGAATAAGGGTCTGTGGACGGATTATAATAAATAACGCTGGTAGTATTTGCTATAAGATTCAGGTGTAACGCTAAATCCTTTTCATAAACTCCATTACAACGGGTAAGTGTTGCATTAAAGGCAGCGAGTACCAATGCTACCTGTGCAGAACTTGTTGCCCCGAAATAATTTGAATACTCCGCATTGCAGGATTGAGCTAAACGCATGGTCTTTAAATTACCTCCGGATCTTGCGGAAATGCCTGTGGCAGCAACCTGTGAGTTTAAATCTGTAGCTAATTTCTCTTCTGGTGTTGAACATCGCCATGGTAATTGTCCGGACTGTCTTTGTGATTTGAATACTGCATACACCGTGTGATCCTGAGAATATGCCTCAATGAATTCATTTTCCTGTTCGGTCCTGAAAACCATTGTTTGTATGCCTTGCGGAGAGAAGCTCAACTTTAAAGTAGCAGATTTGTCTGTAATGCCTTTACCAGAAAAGGCTCTTATGCCAGGAAACTGAGCCTGGAGTGCTGGTTCAAAATTAGAAGCCTCGTAAACTTCAAACTGCTCAATTTGACCGTTGGCATTTGGTAAAGAAATAATCGTTGAATGCCGGGAAGAATTACCAACCACTTTAAATAATTCCTGCCTTAACGGATCAACATCCAGGTTAAATAATTTAAAATCTTTGGGAAATGATTGTCTGGCCACAGCTTTATCGGTGGTGATCCGACTTGCATCAGTGTTGGAAGTCCAATAATTTCTTTCCTGGGCTACCGCCATAAATGCTAACGTAAAAGACAGCATAAACAGTACTAGTTTTTTCATAATGCGTTTAGTTTGGTATTGTAAAAATTTTTAATCAGTCGAATATAAAATAATATTCCAGACAGCCATTAGTATAAATACGGAGGAAATTACTTTGTGTATAATTTTCTGCAGATTTGAAAATAACCTTCTTCGGGTATATGCTGCTATGTGCTGTTATCTGCGTTTTTTACTGGTGCAAGGCTGGAAGAAATAAAAAAATCAAGGTTTAAAACCTTGACTTTTTTAGTGCCCAGAACTGGATTCGAACCAGCACATCCTTTCGAACGCTGCCACCTGAAGGCAGTGCGTCTACCAATTTCGCCATCTGGGCATTTGCTTTTGGCAGGATTGCAAATTTATTAGATTCAACGTTATCAGGAAAACTTTTTTAAACCACCATCAGGCTGCAACCCCGCAAATCGCTGCCATCTACACGGCCCAATACCTCAAAGCTGCCATCTGTATGAACTTTACCGACATCATCGGTGGCGATAAATGAGCAGGAATAAATATTTGCCAGGTCAATAACATTGATTGTTCCCGAACCCTTGCTTTTAACTACAAAAGGATCTTCTTCATCCCTTACCAAAATCTTCATCCACGGCGGGGAGGAAAATATTCCGTCGCCTTTTGAATAGGCTTGAGATAATAATTCCGTCATCCCGTATTCAGCATGAATGGCCGGAAGTTGAAAAGCAGTTTTTAATAACTCATGAACTTGTGGCCGTATCATTTCTTCCCTTCTGCCCTTCATTCCTCCTGTTTCCATGATAACAGTATGTTGCAGGGGCAATGAATATTTCTCCGCAAAATCAAGCAATGCGAAGGTTACTCCGATCAACAATGTCTTTTGCTGTTTTTTCTCCAACTCAGCCAATGTAGCATACAACCGGTCGAATTCATGCAAATAAAACCCACTTTGCGAATGTCCGCTCAATTGTATCAGCTTTTCAACCATATACACCAGTGATGAATTTTTCCTTTCAAGATAGGATGGCAACAAACCTATAACACACCATTCACTCACGGGCCCGTAAAAAAGCTCAAATCCCCGGATAAAACTTTTTTCATATAAAGACAAGTCTTTTACCTGGTGCTTACTATTGATACTTACCGTAGTGCCACTGCTTTCAAAAATAGCTGCCGGTTCAAACAAAGTGGTTTTAATGGAATGAGATTTGAAAAAACGGACGGGCAGGTACGGGATATTCTCAATAGTTTGTATGGAGGAAGGATTTAAGCCCAAAGCCCGCAGATAATCACTGTAAACCGGATTGTTTTCACTCTGAAACCTGAAAGCCTCCAGGGCCAATGACTCAAAATTTTCCCCATTTACCCTAAAAACTTTATGATTCCATTGCTCCGGCATGCCTGTTTGTGTTGTCAAAAATTGTAAATTTGTTTTCATTCAAATCGCACCAATGAAACTAATCCTTCCAGTGTTATCGGTTCTTGTGGTTGTAGCGATTGCCTGCAACAAAGATAAGTTCCAGACAAAACCTACCATCAGTGTCAAGTCAATCAATGGAAATTTTATACCTCTTAATGCATCTTTAGTTATTACACTTGACTGTACCGACAAAGAAGGTGATGTACAAGACTCTCTCATTATTATTAAGAACAGGCTGAACAGGCGGGTTGTAACCACCATCCGTGATACTCTCCGTTATAAATTTCCGGTATTTCCCAAAAATACAAGGACACAGGTGCAGGCCACTTTAGATTATCAAAGCATTTTATCAGCATTAAACCCGCCGTTTATACCAGGATCTTCCCCTGCCCAACGGGAATTGGATACATTAATTTTACGAATGGCTGTAAGAGATAATGCTGGTAATACAAGTGACACCATAAGTTCACCGGTTATCTATGTATTCAGGCAGTAATTTTGCCTGAATGATTAAAAGGATACTTGATTTTATAGTTTACAGCAATTTTTTTATTGCTGCCTGTGCATTGGTATTTACCTACGAAACTTTCTGGCTTCTCCATTTACCCACTTCACTTAACTGGTACCTGCTTCTTATTTTTCTCTGTACAACCTTTGTTTATTCGCTTCATTATTTTGTAAAAAGCACAAAACAAAAAAATGATACCCGGCTTGTTTGGTGCAGAGCTAACCGAAAACTTCTGCAACTAATCATCCTTGTAAGCTTTCTGCTTATTGCAGCAGGTGTTCTTTACCATTTTAAATCCATTTTCATTACTGAGGAGGGCTTTGATTACCGGAACCTGGCCTGGTTTATTATCATCCCTTTACTGTCACTGGCATATTCTCATCCGCTAAACCCCTGGAATAAAAAAGTCTGCGGCAAATCGGGTGGCTTAAAATGGGCTCCCTGAGTTTTATCTGGAGTTTTACTACCGTCATCTTACCCGTTCTGATGCAACATGATTCAATCAACGGTTTACTCCCGAATAAATATGCCTTAGTGCTTTTTATTAATCGTTTTGTCTTTATTGCCTCATTAAGCCTGCTATTCAATATCAACGACTATGAAGAAGACAAACTGGACAACATAAAAACATTAGCGGTAGTGCTTGGCCCGGGGAAAAGTATCCTGTATGGAAAATGGTTGATGTTGCTGATGAATGCCGCAGCTGCGTTCTTTCTGCTTCATTATTTTGAATTAAACAACCCTTTGTTCTATGCTGCATTGCTTTTACCGGTAATAATCGTTTTCCTGTTATATCACCAGTTTTCTCCTATGAAAGACGAGACCACTTTTATTATCCGGTATGATGGGATGATGATTGTTAAAGCCTTGCTGCTTATCTTCGCTTTACTTATATACTCTAAATAAACAAAACATCATGGCAAAAGCAGTGAAAGCTAAAAAATCAATCATCACAGACAATGCATTTGATTTTTTAAAGAGTTATATCAACAATGCCTCACCTGTAGGTTTTGAAACATGGGGACAAAAACTCTGGCTGGAATATCTCAAGCCGTATGTTGATACCCACTATGTGGATTCTTACGGAACTGCTGTTGGTGTGATCAACCCTGACAACAAATTTAAAGTGGTAATTGAGGCTCATGCTGATGAAATAAGCTGGTTTGTAAATTATGTAACTCCGGAAGGGCTGATCTATCTTAAAAGAAACGGAGGCGTTGACCACCAGACAGCACCTGCCTCCCGGGTATTAATACATGGAAAAAAAGGACCCGTTAAAGCAGTTTTCGGATGGCCGGCCATTCATACAAGAATGGGTACTCCTGATCAGAAGGAAACGACCCCAAGAACTGATAATCTCTGGTTGGATTGCGGAGCAAGAAATAAAAAGGAAGTAGAAGCATTAGGTATTCACATTGGCGCAGTGGTTACATACCAGGATGGTTTTGATGAACTGGCGAATGGCAATTACATCGGCCGGGCCTTTGACAACCGCATTGGTGGATTTATGATTGCAGAAGTAGCCAGACTGTTGAAAGAAAATAAAAAGAAACTGCCTTTCGGCTTATATATAGTGAATGCAGTGCAGGAAGAAATTGGTCTCCGCGGTGCTGAAATGATTGCCCGCAGAATAAAACCCGATATTGCTATCATAACCGATGTAACACATGATACTACCACCCCGATGATCAATAAAAATATCGAGGGTGATGTAAGCACTGGCAAAGGCCCATCACTTTCCTATGCGCCGGCGATCCATAATAAATTACTGGCATTGGTAGAGAAAGTGGCGGCGGATAAAAAAATTGCTGTGCAATGGCGGGCATTAAGCCGAAGCACCGGAACAGACACTGATTCCTTTGCTTATTCAAATGATGGGTGCCCCTCGGTACTTATATCAATTCCCCTTCGATATATGCATACTACGGTAGAAATGCTGCACCGGGACGATATTGAAAATACGATCAAACTGATGTATGAAACATTGCTAACTTTATCGCCGAAAACTAATTTAAGTTACATGTAATGCTACATCAGTTGTTATATATTGATCCGGGAAGTGGTAGTTTTTTGGTGCAGGCAATTACTGCTGCTCTACTGGGTATCGCTTTTTTCTTCCGCAATATCCGATTGTATATCAAATCTATTTTTACCCGGACACCTAAAAAACCTAATGATAATCCACCAGCCTGATGACAGATAGCTTTATTCATCATCCTTCTTCCTATCGGGATCCGGCAGGATTTATTTTCAGTAAAAATGGAGTGCTGTACAGACAGGTAAATAAAGTTTTCAGTAAAGATTTTGATTTTTTTCTTACGAGTGGCTGCTACGAAAAGCTTGTTAATAAAGGGATGCTTATCCCGCATGAAGTTATTAATGAAAACCTGACCGGCGATAAGGAATGGTATACTACTTTACAACCAGCACCTATCCCATTTATTTCCTATCCCTATGAGTGGAGTTTTGATATGCTGAAAGATGCTGCCTTACTTACTCTTGACCTGCTAAAAGAAGCAATGGATTTGGGAATGATATTAAAAGATGCAACACCTTACAATATTCAATGGCATTCTGGCAAACTGATATTTATAGACTCTCTTTCTTTTGAACAATATGACGAAACCAAACCATGGATTGCTTACCGGCAATTTTGTGAATGTTTTCTGTCCCCGCTTTTATTATCCCATCATTCGAAAATGCCGTTACAGGAATTACTGCTGGCTTACAGCGATGGAATTCCGCTGTTGGTAACACAAGCTTTATTGCCCTGGAAAACAAAATTCTCATTCCATACCTATTTACATATCCACCTGCATGCAAAATATAGTTTGAAGAAACCTTCAGCAACCGGGGAAAAAACAATTTTTTCTAAAAGAAAATTACTGAATCTCATAACAAGCCTTGAAATATTGATTAAAAAACTCAGGCTGCCAGAGAGTAAAAGCACCTGGTCTGATTATTACGATGAAGCGGCCCAAAGAAAAGATTACCTGGAACATAAAGAGAAAATCATTGGTAAATGGCTGGGAAAAATTAAACCGGAGTCAGTTGCAGACTTTGGGGCTAATACAGGTGAGTTTTCAAAATTAGCAGCGACACAAAACATAAAAGTTATTGCTACAGATTTTGATGCTTTCTGTATTAATACTTTATACAAAGAGATAAAGAAAAATTCGGAAAAGAATATCCTGCCACTTGTCCTTGACCTTTCCAAGCCATCACCAGCTATAGGAGTAAACAATGATGAAAGAGATTCTTTTATCCATCGAACCCAAGTTGACCTCGCATTAGCACTTGCCCTGGTACATCACCTGGCTATTGGTAAAAACATTTCCTTGGGAAAAATCGCTGATTTTTTCAAACCAGTATGTAATTATCTTATTATTGAATTTGTTCCAAAAACGGATGAAAAAATTCTGTTGATGCTGCGCAATAAGGAAGATATTTACAGCCAGTATACTGAGGAAAATTTTCGGATTCAATTTCAAAACCACTTCAACATACAAGAAAAAATAATGATTGCCGGCTCTGAAAGAACCTTATACCTGATGAAAAAAAATGAAGGATAAATTTCTCCATATACTCCGGACAAAACCGATCTTTCTTTTTTTGTTACCGCCATTTTTTGTATTACATGGCTTCATGGAGAACTATAATTTTATTCCTGTAGGAGATGCATTACTACTCACAGGCGTTTACACCGGGGCTTCAATAATGTTTTCGCTGTTATGCTGGTTACTGTACCGCAATTATTCCAAGGCCAACCTTGTCGCCTTTTGTATTATGGCTTTTAATTTTTTCTTTGGAAGTGTACATGATGCGTTGAAAAAAATATTTTCCGAATCGTTTATTACCAAATATATATTCATCTTGCCGGCTGCATTGGTTCTATTTATTGTTTTACTGGTTGTTATTAAGAAAAGAAAAAGACCTTTATTAAAACTTACAAATTACCTGAATGTACTTTTAATAATACTTCTCCTGGCAGATACTGTTTTATTGACAGGTAAAATAATAAACAAGAAATCAAATTCCTATTCATTACCAGCCGGTTTTAAAGCTTGTGAATCTTGTCCTAAGCCTGATATTTACTTTATCCTTGCTGATGAGTATGCTGGTAATAATGAATTAAAAGATTTATTTCACTTTGACGATAGCATATTCTTGAGTCAACTGGCGGCATTGAACTTTCATACGATTCCCCATAGCAGTAGCAACTATAATTACACCCCCTTTTCAGTAGCTTCAATTTTAAACATGAACTACCTGGATCTGAAAGGAAAAGAGAGAGCTAAACCAGACCTCACCTATTCCTATCAATCTATCCGGGACAATCAGCTGCTTCAGTTTCTCCGTGCCAATAACTATGATTTTTTTAATTACTCCGTTTTTGATTTTGAAGGACAGCCGGCAAGGGTCAGGGAAACATTTTTACCTGTGAAGACAAGACTCATTACGGCACAAACTTTTTTACATCGCTTTGATAAAGAAATACGCTTCAATTTAGTATCCCGGTGGAAATCTAAAAAGAACCTGGAAATACTTACTTATACTAACAGGGACAACAATAAAAATATTTACAACCTTACCTGGAAACTGGCTGAAAAGACAACGACTAAGCCCAGGTTTGTTTATACCCACCTGATGATGCCGCATTACCCTTATTACTATGACAAGAACGGAAAAGAACAGCCATTTGAAACCTTACTGGAAAGTAACCAGGTAAACAAAGAAGCTTATATCGAATACGTACAGTATACTAATAAAAAATTGCTGGCATTAATTGATCACCTACTCAAATCATCGTCAACTCCTCCAATCATTGTATTAATGGGAGATCATGGCTTCCGGCATTTTGAAGAACCGGTTGAATCAAAATATTATTTCTTGAACCTGGCATCTGTGCATCTGCCGTCAAATAATTATTCAGCATTTACCGACAGTCTTACCGGTGTAAATTTTTTCAGAACTATTTTAAACTCCGCTTTTGACCAACAGCTGCCTTACCTGAAAGACTCTACCATTTATTTAAAAGACTAATTCAAATTTTTTTCCGCGGTTTTATCGTTTATTTTTGTAATTCATGTTCAACCCCAAAAAAATATTGGTACTGGCGCCACATACCGATGATGGCGAACTTGGCTGCGGTGGCAGCATAGCAAAATTTTGTGCGGACGGCAAAGAAGTATATTATGCAGCTTTTTGTCTTTGTTCCAAATCATTACCCGCAATGCTACCGGCTAACACATTGGAATTAGAATGCCGGAAAGCAACTGCTACTTTAGGCATACCGCCTGCTAACCTTATTTTATTTAATTATGAAGTAAGAGAATTGCCACAGTCTCGTCAACAGATACTGGAAGAGTTACTGCAACTAAATAAACGCATTAATCCTGATCTGGTATTGCTTCCCGCAGCATCCGACATTCACCAGGACCACCAGGTTATTCACCAGGAAGGAATGAGGGCATTCAAAAATGTGACTTTCGCCGGCTATGAGTTGCCATGGAACAATTATAGTTTTCGTACAAATTTTTTCATCCGTTTATCTGAAGGGGAATTAAATAAAAAAGTTGACTCTTTAAAATCATATCAATCACAATCGCACCGCAATTACATGCAGGAAGACTTTACCCGTTCATTGGCAAAAGTGAGGGGTGTGCAAGCCAATGCTGAATATGCAGAAGCATTTGAAATTTATAAATGGATTGCGTAAGGAATATTACCAGCCGATTCTTTCACCGAATTTTCCCAGCCCGAAATAATCATTCAACTTCATATTTAATCCAAGCTGGTTAAATGCCGTATTACTTTGATAGTAAGCCCGGGCATACCTGATTTGTAATTTACCAAGCAGTACACCTGCACCAAGTGAAAAACCGTTTAATCCATTCGTAGCATTTCCTATACTTAATTCTTTACGTCGTAAAAAATTATACCCTGCCATTACTTCTACCCTGTCACCCAGATAAATAGTAGTGGCCAATACAAAATGATTCATCAGCTTATCGAAAGAGAATTTATTGCTGCTGCGATTGTCAAATCCATTGTCATTATTGAACGCAGTATCATTATAGCTGATATTGAACTGGTGAAGCCGCTGTGCCGTAAGCGAAAAGCTGAAAGGTGCGTTTTCCAATCGCTTTGTCAGCCCGATTTGTAAATCAAAAGGCAAGTCGTCGGGATCCGTCCCATCATACTTTTTTAACTGGGTTCCCATATTCTTTGCAACAATGGACGCTGAAAATAATTTCGCTGTATCATCAAACAAAATTCCGATGTCCATTGCCAGTCCATTGGAACGATACTGACCATAGTTGGAACTGATAAACTTCACCGTAGCACCGTAATTCCATTTTTCCAGGTAGCTCCTGGAAGCTGATACCTGCATCACCCAATCGGTTGGTCTGAATTTTCCCAGTACATTTCCGGAAGCATCTGTTTCAGAAGTATTGCCGTAATCAAAATAATTAAGTCCCCAGGAGAAGTTGGTTTTAAGCTTTTCATTATGATAGCCAAGCGATAAATGATATACTTTAATCCCACTGTAAAAGTTATTGAAAACCGCATTCATCTGTGTGTGCATAGCTGGTCTCAGCAGGGCAGGATTATTAAAAACAAGGCCTATATCGTTTGAGGGTTGGGAAACATTCACTCCGCCAAGGGCACTTAGCTGGGGAGTATTAGGCAGCTTAAGAAAATTGAATACAGAATTTCCGCCAAGTGTCTGTGCTTCAATGGCAACAGACAGCAACAAAAACAATATTGTTAGGCGGAAATGCAAAGTCATACGAAAATAAGCCATTGCCTAAAGAAAAATCCTCTCCTGAAAAGAAGAGGATTACTTAATCCTCCCGCCTGAACGGGAGCAAGCCTTAACAACCAACATGTAATTTATTAACACTAAAAAAAGAAGTTGGTTGACTAAGGGCAAAAATTATTTTATCCAACCAAAGCCAATTCCAGCACCTGGCTCATGGTTTTAACGTAATGGAACTTAATGCCTTTGATAAAATCAGACTCGATCTCCTGCACATCTTTCTCATTTTGCCAACAAAGGATAATTTCTTTTAACCCGGCTCTTTTCGCAGCCAGTACTTTTTCTTTAATGCCGCCAACCGGCAGGACTTGTCCCCGCAGTGTAATCTCACCGGTCATGGCCAGGAAAGGCTTCACTCTTTTACCAGTCAGTGCAGAAGCAATAGCCGACATCATCGTAATACCGGCACTGGGACCGTCTTTAGGAACTGCACCTTCCGGTACATGGATGTGTATGTTTTTCTTTTCGAACAACTTTTCATCCAGTCCATATTTTTTAGCATTGGATTGGAGGTATGTAAGAGCCGTACTGGCACTTTCTTTCATCACATTACCAAGATTACCGGTCAATTTCAATTCGCCTTTACCATCACTCAGGCTGGTTTCAATAAAGAGAATATCACCACCGACATAGGTCCAGGCAAGGCCAACAGCCACTCCGGCCATATTCGCAGTCTTATAAATATCATTACTGTATTTGGGCTTACCGAGTATTTTTTCAATATCAACTGCCGTCAGCGTAGACTTTAGCTTGCCCTTTAGTACCAATTGACGGGCCTGGTATCTCATAATGGAGGCTAGTTGCCGGTCTAGTTCCCTGACGCCACTTTCCCTTGTATAATCCTGGATAACTTTCTCCAGCACTTTATCGCTTATCTTAAAATTGCTGCTCTTCAACCCATGCAGGTCTTTTTGCCGGGGGAATAAATGCCTTTTTGCAATTTCAATCTTCTCTTCTACCGCATAGCCACTCAGATCTATAATCTCCAACCTGTCACGAAGTGCCGGTTGTATATTCTGATAATTATTAGCGGTGGCAATAAATAATACTTTGCTGAGGTCATACTCTCCCTCCAGGTAGTTATCATAAAATGTATGGTTCTGTTCGGGGTCAAGCACTTCCAGCAAGGCGGAAGAAGGATCGCCCCGCTGGTCATTACCCACTTTATCAATTTCATCCAATATCATTACCGGGTTGGATGATTTTACTTTTCGGATAGATTGTAAAATTCTTCCGGGCATAGCGCCAATATAGGTTTTGCGGTGTCCCCTGATTTCACTTTCATCATGCAGTCCACCCAAACTTAATCTTACATATTTTCTACCGATTGCATTGGCGATACTTCTGCCCAACGATGTTTTACCGATACCGGGAGGACCTACAAAACAAAGTATAGGGCTCTTCATATCTCCTTTCAGTTTCAACACTGCGAGATATTCCAAAATTCTCTCTTTAATTTTATGCATGCCATAATGGTCAATATCCAGTGTCTTTTGGGCTTTTTTCAAATCATAATGATCTTCGGTATAAGTTTCCCAGGGCAGGTCGAGCATCAGGTCGAGGTGGTTATATACAACAGAAAAATCCGGGGTGCTGGGATGCATCCTTTCCAATTTCTCAATCCCTTTCTTAAACATTTCCTTTGCAGCGGCGGGCCATTTTTTGGCTTCTGCTTTTTTCAGCATCTCTTTTATTTCCTGCGAATTGCTATCTCCCCCCAACTCTTCTTTTATACTCTTCATCTGCTGCTGCAGAAAATATTCCCGTTGTTGCTTGTCAAGTTCTGTTCTTGTCTTATGGGTTACTTTATTTTTCAGTTCCACAAACTGCAATTCTTTTTGCAGCAATTGCATTAAAAGATCTGCCCGTTGCCGAATCTGGTTTAGTTCTAATAATCTTTGCTTGTCTTTAATATCTGTATTCAGATTGCTCGATACAAAATGGATAAGAAAAGCAGGGTTTTCAATATTGCGGAGAATAATAGAAGCTTCCGTAGGAATATTGGGTGAAAGCTGAACAATATCTGCCGCCAGGTCTTTGATGTTAGCAACATAAGCATTGAAATCTTCATCCTTAGGCGACTCTTCTTCATCCAGTTTTTTGATTTTTGCCCTGAAATAAGGATCTTCCTCAAAAATCGACTCTATTAAAAAGCGACTTTTCCCCTGGATGATGATGGTAGTGCCACCATCGGGCATTTTTATCAGCTTAACTATTTTGGCAACAGTACCGATGGCCTCCAGGTCTTTCACTTCCGGGTCTTCCACATTACTGTCTTTTTGAGCCACTACACCTATCAGTTTGTCACCTTTATAAGCATCATTAACAGCCTTAATACTCTTATCCCTACCCACTGTAATCGGCAGAACCACACCGGGGAAAAGGACCGTATTTCGTAAAGGCAATAAAGCTATCTCAGCGGGAATTTCAATCCCATTCAAGTCTTCCTGGTCACTTTCATTCAGGGGTATAATCGGTAGAAAATCCATTTCATCTTCCGAACGCAGCAAAAATTTCTCAATGTTCATATCCATAATCTTCTTTAGACATTCTGTCACCTTTTCACTTCATGTGAGCCGGGGCGTTAAAAGTATAACGGGAAATCAGTATTGCCAAGATTCATGCCCGCCAATTAAAAACTGACAAACTATGTAGGTGAAAAGTAGCAGTTAGAGGCAAAAAAAAGTCTCCCGGAAAACCGGAAGACCTTATTCATGAGGACTACGACTTTATAAGGCTAATCCAACGGATACTTGAAATCCCTGACTTTTCCACTTGTCCTGGTTATCGATATCATTAATATTATTTAGGCCAACTGCATAGCGGCCATTAATGCGTAGAGCGGCGATTTTTAACTGCACCCCGCCAAGCATAGAAAATTCACCGTTTTTAAAGGCTTCTCCACCATTTTGTAATAATGTTCTGTCATTGTTCATGAGCACACTAAACTGAGGCCCGGCCTGAAGAGAAAGAAAACTACCAATCAATTTGTAGTTAAGTAAAATGGGGATAGAGAGATAATTGAGTTTTACTTTGGTTTGTGCAGATGCATTTATAACTCCCTGGTAAATATTTTTAAAATTACTGTCCAGGCTTGTTGAATACTGGTTGAAGAGCACCTCCGGTTGTATAACAAGTTTTTTCCCTGCCCGTATCTCCATAAAGCCACCAATATGGTAACCATACCTGAATTCATCTTTAAATGATTTTCCATCTACTTTGGTAACATTGGCGCCGCCTTTTGCGCCGATATGAAACTGGGCCATAACGGCCGTTGACAATAACACAGCTACAGCAAGTGTTAGAAGTTTTGCTTTCATGTTTAGTGATTTATTTGTTTTGAGGTACTAAAAAAATGACTATAGAAAATTTCAAGTATAATGCCAGTCACCTATTTAGCCTGTTAAATTTCCTTAACTACAATTGGTAATTCCTAAAACACTTTATGTAACATTTCTATTGCAGTAAGAATGTGAAGATTTTCAAAAATCAGAACATGCAGCCTATGTTGATGGAAAAAATGCTGTTGAAATTATTGCTGGTGGCCGGGAAATAATAATCCATCGTAAACTGCGGCTGGATAAAAAATTTACCAATTGAATATTCGCCGCGGAGAAACATTGTCAATGATAGTGGCTGGAATCTCAGCTCATCATCCAGGTAAACATTCTCGGTGCTGTACAACACATTGGAGTTATTCCGGATAACAGTAGCATAGGTATTAGAGGATTGGTTAAAGCCAAATTTTTGTGTACCGCTAGTAAAAGATATTTGCGGAGTAAAACGAATATGATCTTTAAAAGTGAGAACATCCAACCAATAAAAATCATGACGAAGGGTCGCCATAATAGAAAAATCGCTTATTTTTTCTTCTGTATTGATATAGGTGAACCCTCTCCTGCGTAACCGCAAGTCTTGTATCAATTCCTCCCGTTGCATAAAATCCGTCCGGCTTCCCCACCCATAACTCATGGCAATCGTTGGCCTTATCCACCATTTACGATAAGTAAAATATGCATACAACTCATTTTGCAGTGGCGTAGTATAGAAGGGCAATGAATCTTTGGTAAAAAATTTTGTATAGGAAATACCTGTCGCTAAACTTTTATTGTTCAAATAATCATACGATGGTGTAATAGCTCCCTGGTAAAAGTTCAGGTTAACCCCATCATCAACAATATAACCTGTACCGGTTATACCTAACCCTCCTTTGTGATAAAAACCCAACGTAGGTGAGTAAGTTAATTTTTTAGAAGTCTCAATTAAATAACTGTTTTTTCTTTCGAAATTATAATACCCTTTACTCATCGATAAACTGGCAAGCAAGTAACTATGAGGAGACAAAATTGAATCCATAAAGGCATCAAAGTCCTGGAATAATTCATCGTAATTCAGGGTTGTGTCTAATACGGGTATGTCCTTTATAGGAGTGATAGCAGTATCTGCTGAGTTGTTCTGCGAAAAAGCAGAGGTAAACAGCATTACGAAGGCCGGTAGTATGGACCATTTTTTCAGCATCGGGCAGTTGTACTCCAGAGTTCAGCCCGATAGCTTATCGGGAAGCGGCCTTAGGACTGAGAGATGAAAAAAAAGTTTAATACCCTCTGGAAGCAAAATTAGAACGAAATATATGTGCTAAATATTGAACAAACCTGGCAGTAAAATCACTTAAGCAAGCTCTATAACTGTGATTTCCGGCAAAATTCCGACCCGGCCCGGATAACCCAGAAAGCCAAAACCCCGGTTTACATATAATTTTTGGTTGTCCTTTTCATATAAACCGGCCCACTCTTTATAAAGATATTGAACCGGGCTCCATTTTAAACCCGGTATTTCTACTCCAAACTGCATACCATGAGTGTGGCCCGAAAGGGTAAGGTCAATATCAGGATATTTTTGCACCACTCCGGCTTTCCAATGAGATGGGTCGTGGCTCATTAATATTTTAAACGGAAAAGAAGATGCACCGGCACTTGCTTTTTCAAGGTTTCCATAGCTATGAAAACCCCTGCGCCCACTGATATTTTGTACTCCGAGCAAAGCTATTTGCTGACCCTCTTTCTCAATGGCCACATGCTCATCGTTCAGTAATCGCCAGCCTAATTTTGCATGTACCTTTTTCAATTCTTCCAGGTTCGCCGTTTTAAGTTCATCACTTTCCCACTTCACATAGTCTCCATAATCATGATTACCTAACGTGGAATAAACCCCAAGCGGTGCAGTCAATTTATCAAATACATCCATATAGTCAGTCATCTCACTGGCCATGTTATTCACAAGGTCGCCGGTAAAAAGAATCAGGTCAGGCTGTTCCTTCATAATTTTATACACCCCTTTCATCACAGCTTCCTTGTTATTAAAACTACCTGAATGTATATCTGAGATGTGAACAATTTTTATCCCTTTGAATGCTGATGGCAAGTTGCTATAAGTGAGCTTTACTCTTTTAACCTGGTAGCGGTATTTATTACCAAATCCATAGATCAATGTTCCAAAAAGGCCTCCGCCCATAATCATACCTGCCCAACTAAGAAATGCTGACCGGGAAATAGTATCAGGTGATGCCAAATTTTCTCCATTTGATTTCGGTGTAAATATTTTACCCGCCACCCATTGCACACCACGACGAACATCATCAATCAAAAAAAAGAAAGAAGCAATGAGCTTTGAAAAAAATAATCCTGCAATCAGTGCAAAAATGGTCGTTCGGGCAAACCGGGTCTGCTTTTCTACCTGCAAATAAGGTAGCAGCAATAAAATTACAATTGCGGCAATGGACAAAACCCAATAGCTGGTATAAAGAATAGTCTTTGTCCGGGCAGAGGCCGAACCCGAAACAGCTTTCAATGCCTGGAAAAAGTAGATATCGAGCAATAACATAAAGCCTATCAATATCCACCAGAAGGGAGAGTTACGCATAAGTGCCAAATTTAAGAGAGTAAATAGTATGGTTATTGTTTTGCTGAACACTTATTTTTGCCGGAATCGCCTGTAAAATGGGCAAAACTTAATTTTGTGTTGTTGGTTCCAGGCGGCAATTTTACTACAAACATTCAATCACTTTCAAGGAGTTTTCGGCAAAATGGCAAGAATAATCGGTGTAGCAAATCAAAAAGGTGGAGTTGGAAAAACAACTACCGCTATCAACCTGGCGGCAAGCTTTGCTGTGCTGGAATACAAAACGCTGCTGGTTGATGGCGACCCGCAAGCCAATAGCACTACCGGCGTTGGTTTTGATTTGCACAATATCACCCAAAGTCTTTATGACTGCATGGTAAACCAGGCAAAAGCAAAAGATGTGATATTGAAAACCGAGATACCTAATCTTGACCTCATCCCCTCACATATTGATTTAGTAGGTGCGGAAATAGAAATGATAAATTATCCTAGCCGGGAAATGGTGCTTAAAAATTTATTAGAACCCATCAGGGAAGATTATGATTTCATTGTTATAGACTGCTCCCCCTCCCTTGGTCTGATTACAGTAAATGCATTAAGTGCAGCAGATTCGGTTGTGGTGCCTGTTCAATGTGAGTTTTTTGCATTAGAAGGCTTAGGCAAATTGCTTAATACAATTAAAATTGTGCAAAGCAGGCTGAATACTGAGTTGGTCATTGAAGGAATATTAATGACGATGTACGATGGTCGTCTTCGGCTTAGCAACCAGGTAGTAAGTGAAGTACGCCGTCATTTTGAAGATATGGTATTCAGCACTATTGTTCACCGGAATGCAAAACTGGCCGAAGCTCCCAGCACCGGAAAACCAGTAATATTATATGATGCCAGCAGTAAAGGCTCGGTTAATTATCTTAACCTTGCAAAAGAAATCCTTCAGAAAAATGACATGACGAAAATTAAGAATGAAGAGAGGATTTTGGAACTGTAACCGTTAAGCAAAAAGATATGACTACTCCGAAGCAAAATAAAGAACTGCTCGGCAAAGGAATCCGTTCCTTGTTGCAGAATATTGACGCTGATTTAAAAACAACCAGCGGTTCATTGAAAACAACGGTGGTTGAAAATGCAACAGGCACTAATCGTATTTCCATTGATGATATTGAACCTAACCCTAAACAACCCCGTCGTGATTTTGAGGAAAAGGCTTTGCAGGAGTTGGCGGAGTCCATAAAATTGCATGACATTATTCAACCAGTTACCGTTTCTAAGTTAGCTTCCGGAAAATACCGGCTTATTTCCGGTGAAAGAAGATGGAGAGCTGCGAAGCTGGCAGGCATAAAAGATATTCCTGCTTATGTACGGCAGGCAAATGATGTGCAGCTACTTGAGCTGGCATTATTGGAAAACCTACAACGGGAAGATCTGAATGCCATGGAAATTTCCCTGAGTTATAAAAGAATGATGGAGGAGTTAGATTACACACAGGAACAGGTAGCAGAAAGAATGGGTAAAGACAGAAGTACTGTTGCCAATTTTATCCGGTTATTAAAATTACCCCCTGATATTCAATTGGCCGTACGAAGCGGAGAATTAAGTATGGGTCATGCAAGGGCATTAATTAATGTAGATACGATAGATAAACAGCTTTTCATTTATAAAGAAATAAAAGAAAAAGGTTTGTCGGTAAGACAAACAGAAGCATTAGTCAGAAACCTTTATAAACAGGGTGGCGGTGTTAAAAAATCTTCAAAAAGCCAGTTAGCCCCGGCTTTCCAGCGAATAGAAGATAAATTAGCATCGCATTTCAGTACCCGGGTAAAGCTTAGACATAGCCGCAATGGAAGCGGACAAATCATCATTGACTATTATTCACAGGAAGAACTCAATAAAATTCTCGGGCAAATGGATGCACCACTTGATTAATTGACCATGAGAATATCTCTCACTTTGTTAGGCTGTATTTTTCTATTATCCGCTGTAAGTACGTATGGGCAGAAGGAGAAACCAGCTATTGTTTCAATTGATTCAACACCGGTAATTGCAAAAAAAGCAGCAATGAACAGGTATGACTCTGCAACATTGGCCCATAGTCCCAAAAAAGCAGCCATTCGTTCTGCTATACTTCCGGGTTTAGGACAGATATACAATAAGAAATACTGGAAGCTACCAATTGTATATGGTGCTTTGGGTACCTGTGCTGGTGTTTTTTTATTTAATCTCGGCAGCTACAAGGACACAAAATTTGCCTATAAAGTAAAATATAATATGCGGGTCTTCAGGACTGACTCTGCATTGTACTCAAATATCAAAACAAACCTGAAACCACTAAGCGAAGAATCACTCCGTTTCTATCGCAATCAATACCGGCGGGATATTGATTACTCGGCACTTTTTTTTCTCATCCTATGGGGTTTAAACGTTGTTGATGCTTCAGTAGATGCTCACCTCAAAAGCTTTGATGTAAGTCCTGAACTAAGTTTGAAATTTAAGCCCGGTTATAGTGACCTTGCCAGGACCAATGGCCTTAGCCTGGTATTGAAGATCGGCAAATGATAAATCCGTACCAGCACGGGTATGCTTAAGCAGCTTTAATAGTTACATTTGTAATAAGTAAAAAGATTTTATGCGAATCGCATTGATTGGTTATGGCAAAATGGGCAGGGCGATCGAAGAAGTGGCTTTGCAAAGGGGACATGAAATTGTAATCAAAATTGACCAGCCCAATCTTCATGAATTCACCAAAGAAAATTTTGCAATTGCAGAAGCAGCTATTGAATTTACCAGTCCGCACAGTGCTTTAGAAAATGTAAAGAAATGTTTGGATTTTGGTATTCCGGTGGTTTGCGGCTCCACCGGTTGGACAGACCGCCTGGAAGAAATGAAAAAAATTTGTGCTGATAAAAACGGCTCCTTTATTTATTCGAGTAACTACAGTGTTGGAGTAAATATTTTTTTTGAAATAAATAAAAAGTTGGCCGCATTAATGGCCCCTCACAAAGAGTACGAAGTGATACTGGAAGAAACACACCATACCCAAAAGAAAGATGCGCCCAGCGGAACAGCTATCACACTTGCCGAACAAATCCTGGAACAGGTTAAAAGAAAGAAACAATGGGTGAACGAATTAAGCGACCATCCGGAAGACCTGGAAATTATCAGCCAGCGGGTTGACCCGGCACCCGGCACACATAGTGTAAAATATTCATCCGCCATTGATACCATAGAAATCATTCACACGGCTCATAACCGAAAAGGTTTTGCATCCGGGGCAGTTTTGGCTGCTGAATTTGCAAAAGACAATAAAGGTTTTTTCACCATGAAAGAAGTCCTTAACCTCTGATGCCATCCTATGAAGCGATACTGCCTTTTTATATTGGTTCTTTTTATTACAGCCACCGCAAGGGCACAGGTAAATGTTGACAGTTTGCGGAGAGTGATAAATTCGAAACAACCCTACCAGGAAAAAATAACTGCCTCCATTAAAATTCTCGAAAATTTTGAGACTAAAAATTTTGACACTACAATTATTGAGGGTAATAAAGCACTTGCACTGGCAAGAAAAAACACAGACTCCATTGCCGTGGCCAAAATAAAACGTCATATTGGAGTAGCGAGTTATTTTCAGGGGAAATATGATATAGCAGCAAAAAATTATTATGAATCCGTAGCTATCCTTGAAAAGGCAAATGAAAAAAAAGAACTGGCTCCGTTATATAATGAACTTGGTAAGTTATATCGGAAAACAAGAGATCTTGACAAAGCCATGCAGAATTATGAAAAAGCGGCAGCTCTTTTTAAACAGTTAAATGATTCCGCAGGGGTATCTATGATATTAAATGAATCAGGCGTAGTGTATGAATATAAGGCCGATTATAAAGAAGCATTGAACCGTTATACCGCTTCCCTTAACCTGGCAGAAGCCAGGGGAGATTCGTTAAGCGTATCCTATGCTGTCAGTAATATTGCAGGCATCTTTGTCATTGAAAAAAAATATACAGAAGCTGAAAAAAACTTGCTTAGGGCACTGAATATCCGCCAGCTATTAAAAGATAGTTTTGCCATTGCCCTCACCTACTCTGACCTTGGAGTAGCCATGAACGGGAAAGGCGATTATATAAAAGCTACTTCCTATTTACAAATGAGCAACAAACTGGCAGAAACCTTGCAATATGTAGAACTACAATCCAATAATTACAGTGAATTGGCTAGTGTAGCACAACGAAAAGGTCAGTACCAGGAAGCTTATGAGTATTATTTGAAGAGATCTTACCTCCGGGACAGTTTATATGCCATGGAAAAAACCAAGCAGATAGCTGAACTTAATACCAAATATGAATCGGCTAAAAAAGAGCAACAAATAAAAGAGCAGCATAACCGTATCCGCATGCAAAATTTTTTATTCATTGGTATTGGCGGATTGGCATTGTTAACCGGCCTTCTTATCAACTCACAATACCGGCGCAATAAGCTGCGGCAGGAAGCACAAATGAAAACTGAGCTGATGAAACAACAGGAAATGGCGGTAAAGGCTGTAATAGAAGCCGAAGAAAATGAACGGCAACGAATTGCCAAAGACCTGCATGATGGGGTTGGTCAAATGATGAGTGCGGCCAAAATGAACTTGTCTGCCTTTGAATCAGAAGTACAATTCGCTAACGACGAACAAAAAAAATCATTGAAAAAAGTAATACAGCTGGTGGATGAAAGCTGCAAAGAGGTTCGGACAGTTTCTCATATTATGATGCCCAATGCCTTATTAAAAAATAACCTGGCGGCTGCCATCCATGATTTCGTAAATAAGCTGAATAATAAAACATTGCAGGCCCATGTAAATACAATAGGGCTGGATGAAAGAATGGACTCTAATATAGAAACGGTGCTTTACCGTGTAATGCAGGAATGTGTGCACAATGCCATTAAACATGCCGGGGCCACCACATTAGACATTTCTCTTATTCGTGACAAAGACGGCATTAGCGGTACTGTAGAGGACAACGGCAAGGGCTTCGATGCAGCAGATAAAGACAACTTTGAAGGCATCGGCCTCAAAAATATTACTACCCGTATCGAATACCTGAAAGGTACCGTAGATTTTGATACGGCCCCGGGAAGGGGAACCGTAGTAGCTTTCCATGTGCCCTTTTCTTAACCACAGAATACACAGATTACTTTTCACGGATTACACACTGTTACCTGTGTATTAATCTGTGGTAAAAACCCTCTTTAACATTTCCCCAACTGTAACCTGTCCCACCTCTGCATCCATACTATCGTCAACCGGTTGACAAAAAAATGAACTAAACCAATTTTAAAGTATTTTACCACCTGCAATCACTAACGACAATGAAAAACGGGAAAATTACACTCGCCCTGGTAGATGACCACCAGATAGTTATAGATGGATTAACATCCTTATTGAAAGGTCACGATAAATTTAAATTTGCCTTTGCTACCACCGACAGCGGTGAAGTAGTAGAAAGAATAGCCCAGACACCCATTGATGTTTTATTGACTGATGTAATGATGCCCAAACTACCCGGCAATCAATTAGCCAAACAAGTAAAAGAAAAATATCCGCATGTAAAAATACTGGCTCTTTCCATGAGTGGACAAGGCGACCTGGTCAATGAAATGATAGAAGATGCGGACATCGCCGGGTATGTATTAAAAAATATCGGTAAGCAGGAATTAATCACTGCCTTAGAAAAAATTGCCGGCGGCGGTATTTATTTCAGCGAAGAAGTGATAGATGAATTGCAACGTACCAGTCAGCGTAAAAAACAAAATGCAGAAGTCCATCTTACCGACCGGGAAATAGAAATCACCCGGTTAATAGAAAAGGAATATAACAATAAACAAATAGCTGAAACACTATTTATCAGCGAACGGACGGTGGAAACACATCGTAAGAATATTTTTCGCAAAACAAATACAAATTCTGTTATTGGATTGGTGAAGTATGCGTATGAGCATAAGTTGATATAGGGTTTCGAAGCATTGTTAAACAGATTCCCGCTTTATAAAATCTTGCATGAATGGGCTGAATTGCCCCAGAATTAGTCAAACATTTTTCAGGCAGGTAAAAAATCTAAGAATAGATATCGGGTTTTGCACCAGTTGATGTGACGAATAATCTTCAACTTTTGTATTAGTTTGGGCTGCAGATCTGCAGAAGAAACTCTGATTAAACATAGATTATAATTCCAATTTTGTTTCTTTTAATCTATAGTTCGTGTCAACCTTTTCCAAATACCCACCGAACAAGCACTATTATTGGCCCCTCACATCATATCATCATTTTTTCCAAATAAACTTTGCGTAACCAAAAGGTTTCCTATATTTGTAACCGAACGGTTACCCAATTAAACTATACACCATGAGAAGAGATGTGTTCCAGGCCATAGCAGACCCTACCCGAAGGGAGATCATTAATATGATCTCTATGCAATCGCTAAACCTGAATGCGGTGGCCGAAAAATTTGATGTCAGCCGTCCTGCTATTTCCAAGCATATTAAAATACTGACGGAATGCGGCCTGATTGTTATCAAACAAAAAGGAAGAGAACGGTATTGCGAAGCCAAACTGCAAAAGCTCAATGAAGTTGCTGATTGGGTAGAGCAATACAAACAATTCTGGAATGCGAAACTCGATGCACTCGAAAATTATTTAGTCAAAATACAAACTAAAAAACCTGCAACCAATGTTAAACGTAACCGCAAAAAGAGCTGACCGGGAATTAACTATTTCCCGTCTTATCAATGCTCCAAGAGAATTGGTCTATGACGCATGGACCGACCCCAAACACCTGGTGCATTGGTGGGGGCCGGATGGTTTTACCATTACTAACCATGAAATAGAAGTAAAAGCCGGTGGCACCTGGAGGTATATGATGCATGGCCCCGATGGCAGGGATTACCCTAACAGGATAGTTTTCATTGAAGTGGTAAAGCCCGAACGTTTAGTGTACAAACATGCCGGTGATGAAGATACCGAGCCGGTAAGCTTTCATGTAACCGTAATTTTTGAAAAAATAGGTCACAAGACAAAGATCACCATGAATTCCATTTTCGAATCGGCAGCAGAGCTTGACAGGGTGGAAAGTGAATATAGTGCGATAGAAGGCGGCAAACAGCATGTTACCAATTTGGACAAATATCTTTCCGCTTTACCGGCAAATAAAAACCCATTCGAAATAGAACGACTGCTTCATGCTCCCATTGAAAAAGTATGGAGTGCCATCTCCAGCAAAGATGAAATGGACAATTGGTATTTTAAGATAGATTCTTTTAAACCGGTAGTTGGTTTTACTTTTCAATTCTCAGGAACAGGAAGAAAAGGAGAAACATATATCCATCATTGCGAAATAAAAGAAGTGGTGCCGATGAAAAAAATAAGTTATACCTGGCGGTATGAAGGTATTCCAGGTAATTCACTGGTGGAATTTGAATTAACTCCGGAAGGGAATAAGACAAAATTGAAACTCACTCATACAGGATTAGAGACTTTTGTAACAGACAATCCTGATTTTGCAAAAACCAGTTTCGTAGAAGGATGGACACATATTATCGGCAAGTCTCTTCCAGAATATTTGAAGAAAGCATAATTACCAGCCACAGAGATTATGAGTAATCTAATTTGTAGAAATCTGTAATGGGCAAAAAATCAATTCAGCACCGGTTGCTTATTGTATTTATTGCGGTATTCAACCGGTGTTAATCCTGTTATTTTTTTAAACAGATCCCGGAAAGCTTTAGTGTCCGTATAGCCAATATCATACATGACTTCATTAATATTTTTCCGGCTGCTTTCAAATTGCCGTTTGGCGGCTTCTATCTTCACCCGTTGTACATATTCCAGTACCGAGTTGTTGGTGGCTTGCCGGAACCTACGTTCAAAACTTCTGCGGCCCATTGTGGCTACTGCTGCTAATTCATCAATCGTAATCCTTTCATGAATATTTTTTTCAATGTATTTCTGGGCTTTCAATATCGCTTCATCTTTATGGTCTTTCTGTCCTGTAAACATAGCAAAAGCCGATTGGCTTTCCCTGTCAATATCAATAGCAAAATATTTTGAAGCGAGGATAGCCGTTTCCCGGTTGGTATATTTTTCTACTAGGTGCAGCAACAAATTCCAATACGAGTTAGCACCGCCGCTTGAATAAATACGTTTTTCCTCGGTTACAATACTTCCATCAACCACTTCAACCTCCGGAAACATCTCCCTGAGCTCATTTTGAAAACCCCAATGCGTTGAACATTTTTTTCCATTTAATAAACCGGTTGATGCAAGCAGAAATGCACCCACACAAAGTGATGCTACTTCTGCCCCCTTAGCATATTGTTCCTGTATCCACGGCACCAAGGCCTTGTTTTTTGCAAGAGCTGTACGCATATCACCAAACAATGCCGGGATAAAAACCAAATCCGTTTTCTTCGCATTTTTTATTTGCCTGTCGGTATGTACCGAAAACATACCATTACTCAACTTTACTTCTTTTTTCACCCCCACCAGTTCCACATCAAACACCGGCGCTTTTCCTGCCATCAGCATAAACTGGTTAACAGCTGTAAATAAATATTGCGGATCAGCAATAGCCTGTGGTACCGATGACTCAGGTACTAAGATGGATATCTTTTTCATGGACCAAATATAGGAAAGTTGCCTGTCGCAATCAACCCTTTAAACAGTCATATATGCCACCCACCTAATTAGATGACTGTTGGCATCTTTGTATGGTCAAATTAAAAATATTGTTAGACCAATTAAATTTTAAGACTATGTCCAAAGTTTCAATTTACCTGAATTTTCAAGGCAATACAGAAGAAGCTTTTAATTTTTACAAATCAGTATTTAAAACAGAGTTTGTAATGCCTGTTATGAAATTAAAAGATGCCCCACCCCAACCAGGGGCGCCACAGCTTTCAGATAAAGATTTGAACAGTGTCATGCATGTGGCCTTGCCCATATTAGGCGGTACAATTATTATGGGAACAGATATGCTGGAAAGCATGGGCCATAAAATAGTAGTTGGAAATAATACCACCATCAATCTTGAATGCGATACAAGGGAAGAAGCACACAAATTATTCAATTCACTTTCCGCAGGTGGCAGTGATATTGCGCCACTGAGTGAGCAGTTCTGGGGCCTTTGGGGCTGTTGCTTAGACCGCTATAGTATCCGCTGGATGTTTAATGTAATGAATCAATAGTTTTTTACACTTTTAAAATTATTACAACTCCCTTCCCGGGCATGAAATAAATGCATCTTAACACAAAATGAGTACCATTAATACGTACTTAACATTCAATGGCAACTGCCGGGAAGCTATGATATTTTATAAAAAATGCCTGGGCGGTGAACTGTTATTGCAAACAACCGGTGAATCACCATTAGCTGAAAAAATGCGGCCCCAAATGAAAAAAATCATTGTACATGCCACATTAATAAAAGGTGATTTGGTATTGATGGGTTCAGACATGGTTGGTGAAAAAGGTGTATTAAAAGGCAATGCCGTTTCATTGATGCTGAACTGCGATACGGAGAGGGAAATAAAAAAATATTATACAAGGCTCTCCGCTGGTGGTCATGCTTCGAATCCATTACAAATCAGTTTCTGGGGAGCTTTGTTTGGTAACCTGACAGATAAATTTGGCAACCAATGGTTGCTGCATTTTAACAAAAAACAAAAACCAAAAGGAAAATGAAAAGGAATAAAATCATCTTCTGGATAGCCACTGCCTTCATTTTTATATTTGAAGGAGTAATGCCCGCCTTCTTTTCCCAGTCTGAAGAATCCAGGGAAAGTTTTCGACATTTAGGTTATCCGTCATACCTTATCATTATCATTTCCATATTTAAAGTAATGGGTGCAGTGGCATTAATTATTCCGCAGGTACCGGCCCGTATTAAGGAGTGGGCATATGCAGGGTTTGCTATTGATTTTATTGGTGCATCTGCCAGCTATTTCTTTGTCGACGGCTTTGGATTTTATGCATTATTTCCGCTGATTGTACTTGCGGTTTTAGTAGTTTCTTATATTTATTATCAAAAACTTTCAACATGGCAACAAGAATGAATACCGTAATAAAAACGATTGATGAATACATCGCACAGTTTCCAGAAGAAGTACAGGTACTATTGGAAAAAATGCGGACCATCATCCATAAAGCTGCACCAAAAGCAGAAGAAGCAATAGCGTATGGTATTCCCACTTTTAAAATGAATGGAAACCTGGTACATTTTGGCGGGTATAAAAGTCATATTGGTTTCTATCCTGCCCCATCCGGCATTGGCGCATTTAAAAAAGAACTGGCAAAATATGAAGGTTCAAAAGGGACTATCCGGTTCCCGTTAGATAAACCACTTCCGGTGACTTTAATAACACAGGTGATAAAATTCAGAGTGGCCAAGAATTTGGAAAAATCAAAACAGAAATAACTAACAATTAAAACAAGCTATATGCAAAAGATTAATTTCTCAACCAGCATCAATGCACCAAAAGAAAAAGTATGGGAGATCCTTTGGAACCTTGATGCTTATAAAGCATGGACATCTGCTTTCGCAGAAGGCTCTCAGGCAAAAACAGATGACTGGAAAGAAGGAAGCAAAGTTTTATTCGTTGATCCCAAAGGAAATGGTATGGTAAGTATGGTAGCGGTTAACAAGCCCAATGAATATATGTCCTTCAAACACCTCGGCGAAGTGCATGAAGGAGTAGAAGATATCACCAGCGACAGAGTAAAAGGGTGGTCAGGCTCTACTGAAAACTATACGCTGAAGGATGATAGCGGCAGCACCAATTTATTAGTAGATATGGACATTCCCGATGAATTTAAAGAGATGTTTGAAAAAATGTGGCCTATTGCATTGGAAAAAGTAAAAGCATTAGCCGAAGGCCGAGCCAAAACAATGATAACAATCACAGCTGAAGTAAACGCACCAGTTGCAAAAGCCTGGAAATACTGGACATCACCAGAACATATTACTCAATGGAACCATGCATCAGATGACTGGCATTGCCCCAAAGCAGAAAATGATGTAAGGGCTGGTGGAAATTTCTCTTCGACCATGGCTGCAAAAGATGGCAGTTTCAGTTTCGACTTTAGTGGTGTACATAATGAAGTGGTAACCCATAAAATTATTGCTTCCACTATGGGAGATGGAAGAAAGATGTACCTGAGTTTTGAAGAAAAAGATGGAAAGACTTTGGTAACTGAAAGTTTTGAAGCAGAAAGCATGAACTCTTTAAAATTACAAAGAGACGGATGGCAGGCTATACTCAACAATTTTAAACATCATACAGAAAGCAATTGATTTATTGATTATTAATTTTCACAAACAATAGTACCATGTCAAACAAAATTTATCCCTGCCTCTGGTTTGATGGAAAAGGAAAAGAAGCGGCTGAATTTTATTGCACCGTTTTTGAGAATTCAAAAGTTGTGACAGATACCGGTCTTGTTCAGATTTTTGAACTCAACGGGAAAAAATTTATGGCCCTTAATGGCGGACCCATGTTTACAATAAATCCGTCTATTTCGTTTTTTGTGAAATGCAAAAGCATTGAACAAACAGATGCCACATGGAACAAACTATCAGATGGCGGCACAGCATTAATGCCTATTGATAAATACCCCTGGAGCGAACGCTATGGATGGGTAAGAGATAAGTTTGGTGTAACGTGGCAGCTAATGGTAGACGAAACTAACAGCAATAGCCAGTCTATTACCCCATCCCTGCTATTTACCAATAATGTTTTGGGAAGGGCGGAAGAAGCGATTGATTTTTATACAAATATTTTCCCTGGTTCGGCAGCAGGCATGAAAGCACCTTATCCCGAAGGTGATCAATATGCTGGTAAACTAATGTATGCAGCGTATAATCTTGCGGGGTATGATATGGTATCAATGGACGGGCCGGAGGGGCATGATTTTATTTTCAACGAAGGTGTTTCATTTGTTGTTGAGTGCAAAGACCAGGAAGAAGTGGATTATTACTGGAATAAATTAACCGCCGAGGGTGGCCAGGAAAGTATGTGTGCCTGGCTGAAAGATAAATTTGGGGTAAGCTGGCAGATTGTTCCCACCATACTTGGTGAACTTATTGGCAGCCCCGATAAAGAAAAGGCAGGCAGGGCTATGCAAGCAATGCTCAAAATGAAAAAAATTGTAATTACTGATTTACAGAAAGCATATGATGGTAATTAACAATGGCAAATCCAAAAAAGATAGAAAATAAGAAGGTGTGTCCAAACGGTCACCCCTTTTACAAAAGCAGCGATTGTCTTGTTTGCCCTGTTTGTGAGCAGCAACGTACACCATCAAATGGGTGGATGGCAACATTATCCGTACCCGCAAGAAGAGCTTTGGAGAATAATGGGATAACCACCATAGAGCAGTTAGCCAAATTCAGTGAAAAAGAAATGCTACACCTGCATGGAATGGGCCGGAGTTCATTACCCAAACTTCAACAAGCGTTAAAAATGGCAGGTTTGTCATTTAAAAATAAAGGGAAGGAATAATAACTAGTAGGTAATTCAAAACTATTGGCAATTTGCCTAACCTCCTCAAACTCATAAGTATAAATAAGGGTAAAGTTGATTTTTTCACAAAACACTGAAAACCTTACCTTTGCCGCACCCTACAACAAGCTCAGGGTGACAAAATCTTTAATCTTTATGGCAGATATTTTTGAACGATTATTAAAAAACGCAGGTCCCCTTGGCCAGCATCGTGAAAGAGCTCATGGTTATTTTGCTTTCCCAAAATTAGAAGGGGAAATTGGTAACAGGATGATATTCCGCGGTAAGGAAATGATTGTATGGAGCTTGAATAATTATCTTGGCCTGGCCAATCACCCCGAAGTGAGAAAGGCGGATGCTGAAGGTGCTGCGCAATATGGATTGGCTTTACCGATGGGGGCAAGGATGATGAGTGGAAACAGCAACCTGCATGAACAACTCGAAGAAGAACTTGCAGCTTTCGAAGGAAAAGAAGATGCTGCATTACTCAACTATGGTTACCAGGGAATGGTAAGTATCATTGATGTGCTTTGCGGCCGTCATGATGTAATTGTGTATGATGCTGAAAGTCATGCCTGCATTATTGACGGACTTCGTTTGCACCCGGGCCATCGTTATGTATACAAACATAATGATATGGATGACCTGGAAAAACAACTCCAGAGAGCAACGGCATTAATAGAGAAACAAAAAGCCGGCGGCATACTAGTGATAACAGAAGGTGTTTTTGGCATGGCCGGCGACCAGGGAAACTTAAAAGATACGGTTGCATTAAAACAAAAATACCAGTTCCGTTTACTGGTAGATGATGCACATGGTTTTGGTACTTTGGGCAAAACCGGGGCAGGTGCAGGCGAAGAGCAGGGTGTACAGGATAAAATTGATTTGTATTTCTCAACGTTTGCAAAATCAATGGCCTCAATTGGTGCCTTTGTTGCTGGCGATAAACAAATCATTGATTATATCCGTTACAATATCCGGAGCCAGATATTCGCTAAAAGTTTACCTATGCCGCTGGTAGTGGGTAACCTGAAAAGATTAGAACTACTGAAGACCCAACCACAACTAAAAGAAAAACTCTGGGAGAATGCAAGAAAACTCCAGCAGGGATTGAAGGAAAGGGGATTTGATATTGGCAAAACAGACTCGGTGGTAACCCCTGTTTATATGAAAGGGGATATCCCTGAAGCCACAGCGATGGTAATGGATCTCCGGGAAAACTATAAAATATTTTGTTCGATTGTGGTGTATCCTGTTATACCAAAGGGGCATATCATTTATCGCCTTATTCCTACCGCTGTACATACAGATGAGGATATCCAGAAAACACTTGAAGCCTTCTCTGAAACCAAGAAGAAATTAGATGCCGGGGAATACAAAGTAGAAGCCATTCCGGATATGGCAGATGCGAAATAACAAATTGCGATAGTAGCCCTGAGCCTGATAAAGAATTAACCTTTTACAGACGGCCTCTGACCATCAGAGGCCGTCTTTTTATTTGTACGGCAAGCAGATTTACCTCGATTCCATTACATTTACAATTACAAAATTTTACACTATGCGTAAGCGGTTTTTATTCTTCTTTTTACTCCCTGTTTTTGCTATAGCCCAAACAAAAGAAATCACTTTAGAAGATATTTATAAAAAAGGAACTTTCCGTGGCGAATTTGTGCCTTCCTCATTTGATGCAAGTAAAAAAGATCCGGAAATAAAACCGGATGACCTGTTGGATGAAAGTGGAAAGTCCATCGGGCAACCTGATGATATTATTTACAGCAAATCCAATCCGAATATTGTTATAATCCGCAAGAATATAGAACAGATTTACCGTCATTCTTCCAAGGCTACTGTTTATATGTATGACATGGCCGCAAAAAAACTGACAAAGCTTGATAATGAAAAGCTGATGCACCCAACCCTGTCCCCTGATGGACGAAGGATTGCCTATGTAAAAAATAATAACCTGGTTCTTTACGAAATCGCCACAAAAAGTGCAAGAGCCATTACTACCGATGGTAAATGGAATGAAGTAATCAATGGTAATTGTGACTGGGTATATGAAGAAGAATTTTCATTCACACAAGCTTACCAATGGAGCCCTCAAGGCAATTACATAGCTTACTACCGGTTTGATGAAAGTAAGGTAAAGGAATACCAGTTTACACAATTCGATAATTCCTATAACAAGCAATACACTTACAAATATCCTAAAGCAGGGGAAGCCAATTCTGTAGTAGATATTCATATTTATGATATTGCCAGTAATAGAGATGTGAAAGCAGATTTTGAACAGGGTGATATTTATATCCCCCGCATCAAATGGACACAGGACGATAATTCACTCGTAGTGTTCTGGATGAACCGACATCAGAATGAATTAAAATTATTGCTGACCAATGCTAAATCAGGAGACAGCAAACCACTGTACCAGGAAAAAAACAAATATTATATTGATATCAACGATGACTGGCAGTTTACCAAAGACGGCAAAAGCTATCTCTTTACAAGTGAAAAAAATGGCTTCAATCATATTTATATGAACAGCCTTGATGGAAAAATACAGACACAAATAAGTAAGGGTAATTATGAAGTCACAGAAATAAATGGGGTAGATGAAGTTAATAAAAGGGTGTTTTATACGATGGCCTACCCCCGCCCTATGGATCGTAATTTTTTGTAACGGATTTTTCCGGTAAAAAAACAACACAGCTTACACAGGGGGAAGCCTGGAACCGGGTTGTTTTTAATGACAGCCTTACAAGATTTTATACTTATAAATCAGATATCAATACACCACAGGTCGTTACACTCAATAATATCGTAGTGAACAAAAAGAAAGAAATCAGTGCGGCTGTTGTAAAAACTTTGAATGAAAATCCCAAATTAAAGGGTAAGATCGTAGAGTATGGAATTGGTAAAGCGGAATTCATCCGTGTACCTAACAGCAAAGGCGATACATTAAATGGCTGGATGTTAAAACCTGCGAACTTTGATGCATCCAAAAAATACCCGGTATTATTCTGTAATTATGGAGGTCCTGGCTCACAGCAGGTGGGCAATCGTTTTGGTGCGGTTAGTATGTGGCACCAGATGCTGGCACAAAAAGGTTTTATCGTTGTAAGTGTTGATAATACCGGTACGGGTTTTCGTGGTGAAGAGTTTAAAAAGAAAACGTATCTGCAATTAGGCAAATTTGAAATAGAGGATCAGATAGATGCTGCTAAGTACATTGGCAACATGCCATTTGTTGACAAAAGTAATATCGGCCATTGGGGCTGGAGTTATGGCGGCTTTATGAGTTCGCTGGCCATTACAAAAGGCAACGAAGTATTCAGCGCTGCGGTCGCAGTAGCACCTGTTACTTCCTGGCGATTTTATGATAATATCTACACTGAAAGATATATGCGTACCCCACAAGAAAATGCCAGTGGTTATGATGATAATTCACCGCTAAATTTTACTGATAAGATTAAGGGTAAATATCTGATCGTTCATGGTACCGCAGATGACAATGTTCATTTTCAAAATGCAACACAAATGATTTCGGCCCTTGTAAAAAGTAATATTGATTTTGAAAGTGCTTACTACCCCAACAAAAACCATGGCATTTCCGGCCAGATGGATAATACAACTCTTCATCTATGGAGCAAAATGACAAACTGGATCCTGGAGAATATGGGAAATGAAAACACTCAAAAACCTAATCAACCGGCCAAACAAATCAAAGGATTTTAGCAGTCAACCTGACACATTGAATATAAATGCCCCGCTATTACCGGGGCATTTTTGTTGTTGACAGGGTATAAAAAAAGAACCCCGGTTCGAAAACCGGGGGCCCTAATCAAAAACCATTAACCATTAAACCTTATCCTATGAAAATTCAATGCTAATATCGTTAATAATACCGTAACACAAAACATTTGGAAGTCATTTTTTTGACTTATATACCTAATTATGCCCTCAATCACTATTTATTGATTCTCCTCAATAGAATGATCGAATTATTGTTGATTCAGTACTACAAATTCTGATTTGCAAACGTTTGCATAATTTCACCCTAATTCAACCAACTTTTTAAAGCCTTAGTGGTTGATATTACAACATGAGAAAAATAGTTGTCGCCATAACAGGAGCCAGTGGTTCTATATATGCAGAAAATCTTATAAGAAAACTTTTGGCTGTCAAAGACCAATGGACCGAGCTTGCTGTAGTCATGACAACAAATGCCCGTGAAGTATGGAAAACGGAATTAGAAAATGATTCGTGGAAAAACTTCCCCGTAACAATATACGGCACTACTGACTTTTCAGCACCCTTTGCTTCAGGATCGGGTCAGTTTGATACCATGATAATTATACCCTGCTCAATGGGAACTCTCGGCCGCATTGCCTCCGGCATTTCCAATGACCTGATAACAAGAGCGGCTGATGTTGTTTTAAAAGAAAGAAGAAAGCTAATCTGTGTGGTTCGGGATACTCCATATAATTTAATTCATATCCGCAACATGGAAACGGTCACCTTAGCCGGTGGTATTATTTGTCCTGCAACTCCATCTTTCTACAGCCAGCCAAAAACCATTGAAGAAGTAGCGGCCACCGTTGTTGACCGGGTAATTGATCTTGCAGGTTTTGATATTAAAACTTACCGATGGGGAAAATAAAGAGGCTTTCATTACTGAAAACCTCTTTTTCATTGACACCTATTAAAACACTTCTTAATCTGTAAATCGGCCTCCTGCATTTATCCAGTTAGTAATTTTCAACTTTTCAGATGCCGGTAATGATCCTGTTGGTGGCATAACAGATGGATTACCATTTACGGCCCTTTCCCTGATACGGTCCTTGAAGTTCACAATGTTGCAATCCACAGTCCAGTTCATCCCTCCCTCGGATGTAGTTCCATTATGACAACTGATACAATTGGCCTGCAACACATTCTGCACAGCCAGGAATAGCGGTCCTGCAGGTAAATCACTTACGGTAATAGTAGCTGAACCCGTACATCCATTCGCATCTTTTGCTGTTATTGTATAATTTGCTGCGGGCAAGCTGTTAAAAATATTTGATGGTTGAAACGCTCCGCCATTCATACTGTAAGTATAAGGTCCTGTTCCTCCCCCGCCTGTTGCTGTGATAGAACCATTGGCTGTCTGGCAAGGTGTATTATTTATAACAACAGAAGATACTGTAATCGTTATACCAGCACAAGGATTGGGTGCTGTTAATGTAAATAAAGCAGAGCCTGTACAACCATTCAGATCTTTTGCTACAATAGTAAAAGTTCCCTGGCCGAGATTATTAAAATTACCTGTTGCCTGGAAGGCGCCACCATTTATATTAAACGTAAATCCTGTACTGCCGGCTGCAGATGCTGAAATGCTTCCATTAGTAGCTGCAGCAGATGTAGGATTAACTGTGGTTGCTGTTACATTGATGATTATACCCGCACATGGATTAGGTGCAGTTAACGTGAAAATGGCAGATCCGGTACATCCGTTTACGTCTTTAGCAACAATGGTATAAGACCCGGCAGCGAGGTTGGTAAAAATTTCCTGATGCCTGAAATGCACCGCTATTAATGCTATAGTTAAACCCAGTACTACCCGAAGCAGTTGCATTAATGCTGCCATTACTTACTGTAGTAGAGGTTGGATTGACTATTGCACCGGTAACAGTAATGGTTACACCAACGCAGGGATTTATTGCAGTTAAAGTAAATGCAGTTGACCCGGTGCAGCCATTGGTGTTTTTTGCTACCACCGTATAAGACCCGGCAGCAAGGTTAATAAAATTACCCGATGACTGAAATGCACCACCATTAATGCTATAGGTAAATCCGGTACTACCTCCTGAAGCACTTGCAGTGATACTTCCATTATTGGAACCTAATGTAGGACTTACTGTAGTGCCAGTCACAGTAATTGTTACTCCTGTACATGGGTTGGGTGTAGTACCACCGCCGCCACCGCCTTTACTGCAAGCATACACAAGAGTCAGAAGAGAAATGAGCAAAACACTCATTACACGAAAAGATATAATATATTTCACTTGGTGCTTTTAGCATTCAATCGAATGGTAGTAAAACCAAGTTGCCTGTTAATTAAAAAATTAATGGCTGGTTCCAGAATTTCCCTTTTTTGCTGCAAAGGGTTTTATGCCAATAGAAAATAATATACCACCGCTATTCAGTTTTACTTTACCGTAGCCAATTCCGGTCAGCGGAAGTTTCACATACGGTTCAATCATCAAAGAAATACTTTTGCTGATATTTCGTTGATAACCTCCGGACAAAGTGAGTGCAGAAAAATAATGTTTGTTCTCGTTTGCTATTGAACGTTTCCTTGTTACTGTGGGTCCTGTTGGTGTATTCTTATAAAAATAATTATAGGTCTCTTTCTTCATCAGGTAAGAAGACACACCGGCAGCAGCAAACCAGTTTTCTTTTGTAGTATGTCGAAAATTATAACTAATAGACAGTGGTATTTCATACACCTGGCAATCTGCCTCTACCTTTTCAAAGTTTGGATAATAAGTATAGAATATTGCAGGCGGGTGATAAGCGTCAGCAGATGCAGTGTAAACTTTCCGCCCGGTATAGAAACCGGCACGAATAGCAACCCTGTTATTAAAAGTATAGCCCAAACCTGCACCAAACAACAATTCTGTTGATCCTAATTTATTATTACCCACAGAACTTACATCGGGACCTGTCGAAAGAGTGAAGAAAAATGTACGGCTTTTTTTATTGTTACCTTTTGCTGTACTAGCTTTATCCAGCGATTTTGGTTGATTTTCTGCTTCCATCCCCATCATTTTTTCTTCTTCTTCCATTGTCGGTTTATCAACACTTAGTACCTGAACCTTATTGATCGGAACGGGTTCGTCATTATTTTCTCCAATAATTATTACGGCATCAGCCTCCATGTTTGAAGTTTTTTCTGGCTCCTGCTTTGTTATATCCTTATCAGTACTAATTACGTTGCTGTCCTTATGCTGCCTTTTATTATTATCACTATTTACAGCACTCGTATTATTTATTTCCTTTGATTTTTGTGAAGGGCTGCCAATCGGGTTACTTACACTGCTATTCTTTGCAATATTGTTTATCCGCTGATCAGTTGTCTGTTTAACAGCAGAAGGATTAAAGACCGGCCTCGAATAGTCATTTCCCACAGGAGGATTTACTTCATCGGTATTCCCGATAATATGATTACTGTTTCCTGATTTTTCTTTACCGGCTGATAGCGGGGGTGCAGCTATCTGCCTGTGTTGAACAGATTGTTCCGTTTGGGCTATAGCTTTTTTACCATTCCATGCTTTGACAATAAAGAGTCCGGCACCACCAAGGCCAAGAAATAGTAGTATGAAGAATATAAACTTTCTTCTGTCATCTTCTTTTTGAGGGAGATGCTTGTTTAGCTTTTTTTCCATCTTTGCCCATGCCTGTTCATCATAGGCAGGATGGTGATGGTCCGCTGCTTCTTTTGCCTTCTTATCAAATTCGTCAAACTGCATTTTTCGCAATTAAGGTTTCGTTTTGTTTAAATAAAATTTTCTGTAAATGCTTTCTTGCTTTAGAAAGGTTTGATTTAGAAGTACCGATCGAAACACCCAGGTGATTGGCAATCTCCTCATGACTTAGCCCTTCTATTACAAACAAATTAAAAACCGTACGGTAACCAGGGGACAACTCCTGAACGGCCCTTATAATGTCCTCGTATGATAATTTATCAATAGCATCCTCACTAACGGTCACTATCTGGTATACCACATTGTCTAACTGAGTAACCATCTGGTGTTTATGATTTTTTCTAAAATGGTCTATTGCCGTATAAACCATAATTTTCCTTAACCATCCTTTGAAAGAGCTAACTACATCAGAATAAGCCGGTTTATAATGATGAATCTCTTTAAATATTTTCAGAAAACCGTCATTGAGAATTTCTACAGCATCTTCCTGCTTGTTGGCATACCTGTCGCAGATAGCCATAGCATAGCCGTAGAAAGAGCTGTACAATACTTTCTGGCTCTCCCTCTTGTTAAGAGCACAAGCCTCAACATGATAGGTCAGTTCATCTGCAGATAGCAAATTTTGGTTGTGTTTGACAGGTATATCGGGGTATACTAACAAAAGGTTGTCTTCAGGTTTTATAAGTTACTCTATTTCCAGGGTGTTTTGTACCCGGTGCCTTTGCTTTAGTAATCGCTCAGGAGGCAATAGTAACCATACTTTACCACAGATCTTTTATAAGTCTGGGTGTTACAGGAGCTTATTAAATTTTTGGAGCTCTGTTTTTTCCCCCGCAGAGAAGATCTCGTTATTATCATACTTCGATTTAAAAAATAAAACCCTTTTGTGCTGCGGAAACTTGGCGAGAATCGCATCAATCATTTTACCAATTGCTTCGTCCTTACTGTAAAGAGGTGCAGTAGCGGGTAACTCAGATTTGTGTTTTGAATGTTTCCGTAAAATGATAGCTTCCAATGTAGCCAACTTACCCGGTGGAATTGATTTTACTTTAGTGGCTTTGTTATACAAGCCCTCTAATTGCTTTTTACTAAGCCCTCCCCTTTCCTGGTATTGATGAAGCAGGCTTTGGGTAAAAGATGACAGGGGCTGTGCTTCCAGTACTGCTTTAAGTATATCCAGCACAATATCAACATCAGGTTTTAGTCTTTGCATAACTCAATTATAAAATGAAAATAAGTAAAAGCTGTATCCTTTAAGCCCCGCTTATTGCAGAACATCAAGCCGGGCTTACGTCTCATCAAAAGAATTTTAATCGTTCCGGCCGCTACATTTCTTTTGTATGGAAACATTTCCCAGATTCTTAACCTTAAAAATATATGTTATGAAATCAATTATGACCAAATCAATGCTAGCACTTGCCATCTGCGCAACACTTTTTTCATTCAGAAACAAACCCGGTGGAGAAGGATTTGAAATCTATCTTAATAACAAAGTTGTAGTGCAACAATTTGGCACCGACATGAGTAAGGTAAAAAATATCCGGCTTACTCAAAACCTGGCTGCTGACAAACTAACTATTAAATATCATCATTGTGAAAGAGTCGGGAAAAAGCGAATAGTAACTATAAAAGATGCACACAACAAAGTGTTGAAAGAATTTAATTATGCCGATGTAGCAACTCCTGTTGGCGCAATGACCGTCAATGTAAAAGACTTATTAATCTTAATGAGAGGAAATAATCAGCTAAAGCTATATTATTCTTCCAGCGAATTACCGAAAGGAAGGATGCTGGTTTCTTTTTCAACTTCAGCAATTAGTACCACTACACACAGGTAAACATCTATAAATTTTAACCCCCGCTGGTGCGGGGTTTAAAATTTATTAATAAACTGATTTTATTTCCCAAACTGGCTCCTGATTACATTCAGGGCACCTCCGGCTTTAAACCATTCAATCTGCTGATCATTATAAGTATGATTAACCAGAAGGTGATCAACTGAACCATCTTTATGATTTAATACAACTCCTAAAGGTTTGGCAGATGAAAAAGAAGTAAGACCGATGATATCAATGCTATCGTCTTCCTGAATTTTATCGTAATCCTCTTTATTAGCGAAAGTTAATGCAAGCATTCCCTGTTTTTTGAGGTTAGTCTCATGTATCCGGGCAAAACTTCTTACCAGTATAGCTCTTACTCCAAGATGCCGGGGCTCCATGGCCGCATGTTCTCTTGATGAACCTTCCCCGTAGTTTTCATCACCCACAACAATACTTCCTACACCAGCAGCTTTGTAAGCTCTTGCCGTTGCAGGCACTGCTCCGTATTCCCCTGTCAATTGGTTCTTAACAGTATCGGTTTTCTCATTATAAAAATTAATAGCACCAATGAGCATATTGTTAGAAATATTATCCAAATGCCCACGGAACTTCAGCCAGGGGCCAGCCATTGAGATATGGTCGGTTGTACATTTTCCCTTGGCTTTTATCAACAATTTCAATCCCTTCAGGTCTGTTCCTTCCCAGGCTGCAAATGGTTCCAGCAACTGCAGACGTTTTGAATCCGGAGCTACTTTTACAGAAATAGCACTGCCATCTTTAGCAGGAGCCTGGTAACCAGCATCTTCCACATCAAAACCTTTTGGTGGTAATTCGAAACCTGTCGGTTCCTTCAGCAACACTTCCTCACCCTTGTCATTTTTTAATTTATCTGTTAATGGGTTGAATGCAATCGTACCCGCAATAGCCATAGCTGTTACTATTTCCGGGGATGCCACAAATGCATGGGTTGAAGCATTACCATCGTTTCTTTTTGCAAAATTTCTATTGAAAGAAGTAATAATAGTGTTCTTCCTGTTCGGGTCATCAATATGCCTTGCCCATTGTCCGATACACGGCCCGCAGGCATTGGCCAACACAACCCCACCTACTTTTTCAAAAGTATTGATAAAGCCATCTCTTTCGATTGTAAACCGAACCAGCTCACTTCCGGGTGTTATCGTGAATTCAGAATTAGCTTTCAGTCCTTTACTTACTGCATCTTCAACAATACTTGCTGAACGGCTGATATCTTCATAAGAAGAATTGGTGCAACTGCCTATCAACGCCACTTCCAGTTTAGCAGGCCAGCCATTCTCTTTTACCGTTGCAGCCATTTTAGAAATAGGAGTAGCAAGATCCGGCGTGAAAGGCCCGTTTACATAAGGCTCCAATGTGCTTAAATCCAGTTCAAGTAACTGGTCATAATATTTTGCAGGGTCAGCATATACTTCTGCATCCGGACGAAGATGTTCTTTGATACCATTTGCCAATGCAGCCACTTCTTCACGGCCTGTTGCTTTTAGATAAGCACTCATTTTTTCATCATACGTAAATAATGAACAGGTAGCCCCTATTTCAGCACCCATGTTACAAACAGTTCCCTTACCGGTTGCACTCATGCTGTCTGCGCCTTCCCCAAAATATTCAACAATGGCACCGGTACCCCCTTTTACGGTTAATTGTCCGGCCACCCAAAGAATAACATCTTTACAACTTGTCCAGCCACTCATTTTACCAGTAAGTTTTACACCTATCACTTTTGGCATTTTCAATTCCCATGGAAGACCTGCCATTACGTCCACTGCATCAGCGCCACCAACACCGATTGCCACCATTCCCAAGCCACCGGCATTTGGGGTATGAGAGTCAGTTCCAATCATCATACCGCCGGGGAAAGCATAGTTTTCTAATACTACCTGGTGAATAATACCAGCACCAGCTTTCCAGAAACCAATACCATACTTATCAGAAATACTGGAGAGAAAATCATATACTTCCCTGTTCGTTTCAATTGCAAGCTCCAAATCCTTCTTTGCTCCCACTTTTGCCTGTATCAGGTGGTCGCAATGTACAGTAGAGGGTACAGCCACTTTAGTACGGCCTGCTGTCATGAATTGAAGCAAAGCCATCTGTGCAGTTGCATCCTGCATGGCCACCCTGTCAGGAGCAAAATCCACATAATCCTTCCCCCGGGTATGCGGCTTACTGGCCGGTGCATAGAGGTGAGAATACAGTATTTTCTCAGTCATTGTAAGGGGCTTGCCTACCAGCTTTCTTGCAGCCTCAACTTTGGCAGGCATTTCACTATATACTTTCTTAATCAAGTCTAAATCAAATACCATGGGAGAATCTTTAAGAAGTAAGTTAAAAGATGCGGCGAAATTAAGAAAAAACAGGGTGTGAATAAAGCCTTCTTGCTTCTTTTATGACAATCCACTAAATTAGCTGAATGAACAAATTCAAAAGCTTTATGGAATGGAATGCCTTTGGCGTTTGTTCGGCCATCGGCAACCGGATGGGGATTTCCACCAGTAAGATCCGCCAGTATTTCATGTATACTTCCCTCCTTACCATGGGCTCCCCTATTATTATTTACATGGTGCTGGCTTTCTGGCGCAATATGCGGAAGTATATCTGGGCTGCGAAGAGGAATCCGTGGTATTATTTGTGAATTTTTATCTGGGTATAAATACTTTATCGCATTGTCCAATAAAAAAACCCGGTATTTCCGGGCTCTTTTATCAGTATCAAATGGTACTATAATTCAGCAACCATCTTTTTTGTTTTTATCAAGAAAAGGGGTCGAAAATGGTGAAACTGTAAATGGCTTCGCCTGACCCATCTTTTTAGTTTGGATTTCTACAACTCCATTTTTCCCTTTATCGCCATAAAGAATAACTGCAGAACTTCCTTTTAGAACATTTACCGATTGGATAGATTCCGGGTTAATAGTACTCACAACTTTTTTATTCTCAATAACACCATCTACTACATATAAAGGATTATCAAAGCTACCCTTTATTTCCATCTGGTAGATTGCATCAGTAAGAGAATTTAAATTACCCGGTGCATTTAATGATGCATCATCAGCTTGTTCATTTTTGATTGGCGGTGGCGGTGGCACTGGAGGCGTAGTTGCTGATACTGGTGCTTTAGGAGCTGCTGGTACATCAGGTGCAATAGCTTCTGCAGATGATACCGGTGCTTTTGCCGGTGGCGGTGGTGGTGGTATTTTGCCATAAAGAGCTTCATACTTTTCTGCATTTTCGTTCCACTCTGTCAGCAACATTCTTTTTACTTCCTTGCCACTCTTGTCTTTAATCACCAACAGGCATTCGCCTTTTTTGTCCTTTACATTAATGATGTAACCTTTATTATTATGTTCATTTACATCAGGGATAGTATCAGTTGTGGATACAGGTATTACCTGTAACTGATTTTGCTTTCCTGTAAGAGTATCCCCGATTTCTTTTCTAAAAGAAACAAGGATAAGGGCAAGCACTGGCAACAGGAACAGGAACCTGAGCAGGTGCAATTTTGCTGATTTGTTTTTGTTCATCATGGCTATACGCTTTTTTAATGAGGAAAAATTAAACTTAGGGGCTATACTGAATTGATTGTTGCCAATTACTTTCAGCAACAAGTATTGATATTGCTTTTTGTTGAAACCGTTTTCAATCACCTTATTATCAGCAATAAACTCAAGGTTTTGCCGTATTGATTTTCTGAGCAACCAGGCAAAGGGATTAAACCAGTTGAGCAGAGAAAGAATTTCGCCAAGAATAACATCAACACTATGCCGCTGTTTTACATGCACAAACTCATGGCGGATAATCTCTTTTAATTCTTCTTCGGTATGTAAATGACGGTTCATGAACACTGCATTTCCAAATGAAAAAGGGATAATAGATTCATCCACCTGGTATAGATGTATTCCAATATCTGAAATAAATGTTGCCTTCTTCTTCATCCGCAGGAATGAAATGTATTGTACGATCAACCTTATCAACAGCACCAGCATTCCAGTTACAATAAGCAGGTATAAAATATTCCAGCCGGTAAGTAAATTATCACCGGTAGATTTATACAGCACCGGAATCCATTGTAGAACAGTGGCATCAGTGAGTTCATTCTTATGCAACGCCGGGGTAATATTAATAAACGGAATAACAAATGAAAGCAACGTGTAGCCCAATAGGTACCAGCGGTTCCAGTTATAAAAAGTCAGTTTACGAAGTACAAAATGATAAAACAGGAATACCACCGCCAGGCTTACAGATAGTTTTAATATATAGATAAAAAGAAAAGGCATACAAATAAGTTGTAATGATTAATTATTCCCTTTTTCAATAAGCGTAATAATTTCTTTCAATTCTTTAGCTGATAATTTTTTCTGCTCCACAAAAAAATTGACCAACTCTTTGTAAGAATTATCAAAATATTCTTTTACAACCCCATTCATAAATTTTTTCTTGTACTCATCTTCTGTTACGGCTGGTTTATACAAATAAGCATTACCGATCAGGCGGCTGCTTATATATCCTTTCTTCTCCAGGTTCTTAACAGTGGACGCAACAGTGGTGTAAGGAATAGACTCGTCAAGATGCTCCATAAAGGCTTTTATGTTGCCTTCGCCGGTACGCCATACGGCCTGCATGGCTTCTTCTTCAACATGGGTTAATTTTTCCATTTCTACGAAATTTTCGTAAATCTACGAATATTTCGTAATCGGCCAAATTTATTTTCTCCGGGAAATGTTAAAGGATTAAATAAGCTCCTTCAGTTTACCCACCACTGTATCTACTTCCTCAATGGTATTATGCTTACAAAAAGAAAAGCGAACCGGTACTAAGTTGGGATTATTACTGATAGCCCTGATAACATGGCTGCCTACATCGGCACCACTGCTGCAGGCACTACCCCCGGATACACAAATACCCTGCATATCCAAACTGAAGAGTAACATTTCTGATTTCTCTGTTTTTGGAAATGCCACATTTAATACGGTGTAAAGGCATTTACCTGCATAATCGCCATTGAACTGCACACCCGGTATAGTAGCCTTCAATTGCTTAATCATATAATCTTTTATTGACTTTATATAAGCACTGTCTTTTTCCATACTGGCATCGGCCAGTTCTAATGCTTTTGCAAAACCAACAATGCCGTAGAGGTTTTCTGTTCCGGCCCGCATATTACGTTCCTGTCCCCCGCCGAGAATAATGGGATTAATTTTAATATTATCATTCACATATAAAATACCAACCCCTTTCGGACCGTGAAATTTATGTCCTGCCCCTGTGGCAAAATGCACCGGCTTACTACGAAGGTCAATTTTATAATGCCCCACCGTTTGCACCGTATCAGAATGAAAAATGGCATTATATTTTTTACAAATTTCTCCGGCAGCATAAATATCCAGCAGGTTTCCAATTTCGTTGTTGGCATGCATCAGGCTGACAAAGCATCGTTCTGCATTCGCCGCTAATTGTTCCTCCAAATCGTTCAAATCAATATGACCATCGGGCAACAGTTTTACAAAACTGCTTGTTACCATATCTTTTTTATCGAGATGTTCAATTGTATGCAATACTGCATGGTGTTCAATAGAAGACGTAATAATATGCCTGCATCCCAAATCCTGAATAGCTGCGGAGATCGCCATATTATCGCTTTCAGTACCACCACTGGTAAAGAAAATTTCCCCGGGATGTGCATTCAGGATTCTCGCCACCGTTTTCCGGGCTGTTTCAATAGCCATTCTGCTCTCCCGTCCATACGAATAAATAGAGGAAGGGTTACCAAAATGAGTAGTCATGTAAGGCAACATCGCATCCAGTACTTCCTTGTCAAGTGCGGTAGTAGCTGCGTTATCAAAGTATATCCTTTCCATACCCGGTTTTAGAATGTCCGCAAAGATAAGTAATAGGCTTTCTGTGGAAGTTGTTTTGTACAAATGAACGCAAACGATGTACGAAATGAAAGCAAATGACCCAATCTGCAATAATCATTTTTTTAAGACAAGCCGAAGGTTTAAATTTAATTCACATATTGATTTCTATGAACACACACAACAAAAATGATGGGCGAAGGGATTTTCTAAAAAAATCAACGGCATTAGCTGCATTGGCTATTGCTTCACCGGCAATAATAAAAGCTGGCGAAAACGATGAAAATATTGCTGCCTGGTTTGAAAAAGTTCCACTGGAACTGGAAATAAACGGGCAGGCATATAAACTATCCGTTGAGCCAAGAGTTACGCTACTCGATTTACTGCGGGAACAATTGGGATTAACCGGTACCAAAAAAGGTTGCGACCATGGCCAATGCGGATGCTGCACAGTACATGTAGATGGCAAACGCATCAACTCTTGTTTATCACTGGCAGTAATGAATCATGGTAAAAAAGTAACAACCATTGAAGGATTAGCAAAAGGAGAAGAATTGCATCCCATGCAAGAAGCTTTTATGAAACATGATGGGTTTCAATGCGGCTATTGCACACCGGGACAAATTATGTCGGCCATTGGATGTATTAGAGAAGGACATGCCAATACGGCCGAAGATGTACGGGAATATATGAGTGGGAATATTTGCCGATGCGGAGCTTATCCAAATATAGTTGATGCTATTATGGAAGTAAAAAATGGGGGGAAAACGGTATGATAAATTTTGAATACATACGAACCTCTACTGCTAAAGCTGCGGTTGATGCAAAAACAAAAAATAAAGCTGCACAATTTATTGCCGGTGGTACCAACCTGGTTGACCTGATGAAAAAAGGGGTAACCGCTCCGCAACGACTGATTGATATAAATGCGTTGCCTTTAAAAGAAATTACTAATGATTCAAGAGGAGTAAGCATTGGCGCATTGGTACCAAATAGTGTTGCAGCAGAAAACAAACTGGTGATGGAAAAACATCCATTGCTTTCAATGGCATTAAATGCAGGTGCTTCTGCACAATTGCGCAATATGGCAACTGTTGGTGGCAATATTATGCAACGTACAAGATGCCCTTACTTCTACGATATAACAATGCCCTGCAATAAACGCCAACCGCAAAGCGGATGCGGCGCAATGGATGGCTATAATCGTATGCATGCCATATTTGGCGCCAGCGATAAATGCATTGCAGTTCATCCGAGTGATATGTGTGTGGCTTTGGCCGCATTGAATGCAACAGTAATAGTCAATACAACAAAAGGAGAAAAGAAAATTGCATTTGTTGATTTTCATCGCTTGCCAGGTGATACGCCAGAGTTAGATAATAATTTAGCTGCGGGTGAATTGATCACTGCGGTTCATATTCCTGCTAATCATTTTAATAAAAGTTATTATTTAAAAGTCCGTGACCGTTTATCCTATGCATTTGCATTGGTATCAGTTGCGGTGGCTTTGGAAGTAAATGATGGCGTTATTAAATCAGCCAGTATTGCCATGGGCGGTGTGGCACATAAAGCCTGGCGATTAACAGAAGTGGAAAAATATTTAATTGGGAAAGGAACAACAGCAAATGTTTTTAAAGATGCTGCTGAAATTGGATTAAAAGATGCAAAAACTTATCAGCACAATGCTTATAAAGTGAAGTTGGGAAAGTCGGCTATTGTGGAAGCGTTGACAAAAGCGACAAGTTGATTCAAAAAATCGTATTAAACTATCAAGTACTTAATTCTATGGATACAAAAAATCTCTCCGAAACATTTTTTGCAGATGATGACCGGGTAGACGGTCTTGCAAAAGTTACGGGCAAAGCTACTTTTTCGGCAGAGTTTAAACCAGCCGGACTTACACATGGTGTATTTGTTTGCAGCACCATTGCCAAAGGCGCTATAAAACAATTGAATATTTATGAAGCGAAAAATGCTCCGGGTGTAATAGATATTATTTATCATCTTAACTGCCCCGATGTACCGGGATTTAAACCGGTTGACAGAACCACCAACCCTAATGCAAGAAGTTTTACGGGACTGAAAGTTTTTTACAATAACATGGTGGTTAGCAATGGTCAGCCGATTGCATTGGTAATTGCTGACACCTATGAAAGAGCCGTGCATGCTGCTTCGTTAGTTAAAGTAGAATACATAAAAGAAAATGCGGAAACAGATTTCGAAAAAAATAAATTTAATGATAAGTTATTGAAGTCACGTCCGGATTATGTGCGCAACCAAAAAGATGCCTGGGCAACTGCCGAAGTAAAACTGGAAGAAGAATATACGATGCCCATCGAAACACATAACCCGATGGAAATGCATGCGACCATTGCTATATGGGAAGGAGGAAAATTAACGGTGTATGACAAATCGCAGGGACCAAAAAATGTGCAGGGTGAATTGGCAAGACTGTTTGCCATCGATGAAAAAAATGTGAAAGTAATTACTGAATTTGTTGGTGGTGCATTTGGTAGCGGCCTTCGCAGCTGGCCCCATGTACATGCAGCAGTGATTGCTTCAAAAAAACTAAACCGACCGGTAAAAGTTACCCTGAACAGGGAACAGATGTTTACGATGGTGGGCTATCGTCCGCAGTGCTGGCAAAAAATTGGAATTGGTGCAAGTAAGGATGGAAAGTTAACGGGCATTGCACATCATGCTGTCAGCAATACTTCTTCGTACGAAGATTTTACGGAAGGTATTTCAAGTGTCTCACAATATTTATATGATTGCCCGAATGTGTTTACTACATACAAAATATTACCGCTGGATGTAAACACTCCTACCTGGATGCGGGGCCCAGGTCCTGCCTCGGGTTGTTTTGCGTTGGAAAGTGCATTGGATGAATTGAGTTATAAATTAAATATTGATCCGATTGAGCTGCGCCTTATCAACAATGCAGAAATACATCCGCAAAGTAAGTTGCCATGGACTACAAAGTTTCTGAAAGAGTGTTACGCATTAGGTAAAGAAAAGATTGGCTGGCATAAACGACCCACTACTCCGGGCTCATTGAAAGAAGATGGTATGTTAGTAGGTTATGGAATGGCGGTTGGAGTATTTGGTGCCGGACGTAATGCTGCTACTGCTAAAGGCATTTTAAAAAATGATGGCAGCCTGTTATTGCAAAGTGCCGTAAGTGATATGGGACCGGGTACATCAACTGCCATGGTAAAAATTGGCAGCGAACAAATGGGACTCGATGAGAAAAAAGTTCGATTTGAATTAGGCGATACAGATTTTCCAACCGGGCCTACACAAGGTGGTTCCGGTTCGGCTACTGCTGTGGGCTCTGCCGTAATAGCGGTGTGTGATGGCATTAAATTAAGCCTGAAAGAAATGGCGATAGAAAGTGTTGCTGCGTTCAAGAATTTGAAACCCGATGATATAAAATATGAAAATGGAAAATTAGTTGCTGCCAATAATACTGCTTCTATTCATTTTATGGATCTGCTTAAAGAAGCCGGTAAGCCGGAATTGCAGGTATCAAAAAATTCTACTGGCTTTGCCCAACGGGATAAGTATGCGACCAATTCTTTCTCGGTGCATTTTGTAAAACTGCATGTGCATCCTGTAACCGGAGTGATAAAATTAAAGCATATGGTATCTGCGGCCGATGCCGGAAAAATCATCAGTGAAAAAACAGCCCGCAGCCAGATGGTGGGTGGTGCAGTGGGTGGTATTGGTATGGCCATGACGGAGGAAACATTGATCGACCATCGTTATGGCCGCTACATCAACAGCAATTTTGTGGATTATCATGTACCCGTTCATGCAGATGTACCGCCAATGGATATTGTATTTCCCAACCAACCGGATTATATTATCAGCCCAACCGGTGCAAAAGGTATTGGTGAAATAGCATTGGTAGGTGTGGCACCTGCTATTTTAAATGCAGTGTATAATGCAACGGGGAAAAGAGTGAGAGATTTACCAGTGACGCCGGATAAAGTGCTATGACCCTTTTACAGTTTTTAGTTAATAATTAATATGTAACTGTAATTATTATTGCGGATATCAACATATACTTACCCAAACTCCTTTATATCCCGCATCAGTTGCAACGCCATATTATTTGCCGTTGTTTCAAAATTACTTTCGGCATAAATGCGGATGATCGGCTCTGTATTAGAAGTGCGGAGATGCACCCAATCATTTTCAAACTCAATCTTTAACCCGTCTTCGGTATTGATGGGATTCTTTTTGTACTTCTTTTGTATTTTTTCAAAGATTGGTTTTACATCCACTCCTTTTTCTAATTCAATCTTATTCTTCGAAATAAAATAATCAGGATACTGATTCCGGAGTGATTTGATCCCCTTTTTATGATTGGCCAAATGACTTAAAAATAAACCGATACCAATCAATGCATCACGGCCATAATGAAAATCTGGAACGATGATACCGCCGTTGCCCTCACCACCAATTACTGCATCTGTCTCTTTCATTTTTGTCACCACATTCACTTCTCCTACTGCTGAAGGAAAGTACTGGCCGCCATGTTTGAGGGTAATTTCTTTGAGTGCTTTCGTACTGCTCATATTACTCACCGTATTACCCTTTATTTTACCCAATATATAATCTGCAATGGCTACTAATGTAAATTCCTCTCCAAACATAGTTCCATCTTCATTTACAAAACAAAGACGGTCCACATCCGGATCTACTGCAATCCCGAAATGGGCCTGCTGCTTTACCACTTCATTACTAAGCTGGGTTAAGTGCTCCGGTAATGGTTCGGGGTTATGGGCAAACTTACCGGTCACCTCACCATTCAATAGAATTACTTCATTTACGCCCAGGGCATGTAATAAAGCCGGTACAAAAATGGCACCGGTAGAATTAATCGCATCCACCACCACTTTAAAATCCTGGCTGGCAATGGCTTTTCTATTCACAAAAGGATACTCCAATATTGCATCAATATGCTTTTGCAAATAAGAATCATCGAGGGTAACTATGCCGGGAGTTTCAGCAGTCGGGATTGGGTTGTTTTCCTCCGCCAACTCCAGCACTTTTGCCCCTTTTTCTGCGGAAATAAATTCTCCTTTATTATTCAGCAATTTCAGGGCATTCCACTCTTCGGGGTTATGGCTGGCTGTAATAATGATACCGCCAATTGCTTCTTCCCTTGCAACAGCTATTTCTACGGTAGGGGTAGTTGATAAGCCAAGGTCTACCACATCAATACCAAGTTTGATTATTGTAGCCACTACATGCCCACGAACCATTTCTCCGCTGGTGCGTCCATCCCTACCGATAACCATTGTTGGTTTCTTATTCTTGTTTGCCGGATTTTCTTCAAGCAAAAGCCTGGCAAAAGCTGCTGTAAATTTTACTATATCTTCCGGGGTCAGGTTTTCTCCGGGCTTATCTCCAATTGTTCCTCTAATTCCTGAGATACTTTTAATCAGTGGCACTATTTATCTTTTAGGTCGGCAAAAATACGTTTTTCAATTTCAATAGCAGATTTAAGTATGTGTACACATGTTGCTGCCTACATTTGCATATGACTGAACATGCATGGTATAAAAACTGGTTTAATTCCCCTTTTTATCACAAGCTGTATTTTGAAAGAGACGAAAAAGAAGCAGCTGATTTTATAGTAAAACTGGTGCAACATTTACAACCTACTCCCGGTTGCCGGATGCTGGATGTTGCCTGTGGTAAAGGAAGACATAGTAAAACGCTGGCTTCCTTTGGATTTATCGTTACCGGTATTGATATTTCCGTGGACAGTATATCCTATGCCAAACAATTTGAAAAAGATAACCTGGAGTTTTTTGTGCATGATATGCGCCTGCCTGCATGGGGTAATTATTTTGATTATGCTTTCAACTTCTTTACCAGCTTTGGTTATTTTAAAACAAGACGGGAACATGACGATGCTATCCGTACTATTGCCCAAAGTTTGAAACCAGGTGGCCGGTTTGTGATTGATTATCTGAATGTACATTATGCAGAACAACATTTACGGCAAAATGAGGACAAGCAAATTGGAGAAACAACTTATAAAATTCATCGCTGGCATGATGAAACACATTTTTATAAGAAGATTGTAGTGACCGATCCCATATTAAAGGAGCCGCTGGAATACACAGAAAAAGTGGCCAAATTCTCTTTAGGAGATTTTACAGAAATGCTTGCTTACCAGGGTGTACAGGTGCAGGAAGTTTTTGGCGACTACAAATTCAACAGTTATGATGTGCGGAAAACGCCACGACTGATTGTAGTTGCGTCAAAAGTTGTTGCCGAAAAAGACGATAAAGAGAAAAGATTGTACAGTGATGGAAGAACTGCCGATGCGTTGACATAGAACCAGTTCATGGTTAATAGTTGACAATCAGTGTTCATACAAACTTCAACAGCGGCCATAAACCATGAACTATGGATTATCAACCGTCCTTAATCCCTCTTATTATTCATCAGCATATACTTAGCTGTTTCATAAAAAGCACTTGTAAATTCAGACAATTTCTTTTTTGCAGAGTCCTGTTGTTGTTTGCTGAAATAAGTGGCCCGTGCATGCATGGGAACAATCGACTCTTCTTGTGAATTAATGTTCCTGGTAAAATAAAAATCATCTGTCACCATCCCAATAGCATCAGCGGTATTGGTAACAAAAGCATAATTATTCTTTTTGGCCGGGTCTAACAAATCTCTTCCCAGTGTAGTGTTTACATATGGCTGGTGCAGCATGCCTGCAAGAGTCGGCAAAATATCAATCTGTGATACTACTTCGGGTCTTCTCTGTGGTGTTAATAAGGCCGGGGCATAAAACAACAACGGAACATGTTCATCTGTTAAGCGCTGCTCTGTCCACACGGCCGGATACATGGCGTCAGCATTACCTGCAAGACCATGGTCACCTACAAAAACAAAAATAGTATTATGAAAATATTTTTCTTTCTGTGCAGCTTCGATAAACTTTTTAAAACAATAATCAGCATACCTGAAGGCATTATATTCATCCAATGATTCAAATCCATATTTTTTCAGGTCTTCTTCAGGCACTCTGACTTTTAAAAAATCAGTATCGGTTTCGGCCATCGTTCTATCATAGGGACGATGGTTCCCCGATGTCTGTATGTAAGCAAAAAATGGCTTCTCTTTTTTCCTGAATACATCATTAGCTTCCAGAAAAAGGTCTTTGTCACTGATACCCCAAACATTTACTTCGGGAACACCCTGTCTTTTTCCTGTGTGCATCTGTAATCCATCAATATTTTTCAATAATCCTTCAAAATTGCCAAACTCGGCATCCCCACCTAAAAAATAATGCTTCTCATAATCAACAAGGTTATCAACGATAGTATGCTGCTTTACGGCATCAGGATTTCTGCTGGAAAATTTAAAGAGTTGTGCATCGGGGATGCCCGATAAAATAGCAAACAATGCTCTTGCTGTAGAAAAATGCGGCGTAAAGCAACGTTCAAAGAAAATCCCGTTCCGGCTTAGCGAATCGAAGAATGGTGTTGTATTAAGTGGATTACCACTCATACTACTCTTATACATGCTATAGGATTCGCATTGCACCAGCACAATGTTGGGGCGGCTTTCCAGGGAATTACTACGAGGGCCTATCTGTCGGCGAAAGGAAAAATTATTTTTATCAGGTAATTGCATCCATTCTGCCATCACCGGAAAAGCCGCTCTAGCTTTTTGTTCGTTAAAATCTGGTTTTCGTAATTTAAGTGTAGCAAAAAAATTCTGTAGTGGATTAATGGCGAGATATGATTTAAAACTATTGTTGAATTTAAAGCAATCATTACGGCTTAAGGGAGGCCAGGAAAAATTTCCCCAGGCAAATAAAAACAATACCAGCGCAGCTACATAAAAAATTTTTCTGCGGTATTGGATACCCCTGCCATCCGTTCTGTTAATTACCTGCCAGTGGCTTTTATGATACATCCATCGGAAAAAAAGTACAGCCACCACCAATCCCAGCAACATCCAGAACATTGGATATGTCTGGCGCATCATTCTCCACGAAATTTTGAAATCTTCGGCAAAATTCATAGCCCCGGCATCAAGCGGCGTTTTATTATAAGAAAAGCTGCCAAACCCGGCGGCAAAAAAAACAAATACGATAAAAGTAACGATAGCCAGGTACCATGACCACCATTTCTTATTCCGTGCCGAATAAAACGGTGATAGCTTCGGCATCATACTCAGCAAAATAATAGGCAAAAGGATAAATGCAATCCACCGCAAATCATAACGGATTCCCATTAAAAAAGAAGGGATAGCATCACCAAATGAAATTCCATTAGGCTTAAAGGCAATAAAAGTAGCCAGCCTGTATAATGTAAAAATCAACAGGAAGATGGCTGTTAAATTAGCCACCCACAAAATGGTTTTGGGTATTTTAAATCTGGTTAACATAGAAGCTAATGCAGTGGCGTCGAACAGGAAAGCTACAAAATAAGCCAATAAAATACTTCCTGAGCTAGAAACTGTCTTTTGTTGGTGAGAATAATCATAACCGCATCAAATAACATTCTACCTGTATTTTTGCAGAAATGCATTTAGCGGCAATTACTTTCTGGCAAAAACTGGTACAATGGGATCAATACCTGTTTGAGAAAATCAATAGTGATTGGTCCAACCCTTTTTTGGATGCAGTAATGCCGTTTCTCCGCAACTCTATTCACTGGATGCCCCTTTATTTATTTGTCCTTGTTTTTGTACTGGCTAATTTTAAAATAAAAGGATTGTGGTGGTTTGTATTTTTTCTATCTACCATAGCCCTTACCGATATGACAGGCACCTATGTTTTCAAACATGAATTTGAAAGACTTCGCCCCTGTAATGACCCGGCTCTTGCTGATCATCTTCGGCTGCTGCTGAAACAATGCTCCGGTGGCTACAGCTTTGTTTCCAACCATGCCGCCAACCATTTTGGTATGGGAACTTTTTTCTTTATCACCTTCAGACATATACTTAAAAATTGGGTTTGGTTGGGCCTGTTTTGGGCCGGTTTGATTGCGTATGCACAAGTATATGTAGGCGTACATTATCCGATGGATGTATTTGCGGGAGGCTTACTGGGATTGGCTTTTGGCATTGCAATGGGCAGCTTCTTCAATAAGCGGTTTGGATTTGCTATCTTCGATAATCAACATGCTGCATAAATGGAGATTTTTATTCTGCTGCTACTCATATTAATCAATGCCTTGTTTGTTATTTCTGAAATTGCCCTTGTATCTGCCAGAAAATCAAGGCTTGAAAGCCAGGCTGAACGGGGTGATGAAAAAGCAAGAAGAGCACTCATCCTTGCCAATAATCCAGAAAAATTTCTTTCCGCAGTTCAGATAGGTATCACCCTTATTGCCATTCTTACCGGTGTTTACTCCGGTGAACGATTTGCCCGTTACCTGCAACCTTCTATCGAAAAGATTGAAAGCTTCAAACCCTATGCAGATACCATTGCAACCACCATTATCGTAGTGCTGGTTACTTTTCTTTCTATCATATTTGGTGAATTAATCCCCAAAAGAATTGGTTTATTAAAAGCAGAAAAAATTGCCAAATCAGTAGCAGGCCCTGTTAATACGTTTGCCCGCATGACCCATCCTTTTGTGTGGCTGTTAAACAGAACCAGTAATTTATTTTTTTATATTTTCAATATCAAGCGTTCAAAAGACGATGCCGTAACAGAAGAAGAAATAAAAACGCTGATTGGTGAAGGTACTGAAGCTGGTACCATTGATGAGGCTGAGCAGGAAATTATTGAAAGGGTATTTCATCTCGGCGACCGCAATATCACATCATTGATGACACATCGAAGTGATATCATCTGGTTTAATCTTGATGATAACGAAGATAAAATCAAAGAAAAAATATTACGGGAGCCCCACTCTGCTTATCCAATATGCGATGGCTCTGTTGACAATATTAAAGGCGTTGTATCTATTAAAGATTTGTATGTAAGCCCTGATAGCACCCTGTTTAAAGACATTATGCAACCGGCTTTATTTATTCCTGAAAACAATTCACCTTACCAGGTTTTGGAGAAATTCAAGGAATCAAAGATTCATTCAGCTTTTATTGTTGATGAATATGGCAGTATCCTTGGTTTACTTACTTTAAATGATATACTCGAAGCCATCGTCGGGGATATGCCGCAACCCAATGAAGATGAGTATGAAATTATAAAAAGGGATGACGGAACTTACATCGTAGATGGCCAGATACCTTTCTATAATTTTCTAACCCGTTTTGAAAAAACAGAATGGATGAATGAAGGCGAACATGATTTCGACACCCTGGCCGGATTTATTTTACATGAACTGGAGAGAATTCCAAAGACCGGCGACAAACTCGATTGGAAAGGCTTTAAAATAGAAGTAGTTGATATGGATGGCCACCGGATAGACAAAGTATTGGTGACACTCAGTGAAGAATTGAAGGATGAGATAGAAGAGTAAGCTTATTCAAAAAAGAATCCCCGGAGAAATAAAATTTTTGCACCTTTAGTGATACATTAAAAATTCAGGAGAGCTTCTTTATCGGGGTAATTCAGCTTCGTACTTTTCCTGTTTCCATTCACTTTCACATGCATGATACCTACCTGGTCATCAAACTTATCATAAAGAATGCTGTTTGTAATTTCAATTTTATTTACCGTAGCGATATTTTCAGCCTGGATATAACCATATGCTGCTTCGTTTTCATTTTCAAAACCCAGATAGTCAAGAACTACCGGTTTCCCGTTGACCCTGATGGATAAATGCGACAGGATATATTTTTTTACCAACGTATCCATCGCTGCTTTATTAGGGGGATTTATGAGGTCAACTTTTGCCTTATAGTTTTTGGCCAATACGGTCTCAAAATCATCGGTAAAAATTTTACAGCTAATTTCCAGTGTTTTATCAGCCGCATTATGCTCAATCTCCACCACACTTACATGAAAGGGATGTGGCGTTTTATGCCCTGCGGAAGTTAAAGCAAGGGCCAGAACAGGTATAATCAACCATTTATAGACAGATGATGCCTTTGACACAATATATTTCATGGTTACAAAAGTCTGGTTTATTTTGACATCTTTACTAAGCCTTTCGTTAAAACGCTAAAGAAGATTAAGGACGGTAATAACTATTGACAAGATGCAGGACGTTGGATTTTATTTTAAATTAGGATGGGAACACATTATCAGTAGCAATGCCCTGGATCACCAGCTATTTATTGCTGCGCTGGCGGCAATATATATAATGAAAGACTGGAAACAGGTACTCATACTTGTCACGGCCTTTACAATAGGCCATTCCCTTACACTTGCTTTAAGTGTGTTTGATGTAATACGGTTTAGCAGCAAATGGGTTGAGTTTCTGATTCCCGTTACAATTGTCATAACAGCTATTTCAAATTTGTTTCAGAAAAAATTTACCCCAAAATCAATACGCATCAATTATTTCCTGGCCCTTGCATTCGGCCTGATACATGGAATGGGATTCGCCAATTCCATTCGTTTTATGATGGCAGATGACCAGAATATTGGCTGGAGCCTTTTAGGATTTAATATAGGATTAGAGGCAGGTCAAATTATTGTCGTAACTGCTTTGCTTTTACTATCCCACCTTATTGTAACAATATTAAAAATAAACCGCCGGGATTGGGTAATTTTTTTATCCGCTGCCGTTTTCAGTATCGCTTTAAAAATGTCACTCGACAGATTACCTATAAAAAAGAAAAGTCATGAAGAAACATCTCTTATTAAGTGGCCTGCTACTGACTACCATCAGTTTATTGCAAGCACAAAATATCCAGAACAATTCCAGTTCCAACCATGCCAATAAATTTGAGCAGTTAGGAACCATTTTGCCAACGCCAAATGAGCAACGTACTGCAAGTGGTACACCCGGTCCAAAATATTGGCAGCAGCGGGTAGATTATGATATTAAATGTGAGCTGGATGAATCCGGCAACAAACTAACCGGTAGTGAGACCATCACTTATTTTAACAACTCACCGGAAACACTCAGCTATTTCTGGATGCAGCTCGATGAAAATCAGCATAGCACCGTAAATAATGCCAATTACCAGACACAGAATACACTGGGAACACAGTATACCGATAAAGTGCTGGACCGTTTTGAAGAAAAGAAGGGAGATAATGGATATGGAGTGAATATTACCAAACTGGTAGATGCGGCTGGAAAGCCGATCAAATACACCATTAATAAAACAATGATGAAAGTGGATTTGGCAGTCCCGCTAAAACCGGGACAAAAATTCGTTTTCAAAGTTGACTGGAATTATAAAATTGTCAACCGTGGCGATTTCATTCGTTTTGGTGGTGCAAGAGGTGGTTATGAGAATTTTCCGGAAGATAATAATAACAATTACACCATGACACAGTGGTATCCACGCCTATGCAAATACAGCGATGACCAGGGATGGCAAAACCATCAGTTTACCGGCACCGGTGAGTTTACTTTATGCTTTGGAAATTTTAAAGTACAGATGACAGTGCCTGCCGACCATATCGTTGGCGCAACAGGTGAATGTCAGAACTATGCACAAACATTATCCCCTACACAAATGGCCCGTTGGAATAAAGCTCAAACGGCAAAAGAACCTTTACAAATTGTAACATTGGAAGAAGCATTAAAAGCATCCAAACAAAAAAGCGCTGCGAAAAAAACATGGATCTACAAAGCTGACAATGTTCGTGACTTTGCTTGGACATCTTCCCGCCGTTTTGTATGGGATGCAATGCCGGCAATGATTGAAGGGAAAAAAGCAATAGCGATGAGTTATTACGCAAAAGAAGCTTATCCTATTTACAGTAAATATTCTACCAAAGCAGTAGCCCATACATTAAAAACATATTCTAAATTCTCCATCCCTTATCCATATCCTGTAGCTATCAGCGTAGAAGGTAATCAGGGAATGGAATACCCCATGATCTCTTTCAATCCCGGCAGGGCTTTACCCGACGGGTCTTATTCCGAAGGAGCCAAAAATGCGGCTATCTTAGTGATCATTCATGAAGTAGGACATACTTTCTTCCCGATGATAGTTAACAGTGATGAACGTCAGTGGACCTGGATGGATGAAGGATTGAATTCCTATATGCAATACCTGGCACAGGAGTTATGGGATAATAAATTCCCTTCTGATGGTGGTGTTCCTTCTGCTATTACTGATTATATGAAGTTACCCAAAGATCAGTTGGAACCAATCATGACCAATTCAGAAAACATCAACAATTTTGGAGCAAATGCTTATGACAAAGTAGCAACCGGTTTAAATATTTTACGGGAAACCATTGTTGGCCGTGAGCTGTTTGATAATGCATTCCGTGAATATGCAAAGAGATGGGCTTTTAAATCCCCTACTCCGGCGGATCTGTTCCGCACCCTTGAAGATGCTACCGGCGAAGACCTTGACTGGTTCTGGAGAGGATGGTTCTATGGAACTGATGCCTGTGATATTTCAATTGATACGGTAAAATATGCTGTGCCCGATGTAACAGCTGTGCCACAACAAACGAAGGATACTACCGTGTACAGGCCATTAGCTAAACCTGCTGTCAACGAATTTGAAGACCTTTCTAAAATCAGGAATAAAACAGATAACAATATTGTTTTCGAAACTGATAAAGATACCACACTTCGTGACTTTTATTGGCGATATGCAAGGGATATGGAAAAATATGACACTACAAAATATCCTATTGTAATAAAACCCCAGACTGAAGCATTAGATGAAGAAGGCCGAAAAAAATATGGTACCAAACATATGTATGAGGTTGCATTCAGCAATAAAGGCGGATTAGTAATGCCCATCATTCTTGAATGGACTTATAAAGATGGTACCAAAGAAATTGAAAGAATTCCGGCACAGGTATGGAGAAAGAATGAAAAGAAAGTAGTAAAAACTTTCCTGAAGGATAAAGAAGTTGCTTCGATAAAGCTGGATCCCTACAAGGAAACGGCAGATGTGGACGAAAGCAATAACACCTATGGCGACATCAAACCACCGAATAAATTCAAGGTGTTCAAACAAAAGCAAAATGTAGCTCCTCCGCAGGGGATTAACCCGATGCAAAAAGCAATGGAGAAAAAAGGATTTTAACCCCCTATTTTACACGACATAAAAAATTAGATTTACTAAAAGCCATCTGTCTCCGGGCAGATGGCTTTTTTAATCACTTCAAACCGCTCAATAACAGTCTGGCTAACCGCTGGTGTAATTCCTCTGCCGATAATGAGCATTCTTTTCATCCACTGGCCTATTTATCTTAGTTTTGGAAGCATCAGTTTTCGTTATAATAAAAAATCATAATACAAAATGAAAAAATTCATTTTCGCTTTGTTGGTTATTGCTTGTTGCAGTATCACAAGCTATAGCCAAAACCTTTACAACAACCCCAACAGCAACCACGGTAACAAATTTGAGCAGATGGGTGGTATATTTCCCACTCCCAATGAGTATCGTACTGCCAGCGGTGCCCCGGGCACTAAATACTGGCAACAGCGCTGCGATTATGATATCAAATGCGAACTGGATGAAAAAAACCTGAGGCTGAACGGTAGCGAAACGGTTACCTATTTTAATAATTCCCCAGACGTACTTACTTATCTCTGGCTGCAGCTGGATGAAAACCAGCATAGCAGTGTAAACAATGCCAACTACCAGGGCAGCAACTCTATGACCAGCCAAACCAGCCCGCAACAATTGGAGAGGGACAATGAAACAAAAACTGATAACGGCTATGGTTTTAATATTTTGAAACTGACAGATGCTTCAGGTAAAGCATTAAAATATACAGTTAATAAAACGATGATGCGGGTTGAACTTCCTGCCCCGGTGAAACCGGGACAGCGTTTTGTTTTTAAACTGGACTGGAATTATAAAATCGTTGACCGTATGGGTCGTGGTGGCCGTGGCGGTTACGAATTTTTTCCTGAGGATGGCAACCATTTATTTACGATGACACAATGGTATCCCCGTCTTTGCGTCTATAGTGATTTCAAGGGATGGCAAAATCATCAGTTCACAGGTCGTGGGGAGTTTGCTTTGACATTTGGCAATTTTAAAGTGGCCATGACGGTTCCTGCTGACCATGTTATCTTGTCAACAGGTGAAGGTCAAAATTATGCGGCTGTGCTTACACCTGCACAAATGGCCCGTTGGAATAAAGCACAAACATCATCAGAGCCAATAGAAATAGTAACACTGGCCGAAGCAAAAGCTGCAGAAAAGCAAAAGAGTGAAAAAAAGAAAACCTGGGTATTCAAAGCTGACAATGTCCGTGACTTTGCCTGGGGCTCTTCCAGAAAATTTATTTGGGATGCATTAGCAACCAAAATTGAAGGAAAGAAAGTGATGTGTATGAGCGGTTATGCCAAAGAAGCTTATGCACTCTATCGCAAATTTTCAAGTAAAGCGGTGGAGCATACCATAAAAACCTACTCCAAATTCACCATCCCCTACCCTTACCCGGTTGCGCAAAGTTTAGAAGCCGCTAATGGTATGGAATACCCGATGATCTGTTTCAACTTCGGGAGAACTGAAAAAGATGGCACCTACAGCGAAGGCACCAAGAACGGAATGCTTGGGGTAGTGATACATGAGGTAGGACACAACTTCTTCCCTATGATCATCAACAGTGATGAACGTCAGTGGAGTTGGATGGATGAAGGCTTGAATACGTTTGTTGAATACCTGACAGAAGAATTATGGGATAACAAATTCCCCAGTCGCCGGGGACCTGCTGCTTTTATTACGGATTATATGAAGTTGCCAAAAGAACAACTGGAACCTATCATGACCAACAGCGAGAACATTGTTCAGTTTGGTCCCAACGCCTATTCAAAACCAGCTACCGGATTAAATATTTTGCGGGAAACCATTATGGGCCGTGAGTTATTTGATTATGCCTTTAAAGAATATGCAAGAAGGTGGGCTTTCAAACATCCTGAGCCGGCTGATTTTTTCCGCACCCTGGAAGATGCCAGCGGTGAAGACCTTGATTGGTTCTGGAGAGGATGGTTCTACAGCACGGAAGTTTGTGATATTTCACTAGACACAGTTAAATATGCAAAGCCTGATTTAACTGCTGTACAGCCAGAAACAAAACAGGCAACTATAAAACGTCCGGTAGAAAAACCACAGGTGCCAACCTTTGATGATATTTCAAAGATCAGGAACCGGGAAGATGAAAAAATTAAATTTCAGACTGACGTTGATACTTCGGTAAGAGATTTCTATTGGAGATATGCCCGTGGAATAGAAGCCTATGATACCTCGAAGTTTGAAGTAACTATTCCCGGTAATAAACCAGAAGGCCTGACCAACGAAGAAAAAGAGAAGTATGGTAATAAAAATATGTATGAACTCACTTTCAGCAATAAAGGCGGACTGGTGATGCCCATCATTATAGAATGGACATATAAAGACGGCACCAAAGAAATTGACCGCATACCTGCACAGGTGTGGCGGCTGAATGAAAGTAAAGTGGTAAAAACGTTTATAAAAGATAAAGAGGTGGCTTCCGTAAAATTGGATCCATACAGGGAAACTGCTGATATTAATGAAAAAAATAACGGTTGGAACACTATTGCAGAGCCTTCCAAATTCTCCATTTTTAAACAATCACAAGGTGGTGGCAGAAGAGGTGGCGGTGGCCAAAACGGTAACCCGATGCAAAAAGCACAGGAGAAGAAAGGCTTTTAATACTTAGATACTTTATAACCCGGGGGAGGTGCAATAACGATTGTACCTCCCCTTTTTTTATCTTTAATACATGATAAGGACTCTCATTACTGCCCTGGCCTTTTTGTTTATCACCAATGCAAAAGCCTCCATAGTAGATACAGTCAGCATCTACAGTAACGCTATGCACAAAGAATTTAAGTGTGTGGTAATAAAGCCCGGCTCGTATAAAAAAAATAAAACAGGATTTCCCGTTGTATATATTCTACATGGTTACGGTGGCTGGTATAGTAACTGGCTTATCCGGGTGCCGGAACTAAAAGAGTATGCCGACCAGTACCAGATGATGATCGTTTGCCCCGATGGCGGCAACAGTAGTTGGTATTTCGACAGCCCGGTAGATTCCACCATGAAGTATGAGACGTACATTGGTAAGGAAGTACCCGGCTATATTGATGAACATTACAAAACCATCAAAGACCGAAAAGCAAGAGCTATCACTGGCCTTAGTATGGGAGGACACGGCGGATTATTTCTTGGCTTTCGCCATGCAGATTACTTCGGTGCCTGTGGAAGTATGAGTGGTGGCGTTGATCTGAATTTTTCCCGCAATAAGTTTGATGTAGTGAAACGAATCGGCGATACTATTAACTACGCTTCCAACTGGAAAAATTATTCAGTGATCAATGTGGTCGAAAATTATCCTAAAGACTCCCTGGCTATCATCTTTGATTGCGGCACCGAAGATTTTTTTTACAATAACAATCATGCACTGCATGAAAAAATGGTACGATTAAAAATACCGCATGAATATATTGAACGTCCCGGAAAACATGACTGGGCTTACTGGAGGAATGCGGTGGAATATCAACTGTTGTTTTTTAGCAATTTTTTAAGTGCGGGGGGGAAAGGGGCGGGAAAAAAAATTTGCCGTGGGGGGTTGGGAAAAAAGGGCTGGGGCGCCCCCCCCCCCCCCCCCCTTCCCCTCCCCCCCCTTTTTTCCTTCCCCTTTTTCCCTTTCCCCCCCCCCCCCACCCCCCCCCCACAAACCAAAAAAAAAAAAACCCCTTCTCCCCCCACCCAAACCCCCCCCCCCCCCCCCCCAAAAACAAAAAACCGCCGGGGGGGAAAACCCCCGCTTCCCCCCCAAAAAAAAAGCCGGCCCCCCCCCCCCCCAACCACCAATTTTTTCCCCCCCCAAAAAAAAAATTTTTCCCCCCCCCAAAACGCCCAAAACAAAAGGGAAAAAGGGGGGCAACCACACCAAAACAATTTCTTCCCCCCCCCAAAAAAAAAAAGCCCCCCTCCCCCCCTCCCCCCCCCAAAAAAACCCCCCCCCCACACCCCCCCTCCCGGGGGGGGGGGGGGGGGCGGGGCGGGGGGCCGCCCCCCCCCCGAAGGGCACCCCCCCCCCCCCAACCAAAACCCCCCCCCCCCCCCCCCCCCCTCCCCCCCCCCCCCCCCCCCAAAAAAAAAACAAAAAAAACAAAACACCATTTTTTTTTCCCCGGGGGGGGGGTGGGGTGTCGCCCCCCCCCCCCCTTCTCCCCCCTCTTTTTCCCAACAACCCCCCCCCCCCCCCCCCCGGACGGCCCAGAAGCCCCCCCAGCCCCAAAAAAACCCCCCAAAACCCCCCCCCCCACCCAAAAAAACAAAAAAAAACAAAACGAAAAAAAAAAACAACGAGGGAACCCACCAAAAAAAAACCAAACAAAAAAAAAACCAAAAAATAACCCTCCCTTCCATAAACCTTTTTTTAACCAACAACCAACAAAAAAAAGACAAAAAAAAAAAAAAAAAAAAAAAAAAATTACGGCTCCGGTATATACCCCGTTTGTCCGTCTCTTGCTTTTATTTTTTTCTTACCAGAGTTTTTCTTTTCATAATCTGCAATAGGCTGGTATTTGGATAAGGCTTTTTTGGTGGCTGAATCTGATTTTGCTTTACCATCACTAACGGTGATGGGCTTTATATCATCATCTCCCATCAGTTCATCTTCTTCGGTCCGTAGTTTATTCATCACATAAAACTCAGTAGCTTCAATTCTTCCTTCTCTTGGATCGTAAAATGTCCATTTGCCATGTTTCAATGCAACACCTTCATTTTTAACTACCACCCAGTTCACTATTTTAGAAGCATCCTTCAGATCATACACTGCCACGGTATCAAACGCCACTTTAGGGTCCATGGCCCGCCATCCTTCTTCCCGCAACAGGCCACCATTGTAAGTAAAGTATTGCTGCCGGCCATTGAGTTTTCCCCATGCATAATTCTCTTCGGCTATTTTCACTCCTTCTAAAGAAAATTTTTTCCAGGTGCCTGTTTTCTGATCATTTTCAAAATAACCTTCTTCTTCGTAGCCTCTTTCGCCACGAAGATCAGGCACATGAATGGCCCAGGGACCTTGCTTCTTTCCATTCATATCCACCCGGTTAAGCGTATCGCCTTTTACGCTGAGTTTATATTCCTTCCACTGGCCAAAACCGTTTATGGAAATAAATAAGGAGAGTAGAACAATCAATCGCATAGTTTAGTAAGTTTATACACTACAATAACGCCAAAACTTCCTGTTTATGTCCTCAAAATTAAAGCAATTTATCTGCCTCACCGTATCAGCACTCTTTACTTTAACAATCCAAGCACAGGTAAACCCGACCCCTGCCGGTGAAAGGATGCAGGGACTTGACCAACGACGCAAATTACAGTCCCGTTCGTTGCTTAATGATATACAATTCCGCAATATTGGCCCCACCATCATGAGTGGCCGGGTGGTGGATGTGGATGCCAACCCGGAAGACCCCACAGAATTTTATGTGGCTTATGCCACCGGTGGTCTCTGGTATACTACCAATAATGGACAGAGCTTCACTCCCATTATGGACAGCCTTGATATGTTGTTTATCGGCGATATTGCCGTTAACTGGACGAATAAAACAAGGATAATCTGGGTAGGTACTGGTGAAGTGAACAGCAGCCGTTCCTCTTATTCTGGTATTGGTATGTATAAATCCAGTAATAATGGCAAGACCTGGGAATATCTCGGCCTGCCAGAATCACATCATATAGGCAAAGTACAATTACATCCTTCCAATCCGGATATTGCATGGGTAGCAGCATTAGGTCATTTATATTCTGCCAATAAAGACCGTGGTGTTTATAAAACGACTGATGGTGGTAAAACATGGAAACAAACTTTGTATGTGGATGACAACACCGGTTGTGTTGACCTTGATATCAATCCTTCCAATCCGAATGAAATGTATGCAGGCATGTGGTACCGGGTACGTCGTGCCTGGAAGTTTGAGGAAAGTGGAAGATCAAGCGGCATTTATAAAAGCAATGATGGCGGTGAAACCTGGAAAATTGTTTCCGGTCCCGGCTCTGGTTTTATGACAGGTGATAAAATTGGTCGTATAGGGTTAGCAGTTTATCCAAAGAACCCCAATATTATTTATGCGGTAGTTGATAATAATACGCCGAAACCAGACACAACTAAAAAAGTGGATTCATTTTATACAAAAGCAGATTTTAAAACGATTACCAAAGAACAGTTTGCTGCACTTAAAACAAATTTGATTGACACTTTTTTAAGAAAGAATAATTTTCCCCGCAGATACAATGGCAAAGAAGTAAAAGAAATGGTAGCGGCAGATAAAGTAAAGCCAACAGCACTCTGGGATTATCTTGACAGCGATGATGGTTTTCAAAATACCGGTATCGTTGGTTGTGAAGTTTACCGCAGCAATGACGGCGGGCTAACATGGAAAAAAACACATGAAAAACCTAATCCGAATTTTAATACCTATGGCTATTACTTTGCCAAGATTTATACATCACATTATAATCCTGACAAGATATACTCGATTGGCTTTATTGCCCAGCTTTCTACCGATGGTGGCAAAACTTTCAAAACAATTGATAAAGGCAATGTGCATGCAGATCACCATGCCTTATGGGTAAATCCTAAAAAGGATTCACATATCATCAATGGTAATGATGGTGGCACCAATATCAGTTATGATAATGGCGAAAATTGGTTCAAGGCAAATACTCCTGCTGTAGGACAGTATTATGCCATTACGGTAGATGATGCAAAACCATACAATATATATGGTGGATTGCAGGATAATGGAAGTTGGTGGGGACCTTCTACCCACAAAGAAGATATTGGCTGGATAGATAATGGCCAGTATGCTTACCGAACCATTAATGGTGGTGATGGCATGCAGGCACAGGTTGATACAAGAGATAATGCAACAGTGTATTCCGGTTCGCAGTTTGGAGTATACGGCCGCTATAATAAAGAGGGAAAGGAAAGAAGAGGTTTTCAAAAATCTATCCGTCCGCAACACGAACTCGGAGAAAAACCATTACGGTTTAACTGGCAAACACCGATACTATTAAGCAAACATAACCAGGATGTATTTTATTATGGAAGCAACCGCCTTTATCGTTCGCTAAATAAAGCAGATACGCTGATACCGATGAGTGCTGATCTTACAAATGGGAGGGTAACAGGAAATGTTCCGTATGGCACACTTACTACACTAACAGAATCGCCCCTTCGATTTGGGCTGATCTATACCGGTTCTGATGACGGCAATATTCATCGTTCAAATGATGGTGGTTATAGCTGGGAACAACTAAACAGCACTGAAACAATTACACCGGCGAAGAAAGGTTCCAAACTCCCGGCTCCAGACTTCAGACTCAAAACTCAGAATTTATGGGTCAGCAGAATAATCGCCTCTCAACATAAAGAAGCAAGAGTATATGTTTCATTGAATGGATATCGTTTCGACAACTTTGCCCCTTACCTGTATATGAGTGATGACTATGGAAAGACCTGGAAAAATATCAGCGCAGATCTGCCGTACGAACCCATAAATGTGGTACGGGAAGATCCAAAAAATGACAGCATTATTTATGTTGGCACTGATGGTGGTTTATATGTAAGCTTTGACCGGGGCAATTCCTTTATGATCTGGAATGGTGGTTTGCCTAAATCTGTTCCGGTACATGATATTGCAATTCAGCAAAGAGACAATGAAATTGTATTGGGTACCCATGGCCGCAGTTTGTACGTTGCTAAATTAGATGATGTTCAAAAGTTGAAACAAGATCCTGAATGGATGAAGAAGAAAGCAAAACCCAAAAAGGCAGAAAAAAATAATGAAAGTGATAATGAGGCTGAACCTCGCCAGGATTAAAAAACAAAGTTCAAAAAAAGCGAAGCATCAGCTTCGCTTTTTTATTTTCTATAAATTATTTAAGCTTTCTTTTTCTTCCTGAACAACAAGAATAAAACAAGTATCAGCAATACCGCTCCACCGCCGATGTAATAGTACATCATCATGTCTTTAGGTTCCTTATCCAAACCCTTTTCAATATTCTTCTCTGTATCATTTATCATTTTATCAATAAAAGGAAAAGAACTATTCATCTCCTTCACTTCCTGAAACTTCTCTAATGCTTTTTTATAACGGGATTTATCGAACAGACTCATGGCGTCCTCATACACCAATGATATATCACTCATTTCAGGATCAATCTTAGCCTTTTTGATAAACTCCTGTACTATTGTACTCGGCACAATGAAATTCATCCCCTGCACTTCTGCCTGTCGCTGGTAATCAATACTCCCGAATGTAGCCAGCCCCACCACTTCGCCCTGTTCATTCATAACAGGTCCGCCACTGTTACCATGTGTGATGGAAGCATCTGTCTGCAAAACTTCCCAACCATCTTTCATATTCTTTTTTGCACTCACCAATCCCCTTGTTAATGATGCTTCGGAAATTGATTCTTCTGAAATCAACGGATGAAAAGTAGCTACCGCCGGATAGCCCAACACATATACCTGGTCACCTACCCGCAACGCTTTGTCATCACCCATACGGATGGTAGGATAGGTATGCTTTTTCGTCAATTTTAATATAGCAACATCCTTTCCTGGAATAGGATCTCCCTGCGTTACTAACCTGGCCGGAATAGTCAGGGGAACAATTTTTCCTTTGTCACCGGATATTCCAAACACCACACTAAATTCTTTTTTAATATCCCCTACTTCCAGTGTCTGGGAAAAATACCAGGAATTAGCATCCCTTAATGCCTTGGCTTCTTCATCGGTCATTTTACGACCCATCGCTTCTTCCAGTGTCTTCACATCATCATCCATTATCTCCTGGAAAGCCTGTTGGGAAAAAGTTTGTTTCGTATCATTATCATTCTCATCCACCACATGGGCATTCGTTATTACATAACCGTCCGGAGTTACAATAAACCCCGAGCCCACCATGGTTGTATTAAGTTCTTTCGATACCCTTTGTGTTCCTCTCATCATATACTTGTCGACATCCCGGCAAAAAGTCATGATATACACATTCCAGAACTGATCCTGGGTTATGGTGCCTTGCAATACCATATCTTTTACCTGCTGCGCCAGGCCTGCTAACGATGTTTCATCAATTTCAGGTTGTATAGCACTTACGGTTCCTTTGTAAGTTGCCTGTATCATTACCGTGCCGGGCTTATTCCGTTCCGCAATCTGAACCGGCGTCAACGTTTGCTGCCCAAAGGATACAATGGAGAAAAGCAGGGAAAAACAGAAGAAGATTTTCTTCATAGCAATAAGTTTAGGTGAGAATAAAGATACTCTACCATTTTCAAATTTCCTGCTGAAAAAAAAAGCTGATGAATTGAGGCAGCAACAATTTTTAAAAAGCATGAAACCGCTCAAAGCAGGCTCTCTCCAGCGACTCCCTGTCATCAGGATGTGCAATATTGATTAATGCTTTGGCCCGTTGGCGCAGATTCTTTCCAAACAGGTAGGCAATTCCATATTCAGTAACCACATAATGAATATGTCCACGGGTAGTTACAACTCCTGCGCCGGGTTTTAAAAAAGGAACAATACGGTTAATCCCTTTTGCTGTACGACTGGTTAAGGCAATGATTGGTTTTCCCCCTTCGCTTAATGCGGCACCCCGCATAAAATCCATTTGCCCGCCAATACCGCTGTACTGTATTGCACCAATAGAGTCTGCACAAACCTGGCCGGTAATATCCACTTCTATAGCACTGTTGATAGCTACTACTTTGGGGTTTCGCCGGATAACATGCGGGTCATTCACATAATCAATATCCAAAAAAACAAAAGCAGGATTATCATCCACATAATCATACAAACGGCGGGTGCCAATTGCAAAACCGGTTACTGTTTTATTCGGGTGAATTCTTTTTTGGGAATTATTGATCACATCGTTATCAAATAAATCAATGATACCATCGCTGCACATCTCTGTATGAACCCCTAAATTTTTATGATTAGTCAGTGACCGTAATACAGCATCCGGAATGGTACCAATACCCATTTGCAGGGTGCTGCCATCCTCGATCATTCCAGCTACAATTTTTCCGATTTTCAAATCCTGTTCCTGCACTTTGGCACCATAATCAACCTCTGGTAATTCTTCATCCTGAAAAACCATTGAAGTAAAACGCTTTGTATGAATCAGACTGTCGCCATGTGTACGGGGCACCCTGGGATTTATCTGTGCAATAATATGTGTAGCTGTATTAACAGCGCTGCGGGCAATATCTACAGACACGCCGAGTGAGCAATAGCCATGTATATCAGGTGGTGATACCTGTACCAATGCTACATCGATTTTCATCTCCCTGCGAAAAAGGTCAGGAATATCACTTAAAAAGACAGGAATAAAATCAGCTCTTCCTTCATTCACTGCCTGGCGGACTGAATTGGAAACAAACATACAGTTGATATGAAATGAATCAGCATATTCTGGTTTGTCCAGTTCAATATCTCCCTGTACAGTAATAAATGTTAACTCAACATCCCGGAGAACTGGAGCCATTTTGGCCAATTGCCTTAATAAATACAAAGGTGTTTGTGCACTTCCCTGCACAAAAACCCGATGGCCAGACTTAACAACAGACAATGCTTCCTCAGCAGTTTTATATACAACAGGTAATTTCATGCGGCAAAGCTATAGTTAAATATGCTACAGGTACTGACGATGCTTATTGAAACAATTGAGAAAAATCAGTAAAATTAACGGGTAAGTAACCACTCTATGGCAAGGTCGTACCCTTCAAGTCCTAACCCGATAATACTACCGGCAGCTTTCGCACTAACATGTGATAGTTTCCGGAAATCTTCTCTTGCATGCACATTAGAGATATGTACTTCTACCACGGGTGTTGTAATGGCAGCGATAGCATCACCGATAGCAATGGAAGTATGCGTATAACCTCCGGGATTGAGAAGAATACCATCATAATCAAACCCCACCCGCTGCAATTCGTTGATTAGCTCACCTTCTACATTACTTTGAAAGTAGCTGATTTCGATATCCGCATACTTCTTTTTTAATGTATCAAGAAACTGTTCAAATGGCATATTGCCATAAATATCGGTTTCTCTTTTACCAAGCAAATTCAAATTGGGACCGTTAATGATGGCGATTTTCATATGTCGAATATAAAACAAAAAAAGCCGCTGAGAAATCAGCGGCGTCTGTTAGTTTTTCTGATCTTTTATCAGCTGGATAAACTCGTCAAATAAATATCTTGAATCATGCGGCCCCGGTGTTGCTTCCGGATGATATTGCACCGAGAAGGCAGGTTTACCTTTTACACGGATACCTTCGATAGATTGATCATTCAGGTTCAGGTGAGTAATTTCAATATGACTAGCTTTTTTCACCGCTTCAGGATCTACACCAAACCCGTGATTCTGTGTAGTGATCTCTGACCTGCCGGATATAATATTTTTAACCGGGTGGTTTAATCCACGATGACCATGATGCATTTTAAAAGTAGGGATATCATTTGCCAATGCTAATAATTGATGACCCAGGCAAATACCAAATACCGGCTTCTCTTCTTTCAAAATCTGTTTTAATGTAGCCACTGCATAATCCATCGGTGCGGGGTCGCCGGGACCATTAGAAATAAAATAACCATGTGGTGCAAACTTATTCACTTCTTCCAATGGGGTCTTTGCCGGGAAAACCTTTACATGTGCCCCTCTTTCCACCATACAGGTAAGTATATTTCGCTTCACTCCATAATCCATTACAGCTATACGAATGGGAGAGTTTGTATCACCTAACTCATATGCTTGTGTAGTGCTTACTTTCGAAGCCAGTTCCAACCCGTCCATATCAGGAGTTTCGGCCAGTTTCTTTTTCAAGATTTCAATATCGGTTGTCTCCGAAGAAATGATACAGTTCATAGCTCCTTTTGTACGAACATGAGCTACTAATGCCCTTGTATCCACTCCCTCAATAGAAACAACTTTATTTGTTTTCAGGTATTCATTCAAAGAACCATTTGCCATTTTCCTGGAGTACAGGTCTTCGAGGTTCCTGCCGACTAACCCATTTATCTTCACCGAATCAGATTCAACATCTGCTTCCTTCACTCCATAATTACCAATATGGGCACTGTTCATAATAAGTATTTGTCCAAAATAACTCGGGTCGGTAAAAACTTCCTGGTAACCCGTCATACCCGTATTGAAACAGATTTCTCCGGTAGTGGTACCAATGGCACCAAAAGCGAATCCATGAGCAACCGTACCATCGGCTAATAATAAAACAGCGGGAATAGATTTATCTGGCATTTTATTTTTTTAATCCCCTCCCTGTAAGGTTGGGGTGGGTTAAAACAAATTAGGCAAATGTAGGCCAGAAAATGGATTTTGTAGAGAGAATTTGAAGAGGTTATACACAACGAAAGTGCATTTTTTCTACCTGGATAATAGTGGGCAAATAAAATCAACCCCATTTTTATTAAATTTGAGATAAAGGGTTATGAACACCCCATCACAAATAGCAAAACAATTCAGAGATGTTCTCTTCGGTGGTAACTGGACTTCGGTAAACATGAAAGAAACATTGGCTGATATAAGCTGGCAACAGGCCAACACAAAATTTTATTCATTCAATACCATAGCTATTTTAGTGTACCACATGAATTATTATGTGGGTGTAATTTCAAAAGTGTTGCAAGGCCAGCCGCTTGATGGAAAGGATAAAGATAGTTTTGTCTGTCCGCCTATTGAATCAGCAGAAGATTGGGAAAAACTTGTGCAGAAAACATGGAACGAAGCAGAAACATTTGCCAACCTGATAGAACAATTACCGGACAGTAAACTCGAAGAAATTTTTATCAACGAAAAATACGGGAACTACTACCGAAACCTGCACGGCGTTATAGAACATTATCATTACCACTTAGGTCAAATAGTACTAATTAAAAAAATAATTAACAGCTCCCCTGCAGGCTAATACGGGCTGCGTTTTATTGTTTTCGCTTAAAAACCATATAAGCGGAATCGCTGTAGAAAATATTTATTTTTAAAATACTATCTGATAGTTCAATTATTGGAAATTTTTCATCCGGCCGGCCTTTATTTTTCAGGATAAGATGCTTTTTATCCTCCGGCAATTCATATGGTTGTTTTGCCACAAACTCTTCCGGTTTGTCAGTCTTTACATGAGTAACTTCAAAAACATTATCCTTACTGAATGAAAAAGTCCAGCCTTTTTGGTCTTCATGTAACTTGTTAATTGCAGGATTGGTGAGATCAATCGGTTGGCCACTAAAGGTTTCCATTTTCTGATATTCCCATTTGCCAACAATAGAAACTTCTTTTGCTTTCTGTTTGCAGGAAACTAGAAAGAATAAACCATAGATAAGGTATTTCATTATGCCAAGTTAATAGTTACAGATTACTTAACCTATTCCTTTCTTTCTCAATAGAATTACATCCGGGACAGTTATCCCTCTGGTCTTGCTTTCTCATTACGAAATAACATCGGATAAAAGAAACCCAGCTTCCTATTGAGTTGCTTTCATACTTTTCAGCTTTACTTAAAATATTCTAAAAACAAGTAATCGCTCAAAAACCTTTCATTTATACTGGGAGTGAATTTATACTGCCGGCTCCTGCTGGCTCAGGCAATGAAAACTTCCTAATCCCCAGATAATATCGGTGGAATCAATACCCACTACTTCCCTGCCCGGAAAACAGCTTTGAATAATCTGCATAGCTTTTTCATCTCTTGCCGAGCGGAATGTGGGAACAATAACGGATTGATTAGCGATATAGAAATTAGCATAGGAACAGGGAAGTCGCTGGTCTTCGTATATCAACTCTTCGGGCATAGGCAGCTCGACAATATTTAATTGCTTACCAGTTGGCAAACGCATTTCTTTTAATTGTCTTAAATTTTGCTGCAGCAATGCATAATTCTCGTCGTTCTTATCTTCTTCGATAACGGTTATAACAGTGTCTTCATTTACAAAGCGAACGGTATCATCAATATGTCCGTCAGTATCATCGCCTATAATTCCTTCATCCACCCATAGCACTTGTTCCATGCCATAGTAGTTGCAAAGGAATTCTTCAATCTGTTGCTGGTTTAAGTGAGGATTACGGTTGGGATTCAATAAACAAGCTGTTGATGTCATAACGGTCCCTTTTCCATTGAACTCAACAGAGCCGCCTTCCATTACAATACCCGGGTGATAAACTGGGATATTGAAATGTTCCCCGATCAACGTCGGCACAACATCATCCAGGTCAAATGGTGGATACTTATTACCCCATGCATTATAACCCCAGTCAACTATTACTTTCTTTTGATCAGCAGCAGGATTGATAAGAAAAGCCGGGCCATGATCCCTGCACCATGCATCATTAGTAGGATGAAAAAAGAACTCTACTTTAGAAAAATCAACGCCTGCATTTTGTAAATGATCCATTGCAAATATTTTCATCGCTTCATCCACTACATTAATTCTGACCAATTCTCCTTTCGTTAGTTCCCTAATAAACTTACAGTAGGGAGAATATATGGCATTAATTTTCCCCGGCCATGATGCTTCCTTATGCGGCCAGCTAAGCCAGGTAGCAACATGCGGTGCGAATTCGGCTGGGAAATAATAGCCGAGTTGTTTGGGAGTGCTGCCCCCTAAAGGGGAGTTATTTAAAGAGTCTGATTTTTTTGTAAAACTCATTTTGCTGTCTTTTCTAACTTTTATTTTTGTAGGAAAGCTGTATTACTCCCCTTTAGGGGATGGGGGCTTCTATTCTTCGTCAATATATCGTTTCGTAATCGGTTGGTAAGAATCAATTCTCCTGTCCCGCATAAAAGGCCAGTGAGTTCGGTATTGGTCCGTTTTAGCTAAATCAATTTCTAAAACTTTTACTTCTTCTTCATCATGCGATCCTGTGTATAAAATAGTTCCGAAAGGATTAGCAACAAATGAGCCACCCCAGAATTTCATAGCCCCATTTTGCTCAAGACCGACACGGTTTACACTAACTACATGTACACCATTGGCTACCGCATGGCTTCTTTGAATCGTTTGCCAGGCTCCGTACTGTTCCGTATTCGTAGCTTCATCTTGTGCAGTAGCCCAACCGATAGCAGTTGGGTAGAATAAAATTTCTGCACCCATCAAGGACGTAATCCTGGCTGCTTCGGGATACCATTGATCCCAGCAAATCAAGACACCGATGGTGGCAAATTTTGTTTTCCAGACTTTATAACCCAAATCACCCGGGGTAAAATAAAATTTCTCGAAATAAGCCGGGTCATCCGGTATATGCATCTTTCTGTACTTGCCTAAGTAGCTTCCATCAGCATCAATAACAGCCGTTGTATTATGATAAAGTCCTTGTGCTCTTTTTTCAAATAAAGATGCAATGATAACTACGCCGAGGTCACCGGCAATTTTTTGCAATGCCTCAGTAGAGGGGCCAGGAACAGGTTCTGCCAGTTTGAAGTTATCGTAATCTTCCACATCGCAGAAATACAAAGAAGTAAACAATTCTTGTAAGCAGACAATTTGTGCTCCATCGGCGGCGGCTTTCTTTACCCCTTCGATTGCTTTTGTAAGATTTTCTTCTTTGTATTTAGTGCAACTCATCTGCACCAGGCCAACTTTTACTTTACTCATCTTTTAAAATTGATATGCAAAAATAGAAAATTGAGGCTTGTACCCGTTTTAAATCTTAGGCAGAATTCCTGCCTGCATTAATGATCCCAAAGGAGCAGCGCATCGCCAGTTTTTCATAGGTTTCCTTTATGGGAACTTGCACCTTCTCTTCATCTAATTCCCGAATCCGGGTCAAAGCATACTGCTGAATAGTTACCAGCGGCAACACTATTCTTTCCCGCATTTGAATCGATAGTTGTTCGACCGGATAATCCGCCATCAGTTCATGGTTGCCCGTGATCTTGAAAAGATACTGCTTTGTCAGTTCATACTCACTATGTATCATCTGCCACAACTGACCGAAATGTTTATGCCCGGAAAGAAATGCTGTTAACGGGAAAAAAGATTTCATCATCGCCATTTCACAATTATCCAGCAACGTTTTAAAGAACATGGATTGATGATAGAGCTTTTGTAATTCCAACAATTTTCCTTTCTTCTCCATTTCTTTCAAAGCAGAGCCGACACCATAATAGCCGGTTACATTTTGTTTCAATTGACTCCAGGAACCTGCAAACGGTACTGCTCTTAAATCCTTCAATGATAAACCTGATGCTACACCCCGTTTAGCCGGACGGCTGCCGATATTGGTTTCATTGTAAAACCGTAACGGACTTACCTGTAATAAATAATCCGCCAGATAAGGATGATCTTTCAATTTTTTATACGCAACAAGACTTATTTCAGCAAGTTCACCTAACAATACCTCTTCTTTTTCGCTAAGGGTAATATCCCTGTTAGAAAAAAGGTCATTGGAGATACCTGCATTGAGCAACTGCTCAATATTAAATTGCGCTGCATCTACTGTTCCGAAATTGGAACTCACTGTTTGTCCCTGTATCGTCAGTTGTATTTCCTTATTAGAAATATTATGCCCCATAGATGCATAAAACTTATGCGTCTTTCCACCACCTCTTGAAGGCGGGCCGCCACGGCCATCAAAGAAAACTACATCGATATGATGTTTGCGGGAGATAGCAGTCAACGCTTCTTTTGCTTTGTAGATACTCCAGTTAGCCATCAGGTAGCCACCGTCTTTCGTACCATCTGAAAATCCAAGCATAATAGTCTGGCGATTACCCCGGCGGTGTAAATGTTCATTGTAAACAGCGTTGGTGTATAGTGTATTCATTACATCAGCAGCCTGCTGCAAATCATCAATCGTTTCGAACAAAGGGACAATATCAATAGTCATCTCTTGTTTTCTCCATCCACTCAGCAGAAAAAGTCCATACACCTCCATTGCATTCAGGGCAGAATTACACTGGCTGATAATATACCTGTTACATCCTTCCACTCCATTATACTGTTGGATAGTTTTTATTATCTCAATTGTATTAATGGTATCTATGTGTAATACATCTTCCAGTAATGACACATTGCAAGAGGTAGTAATACCAGAAAGAATTTTAATTTTTCCCTCCTCATCCAATGAAGCATAACCTGGTAATATTTCTGGTTGCCTATCGGCTATAGCTGTAAGCACCTGCCCATGTATACTGCTTTCTTGCCGTATATCCAGCGATGTAAAGTGCAAACCAAACACTTCGATCTTATTGATAAGGTTATTTACAAGGTGCAGGAAAAGACCATTGTGCTGGTGTATGATAATCTCCGTTATTTGCATCAGCGTATGCAGTATTTCCTCCTTTGCAAGATTTGTCTTATAATTAGGAATAAATAAGTTGTTGTATAATTTAGTTTCTAATTCCACCAACAATACATCTACCCCCTCAAAAGTGAGCCTTCTTCTCAGCCTTCTAACATCCTGGTAATAGCACTTGATAATACTTCCTCTCAACGCATCAGCCACTTTTAAAGTAACATCGCTAGTTACAAATGGATTACCATCTCTATCCCCTCCCGGCCAAAACCCCATCCTGATCACAGGGTTGTTTTTGCTTATAGCTTCAGGGAATTGGTTTTTAAGTGAAGATATTATTCTGCCTGCAGCAGCATAAAAAACATTTTCGAGGTACCAAATCAGGCTTATTGCCTCATCATACGGGGTTGGCTTTTTTTTATTGAAAAAAGGCGTCTTACCTAATTGCTGCAGATAAGTATTGATAAGGTTTGTATTATTATCAGCCAATGCCTTTGATAGATCATTAATAATTCCCAAAACAGTGCCGGGATAAAATTGCGTTGGGTGGGCGGTGAGCACCAGTCGAATTCCGAAGCTCTTCAATTTTTCTGCTAACTGCTCTTCTTTGTTTCCCTGTATCACTTCTGACTCCAGATGTTTGAGAGTGCCCACACCATTCATATCATTTACACTTTTAAAAGCAGCATCTTCCAATGCGTCAAATAAAACTACCTGACGTTCCAGGTATTGCACAAACCTGAACAGCAAGTCGTTCCTTTCCGCTGGCGTTGTATATGATGTATGCGTGATGAAAAAATCTTCAATAATCTCCGCAGGGCTTAATTCTTTTTTATAACCTTCCTCGCAATTATTAGATAGCAATGATAAAAGGATACCGGTTTTTTCAATCCGGTGAAAAGGAAGAGATGTGAAGAGGCTGTTGTAAAGCTGAAAGCGAATACCTACCTCACTTCTGAATTGCTGCAAAGCCCTGTTGGATGAATGATCCATTTTGTTGATTTAATCAAATGACAAGTATTATATAGCAAGCAGCCGTGGTGAAAATACTTCATTTTTGATAACCAGTTTGGCCTACCGGGCCGGCTGTACATCTATGCAATAAAAAAGGGTTACTAAAAAGCAACCCTTTAATAAATTTGGATTCGTTCTTTATGCTTCTTTTCCACCAATCAATTTATCCTGCCATTCCTTCAATTCATCCCATTTTCCTGCGGCAGCCAGTGCTGCTTGCTCTGGCCAGGTTGTTGTTTCAATTGCATTAAACTGTCCTTTGCCCATATCCAGCAATGTTTTGAGTTCCTCAGGTGAAGATTTAGCCAGATCCGCATAAGTACTTATTCCAGATGCATGCAATGCTTTCTCTGCTTTTTCACCGATTCCTTCAATTTTCTTCAGATCATCTTTTGATTTTGCTGAAGCTGCCTGCTGCCCGGCATCAGCCACTTTAGTTTTTGCACCACCGGCACGACGGGTTTTCTTGGCAGCACCTTTTGCTTCTCCTTTACCCTTACCATAGATCTCATTAAAATCAACCAGTTCGATCATCGCTGTTTCAGCATTATCACCAACCCTGGCGCCTAACTTAATTACCCTGGTATATCCACCAGGACGACCAGCTACTTTCTCTGCCACCGCACCAAACAATTCTTTGATTGCTTCTTTGTCTTGCAAATAACTGAAGACAATACGACGCTGATGAGTAGTGTTTTCTTTTCCTTTAGTAATCAAAGGTTCTACATAAACTCTTAAAGCTTTCGCTTTCGCAGTTGTAGTAACGATTCTCTTGTACTGAATAAGCTGGCAAGCCAGGTTGCTTAATAAAGCATCTCTGTGTGCTTTCTTTCTGCCGAGGTTTTTTACTTTATCTCCGTGACGCATGACGTTTGAGTTTTAGCCCTTTGTACCGTGTCAGGAGTTACAAAGGTTGACTTTATTAATCCAAAATGGAAATAAGAGTCGGTTATTAATTTATAAATATTACTGCCTTACTCCCCTTTAGAGGTTGGGGCTTAGAATTCGCTAAGATCAATACCAAGCTTTACCAAATCCATTCCAAAATGCAAACCTCTTTCAGTCAGCACTTGCTCAATTTCTGCCAGAGATTTCTGACCGAAGTTGCGGAATTTCATCAGGTCTTCCTGTTCGTATTGAACCAGCTCACTCAATGAATTGATTTTTGCTGCTTTCAGACAATTGAAGGCTCTTACAGAAAGATCAAGATCTTCGAGTGGAGTTTTCAATACTTTACGCAATTGTAAAGTTTGTTCATCCACCAGGTCTTCTTTCTTTTCTTCCTTATTGTCGAAAGTGATGTTCTCATCCGTGATGATCATCAAATGCTGAATCAGGATTCTTGATGCCTGCTTCACTGCCTCTTCCGGATGAATAGTACCATCGGTAGAAACTTCCATGATCAGTTTTTCGAAGTCGGTTCTTTGTTCTACACGGGTATTCTCAATAGTGTACTTCACATTCTTAATCGGAGTGAAGATTGAATCAATCGGAATATAACCCAGCGGAGCATCTTTCGGTTTGTTATCTTCTGCAGGTACATAACCACGGCCTTTGCCGATAGTCAGCTCCACATCCATTCTTGCAGATGAATCCAATGTGCAGATCAGCAAATCAGGATTCATGATCTGGAAAGAATGTGTTGCTTCCCCAATCATACCGGCTGTAAACTCAGTCCTGTTCTTTATCGACAAAATGATTTTTTCATTTGCCACTTCATGATCAACTATTTTTTTAAACCGAATCTGCTTCAGATTCAGGAAAATTTCCACTACGTCTTCGCTGATGCCTTTCATCGTGGCGAACTCATGCTCCACCCCTTCAATCTTTACACCAATGATAGCATAACCTTCCAGTGAATTCAGCAATACACGGCGAAGTGCATTACCAATGGTTACACCGTAACCTGGTTCCAACGGACGAAACTCAAACTGAGCTTCAAAATCACTAGCTTTTTGCAGAATGATTTTATCGGGTTTCTGGAAATTTAAAATGGCCATATTTACGTTTTAATGTTTGAATATTTCTTTTAATTCTAGCTGCGGTTTTGAGCTACGAGTGGCGAGACTTAAACTCGTGGCTCGTAACTATTAACTTATTGCTTACTTAGAGTACAATTCCACGATCAGTTGCTCCTTGATATTCTCAGGAACACTTTCCCTTTCAGGATAGGTGATAAAAGTACCTTTCAATTCAGTTTCACTCCAGTCCAACCAGCTAAACTTTGGATTCTTGGGGCGAATAACACTGGTAATAGAAGTTCTTCCCTTGCTGCCTTCTTTAATAGTGATAACATCACCCGGCTTCATCTGGTAAGAAGGAACGTTTAACACTTCACCATTCACTTCAATATGTTTGTGGCTCACCAACTGACGTGCAGCAGGGCGGCTTGGAGCGATACCCATACGGAAAATGGTATTATCCAGACGGGCTTCACAAAGCTTAATCAGGTTTTCACCTGTTACACCTCTGCGGCGGGCCGCCTCTTCAAATGTTTTGCGGAATTGTTTTTCCAGTATGCCATAAGTGTACTTCGCTTTCTGTTTTTCACGAAGCTGCAAAGCGTATTCACCTAAAGTTTTACGCTTTTTCTTATCACCATGCATACCCGGAGGGTTGCTGTTTTTATCCAGCCATTTGCCATTACCCAGAATGGGTTCACCGAAACGACGGGAAATCTTGGTCTTAGGACCAGTGTACCTTGCCATAGTTTTTATTCATTTCGATTTTTTTTGTAACGGTGCTACGATCGGTAAAAAATCGTAAAAAATTAATCGGGCACCCTTTTTTAAAATGAACTGCTTTGATCCTTTCAAAGCAATTATAACTATATAATACTCCCTTACTCCGCCTATTGGCGGATGGGGTTATTAAACTCTTCTTTTCTTTGGCGGACGACAGCCATTGTGTGGCATAGGCGTCACATCCTTTATCATCACCACTTCTATTCCACTTTGTGAAATAGAACGGATAGAACTTTCACGACCAGCTCCGGGGCCTTTTACAAATACATCTACTCTTTTAAGACCAGCTTCAAATGCCGTTTTTGCAGCATCAGCCGCAGCCATCTGGGCGGCATAAGGAGTATTCTTTTTAGAACCCTTAAAGCCCATTTTGCCAGCACTGCTCCAGGAAATTACCTGGCCGCTTTTGTTGGTAAGACTGATGATAATGTTATTGAAAGTAGCAGAAATGTGTGCATCCCCGTAAGAATCAACTTTTACTACTCTTTTTTTCGCGGCAGCTTTTGCGCTAACCTGTTGTGCTTGTGCTTTTGCCATAATTTGTGTTCAGAGGTAATCTTTAATTTTTGTTTGACCCTGACGAATCAGGTTTGAATCTTTCCTCCCTGTGAAGCGGCAGATCTGGATTTGATTCAGTATGCTTCTTTATTAAAAGAATCAGCTGATCAACAAGTGTCAATCAGCTAATTAATTTTTATTTCTTAGCGGCTTTTTTCTTACCGGCTACAGTCTTTCTCTTACCCTTTCTAGTACGGCTGTTTGTCTTGGTACGCTGTCCACGAACCGGAAGACCTTTACGATGGCGAAGACCACGGTAACAGGCTATATCAAGCAAACGCTTAATACTCATCTGTACTTCTGAGCGCAACTGGCCTTCTACCTTCAGTTCTTCCGTAATAGTATTACGGATGGCAGTCAGTTCATCATCATTCCACTCATTTACTTTCTTGCTGCGATCAATATTATGCTTGTCAAGAATGTACTTGGCAGTAGAGGGGCCAACGCCATAGATATAGGTAAGACCTATTTCGCCTCTTTTGTTTTTTGGTAAGTCAACACCGGCAATACGAGCCATATTATTAATTTATCTTTTAAACGTTTACTTAATTAGAATTAACCCTGTCTTTGCTTAAAGCGGGGATTCTTTTTATTGATAACAAATAGTACGCCTTTGCGACGAACGATCTTGCAATCAACACTGCGCTTTTTAATGGATGCTCTTACTTTCATATACTTTGTTTTAAATGGAACTGTTACATTCCTATTTATACCTGAAATTTATTCTTCCTCTTGTCAAATCATATGGCGATAACTCCACTCCCACTTTATCTCCCGGCAGAATGCGGATATAGTGCATTCTCATTTTCCCTGAGATGGTAGCCAGTATTTCATGCCCGTTCTCCAGTTTTACCCGGAACATAGCATTGGATAAGGCTTCTATGATTGTACCATCTTGTTTAATAAGGGGTTGTTTCGACATAATTTTTTTCGGAACGCAAAGGTAGGAGTATCAGGCCTAAAAAAGAAATAACCCCAATAATTTTTAGGGGTAATGTGGAAAAACGGTGTTCCAGCCAGCAAAATATATTGAAACCGGTAGTTTAAAGCTTGTCTAAGTGCACTTTAGTCATATCTAAATGCAGATTTTGGAGCTCATGTACTGACAGTGGAAAACTGAAATGACGCCTGTCTTCCCGCCACCACATCTCAATATTGGAGAAATCGCCTTTTTTAGGAGTGACTAGCCGGAAAGAGTCCTTTTTGTACTTAACCGAGCCATCACTTTCATCCTCCCTGGTAAAACCGAGTTTGAGTAGCTGGTCTTCGTCCAACGGGATGGCATACATTTCTTCCGGGGTAAACCAGAATTCCTGTACACCATTATTTACCAACGCCTGGTTTTCTTCAGGACTTATTGAGACAACAGTGCCTTCCCGCATAATACCTTCATCATTAATAGAGATAATACCGCCTGATTTAAGATGTCCGATTTTTAGCATAGCAATTCGTTTTAATAACCGAATATAAAAAAAAAAGATACTTCAGCGAAATCTGTATTTCCTGAATTTTGATCCATTATTTGTAAATTGAATTTCTTTAACCGTTAAACGAACCAATTTGAAAAAACTACTTGTCCCTGTTTTATGTTTATCATTACTTATCGCCTGCGGTGACGACAAAGGAAAAACTAAAGCCACTGAAAAAACAGGAGATAAAAAACCCGAAGAGATTTCTGCAACAGCAACGCCAGCTGAAGACAAACTTATAAAGGAATGGTTGCAGGAAAAAGAATGGAAGGCCGAAAGTGAAGCCGCTCCTATTACTAGTATGAAATTGCACAGCGATGGAATGGCAGAATTTGCATATGGAAAGATCCGTGGCTATATAAAAATGGTTTCTTTGCAATGAAGAGCCTTGATTATGTAAAATGGGCATTTAAGAAAATCGATGACCAAACTTTTACACTCTTTGTAGAACCTACACAAAAAACTTTTACTTATAAATTTGTCAAAAACTTATAAAACTAAACAAGTATGAAAAAGAATCTTTTAGTACAATTAGTAATTGTATTTTGCTTTACCCTGGCAGCCTGCGGTGGGGGCAAAAAATCTGCCTCATCCGTTGCCAAACAATGGTGTGAGCTAAATGGCAAATACTCAAAAGCTACCGAAGGCGCAGAAAAAGATGCTGCAAAAGCAGCTCTTGACAAATGGGAAAACGAAATGGAAGCAAAATATAAAGGTGATGAAGCCTTTATGAAAGAAGTAGAAAAAGAAGCAGAAAAATGCGAAGGTGCTTCTGAAGGAAAATAATAAATAGTTGCTACCGATTAAGGAGGCCATCCTGTAACAGAATGACCTCCTTATTTATTTTATTCTGCCCAACTCATTACATAATCACCATTCTCAATTTCAAGTGCCTGCTTTGTCAGCATCAATGGCCGGAAAGTATCGACCATTACAGCCAGTTCCTTTGTTTCTTTAGCACCAATACTTTTTTCTACCGCACCGGGGTGTGGACCATGTGGAATTCCGGCAGGATGTAAGGTGATCATTCCTTTTGTCACATGCTTACGGCTCATAAATTCGCCTTCCACATAATACAGCACTTCATCACTGTCAATATTACTATGATTGTAAGGCGCTGGTATGGCATCCGGATGATAATCATATAATCTTGGAACAAAAGAACAAACAACAAATGTATTCGTTTCGAAAGTCTGGTGAATAGGCGGCGGCATATGCACCCGTCCGGTAATGGGCTCAAAATCATGTATAGAAAATATATACGGATAGCAGCAACCATCCCAGCCTATCACATCAAAAGGATGGGTACCATAATGAAGACCATATAACATTCCCTTCTTTTTGGCTTTAATCAGGAAGTCGCCTTTCTGATCAAAAGTCTTCAGATCCTGCGGCGGCCGGATATCCCTTTCACAATAAGGTGAGTGTTCCATCAACTGGCCGTACTTACTCATATAGCGTTTGGGATACCGAAGGGGTGTAAAGGATTCTACAATAAACAACCTGTTGTCGGGAGTATTGAAACTTATTTGATAAATAGTTCCTCTCGGAAGCACAATGTAATCGCCATAAGAAAAAGGCAGTTCTCCATATTGTGTATGAACAATGCCACTACCCTCATGCACAAAGATCATTTCGTCTGCATCGGTATTCTTGTAATAATAATCTTTCATGCTTTCCTGCGGAGCGGCTAAAACGATATGGCAATCGCTATTCACCAACACCGGCACCCGGCTTTGTAAATAATCTTTTACAGGTTTTACTTTAAACCCTTCCAGACTGCGATGCTTCAGCATTTTCTCCTCTGCCACCTGTGGCGATACATCTACCTGTGGTTCCGTTTTAATAATTTGGGTAGGAGGATGACAATGATAAAGCAACGCATAATCATCACTGAATCCTTCCGTTGAAAAAAGTTGTTCTGAATATAATGATCCGTCCGGCTTGCGGAATTGGGTATGACGCTTATGCGGAATGTTTCCGAGTTTATAATAGTGAGGCATGTTTAGGTAATTAGTTTATTGGGAAATTGGTTAAATAGTCTTAAAGAACAGACTGCCCTTACTAAATACTATTTATCCAATTCAAGAGAGACCATGAGGAAATAGTATTTCCATTTCCTTTTATCAATGTAGTAAGTAAAGTTACGGTGTAAAGGCATAATCAAATTTACGGTTAAATTCGTTTCACCATGACAAGAATCGGCCTTATATCAGACACCCACGGCTTCCTCGATGAAAATGTGTTCCGGCATTTTGAAAATTGTGATGAAGTATGGCATGCAGGAGATTTTGGAGATGGCGTTGCACAAAGAATAAAAGAGGAAAAGAGTTTACGGGGAGTTTTTGGAAATATTGATGATGCAGTGATACGAAATGAATTTCCCGAACAACTGGTGTTTATGTGTGAGGGGGTGAAAGTAATGATACGGCATATTGGCGGTGCCCCGCCAAAGTATAATAACGAAACAAGAAAAGAGCTGGCCATTCATCAACCCCAATTATTCATAGCCGGCCATTCGCATATTTTAAAAATAATGTTCGACGATAAAATCAACTGCCTGCACATGAACCCCGGTGCAGCAGGCAAACATGGCTGGCATAAAGTAAGAACCATCATCCGTTTTGTAATTGACGGAAAAGAAATGAAAGACTGTGAAGTGATTGAATTAGGAAAACGATAAAAAAAATCCTGCCAGCGCAGGATTCAATTTCTTACATACCAGGGAACCATGCTCTGCCGGTTCCCACCAGCCTGAACGGCCACGGAATAGAAATAAGTATGATGAGCAAAGCTAACCCAAAAAGCAGCAATACTCTTTTATGCTTCTGTGAATCAGCCACATTTTTCTTGGAATAGGAATAGCCCATATGCACTAGTATGATGGCAATTATCATTGCGGAAATATGTTCTACTGCATAAAAACGGGATACTGAGTTCTTCATTACTTCACCCATACCATTTTTCTGGATACTTTTCAAGCCTAATGGGCCCGTAAACCACTGATACAAACCAACCAGTAACATCACATCGCAAAAAATCATGAGGAACAGACCAGTTTTTTTATGACCTGCCGTGAAAGCTTTATGCCTGTCAACAAAACTTTTGTACAAGGCTACTAATAACAATATTAAAATTACCCAACGGAGGAAGCTATGCAGGTGAAGAAGTCCTTTATCCATATATCTGCTAATTTGATGTCCGAAGGTAGTAGTTTAATATCAACATTGGCCATCCTGTAAAAGCAAATGTTATTCTACCCAATCCGCAATAAACACATTGGTATCTCTTGTACCACCATTATTACGGTTACTGCAGAAAACAATTTTCTTGCCGTTGGGTGAAAACATCGGGAAAGCATCAAAGCCTTTATCCCTGCTTATTTTTTGAAGATTAGTTCCATCTTCATTAATGGTGTAAAGATTAAAGGGAAATCCTCTTTTGTATTCATGATTGGAGGCGAAAATAATCCGTTTATTATCGGGCATATAAGCAGGTGCCCAGTTGGCCTGTCCGTAAGATGTAACTTGCCTGGCATTTGTTCCATCCGCATTGGCTACCCACACTTCCATATTAGTTGGAGCCACCAATGCTTCAGCCAGTAAATTTTTATACTCTTTTATTTCTGTTTCTGTTTTTGGACGGCTGGCTCTCCATATCAGCTTGCTTCCATCGGGACTAAACCATGCTCCTCCATCATAACCCAGTGTATTAGTAATACGCTGCTCCTTTCCTGTTTCCAAATCCATAATGTACAATTCTATATCACCGTCCTTAGTACTCGTATACAACATTTTCTTTCCATCTGGCGATAAGGTAGCTTCTGCATCATAATACGCCGAGTTGGTCAATTGCTTTACGATTTTACCATCAAGGTCGGCCATGAAGATGTCGAATGAATTATACAATGGCCAGATATATTTATTACCGTACCTGGCTCTGTCTGGTGTTGGCGGGCAATCATTACTACCGAGATGCGTGGAGGCATAAATTATATGTTTACCGTCTTTGGTAAAAAATGCACAGGTAGTGCGGCCCTTACCAGTGCTTACCATTTTATAGGTAAACTTCTCCCCTTTTTTTGTTGGCACTTTTCCCAGGAAAATCTGGTCGCAAGGGAGACCATCTTTAGGGTTTGTTCGTTGAAAAACAAGATACTTGCTGTCATAACTCCAGTAGGCTTCCGCATTATCACCGCCAAAGGTCAATTGCTGGATGTTCTTAAAATGAGTTTCCTCCGCATACTTCAATGTATCACTTGTGGATGTTTCCGCTGAAGTTATTTTAGCACTGTTATTACAAGAAACAATACTTAAACACAGCGCAGGTAAGAAAAAGCCAATAATTTTCTTCATTTGTTTTCGTTTTATAAAAGCGTCTGGCTAAAGCAGATTGGGATGCAAAGGTATTTTCGTTAAAACTTTAGTTTGTCAGATGATTGTCATACCTCAGCACACAAAATCATTTAGTTTTGAAATATGAACAGGATTGCAAAAATATTCTCCCTGGTTACTGCTGGACTGATTTTAATCAGTAGCTGTAATGATAAAGGCACTGATTCACCTTTTGGTGAAATTTTGAATCGGCCACCATATGCAGGGCTTACTGATTCTATCAAACAGGAACCCCAAAACGACGAATTATTTTTTCGACGAGCTGTATTACTCAACACAAATAATCTGCCCGAGCCTGCTTTAGCTGATTTCAAGACTGCCTGGGAAATAAAAAAGGATGAACGATATGCATATGGGATCAGTAACCTGTTACTCGATAAAAAACCTGACTCGGCTATTCTTTTTCTTAAGCAATCATTGGCTGACCTTCCCAACAGCTTTCTTTTACAACTTACCATTGCCCGTTCGTATGATGCACAAGGAAGAACAGACGAAGCCCTGAAACTATGTAATGAAATTTTACAAAAGAACCCGGAACAGGTTGATGTAATAAAAATGAAAGCGGCACTATTAAGCAAGAAAGGAAATATTGCTGAAGCAATCAGCATACTGGAAAAAGCATACCAACTAACTCCGTATGATATTGACCTGAATTATGATTTGGCATACAAGTATGCCGAAAACAAGAATGCGAAAGTGATAATTCTTTGCGATTCATTAATTAGAATTGATACGCTGAATCTTCATGCAGAGCCTTATTATTATAAAGGCATCTATTTTTCCAATATCAATAACAAGGAAAAGGCTCTTGCTTTATTTGATGATGCTATTAAGCATGATTATAATTACCTGAATGCCTATATTGAAAAAGCAAGGGTGCTTTACGATCAGAAAAAATTTGGTGATGCATTAAAAGCTGCCCAGTTAGCCAATACCATTTCTCCTAAATTTCCCGACGCTTACTTTTGGGTAGCCAAATGCCAGGAAGCCATGGGTCAGAAAGAGGAGGCCACGATCAACTACCAGAGAGCATATGGATTGGACAACAGCTTTACGGAAGCAAAAGAAGCAGCAGATAAATTGAAATAGAATTATCTTGCAGGGCAAACTAACCCCCATGTCCATTATTGCCCCCTCTCTCCTTGCTGCCAATTTCCTGAAACTGGAAGATGAATGTAAAATGCTCAATGAAAGTGAAGCAGACTGGTTTCATTTAGATGTAATGGATGGCCGATTTGTTCCGAATATCAGTTTTGGGCCAATGCTGGTAGAGTTTTTCAGGAAAGCTACCACCAAAGTTTGTGATGTCCACCTCATGATTGAAGAACCTGGAAATTTTGCAGAACAATTTAAAAATGCAGGAGCTGATATCCTGTCTGTGCACATTGAAGCCTGCCCACATCTTCACCGAAATATTCAACAGATAAAAAGTCTTGGGATGAAAGCCGGTGTAGCTGTGAATCCGCATACTCCTGTATCTGCATTAAGTGATATCCTTCATGATATTAACCTGGTTTGCCTGATGAGTGTAAACCCGGGTTTTGGCGGGCAAAAATTTATTCCTTATACATTGGATAAGATAAAACAGCTTCGCAAAATGATTGATGAGAAAGGATTAAAAGTGCAAATTGAAATTGATGGAGGTGTTACTGTTGAAAATGCAGCTTCTATCATTGCTGCCGGGGCAGATGTGCTGGTGGCGGGTAACACCGTTTTTAAATCGGCTGATCCGAAGGCAACCATTGCAGAACTAAAGTCACTTTAATAATTTATAGCCACAGCGTAGCTGAGGATTATAAATTTAAAATGAAACCCTCTGCATCTCCCCGCATCAGCGGTTAAAAAAATCGTATCTTGACGCATCAACTCTTATGAAAATATTCAGCCGCCAAATACTACTGACAGCTACCTGCATTTTGCTTACCGTTATTTCTTTCTCCCAAAAAAAATCAGCCTATGTTTCCGGTAAAGTTGTAGATGAAAACGAAAACCCCTTACCCAATGTTTCAGTTGTAATTCTTGGACAGTCGAAAGGCATAATTACCAATGACTCAGGTTATTTCCGAATAAAGGTCGAGGCAGAAAAAGCATTGGCGTTAGTATTTACTTACACCGGCCGAAAATCAGAACAAAAAAACTTCTTGCTGAACGAAGGCGAAGAAGAAACAATTACGATACGCTTAGAAAAAGGGACTACAACATTACAGGAAGTAATATTAACCGACCAACGGGACCGACGGGAGGCCGGTTTAATAAAACCTAACCCCAAAACAATTCTCAATCTGCCTTCTGCTGTTACCGGCGTGGAGAGTTTGATCAAAATATTTGTTGGCTCTAACAATGAACTTACTTCCCAATACTCCGTTCGTGGTGGCAGCTATGATGAAAACTTAATTTATGTAAACGACTTCGAAGTTTTTCGACCTTACCTCGTAAGAAGCGGACAACAGGAAGGCCTGAGTTTCATCAATCCTGAAATGGTCCGCAATATAAATTTTTATAATGGCGGCTACCAGGCAAAGTATGGTGACAAGATGAGTAGTGTGCTGGATATCCAGTACAAAAAACCAAAACGTTTCGGTGGCTCTGCTTATATCGGTATTCTTGAACAAGGGCTGCAATTAGAAGGCACTAATAAAAATTCAAGATTCACTTACCTGGTTGGTGTACGTAACCGCAGCAACAAAAATTTATTAAGTAGCCAGGAGACCAAAGGTAATTACGTTCCTTCATCGGCCGATTTCCAGGCATTGCTTACTTACCAGTTCAGTCCTAAATGGCAGGCAGAACTCCTGAGTAATATTTCCCAGACAAAATTTACGTTACTTCCCCAATCAAGCCAGTTAACCACTTCGGTTTTCTCTCCTGTATTCAGTGCCACGATCGGTGTTGATATTGCTTTTGAAGGCCGGGAGAGAGACGAGTATCAAACCAATATGCTTGGGTTTTCGCTAACCAACCAGGTAAGTAAAAAATTACGGTTGAAATGGATGGCGTCACGGTTTGTAAATGATGAAAGTGAAAACATCGATATCATCGGTGCCTATTTATTTGGTGAAAGGGATTTTGATAAACGAAATCCGACGTACGGTTTAATTGTTAATCCGTTGGGTGCAGGTGTTTATCAGAATTATACAAGGAATACACTGAACATAGAGAACTGGAATGTTTCGCATAAAGGAAACTATGATAAAGGCAAACATGCTTTCCAATGGGGGTTGAGTTATGACAAAACGAAAATCGCTGACAAACTGAACGAATGGGAATTCCAGGATTCGGCGGGGTATGCATTACCCTATCAACCGAATTTATTGCGGTTGAATAAAGTCATTAAATCAACAGCTAACCTTGACATCAATAAATTCTCTGGCTATATACAAGACAATATTTTGCTGGGAAAAGATTCCACTCATTCCGCTACATTGACAGCCGGTGTTCGTTTCAATTACAACTCGCTGAACAATGAATTGTTGATTTCTCCCCGCATTGGTGCAAGCTGGAAACCAAACTGGAAAAAAGATATCATATTCCGGGTGGCAGCTGGTGCTTATCACCAGCCGCCTTTTTACCGGGAGTTAAGGCGCTATAACGGAACGGTGAATACCAATCTTAAATCACAAAAAAGCTGGCAGGGTGTTGCCGGGTTTGATTACAACTTTATCGGACTGGGTGACAGACCTATGCGATGGACAACAGAACTCTATTATAAAAGTATGACCGATGTGGTTCCGTATGATGTGGATAATGTCCGGGTTCGTTACTTCGGAGAAAATAATGCAAAAGCATATGCTGCCGGTATTGAAATGCGGCTGCATGGGGAATTGGTGCCTGATGCAGAAAGCTGGATAAGTCTCGGCATTATGAAAACAGCGGAAGACATTAATGGCGATCATTATTATCGTTACAAAAATGCAGCCGGCGAATTCATCAATTCGCAAAGTGCGGACCAGGTGGTGACAGACAGTGTAAATTTTGATGTGGGCTGGCTTCGTCGTCCATCTGATCGCCGGATTACATTCGGGATGTTCTTTTCTGATTATTTAGCAACTAATAAAAATTTTAAAGCCTACCTGAACTTATTGTACGGAAGTAATATGCCCTATAATATTCCGAATGCAGTACGCTACCGCAATGCAGCGGTAATAGAACCCTATATCCGTTGTGATATTGGTTTTAGTGCCTTGCTGATGGATGATGACAGAAGCAAACGGCGCAGCCACTCTCCTTTCCGCAACTTTGATAATATCTGGGCCAGTCTTGAGGTCTTCAACATCATTGATAGGGCTAATACTATTTCTTATCTCTTCATTAAAGACTTTTCCAATACTGTTTATTTATTACCTAACCGGTTGACACCAAGGTTGATTAATTTTAAGATTGTGGCGAGGTGGTAATAAAAGAGAATATGAAATAATTACCTCCACGCATTCCTGAACCTGTCCCAGGTTGTCAATCCGATCTTGAACTGTACCGGGTTGTTGAATTTATTTGCAACGGAGCCTACTACATATATTCCAAGCTTTACCCGTGCCAATGGATTAAACGGCCATTTAAATACTCTTTCAATACCTGTAAAGAATTCAAGATATCGCAGGCTTCTTTCTTTGGTGATCAGAAATCCACCACCGGCCACTTCCTGCAGCTTTAGTTTTTTAAAGAATGGTATCCGGTTGATAAGAAAACCATTGAACTCATGTACCAGGTTGCCCTGCCAGAACCTGTCAAATACCGGGAAAGTAGAATCCAGGGCCTGGAAAGATTTATTTGGATTCTGAAAAAATAAAGGATCACCCTGCCGCATAAATTTAAAATCAATGATGCGCAAATTTTTTGTATTGGTAAAGTCGCCGGTTTTGACAATGTAAGCTGTTTGACCAGCTACCCCAAGGTTAATATGCTGCTCCACTCCAAACTCCAGGTAATCAAAATCAATTTTACTCTTAAATAATTTGGGTACTCCCTTTTTCCAGGCAACATAAAAAGTAGGCCATTTAGAGCCGAGATAGATTTTTTCTTTCGGCTCCCGGATGTATCTCAGTTTGGGAGTAAAATATAATTTTATTTCATTGTAGGTGGCATTGTACGGATCAAACTCAACAGGCGGGTCATTGGATATACCGAAAATACTGTCGGCATTATTGCCCACTTTGTAATCACTCACTGACCGGCGAAAAGCCACTTCAAATTTATTCAGCAAGCGAAGGCCATTGAAAATATCAAGACCATGATTTATTTCAACAGAATTATTAAGATAGATATTACTTCGCTTCAACACATTTACCCAGGCATCACCCGGATAAATAAATTCAAAATTACGGCCGGCACTGATGCCGAACTGTCCCTGGTTAAAAGGATTATATAGCCGCTTCACACTTATAGCACCGTTTACATCATGATTGCGGAAACCATAACTTATATCAGCTTCCACCGCCAGTTTTTTTCGGGAAGGAAAAGTTTTACGGTAAGCCCCGGCCAGTTTTAACCTTGCCCCGCCAAAAGATACTGGTTGAATAATAGAAGTAATAGGAGGTAGTATCCACATCCTCTCTTTTTTATGATCATTAAAGACCTGACCGAAAATCAACATCTTTTTCCAGGTAATTTTATTAAGCACCCTGTCGATTGAATCTAAATAAGCTTCGCTTCGCATATATCTGTACACACTGTCCTGGTAGCGGGCATATAATTCTTGGCGCCGGGATAATGGCTCTGTCCGCACCGATTTCCAGAAAGTAGAATCCTGCTCATATGCTTCTTGTGAAGTTGAACTTACTTCAGTACCAAAATGCCCTCTTTTAAAATTTTTATTCAATTCATAACCCGAATAAGCAACCACCGTTTCTCCATACAATCTTCCCTTCTTCGTTTTAATATAATAATTAAACTGCTGACGGGTAATCATCCTGCCACTATCCCCTACTTGTCCGTACTCCTGCTTCACTTCCATAAAATCATATTCCGGCATGTGGGCCGGTGGTATTCTGAACTCCACACTAAGTACAGCCCAGGTGCTATCCTGCACCCTTATCTCTCCTTCGATAGTAGCATTGCTCAATTGCCTTGGCCTTATGGCGATAGTATAGACTTTTGGTTTAACTGTCCGGTCAATCTTTAGTGTTTTAAACCGGTAAGCAACTAATCCGCTATAGCTAAGTGGCGAAACAAACGGAATCTTGGAAACAGGGGGTGTATTGATCAGGTTATTGTAGATATAAAAATCCCCTTCCGTTGCTGATAAATAAAAAAGACTGGCAGAATTACCTCTTTTGATAACACCAAGACGTTCTTCTTTTATCTGTCCATTTGCATTCCTGTCCAGCCGTAATGATACCTCTGAAAGCGACATGCCATCAAACCCTGTTTTGACTGCGGTGTCGTTTTCATTTTTCTTTTTAGTAAACCCAGAATCCAGTTGGGTGGCTTTGATGTAGGCGTTGCAGGAATATGAACCGATGGCATCAAGGATGGCTTCTTTATTTTTTACCACATTCCTGATGATCTCTTCGGCCCTGTCTCTTGTTTTTACTTTCAATATTACTTCTGAAAGATTACTTCCTTCATCCGTTTCAAGTTCTAAATTTTCTGTAATGTCTTTATTATTTATAAAAATAGTGACTACCCGGGTCTTGTAACCTATCATACTTACAACAAGATCATATTGTCCCCTTTCTAAAAAAAACTGGTACGACCCGTCATCTTTTGTAACAGCGCCTTTACGCAATTCCTTAATTTCAACGCTGGCAAGTGGCAATGGCTCTTTCCTGTTATCCAATATAGTTCCTGATAACTTATACAATTGCCCGTACGAAATAAGGGTTGGCAACATGAAGAGTAATAGTAAAAAATAACCGGGCTTTCGTTTCATTTTCCTTTCTTCAGATTGATTTCATTGCAAAAATTGGAATTAAAAAGCGGGTAGTCGTATTTTATTTTAATTTTTTGATTTTTTAACAGAACACTAAGGACGATCACCTGCTGATTCACGGAGTTTGAAAGAGATGACCACCTGAAACACATGGTTGCAATCTGCCTGAAACAAAAATCATCTTGGATGTTTGTAATAATACCTAATTAAAAAACCTTCCTTCGGGTCTTTGAACCGCATATAGTCTTGTATGGATTTATAAAGAAAAAATCATTAACTAAATCTTCTTGCATGGTATTTGTATTCACAGATGTGAATAAGTAACTTTAGGATAAAACAATATTCATAAGTAATATTGAATAGTAAGGGCAGGCTTTTGCAAATGAGCAGAAGACGTAATGAATCCGGTACCGCCCTTCGCCGGCTTATTGAAACATGGTTCCTCTCCTCTCACTAATTAATGGAATAAGAACCACAAAAACGATGTGAATTGACTGACACAATCATCAACCTCGAAACCGTAAACCCTATTGAATTTTTTGGTGTAAACAACGGTAAACTCGACATCCTCAAAAAGAAATTTCCCCTGTTAAAGATTCTCTCCCGTGGCACACAGTTGAAATTGAGTGGCGCCCCGGAGCAGATAGATACTGCCAGGGAAAAAATCTCCCTCATCGTTACTTATCTTGAAAGAAACGGCCATATGAGCCAGAATTATTTTGAGCAGGTACTTGGCGGGGATGATGCCGAAGTCATTGACCACTTCAAGGAAAAGAATCCCAATGAAGTTTTGGTGTTTGGACCCAATGGAAAATCGGTGAGGGCAAGAACAGCCAATCAGAAAAAAATGGTGCAGGAATCCGAAAAGAATGATATCGTATTTGCCATCGGCCCGGCGGGTACTGGTAAAACATATACTGCCGTTGCATTGGCAGTAAGGGCATTAAAGAATAAACAGGTAAAGAAAATTATTCTTACCCGGCCTGCAGTCGAAGCTGGCGAAAGCCTTGGTTTTTTGCCTGGCGATTTAAAAGAGAAAATTGACCCTTACCTGCGTCCGCTATATGATGCACTCGATGATATGATACCGGCCGATAAACTCGGATATTATATGACCACCCGTACTATTGAAATTGCACCGCTGGCTTATATGCGGGGCCGCACACTCGATAATGCGTACATTATTTTAGATGAGGCGCAAAATGCGACGGAGCTCCAATTAAAGATGTTCCTGACAAGAATCGGTGCCAATGCCAAAGCTATCATTACCGGTGATATGACGCAGGTGGATCTTCCCCGTAACCAGCGAAGTGGTTTGCAAATGGCTACCCGGATTTTAAAAAATATTGATGGCATTGCCCATATTGAACTGGATGAGGAAGATGTGGTTCGTCACCGCCTGGTGAAAGCCATTATTAAAGCCTATAACAAAGAACATGAAAAAGAGGAAGCGGAATATGCCAACAGGCAAGCGCCGGCAATTGTAAAGAAAGACAAGCCAGCGACCTGAGACTGAGAAAAGAATTATTACTTTGCAGGAATGAAGAGAACTGATTTTTTCTTTTTATTCCTGCTTTCTATTTGCTGGGCATGCCATTTTAGTGCTACAAAAAACAAAGCCCCCCTCGCTCCTGCCCTGCTCGCTGCCGGGTTTAAATCAATTGACAGCACTAAATCAATTATAAAAGATGGTGATGTTGTTTTCAGAAACGGCACTGATGAAGTTAGCAGAGCCGCCAGGAGTATGAACAGGAAAGACACTTCCTTTTCGCACTGCGGCCTGGTATTTATTGAACATGATTCGGTATTCGTTTATCATGCACTGGGGGGCAGCTATAATCCCAGCCAAAAATTAAAACGGGAACTACTTGATAGTTTTTGTAACCCCTCCGAAAATAATGCCCTGGGTATTTACCGGTATAACCTGGAAAAAGAGGCGGCAGAAAAACTAAGAAAAAACTGTTGGCGGTTATTATAAAGCTGGTTTAAAATTCGATATGTACTTTAATTATTTCTCAGATGATGTAATGTATTGTTCAGAATTTGTTTTTAAATCACTAAACCAATGCGTAAACGGTGCTTATAACAAATATTTGCGGCTTGACACATTACCCTATGGTGTGACGACTGATGATATTTTTTTAAATGAAAACTGCACCCTGGTCAAACGACTGCAATTTGGGTGGTAAAAATTTCCCCGAGGAAGCATACATTTGTAATTCAAAACCAAAAAATGAAAAAGATAACCAACTCCCTTTTAATCGCAGGCGCAATAGTAATGTTAACCGCTGGTTGTAAAGGAAAAGACAAAGTAGTAAACGATCCTAAAGCAGTTGTGGTAGCCTTCTTTGAAAGAATGGCAAAAAAAGATTTTGATGGGGCAGCGGCACTCGCTACTAAAGATAGCAAGGCCACCCTTGACATGATGAAAAAAGCGATTGATGCTGCTGAGAAAATGGGAATGAAAGAGACTACCCCTAAAGACGATCCAACAGAAGAATTTAAGAAAATGGTGATTGGAGAGGCTAAAATTGATGGTGATAATGCTACTGTTTCAGTAACCAATACAGTAAAAAATAACAAGACGAATGATTTTCCCCTTAAAAAAGAAGGTGGGTCCTGGAAAGTCGATTT
>JADKAZ010000009.1 GCA_016719015.1 Chitinophagaceae bacterium
CTTGCAGAATCACTTGCTCCTTTTAGTATATCTAGGAGAAATCAAGCTTTAGAAATGGCTCGACTTTATGCTGTTTTACATTGCTTTGAAAACGAAATCCGAGAATACATAAGAGAAACTCTAAATGAAAAAGAAGGATTAGACTGGTGGGAAAAACTGCCACCTAAAATGAAGACACATGCTGAAAGCAGACAAGAAACAGCTTTGAAAGATTCATGGCTTGAAGGAGAAAAGTGATTTACTTGGCTTTGTTGACTTTGGTATGCTTGCTTCAATCATAATTGAAAAAGTGGACTCATTTTAGTAACATTATTCCTTCGCAACATTGGCTCAAGCAGCGTATGGATGAGCTGAAAAGTTAGGAATTTTATTGCACATAATCGAATGCTACTTCCTTCGGATTCAAAGAATCTATATGTATATAGCTGACTGGAATCGAGTAATTGGTTTATAAAACATACAATGCATTTATGGCTCTATATCCTGACATACTTTTCACTTTACAACTAAGCAAAGTCTTTATGCAATTTTAAATGACACTTTTAAAGTATCATATGCTAGAGAAAGAATACTTGGAGGCAATAAGCTAAAAGAATTTGCAGTTCCAATGGTTTCATTCAGCGACCTCAGACTATCCGAACTTAAAGACAATATTGGAACATATGGAAAATTTGGCATCGGCATGACGAAAGAGTGGGCAATAAATAAAGGACTTAACCCTGTCATGTATGCAAGTAAGGAAAGTTTGTTCACAGAAAAGTTCATAAGTGGAATTGAAGATTTTTCAAACTTGTAGAAAAGTCAAATGATTCGACAGGTCGATTTGAAACCGCATACAACAACACTATAAACACCTTACGGTATATAAAAAACTATAAAGGAGATTTGATTAGACCTGGCCGACCTATTAAACCTAAATTATGTTTTTGCAAATGAAAAAGAATGGAGGTATGTTCCTCCGATTGCAGATAATGTTCTTTCTTTTATTCCCATTGATAAAAATAAGGACATCCAAACAGAAATCATATTTCAATCAAAAAGTTGCACATCTCAGGATTCACTTTCAACCTGATGACATAAAATACTTGATAGTTGAAAAGGACAACGATATAAATTTTCTTATCGCACATTTACGACAAGTCAAAAACAGATTTTCTCCTGACACAATAGACAGGCTATCCAGCAGGATACTTACTTATGAACAAATTGAGAAAGATGTATAAAAAACAGCCGCTAACAGTGCATTGGCAATATGGCGGGGCGACTCAAGAACAATCGGCTACATATCGCTACTCAGCTTCGGTTTCGGCAGACGAATAACGCCGAGCAGCAGAATAAACAATGAGCTTTTGTATCTTTAATCAGCAGCGGCACCGGGCAGACGGAACACAGAATACCGCCACATCGCCAATGCTTTAACGTTGTAAGCCATTTTAAAGACACACCATGAAAATTTCAACCATTCTTTGCCTGACACTATTTATTGTTTCCGGCATTCCATCATTCGGACAAAAGACCAATCCTTCAAGAAGTGAAACGGAGACATGGCTTCTTGAAAAAATGAATAAATATGTTGCCAAAAATTCTATAGACTGCAACAAGTTGTTTCCCGGCGACAACTCAATCAATAATAAAACAACAGATTGTTCAACTTACACTAATATCAGCTTTTCATTTTCAGTCGATAATTTGCTTATATCTGCAAAATGTAAAAAAGAGAGTACCATGACAATGGAAATGTTGAGACAAATTTTACCAGAAAAATTACGATTCCATTGTATGACCTTAGCTATGATTTTTACATAACAACAAATTCGTTGTTTTTTTTCAACAAAATATTCAGCGATAAAAGTTGATGATAGTAACGGCAAATCAAGCAAACAAAGTTCTTTTAGCTTATGGTTTAACACAAATGAGGAAGAAGATTTTAAAACAAGATTTGACAAGGCAATGAATCACTTGAGAACATTCGTAAAAAAACCAAAATCTAACGAAGCATTTTAAAATATGAAAAAGTTATACATCATTTTGTTATGCTGTTTATGCAGCATAATAGTATTGTCACAAGACACTAAATTCTCAACAGTAAAAATTGAAGGCTTTGGGAGTATCGGACTTCCATCTAACATGGAAATACAAGGCGGTGTTTATAAGGAACTATCTGACAGAATAAAGGAAATAAATGGTGTAAACGCTTCTAAGGTCATTTTCCAACAAAAGAAACCTAAACAATCTTGATGGTAGTAGTATGCAGACTTATGCCAGAGTATTCATTCGCACTGAGTCAGGAACTGCCGGAGATTTCAAAAAACTATCTGAGTCTCTCACACAAGCAGAGGCGGATGATGTCAATTCAACTTTCAAAAGTCAAATTGAAAGTGAAGCTCCCAGAGCAAATGCAAAAGTTCTTGAATGGCATAAAGCGACAACATCAAAACTTAACGGTCAAAATGCAATAAAGTATGGATATAAAAGGCAAATCGGTACTAACAAGCCTGTCTTAGTTGAGGTTTTCATGTTACAAAATAACGACCGCCTCCACATTGTTACATTTGAATATCGCTTAGATGACAACAATTGGCCTACGACATTCACAAGCATAAAAACTACAGTCAAAATCATTGCAAAATAATTTACCACCAAAACCTAAGTCTTATGCGTACAGCATCTCAAAATCGACTAACTATAGTTGCATTTCTTATCGGCGGGATTATTATTGCTGCCCTTAATGATGCGCAAGGTACAAAACACGGAGGCGGGCCTATAGGAGTAATATTCGCAATGGGTATGATTGCTGCAATTACTGCTATTTGGAAATGGAAACCAGATAGTGAAAAGAAAGACAACAAGCCCAACGATAATCAACAATTAGATAAACGTTAATAATGTTTGTTGATTATTATGCTCTTTTAGAAATTGCCCCGACTGCAACTCCGGAGGAAATAAAAGCTGCTTTCAAAAAGCAAGCAATGAGATGGCATCCTGACCGCAACCCAGGAATTGACACAAACCCCCAAATGCAACTTATTAATGAAGCCAAACTCATTCTTTTAGACGAAGAAGCAAGAGCAAAATATGATTTGCAATATTCAAGATTTAAGCAACATCAAACAGAAAAGGAACAATTCAAGCGGCGAGAGCAACAGGCGAAACAGGAGCAGCCTCATAAACAACCTGAACAGGAGAACAAACAAACTAAGGAGGAGTACAAAGAAGAAACATTTACTTATTCCGACTTTAGTGTTGATGATGAAGTTCTAAAAAATGGATGGCAAATGCAAAACGGCAAGCGGTAGATTTAGCAAAACAAACAATAGAGGAAGTCAAAGGCATGACAAAAGCGGGCATAAAAGCCGGTGCAAAAGAAATTGGTAGAGGCTTCATTTTTCAAATCATCCTTAGCATCATCGTTCTTATTATAATTGGACTTTCCAAATCGTGTAACTGACGAAAAACGGCTTACAACATTCAGTTTTGCGTCAGCAGGGGGCGACGAATAAATCCTCATCTTAGTGCTACTATCAGCTACATATCCGGCTGACCGAACACAGATGAGCAACAGAATATGTTCTCAACTTTTGTAACTTTGGTCAGCTGCAGTTCCGAGCTTGACGTTTTCCAAATGCCCTGCCGAACGCAAAGCTGTGGCCGTTGTACGCCATAAGACAAGACTCTACTATGTCAAAATTTATACTTTTTATTAGCAGTCTTTTTATCTTCACAAACATTTATTCCCAGAATAAACCCAAAACAATACTTTGGGAAATAACACAAAATGGGAGTAACTTAAAATCTTATCTTTTTGGTACGCTCCACGAAGTTAACCCAGACTTTTTTGATTCGCTAACAAATTCAGTTTCCAAACTAAAAAACTCGGATATCCTATATGTTGAAGAGACAAATAGCGTAAGAGACAAATCTAATATTTTACAAAATCCTTCGATTTGGAACAAATCAAAATGGGATAGCATTTTATCAAAAGAGCAAGCAATAATATTTGAAAGATTTATTTCAAAGGCTGAAAGAAGTGAATTTAACAATCTTCCTCCACTAATTCTTAATAGAGTCATTACAGGAATGTACCTTAGGGATTTTTGCCAACTCAGTAATAGCTATGAAAATTTAACTCTTGATGGAAAAATAGAAAAATTTGCACATGAAAATTACAAACAAGTTTTATCGCTTGATGAAAATCAAGCTGATTTGCTTACGATGACCTCTAAGGCAGTTGATTCAAATCTAAATTTAGAATATGCCAAGGGTATTATCAACCTTATGTCAAAAATGCTTAATGAAGACATGAGTAATTGCAATATAATTACAGAATACAAATCATTCAACATCGATTACATGTTAGAAGTGGATTACACTAAATATCCAAATCAATCACCCTTATTAATTGACAGAAATATTAAATGGATTAAAATACTAGATAATTCTTTAAGAAAATACAACTGCTTCATAGCTGTTGGACTAAAGCACTTGTTTTATAAGCAGGGACTTATTCAACAATTGCGGGCTTTAGGGTATAAGGTAAGACCGATTATACCTTGATAATTACGGCGTACAACAGTGGGTTTTATGTTATTGGGGCTGGACAAACAAACATCAGCTAATAGCAAAGCCAGGCATTAGTTTCAGCTTGACCAGCATCTTTGAACTTTTGTAATAACAATAAACTTTTAATTAATAATTTAGCTTCGGTTGTGGGCAGACGGAAGTTAATATCCCAACATCATAAAGCCCGGTACGTAGCTCTCAAGTTATGATGACCATAGATTGTAACAAGCCAAATACGATAGAATGTTAAATAGAACTTTCACGCCTTTTCCCATTTTGACTACGGAAAGGCTTACTCTCCGACAACTGGTAATTAATGATGAACAAGAAATTTTCACTTTGCGTTCTGACAGTGAGATAAATAAATATCTCGACAGACAAATAAGTAATACTATTGATGATGCCCGAAATTTTATAAATTCCGTTAATGAGAATATTACCAAAAACGACTCCTTATATTGGGCAATAACTTTGAGTGACAGCAACAAATTGGTTGGCACCATTTGTCTTTATGGTTTTTCAGATGAAAATGATAATTGTGAAATCGGTTATGAACTTTTGACAAATTTTCAAGGGCAAGGAATTATGAAGGAGGCTCTAGAAAAAGTTATTGACTATGCATTCAATACAGTCAAAGTTCAAAAAATTGAAGCATTCTTTCATAGTGATAATCAGCCTTCCATAAAGCTGTTGAAAAAATTCTCATTTCGAGATTTAAATAAAGCTGATGAGACCAATCATGATTTAGTATCTTATCATTTGACAAATCCCATTAGCAATCTTAAATAAATAAACTGAACGAAAAAGCCCAACCGCTAACATTTGGGTCGGTCAAAATGGGCGGACGAATTTTATTTCCCTACTTAGGCAATTCCTCCCCGTTAGTATTCTTCCTTTAACTTGCACTTATCTTGTACTTACTCCTCAAAAAATAGATAGCTAATGAACTGGCACCGGTTAAACATAGCTGAACTGTTTGATCTTCTTGGCACAAGCCAGCAAGGCCTGACTTCTTCTATGGCAGAAGAAAAACTGGTGGAAACGGGCCCTAATGAATTACAAGAGGGTAAAAAGAAAAGTATTATCGCTATACTGTTGTCGCAGTTTAAAGATGTGATGATTTTAATTTTGCTGGCAGCAGCCATTGTATCAGGTATCATTGGCGATCTTACTGATACAATTGTTATCCTGGTTATCGTTATACTGAATGCATTCATTGGTTTTTTCCAGGAATACCGGGCAGAAAAAGCAATGCTGGCCTTAAAGAAAATGGCAGCCACGCAGGCCAGCATAATCAGGGACGGCAACAAAATACAGATATCTGCTGCCGGATTAGTGCCTGGTGATATCGTATTATTAGAAGCCGGCAACGCTGTTCCTGCTGATGTACGCATAATCGAATCGATCAATTTAAGAATTGAAGAAGCGGCACTTACCGGTGAGTCGCATGCTATAGAAAAAATTATTCACCCCCTGAAATCGGACGACTTACCGCTGGGTGATAAAAGGAATATGGCATTTAAAGGGACGTTTGTAGCGTATGGCCGGGGCACAGGAGTAGTAACAGCCACCGGCATGCAAACAGAATTAGGCCGCATAGCGAAAATGTTGCAGGAAGATGTAACGCTTACACCCTTACAGCAACGGATGGCTTCGTTTGGAAAAAAATTATCTGTACTTGTTCTTTTTTTATGTGTCTTATTTTTTGTTGCAGGGTGGTTAAGAAACGAGGATGTAGGGAAACTTGTACTCACCAGCATTTCCCTGGCAGTAGCAGCAATCCCGGAAGCATTACCTGCCGTAATCACCATTTCACTTGCCCTGGCGGCAAAAAGAATGATCCGGTTCAATAGCCTGATAAGAAAATTACCAGCAGTAGAAACATTGGGCTCTGTTACTTATATCTGCACCGATAAAACAGGTACGCTGACTAAAAATAAAATGTATGTAGAAAACATATTTATAAATGGACGATTGTATGAAAGAAAAGATTTACCGGAGATAAAGGACCAGGAAGAAATAATGCTACTGCTCCAGGCATTTGCATTGAACAATGATGCTATCGAAAGTGCTGATACTACTATCCGGGGTGATAGTACTGAAGTGGCATTACTGGAAGTAGCACGGGAACAAAACGTTCAAACCGGCAAGTGGCCAAGAATGGCAGAATTAGCTTTTGATGCTGAGCGGAAACTGATGACCACCTTTCACAGCCATGAAGACAAAATTATTTCCTTTACCAAAGGTGCCCCGGATATATTGCTGTTACAATGTAAGAATGCTGATCAGCCTGCCATACTGAAACAAGTAGATGATATGGCAGCAAAAGGACACCGGGTATTGGGATTTGCCTACCGATACTGGGACAGCTTACCTGAAACCCCGGACAGTGAAATTCACGAAGCGGGGCTGCAGTTTTTGGGATTAACAGGTATTATAGACCCACCACGGGAGGAAGTATTTGAGGCAGTAGCACAATGTAAATCAGCCGGTATAGTACCGGTTATGATAACTGGGGATCATCCGCTTACGGCGAAAACAATTGCACAACGTATCGGGATATTAAACAACGAAAAAGATTTGGTAATAACCGGTCAGCAATTGTCTGCATTAAATAATGAAAATTTTTTAAACCAGGTAGAGAAAATAAAAGTGTATGCACGGGTATCCCCGGAACAGAAATTACAGATCGTAAAAATGTTGCAACGAAAAGGACATTATGTAGCGATGACCGGTGACGGAGTAAATGATGCCCCTTCTTTAAAAAGAGCCAATATCGGTATCGCAATGGGCATCACCGGCACTGATGTAGCCAAAGAAGCTGCTCATATGATTTTACTGGATGACAATTTTTCAACCATTGTAAAAGCTGTACGGGAAGGAAGAAGAATTTATGACAACATACTTAAGTTTATTAAATACCTGATGACCACCAATGCCGGAGAGATATTGACATTACTGTTAGGGCCATTGCTGGGCTTACCGATTGCATTGCTACCCATACATATTTTATGGATAAACCTGGTTTCAGATGGATTACCTGCCATATCACTTTCATTTGAGAGAGCAGAAAAAAATATAATGACCCGACCTCCCCGGCCTCCCCAGCAAAGTGTTTTTGCCAACGGCAGGGGTTTGCATATGATATGGGTAGGAATTTTGATGGCTGGCATCGCATTATCAGCCCAGAGTTGGGCTATCAGAAATGATTTGCATTGGCAAACCATTGTCTTTAATGTTTTATGTCTTAGCCAGATGGGGCATGTACTGGCTATCCGTTCAGAAACTCAATCATTCTTCAGCATAGGAATGTTTTCAAATAAACCTCTTATTGGCGCCGTGCTAATTGCATTACTTCTTCAGTTTGTTATCACTTATACTCCTTTTCTACAGCCAATTTTTCAGACTGAAGCTTTAACGCTGAATGAGTTTCTACTAGTAGGTGCTGCTTCTTCACTGGTATTCTTTGCAGTAGAAATAGAGAAAATACTGTCAAGAAGAAGAAAATAAAATCATTCCAAAATGAATAGTGGCAACAGGTGAATAGCAATAACAAACTTATTGCTTCTCATACCGGAATTCTTTTCCTTCCAATATCGGATGACGACCAATTAATGCCGTCCCGTTAATTTGTAAGGAGAAATTTTCCAGGAATACTTCTACCAACGAAGGTTCTACCCGGAGGAGAAATTCATTATGATTCTTTTCATCAACTGGTATCACTGAAAATCGTTCAGGGCAAAATTCAAATTGCAAAGCCAAAGTGTTGACTTCCTGTAGCGGAAACTGTACATCGCCCCGCTGATCAAAAGGTGTCCATGTTTCTGCTGCACCATTGTGCAAACTGCAATAGGTATGACGGATCAGCATGGGGTTGGTATGATCAATGACGATATTAATAAAATCATTATCCGTTTTACTGCTTTTGGCCAGTGAAAAATCTTTTCCCGACCAGGCAGCACTAGTTAAGAAAATAGAATCACCTTTTACACTCCATGTACCCGAACCCATGCGGTCTAATGCTCCATACGCAAAGAAAAATTGAAAAGTATTATCCGGCTGTATTAAAAACCCGGATGCCATTTCCCGTACGCCTGTTAAAAAATATTCTCCTGTTAGTGTTGCTGCTTCCATAGTAGCCAGACTTTTGTATTATTTGAAACTAATTTTCCATCATTACAAAAGCTCCCCAGAAATAAGGTTCTTTAAATTTTGTCATCAACTGCAGCTGTGCCTGTTTAAATGCCTTTTGCTTATCACCTGATTTGACGAGGTTGCTGTAAAAATTATTCATCAGTTGCTGCGTGGCAGCATCATCTACTTTCCAGAGACTCATAACAATGGCTTCTGCACCGGCCACTAAAAAGGCCCGTTGCAATCCATACACACCTTCGCCGGCTTTTATTTCTCCCAGGCCGGTTTCGCAGGCACTGAGCACCACGAGGTTGGTTCCTTTTAAATTGAGATTCATTGCTTCATAAGAAGTGATGATACCATTGTTGCTGCTGTCTAACCCGGCTTTTGATTTATCAGCTTCAGAAGCACCGGTCAGCATCAATCCGGAACGAAGCAATACATTGTCTTTTGCATTATCTGCATGCACTCCTATCGGCCAGCTTGCTTTCTCTACATCCTTTAAAAAATAACCGTGTGTGGCAATATGCAAAATAGAAACTTCACTGGCTGATTTAAGATTGGTTTCTGTTGCATCTTTTTGTGTAAGCTCTGACACCTGGTAGCCGGATGATTTTAATACTTTATTAATTCCGTCTACTTCTACTTTAGTACCGGGTAATTGCACAATCAATCCTTTGCCATAATCCGGAAAGCCAATCAATGTAGCATTCTTTATAGTCTTTCCGTTTCCTTTGCTCTTAGCAATAACCAGGTCACGGGGATTACCAATCAAGATGATATCAAACTGGTTGAGTAGATAATCACCACCGGCTTTTTTCAGTGTATAAAGATTTAACTGGTTATACACTCCATCCAGTGATACATAAATATTTTTCTTGCCTTTTATTTCAGCCTCAAAGGGTTCCCAGTATTGTTTATACGATTGATCATCATTCAATTTATTCTTAATTGATAACCGGTACGTTTTTGCATATTTATTTTCGAGATCGTTACCATTTTCCAGCATTATCATTTTAGGCTGCGGATTGTTTTTGCTAATAACGAGACCCATATACCGGCTGCCATCCGTAAACACCTGGTCAAAATTCCGGAGACGGATAATTTCTATCAAGGCTTCATCTGCTTTCAATTCCTTTTGCACTTCTGAAACTTTAGTTTTACCCGAGAAGAACAAATTGGCAAAGTCTTTTGAATTCTCTGATAGTTTTTTCTCCATCCTGTTAACAGCTGTCTCCATGGAGTCAAGGTTTACATTTTGCTCTTTTAATTCTTCTTTTGAATAAGCATAGTAAGCGGTAAGCTGTTCTTTATGGTCAATCCAATCGGTATAATCCTTTATCAATTGCTGATTATTCCCGGACAGGATGGCCTGGCTTATTTTGCGGGTTGAGTTCAGCAGCAATCCTTTTGTAGCGGCCCGGTATTCAAATAAATCATTGAGAATATCTTTATTTAACACATTGGCCTCTATTGCAAAATTGTAAAAGCGTTGAAACCTTGGTGAAAGCATATCCCAGTATTTTGTCTTCTCCGCTTCACTCATCGGTGGAAAGTAAAGGTTGATGAATTCCAGCGTTTTTTCCATAGCATCATGATATAGCGGATAAGCTTTTGCCAGGTCCTTTTTCTTCCACAACAAGATGGCCATATCTTCCTGCGACTGTACATAGAGCGGATGTACATTGCCGAGTGCCTGTTCTCTTATCACTAATACTTTTTGCAACAATGGTTCGGCTTCTGCATAGCGGCCTTTGTACCGATAATAATTGCCCAGGTCACTGATGACTTTTGCATAGGCAGGGCTGCTTTCTGTAAGGGTGTTTTTATAAATCTCGGCAGATCGTTTCAGCATATCCTCTACCCTGTCTTCCCGTTTCATCAGCATGGCGAGAATAGCAACATTGTTGAGCATATTGGCAAACTCCGGCTTACCTTTTTCCAGGCGGCTCTCCAATCCCTGGTATATTTTTTCTGCCTCCGTATATTTTTCCATCTGCTGGTAAAGCAAGGCGAGGTTGGAGAAAAACTTCAAATGATTTTTTGCTTTGCTTACTTCTACTTTACCGGCGATCTGCAACGCCTGCTGCAATAATTTCACCGCTGCTTCATATCGCCCCATTGATTGAAAAAGTATGGCCTGGTTATTTAGCACAATTGCATAGGACATCCCATCCTGCAATTTATTTGCCTGGATGACAGCCAAAGCTGCCGTGAATTCTTTTTCCGATTCATTATACTGTCCGAGACTGTAATGAAGCACTGCATAGTTATTTAGCGATGCAGCCACCGCCATATTGGTTTTACCCAGTTTTGATTCCCGTAGTTCTAATGCTTGTGCGGTAAATTTTTCAGCCTGTGCAAAACGGCCCGTAGTAGTAAAGAGTAATCCCTGGCTGGCAATCGTTTTCATATAGGGAATCTCGCTGGTGCGATACGATTTTTCAAAAAAGAATTGCGCCGATCTTAATCTCTTTTCTGCAAACACATAACGTCCCATGGCATAAGCAGACTGCCCCATTTGCAGGTTGAGTGTAGCTGTTTCCTCATCATCAATATCTACATCCCGGTATAATGAATTGGCAATACTACCCAGCTTCAAAAATTTAGCCCCAAACTCGCCTTTACCACGGCCACCAAACAATCCTGAATTATCACTGAAGAGTATAGCATAATCAATATCGGTAGAATCAAAATCGGCCTTAATACCATCCAGCTCATTACGGACTGAATTCCGGGCTTTCATTTTTGCTTCATACTTGGCATCATTCACTTCACTTTTGCCTTTGTTGATTACTTTATCTTTTACCCGTTTTAAAATCTGGGCTGGTGAATGCAGGGAGAGAAATAATAAGGTGAGAGCAAACAGAATTTTCATACATTGAATTTTGGATGGTTAATGGAGTTCTAAATTACATTATTAATGCGAATTGTCATATCCGTCCATGGCTGCCTTATATCCCTCGCATTTACATTCCATCCGTCACATTTAGCACTTATAAATAAAACGGCAGTGCAATTGATTTTCTTAGTTAGCTTGTCTGTTCTAAAACCACAGGTTATGAAACAGATAATATTATCCTTGCTGGCAGTTGCATACACGACTTCATCAATTGCCCAAATTCCATTGACAGTGTCGCCAAGCGGTGGTAATAAAAAAGCCGCTGTTAGTGAACGAATCGGCCTTACTGATGTATCCATTACTTATGACCGGCCGGGTGTAAAAGGCCGGGAAGGAAAAATTTGGGGCCAATTGGTACATGTTGGTTTTATTGACCAGCAGTTTGGCAGTTCCAAAGCAGCACCCTGGAGAGCCGGTTCAAATGAAAACACCACTTTCAAATTTTCTACCGATGTAAAAATAGAAGGACAACCTCTACCGGCAGGTAAATACGGATTCTTCATTGCCTACGGGCCTGCCGAATGCATTCTTATATTTTCAAAAAACAGCAGTTCGTGGGGAAGCTATTACTACAATGAATCTGAAGATGCGTTGAGAGTAAAAGTAAAACCACAGGCATTGGATAAAACTGTGGAATGGCTGAAATATGAATTTTCAAATCAGACAGAAAATACTGCTACTGTTTCCCTGCAATGGGAAAAGCTATCTATCCCTTTTACGATAGAAGTGGATTATGTAAAAGACCAGCTTGAATCTTTTCGTAAAGAACTAAGAACAGAAAAAGGATTTATCTGGCAAAGCTGGAACCAGGCTGCACAATGGTGTGTACAGCACAATACAAATCTTGAGCAGGCCCTGGCCTGGACTGATTCAGCAACAAGTGCCGGGTTTGGTGGCGACAGAAGTTTCCCTGCCTGGAGCACCAAAGCACAGGTATTGCAAAAATTGGGGAAAAATGCAGAAGCTGCTGCCATTATGCAAAAAGCATTACCCTTTGGTACTATGAACGATGTGCATCAATATGCAAGACAATTATTGGGATTAAAATTCACCAAAACGGCATTTGATGTTTTCAAGCAAAATTTTGATAACTATCCCAATCAATTTACCACAACCATGGGAATGACAAGAGCTTATTCCGCAACCGGTGATTTTAAGAATGCTTTAAAATATGCTGCACTTGCATTGACGTTAGCTCCTGATCAACAAAACAAAACTTATGTACAGGGGTTAATCGATAAACTAAAAGCGGGGCAAGACATAAATTAATTATTCCCCGGTTTAAATCATAAAAACCATCCTTACTACGGGGATGGTTTTTAATTTATTTAATCCATTAAAAAAATCAATGTAATTTGATTTCAAATTAACAATGAATGAAAAAAATCCTGGTAGGCCTTTGTATGATGGCTACAACATTAACCGGCTTTACTCAAACCTGTGAAGAAAGAGAAGATGAACTGCTCGTAGTAATGGGCAGTCTTTCTGCGGGGTTTCTATATAATACTTATGGCCTTATTGGAAGCATCGCTGATGGTTATGGGCATGATGTGTATACTGCCAGTACCGTTACCGACTTACTGATGGCACAAAATAAACTGGCCGACAATATGATTGCACTATTAGAACAAAAAGTGAGGGAAAATATCTTTAAAGCTGAGTCGAATAAAAACTACATGACTAATTCAGTAAGTATAATAAAGGGGCTTAAAGCACAGATTGATCTGTTTCTGAAGCTGGTAAAAAACAAAAATCAGAAAAATCTCGACGCATACGACGAACAGCGAACAAAAAACTGGAAAGATCTGAGTAAACTAATGGGAATTGAAGAATGACCCCGGATTAAAATCCTTTTGTCTCACATCCCAGTAATTCGCAAAGTTTTTCTTCCAGTGCCGGACCCCGCAGATTCTTGCCTACTATCATTCCTTGCGGATCTACCAAAATGTTTTGTGGAATCCCCTTTATGTTATACAATACTGCGGCAGCATTATTCCAGAATTGCAAATCACTAACATGTGTCCAGGTAAGTTTATCTTCTTTAATCGCTTCTAACCATTTTGCTTTTTGTCCGGGCCTGTCTAATGACACCCCTAACACAGTGAAATTCTTACTGCTGAATTTTTTGAAATTCTCCACTACGTTGGGGTTCTCACTGCGGCAGGGGCCACACCAACTTGCCCAGAAATCCACCAGTACATACTTACCCCTGAATGAAGAAAGGGATACCGGGTTACCCATTGTATCAGCTTGCGAAAAATCAATTGCCTCGGTACCTACAGCCCCAATTTTACTTTCAGCAATAAACGCCGCCAGATCTTTTCCGGCTGCTGAATTTTTAACGGATGCATCCAATAATTTATACCTGTTTTCCAATAATGTTATATCCTCTTTAAACTGGTAAGTGGCTCTTAATAAAAAAGCAGATACATAAGAACGGGGTTTGGCATTGATGAATTTATCTATCTCATTCTGTATACCTGCCTGTAGATTATTATAGGTAATCATCAGGGCATCCCGTTCTGCACCGGGTACGGTTTTATTAATGGTGGCAGCCAGCGAACTGGATTGCTGTGATATTGGCATAAATCCTTTGAGAAATTCCGCAAAGTCTTTATGTGAAGATGAACCCGATATTTCAAACGGCGCCGATTGGACTTTTTACCTTTAATGGTTATAATAGCATTTTCTACATATACTTCAATAGGCTTATCATCACCAATAATTAAAAAGCATAGGATGGGTTCATCCACCTTTCCTTTTAATGCGAACTTTGATTTCAGCAATTTTGTTGACGACGATTCAACATTCTCCCCATTTTTGTACAACTTGACAATAGTACCTTCCGGATAACCATCTAATTTACCTTCAATAGTATATCCTTTTGTACCTGTTTGTGCATTGACTAAAAGTGGAAACGACAAAAGAAGAAAAAGTAATCTTTTCATACTTAAACAATATTAATTTTCATGAGCGATACGGGAATACCGGACCAGTATACAAATTTAAACAATCAAACTGAAAGGCAAAACTCCGTCAGTGTAATATGGACGAAAGAAAGTTTTTTGTGGCTGCATTAACATTCGTACTGTTTTCCAGCACTTTGATATAGGCACTGCCAATAATGGCACCGTCCGCCAACTGACACACGGCATCAAAGGAGGCTTTGTCCTTTATTCCAAAACCCACCAAAACGGGGTTCTGTAGTTTTAAATTTTTAAGCTGTAATAAGTACTCCTGAGATGCGGAGGTGCTTTTTTCACCACCCGTTGTAGACGAGGAAGAAACAGCATATAAAAACCCGGTACTTAGACTATCCAATTTTTTAATTCTCTCTTCCGATGTTTCGGGGGTAACTAAAAAAATAAAATCGAGATTATACTTTTTTATAACGGCCCCATATTCTGTTTCAAATTCATATTCGGGAAGGTCTGGCAATATTAATCCGTCAATACCAATAGCTGCTGCATCGGCACAAAATTTCTCAAACCCGTATTGCAATACCGGATTCATATAGCCCATCAGGATAACAGGAATAGAAATACCGCCTCCATCCCCGTCCGTTCCGGCACGGGCGGGCCCTGAATGGGAGTTGTTGCGAAAATCTTTTAATTGCTCAAACAATTTCGCAATCGTCATTCCATTGGCTAATGCTACACTGCCACTGTGTTGAATAACGGGACCGTCTGCTAACGGATCGCTGTAGGGCATACCCAGTTCGATAATGTCAGCGCCGTTTTCCTGCAGGGCTTTCATTACTTCTAATGTACTGTCCAACTTTGGATAGCCAGCAGTGCAATAGACGTTTAATACACGATGCCCCTCTAAATCTCCCCTAAAGGGGAGACTTCCGAAGACTCCGCTAATTCTACTTTTCATTATTTTTTTGATTTGCCTGCAATTCGTTTATGATAGTTTGTATTCTACTTATTACACTTCCGATATCTGTTCTTACTTCTATATTCGTAAATCTTATTACTCGTATACCAAAAGAGACAATGTCTTCTTGCCGAATCATATCATTCTCTATCACTTCCTTCACATTATGTATAGAACCGTCTACTTCAATTACCAACTTTAACTCATGACAATAAAAATCTGCTATATACATCCAGATAGGGTGTTGACGTTTAAATCTTACTCCCAACTGATTTCTTTTCAAACGTTGCCATAACAATTTTTCATCTTCCGTTTGGTTCTTCCTCAATTCTTCTGCTCTTGCAAAAATTGGCTTTATAGCCCCATAAAACATATCTGACATATCATAAACTTTCGATTACAATAATGAGTATACAATAATCGGAGTATAAAGTCTCCCCTTTAGGGGAGATTTAGAGGGGCATATTTTTCATATACGTATCCAAATCTTTATCCCCTCTCCCACTCAAACAAATCACCACGATATCTTTTTTATTAAAATTGATCATTTTCAATGCATGTAAGGCATGCGCCGTTTCCAATGCCGGAATAATGCCTTCTGTTTTACTCAGTTCAAAAGCGGCATTCAATGCTTTTTTATCCGTGGCACTCATAAAAATGGCCCGGCCACTCTCAAATAAATGTGCATGCAACGGACCGATACCAGGGTAATCCAATCCCGCCGAAATACTATGTGGCTCTACCACCTGTCCGTCTTCTGTTTGCATCAGCAAACTTTTACTGCCGTGCAAAATACCCGGTGTACCGAGTTGTGTGGTTGCTGCACTTTTTCCGCTGTTTATTCCTTCACCGGCTGCTTCCACTGCAATCAACTGCACCGTAGGTTCATCCAGGAAATGATAAAAAGCACCGGCTGCATTACTGCCACCACCTACACAGGCTATCACATGAGTAGGCAATTCACTACCCGTTTTATCCAATAATTGTTTACGTATCTCTTCACTGATCACACTTTGAAATCTCGCCACCATATCCGGGTAAGGGTGTGGTCCTACCACACTGCCAATAATATAATGGGTATCATCCGGATGATTAATCCAATCCCGTATCGCTTCATTCGTCGCATCTTTTAATGTCTTGCTTCCACTGGTAGCCGGTATCACCGTGGCTCCCAGCATTTTCATCCTCGCAACATTCGGCGCCTGACGTTCTATATCTTTTTCGCCCATGTACACTATGCACTCCACTCCTTTCAATGCACATACTGTAGCGGTAGCCACGCCATGCTGCCCGGCCCCTGTCTCTGCAATGATTCTTTTCTTTCCCAGCCTTTCTGCCAGTAATATCTGCCCGACCGTATTATTTATTTTGTGTGCCCCGGTATGACAAAGATCTTCCCGTTTAAGAAAAATAGTTACCCCGTATTTTTTACTCATCCGCTCTGCCAGGTATAATGGCGTTGGCCGGCCCACATAATCCCGCAATAACTGTTGGTACTCTTGCTGAAAAGATTCCTCGTAAATAATTTCCAGGTACTTTGTCCTTAACTCTTCCACATTGCGGTGAAGCATTTCCGGAATGTACGCACCACCAAACGGGCCGTAATAGCCTTGTTCATTTGGTTGTTGATATGTTTCTTTAGTTGTCATGTTATTTACTTTAATCCTTGCCTGAACTGCAATACTTTTCCCATATCCTTCACTCCCGGCTCTTTTTCAAACTGGCTATTAATATCAACCCCAAAAAAATCAGGATGTTTAAAGCCTTTTACTTTAACGGCATCTTCCGGCCTGATACCACCACTTAAAAAGAATGGTTTTTCGATTTTGGCTTTGGTTAAAATAGTCCAGTCAAATTGTTTGCCAGTGCCACCAAAACTTTCTTTCAATCCACCGGTGTCAAACAAATAATAATCACACACCGCATCATATGGTGCAACCATTTTATCAATATCCAGACCATCTGTTACCCGGAAAGCTTTTATCACTTCTACTTCACTACTCAGGTCATCACACATTTCAGGACTTTCGTCACCGTGCAGTTGAACGGCATCGAGGCCATAATCATCTATGGCATCTAACACATCAATCATCTCCGGGTTCACAAAAACTCCTACTTTCTTTAAATCGAAGTCTGCTTTCTTTAATTCGGATTTAGAAATTTTCTCACCGATGTAGCGGGGAGATTCTTTGTAAAATATCAACCCTGCAAAATCGATATCAAGTCCATCTAGCTGTTGCAGTTGTTTCATTTCAGTGATGCCACATACTTTTATATTCATATAGTTTGGTTTGTTTCCCACAAAGACAAAAAGAACACAAATCTTAATGCCCCTGGCGTCTTAGCAGGAGATGTATATATTATTTTAACTCAGTAATAAAATTCTCAAAAGCCTTCCCCGGATGTTCTTCCTTCATAAAATTCTCCCCGATCAAAAATCCTTTGAACCCGGCATTGCGCAAAGTTACGATTGCATCAATGCTGCTGATACCACTTTCTGCAATCGCCGGTTTCCCTGCTGGAATCTTACCCACCAGTTGCAATGAGGTGTTAATATTCACTTCAAAGGTTTTCAGGTTACGGTTATTCACACCTACCATATCCACTTCATCACATATATGATCCAGCTCTTCCTCGTTATGTATTTCCAGAATTGATTCAAGACCAATACTCTTTGTATAAGTGGCCAGTTCTTTCACTTCCGTCGGAGATAAACAGGCAGCAATCAACAAAATCACATCGGCACCAAATGCTTTGGCTTCAGCTATCTGCCATTTGTCAATAATAAAATCTTTGCGTAGCACCGGTATATCTGTTATCACTTTTGTTTGTATCAAATCATCCAGATCACCGCCAAAGAACTCGTCGTCAGTTAATACAGAAATACCGGCAGCACTTTTATTATAAGCAGACACCACCGGCTCCACTTCCAGTTCTTTGGATTTAAACCATCCTTTGCTGGGGCTTTTTCTTTTAAACTCTGCAATGATTCCGGTACTTCCTGGCAGCAATAAACTTTGAACCAATGACCGGTTGCTTATCTGCCAGAAAAAACCATCCCTCTCAAACCGTTCGATACTGCTCATCGGTTTGAATTTTTCTACTTCTTTTCTTTTAGCAGCAACAATAGTTTCTAAAATATCCATCGCATCAATTTCGAATTAATAATGAACCTCCAAATAATCGGATTTAAAAGTCTCCCTTGGAGGATTTAGGGGTTACTCATTGTATAGACATCAGTTTTTGTAATGATTGATTGGCCTTTCCACTTTCCAAACTTTCCACCGCTGCATTATAGGCATCATCGTAACTCCTGAAATTACCGGTGCAATGTAATGCCATAGCCGCATTGGCCAGCACTACTGCATTTTGAGCCCAGGTTCCTTCCCCTTTTAATATGTTGATAAAAATCTTTGCTGCATCTTCGACTGTATTTCCACCGCTGATGTCAGCCGCCATTACCATTCGTTTTCCTAATTGCTCCGGTGTCATTATTCTTTCGCCTTCATTGGTTATTACTTTGGTGTCATTCGTAAGTGATATTTCATCATACCCATCCAGGCTATGAATAATTGTAAATGGTTTGCCACTCAATTGCAAAAGGTAATTATAAATTCTTGCCATCTCCAAACTATACACTCCAACCAATTGATATTTTGGATGAGCCGGATTGGCCATCGGACCCAGCATATTAAAAAAAGTCCGCATGGCAAGATTTTTTCTTATCGGCCCTACTGATTTCAACGCCGGATGAAATAAGGGTGCATGTAAAAAACAAATATAAGCCTGCTCAATTTCATTTTTTAATTTCCCATTATCGGTACTGAATTTATAACCCAACTGTTCCATCACATTGGACGAACCACTTATAGAAGATGCACCATAGTTGCCATGCTTAGCTACTTTTTGCCCTGTACCGGCTACTATAAAACATGCCAGTGTTGAAATATTAAAAGTATTTTTCCCGTCACCACCAGTACCCACAATGTCTATTGAATCAAACTCATTCAAATCTGCTTTTACACATAATTCTAATAAGGCATCCTGGAAACCCTGTAATTCTTCGATGGTTATGCTGCGCATCAGGTACACCGTCATAAATGCTGTTACTTCATGTTCGTTGTATAGGCCTTTACCGATGTTGACTAACACATCTTTCGCTGAAGCTCTTGTCAACGTTTTGTGCTCGAATAAATATTGTAAAATCTTCTTCATACCCCTGTCCCCTAAAGGGGAACTTAGTTTTGTCGTTAATAATTTTTTTAACCCACGTTTTTAGTAAACAAATTGGCTTTTTAGTTCCCTAAAGCTCCCTTTAAGGGATTGGGGGCTTCAACCAGTTTCGTAAAATTGCTTCCCCTAAGGGTGTCAGCACACTTTCCGGATGAAACTGTACACCCTGCACATCATATTTTTTATGCTGCAATGCCATGATGTAATTATTTTCATCTCTTGCAGTGACTTCCAACTCCGCTGGAAAGTTTTCATCTGCAATGATCCAGCTGTGATAACGGCCTGCTTCTACTATTTCTGGCAATCCTTCAAACAAAGCCGGCTTCTTAGTTGCATCAATTTTTATAGGCGTTGCTACACCATGATACACGGTTGAAAGATTTGTCAACGTTCCGCCAAACGCCTGTCCTATAGCCTGGTGTCCCAAACAAACACCCAGAATTGACTTTGTTGCAGCGTATTCTTTTATTAATGGCAACAACAGCCCTGCTTCCTCTGGTATACCCGGACCGGGAGATAAAATAATTTTATCATACTCCTTTACTTTCTCTAGTGCAATCTGGTCGTTACGATATACATCCACTTTGGTATGTGTTATCTTCTCCACGAGGTGAACAAGATTATAAGTGAATGAATCGTAATTATCGAATACTAAAATTTTCATAATTAAATCTTCTGCGGAGGGATTTAGGGAGGCCGCCAACTCAATTGCTTTTTTTAAGGCTCCTAATTTATTATTCACTTCCTGCAATTCACTTTCCGGGTCACTGGCTGCCACCACCCCGGCACCTGCCTGATATGTAAGTGTATTATTCCTGCTTAAAAATGTTCGTATCATAATAGCATGGTTGCAACTGCCATCAAAACCCATAAATCCGATGGCACCACCATAATAACTTCTGGCTGTTGGTTCATATACATCAATAAGACTGATAGATTTAAACTTGGGTGCTCCGCTCAATGTACCTGCCGGGAATGTTTTGGCCACTAATTCAAAAGGATTACTGCCGGCTTTCACTCTTCCGGCTACTTCACTCACCAAATGAATAACATGAGAAAAAAATTGTACTTGCTTATAATGAGTAACTTCAACATCATCACACACACGGCTTAAATCATTTCTTGCTAAATCCACCAGCATTACATGCTCTGCATTTTCTTTTTTATCATTTAATAATGCTTCAGTGGCTATTTTATCTGCCTCATCATCGCCGGTTCTCTTAAAAGTACCAGCTATAGGATGAACGACTGCCTTTCCCCGTCCGACCGGGTCACCCGGGCGGGCATTTTGTATCACCAGCTGTGCTTCCGGCGATGAGCCCATCAGTTTATAATCGCCATAATCAAAGAAAAATAAATACGGCGATGGGTTTATACTCCGCAAAGCCCTGTACACATTGAACTCATCCCCCGTAAACTGCTGCTGAAATCTTCTGCTCAATACAATCTGGAATACATCACCCCGGTGGCAACTGGCAATTCCTTTTTTCACCATCTCCTTATAATCTTCATCGGTGATGTTTGAACTTTCTTCTCCTTTAGCACAAAACGGATAAACAGGAATATCCTTACTTTTTATCAACGACTCTACAACTGCTACATCGCTTTCTATTCCATTTATTTTGTTTTCGCAAATAAACAACTCGTCTTTAAAATGATTAATGGCAATTACATATTGATAAAGTCTGTATCGCATGAGAGGGATACCAGTTGTGAGTTGTGAGTGGCGGGTTGCCAGGCTTACAGTATCAAAAAACTGTACGGCATCATAGGTAGTATATCCAAAAAGTCCTTGTGCAAATTTTACTTCTTTGGTTTCGCTTTTTTCTATGTCAAACTTTTGCATAAAATCCCAAAGCAGCTTCGGCACTTCGTAGGTATTTTTCAACGCCAACTTTTCCGGTTTTTGTCCGGGTAGTTTGAACTCTATACTTTCTTTTGAAATTATTTCTATCCCAGCTATTGCATTAATACAGATAAACGAATAGCTGTTCTCCGAAGAGTGATGGTCGGTGCTTTCCAGCAATATGGTATCCCGGAACCTGTCCCGCAGACGCAAATAAATACTCACGGGTGTGAACACATCCGCCAGCATTCTTTTACAAGTAGTAGTAATTTCTATTTTCCCCATGCCCCAAAAAATTTAAAACCCCGAACATTTCTGCCGGGGCCTGGATATATTTAAATAAATATAGTTATAACATCACAGCCCCTTTAGAGTTGTATGCCACCACCATATATTATTGTTTGTAATTCTCATTCTGCCACAAATATAAAGGCAAAGTGGCCAGTTTCACCATTTATTTTTAAATTTATCTCATGAAATTTTCCGCCGCCGTCGCCCTTTCTTTTATCAGTCTGTCTGCCGTTGCAAAAGGTACCCCATCTGATACAAGCATCAACGGTGTTGCTGTAATATTTTCCTATTCAACCTCCATTTTTCCCGTCTCGTGGCAGGCCCCGCCAATAAATGCAAAAGGAAAACCGCTAACAGCTTCTGAGATTCCACGGTGCAAAACAGTTATGATAAAAGCTCTTGAAAAATATCCTGCGGGAGCATTAAAAAATGAATTAACAGCCGTTTATTTTTTGAAATCGATGGCCTTTTATGATGTGGGATATGGGGGCACCAATTCAACAGATAATTTGTACCTGACCAATGATGGTGCAGCAAAAGGTTATACCAGTCTTTACCTGGAGCAGACATTCCACCACGAATACTCCAGTATTCTGTACCGCAATCATCCGACTTACTTAAATGAGACAGCTTGGAAAAATGCAAATATCGATAGCTTTGATTATAACGATCCTGAAAATGGTGTCGGTGCTATCCGCAATAATGAATCATCTCAGGACCTTGATCAGGAATTATGTAAAAAAGGATTTCTTACTCAATACTCCTTATCCGGCTTAGAAAACGACATTAACACTTTTGCACAAAATATGTTTAGCCCCTCGCCGGGTTTTTGGGAAATTGTTGATCGTTTTCCCAGAATCAATAAAAAATTACAATTGCTCATTGCCTTTTATAATAAGATTGATCCCCTATTTACTGAAGAATACTTCAGAAAACTAATAAAATAATTCTCATGCTGGTTCAACATAAAAAAAATAATGGTAAGGGGTTTTTTTATATAGGAGAGGAAGATAACAGGCTCGCTGAAATAACCTATACCATGCCCTCCCCTGTCAAAATGATTATTGACCATACTGAAGTAAGTGATGAGCTCAGGGGAAAGAATGCCGGCTATGAATTAGTAGCTGCCGCTGTTGAATACGCAAGGGCAAATAGCATAAAAATAATTCCACTTTGTCCTTATGCTGATTCCGTATTTAAAAAGAAAACGGAGTTTCACGATGTATTGTCTCAAACTTAAATTTTTATATGAGAAAAATATTTCTTCTTGCTACATTAATACTAACAGTATTCTTTTCTACTGCTCAGACATCTGACAGTTACATTCTGCTTAAACCTGACAGGGTTTTTGATGGTACTGCAATGCAAGCCGGGTGGGTGGTACTCGTAAAAAATAATATTATTGAGCAGGCAGGTGCTATGACTTTTAAGCTACCGGCCGGAACACAAATAATGGAACTAAAGGGCCAAACATTATTGCCCGGTTTGATTGAAGGCCATTCACATCTTTTTCTTCATCCCTATAATGAAACATCCTGGGATGACCAGGTATTAAAAGAAGCAAGAGCAGAAAGAACGGCTAGAGCCACTAATCATGCTAAGGCAACTTTGATGGCAGGTTTTACAACAGTAAGAGATTTGGGAACAGAAGGTGCCATGTATGATGATGCAGGATTGAAAAAATCCATTGAAAAAGGAGTCGTACCCGGCCCAAGAATGATCGTAGCCACAAGAGCTATTGTTGCTAAAGGAAGCTATGGACCAAAAAGTCAGAGTCCGGATGTTGAATTACCACAAGGTGCAGAAGAAGTTGCAGGGCTCGAAGAATTAAGCAAAGCAATACGATCGCAAATAGGACATGGTGCTGACCTCATTAAAGTATATGCTGACTACAGTTTTGGCCCCAATGGTGAAGTACAACCGACTTTTAGTGAACTGGAGTTGACCTGGCTGGTGGGCAATACGGTAAGCAGTGGAAGAAAAACAGTTGCCCATGCCACCTCTCCGGAAGGAATGAAAAGAGCCATAAATGCAGGTGTAACTACTATTGAACATGGCGACAATGGTACAGAAGAAGTTTTTAAGATCATGAAAGAAAAAGGCGTTGCCCTATGCCCTACTCTTGCAGCAGGCGATGCTATTTCACAATACAGAGGCTGGAGAAAAGGAATTGACCCCGAACCAGAACGTATCAGCACCAAGAAAAAAACTTTTGCTTTAGCACTAAAAGCCGGTGTTACCATTTGTATGGGTGGCGACGTAGGAGTATACACTCATGGCGACAATGCAAGAGAAATGGAACTGATGGTTGAATATGGGATGAAGCCGACCGAAGTTTTACAATCAGCCACCTCTGTTAATGCAACAGTGTTTGGATATGCTGATAAAATTGGCAGCATCAAAAAAGGAATGCTTGCGGATTTGATTACAGTAGAGGGAGATCCATCTGTTGATATTAAAAATATCAGGAAAATAAAAATGGTAATGAAAGATGGGAAGGTTTATGTAAAACCATAAGTAATTCTTCTTGTCTTTCTGCTTACCAGCAAAATAGTCACATCAGCATTGTTTTTCATATCAGGATGCCGGTTAAATAGCCAATGAGAACTTTTTCCATTAACGGTTTTTCCAACAGCCATTACTTACTTATCTTGAACAACTAAAATTTCTGTCATGTCAATCAAACGTTTTTACCTTCTTCTTCATGTATTTTTCTTCTCCCTAGTTACTACTACTGCACAGGATGGAGGCTACAAGAACCCTCCAAAAGACATTGTGGATATGCTGCTGGCAAAAGCATCACCCAATGTAAGTGTGGATGAAAAGGGCGAATGGATGCTTTTTATTCAAAGTAATAGTTATCCCTCTGTTGAAGAACTGGCCCGGCCAGAGCTAAAAATTGCAGGTCTTCGTATCAATCCTGCAAACTATGCACCCAGCCGTCAAAATTTTGTTAACAGCCTTGTATTAAGAAATGTTGCTTCCGGTAAAGACTATAAAATCACAGGGTTACCCGCTACACTATCCGCAAGCAATATAAGCTGGAGCCCTGATGATAAAAAAATTGCATTCACCCAAACCACCAACAGCCGGGTTGACTTGTATGTAATAGATGTAGCCACACAAAAAGCCAGACAGGTAAATAAAACAGCATTGAATGTAATAACGGGGGGATATCAATGGTATGATGACAATACACTTTTATACCGAACAGCTATAAAACCTGCTTCGGCTGCACCACCCAGGCCAGCTGTACCAACCGGACCAACCACCCAGGAAAATTATGGGAAAGCAAGCCCCCGCCCAACTTTCCAGGATCTGATCAAAAGCCCTTATGATGAGCAGTTATATGAATTTTATGCTACCACGCAGTTAGTCAGGAATATAAATGGGGTGGAAACAAAAATTGGAGCCCCTGCCATTTACAGCAGCATTAATATTTCACCTGATAAAAAGTACATGCTTGTCCGCACATTAAAAAAACCGTTTTCATATACGGTACCTGCCGGAGGATTTCCTGCTACTGTTTTTATTGCAGACATGAATGGAAAACAATTAAAACAATTAGCAGATTTGCCATCTGCCGAAACTGCACCAAGTGGCAACGACAATGTACAATTAGTACCCCGTGGTTTTGACTGGAGAGACGATGAGGCTGCCACCATTACCTGGTGCATGCCATTAGATAGTGGTTTCATAAAAAAGAATATGGATTTTCATGATGCTGTATATGCACTGGCTGCCCCATTCAATATGGAATCAAAACTGCTTTTTAAAACAAAAATGCGTTACCAGGCAACCGTATGGGGCAATTCAAATTTTGCCATGGTATTTGAAGCACTAAGAGGAAAACAGCAAACACAGGTAAGCCGGTACAATCCGTCTACAGGTGATGTAGAAAAATTAATGGAAAGAAATACCACCGATGCCTATTCCAATCCCGGTAACCCGGTTACAGAAAAAAATCAATGGGGCCGTGAAGTGGTAAAATTGATTGACAATGGAAATAAGCTGCTGATGAATAACACAACCGGCAGTTCTCCCAAAGGCGACCTTCCCTTTCTTGCCACTTTTGACATCAATACAAAAAAAACAGATATCATCTGGCGGAGTAATGAAGGCTATTTTGAATCAGTGATAAAAATATTAAATGCGGATAAATTAGAATTACTGACACGGAAAGAAAGTGAAAAAGAAGTTCCTAATTACTGGATAAAAAATTTGAAACTAAGAATTGCTGACCGACAGATAACCCAGTTTACCAATCCATATCCGCAATTGGAAGGTGTAACAAAAGAAAAAGTAAGGTATAAAAGAGCCGATGGCGTGGACCTTACCGGTGATTTATATCTGCCAAAAGGGTATAACAAAAGCCGTGATGGTAAGCTGCCGGTTTTTATTTGGGCTTATCCTGCTGAATACAATTCTGCAGCCGATGCTGCACAGATTCGTGGAAGTGAACATAAGTTTACATTACTTAACTGGGGTTCTGCTATTTATTACGTTACACAAGGCTATGCTGTATTGAATAATGCAGAAATGCCGATTGTAGCTACCAGCAAAGACAAAAAACCAAATGATAATTTCATCGAGCAGCTTACGATGAATGCTGAGGCTGCTATCAACATGCTGGATTCAATCGGCGTTGGAGATAAGAACAGGGTAGCTGTGGGCGGTCATAGCTATGGAGCCTTTATGACAGCGAACTTATTAGCCCATACAAAACTGTTTAAAGCCGGTATTGCAAGAAGCGGTGCGTATAACCGTTCCCTTACTCCATTTGGGTTTCAGAATGAAGACCGCACATACTGGCAGGCACCTGAATTATACAATGCTATGAGCCCATTCAGCTATGCTGATAAAATAAAAACACCAATCCTGTTGGTGCATGGAGAAATGGATAATAACACCGGTACTTTCCCTATACAAAGTGAAAGAATGTTCAATGCAATAAAAGGGAACGGCGGCACCGTAAAATATGTAAGCCTGCCTTACGAAAGCCATGGCTACCAGGGCCGGGAAAATATTCTGCATATGCTGAATGAACAATTTACCTGGCTAGAAAAATATGTGAAGAATGCAGAAAAGAAAAATGAAAAGGATGAGAAGAAAGGCTTTTAAACAGGTTTTAGATTGATGTAAAAATCCCGGTAAACAAAGCTTAAAGTTATATGACAAAGAGAAATAACAAGGAGCTGGCATCAAAACAGCAGAAAGAACTGCTAAACCTATTAAAAGACCGCTTTGAAAAAAACATGAGTCGCCATAAAGGTCTTACATGGATAAAAGTGCAAACAAAACTGGAAGCCCATATTGAAAAATTATGGTCGCTTAATGAAATGGAAAGAACGGGTGGTGAGCCAGATGTTGTTGGGTATGATAAAAATACCGGCGAATATATTTTTTATGATTGTTCAGCAGAAAGTCCTGCGGGCCGCAGAAGTATCTGCTATGACAAAGAAGCCCTCGATTCAAGAAAAGAAAATAAACCCAAAAACAACGCTATTGAATTGGCTGCTTCCATGGGCATATCACTTTTAACAGAGAAACAATACCGGGAATTGCAGGAACTTGGAAATTTTGATACAAAAACTTCGAGTTGGGTGGAAACACCTGCGGCTATCAGAAAACTCGGTGGTGCAATTTTTTGCGATCGCCGGTACAATACTGTCTTCACTTATCACAACGGTGCAGAATCGTATTATGCAGCCAGGGCTTTTCGGGGTAAGCTAAGGGTTTGATTACGATAGATCTTGTATTTCATCTAACTAAAGGTTAATCAGTGACCAAACTTTTTTGCAGACATATTATAATTTTCATTTAAGCAATTCGCAAATTTTTCCTTGCCACCTTTTACTGCTATGGCTCGTCACTTGGCGGTCAGCAAACTTTATTTAAATTCGCAGATAGACCTTTTGGGCTCAAGCCCGGTAAAAACATTCAATATATGAGAATACTAAGTTTATTTGTTGCCTGCATTTTTTGTGTTATAAGCCTGAAAGCTCAGCCGCCACAAATCGGTACTTATACGGTAGATGATATTAACCTGCCAGCTGAGATGGATAAGCAGGTTTGTATTTCCGGTATGAAGTTTTATAATGGTAAGCTTTACCTGGCTTCTGAACGCTGTCCGTCGATATTTGTAATTGACCCGGTTAAAGGAGCTCTTACCCAAACTATAAACATACAGGTGCCCGCCAATTTTGAAATGGAAGGCATGACCTCCTATAAAGATAAATTATACCTGATATCTGAAAACGTAGCTGCGATATATGAAGTCAGTATTCCAACAGGTAATATTAAAACTATTCAGACTTCCACTCCCCTTCCGGCAAAATCAAAAGATGGGGATGGCATGGAAGGTATTGCTGCCAATGAAAAAGACAATAAATTTTACCTGCTGCGGGAAAGAAATGACAATATGTCTAAATCTGAAATATATACATTCAGTGTTGAACCTGGTAATGAAACTTCACCGGTGGTGTTGAAATACGAAAGCATGATAGAGTTACCATTGGAAAATCCGCAATGGAGATACTCGGATATTTGTGTGGACAAAGCCACCTCAAAATTGTTATGCCTCAAATCCTATTCTAAAGGAAAATTCCGTCAGCAATTTTTAGAGGCTATTGACATTGATAATACCGGCAAACTTGTAGTTGGATCCCTGAAAAATGTTCCGGTAGAAAATTTCACGGATGCTTCTAACTCCTATAAAACACAACGATACAGTATGAACCTCGAAGGCATTTCAATTGATGATGACGGCGTTATTTATATTGTAAGTGATAACACCTCCGGAAAAGCCAGCTGCGAATTACCGGCTAAAGAAAAAACAATACTGTTACAACTGAAAAAAAAATAAGCTTTCAATAGCTGTTTTTGTTTCGGGAAAATTGATAAGCCCACCAAATAAGCAAGAGTTGAATTGGCAATCGAAGTATTGCTAACCACAAGTAAGGATTTTGCTGGTGCTTGTAATTAATCATCATCTGGACATTGGCAGGAAGCACCGCCACTAATAAAACAATAATACCCCATGCAGCCCATTTTCGGATCGGTCTGTGTAAAAGCAATAATCCCAATACTATTTCAACCACTCCGCTAATTGTAATTAGTGGATAATGCCATGGTAACCACGGGGGCATTATATTTTTATAGAATACCGGGTTCACAAAATGGTTAATTCCGGCCCCCACATAAATAGCAGCCATACAATACAATGATATTTTTTTTGCTTTGTTCATCTTTTTACAATTTACAACAACTATTGCTGCAAATCAGAAGTTGCCCATTTAGCACCAAAAAACATAACCGTAAAGTCTTTCCAATCAGGTAAGCTTCCTTAGTGCTGTTTGTACCCTGCCGGCCGGCAGACAGGTTTGTGGAAAACAAAAAAAGAAGACCAACATAAATTCTGCTTCAACACCATTATCCGCAATTTGTAAAATCCCGTATATTAGTTTTATGGTGTATCATCCGGCAAGTAAGAAAATAGTAATGGGAGCTATCGCCATTATTGCATGGTTTGCAGTAATAGCTCAGTTTTATCTTATCCTTCAGACAACTACACAAACCGGTTTCAGCACTAGTAAAACAATCATCAATTTTTTTAGCTACTTCACTATTCTCAATAATTTATTAGTAGCCGTCTGCCTTACCAGTTCATTGTCAAGTCCGTCATCAAAATGGGGTTCCTTCTTTTCAAAAGCAACAGTTCAATCAGCCATAGCACTTTACATCTTTATAGTAGGGCTGGTGTATAATCTTGTACTCAGGGGCATTGTTTCTGTAACCGGCCTGGATTGGGTGGTTGATAATCTGCTGCATGTGGTGGTGCCAGTATTATTTGTTTTGTATTGGTTCATTTATACTGCCCGGGGAGTGCTGCAATGGAAAAATATATTTCCCTGGCTTTTCTTTCCTGTATTTTACCTTATCTACTCTCTTATAAGAGGCACTGTTACTGGCTGGTATGCTTACCCTTTCATTCATGCCGCTAATCTAGGTTATAGAAAAGTAGTGATAAACTGCTTTTTTGTGGCTTTTGCTTTCTTCGGTGTTGGGTTGTTATTTATAATGATAAATCGTTATAAGAAAAAGCCTGGCCGGTAAATACTGTTGTTACAATTTTTCTATAAAATGAAACCGTTTGCTTTGGTTGAGGTATTTATAACACACCTTTCAAAAAAGGTGTAGAACTCTCTCTACGTTACTGTCTGTTTCCTAATGATTTTAAGTGTCTTAAAAGCGATTTTTTTGGTACGCTTTTTACTTAAGTGTTATTCCTATCCCTTTGATGAACCTTTCGCATCTAATCCTTCTGTAAAACTGATAATTCGTTTCTGTTTCCATCCTGACAGATGAAGACAATTTTGTAACCTTTTTAATTAAAAATCATGAAAACAGTTTTACGTTCCCTATTTTTTCTTAGCCTACTAGGCTTTGGTGTAACAAAAGCTAATGCGCAATGCACCGTTTCTGACATTATTGTTCAGAACATTGTTCCGATCGGTGGTACAGCCACTACCTGTACAGTAAAGTTTGATGCAACTTTTAATATTGCAAATAATAGTGGCAATAAATTCATTTTTCTTCATGCCTGGTTAGAGAGTGCCTATCCAAATTATTTTCAATGTGTAAACGGGCTATCAACTATAAATGGTTCCATAGCGGCACCAAGGGATGCAGACCTGGTTAACTCATTTATAAATATCGGTTTGGATAATACTACACCCACACCTACCATTTTGACTACCTATCCAAATGGATCAACAACAACAATGACAACTGTGACAAGTGTGACTAAAGTTGTCCTACCTGATGGATCGGCCAATATTACCTTATATGGTGTAACAGTTACAGTGCCCGTTCCATGCGGAACACCGGTTGTAATTGTAGCAGATCTTTGGTCAAGCCAGTCAGCCAATGCTTCAAGAGCACATTGTGTAAACTGTGGTATCAGGTCTTCAGCCGGTTATCTAAACACAACAGGGTTTGTTAATTGCACACCAGCTTTTGTTGGTTCTATCACCAATCTTACTGCTATTCCAATAAGCGGTTACTACCGGGTGTTTGCTGATATTAACAATGACGGATATTTTACCCCGGTTTCTGACACTCTTTTAATAAGTAATACCAACTTTACAGTAGCAGCAAATGGAACTATCAGCATAAGCGGCCCTATTCCAGTTGCTAATATTAATCAGAATATATTTATTGTAGTTACCCAGACTACAGGATCTGCCAACGGCGCTTCAAGAGTTATTGTTTTCAGAAGTCTAGGATGTACCCCACTACCTGTATCATTTAAATCTTTCTCTGCGTCCCGTATCAACAGAACCAATGTGATGCTGAAATGGGAAACCGTTACAGAAATAAATAACAGAGGTTTCTATATTCAAAGAAGTACAGCTAATAACATCTGGGAAACAGCCACATTTATTCCTACACAGGCCACAAGCGGTAACAGCAGTTCTTTACTAACTTATAGCTTTAATGATGTTAATGCAAATAAAGGCATAACACAGTATAGGATTCAACAAGTAGATTTAGATGGCCGAGCAAAGTATAGTGAAATAAGAGCAGTTCGGGGTGATGGTCAGCAACAAAATGTAATTGTTTATCCAACTCCAAGTGCAGACGGCCATGTAAATGTATTATTTGAAGAAAAGGGTTCAGTTCGGGATATTACATTGACTGATATGAATGGACGAATTCTGAAACAATGGAATGCCCTTTCTAACAATACGCTTCAGATAGAAAACCTGGGTAGCGGTATGTACCTGCTCAAGGTTATCGTTCGTGAAACCGGATATCAAACCATTGAGAGGATTATCGTCTCCAAATAGTTGAAAAATATTTTTTCAGGTTTTGACTAAAAAAGAACTCCTTTAAAGGGGTTCTTTTTTATTTGGGGAAAAGACTTTAGAAAAATTTTTTGTTAATAGCCCTTATAAAATCAACCCTTTGACCCGGATTTGCGACTTTTGTATAACACATGAAAAAAATAATACTTCTTTTTGTATTCACCGCCGCTGTTTCCACCATTTTTGCCCAAAAGGTGGACAGCATTTACTTCCATCTGTACACAGACAGCCTAAAAAAAGGACAGCATAATTATATAAATGTAGATGGTAAGCTGTCGAATGGCCGCTGGATGCCACTGACAAGTAAAGATGTTCAATTTTTCTGCGCTTCCGCCACATTTTCAGGTAATGAGTTGATCATCCCCACAGATTTTAAAGAAGAAAAAGTAATGGTAAAAGCAGTTTTAAAAAACAATCCCTCTGTTTGGATAGAAAGAACCATCTGGATAAAAATAAAACCAGACGGCGATCTACCTACCAAAGAAGAAATAATGAGAGGTATTCCGCAGAAAAAAAACAGAAATAATTAGACTTGATTTTCTCCACTTTTCACTTGCTCACTTACACTTTCATACCCTTATCTTTGCGCCGGCAGGTCTTACACGACCAGCTCCTGCTGAACCCTCCCAGGGCCGGAAGGCAGCAAGAGTAGGCGGTTGAGCGGTGCGATGTAATAAGCCTGCCATTTTTTCCCTTTCCCCCTGAAGGGGAGCACAAATACACCTTGTATGAAATTTTTTATCGATACAGCCAACCTGGCTCAGATCAAAGAAGCAAACGAATTAGGTATCCTTGATGGTGTTACCACCAACCCTTCCCTGATGGCCAAAGAAGGCATAAAGGGTGAGGCGGCGGTGATGGACCACTACAAAACCATCTGCGAAATGGTAGATGGCGATATCAGCGCTGAAGTAATCAGCACCGAATTCAACGCCATTGTGGAAGAAGGGAAAAAACTTGCTGCCATCCATCCTAACATTGTGGTGAAAGTACCGATGATTAAAGACGGTATAAAAGCTATCAAATGGTTTACGGACAATGGCATCAGAACTAACTGCACTTTAGTATTTTCTGCCGGACAGGCTATTCTGGCAGCTAAGGCAGGTGCTACTTATCTCTCTCCTTTTATTGGCCGTATAGATGACAGCAACTGGGATGGTGTAGAATTGATTGCCCAAATATCCCAGATATATTCTATCCAGGGTTTTAAGACACAGATATTAGCTGCCTCTATCCGAAATGCATTGCATATTGTAAGATGTGCGGAAGCTGGGGCTGATGTATGCACTTGCCCCTTGGATTCAATACTTGGTTTGTTAAAGCATCCGTTGACAGATATCGGTCTTGCTAAATTTTTAGAAGACGCTAAGAAAACAGCGTAGGATAACAAATAAAAAATAGTATTAGCGTTGATCAGAGTCAACGCTTTTTTTATCGCTGAAAGGCAGAATTTACTCTTGTAAAGCCAATCAGTTCATCGGCTCTTGCTCCAAAAGGACGGAAATACACCAGCACCATGTAGCCATTTTCTGTACCCCAGTAATTACCTTCTGTATTTTCAAATGAAGGTTGAATACCTTCTTGCTTTTTATCGGTCAATGTTACATACGAGTAATTATAATATCCCTGCTTCAGGTATAATTGTTTTTCATACACTCCTTTTTCGTCATTAAAATTCATACGGGATGCATCATTCTGTTCGTAGTTGGTGAGTTCACCAAATACATACACACTTTTCCCTTCATATGCTTTATTCCCCGGAGGAATGAATGTAAAATGTGTCCATGCATAATCACTCTGCCAGTAGGGATTACTATTGTCCCTGTTTTCAAGGGTGAAAATTCCATTAAAGTCCCTGTAGTAAACATATATCTGCTGACGTCGTTCTCCATCAGGTTTCACATATACATCTACCCGGCTGCTGGTATCAGAATCAACCAATTTTTCCATCCTTTCACTCATCAGCCGCAGGCTTCGCAAATCAATCCATCTCCACTCTTTACCCGCCTGGAAAGTTGTATTCTCTTCATCACTATACTCAAAATAATTACCCCGGAAGATAGTAGGACGGTCAATGACTGATGAAGATGCCCAGGTATTATTCTGTACGACTACCACTTTTAAATCCTGTGGTGAGAAGGTATTGATTTGAGCATTGACAGTATTTACCATTACCTGCACCCGTTGGTGTGTCCTGAAAAAAGTCGCATTGAAGGGCTGGGTGATTTGTGCAGAAACGGAGGCTTTAGTATTTACTACCAGGAAGCGTTTGGTAAAAATCAATTTAGATGTATCATCATTCAAAAAAACTTTCAGCAGGTAATTACCGGCTTTGGTAGGACTGGAATTACGCTCCGGCAAAGTGGCCTGGTAATGCGTATACCTTGTTTGTACAATAGAAGAATTGCGGTAGTTCGTTATCCTGTTACTTTGAAATCCCCTGATATAATCAAAGGTTTGCACATTGGCAGGTTTCCAATCGGCATTGCAGAGCTGAAAACTATAGTAATAATATTTTACATCGGCATCCATATCATCGAAATGAAGTTCTAACTGGTCATTACTGTTCAGTGTAATAAAAGGATAACTGTAAATGTCTCCGTACTTATGCAATTTTATACTCCGGATATTGGGTTTATAAGTATGATCTGGGAGCTGCGCCCTGGCAGCAGATATGTTAATTAGAAAAAAGAAGAAAAATATTTTTTTCATCCGGAGTGAGGGTGTAATTAGTTCACAATATTGCAAAAATCAGGCAAAAAAGGGGTGAAATCTTTTTAACCGGCTTATTTTTGTTTGCCATTCGGCAAACTCCAAAGGAGATAATGACAAATAATTCAATTTGAAGGTTGCAGGCTTTATAGCAAACCGCATAGCATTTAATCAGCAAAAATCATTTTCCCGGTTTATCATCCGGCTGTCAACTGTTGCCACCATTATCAGTGTAATGGTGATGATAGTAACATTGTCGTTGGCCAATGGTTTCCAGGAAAAAGTGGGGCAAAAAGTATTCAGCTTCCTGGGGCATATCCGGATACAGGAAAAGCAACCGGAAAAAGCCATTATCTCAGAAGAGTCTCCCATAATTAAAAATGATGCGTTAATTGAGAGTATCCGGCAAAACCCGGATGTAGAGGATATTTATCCATTTGCCACCAAGTATGCCATTTTAAAAACAAAGGATGAAATAGAAGGCGTATTGTTGAAAGGCCTTGATAAAAGTTATGATTTTATCCGTCTGAAAGATTTCATTAAAGAGGGGCGGCCCGTACAGTTTAATGACAGTAGCTATAGTCGTGAAATTATGCTCTCTGCCTATACCGCTGCACAGCTCAACCTAAATGTAAATGATAAAATACTGATTTATTTTATCCGCCCCGATGGACGAATGCGACCTGATAAACTGACCATAACAGGTATTTATAAAACCGGTATTGAGGAGTATGATAAAACATTTGCCATCGGCGATATTAAACTTATACAACGGCTGAATGACTGGCAGGAAGACGAAGTTGGCGGTTATGAAATTTTTTTAACCAGCTACAATAATCTTGCTGAAAAAGAAAATGCTATTTACGAAACGGATAATTTTCCCCCGACCTGGGATGCGGTGAGTGCCAGAAGAATTTCACCCAACATCTTTGATTGGCTGAATATGCAGGATACCACCCGGAATGTACTGATAGGTTTTATGGTTATTGTAGCTATCATCAACCTGATAACCTGCCTCATTATTTTAGTTTTGGAAAGAGTGAGAATGGTAGGCGTTTTAAAATCACTTGGCGCTACCGATTGGACAGTGCAGGCTATATTCCTTCGTCATTCTGCTTTCATCACTATCGTTGGTGTTGCCATAGGAACAGCCCTTGCACTCGGACTTCTCTGGCTGCAGCAGGCAACAGGATTTATCAAATTAAAAGAAGAAGCCTATTATTTAGATACGGCTGCAGTTAAAATAGTGTGGTGGCAGGTAGGATTGATTGCCGGTGGCACTTTACTGATTTGTTTTTTAGTTCTATTGATACCCTCTATATTAGTAAGGAAAGTACAGCCGGTAAAAGCGATACAGTTCAGGTAAGAATATGTGAAAGAATAATCCCTGCTGCCACTGCTGCATTCAATGATTCTGCCTCTCCTATTCTCGGAATAGTAATTTTATTAGCAGCCAGTGATAAAATGGAAGGACTGATACCTTTGGATTCATTACCGATGATAATGATTCCTTCTCTTATTTTATTTATAGTTGTTACATCTTCCCCATCTAAGCTGGCGGCGTAGATGTTGATATTTTTTTGATCTGCCAACCATTCTTCCAGGTGGGTATAAAATACTTTCACCCTTGCAATACTTCCCATCGTTGATTGCACTACTTTAGGGTTATACATATCAGCCGAATTATTGCTGCAAACTATTTGTCTGACCCCAAACCAATCGGCAATACGGATAATAGTGCCGAGATTGCCCGGATCCTGCACATCGTCCAGCACCAGTGTGATGTTATCCTTAGCACTTACGATTTTATCAGTTTCATATTGCTGTACAATTGCCAATACTTTATTGGGAGTGGTAAGCTGCGAAATTCTTTCTAATTCTATTTCTGATATGGCAATGATGACTGTTTTGTTCAGCGATTTCTTGTTCTCATCAATCCAGTCCTGCAAAGCATACACTTCCTTTACAGATGCAGCATCAGCTTCTAAGAGTTCTTTCACCAATTTGGGGCCTTCAGCGATAAACAATCCTTCCTCTTCACGGAATTTTTTCTGGCCTAAAGTTTGGATATATTTGATCTTCTGTTTAACAAGCATACCTTTCATTTTATATATGTTTAAAGGCCGGGTTTATGTTTATTCCACCTTCCGCAATAGTATTATTGCCGGATTATGTCTATTACTCATTGCTTCCTGCAGTACCATTGTAAAAAGCTACCCCGCCAACAAGCCTTTCGTTTATAAAACAAATATCAACATTACAGGTAATATTTCAAGCGATACTGCTGCGATGATAGCTTCCCGGCTCAAAGGCCAATTGGATGACAGCATGAGGGCAAGGTCGGTATCAAAAGTACTTTGGAGTGTAATGAAAAAACCACCTGTATATCTTAATGAGAATGCAGAAAAATCCCGGGTTTATATGAAAGCACTCCTGGGTTCTATGGGCTACTTCCGTGATACTATTAATTTTGATACGACAGTAAATATTGTGAAAGGTGATCAATACCGCACTACTGTTACTTTTGATGTAAAACCTGGCAAGGTTGTCCGGATTGATTCTTTTAGTTATAATATCAAACAACAGGACTTACAAGAAATTACAATTGCCAATCAAAAAGATGCCCTGGTAAAAAAAGGAGATCCTTTTGCCAAAGGTCCCATTTCATCAGAACTTGACCGGTTAGTAGAGCTTTTTCGTGACAGTGGCTACCTGAGGTTTGGCAGGGAAGAGTTAATCGGACTCTGGGATACATTAGATGTATCATTGCTCCGCCCTACATTTGACCCAATAGAGCAACTGGAAATTTTACAAAAACTGAGAGAAAGAAGAGAAAATCCAACTGCTAATCTTGAAATAAGATTAAAGCCAGGCTTTGATACCAGCAAACTGACCAAATATTACATTGGCAATATAACAGTGCTGCCTGAGTACGGCCCCGATACCCTTGACTTTGCCAGGAAAGAACAAGTGATTGAAGGAATAAAAGTGATTTATTATCGCCAAACCTTTAAACCAAAAATAATTCCCCAGAATATTTATTTCCGCAGGGGTGACCAGTATAACCAGAAAAAATATTACAAAACCATTAACCGGTTTAATTCATTAGGTGCCTGGCGACTTGTAAATATAGAACCGACTGTAAGAAAAGGACAAGACACAGCAGATTTCATTGTTCGCCTTACTCCTGCCAAAAAATATTCCTTTACTGCCAATATAGAAGGCAGCCGAAACACCAGTGCGGTATCCGGTAACCTGTTTGGCATCGGTGTAAATGCGGGTTGGCAAAACAGAAATTTTGCCAAAGCCGCTATCATAGCCAACACAAATATCCGCTATGGTATTGAAGTAAGTGACAGCAGCTTTATTCAAACCCAACAGTTTGTAATAAGTCACAATATTTATTTTCCCAAACCGATTCCTAATGCCAAATGGATACCTGCAAAATTCAGAGAGAATTTCAGAACGGTCTTTTCTTTCAATGCAGGTAATACGGAAAGAAAGGATTTGTTTAACCTCACCACTGTCAACGGCTCATGGGGTTATGAGTTTCAATCAAAAAATGCTTTATTCTTATTAAGGCTTCCTAATATTGAATATTCATATTTGAAACCAAAACAAAAACTTATTGACCTCTTTACAAGCAACCCCTCGTTAGAATATATTTTCACAGATGGACTCATTTCTTCAGTTATTGCCGGCGTAACAGTTAACGGAGCTAAAGATAAAGTGTTGAAAATTTTCAGGGCCAATGCAGAAGTGTCAGGGTTGATGACCGGTTTAATTAAAAATGATTTTTTAGATAAGAATTTGTATCGTTTTCTTAAACTTGATGCAGAATTAATCAGGAAGTTAAGTTTCCACAAGACCGCTTTGGTTTTGCGGATCTTCACAGGGGTTGGTTACGAATTTGAATCAACGGCGAATCCAGCGAAAAGAAATAACCTGCCTTTCTTTAAACAATATTTTGCAGGTGGTCCCAATAGTATGAGAGCCTGGGGGCTTAGAAAATTAGGTCCCGGTTCTACAATCAAAAATTTTAAAGACTCTGTCAACAGGGTGCCGGAGCGTTATGGCGACATGCAACTGGAAGGTAATATTGAATTCCGTTTCCCTGCATTTACTGTAGCGGGAATAAAAATTGACGGAGCAGTATTTAGTGATATTGGAAATGTGTGGTTTTTAAAAAATGCACCCGGCAGGCCGACGGAAGAAGTTTTTAATTTCAGCAGGCTGACAAAAGACCTTGCTGTTGGCGTAGGCCTTGGCTTCAGGGTTGACTTCAGTTTTTTTGTTGTGCGGCTTGATTACTCCTATAAAGCAAAAGATCCCAGCCCGTCTGTAAAAAATACGAATCTCCAAAATAAATGGTTTGGATATTCACTGAAAGCAGGACAGCAGTTTCAATTGGGCATTAGCTATCCGTTCATCTTATAACGAAGGCTTCATTCCATCCTGTATATCCTGTATCGATTGTGCATCTTTTACCCAAAACTCACCAATCCTAGTACGGCAAAGACTGCTGAGATAAGCTCCACAGCCTAACACTTCACCAAAATCATTGGCCAGACTACGGATATAAGTGCCGGTAGTACACACCACCCGGAAATGAACAAGAGGCAATTCTATTTTTACAATCTCAAACTCTTTGATGGTTACTTTTCTTGGCTCCAGTTTTACTTCCTTTCCTTGTCTTGCCAATTCATACACCCTTTTACCACCTACTTTAATCGCAGAATGAGCTGGTGGTACCTGCAATATTTCACCGGTAAAATTTTTAGCGGCTGACTTTATTTCTTCCGGTGGAATATGTTCAAACGGTTTCAAATTCACCGGTTCACTTTCCAAATCATAGGTTGGCGTCGTGGCTCCTAACGTAAAAGTGCCGGTGTATTCTTTTTCCTGCGCCATAAATTCATTGATTCGTTTGGTAAACTTACCGGTGCAGATAATCAGCAGCCCGGTGGCTAACGGGTCTAACGTACCTGCATGGCCGATTTTCTTTATCCGGATTATGTAACGGAGTTTCTGCACTACATCAAATGATGTCCATTCGAGTGGCTTATTAATGAGCAATACCTGCCCTTGTTCGAAATCTTCTTTTGTATAATTCACTGGCGCAAGATAAGACGGATAGCCCATGAGCTATTCGTTATCGAAAAAAATATTTGCCTATATCGACATCCTCGTTTTTAGTTCCAGATATTTATTAATAGTATTTACTGTCAGGTTCTCTGGCGTAGTAAGTATGGAGGGAATACCATTCTTATGTAATTCTTTTACCATCAGCCTTTTTTCATACGCAAATTTTTCGGCTATGGTCTTGATATAAATATCTTCCAGCGAAGTGGCATTTTTCTCCACCACAGATTTCAGTTCTGTATTTTCAAAGAAAACGATCAGTAATAAATGGTAGTGGGCAATTTTCTTCAATGCAGGCATTTCCCGTTGCAAGCTTTCCAGCGATTCAAAATTGGTGAACAGCATTAACAGGCTGCGGTTAGTAATCCTGTTACGGATAACAGAGAAGAGTTTTTCAAAATCTGATTCTAAGAAGTCCGTTTTCTGACGATACAAAGTTTCCAGGATCTGGTTCATCTGGGTTGGCTTTTTATCTGCCAGTAAAAAAGTATCCAGGTTTTTTTCAAAAGTAATGAGCCCGGCTTTATCCTGTTTTACCAACGCCACATTGGATAATACCAAAGCTGCATTGATAGCATAGTCAAGTAATGTCATACCACCGAAGGGCATCTTCATTACACGACCTTTATTAATAAGGCAATAGATCTGCTGGCTTCTTTCGTCGGTGTAATTATTCACCATCAGCCCATCCTTCCGGGCGGTGGCTTTCCAGTTAATGGTCCGGTAATCATCGCCCCGCACATACTCTTTAATTTGTTCAAACTCCATGCTATGCCCGATCCTCCTGATCTTTTTTACTCCCACCTCCTGAAGGCGATTGCTGACAGCGAGTAACTGGTAACGCCTCATCTGCATATAGGATGGATACACTTTTACCATCTTCTGTGAGGGAAATGTATATCGTCTCTTTACCAATTGCAGCGGTGCATGAACATATACATTGATATCATTGAAAACATATTCTCCTCTTGTATCTGGTTTGAGGAAATATTGCAACTCGTATTCATCATTTCTTCCAACGATTGCTTTTCGTATCCATTTTCTTTCCTGGAACTGAACAGGTAACTCATCAATAATACTGGTACGAACAGGAAATCCATACTGGTTGACCAACCGGATGACAACCTTATTGGCATCACCTATACTAAAGCGGTCTGCGACCAACCTTTCAGCGTTGATGCCATTTTTTTTGCTATACACAAGAATCGCATCAATGACCACAGCAATAAACAACAATAACAAGATCAACCCACCGATCCGGTACATAGCAGGCTGAAAATAGCTCATCACAAAAACTACAGCCGCCGATCCGGCGATATAGTATACGATGTTATTTAAATAAAAGCTTTTGGTCATAACTATGAACTATTAACCATGAACTAACTCTACCTCGGCACATCCATTCCCTGAATAATCTGTTTGATCACATCATCTTCGGTGATGCCTTCCATTTCTTTATCCGGCGAAAGAATGATCCGATGACGAAGCACAGGTGGTACAACGGTCAAAATATCTTCCGGTGTCACAAAATCCCTTCCCTGCATAGCAGCAATTGCTTTTGATGCATTCATGATAGACAGCGATGCCCTTGGTGATGCACCGAGATAAATTGATTTATGGTTTCTTGTCTGGTGAATCAGTTTGGCAATAAATGCCAGTAACTTCTCTTCAATAATTTGTGTCTTGATCTGTTGCCGTAAGGATGCCACCTGTTGCGCATCTAATGCGGGGCTAACCATATCCAATGCTCTTGTGTTACCCATGCTGTTGAATTGGGTAAGGATTTCCATTTCTTCCGTTTCGGTCGGGTACGGCACAATTATCTTGAAAAGAAACCTGTCCAGTTGTGCTTCCGGTAACCGGTAAGTACCTTCCTGCTCTACCGGGTTTTGTGTAGCCAGCACCATAAAGGGTGAGGCCATCGGGTATGTTCTGCCATCAACGGTTGCCTGTCTCTCTTCCATAATTTCCAATAAAGCTGATTGAGTTTTTGCCGGGGCACGGTTAATTTCATCCACTAAAATTATATTGCTGAAGATGGGGCCCTTCTTAAATTCAAAGCTGGCTTCTTTTGGATTGAAAACAGGTGTGCCCAATACATCAGACGGCATCAGGTCGGGTGTAAACTGGATGCGGGAAAACCCTGCATTCACACTTTTTGCAACCAGTTTGGCCGTCAGCGTTTTTGCAACACCCGGCACTCCTTCTATCAACACATGACCATCGGCGAGCATAGCTGCAATAATCAGTTTCACCATCTCATCCTGGCCAACAATTATTTTTTTAATTTCATTACGAATAGACAGGACTGCATGATTGAGTGCTGTAAGGTCAGTACGTTGCTGAAAAATTTGTTCTTCCATAATAAATATTTTAAAGAGGTTGACATCTTCATCTTCTTACCAATAAAGAAGACGGAGATAATGTTATGCTTTTTTATAAAATGATTCCAATTGTTTATGAAAATCTGATAACTGCTCATGCCCTATCTCCGGCGCATCATCAAGGTACTTGATAAAATAAACAATACCCCGTATCTCCTGCTCTTCTGCCCCGGACTTGAACTGCAGGTTCTTTACAAAGTTATCATCCAATGTACCGGTTGATAATTTATACTTATTCCGTACATGCTCCAGGAAATAGGCCGACATTTTACGACAAAGATTTTTATGATCTCCCTTGTCAAAATATAAGCGGCCAATTGTTTTTACAAAATCCAATGAATCGTTTCTCGGTTTTTTTATAACCGGTATATAACGCTGCTTTCTACGCATCTCCAGCAACACATACAAAAGCAGGAGTAAGATCAATAGCCAAAAGGCAGCACGGAAAGGTTTTTTCCCATTGTCATTCTCCGTTCCCATTAATACAGAGAACCATCCTTTTTTTGGTTCCTCCCGTTCATCAAGGAACTTTTTATTAAGATAATATTCATCCCACACCACTTTTGTTACTTCGGGATTAATGACGGACATGGCCTTTTCATAATACCCTATATTATCTTTATGCAATAAAAAATAATTAGTGAATGCCAAAGGTGCAAGGTGAATAAAGAGATTTCCTTTGCCGGCCCGTAAGCGGATAAAATTGGCTCTCCCCATTTCATCTTCACCCAAAAGTTCGGTGGTCGCTTCATCAAACTCCCGAAAAGAAGCATCCAGCTTTTTACCGGGATATACATAGCTTGTTTTCTTTCCGAAAGGTGGTGTTACAAGTGAAACATTCAGACTGTCTTCGACTTTGATCGTTTCCTCATAATAAGATGAAATATCAGACGTATTGATACTGCAACCCATCATATCACCAGCGGAATAAGAAATCGTTCTTGCACTGACAAACACATCATTTCCATTTTCAATAAATGAAATAAGTTTTTTCATCTCTATCTCATCCGGACTAAACTTACCCGTTACAATGATCAATGCCTGCCCCGAATCATAATTGGAGAGTGAATCCCAATAGCCTGGTTCAAGCTTATTGGTGCTGATGGATGCTTTGGGGAATAGATGTTCCAGCCCACGATAAGCCACATAAGTACCGTAAGGAATTTTATCCTGTTTGCGAAGAGTTACCCTGTCATCAATTTTATTCTTTTTTGTACCGTTATTGCCGGTTAAAAAAAGTGCTACCAATGCGCCGGTGATTAAAACAGTAATAATATGTGGTAAATACTTTTTCAACTCTTTATTGCAATTGTTTTTCAAACTTGTCAAAATCTTTCCTGATCAATGTATAAGCATCCTCACTCACCGGAAATTTTCCATACCAGCTGTATTCATAATTACGGGTAATGCCAAAAAAACTTGTATAGTAACCTGTTGGTTGCAGTTCCAGTAAATAATCAAGATTCGTTTTATCCTGTTTGTAGCGGATGATATTCTTCTCTGACATACTTTTCAGTACCCGCAAAAACATCAGCCGTATAGCCAGGCGATGATTGCCCAGTGCTGCAGCTTTATCAATTTCTTTCTGGTAGTTAATGGCAAAAATATCTTCGGTTATCACATCTTCCTCGTCTGGTGTCGCTGCTTTTACATTCTTCTTCCTGAACAACCCAATATTGCTGCCGGATAAATACATAAAAAGTACTGTAGCAAACCCTGCAATGATAATAATCCAAAGCAACGTTTGAAACCAGGGCCGCTGGCCGACCGGCACATAAGTATCATCTCTTTGTCGTTCTTCCTGTATCGCCTGTTCATTTTTTTCTTTCTGGCTGATCTTACCTCCCTCCTTTTCCTGTTGTACTTTTTCCTTTGAAGGATTATTTTTTATGTCTGCATTGGCATACCAGAAATCATCGTCCTCCCGCATTTTTTTCACCACATCGCCGGGCAAAGTCCGTTGTATAATTGATAAAGTGTCAGATTTCCTGTTGAAGTATTGCTTTTCATCTTTTACTCCGACTTCATCAGGGGCTGTATCATCTGTCACCACTTCAGGAAGTTCCGCTGTGTCTGCAACAATGACTGCTTCTTTTTCTTCTTCCTGTGCGATAGCAAAAAGTGAAAACAACAATACGACAGACAACAGTAATAGTTGCCTGCATAGTATCATCCGGATATTTTTCTTAATCAATTGCAGCACTTATACGTCCTCCTCATTTAACTGTACTGACAGCTTTCTGCCAAGCCGGATTGGATAAATAATAAAATACCAGATAACAAACAATACTGATAAAGCAAATATGATAGTGGTGAGAATTGATATATTATTGTACAGGCGGGTAATAAAGCCTTCAAAAAAAGCGGCCAGTGCAAATACAGGCATTAATCCAAACATAATTTTTACCCCATCTTTAGCGCCTGCCTTAAAGGCATCGATTCTCCGGATGGTACCGGGAAACAAAAAGCTTTTCCCTAAAATAAGTCCCGCAGCACTGGCCAGTATGATAGCTGTAATTTCTAAAGTGCCATGTACAAATACAACGAGCCAGAAATCAAGTCCCAGGCCTTCTGCTGCAAAAAAATGATCGAAGGCACCGAGCATCACTGCATTTTCTGTAGATAAATACAAACTGGGGATACCACAAAAAATTCCCGAAGCAAACATGAGCAGCGAAACACGGATATTATGTATCATCAGGCTGATCCAGCTTAAAAAAACATTACCATGTTCATATACACCAAAGGGATTTCCATTAGCAATATTATCCCGGGTATCCTCGATATAACGGTCACCCAAAATTCCCCTTACCACATCTTCATCTTTTGAAGCAGTAAAAAATCCGATCGCAAAAAAAATAAGAAAGAAAATAAAGGCAAATAAAATAACCTTATGGTGTTTGCGGATAGTTAAGGGCAAATCATATTTCCAGAATGTAATGAGCCGGTTCGACTCCTCCTTCCTGTTCTTATATATATCCAGGTAAATTTTAGAAGCCTGCGAGTTGATATAATTGGTTACTTTACCAGATGGGTAAAATGTTTTGGCATAGGCCAGGTCATCTACCAGTTGGGTAAAATCGGCAGCCATTTCATCAGGGTCGTCTGGCGGCATATGCTGATTTTTCAGCCAGCGGTCTTTGTTTTTTTTAATAAAAAGTGCTTCTCTCAAAATCGATTCTTTGGGCTTGTAAAATACTGCTTTTATGAGGGATAAAAGCAGTACAATAAAATATAATTGTATAAAAAATATTAATTTGAACCTTTAAAACAAGCACCCGGCGAATGGCTGTAATAAAAGTACCTACCAATTTTAATATTGATGTAGAGTTTGAGATTCCTGAGTTTTACCGCAGGTTGATATCATTGGTTATTGACATGGTAGTGCTGTTTTTCTATTATAAAATTGCCAGGGAAATACTGGTGTCCGTTGTAAGCAACAGTGATTTGTCTGACACTGATACCATGTATGATCTGTATGGCGTATGGATGTTGCTGCTTTTACCAATGCTATTGTACCATGTGGTAATGGAAATAACCATGAACGGCCAAAGTGTAGGCAAAAAAATAATGGGCATTAAAGTGGTAAACGAAAATGGTGGCAGGCCCAGCATCAGCCAGTTTCTCATCCGGTGGATGCTGCGTGACATCTGGTTTTTTTTCCTGCTGGCCATCGGTCTGCAGTCAGTTAGTGTTGGCAAAAAAGGGGAAGGTAATTTTATTGTCATCATGATGTTGCTGTATTTTATTTCGGAGATAGTGTTGGTGGTCTCCTCCAAAAAAGGGCAACGGATTGGCGACATACTTGCCAAAACCATCCTGATCCGCATCAATACCCAAAGTGATATTGAAGACACTGTGTTCATAGATGTGGCCGATAGTTATGTCCCCTCTTTTCCGCAAATAATGCAGCTAAGTGATAAAGATATTAACGCCATAAAAAGTATTTTGGAAACAGCCCGAAAAAAAGACGACTTCCATATGGCTGAAACAGCTTCGAATAAAATAAAATCTCACCTGAAGATTGAATCTAATATGCCGCCGTTTGACTTTCTGGATGTGTTACTTAAGGATTACAATTATCTTTCTACCAAATAAAAATCCCGCACCTCATACGGCACGGGATCCATTTCAAAATAATTTTACCATTACATAAAGGCGGCACCTGCCAACCCTATCAACACCATTATCAGAAAAAATATCATCAAAATTGCCCAGAGTGCAAAAAAAAGTTCCTGGCGCCGGCAAAGCCTCCATTCAGCAACTCCATGTTATTTGTTTTCAGGCCGGCATTTATCTTATTTCCGGCATTTAAAGCAAACATGCCGCTTATACCATATAAAAGACCCATTATTACATAAAATACAAGACCAATACTACCCATGGCACCTGTATTCATAGCTGAGCTTCTGGACCGGTAACTACCGTAATCACTATAACTTGCTGCATACTGCTGAAAAATTATACCCCCGATAATACATAAAATTGCGGTGATAATACTTACCACACCCAGCACCTTAGCCCAGGAAGCAACACTTCTGAGAGTATAACTATTTTGCGCATCAAGATTTAAGGAAAACAGCGAGGAGTTTTGATTTTGTTCCATAATAGTTGTTTTGGTGATGATAAATATACTTCCTTTATTAATAAGCCCTGGCAAATAACACCCGTTGTGTTGATGGATTGCCTGTTAAAATACATTTCCCTTCTTCTTGTTTATTATTAAGCGGTATGCAGCGAATGGTAGCTTTTGTTTTATCCTTAATGGCATCTTCCGTTTCAGGGGTACCATCCCAATGTGCTGAAATGAACCCGCCTTTCTCATCCAGCAACTTCAGAAACTCTTCCCAGGTATCGGCCGGGGTGATGTGTTCGTCACGATAGGTTTTGGCTTTATCGAACATGTATTGTTGAATTTCATCCAGCAATCCAACTACATATTGAGCAATGCCATCCAATGCCACTACTCTTTTCTCTTTTGTATCCCGGCGTGCCACTTCCACCACATTTTTTTCCAAATCTCTTGCACCAAGGGCTAATCGTACCGGCACTCCTTTCATTTCATATTCTGCAAATTTCCATCCGGGCCTGTTATTATCATTATCATCATACTTTACCCGGATGCCGGAGGCTTTTAGTTCTTTGATAATTTCACCGGCTTTCGCATCTATCAATGCTTTTTGTTCATCGCCTTTATAGATAGGAACGATCACCACCTGCTGCGGGGCAATTTTTGGCGGCAGTATCAATCCCTGGTCATCGCTATGTGCCATTACCAACGCACCCACTAATCTTGTACTTACTCCCCAGCTGGTGGCCCACACATGTTCCAGTTGGTTTTCTTTGTTGGAGAATTTAACATCAAATGCTTTTGCAAAATTCTGCCCCAGAAAATGAGAGGTACCCGCCTGTAATGCTTTTCCATCCTGCATCAATGCTTCAATGCAATACGTATCCACTGCACCGGCAAAACGTTCATTGGCTGTTTTAACTCCCCGAACCACCGGCACTGCCATAAACTCTTCAGCAAAAGTGGCATATACTTCCAGCATTCTTTCTGTTTCTTCTATCGCTTCCTGGGCGGTGGCATGAGCCGTATGTCCTTCCTGCCATAAAAATTCAGTAGTCCTTAAAAACAATCTTGTCCGCATTTCCCAACGCACCACATTGGCCCATTGATTAATCAGTAAGGGCAGATCCCGGTACGATTTTATCCAGTCTTTATATGTATTCCAGATAATTGTTTCGCTGGTTGGTCGTACAATCAGTTCTTCTTCCAGTTTCGCATCAGGGTCAACAATAACGCCGCCACCATTAGGGTCATTCTTTAAACGGTAATGCGTTACCACTGCACATTCTTTGGCAAAGCCTTCCACATGTGCGGCTTCCTTACTCAAAAAACTTTTTGGAATAAACAAGGGGAAATAAGCATTTACATGCCCGGTATCCTTAAACATTTTATCCAGTGCATCCCGCATATTCCCCCCTCTCCCTTTAAAACAGGCATTGTACCATTGCGAATATGCTCATGTTACTTGTTGCTTGTTAATGTTACTGGCACCCAGGGCGATTATCACTTTATAAAACAGGGACCTCATCCTGAAGTGATTTCGTTTTAAACAAAGTTTCTAAATGGTCAATTGTTTCATCATTTGAGCCAAGCGAATAAACCAGGAACTTTATAAATTCTGCTTTGTACCTCTTTCGCAATCTTTTTGTAAGCTCATTTCTGTACCTTGTCTGTTAATCATACAACCAGCAATCTTTAGTTTTAATTTAACAGCACTTCCCGCAATAAATTCAGCAAATGGTTAAATATTTGTTGCCTGAACGCAAACGATTGTGTACCGTTGAAAGTCGCACAAAAGTAGTAACTTCATTTTTAACCCGATAAACCATTTGCCATGAAATCAAAAATTTTACTCCTGGCACTAACAGTAGCTGCTCTCAGCAGTTGTACTACCTCTTATAAAACAGGTCAAACCCCCGATGATGTGTATTATTCTCCTGTAAGATCGCAGGACGAATATGTACGTACTGAGAAAAATGACGACCGTCAATACCGCAACAATGAAGACGAATACTATGATGACAATTACCTGCGGATGAAAGTAAGGAACCGTAACCGCTGGTCAGATATGGATGACCCCTTTTATTACAGCCGCCGCTATACTTTCAACAACTATGGCTATAACTGTTTTGGTAATCCATGGACACCTGCCTCTTACTGGAACAATCATTACAATCCCTATTACAACGGTTATATCATTGTAAATCCGAAGACAAGTGTTACTTACTCAGGTCCAAGAACATTTAACCTGAACTCGTACAACAATAATGCAATAAATAATAGTAATTATTCAACTCCTAAAATACGGGGTGGTAATAATAATTCTAACAACAATACTTACAACTCTCCGAGGAACAGCAATTCAAATAATAACAGCAACGCTGGCAACATCCTGAGGGAAGTCTTCGGGGGAAATAATAATTCATCCGGCAGCGGCACAAAAAGTAACTCTTCTTCCACAGGCAGCAGTTCCGGATCATCATCATCCGGCAGCAGTGGTGGCAGTACACCGGCACCTGTGCGGAGATTTTAAATGGCCCCTCCTAACTTCTCCGCAAGGGGAGGCTATAATAACAGCGTTCAGATTGCTGAACATTTTATTCATTGCTTTTAATTCATGACACCATGAGAAAGATATTTTTCATACTTACCTGTACCATATCGTCAACATCAATATTTGCCCAGGAGCCTGCCGATGCTTTACGGTCCTCCTGGATTATTTCAAGCGGCACGGCAAGACAACAGGCTGTTGGTGGCGCTATGACCTCCCTCGGCGGCGATCTTTCAGCGGCTTATGTAAACCCGGCGGGACTTGGCTTTTATAAAACCGGTGATTTTGTTATAACACCCGGCTTCAACCTGTGGAGAAACAAATCCACTTACTATGGCCGCACTGAACAGGATAAAAAGAACAACCTTTCATTCGGTACCACCGGTGTAGTGCTTGGCACTGGTACCAATGACCGCAAGAAAAACAAAGGCATGGCCGTGGCTGTTGCCATCAACCGGACAGCCAGTTTTGGCAGCAACATATTATACCGTGGATCCAATACACAAAATTCTTATTCCCAGAAATTCCTGGAGGAAATAAAAAATGATAAAGATGCCAATAGTGTAGCCAGCAATTATCCATTTGGTACCAGCCTTGCCTTCAACACTTACTGGATAGATACTATTGCAGGAGGTTCGTCAGGTAACTATCAATTTCAGTCAAGAGCAACCATCGGAAATCTGTTGCAGGAAAATACTGTTATCAACCGGGGTGGCATTACCGAACTGGCATTGGCATTTGCAGGCAACAGCAGGGATAAATTTTATGTGGGCGGAACAATAGGCATCCCCTTTCTACACTATGAAAAAGAAGCCACATTTACAGAAGCTGACGCCTCTACCAATACGGCCAATAAATTTGATTATGCCTCCATCACAGAAAACCTTACCACCAATGGTAATGGTATAAATATTAAAATGGGAATTATTTATAAACCGGTAGAATATGTGCGTCTGGGTCTTGCTATTCACACTCCCACTTTTTATATGATGACAGACAGGTACAATGCCTCTGTAACTACCAATACAGAAAACTATAAAGGCTCCCTTACACAGGAATCCGGCTTATTTACCAATGGTAACGATGCAGAATTCAAATACTGGATGGTAACTCCTTACCGCATCATGGCCAGTGCTTCCTATGTGCTGCGGGAGATTGAAGATGTAAGAAAACAAAAAGGATTTTTGACGGCTGATATTGAATATGTGAACTATAAAGCTTCTTCCTTCAGCACCGACCCGGAAGGTGATAACAGCCAGTCAACAAAAGACTACCTGAAATCATTGAACAGAGCCATTGACAATGCCTATAAAGGAGCTTTCAATTTTAAAGCCGGCGGCGAATTAAAATTTACCACTATTATGACGAGGCTGGGTGTTGCTTACTATGGCAACCCGTATAAAAACTTAGGGAATGGAGAAAAAGGGAATCGCTTCTCGTTAAGTGGTGGCCTGGGTTACAGAAACAAAGGCATATTTGTAGACCTTACATATGTGCACACCATGGGATCCGATGTACATTATGCCTATCGCTTACAAAACTCTGCCTTCTCCGGCGCCAGTATAAAGCAGACAGGCGGCAATGCATTGCTGACTGTTGGTTTTAAAATTTAGTCTAACCAGGAGCTAATCGCTAATGAAGAGCACCAGTAATGGTGCTTTTTTTTGTGGAGATAATTTAAAGATCTGCGTAAGGGCTTATGATTTTTCTTTACTTACTTTTTGACATTGCGTATGAGTGTTGCAAGGTTTGAAGATTCAACAAAGCAAAGGCTGCTACTACGGAGCTATGTCATGCCGGGTCTGACCCGGTATCTTTTTCTTTTTTATTAATTCTGTGTGCTTAGGTGGAAACTTAGTAAACCAGAGAATGGAGGTATGAAAATGCTAAGAAGCGAGATAATATTTTTTCTTGCTTTTCTTTTTACCTTGATGCAAAAAGAAACAAAAAGATCAAGGCAAACGCTATTGCTCCGCAGGCTTTGCCATCCCCCGCCCCCTTTTCTGTTTTGTCTGCGTCCTGTTGTTTTTAGATTAGGGATGATTGAAGCAATATGTAAGACTCCGCTGCTTGTTATGGTTGGCAACGAAAAGTGCTGTGTTCCGCCTTGAAAGTGTTTATAGTAAAGAGAGGTTTATACTACGTCGGAACAAGGCACAGGAAAAGGTTGATTGTTTTGAGTAGGTGGTGCTGCTACGGAGCGATGTCATGCCGGGCCTGACCCGGTATCTTTTTCTTTCTCAACTTTATTTCTTGAAAAAAAATCAATGAAAAAAGAATGCTGCGCTTTTTTTCCAGCCCACCCGCCGGTGACTCCGGAGTTTGGAATTGTGTTGATTGATTTTGCAAAGAATATGGCAAGACTCCGCTGCCAACCGGGCTTTTTTTGTGGAGATAATGTAAATTGAGTACATGAAAAAGGTGACGCTCAAACCACTTTACCACAAGAACCAGGAATGTATTGGTATCTATTTTGAAAATACGACTGTATTGAACGGAGCCATCCGGAAAAACGCCGGGGCTAAGTGGAGCCAGACAAATAAGTGCTGGTACATCCCACTCAGCAAAGAAAATTACAATAAACTTTTCTTTGCATTAAAAGGGAAAGCTGCTATTGAACAATCGGCATTGCATGAATACCTGGCAGCAAAAAAGAAAAAGGTGGCGCCGGCTAAAACTTCCGTAACTGCCAAACCTGTAACCCCGGCCATGCTGTTGCCTACGACATCAAAAAAACAAGTAACAGTTTATAAAGGTGGTAAAATACAAGCCGTGAATGCACATGTAATTCCTGCCATGGAGCAACACCTGAAATTAAAAGCATATAGCCCTTCCACCATCAAAACCTATTTGGGTGAGATGACACAATTATTGACCATTCTCAAAACTATTCCTGCCGATGATCTGACACCGGAACTTTTGAAACGCTACCTCATTTATTGTTATGAAAAACTGAAGCTGACAGAGAATACGTTGCACAGCCGGATAAATGCGATGAAATTTTATTACGAGCAAGTATTGAAAAGAGATAAATTTTTTTGGGAAATACCGAGGCCTAAAAAACCATTTTTACTACCAAAATTGTTGAACGAAACGGAATTAACAAACCTGTTCAATGCCCTGGCCAATAAAAAACATAAAGCAATGTTGTTTACGGCGTATAGTTCGGGCCTTAGGGTAAGTGAAATTGTGAACCTGAAAATTTCGGATATAGATAGTAAAAGAATGCAAATTCTTGTTCAACGGGCTAAGGGGAAAAAAGACAGGTATGTTAATTTAAGTCCTTTGGTGCTGGATATTCTCAGAAAATATATACAGGAATATAAACCTCGTCCAAAAGTGTATTTATTTGAATCAGAACAAACATTCACTGCTTATCCCACCCGGACGGTACAGCAGATATTTACCAATGCAAAACATAAAGCCGGTATCAGAAAAGAAGTTGGCATCCATAGCCTGAGACACAGTTTTGCTACACACCTGCTTGATAAAGGAACGGATATAAGGTACATTAAAGACTTATTGGGACATTTCAATCTTAAGACAACCGAACGATATTTACATGTAAGTAAAAAGCAATTAGTGAATATTATAAGCCCATTTGATGATTTATGGAAGAAAAATGAATTGGAATGGTAGATTGGATTGACCTAACAACAATACAAAATGTATAACATCAATTCGCTGATTTTCAATAGCTAAATAATTTTATACCCTGGGTCTTA
>JADKAZ010000010.1 GCA_016719015.1 Chitinophagaceae bacterium
TGCCGCCATGGGCGGCAGAGGTGGTTGCAATCATAAACAGTAGTTCGTTTGGTTCGTTATCATTCCGGCTGTGCCGGCATTTTATATGGCTTGTTCGATGGTGTTCTTACTTAATAGTATTCATTATCCGGCACGGTATAATATTCATCCCCGTTGGCTGTACCTGCATAGGGATCGGGTAATAAATAATACGACACTTCTTCGGGTGCCGCTCTACTATATCGTTGTTAACTATGTACGTGGTGGTGATACGGCCTGCAGAGGCGATGTGCTTATTGCAATGCACTACGGTTAATGAAGACCGGCGGGCCTGTTCTGTTGCTGAATCGTTATTCGTTTGTTCCTGCGTAAAAAAATTCCTCATACTGGTTCGTTCGTTTCTTTGAAAGGTTGGTAAACCGGCTTTCTAAGAATGGGATTTTGTATGCGGAGTTTCGGTGGATAGTAGACAATAATCTCAGGAGCAGCTATGCCATCTCCTTATGAAAGGCAAACGTTTTTCGGGGATAATTTAATTTTTCAGGGAATGGTTGGATGGACTTTCTACGTAGTAAAAAACAGTTTCTTTTTTTACCGGACGTGTAATATAGAAGGGTTTTTCCGAACAAACAACGACTTCGTAGTTTTACTATAGCACTTTTTTTCGGGGTAACCCTCTATGGGTGTAAAAAAAATGCAATGTCATTCCAACAACGCAATGTCATTCCGGGCTAACGAACTGTCATTCCGGGCTTGACCCGGAATCTTTCCCAAAGAGAAAAAGAGAGAGAGATACCGGGTTAAACCCGGTATGACAGAACTCCACAACATCATTCCAACAACGAAATGTCATTCATAAACGAATGTCATTCCGGGCTAACGAACTGTCATTCCGGGCTTGACCCGGAATCTTTCCCAATAGAAAAAGAGAGAGAGATACCGGGTTGAACCCGGTATGACAACTCCGTAGGAGACAACAAAATAAAATCAAACTGATAATCTTCGAAAGAAACGATGCATTACAAACGCAATGTCATTCCAACAACGCAATGTCATTCCGGGCTAACGTAATGTCATTCCGGGCTTGACCCGGAATCTTTCCCAAAAGAAAAAGAGAGAGAGATACCGGGTTGAACCCGGTATGACAACTCCGTAGGAAACAGCAATAAGATTTATCTTTACCCTTCTCATTACATGACACTCACTTCATCACCCGGATATACGATCATCAATAACTGGCTGGCCGCTAAAGGCCATCAGCCTTTTTCTTTTCAGCAAGAAACATGGCAGCAGATCAGCCAGGGTGAAAGCGGATTGGTGAATGCACCCACCGGTTGCGGTAAAACATTTTCCGTTTTTCTCGGTGCCCTTATCGCTTTTATCAACCAGCATCCCGCTGATTATGCAACCAAAAAAAATAACGGACTGCAATTATTATGGGTCACTCCCCTGCGGGCATTGGCCAAAGACATCGGCAGGGCCATGGAAGAAGTGATTGAAGAACTGGGGATGAGCTGGAGAGTGGGCATCCGCAATGGCGACACCGATACGGCTGAAAGAGTGAAGCAGAAAAAACAAATGCCGGAAATATTATTGATAACACCGGAGAGCCTGCATTTATTATTAGCACAAAAAAATTATCCTGCTCTCTTCGAGTCCTTACAAATTATTGCGGTGGATGAATGGCATGAACTGCTGGGCAGCAAAGAGAGGTGTGCAGGTGGAACTGGCGATTTCAAGGTTAGTTGGGAGTTATGAGTCGAGAGTTAAGAGTAAAGAGTTTGGAGCCGGTACAGGACTAACGACTCATAACTCCCGACTCAGTGTTTGGGGCATCTCCGCTACTATCGGCAATCTTGAAGAAGCAAAGGAAGTATTGTTATATCCGTTACAAAAAGAAGGAGTAATCATAAAAGCCAACCTGCAAAAAAAGATAGAAGTGGAATCCATCTTCCCGGATGAAATAGAAAAATATCCATGGGCAGGACACCTTGGCATTAAGCTGGCGCATAAAATCATTCCGATCATTCAGCAAAGCACCACCACCCTTATTTTTATTAATACCAGAGGGATGAGTGAAACATGGTACCAAACGCTGCTGACGGTTTGCCCGGAGCTGGCCGGTTCTATTGCTTTACATCACAGTTCTATTGACCGGGACTTACGGACATGGATAGAAGATAATTTGCACAGCGGTAATTTAAAAGCAGTGGTGTGTACGGCCAGTCTTGACCTGGGTGTTGACTTTCGTCCTGTGGAAACCGTGATACAGGTGGGCTCACCAAAAGGAGTGGCCAGGTTTTTACAACGGGCCGGCAGAAGCGGACACAGTCCTGATGCAGTGAGTAAAATTTATTTTCTGCCTACCCATTCACTGGAGTTGATGGAAGCTGCTGCATTAAAAACAGCCATCAAAGAAAATCTTATTGAAAGCCGCCCGCCGATGCTGCTCTGTTATGATGTGCTGCTGCAATACCTGAATACGATTGCGATATCAGACGGGTTTGATCCGGATAAAATTTATGAAGAACTCATTTCCACTTTTTGTTATAAAGAACTGACCAGGGAAGAATGGATACATATTTTACATTTCATCACCGAAGGTGGCAATGCCTTACAGCAGTATGATGATTTCAGGAAAGTGGAAATTGAAGATAGTATTTACAAAATCAAAAGCCGCAAAGTGGCGATGCGCCACCGGATGCATATCGGCACTATTGTAAGTGAAACGATGCTGAAAGTAAAATTTATGACCGGCGGTTATATCGGGGTGATAGAAGAATATTTTATTTCCCGGCTGGAGCCGGGTGATGTGTTTACACTGGCCGGGAGAAACCTGGAGTTTTTGATGATAAAAGAAATGACAGCGTATGTGAGGGTATCGAAATCAAAAAAGTCAATGGTGCCAAGCTGGAATGGAGGAAGAATGCCGCTGAGTGCTAACCTGGGAAAAAAGCTGAGAGCCACTTTGGACAAATCAGGAGTAGAGGAGCTTGAAAAATTACAGCCGCTCTTTGATTTACAACGGCAGCTCTCTCATGTGCCGAACCAAAATGAATTGCTGATTGAGCATATTGAAACCAAAGACGGGTTTCATCTTTTTGTGTATCCGTTTGAAGGAAGATTGGTGCATGAAGCGATGGCGGCGATTTTGGCGTATCGCATCAGCCGTTTTCATCCCATCACTTTTTCATTCGCCATGAATGATTATGGTTTTGAATTGCTCAGCGACCAGCCCATCCCGGTGGACGACAGTAATGTGTATGAATTATTTTCCCCGGATGATTTACTGAACGATATACAACGCAGTGTAAACAGTACCGAGATGGCGAAAAGAAAATTCCGGGATGTGGCGGTTATCGGTGGCCTTATTTTCCAGGGCATGCCGGGAGAAAAAAAGAAAGCAAGACACCTGCAATCATCCGCTTCTCTCCTGTTCAAAGTATTCAGTGAATACGACCCGGGCAACCTGCTGCTGCGCCAGTCGTACCAGGAAGTGCTGGACCAGCAAATGGAAGAAGTGCGGCTGCGGGATATGCTGGAAAGAATTCAGCAATCGAAAATCATTATCACTTTTCCGCAACAGCTCACACCATTTTGTTTTCCGATAAAAGTGGACAGCATGCGGGAAGACCTGTCGTCCGAAAAATTAGAAGACCGTGTAAGAAAGATGCAGCAGCAACTGGAAACAATCAAATAGTTTTTCCAGTAGATTTGACAACTATCAATGCAAAATCCTGTTCCGTATATAATCCGCAGGCAATACCTTTTGGGTGTCGCCGGAACGGAGTCTTTTCTGGGAAGAAAAGAATACACTCATCATTGCTGATATGCACCTTGGCAAATCGGGTCATTTCAGAAAAGCAGGTATTGCCATTCCACAAAGTATTTATAAAGCAGACCTGCAGCGGCTGATAGCACAACTTTACTTGTATAAAGTTGACCGCTTGATCATTGCCGGCGATCTTACCCACAGCACCGCCAATAAGGAACTCGATTTGTTTATTAAATGGAGAAAAGATTTTTCATCACTGCATATTGACCTGGTAAAAGGCAACCATGACATACTGCAAGAGGATTGGTATGCCGAAGCAGCCATTACAGTGAGCCACTGGAAACTGCCGGAGCCACCGTTTATTTTTCTCCACGACCTGAAAGCAGAAAAAAAATTGACAGAGGAAGAAAAAGAATTATACCGTTTTACCGGCCATGTGCATCCCGGCATCACGATGAAAGGTCCGGGAAAACAAACATTGAAATTTCCCTGTTTTTATTTTACCAACGATTACTGTGTGCTGCCGGCCTTCAGCCGTTTTACAGGAACCTTCAATATAAAACCGGCAAAGGGAGAAGTGGCGTTTGCCATTGTAGAAAATTCAATTATGCGGTTGCCTTAATTTTTTTTCCGTAACTCGTTGTAGTCAAGAAAGTAAACAAACCGAACGGTAAGTTCGTTACCATGGCGCAGGTCAAATATTTCACCGAGATTATTGAGATAGCTGTTTTTATTGAGCAGGGGAACATACTCATCATCCCCCAACCAGTTTTTGTAACCAATAATTAAACGGCTGCCCAGGCGGAAATCCCAGGTAAGAAAAGCATCGAGGTTAAAGATGTTTACATTATCATCCGAGTTGCTGATGAAAGAGCGGTTGACAAGATCTCCTTTGCTGTCCACATTATGAAAGCTGCTGTACTTTACTTCGTTCCAGTAATGACGGGCCCGGAGTGTAAGATTGAGCCGCGGGGTAAAATTATAAATGCCCGATAATACATTGATATTTTCCTTCACATCCCTGAATCCCACAATCGGTTCACCGTTTATCTCCCGCATAAATGCATAGCCGAGATTATTGGTTTCGGTATGGCCATCCATCTGCAAATCCAGTGTAAACTTATTGCTGAACCTGTAGCGGAAGCCGATGCCGCCACCATAATAAGTGTTATCAAATTTTGGTGCTCTTGCAAATACGCCGCTGAATCTTACAAATAATTTTTTCCGGCTGTCGGTGCTGCCGCTGGCATCAAAATACATATTCAATGGCAGGTTAAGATAACGGCCATCGGTACGTAATTCAAAAAAGTCCTGGACGGTAAAAGGAGTCAACTGTGCATGTGTAGTGACGTCCCAGAAATTTTTAAATATCCAGAAAGCTGTGCCGGTGATATCATAACGGTTAAAAGCCCTGGGAGTAAACATCCGCTGGTAACGCTGGTCCAGTGTGTACCTGTATTGTATCAGGTTCTTTGTAGGCTTGAAGTGGTTATAACTTACATTGGCCCGGTAAGTGATTTCGTTGGCTGCCACGAGAAGGCCCAGGTCATTGGGGTCATAGTTTTTGGATTCAATATTATTGAGCACATAGAACTGCCAGTTGCCACTTACTTTACCATATTTAATGGTTGTATTAAAACCATCATAGGGGGAAGTGCTCCATATTTTACTGTAACGGGCTGTTCCATTAAATGCATACGTATTCTTCTTGTTATACAAGGCAACATCCAATGCGGTTACGTTTGCATCCCGGCCCTGCCCATTGCGTATCACATTGGTATTGGTGAGTGTGATGAATGAACGGCCTTTCAAAGCCTGGTCAAAAACAAAGATGTTATAATTGGTGAGTTGTGAAGTTCTGATAACAGAATCTTTACCGGATACCCTGTTACGTATCCTTGCATCCATAGGAGCGGCAATGGCATTGAAGACACCTATTCCTAATTTATTATCATTACGTCCTGAAAATTTTGTGGCGTTATACAGTTGTGTGATAGAAGGGTTCTTGACAATTTCCCAATCAGGATTTCCTTCCACAAAACTTCGTACACCAAAAAAGCCACCCGGCATACTACCTACCCGCCGGGAATAAAACAAACCGGCTTTATTAAAAATTTCTGTTCCTTCTGTAAAAAATTGCCGGTTCTCCTGGAAGCGTACCTCGTAGGGAGAAAGATTATTGATAACATTATCAGAAACCACCTGACCAAAATCGGGTATCAGGGTGGCGTCTAGTGTAAAGCTTTCATTCACTCCGTACTTCACATCCATACCGCCACTGCCCAGCCATGAATTAGTAAAGCCGCTGCTGTTGGTTTTAGGAATACTCCTGATGCCGGTGGAAACGTAGGGTGAAAAACTCAACCGCAACGGTGGTTGCAAATCTTTCAAACCGGTATAATTTCCAAACTGGTTGACAAAGCCGTTAACCTGCGGATCTACAGGATTCCAGAAACAAGATTCGTTGGTCCTTCTTATCAGCCGGAGAAACTGGAGGCCCCAATCCTGCAAATCTTTTTTGGCGAAGCGTAAAGAGATGTAGGGAATTTTCATTTCCACAGACCAGCCATCCGACTGCATCTGCACTTTACTTTCCCAAACAGCATCCCATGTTTTATCGCCGTATTCACCAAAGCTGCCTCCGAGATTAGGCCCCATCCGGGCATCGGACTGCACATTGGAAGAAGTAACTACAAACAGAAAACCGTTTTGATTATCATTATAAGTATCCAAAAAAACAGTGAAAAAATCACAGTCTTTTTGCTGCTCTGCATCTCTTGCAGTAATCTGCTTTCTTATCAGCGATGGGTCATCATATAAATATGCACCTACATAGATGGCGGTATTATCATAGATAACTTTAACGGTTGTTTGCCGGGAGGCTGGTTTACCGACTGCCGGATAGTTCTGCACAAAATCAGTTGCGGCAGGAACATCAGCCCAGGCTGCATCATTCAGGTTGCCATCAATTTTTGGCGCCTGAACAGTCTTGATTGCCTGTAATGATTTTTCTTGCGAAAAAATAAAAGTACAGATCAGTAAGAGGGGTAAGCAGATAATTTTTCTCACAGTCATGTGCCGACTTTAGCAGTCTGCAAATATAACAGACAAAACTGAGGGCAGGAAGGCTGCCGCATAAAAACGCAAAAAAAGGATAATCTATTTGAAAATCAATCAGTTCATTCTCTTTTTCAGCGTAGTAACCTGTGCCTGTAAGTCTGAAACAATATTGGTGAGTTGGTTCATATCCCAGCGCTGCTGTGTGTTGGCACGGGAAATAACCATCTGCGCCTGCCACATTTCTAATATTTCTTCGGCATTTACGGTGTAGGGATGAAAAGAAGGATTATCACTTACCAATGTCAGTTTATTTTTTTGCCTTCCGTTTTTTTGCACCCTTTTATACACCACGCCTTCATTGCGGGAGACAACGATACAGGCTACATTGTTTTTTACATCCTCCAGGTTTTCAACTTTTTCTCCTACTATCACCGAGCCACTTGGTGTTGGCAACATAGAGTCACCGATAATTTCAAAAGCCCTGTAATTGCCACCGGCCAGCATGGGTAATGTAAACGTATTCAATTCATCAACAAACTCAGGGTCGGCATACCCGGCGAGGTAACCGGCTGCTGCTTTTACCGGTACAAAAGGAATATCCGGCCGGCCGGCAGCCAGCTTCATAGCCCGGCGTTTGGCGAGGTAATTACTTTTATTATCGCTTAAATCTTTGCGAAGTATTTCGTCAAGTGTCAGTTTGAAAATATCACAAACCACTTCGAGCACATCAATTCTTGGCTCTGCCCTTTCTTCTTCATAGGCGCCCAACAAGGAACGTTTGATACGCAATTTATTGGCGAACTCTTCCTGTGTCCACCCACGGAGTTTGCGCAGATACTTAAGGTTTTGATTGGAAATAGCCATAACAACTAATTTAGTTAGCTGCAAAATACTAATTATTTTAGATATTCAAAACCTTTTAAACGACGAAATTTATTAAATACCCCCCCCCCAAAAAAAAAAAAAAAAAAAAATCTTTAAACTCCTTTTTTCGGCGGGCTTTGTGTTTGGATAAGCCATAAAAAACAGGGATTTTTGCAGGCATATGGCAAAGACAGTGAAACCCGGTACAAAGAAAAGTACAGCAGTTAAAGAGCCGGCAAAAGTATCATCGAAAGAAAGACCTGTTATCCTTATTACCAATGATGACGGTGTAACAGCTCCGGGTATTTTGAACCTGGTGGAAGCGGTAAAAGACCTGGGAAAAATAGTGGTGGTGGCTCCTGACAAACCACAATCCGGAATGGGACATGCTATTACTATCGGGCAGCCACTACGATTACATAAAATACAATCCATCGATAATGTAGAAACATGGTCCTGCACCGGCACACCGGTGGATTGTGTAAAGCTGGCAGTTGATAAAGTGCTTCATCGTAAACCAGACCTTTGTCTCAGTGGTATTAATCATGGCGCCAATCACAGTATTAATGTGATTTACTCCGGCACCATGTCTGCTGCAGTGGAAGCAGCAATTGAAAGTATTCCTTCCGCAGGTTTTTCCCTGCTCGATTACAGGATTGATGCAGACTTTACGGGGCCAGGAAATATGTGCGGCTTATTGCCGAGAAAATGCTCAAAACAAAGTTGGATAAACACACTGTATTAAATGTAAACATTCCAGCAGTGGCACCCGAACTATTGAAAGGATTTAAAATCTGTAAACAGGCATATGCGAAATATGTGGAAGATTTTATTGAACGTAACGACCCGCATGGCCGTCACTATTACTGGCTTACCGGTGAGTTTGTAAATTTTGACAAGTCAAAAGACACCGATGTATGGGCATTGGCCAATAATTATGTAAGTGTGGTTCCTGTGCAATTTGATCTGACGAATTACGTTTTAAAAAGCAAGCTCGAAAAAATCTGGAAATAAGTCGCCCCAACTATTCAACCAAATAAACCAAACATGTTCTTAGCAAAAGATAACCTCCGGCTTGGATTAGTGCTGGGTCTTATCGGACCACTCATCGGCCTTCTCATTGTTTATTTCATCAAATTCCCCTCGCTGAGCTTCAAAGAATTCCTGGAATATTTTATGCATGATAATAAAGTGATCACCAATGTGGGCACTTTTTCTTTACTGGCCAATGCATTGCTCTTCGCCATCTATGTTCACTTTGACAAAGCCCAGACCTTTAAAGGAATTTTCATCATTACTCTTTTCTATGGTATCGGAATTTTAGTCTTAAAACTTTTTTAATTAATACCATGCCGGTATGAAGTATTATATCATTGCCGGTGAAGCATCAGGCGACCTGCACGGTTCCAACCTTATTGCAGCCATTAAAGAACAGGACAGCTCCTCCACTTTTCGTTGCTGGGGTGGTGATAAAATGCAGGCGGCCGGCGGGGATTTGGTAAAACATTACCGTGACCTTGCCTTTATGGGTTTTGCAGAAGTGCTGATGAACCTGCGAACCATTTTTCGTAACCTAAGGTTTTGCAAAGCAGATATTCTTGCCCACCAACCAGATGCACTTATCCTTATTGATTATCCCGGTTTCAATCTCCGCATTGCGAAATGGGCAAAGCAACACAACATCAAAGTCATCTACTACATTTCACCACAAGTATGGGCATGGAAAGAAGGCCGGGTGCAACTGATGAAGCAGTGTATTGATAAAATGCTGGTCATTCTTCCTTTCGAAAAAGATTTCTTCAAAAATAAATGGGATTGGGAAGTGGAATATGTGGGGCATCCGCTGGTGGAAGTGATAAACAGTCAGCAGTCCACAGTCCACAGTCCACGGTTCTCCGACAGACCGATTGTTGCTTTACTTCCGGGCAGTCGTAAACAAGAGATACTAAAGAAACTTCCCATTATGCTGGAAGTGAGCAAATCATTTCCGGCCTATCAATTCATCGTTGCCAAAGCACCGGGATTGGATGAACAGTTCTATGATGAATTATTAAAACCATTCAGCAATGTTTCTTATGTTACCAATAAAACATATGATTTATTGATGCAGTCAGCAGCGGCATTGGTTACCTCAGGCACTGCTACCTTAGAGACTGCCTTGTTTGCTGTTCCGGAAGTGGTTTGTTATAAAGGCTCATGGCTGAGCTACCAGGTTGGCAAACGCCTGGTGAGAGTAAAATACATTGCCCTAGTCAATCTTATCATGGATAAACTAGTGGTGAAGGAATTAATACAGGAAAATCTTACGGTTGAAAATCTCAGGAATGAATTACAGGAACTATTAACCAGCAATAGCCGGAAGGAACAATTACAAAAAGATTATGCAGGATTAAAACAACTCCTGAGCGAAGGTGGCAATGCCTCTGCAAAAGCAGCCGCCAGTATTCATCAATTTCTTACCGCAGCAATTTTATAGCTAAAATTACCAGGCATAACAGAAAAACGAAAATGGTGATACGGTTAATGCCATGCATATACCCAATCCATTTATCTTTTGGCCGGTTCGGGTCTTTTTTCCGCAGGTAGAGGTATTCAGATATTTGTTTCCAGACTCCCATATATCAAAGTTATAAACAGATGATAACAGTTTTTAATTGAAAACGTTCCGGTAATAGAAATGATTTAAAGGAAGTCATAGCAGCAGTTTCGGAACCACCGAGTACCCTACATTTGCCCCCACAAAGGGCTTTAGCTCAGCTGGCTAGACGCGTTTCCTTGGGATTGCAAAAGGTCATCGGTTCGACCTTTGTGTTCCAAAACAAAACTCCCTTATGGTGACCTTTTTTATGGCTATTCTCCTTTTTTTTCAAATTTTTAGTAGACCCCCTGATAAGTAATTCCGTAGGCAACACTTTTGTTTCAAAATCTGTAACCGGCCTTTTACTTTCTATTAATTGTAATAAAAGGTTGGTGGCGATTTCCCCCATTTCAAAGGCGGGTTGTTTAATGATGGATAAAGGCGGATCGAGGAGTTCTGTAAGATCGGTGTTGGAAAATCCAAGCAGGCCAATATCCTTTGGAACGGTAAGCCCTCTTGCTTTTAATAATCGCAAACAATTGGTGGTTAATTTATCGGCCGTAGCAAAAATGGCATCAGGTTTTTGTTGCAGTTCGAAAAGTTCATTTACCACCTCTTCCACTTCGGATAAAATCATACCGCCATGCTGGCAATATTTTATCAACGATTCGTCAATCGCTATACCATTATCTGCCAGCGCAGCTTTGTAACCCGCCAGCCTTTCTACTGTAATGGATAGCAACGCAGGATTGGAAACCGCTGCTATGCGGTGGTAGCCACTTTTGATAAGATGAGTGGTAGCATCATAGGCTCCTTTATAATTATCCGCAATGACTTTGTGTGTGTCTATTTCATTGACGATGCGGTCGAAAAATACAATCGGCATTCCTTTACTATGCAATTCTTTCAGGTAACTGAAATCTTTTGTTTCGGTGGAAACAGAGATAATCAGTCCATCAATGGAACGGGAAGTGAGGTATTGCAGGTTCAGCATTTCCCTATCGAAAGATTCCCTGCTCTGGGCAATGATTACGTTATAGCCATTATTATAAGCAATGGATTCGATACCATTAATAGCCTGAGAAAAATAACTGTTGGCAATCTCACACACAATCACCCCGATAGAGCGGCTTCTTCTTTCTTTCAAGCTAAGGGCTATGGGATTGGGATGGTAATTATTCTTTTCGGCATACTCCAGGACCAGTTTTTTGGTTTCGGGGCTTATTTCATGGCTATCCCGAAGTGCCCGGGACACGGTAGAAGTGGAGAAACCCAGGGCCCTGGCTATATCTTTTATGGTAATGGCTTCAAACTTCATGCTTCAATCCCTTCGAAAGAGTTTTATTCCGGTTATAGACGAATTTTTTAAAGTTAGCCCTTTTTACCCGGTTTACGGGCTGGTTTTCTTTTTAATTCTGCTACTTAAACAGACTCAAAATTTTGTTTTGGTGCTGCTTATTTTCCTGAGTTTTCTACTCACTTAAAGTATGTAAGGAACATGATTTATGTAAATACTTTCAACCCGAAGGCATCGCCCAAAAAAAGACATCGTTGCCGGGAACGATTGCGTAAAAAAATACTCGTAAAACGTTCTGACACAATGAAGTTCTGTGTAGAATTGTTATCGTTAACATAAGTATAAAATTAGGTTTGAGGGTTGTGGTTCGCTTATGTAACAAAAAGAGAATTGCTTGCCGAAATGAAAAGATTGCTTAACCAGAATGCCTTTTTTTACGAACCCGGTATTTACCGGGTAATGCCAATTGTCAATAATTCTGCCTGCTTCTTTTCTACTCCGGCCATCCGGCTTTTTTCTAGCTCCCTTTTTTCTTTATCCATTTTTGCCCAACGAAAACTGATTTTTACCCGATTCAAAAAAAAGCAGCTATTAACGGATAATAGCTGACCCATTGAAAACAGGATGGTACTACTTGTAGCGCCGTGCTACAGGATTTATAAATAAAATTTCTTCAGGTTATTATCAAAAACTGCACTATGATTAGAATTTGTAAAACACTGGGACTGTTTATGCTCTTGCTGGCATGCGGTACCCAACATCAACTTTTTGCACAGGGAAGACTGATAACAGGTACTGTTACTTCCGCTGAAAACAAACAACCATTGGCCGGAGTAACTGTTTCTATAAAAGGAAGCAAGGGAGCCACGACAACAGATGCACAGGGTAATTTCAGAATTACAGTGGATGCAAGTGCCACTACGCTTATCTTTTCCAATGTTTCCTTTGTAAGTTTTGAAGGGGCTATCGGCAGTGGTTCCACCATGGATGTTGTTTTGCAACCCGACCCCAAAGCATTGCAAGACGTAGTAGTGATCGGCTACCAGACTGTCAGAAGAAAAGATCTTCTTGCTTCTGTATCATCTGTTGGTGCTAAGGATTTAAAAGACATTCCTATTAACTCAGCGGCTGAGGCACTCAACGGAAGATTGGCTGGTGTTACTGCTACCACTGCAGAAGGTTCTCCTGATGCTGAAATACGAATCAGGGTACGTGGCGGTATGTCTATCACCGGAGATAACTCCCCTCTTTATATCGTAGATGGTGTACAGGTGGAAAATGGACTTTCTACCATATCACCACAAGACATACAATCGATTGACGTTTTGAAAGATGCCGCAGCGACAGCTATCTATGGAGCAAGGGGTGCTAATGGAGTAATAGTAATTACCACCAAAAGCGGAAAGCCAGGCAAACTCGTTGTTAGTTACAACGGTTTTGTGGGTGTAAAAGTGCTGGCAAAAAAGACTGGATGTACTTAGTCCTTACGAGTATGTAATCTATCAATCTGAAAGGTCAAGAGGCAGCAGCACAGACAGTACCAGCTTTACAAGAAACTTTGGTACTACCTGGGATACATTAGCCAATTACAAAAACGTATCGCCGGTGGACTGGCAGGAAGAAACATTTGGAAGAACTGGTATCTCCACCACTCATAATATTTCTGCTTCCGGCGGAAACAGTAAAGCCACTTATAGTTTTGGATATACCTACAATAACGATAAAGCAATTGTTATTAACTCTAATTATAAAAGGCACTTGTTTAACATGAAGGCTGATTATAAAATCACCAAGAAACTGAAAGTGGGTGTGGGTGGCCGTTACACATACCAGGATGTAGTGGGAGCCGGTGTTTCTGATGTAAAAGGATCTTCCTATAACAGGCTGCGCAATGCTGTTAAATACAGACCTTATCTTTCCAACAACCAGGACATTGATGATTCTGATCCCCTGGCCGATCCCAATGTAGGTAATGGCTTAAATCTTTATAATCCTATAGCATTGGCCAACTCTGAGTACAGGAGAAAAGCAACGAATGCATATAACGTAACAGCTTTTCTTCAGTACAGCATCACCAAGAATCTCACCTTCAAATCAACGGTAGGTTATGATTATAATAAGTTCACTGACTTACAGTTCTTCGACTCGTTAACACCTTATTCCATCATACAAGGTGCAAGAAAACCTATTGCAGGTCTTGATACAACGGCAAGAACAATTTTGACCAATTCTAATGTGTTGACTTATTCCGTAAAAGGCTTTAAGAAAATACATGACTTCGATTTCCTGGTAGGTGAAGAAACGTATGATTTAAAAACAACAATTCAATCCAGCCTCTACCGGGACTATCCGTTGTTAACTTCTCCGCAAACAGCTTTCAAGCAAACGAATCTTGGAACATTGTTTACCGGTTATCCAAAGCTTACCAAAACAAGATATACAAACGTTTCTTTTTTCAGCCGTATCAACTACACATTGCTGAGCCGTTATCTTTTCTCCTTTAACGTAAGAGCGGATGGTGCATCAAAATTTGCTCCGGGCAAACAATGGGGTTATTTCCCTGCCGGTTCTTTTGCATGGCGGGTTAAAAATGAAAAATTCCTGAAGAATGTAAATGCTATCAGCGATCTTAAATTCAGGGTGGGCTATGGTAACGTAGGTAATAATCGTATAGCCGACTATCTTTTCCTTACTAATTTCTCCAATGATGGCCGTTATTTCTATGGTTTGAATAACCAGGCCATCCTGGCTTATTATTCATCTGCATTGGTAAATCCTGAATTGCAATGGGAATCAACTGTAAACAGGAACTACGGTATGGATATCAGTTTATTTAGAAACCGGGTTGATCTTAGTGTGGATATTTATAGAAACACTTCTAAAGACTTGCTGTTAAATGTTCCTATCCCTTCTACTTATGGTTATTCATCACAGCTACAGAATATTGGTAAAACAGAAAACAAAGGGGTGGAGATACAGTTGAATACTATCATATTAAGAAAACCCAATAATCTTAACTGGACTGCCAATTTCAATATTTCCTTCAATAAAAATAAAATTGTTGCATTGGGTGTTAACCAAACCTCCTTCTTCCCTGCTGCCAGTTGGGGTGTTTCCGGACAACCAACTGATTATATTCAACGAATCGGCGACCCTGTAGGTTCCATGTGGGGATTAGTAACTGCAGGCTTTTATACAACAGATGATTTCAACTGGAATACCAGCACAGGTGTTTACACATTGAAACCAGGTGTACCATCCAATTCATCTATCATCGGAACTGTACAACCGGGCTCAATTAAATTTGTTGACCTGAATGGTGATGGTGTTGTTGATATCAATAACGACAGAAAAATTATTGGTAATCCTAATCCAAAATTCACTGGTGGTTTAAACCAACAGTTTACGTGGAAACAATGGGATTTGAGTTTGTTTATGAATTTTACAGTCGGAGGCGATATTTACAATGCAAATAAAATTGAGTTTACGAATGGCTATACCGCTAATTCAAACCTGCTTTCTATTATGGAAAACAGGTGGAGAGTGGTAAATCCTGCTGGCCAAACTGTACTTTGGGTAAATGGTTCCAGCCAGGCGGTTGGTATTGCTCCAGACCTACTGAATGAGCTCAATAAAAATGCTACTATCTGGCAGCCACTGAAAAGTGCCGGTGCATTTTATCCGCATTCATGGGCTATTGAAGATGGTTCTTTCTTAAGAATAAATAACTTGTCAATTGGCTATAGCCTTCCGGTAAAAAATCTTGCAGGTATGAAGATGAGCAAACTTCGTTTTTACTTTACAGGAAACAATCTTGCCATCTTTACAAAATACACAGGTTACGATCCGGAAGTAAACGTAAGAAACAACCCATTGACACCGGGGCTTGACTATTCAGCCTACCCGAAAAGCCGTAGTTTCATTTTTGGCGTAAATGCATCATTCTGATAAATACAATTTAAAACCTGCAATATGACTAGTAAATATTTTAATAAGCTGACAACATTAACAGCCGTGTGTGCTTTGTTAGCTACAGGTGGTTGCAAAAAATACCTGGATCAAAAACCAATTACCGATGTAAGTGCTGCGGTTGTTTTCAAAGATGTACCCAGCACCTATAAAGCATTAGCCGGTGCTTACAGCCGCCTCGTTGGTGATGCTGGCTATGGCATTCGCCTTAGTTTATACTACCCGGTTGATAATGACGAAATGCAAGGCCCGACAGGAGCTGCTGATAATGACAGAAGAGATATTGCCCGTTATTCTGCTACTCCCGGTAATGCACAAATCACCAACCCGTTTAACCAGTTATTCCAGGGCATCGAGTTTTCTAATATTTGCATCGACAACATTCCTAAAATGGATATGTACACCAATGGTACTGACCAGGAAAAAAAGCAACTGCAAAGAATGTATGGAGAAGCGTTAACGCTTAGGGCCCAGTATTATTTAGAAGCCATCAGAAACTGGGGGGATCTCCCTGCCCATTTTAAACCCGCTGCAGACCAGGTGGGCGGAGATAAATTCCCTGCCAGAACAAATACCGACACTTTATATAACCGCCTGCTGAACGATTTGCAACTTGCAGCTACATTAGTGCCATGGAAAAGCGAAGTGACTGCTATTGGTGATGTGGCTGACGAAAGAATTACCAAAGGTGCTGTAAAAGCATTGAGGGCAAGAATTGCTTTATTCCGTGGTGGATATAAATTATATAGTACCGGTGGTGGTATGCAAAGGCCTGCCGACTATCTTACTTTTTACCAGATAGCAAGAACAGAGTGCAGTGAGATCATGAGTTCAGGTCAGCATACACTCAACCCAAGCTTCAAATCATTATGGAAAGACCAGGTAAATGCCCGTGCTATCAATGACCCCAATGGAGAATTGATGTTCCAGGCCAGTGCAATTGGTCTGAATGCTGCAGAGGATACCAAGCTTGCTTATTACAACGGACCTACGGTTAATAATCTTGGCAACAAGAGTATTAATGTATTGCCTTCCTATTTTTATTTGTTCGACTCAACTGATACCAGGAGAGATGTAACATGTGCAGCGTATAATGTTGCCGCCAATGGTTCTACAAAAATTGCCCAGGCCATTACCGCTATTTGCGATGGCAAATACAGAAGAGATTGGATCACCAACCCAGTGGTATCACCAACAAATGCTGTACAATATTTTAGTTTGAAATGGCAGATCATCCGCTACTCAGATGTAATGCTGATGTTTGCCGAAGCAGAAAATGAAATAAGTGGGCCTACTGCTGCAGCCTACACTGCCATCAACCAGGTAAGAAGAAGAGGTTTTGGCAAACCCATCAACACAGTTGATGCAACAGTTGATATTCCTGCCGGATTATCAAAGCCTGATTTTTTCAAAGCCATTGTAAGAGAAAGAGCTTTGGAACTTGGTGGTGAAGGTATCAGAAAATATGACCTGATAAGGTGGAACCTGCTGGGTACAGCTATTACTGAAACAAAAGCAAATATGGTCAGGATGTCAACTAGTACAGCAATGGTTAATCCGACTTATATGTCAGAATATCCTTCTTACTGCCTGACTACTGCTCTGCCTGTCAGAATGTTCTATTATACTGCTACCACATCAGACAATCATAACATTGGTGGCATCTTCTTTAATTCATTGTATAAAACAGCACCTCCTGCAACACCCGTACCTGCCGGAACAGCCAGTGTGGTTTGGTTAAGTGCTGCAATAAATACAACAGCTAATGCAAGATTTGCAACAGGTTTTGTAACAGGTAAAGGAGAATTATTACCCATACCGCAACCTGCAAGAGATGCCAACTTTAATTTGACACAGAACCCGAATTATTAATTTTTCTCATAGTTAGTTTTTAAAATAAGGCTGCTTAAGTGCAGCCTTATTTTCTTCCAATCGTCTGTCTTAAGCTCCATTGAAATGAAAAAATTATTACTCATAGCAAATGGCTTTGTAGTTCTTACACTCTCAGCCTGTGCCCAGCAAAACAAAGTTGCTTCAACGGCCACTGATGTTAATGCAATAGCATTCCCCGGTGCTGAAGGATATGGCAAATACGCTACAGGAGGGAGAGGTGGAAAAATCTATATCGTTTCAAATTTAAATGATAAAGGCCCGGGTAGTTTTAGGGGAGCAGCGGAAACAAAAGGAAAAAGAATCATTGCATTTGCTGTGTCGGGCACTATTCACCTGGAAACAAAACTTACTATTAAGGGTGATGTAACAATAGCGGGGCAAACCGCTCCCGGTGATGGTATTTGTCTTGCCGACAATTCAGTTCAATTAGGCGGCGATAATATAATTGTTCGTTATCTCCGCTTCCGGATGGGTGATAAATACCAGCGGGGTGGTATGGTGGATGGTAATGGAGGCGATGACGCCTTTGGCGGAACCCGGAAAAAAAATATCATCATTGATCATTGCAGCCTGAGCTGGAGTACGGATGAAGTGTTCTCCATTTATGCAGGCGACAGTACCACATTACAATGGAACTTAATTTCAGAGCCGCTGAACTATTCCTATCATTTTGAAACCGGCGATAAGGATTATGAACATCATGGATATGGTGGTATATGGGGTGGCCGTCATTTATCGGCACATCATAACTTGTTTGCCCATTGCAATAACAGGAATCCCCGCTTTGATGGAATACGAAATGCGCCGGAAGAAAATGTTGACTACCGCAACAATGTCATTTATAACTGGGGCAGTAATAATATTTATGCCGGCGAGGGTGGCAATTATAATATCGTTAATAACTATTTTAAATATGGTCCTTCTACCAGCAAAAGTGTACGCTACAGAATTGCCAATCCAGGCAGAAGAGAAACAGCCCCTGCTATTCCATTTGGAAAATGGTATGTTGATGGCAACTATGTAGATGAAGCCATTGCTGTAACAAAGAATAACTGGTTAGGAGTGGATATGGGCAATGGCGGTACAGAAGAGGATAAGAAAAAAACAGTAGTTAATACACCCCTGCCCGCAGAAACATTACCCGTACAATCTGCAAAGGACGCCTATGAGGCCGTGTTGCTGCATGCTGGCGCAAGCCATAAAAGAGATACATTGGATGAAAGAGTAATCAATGATGTAAGAAACAGAACCGGTAAATTTATTGATGTACAAGGTGGTTTTCCGCATGGCACTGCATATGAACTAACCGCAAATGCATGGCCCGCATTAAAAGCTGCACCAGCACCAACAGATACAGACAAAGACGGCATGCCGGACGAATGGGAAAAAAAGAATGGACTAAATCCCAATGATGCAACCGATGCTACACAAATCAAACTTCACTCCTTCTACACCAATATTGAAGTATATATAAACAGCCTGCTAAAATGAAAAAACTTTTTGCATTCATCAGTGGCATTGTGCTACTGGCATTTACATTGCCGGAAAAAAAGAAAATAAAAATATTTCTTGCAGGTGATTCCACCATAGCCATCAAAGAAACAAAAGCCTATCCCGAAACCGGCTGGGGAATGCCTTTCATCAATTTCTGGGATTCAACAGTAACTGTTGTCAACCGTGCAAAGAATGGCCGCAGCACCAAAACATTTCTCAGTGAAGGCCTGTGGAAGTCCATTATAGACGAAGCAAAAGAAGGCGACTACGTCATCATACAGTTTGGCCATAATGATGAATCAGTGGAAAAAAAAGAACGTTATGCCACACCGGATACATTTAAAATGAACCTGACAAGATTCATAAAGGAAACAAGAGAAAAAAAGGCAATACCAATATTATTCACCCCGGTATCAAGAAGAAAGTTTGACAAAGAAGGAAATGCTGTTGAAACACATAAGGAATACTCAGCTCTCACCAAAGAAGTAGCAAAAGAACAAAACACCTTATTCATTGACCTGGATGAAAAAAGCAGAGCCTTATATCAGCAGTTCGGACCGGAGAATTCAAAATGGCTGTTCCTTCAGTTAGCTCCGGGAGAACATCCCAACTATCCCGAAGGCAGAAATGATAATACCCATTTTAATGAACTGGGTGCAAGATTGATTGCCCAATTAGTGCTGAAAGAATTAAAGACACTTCCTATCGAACTGAACGAAAGAATTTTTATTCCCCCGGTAAAAAAATAAATGAAAAGAGCTGCATTCATATTCTTATTGCTGCCCGCCTTTAGCTTTTCTAATGCACAATCCTATGCAGGGATAACCGGAGTACGGGATACTTCCTACAACATGTTAAATGAGTTCAACAAGCACCTGAAGAATTACCCTGCTATTCAAATCGTAAAAGAAAAATCGTATCAATACATTGCTGAAGAAAAAAATATTGCCTACTGCCACACAAAAGAAAGAGAATTAAAGCTCGATGTATTTTACCCCACAGAAAAAACAGAAAAAAAAAGAACGGCTGTCATCTTTATACATGGCGGCGGATGGAGAAGCGGTAATAAAGCCATGCATTATCCATTATTACAAGAGTTGGCTGCACTAGGATATGTTTGCATTACTCCTGAGTATCGCCTTTCCACAGAGGCTTTGTATCCGGCAGCTATTCATGATATAAAATCTGCCATTCGCTGGGTTAGAAAAAATGCAGCGAAGTATAATATAGATGTAAATAAAATTGTGGCGGCAGGTCATTCATCCGGAGGAGAACTGGCTGCATTTATGGGTGCTACCAATGGAATGAAACAATTTGAAGGTGAGGGAGGCTCTAAAGATGTATCAAGTAAAGTAAATGCCGTAATTGATTTGGATGGCACATTGGTTTTTATTCATCCGGAATCAGGGGAAGGCGATGACAGCAAAAGAATATCAGCCGCCACTTACTGGTTTGGCTATTCCAAAACAGAAAACCCGGAGCTTTGGAAACAAGCTGCCCCGCTTACCCATGTGGGAAAACATACACCTCCAACTAAATTCATCAATAGCAGCGTTACAAGAATGCATGCAGGCAGAGAAGATTTTATAGCCGTATTGAAGCAATATAAAATTTATTCAGAAACAAGAACATTGGAAGGTTCACCCCATTCTTTTCTTTTATTCAATCCATGGTTTGATACAACAGTAGTTTACATAGATAAATTTCTTAGAAACATTTTCTCTGCTCAGCCCAAAAAAGTTTACCAAAGAAATTACGGTCGCACAGGATGGCAGTGGTGATTACAAAACGGTGCAGGCTGCAATAAATGCAGTGCCGCAGAACAACAAGAAGCCTGCTGTCATTATTATTAAAAAGGGAATTTACAAAGAGAAAGTGCTGATTGACTCACTACGGCCTTTCATTACTATCATTGGTGATGACAAACTCAATACTGTTCTTACTTACAATGACCATACCGGAAAAATTACTCCCGATGGAGATACCATCAATACCCGGACATCCTGGAGTTTTAAAGTACTGGCAGATAATTTTACGGCAATTGATATTACTTTTCAGAACGATGCAGGTTTTTCAGCCGGGCAGGCTGTTGCTGTTGAATCAAATGGCGATAAAGCCATTTTCAAAAACTGTCGTTTCATCGGCAACCAGGATGTGCTTTTTACCAATAGTGACAGAAGCCGCCAATATTATGAGAATTGTTATATAGAAGGAACAACGGATTTTATTTTTGGTTCCTCCACCGCCTGGTTTCAAAAATGCCGCATCTATAGTAAAAAGAATTCCCATATTACAGCTGCATCAACGCCAAAAGAAAAAGAGTTCGGCTATGTTTTTAATTGGTGTGAGTTAGACGGTGATACTTCATTACATAATGTATCGCTGGGCCGTCCGTGGAGACCTTATGCGGCTGTTGCCTATTTACATTGCTATATCGGTCAACATATAAAAGCTGAAGGATGGAGTGTATGGAATAACAACGAAAACCATCTGACAAGCCGATATGCTGAATTCGCAAACTTTGGACCTTCGTCTAAACCTGAAGGCCGGGTGAAATGGGCAAAACAACTGACAACGGAAGAAGCAAAAAATTATACCTTAACAAACGTCCTTCAGGGATGGAATCCATTGAAATGAAGAAATGGCTGGCCATATTATTATTTAGCACATCATTTATTGCTACTGCACAAACTGTTTCAAAAGTTTGGGTTTCCGATAACGGCAACGGCACTTATAAAAATCCGGTCATCAATGCAGATTACAGCGATCCCGATGCAATAAGAGTGGGCGATGATTACTATATGATTGCTTCTTCTTTTAACCATATCCCAGGTTTACCCATTCTTCATTCAAAAGACCTGGTGAACTGGTCTTTGATTGGTTATGCACTAAAAAAGCAAATACCGGTTGATCATTTCAGCAAAGTACAGCATGGTGGTGGTGTGTGGGCGCCAAGCATCCGTTATCATAACAATGAATTTTATATCTATTATCCAGACCCGGATTTTGGGATTTATCTGATCAAAGCAAAAAATATTCTCGGCCCATGGAGTGAACCTGTAAGGGTGGAAGCAGGAAAAGGTTTGATTGACCCCTGCCCTCTCTGGGATGATAATGGAAAAGTGTATCTCGTTCATGCCTATGCCGGAAGCCGGGCAGGAATCAAATCCATCATCGTTGTGAAAGAATTAAATAGAGATGGAACAAAAGTGATTGGTGACGCAGTAATGGTATATGACGGCCATATTAACGACCCCACAATAGAAGGCCCGAAGTTTTATAAACGCAACGGGTACTATTACATTTTTGCTCCGGCTGGTGGTGTAAGCACTGGCTGGCAAACTATTTTACGCAGTAAAAAAATTTATGGCCCGTATGAAAGAAAGGTGGTAATGGACCAGGGCAACACTCCCATCAACGGTCCGCACCAGGGAGCATGGGTAGACACCAAAACGGGTGAACATTGGTTCCTCCATTTTCAGGACAAGGATGCCTACGGCCGTGTAGTTCATCTGCAACCGATGTTATGGGTGAATGATTGGCCGGTGATTGGAGAAGATAAGGATGGAGATGCCCGTCCGAACGGTGCATCCGGGCGGGGAAAAGGTGAGCCTGTACTCGTTTACAAAAAACCGGATGTTGGAAAAACTTATCCCATAGCAACCGTTGCAGACAGTGATGAATTCAATGCTGCCAGATTGGGATTGCAATGGCAGTGGCAGGCAAATCCAAAACCCTATTGGGCATTTCCTTCAAATGGTTATTTGCGTTTATTCTCTGCGCAACTTCCGGACAGTATAAAAAATTACTGGGATGTTCCCAGCCTGCTGATGCAAAAATTTCCTGCCGAAGAGTTCATAGCTACTACCAAACTTTCATTCAAACCAAGACTCGATGGAGAAAAGGCGGGATTGATCATTCATGGAGCAGATTATGCTTATCTGTCGCTTGTCAAAAAAACAAATGGCAATTATATTTCATTCAGTAATTGTAAAAATGCTGATAAAGGAAACGAAGAAAGTGTATCGGATGGAGAAAGAATAACTGGTAATGATATTTATTTCCGGGTGAAAGTGGGCAAAGGAGCTGTCTGTGAATTCAGCTACAGCGAAGACGGAATCCGTTTTAAAAATATTGGTGAGAAACTGGTGGCCAAACCCGGCCGGTGGGTTAGTGCAAAAGTTGGGTTGTTTTGTACCCGAACTGTCAAAACAAATGATTCAGGTTTTGCTGATGTGGATTGGTTTCGGTTTGAACCTGTTCAATAAAATAAACGATTGCATATGGAACGTCGTAAATTTTTGGGCTACACTGCCGCTGCAGGTACTGCACTCATGCTGCACCCGTTTGAAGGCTTTGCTTTCACACCCGGCAAGAAATTAAAACTGGCTTTAGTCGGTACGGGTCACCGGGGCTCCGGTTTCTGGGGAAGTAATTTGCTGAAATCATTCAATGAAGTCGTTGAGTTTGTTGGCCTCTGTGATATAAATCCCGGAAGAATGGCCTACGTAAAGCAGGTAATGAATGTTAATTGCCCCGCTTATACGGATTTCAAACAGATGCTGAAAGACACAAAGCCGGATTATGTAATTGTAACCACAGTAGATGCAGAACATGATGAACAAATTGTAACCGCATTGGAAATGGGTTGTGATGTTATCACTGAAAAACCGATGACCACCGATGAAATAAAATGCAAAAGAATACTGGAGGCGGAAAAGAGAACAGGAAAGAAAGTGATTGTAGCATTTAACTACCGTCACAGCGTTCATGCCATGCAGGTAAAAGAACTACTGGCCAGAAACAGGATTGGAAAAGTTACTTCTGTTGATTTCAACTGGTACCTGAATGTATTTCACGGTGCTGATTATTTCCGGCGCTGGCACGGAAAAATGAACCGGAGTGGTTCCTTATGGGTACATAAAGCCACCCATCACTTTGACCTGCTCAACTGGTGGCTGAATTCAGAACCGGTGGAGGTAACTGCCTATGGCGCCCTGGAACACTATGGAAAAAACAATTCATTCCGCGGTACAAAATGCCGGGGTTGTGAACATAAGGACAACTGCAAATTCTATTGGGATATAACCAAAGATGAACGACTTAATAATTTATATCCTGAAAATGAAAAACATGATGGTTATCTAAGAGATGGTTGTGTCTGGAGTAATGAGATTGATATTTATGATAAAATGTCGGCCCAGATAATATATGCAAATGGTGTAACGGTAAATTATTCACTTACCACTTACTCCCCGTATGAAGGCTGGCAAATTGCCTTTAACGGATTCAACGGACGATTAGAAACATGGGAGGATATTCCTTACTTACAAAAGACGGCTGACGACCAGGCCAACCGGCATGCAGTAGAAATGAGCAATGCCGACGATGCCATACCGGGAGAATTCAGAGAGATAATGGTGATGGACAATTTTGCAAAGAACTATGAGATATTCACCACGCCGAAAATAAAAGGCGGACACGGTGGTGGTGATATAAGAATGCAGCGAAGAATATTTGTTGATAAAAATGATAACCCGCATAATGTAATGGCAGGAACAAGAGAAGGTGCCATGTCAATTCTTATCGGGATTGCTGCCAGGAAAAGTATTGCCTTGAAAAGACCGGTAAAAATTAGTGAGCTAACCGACCTGGTACCTATGGCTAACAGATTTTAAATTATACAGTATGAAAAAGATAGTATTCTCTCTCCTGCTTATTACAATCACATCAGTAATAACAAATGCGCAAAGCAAACAGGAAAAAGCTGTGATGGATGCCGTTGAACAGCTACGAAAGGGAATGATTGATGCGGATAAAGCAATACTTGAAAAATTAGTAACTGACAAACTCAGCTATGGTCATAGCGGCGGTCATATTGATGATAAAAAAGAATTTGTAGAAAAGATTGTAAGCGGCAAATCAGATTTTGTTTCCATTGATCTTTCCGAACAAACAATAAGTGTTAGCGGCAAGACCGCAATTGTACGTCACATTCTAAAAGCAAAAACCAACGATGGTGGTAAACCCGCAGATGTACAACTGAGAGTTTTGTTGATCTGGCAAAAGCAGGGTGGTCACTGGAAATTACTGGCCCGGCAAGCCGTGAAATTGGCTTAAGAATTACCCGCAAAATACTCCCTGAAAACTGACACCGTTCCCGGCAACGATTGCGTAAATAAAACCATACAATTCGTTGATTAACAATGAATATCTGGTTAGACTTGTATAACGAAAATCCCGCAAAACGGGACTATTTGCCTGATGAAAAAAATACTATTTATACTCACTGCATTTGCACTTGCCACAGTAGCCATTGCGCAGCAAGTAAAACTTCCGGTAATCATTAGTCCGAAGTTTAATAAAGACACTTCCAGTATCGAAAAATTTGGAGCAATCCCCGATGGCAAAACATTAAACACAAAAAGTATTACTGCCGCTATTGATGCCCAGGCAAAAAAAGGCGGTGGTGTGGTTTTCATTCCGAAAGGATTATGGCTGACTGGCCCGATAGTAATAAAAAGTAATATCAATCTGCATTTGGCAACAGGAGCTACATTGTTATTTACAAATGATAAAAATGAATACCCGATAGTTGCTGCTAATTGGGAGGGATTACCACAGATGCGGAATCAATCTCCCCTCTCTGCGAACGGGGCAACAAATATTGCCATCACCGGCAAAGGAATTATTGACGGGAACGGAGATGCCTGGCGGTCAGTAAAAAAAGACAAATTAAATGAATCACAGTGGAAAAAACTTGTAGCATCCGGTGGTGTAGTTAGCGAGGATAAAAAAACCTGGTTCCCTTCTGAACAGTTCATGAATGCTAGTAAAATGCCATCCAATCCCGGCCAGATAATCCCCGGCAGGAATGCTGCTTACTATGAAAGCATCAAAGATTTTCTTCGTCCTAACTTATTGCTTCTTACCAACTGTAAATATATTTTATTAGAAGGTGTCACTTTTCAAAACTCAGCCGCCTGGTGCCTGCATCCCTTAATGAGTGAACATTTGACGGTACGGAATATTTCAGTAAAAAATCCCTGGTATGCACAAAATGGGGATGGCATTGATGTGGAGAGTTGTAAGAATGTATTAATTGAAAATTCCATCTTCGATGTAGGGGATGATGCATTGTGTATGAAAAGCGGCCGGGATGAAGAAGGTAGAAAAAGGGCCAAGCCAACGGAGAATGTGATTATCCGCGGCTGCACCGTTTATGCTTCGCATGGTGGATTTGTTATCGGTAGTGAAATGAGTGGCGGTGCCCGGAATATGTATATCAGTAACTGTACTTTTATTGGTACAGACATTGGTCTGCGCTTTAAAACAACAAGAGGAAGAGGTGGCATCGTGGAGAATATCTTCATCAAAGACATCTACATGAAAGATATTCCGGGTGAAGCCATTTTGTTTGATATGTACTATGCGGCCAAAGACCCGATTCCATTAACCGGGGAAAAAAGAGAATTGCCAGTGGTAGAATTCAAAGCCGTTGATGAAACCACTCCAATCTTCAAAAATTTTCATATCAGCAATGTGTATTGCAATGGTGCGGCAAAAGCCATTTTTATCCGCGGCATTCCTGAAATGCATGTAAAAGATATAGTGCTGGAGAATATGGTGCTGCAGGCTGATAAAGGAATTGATGTGCAGGAAGCCACCGGCATTACATTTAAGAATATTAAAATCATCAGCAAAGAAACCAGCCCGGTGATTGATGTAGTGCATAGTGATAAACTGATTTTTGATAATATCACTTATAAGGATGGCGCCAACCTTCTCTTCCGCATCAGCGGTGATAGAAGTAATACTATCAATATAAAAAACACAGATGCGTCCAAAGCGAAAGAAAAAATAAAGTATGAACTCGGTGCCACTGAAAAAAGTACTGTTGCGGGCAATTACACCCCCTCTCCAAATGAAAAATGGAGTGAACGCCTCTCTGAAACTGCCATGAAACTATGGCCTGATTCATTTATCCTTGCAGGAGATAAAGCCGCCAAATGGAGATATGACCAAGGAGTTATATTAAAAGGTATACGGGCAGTGTGGGCCGCCACAGGCGATGGAAAGTGGTTTAACTATATCCAGAAAAGCATGGACTTTTATGTGCTGCCTGATGGAAGTATTAAAGGATACAGACCAGATGAGTACAATATAGATCATGTCAACAATGGAAAATTATTATTGTTGCTGTTCCAGGTAACCGGCAAAGAAAAATATAAGAAGGCGGCTGACTTGCTGCGCAATCAATTAAGAACACATCCCCGTACCTCCGAAGGTGGTTTCTGGCACAAAAAAATCTACCCTTCGCAAATGTGGCTTGATGGATTGTATATGGGCCAGCCTTTTTACGCCGAGTATGCCAGGCTCTTTCACGAAGATTCAATTTTCGATGATGTTGCCAACCAATTTATCCTGATGGAGAAACATGCAATTGATAAAAAAACGGGGTTGCTGTATCATGGCTGGGATGAAAGTAAAGAACAGAAATGGGCAAATAAAACAACTGGGCAATCGCCTAATTTTTGGGGAAGAAGTTTGGGCTGGTATGGTATGGCATTAGTAGATGTACTGGATCAGTTTCCTGCCAATCATCCAAAGAGAGAAGAATTAATAGCTATACTTCATCGTTTTGCTATCGCCGTAAGAAAAGTTCAGGATAGTAAAACAGGATTATGGTTTGATGTACCTGATAAGCCCGATGAACCGAAGAATTATGTTGAAGCATCTGCCTCCTGTATGCTGGCTTACACATTTGCTAAAGGAGCCCGGAAAGGTTATTTACCCGTAGCTTATTTAGATCATGCAAGACAGGCATACCGTGGTATCCTTAAAGAATTTATTGAAACAGATGCTAACGGGCAGGTAAACCTGAAAGGAACTGTTGCAGTTTCAGGGCTCGGTGGTAATCCCTACCGGGATGGCAGTTTTGAATATTATATGAGTGAGCCGGTGATAGTAAATGACCCTAAAGGTATGGGTGCATTCATCAAATGTGCGGCTGAAATGGAACTGAACGAAACGCAAACCATTGGAAAAGGGAAAACTGTGTTACTCGATTATTATTTTAATAACGAGTGGAAAAAAGATATCACCGATACTCCTGTTCAATGGCATTATACATGGGAAGATAAAACCAATAGCGGCTATGCCATGTTGGGAGATATTTTTACAAAGTTTGGCGTAAAAACAAAATCACTGGATAAATTACCAAACACTTCTAACCTGAAAGGAGCTTCCATTTTTATTATGGTTGACCCCGATACCGAAAAGGAAACAGAAAGACCCCGGTATATCAATGGCAAGGATGCAATTAGTATCAGCAACTGGGTAAAAAATGGTGGTGTATTGGTACTGCTTAGCAATGATGCAGGTAATGCAGAATTTAAAAACTTCAACCAGCTGGCCCGGAAATTCGGAATACAATTTAATGAAGACAGTAAGAACCGTGTACAAAACGACCAGTTTGAACAGGGTGTGGTGATGACCGGAACGGATAATCCGGTTTTTACATCCAACTGGAAATTGTATGTAAAAGAATACAGCAGCCTGTCTGTTACCGAACCTGCTGTCGCCATTATAAAAAAAGACGGTCACGATGTGATGGCGGTGGCAAAATATGGAAAGGGAACCGTGTTTGCACTCGGCGATCCATGGATCTATAACGAATACCTGGACGGTAGAAAATTACCCAAAGACTTTGACAACTATAAAGCTGCTGAAGATTGGGTAAAATGGCTTATCAAGCAAGCGAAATGAAAGTAAAAAGCACTCATATAATTGTTTCATTTTTTACCGCAATGGTGCTGTTACAGTCATGTGTTGCTACTCAATCTGTTTCAACCTTAAAAAAAATTACCGTTGCTGCTGATGGTAGTGGTGATTATAAAACGCTACAAGGTGCCCTGAACAGTTTACCTGATTCATCTGCAACTGCACGAACAATTTTTATCAAAAAAGGAATTTATTCCGAAAAAATCTACATCGAAAAGGCCAATATCATTTTCGAAGGAGAAGACAGGGAAAAGACGATCATCATCGCTTCTATCGCAAGAGACGAATGGCGCTGCGGACATATGGACGATTGGGGAGTGGCCACTATGAATATCGGTGCCAATGATATTACATTGAAAAACCTCACTATCACCAACAACTATGGTTTTGATTTTAAAGAAAGAACCATCTGGTGTGCTTCAGATACATCTGCAAATAAAGAAAAGGTGCTAAGAAAAGATGGTCACCAGATGGCATTGCGTACGATGAATATGGCCACCAGGATGAAAGCCATCAACTGCCACTTCCGCTCTTTTGGTGGAGATACGGTCAGTCCCTGGGAAGTTTACAATGGCATGTGGTATTTTAAAGATTGCATCATGGAAGGAGGTGTTGATTTTTATTGCCCCCGCGGCTGGGCATGGGCAGAAAATTGCGAATTCATTACACATACCGGCCCCGCAGCTATCTGGCATGATGGTTCCGGCAATGAAGACTCAAAAACAGTATTGGTGAATTGCAAATTCAACGGGTATGATGGGTTTATGCTGGGCCGGTATCACCGGGATGCACAATTCTATCTTATCAATTGTGTTTTTGCAAAGAACATGAGGGATTCTGCTATTTACATTGTTCCTACAAACAATAAGATACTATGGGGAAAAAGAATATACTATTACAACTGTCATAGGGAAGGGGGAAATGATTTTAACTGGTACAGCAATAACCTTCCTGCCGGGGTAAAAGAAAATGATATTACTGTTAATTGGGTTTTTGGCAACCGCTGGAATCCCACAATAAATTGAGTATGCAATTATCAAAAAACGCCTTAGGGCATATTGCGGCACAACCGGGGTTAACTCTGCCAGATGCGAAAGTGTTTGAATTGCCAGAGAAAGTTTTGCAATTCGGCACCGGGGTTTTGCTGAGAGGTTTACCCGATTATTTTATCGGAAAAGCCAATGCAAAAGGCCTCTTCAACGGAAGAGTAGTAGTGGTAAAATCTACTGACAGCGATAGCTCGGCGTTTGACAATCAGGATGGCCTTTATACGATATGTGTCCGCGGTGTTGAAAATGGGAATACGATTGAAGAGAATATTATCAATGCTTCCATCAGCCGGGTGTTAAGTGCCAAAACAGAATGGAAAAGAATACTGGAATGTGCCCACAATGCAGATATGAAAATCATCATTTCCAATACAACAGAAGTGGGGATTCAATTAGTGCAGGACGATATTAACAATGAACCGCCGGTTTCATTTCCCGGCAAATTACTGGCCTTCCTGTTCGAACGTTTCAGGGCCTTTAATGGAAGTACTGAAAGCGGAATGGTGATTGTACCAACAGAATTAATTACAGATAATGGGTCAAAGTTAGAAAGCATTGTCTTAGAACTGGCCCATCGTAATAACCTGGATTTTAAATTCATTGAGTGGCTGGAAAACCATAATACGTTTTGTAATTCATTGGTGGACCGTATTGTTCCCGGCAAACCCAACGCAGCAGAGATAAAAAAAATTGAAACAGCACTGGGCTATGAAGATGAACTGATGACCATGAGTGAAGTGTTTTGCCTTTGGGCAATTGAAGGCAATGAAAAAGTAAAAGACATCCTTTCGTTTTATAAAGCGGACGATGCCGTTGTCATCACACCTGATATCACCTTGTTCAAAGAATTAAAACTGCGTTTATTGAACGGCACTCATTCATTTAATTGCGGCCTTGCCTTTTTATCCGGATTTAATATTACAAGAGAAGCTGTCACCGATAAAACCTTTTCTGTATTTGCTAAAAAGCTGATGCATACTGAAATTGCTAAAGCAATACCTTTTACAATTGATGAACAGGTGAAAGAAAAATTTGCCAACAGTGTATTTGAACGGTTTTGCAATCCTTTTATTGACCACCAATGGCAGAGTATTACAGTTCAATATACTTCCAAAATGAAAATGCGGAACATGCCGTTGCTGCAACGACATTATGAAATGAACGACACTCCTCCTGTTCACATGGCTACCGGGTTTGCAGGTTTTCTCTTGTATATGAAAGTAACCAGGAAAGAAGGGAATAAATATTTTGGCGAAAGAAACGGGGTGGAGTACGAAATAAAAGACGACTCCGCTGAGTATTTTTACAATAATTGGATGAATAATACACCCGAAAGAGTAGCCGCTGAAGTAATGGCGAATGAACAACTGTGGGATATTGATTTGACGGCATTACCCGGCTTTTTAGCAACAGTACAGGAAAAATTGCAGGACATGATAAGCAATGGCGTATTACAAACCATTGCAGCGTTAGAAAATAATAAAGTGACGGCATAAATGAAACACACCGTTTTAAAAGTCCATCCAAAGGATAATGTAATCGTTGCATTAACCAATCTTTCAAAAGGAGAAACAATTTCTTTTGAAGGATTTGATTATGTTTTACAGGAAGATATTCCGGCCAAACATAAATTTTTTATGCAGGATATGAAAGCCGGAGACGAAGTGATCATGTATGGTGTACTGGTTGGAAAAGCACAAAAAGATATTGTAAAAGGCAGCCGGATGTCAACAGAAAATATCAAACATGCAGCCGAGCCTTATAATTACAGGCAGGCGAAGTTTGAATGGCAGGCGCCGGATATTTCAAAATTCAAAGGAAGAACATTCAATGGATATCATCGGAGCGACGGCCGGGTGGGCACTGCTAATTACTGGTTGTTTATTCCCACGGTTTTTTGTGAGAACAGGAATTTAGATGTGATCCGGGAAGCTATGCACAATGAATTAGGTTATGCGGTGACGGATAAGTACAAACAATACACTCATCATTTACTGGATGCATACAAGAATGGAGAGCAATTAGACAGCATCAGCCTCTCCCCTTCTTCCAACGGTCATCACCGGCCATTTAAGAATGTAGATGGAATAAAATTTCTGAATCACCAGGGCGGTTGCGGTGGTATACGACAGGATGCAGCGATCCTCAGTAAATTATTAGCGGCCTATGCAGACCATCCGAATGTCGGTGGTATAACTGTACTGAGCCTGGGCTGCCAAAACTTACAGACACAGGATTTTCTGAATGACCTGAAAGCCTATAACCCAAATTTTGATAAACCATTATTCATTTTTGAACAACAGCAATCACAAAGCGAAGAACAATTGATTACTGATGCTATTCGTAAAACTTTTGAGGGATTGATTGAAATAAATAAACTGGAAAGACAACCTGCATCTCTCGATAAATTATGCATCGGAGTAAAATGCGGCGGCAGTGATGGGTTCAGTGGTATCTCTGCCAATCCTTCTGTAGGATATTGCTCGGACCTTGTCGTTGCGCTGGGAGGTAAAATTCTATTAGCAGAATTTCCGGAGTTGTGCGGAGTGGAACAAGAACTCATTGACCGTTCAGTAAATGAAGCAACGGCCCGAAAGTTTATGAAACTGATGAAAAGCTATGATGAAATTGTTACCAATGCCGGCTCCAGTTTTTCTATGAATCCTTCTCCCGGAAATATAAAAGATGGTTTAATAACTGACGCAATAAAAAGTGCCGGTGCGGCGAAAAAGGGGGGCACCTCTCCCGTGGTGGATGTTTTAGATTATACAGAGCCTGCTACAAAGCCGGGTTTAAGTTTGGTTTGCACCCCGGGTAATGATGTAGAAGCTACAACAGGTAAAGCTGCCAGTGGTGCTACATTAATCCTTTTCACTACCGGTTTGGGAACTCCAACCGGTAATCCTGTTTGTCCTACCATAAAAGTATCGACTAACAGTAACCTCACTAAAAGAATGAATGATATTATAGATATTGATTGCGGCCCGGTGATTGAAGGAGATAAAACAATTGAGCAAATGGGTGAAGTTATCCTGGACTATTGTATCAAAGCTGCCAGTGGTGAAATAATACCAAAAGCAGTATTACTGAACCAGGATGATTTTATTCCGTGGAAACGGGGTGTATCTCTTTAAAACCCCCTGTCCCCCCTAAAGGGGAGACTTAGGGTATAAAGTCATTTGTTGAAACAAAGAGCAAGAAAGAAAAAGTGCCTAAAGGATACCTCCCCTCCCTGGAGGGGCGAATTTAGGAAAGTAAATATTTTAAGACACCGGGGTGGGTTGCTGAGTACGATGAAGAGTGATTAAACAATCCTCCTAATGGTGGATACAACAGAAGTTAGTAGTACCACCGCCGGGTAAATAATTATTTAAAAAGAATTGTATGAAACAATTTCTCGATGAAAATTTCTTGCTGACGAATGCGACAGCAGAACGTTTGTATCATGAGTATGCCAAAGACATGCCCATCATTGATTATCACAATCACCTGCCGCCAAATGAAGTAGCGGAGGATAAAAATTTTGAGAACATAACCCGGGTATGGTTGAATGGCGACCATTACAAATGGAGAGCCATGCGTACCAATGGTGTGGAAGAAGCTTATATCACTGGTGATAAAACTGACTGGGAAAAATTCCGTGCCTGGTCGGCCACCGTTCCATATACACTGAGAAATCCACTTTATCACTGGACACATCTTGAACTGCAACGTTATTTCGGCATCACGGCAATATTAAATGCAGATACTGCAAAAAGCATCTATGATGAAACATCTGCTCTATTGCAAACAAAAGATTACAGCGTAAGAGGATTATTGGAAAAGATGAAAGTGAGATTGATCTGTACTACCGATGACCCGGTTGATAATTTAGCCTATCATCAGCAAATAAGAAAAGACAATTGGTCAACAAAAGTATTACCAGCGTTTCGTCCGGATAAGGCCATGAATGTGGATGATGTAAATACATTTAACAACTACCTGACCGGGTTGGAAAAAGCAGCTGATGTATCTATCAGCACTTATAATGATTATCTCGCTGCGCTAAAAAAACGGCATGATTATTTTGCGGCCAATCAGTGCAGTGTAAGCGACCACGGACTGGAAGAGATTTATGCAGAAGACTATACCGCTACTGAAATTGCCGGCATCTTCGCCAAAATAAGAAGCGGCGGCGCTTTATCACTCGAAGAAAACAGGAAATTCAAATCAGCTATGCTGGTCACCTTTGCAGAATGGGATTGGGAAAAAGGGTTTGTGCAGCAATACCATCTTGGTGCTCTTAGAAATAACAACAGCCGCATGTTAAAACAACTGGGACCCGACACCGGCTGGGATAGTATCGGGGATTTTTCACAGGCAAAAGCGTTGGCTAAATTTTTAGACCGTCTGGACCGGGATAACAAGCTGGCAAAAACAATTATCTATAACCTCAATCCTGCCGATAATGAATTGTTCGCAACCATGATTGGCAACTTCAATGATGGCACAGCTGCCGGAAAAGTTCAATGGGGTTCTTCCTGGTGGTTCCTCGACCAGAAAGATGGCATGACCAAACAAATTAATGCACTCAGTAATATGGGATTGCTCAGTAGGTTTATCGGTATGCTTACCGACAGCCGCAGTTTCCTCTCTTTTCCCCGTCATGAATATTTCAGAAGACTCCTTTGTAATATGTTTGGCGAAGAAGTGGAAAATGGGGAATTGCCCAACGAGATTGAATGGATTGGAAAAGTGATTCAGGATATTTGTTTTAACAATGCAAAGAATTATTTCAACTGGCAACATATGGAGGAATCGGCCCCATCTGCCGTAAAAGCATAAATCATGGAAATCAGATTTCAAAATAGTCCGCAGGAAACAAAACAAATGGATACGGAACAACTCCGTAAAAATTTCCTGGTTCAAAACCTTATGCAGGATGATACTGTACAGTTGGTGTATTCACACTATGACAGGGTCATCATTGGCGGAGCCAAACCAGTTAATAAAACAGTGGTGCTTCCTAACCATCCTGAATTAAGGGCCGGGTATTTTTTAGAAAGAAGGGAACTCGGCATTATCAATGTCGGTGCTGCCGGCATAGTAATAGCAGATGGAAAAGAATTTGCGGTCAACAAGCTGGATTGTGTTTACCTGGGTAAGGAAACAAAGGAAGTAAAGTTCAAAAGCACTAATAAAAAAGAACCGGCGTTGTTTTATTTATTATCAGCCCCGGCGCATCACAAGTATCCTAATAAACTGATGACGAAAGAAAAAGCATCACCTGTGAATTTAGGTGAAGTGGCTACAGCTAATAAAAGAACGATTTATAAATACATTCACCTGGATGGTATAAAAAGCTGCCAGTTGGTAATGGGATTAACGGTGCTGGAAAATGGCAGCGTCTGGAATTCTGTTCCGCCACACACTCATACAAGAAGAATGGAAGTGTATTTCTATTTTGATGTTCCGGCAGAACACCGTGTATTTCATTTCATGGGACAACCACAGGAGACAAGACATATAGTAACAGCAAATAATGAAGCAGTTATTTCTGCGCCATGGTCCATGCATTATGGTTGTGGCACATCAAACTATGGGTTTATCTGGGGAATGGCCGGCGAAAACCAGGTTTTCACTGACATGGATCCTGCACCAATAGCAACCTTGAAGTAATAAAAACAAAGAAAATTTTTGAACCATATTAATCATACAAAACTATTCTAACCCCAGAGTAGTAATAAATTCTCCCCTTTAGGGGATGGGGGCAAAACAATGTCAAAAAAAGTAGTAACACTGGGAGAAATTATGCTCCGCTTATCCACTCCCGATTTCAAACGTTTTGTACAGGCCGATACATTCGATATTACCTATGGTGGTGGTGAAGCCAATGTATCTGCGGCATTGTGTAACTATGGATTGAATGGAACCTTTGTAACCAAAGTGCCGAACAATCCGATTGGTCAGTCGGCCATCAATCATCTCCGCCGCTATGGAGTAGATACACAATTCATTGCCCGGGGTGGTGAAAGACTGGGAATTTATTTCCTGGAAACAGGTGCTTCCATGCGGGCATCACAGGTGGTATATGACCGGGCACATGCTTCCATAGCCGATGTTGATATTGCAGAATTTGATTTTGATAAAATACTGGATGGTGCGGTATGGTTTCATACCACAGGCATTACTCCGGCGCTGAGTGATAAAGCGGCAGCTTTGACAGAAGCTGCTTTGAAAGCAGCGAAAGCAAAAGGTATTACTACCAGTATCGATTTAAACTTTCGTAAAAAATTATGGACGAAAGAAAAAGCAAGAGAAGTAATGACCAGGCTTTGTGAACAGGTGGATGTTTGTATCGGGAATGAAGAAGACGCAGATTTGTGTTTGGGCTTCAAAGCAAAAAATACAGATGTTACCAAAGGAGAATTGAATCTTGATGGCTTTAAAGATGTATTCAAACAAATGAAAGAGAAGTTCGGTTTCAAATTCATTGCTTCATCATTAAGAGAAAGTCATAGTGCCAGCGATAATGGCTGGAGTGCATTGGTATATGATGGAAATGAATTTTATCACACCAAGCAATACAATGTACGCATCGTTGACCGGGTAGGAAGTGGCGATTCATTTGCCAGCGGCCTGATCTATGGATTGGTAACCGGCATGCCCATGGGTGAAGCAGCAGAGTTTGGCGTAGCAGCATCAGCATTGAAGCACACTATTCCCGGCGACCTTAACCATGCTACATTAAGTGATGTAAAAGAGCTGATGAAAGGTGATGGAAGTGGAAGAGTGCAGAGATGATGCCCCCTGTCCCCTAAAGCCTGCCTGCCGGTAGGCTAAAGGGGAGACTTAGGTCGATGATTTCTATTGTAAAAAAAGTTCTTTAAAGCAAATGGAATATTGGCTATTGAGTAATAACAACTCATCATATAATGAAACATCGAATTTATAAACCATTTTAAAATCAAGTTCCCCTTTAGGGGACAGGGGTATGATTATTGACACAATACAAAACGCATCGAAATATTTTTCTGTGCATCCATTGTTCGCAAAGGCATTTGAATTTATTCAACAAACAGACCTCGCCAATGCTCCGGATGGCAAATCAGATATTACAGAAGGATTAAAAGCCATCTTTTCCAATAAGACCGGGGTATTAGCAGCAGCCTCAGTGGCCAAGTTTGAATGTCACAATCACCATATCGACATACAGCTTTGTATCAACGGCACAGAAACGATTGGCTGGAAACCCAGGGAGAAATGTAAAGTTGAAAATGGCGGTTACAACCCGGAGAAAGATGTACAGTTATACAACGAACAACCTGACATGTATTTTCAATTAACGAACGGGCAGTTTGTCATTTTCTTTCCGGAAGATGTGCATGCGCCGATGATTGGAGAAGCAGACATAAAAAAATTAGTGATTAAAGTAAAACTGTGAATAGTGAATGGTGAATGAATTTACATTTTACCTGTTTATCACTAACAATAGTTGGAGAGCAATAGCAATTTTAATTTTTAAACAATAAAATTCCCCTTTAGGGGACAGGGGTATGAGCAAATCAAAACAAATAGCCGACGCCATCATTGCACAGGGTATGCTGCCTTTATATTTCAATGCCGACGAAACAGTAAGTATTGATATTTTAAAAGCCGTCTACAGGGCGGGTGTAAAAGCATTAGAATACACCAACCGTGGCGAAGCAGCCTTAGCCAATTTTAAAAAAATGGTAAACGTCCGCAATGCGGAAATGCCCGGTATGTTACTCGGTGTTGGTACCGTAAAGAATTTACAAACTGCCAAAGATTATTTGGCAGCCGGTGCAGACTTTCTTGTAAGCCCCGGCTTTGTAAAAGAAGTGGCTGACTATGCAGTAGCAAATGATATTTTTTATGCCCCCGGTTGTATGACACCCTCCGAAATCATTGCTGCAGAAAATGCCGGCATTGGTTTTATCAAATTGTTTCCCGGTAATATGCTGGGGCCGGAATTTTTAAGCGGTATAAAAGATATCTTCCCTAAGCTGCTATTTATGCCAACTGGCGGTGTTGACACAACAAGGGAAAATATTGAAGGCTGGTTCAAAGCCGGGGTGTGTGCAGTAGGCATGGGCAGCAAACTCATCAGCAAGAAACTGATGGAAGCAAAAGATTATGCTACCATTGAAAAGATGACCAAAGAAGTGTTAGACTTAATTGGAACGATAAAAAAATAACGACTCCCCTTAATAATTGCCATTATGACTACTAAGGAAACGATTGGAAAGTACCGGTGGACCATTTGTGCTTTACTGTTTTTTGCCACTACTGTTAATTATCTCGACCGCCAGGTATTGAGTCTTCTTGCGCCAGACCTGTCCAAAGAATTTGGCTGGACCAATACTGACTACGCTAATATCACGGCAGTATTTCAGTTTGCCTATGCCATCTCCATGCTGTTTGCAGGACGCTTTATTGATAAACTGGGAACAAAAAAAGGTTTTACCTGGGCCATCGTTATCTGGTCGCTGGCCGCTATTATGCATGCCTATGCTATTGAGATTGGAGGAATGTTTCAGGGCATTTTTGCAACAATAAATCTGGTAATACCCGTTTCTATACTCGGCTTTATGGTGTCCCGTGCAGTACTCGCATTTGGAGAAGCTGGTAATTTTCCGGCGGCTATTAAAGCCACTGCCGAATATTTTCCAAAGAAAGAAAGATCATTTGCAACAGGCATATTTAATTCCGGAGCAAACGTAGGAGCTATTCTGGCTCCGTTAACTGTTCCCTGGATTGCTCTACACTGGGGCTGGCAAATGGCTTTTATATTAGTAGGTGCCATTGGTTTTATCTGGGTAATTTTTTGGTGGTTCTTTTATGATAAACCAGAAAAGCAAAAAAGATTGTCGAAAACGGAATTGGCTTATATCAACTCTGATACAGACGAAGCAGTAGCTGCTACAGAAAAAGTAGAAAAAGTAAAATGGTTTAAACTATTGGGGTATAAACAAACCTGGGCTTTTGCTTTTGGAAAATTTATGACCGATGGTGTGTGGTGGTTCTTTTTATTCTGGTTACCAAAATATCTTGAAGCACAATACGGAATGGTGAAAACAGACATCATGCTGCCGTTAGCGATATTATATAGTATGACGATGTTTGGCAGCATTGGCGGTGGCTGGTTCCCTACTTATTTTATTAAAAAAGGATACAATGCATATGATGGCCGTATGAAAGCCATGTTTATCATTGCACTCTTTCCGTTGCTCGTTTTGCTGGCACAACCGCTGGGTTATATCAGTTTCTGGATACCTGTAATTCTTATCGGTATCGGAGCATCGGCTCACCAGGCATGGTCGGCTAATATATTTACTACGGTGTCTGATATGTTTCCTAAAAAAGCAATCGGCTCTGTTGTAGGTATCGGCGGTATGGCCGGCGGATTGGGTGGTGTATTAATATCCAAAGTTGGAGGTGCACTCTTCGATCATTATAAAGCATTGGGCCATATACAAACTGGTTATACCATTATGTTTGCCGTATGTGCTGTTGCTTATCTTATAGCCTGGTTTGTAATGAAATCACTGGTGCCGAAGTACAAACCGATTACCGATCTTTA
>JADKAZ010000011.1 GCA_016719015.1 Chitinophagaceae bacterium
CACGTCAGCTGGGCCGGTTCCAGTCAGTATGCGGGGCATAGCAAAATTGACCGTGCCGTCCGCGTGACGCTCAAGGATGCTCTTGACCGAGTGAGCATCGTTTACGCACCCACTGAGCGCACTCAAGTGCCGGTAGTAATCAATACCAACGATTAGAGCTTTGCGCATGACAACTACAGTGAGTCTATGAAGTCACTGATATTCTTGTCGCTCCAACCGTATGTGGCGACGCCTTCAATATTTGTACGATCATCGCTATATGCCCAGATGCCGCGAATTGGTTTCTTCTCTTCCTTGGCGCATTCAAGCTCCCATTTCTGTCCGGTCGAAGTCAGGGAATTTTTGCTCACCAAGGCGATCACCCCGTGAGATCGCTTTATGCGTGTCCGTACGCGATCCTTCCAGTCTTTATCGTACGGCTCTTTAACAGACATATCGATAAATTCGAATGGAGCCCTTGGGTGAAGCGATTGCCCTTTTAAAAAATCACGTTGTCTTTCATCCTCAATTGCAAATGCAATGAAGAGGATTTTTTTATCTGCCATTTTCTATTCCCCGCTTACTTATGCCGATGGACTGACGCGAGTTGCCTCGTCGCTACTATGCACGGCAACTAAAAGTAATACAAGAATATAGAATACAAGTTCAGATTTTTTGCTGCCCCATATGGCTGCGGAATGAGGACAGATAGTTGGAGGGTAAGGGATGAACCGTGCAGCGGTACTGATCGGGGTAAACCGCGTGAGGGGACTGCCGGCACTGAACGACGCTGTGCGTGGCACCCACCGGATGAATGACTGGGTGCTGTCCCAGGGCTTTGCGCCCGCGCATGTGGCCCTCATCACTGATGAGGGAGGGCCGGTAACGGTGGCGGCCGTGCAGGATGCTATTGAGCGCCTGCTGGACCCCATGGCCGGGGTCGAACAGTTGCTGATCTATTTTGCCGGCCACGGGCTCAACATTAATTACGGCGAATTTTGGCTAATGAACCGTGGACTCGAGCGTCCTACCGAATCGGTGGACGTGGCCCGCAGTGCTGCGCCCGCTACTCGAGAGCGTGCCTCATGTCATATTAATTTCGGACGCTTGCCGGACGGCCGCGGCCGGAGTGCAGCAGCAGTTCATTACCGGATCGCCGATCTTCCCCGCAGTGGCGGGGGGAACCGCCGAAAAGGCGGTGGACCAGTTCTTTGCCTGTACGCTGGGCAATCCGGCACTAGAGGTCCAAGCTCAGGACGCTGCTAACGCCGGCACGTTCTCTGCGCTTTACACCGAGGCACTGCTAGAGGTCCTAAGCGGCGGCGAGCCAACGATTATCGAAATTGCCAACGATGGCGAAATGCCGGAAGGACTAATCCGTCCGTGGCCTCTAAAGCGAGTGTTGCGCGAGAAAGTGAGTAGTCGCCTTATCGCCCTCAATCTGCACACCCGAGCCTTCCAGACGCCAGATGCGCGAATCTCTTCCGATCCGGGATTGGCTTGGATTGCTAGGCTGACGCCGCCCTCGCCCAGACCAGTGTCGCGCGGTGGCAATCTAATGTTTAAAGGCAGTAGGAGGTTAGTTCTTGGGTCTCCGCGTCCCTGTCCTGAGCCAGACGTTTCGCTGGAGGTCAGCACGCCGGACTGGGTCAATTCAAGGCTCAATGAGTTGCTGAGTGGGAAGGAGTCTTGGACCCATACGAGCAGCCCATGTGATGAGTTGGAAATCGTCACACAGGCCGATCGCCAGGTCGAGGAATTCGAACCTCTGCATTTTGAAACCCGCTGTGGCATCAAGCTGCGTGGCGGCAAGGCCGTTGAGGCGGTCTGCCCAAGTACGCACGTGGAGTGGGTCGTCAAAGGTGAAATCCTGCGTGCGTATCCCAGGTCGGCCCAGGCTATGGACTTGGTGCTGCTGATCTTCGACGACGGCTCAGGTGCGATGGTGCCACTGTTGCCCGAGTTCATCGCCGAACTGTCCTTCGAGAACGGTGAATGGGTGGGGCTCGCCTACGAGGCGTCGGAGAACTCCCTTTTCCACGATCCAGATCCAGCGAGCCGCCGCAAACGCCGCTATCTGCGGGAGTTCGTACTAGCGGCGGTTGAACGCGGCGTGTTCCAGCCCGACCGGGACATCTTGGTTGCGCTTGTTGCACGCCTGCTTGAAGCGCCAGTGCCCGACCCGATTCTGTTGCTCTATCTTGCCTACGCACTAGATGACGCCGGAATGGTTTGGCGCCTCCGCGAACTGGTCACCGAGATGCAGGCCAGGGGCGCCGCGCTTCTTTTCGACGTGGTGGTGCTGGCCCACCGGCCCGGTGAGGGGCAGGACGAATTACGTGCCTCCTCACCAGGTATGCCCTTGCTCGCTCGCGGCTGGTCTGGCCTCGCCGCTCGTGAGGTGGCGTTCTACGAGGAACTGGCTAATGTTTCGCGGATGCGCCAGCCCGGCCTGTGGTCCCGGTATACACCGGCTGCCGTCCATTTCTTCCAGCAACAACCATTTCACCGGAGGTGAGTTATGCGTGATCTCGTTTTTGTCCATGGCCGTGCTCAGCAGAGCAAAGATTCCAAGGCTCTTAAGGCCGAGTGGATTGCCTATTGGGCCGATGGTCTCAAAAAGAGCGGACTTTCTGTGCCGCTGCCCGACAATCGGATTCATTTTCCATACTACGGTGACACTCTCGACCAACTGGTGGCGGGCAAATCGCCCGAGGAGGCAGCCAAAATCGTCGTTCGCGGAGTGGCCCCCGAGGGTGGTGGCGAACTCTCGCTGGAAGAAAGAGCTTTCATTGAGGCAGTGTTGCTCGAGTCGATCGGGCGCTTCGAAGGGGATGCAGAAGGCGCCGTATGGCGCGCCCTGCCTCCTGGCGCCATCGTCGAAAAAGGTGTGCTCAACTGGGGTTGGGTGCAAGGCCTTCTTGAAGTACTTGACAAACATATCCCCGGCGCAAGTAGTGCTAGCGTGGCGCTGGCGACGCGAGACGTTTTTCAGTACCTCACCAACGACATCATCCGTGATGTGATAAATGCGGGCACCGTGTCGGCAATGCCCGCAGAAGAGGAAACAGTAGTCGTGTCCCATTCCCTCGGCACGGTAGTCGCGTACAACGTACTGCGGCTCAACGCTAAACAGAAGGGCTGGAAGGTGCCGCTTTTCGTGACGCTAGGGTCGCCGCTGGCGGTTTCCGTCATCAAAGAGAAACTCGCTAGGATTAAGCCGATCGCCTTTCCGGTAAATGTGGCCACATGGTTCAATGCGATGGACGAGCGGGACGTGGTCTCTCTTTACCCGTTAGACAAAGAAAACTTTTCCCTCACGCCTGCCATCGTCAACAAGACCAACGTGCGCAACAGTACGTCGAACGCCCACGGTATCTCGGGCTATTTAGGCGACAAAGAGGTCGCGAAGAGAATCTACGATGCGGTGACCAACTCCTGAGCCTTCTTGGTTTTCTCTGGCTTGTTAGCCACCACTTCGAAGCAGCCCTTCAGGTACCGTGCCGCATCAACGTCAGCAAGCTGCGCGATACCGGTCATTCATTGGAGCGAGCGCCACCGGAGGCTTTGGCCGATAAACAGACCGGTGAACACTGTGCAGGCCATGTCTGCCGAGGCCAACAGCCAACGCTAATCGGCCCCCGCCTCGCCAGACGTGGCACCGCACGGCGAGGCAGGCTTTGTCGATGCTCACCTCTTGCCCCGCTCTCTGGGGCGCCACGCCGCTGATCGGCCGAACTGCTGATCCAGAACCAGCAACGCCTCCAGTTCATCCGGCAAAGCAACATCACCTTGCTGGCACATCTTTCGAAACGCTTCGATCTGCCTCGCCATGGGTACGTCATGTCCTCTTGCCTGACATTCCCGGAAGAAGGAAACCAAGGCATGCGTACGCGTGCGCTGCAGGGCGTCCGCAATATCGTCGAGCACATCGATGCGCCATAACGGGCATTCGCGCATGAAATCGTCAGTCGGTACGAATGCCGCTTCACCTGCATTCCGGTCGACGTAGAAGCCGCGCAGGGCGCGACGCGATGGCAATAGTTGCAATTCCTCCTGCGTTGGCACGTCGATGCCAGGGCTCAGCCAGTACGGGCTGCGTGATTTGATCTCGTCCATGTTTATTCCTTAAGAATGATGAGTAGAGGGAGGTGTCGAGCGGGGCGTGGTCAGGTCGCGTTTCCGCCATGGAGGTCGGGGCCGCGTACGGGTGTCGGTGACTCGGTGGGCGTGACGCGCATGCTGCCGAGGTAGACGCTGGTAATCGATATCCGCCCGTGACCGAGGCGAGCAGCGATCTCCTTTCGGGCCTGCAAGTCGAGCGCCGGGTCCGCCTTTGAGCCGCCAGCAATCGGTGGTGGCACCTGCGTGATGCTTTGATAATCATCGGCCGCGCCCTGATGTCGCAGACCGTGTGGCACAACACCCAAGCCGGCGCGCGTGATGCCGAAGCGCTCCATCACATAGCGCAACCGCCGTATTGCCTGCTGCAGCGTCAGGCGTGGGTCGCTGACACTCTCATTGATACCCTGCGCCACCCGGCGCGCGTAGGCGATGGCTTCCTCCCGCACCGCGTTGTTGATGGGAAACAGGCGTTCCCGTCCGCCCTTGGTGCCCCGATGCGTATCCAAATAGAAGGCCACGCCGCCATCCGGCTTACCCGCCTGCGCGGCGCTGATCACGTCGGTATGCGGGCGGAACATGACGCTCTCCTTGAAGCGCAACTGGAATGCCTGCATCAGTTTCAGGGAGGCGGTGGCATGCACGTCGTAGGCCTCGACTTCCTTGATGACGGTGTACACGTCGACGGCCTGGGCGCGCCATGACTTGTCGACGCCGGCCGCCAAGCGGCGTTGATACAGCTTCGGATCATCGAAGTAGCATTGGATTGGTTTCAGCAGCTTCGGCTTGCCGATCCAGCCGGCGAAGGTTTTCATGAAGCTGAAGTAGGTCTGGATCGTCGCCGGGCTCAGCCGCCCGGCACGCGCTTCCTCCAGCCAGTAGCGAGTGACGGCTTCGACATGGCGACCGCTGAAGGAGCGCGGGTCCAGCTTGAAGTGCTTCGGATGCCCGCGCAGAAAATCGAACAGCCAGATGCAGAAGCGCGTGCGCTCCGCCATCGTCTTGTGGCTCACGCCCTTGGGCTTGCTGCTGTGCTGCCAGTTGTGCTGCTGCAGGATCAACTGCAGCACGTAGCCGCTGCGCTTGGGGTTCAAGGGGATGTCGTCCAGGTCCGGCTGTTCGTAGGTGCGCGACTGCCCACGGCGTTTGCCGTGTCGAGGGGTGGAGCGGTCGTTCCAACCGTTGCTTTGCTTGTCCATGGCATCTTTCCTTTTTTCCATTCGTCGATTCGGTGGAACCCGGGCGTTCGTGCATCGGCGGGTTCCGGGCGCCGATGCCAAGCCAGTGTTTGCCGTCATCGCCAGAGCGACGGCGGCGCGGAGGTGCGTAAAAGTGATCGCCAGCCAGCATGCGTCGGGCGCAATGTGGCGTTCGCCGTAGCGAACCAGGTTCTCAAGGAACCCGAGGCAACCCCGGAGGCGTGACCTCCGGTACGGTGCCCGAGCGGCACCGCGAACTCGTTCCCCATCGCCGGCTTGACTGGCAACGTCCGTTCCGCGACGGACGCGCAATGCCGTTCACGCGGGCCGTGGCGCCGCACCGAGGTGCGGCAGCGCACGGCTGACCGAGGTCAGGGCGTGAGTGCGAGGGGAAGGAACTCGAACGCCGGCCCCGCAGGGCCGGCGTCATTCGCGGCCTGGAACAGGCGCGAGAGAGGGGAATGGCCAAGGCGGTCGCAACGAAGTGCGATCGCCGGCAGGAAGGTGCTCAAGGCATCGGTGGTCGGGCCACCGTCTATGGCATCGCCGCTCGGGGCGGACGATGCCCAAGGCGCATCCTCGTTTCCTTGCATCGGGTGCGAAGGAAGGAACTGGCGCCATGGTCAAGCCATGGGCCGCGCCACTATCAACAACAAAAACACCAGGGACGCCAAGCGTCCGGAACGACAGGCGCTCAAGGCGCCGCGGTGAAGATCACCACTCAAAGGGCTTGCGTTTCCGTGCGCGATGCACGCCGGGCCGCTAGCTGGACCGGGCTGATGCAGTTTCATTGTGGCGCTGGAAACGCGCCCTTGCAATCCCGAAAACTGCCGATTAGCGTGCCGCGAGCCGCAAGCGCCCGGATTTACCGTGGCCTTGACATGGCATCGTTCTACCTCTGGTTCCGAAGCGATGAGCATGGTGGCAGCGCAGGCCTATTGCCGTGTCACCCCAGTTCAAATGGGGTGTGTGGCAAGGCGTCCGGAAGCGATGTTCGCTCCGGGCCCTGGTACTGTGCTGTCACTCCGATCACAGCACAGTGCCACTGGAGATCGAGTGCGGCGCGTTGACGGACCGCCCACTCGAATTACCGGGTTGAAACGGGCATGTGGTGCGAGACGCTGGACAGGTCTTTCCAGGGGAGAACTGTCATGCCAACGCTGCAAGCCATCCACGGGCGCCTGGTCGAGGTGCGCCGCTTTACCAACGTCCATCTCTACATCGGCCGTCGCCCACTCGGCCCAACCGACCGTTACGAACTGTGGCTCAAGCCGCCCCATGGCGCCGAGCGCAAGTTCATCATCAACACGCGAATCATGCCGGCGCGGCGGGGGCACGAGGTGAGTCTGATCGTCACCGCGCACAAGGTGCCGCAGGTACTGGGACTGGCCAACTGGTCCACGATCGATGGCGTCAATTACGCGCGCACCGATGCGCCGCCACTGGTCCGCGCTCGGGACTTCGTTGTGTTGCCGGCAGCGTTCCTGGCCGCGGCTATCCTTTACGGAGATATCGGCATGGTGCTGTTCGTTCCGGCGGCGGTGGCGTACTTGGCGACGGCCGCCTTCGGGCGGGCTATGGCGCGGACCCGGCGGGCTGCCCAGGTGGACCGGGCTATCGATGCGGAGGCGCTCCGGACGAGCCGATCTGTGCGGACGCTGCAATGACCATCCGCTTTGGCAATCAAGTGAGGCTGGCCTCGCGCGATCGCTTCCGGCTGATGCTGCTCATCGAGCGCGACCCCGGCCACATCGTGTCATTCGCCGAGTTGCAAGCACTGATGCAGCGGCATCGCGCCCAAGTGCGGGGGGTATCCCGTGACGCCGAGTTTCTCCGCTGGCTGATGGACAGAGAGTGGAACCGGTTGGCGCCCGGGAGCGGCTACCGAGAACCGCTTTGAGCCGTGTTCATAGCCAGTTTGGTCGGACCTGTAGCACGGAATGACGCACTTACGTCCTTCGTGTTCAATCTGGGGGGGCGCAGCGGCCAAGGAATGCTCGAAGTGGGTGGGGGTAAGCCGACCTTGCCCGGACTGGTCGTGTAAAGGCGCGCGGAATCGATTTGTTATGGAACTTGACCGGCTGAGGAAGTACAAACCGCAGAGCTTATCAAGATTCCCATCAGCAACGCATACCGTTAAACTTCGCTCTCAAAAAAGGCGACGACCATGAAAATTTGCACAATTGGCTACGAAGGACTCGACATCGACGCGTTCATGTCGTTGCTCGCCGAAAACGATATTGAAACCGTTGTCGACGTCCGAGAAATGCCGTTGTCCCGCAAACCGGGTTTCTCCAAGAAAGCGCTCGAGGCCGCTCTCAATCTTTCCGGGCGTGAGTACGTCCATATGGTGGCGCTGGGCTGCCCGAAGCCGATCCGTGATCGATATCGCGAGGACGGCAACTGGAAACGCTATACAGAAGGTTTTTTGAAGTATCTGGCGACGCAGGACGATGCGGTTGCCGAGTTGGCGGCGCTTGCGGAAACGTCCAACTGCGCGTTGCTCTGCTACGAGGCCGACCACAATTTCTGCCATCGGTCGATGGTGGCCAATGCGGTGAAAGAGAAGACCCATGCTCGAGTCCAGCACCTGCAGGCGAGCGCCGTCAGAACTGAAAACTACCCTGGGGCGATTCCTCTGATTTTTGCTTAGGCGGGTAGATCACGCTGATGATCAGCCACTGATGGGGGAACCGGTGCTGGTTACCCATCAGGAACATCAAATCTTTTCCCGGTAACTGCTCGCCGAGTTTGGCGCGGAAAGGTATTTCCCATCCTTTACCGTGACTCGTACGGCAGTTCCAGAACAACATCCCAGCCTCCCAGTCGACGATCTTGTGCTGGAATGCCTTTTCACCATCGGGTGTGTCGCAGACATACCGATAGTGAAAATTGTAGGGTACCTTCCTCAGTTCTTTGACGTGTTGGCGTGCCTCTTCCTCAGTGAAGAGATTGCCCTGCATCTCGTCCTTGAGCAGAATGGCCTTTTCCTCGTCGGTCCAGTCAGGGCTGTCGGCATCTGTAATGAGCAATTCAACCAGCTGCTTTGGGCGTAGCAAGGCCAGCGTCGTGCCATGAGCCAGTCGGCTGGCCTCAATTTCGCCGAAATTGGTGAATGACGGAATCTTGTCGATCCACGGCAATCGATCGGTCCAGTTACGCTTGGGCTCGATGGTCTCGTGGCATGAGATCGTGTCCACATAGATCTTATGGCTCTCGCGTCGGTGATCGGCCGGCGCCTTCTCGATCAGTGTTTCAATCCACTGCCACTTCTTGAACTGTTGGCCGCGCTCGATCAGCCGGAATGGCACAGGAAACAGCCGCCTCATCACACCCTTGTCGGTGATGCCTGCGACGCAGGAGGTCTCCGAATACTTGCTGCTCGGCGAAGGGTAAGTTTTCGCCAGAATAAGGATGCGCTCTCTGCGTCTTTTTTCCATCGGTGGCCTACGTTCTCATGGAATTTACTGGATAGCACGCTTCAAAGACGGGCATATAGATGCTGTGATTCACTCGTGAATCGGAATTCCAGAACTCCAGTTTGAAACGACGGGTAATCAGCCTGCACCGATCGGAGATTGAGCCACGATTGGTGACCGCCAAATTGTTGTAGAAAGCCCTGGAATCCTCACCAACCCCCATATGCCAAAATCCCCTTTGCCCAATTAACCTTCCTCAAACTCGGCGTTCTTGAACCGCAGCACATTGCAGTTCTCCTTCACTGCACGCTGCAGGCTGTCGTCGAAACCGGATGATGTTTCGGCCTGAATCTCGATGGCGATCTTGACCTTCACGCCGGGCCGCGAGGTGAATTGCAGGATGACTTCATCGACGAGGTCGGCAAATTGCTTTTTCGCTTGGATGGCATCGAGCTCGATGCTGCCGTAAAACTGCTTCTTTGCAGCCTGTGGCCCAGCACTACCGCCTGAGGCATAGGTCGGCCTGGCTGAGTCCTCGACGCGCGGCGGGGTGCCGCCGTCGCCAGTAGTGCCCGGCACATGGTCTGCTGGCTTCGGGCGTGCAGCATCTTCGGCCGCACGTTGCGTCTCGGCGTATCCAGCCGCAGTGACTGGCTCGATCAGCAGCAGGGATGAGTCGAGGAATAATGATGTGCGCTTGCCGAACGTGAAGCCAACGTAGCGACCATCTTCCTTGCCTTGCGCGAAACCGAAAAAGTCCCGGTTCTCAGCACCGGCAGCCAATGTGTGATGAAAGACAGCATCATCGCGAAGCCGAGGCAGATACAGTTGCTGGCAGGTCTGCTGCCAAACGTTGAGCGCAGCTGTCTCCTTGATGTCCTCTTTCCAGAACCACGTCTTGAGCACAGTCGCCAAGTGGATCGGTGCCCACTCGGTAATCAGGAGTTCGTTGTCCTTCAGCACGCGCTCGATCTCCTGCGAGAGGTTCTGCGTGCCCGGATTGATCGGGAAATGCTCCCATTGGATTTCAGACAGGCCTTTGCCCGGTCGGGCTTCCTGCATCGGTGCGACGATCCATTTGTAGGTCTCGCGGATCATTCGCCGCAGGGCCTCGTTGGAATCCTCAAGGCTCTTGCTGGCCTGCCGTGACTGGAACTGATCGAGGTTGAGCTTCATCTCCTTGATGTCGCCGACGATGGATTGCCACGCCAAGGTCGAACGCACCTGATCCTTCAGGCGGCTCACGCTGTCGTAATCGGCGGCAACGAAGATCAAGCGGTTCTGCTTGAAGCGCGGCTGGTCGCCACGGTTCTTCAGAATCTCGGTCGCGCGTTCAATGGCAAGGCTCTGGCCGCTACGGGTAAAAGCGGCATCTGGCGGCAGTACCACGAGACGTAGTTGCCAATCATCAGGAACGTCACCGCTCGCAGTAAAAACATGGATGCCACCAAACACACCTGACGCAAAACTCCGCTGCACGCGGTCGCGGATGGCGGGAAACACATCTTCCTTGTCCTGGAACCGGCGCTTGCGCTCTTCCATTTCCCGGCGCAGGTTGGGCCGTGTATCGAACCAGAAACGATTGTTGCCGCTGTTCAGGTAGTGCAGGCGATCGCCCAAGCGGCGCAGCGCATCCTTATAAATACCCACCTGCTGACCGGGCTGCGCAGAGCCAAGAACGACGCGCTCCAGTTCAAGACCGCGCACCATCTGGTTTGCCGTACTCGGCGCACTACCCAAAAAAATAGTCCGCGCCGAACGACGGCAGGCTTGCACGGCGCCGAGTCGGGTATCGCGGTTTTCAATCTCGGTGGTCTCGGCGCGCTCGCCATCTACATCGCGCTCGACAACCGGGTCCCAGCCTTGCGGCAGGTAATATATCACTTCGTTGCGGGTGTCGGCATCTTGCAGCGGGAAGCTGCCCGGCATGATCAGCGGGTCTTTGTCGTTGTCCTTCCACAGCCGATGAATAACCTTTGCCATCAGCTTCAAGACACCACGGGTACGCTGGAAGTTATCGAGCGACGACCAGTCTTGGTACAGACGATCAAATACCTCCGGGTGAATCGGGTAGGCGTGCATCAGCCGGTCAAAGTAACGGCTCTCCTGCGTCTCGTGCGGAAAGTCCTCACTGTTCGCCGTGTAATAGTCAGCAAACGCACGGCAGACGGATTCCGCCGCCAGTTTGTCGCCAATGCTCGCAAACAGGCGGCGGCGGACGATCTCGAACGCCTCCTCAGTGCCGACAGGCTTCCAGAGTGCTTGAATACGGCCAAAGTGGTGCGACAAGGCAGCAAGGGCCTTTACGCCGCGTTGGCCGCCTGCTTCTTTGTCCGACTCTGGCAGCGACGCCAACAGCACGGCATTCGGGACGGCTTTCAGTGCCTCAGTCAGCGCCTGCACGAAACTAAGATTTGAGTCGAAGCTACCGCCAGTCAGTGATTTGCCTTCCTCAAACTGACGCACGTAGGCGACCATCTCGTCGATGAGGATCACGCACGGGGCGTAACGGCTGAGCAGTGTTTCCAGCACGGCCTTGCCGGGAGATGTACCGGAGGCATCCGCATCCGCGACGAGAGCGTAGCCCTCGGCTTTTCCCAACTGCCACGCCAGGTCGCCCCATAGCGTACGGATCGTCTGCCCATCACGCATCACGGGCTGATTGGGCGACGACTTGATGCCGTCCAGTACCGCAACTCGCGCATGCGGCAATTCCGTTACGCCGGCTGCGTCAAGGATGGCCGGGACGCCGGGTAAGTCGCTTGCCGCAACGTCGCCCGTGGCGAGGTGATAAACCGCCAGCATCGTATGCGTCTTGCCGCCGCCGAAAGCTGTTTGCAATTGAATGACCGGATCGCCACCTTTGCCCGACAGTCGCTTGACGACGGAGTCGAGCAGCAGCCGCATGCCCTCGGTGATGAAGGTACGCTGGAAAAACAGCGACGGATTCTGGTACTCGGGCGTCGCAGTGCCTTCATGAACACGAGACAAGTCCGCAGCGAACTCGGCTTGCTGAAACGTGCCCTTGAGAACATCTTCATGCGGAACGGCGATTTCGCGCCAAGGTTTCAGGTTCATTCTGCTGCTCCTTCAGCTTCTGTGTTCGTATCGGGCAGGTGTGGCAACTGGCCGCTGGCCGCGCGCTCACGGGCCAAGGCCACGGCGTGGTGCAACTGCGCCTGCATCAGCTTCATGTCGGGGATATGCGCCAGATACTCGGCGACGCGGATATTCGCAGAGCTTAAGTCCATCAACTCGACTTGCTCGGCATCAGCCCCTGCGCACAGGATCAGGCCAATCGGCGATTCCTCACCAACGGGGCGGTCGTGACGGTCCAGCCAGCGCAGGTAGAGTTCCATTTGCCCCTTGTGTGCGGGCGCAAACGCTTCCAGCTTCAACTCGACCGCAACCAAGCGGCGCAAGTGCCGGTGATAGAACAACAGATCAAGGTAGAAGTCGTCCGCGCCGACACTGATGCGCTTCTGCCGTGCAACGAAGGTAAAGCCGGCCCCCATTTCCAGCAGGAAACTTTCCATCTCGCGCAGGATGGCCGCCTCAAGGTCGCGTTCGCTGTAGCCCTCGGGCAAGCCGAGAAAATCCAGCATGTAGGGATCGCGGAACACCATGTCGGGCGTCATTTGCCCGCCAGCACGCAGGTGGCTGATTTCGGCCTGCACTACCGCCTCGGGTTTCTTGGCGATGGCCGTGCGCAGGTAAAGCTGGCCGCCGATACGGTCGCGCAGGGTGCGCACGCTCCACCGCTCGATTCGGCACATCTCGGCGTAATACTCGCGCTCTAACGGCTGCTTGAGCGGCAGGATTTCGACGAAGTGACTCCAACTCAATTCTCGCGACAGCGTCGCGACAATCTGTTCATCTGGAAAAGCTTCTGAAAACTGCACCATGCGGCGCAGGCTTTTTTCAGTGAATCCCTTTCCGTAGTCACTCGCCAATTGGTGCGACAGTGTCGCGACAATCTGCTCGCCATATTCAGCCCGCTCGTCGCGCAAGACCTCCCGACGGATTCGCTCTCCCAGCTTCCAGTACAGCAACGTCAAGGTGCTGTTGGCAACTTGGGCAAGGTGATGCCGTGCCTGCTCAATCAGTCCTCGTAACTCGGAGAGCAGTACTACATCGATTTTCGCAATGTCGGCCATATCAGATATCCAGTTTCGCCTGCGACCCGACAATGCCGGCGTCCGCAGAGGCCTGCTCAATACTCGACCATGCAGAAACCAGCTCGTTATAGGCACGAGCTTCTTCTGACCAACCTTTTCGTTCGCAGAGCGTGTAGAGGCGATATGCCAGTGCGCGCATTGGTTCGGCACGAGCGGGCATGCGGGCGAGTAGCGCACCAGCCGCCGATTCGCCGTCTTGGTTCAGCGCACGGATCAGGTGATGCAGTGCTTCCCAGATCGGAGTCCGAGTGTCAGTCTCGGGTGACCAGTCCTTGGGCAATTCAGCCCAGCGCAGCAATCGCAGCTTACCGGCGCCACTCTCGACAACGCCCGAGTCTTGAAGGCCACCGACACTGGTGCCTTTGGCGCGTGCGAGCACATCGGCGTCGCCAAATTTGCCTTCAGCCCAACCTTGCCCTTCGAACCAATGCAGGCAGAACTGCGTGTCGTGGTCAAAATCGTCCTCGGCGAAAAATCGGTTAATGAGTTGGTGCCGTGCGTACGCTCATCGGCTGTCCGTCGGCCTCCAGCACGGCGGCGTACTGGCTGAAGATGGCCATGCCGGGGCCGATAATGGCTTGTGAAAGATCGACCGGTGCAACCGGCGAATTGACACCCCCACGTGTCATGTCTAGCAAGGCCTCTGGCAGATTGGCGTTAAGTTCGCGGATGAACTCGCGGCGGCTAACCGTGGGCGCATTAACGGCTCGCTTACGGCAAACGAGGATGATGCTTGACGCAAGCGCATTTGTGCCGATACCAATCGAGCGTGCATCACGTTCGGTGCGCATTGGCCATGTCCCAGTAAGTGCAAAGCCAGCGCGAAGAACGGCTTCAAGAAAAGTTTCCCATCCTGTACTTGAGGTTCCTACATGATCTTTCGTTTCTGCTTGCTTAAACGCATAGTAAATAGTTACGGGGAAAGCTGGATGGGCCTGTTCTGCCACGTTGTTCATGGCATGAGTCATACCATCAAGAAAAAAGGCTTCGGCCTTATCTTTGCCTCCATGACGAGACGGCGTTGCAACCAGTTCTTCTGACTTGGGAACAGCCAACGTGGCATAAAGGTTCGGAAAGATCGGTTTTAGAATCTTTCTCAACCAAACGTAAAAGAAATCTGAGAGGTCCGCATAGCAGATGTTGTCGTAATACGGGGGGTCCGTGGAAACGACCTTTTGCGCACTAACTTTTTGCGTCTGTGCATCTGCCTGAGTCGCGAAGCCAGGCACGTGAGTTGAGAAAGAGGTTGGTAATACTCTCGATACCGCCTCTGTAATTTTTGCAAGGCTTCCACTTGAATCAGCGAACGGGTTCGACTCCGCAAAATCCCAGGTCATTGCGATTGCTTGCCGCCTAAATGTGCTGACTACAAGTTCATTTTTTGGAGCCGAACTCCAAGTGCAAAGTGACGTGTGGCACTCGGTCAATTTCTCAATAACAAACGCCAGATAGACGCCGATTGCTTGTGAGTAGGCAGTAGCACCGGCGCCGCCTGCATCCAGTCCCACTTGATCATCAGGCATACCAGACCGAACTGCATCAGCATGGGCCCTTTCGATAGCGTCCGAAACAAGATCGGAAAAAGTGGTCAGAGCGACCAATTGGCGGCCTGTGAAGACCTTCTCAAATTTGGTCATGCCATAGAGTGGCAATTGATCCGCGCTCTTCCCAACAAGTTCTTGAGTCGGGCCCCATGTAGGATTTGCTTTTAGAGCAATGGCCTCATTTCGTTCGTCGGCGGCAGATAGACACGTTCACCTTGCCCCTCTGCCACAATCGCCATCATGCGTGATCCCATGCGACCGGCTTGTGCCTCCGCCTTGATGTGGTCACCGCTAATTGGAGTCTTGGACAGCACACAGAAAAAGCTGGAGCCACGCCCCTCTACTTTTGTGCCATTCTTGGCTAATGCCGTTGGAGGACCTGAACGCACAAGAAAAGAGTACTGGTCACCAGTAACAACTGGCTCTAAGTACCTTTCCTTGCCGGGCTTATTTGCAAGCAAGAAACTTGCTGCAAGGGGAACACTTACATGAGAGTAAGCTGGATTTGGTGACTTGACCGTGCGTGCCCACAACCACGCAATGACAGTTAGCCGCTGACCAATCAAGGGCTTCAGGTCTGGGCGTTCAGTAGCCATTGCAGCTGTAATTTCGACTTGTGGGTAGAGTTGACCGATGCGCCCTTCTGCTTCATTGCGCAACCAAGCACTGTAACGGCGTACGTCCTCGGCCAACCCTCTTGCACCGCTCCAGTCCTCGGATAGTTTGCCCTGCCTGTCCCTCTCCACGCGCGGCCCTACAGGTCTCCGACCGGCAAACCTGGGAGGAATTTCGATCATTGCTTTGTTAATGGTCACAGCCACGGGATTAAGGTCGGAAGCGAAGCTTTCCAAACCGAGGCGCTGAGCTTCGAGAGGTAGCGCCCCACCGCCAGCAAAGGGATCATGAAAGGCGGGGAGCTTCTCAGGGTTGAAAAGATCGGCAGCCAGCGGATGGCTCCGGTTTAGTTCGCAGGTTTCACGCCAGCTTCGCCAAATTTCGGCGCGCGCACGGTCCAGCACCTCCTCGTTGCTGGTGTTCTCCCACAGCACCAAGTCTTCCATGATCTTGAACAGGCGCTCGCGCTCGATGGCAGCCTTTTCCTTGTTCACCCCGTACTTGAACCCACCGCCTTGCTGATAGCCGGGGTCGTTGACCATCTGTGCAAAGATCACCGCCCGCGCTGCCGCTAAGGGTCGCCGCGCCCACCACAAGTGAAGCGTGCTCGGATGTCCGTGGCGAATAGATTTCTCGCGTGCAGCAGCCACGTTGATTGCATCGAGCGGAAGCGCGACCTCAATAAGTTTCTTGGGAGTTTTAATCATCATTCAATCGTCCTTTTCCCATCCAGCCTTGCCATCGCAAACGCAACATCCGGCAAAGTAACTGTGTTCCATATCGCCGGTATTCGGCTCGTTGCACCACTCACACCGCTCGACGTGATCGGTCCAATCGAAGCAATTGGCGCAGAAATAAATGTCCCCACGCTTCACGACGGTGTGATATCCGTCGCAGCTTGCACAGTTGGCGGGTTCCCAGCGGTCGTCACCATCGGCGATAGCCATGTGCACCGCATCGTGATTGGCCAATGCATCCGCCAAATCGTCGGAGTCGATTGCTGCGGCACAATGCTCGCAGGTCGCGTATCCCTCGTTCGCAATGACGATAGGCTGGTTGCAGTGCGGGCAATCAATCTCGAACTGGATCTCGGTGTGGTCGCACACCAAACAGCGCAGCGAGGCAATCTGATCATCGAGAGCATCCGGCACGGCCGCCTTGAAACCGCAAGCACTGCATGCCTTCGGCTTGTTGCCCGCCTTACGCGCTGCATCTAGGTCGGGCTTAAGCGCCTTGTACTTGGCACTCAGGTACTTTCTATGCGCCTTCATCGCCCGATCAGCCTGCGCAATGTCATCACGGAAATCCCGGAAATATCTTTCCCAGCGGTTCAGCAGGCGGTGCAAATGAAACCAAGAGCGACAATGCTCCGCGACGATTTTCGCCTTTGCCGTCATCTTCTCCACATCGGCGTGGAAGAAATGGATCATCTTGTTGCGATGATTTGCCAGGGTACGAAAGCTGTTGAATGCATCGTCCGCAATCTCCTCGCCCGCGATGTCCCGTATTCGGGACCGCGCTTCATCCATCGTGACTGACGCGAAATCGCCTGCCATGAACTTTGCGAGGTTGGCCTGCTCAGGTTTGGAAACAATCAGCGACCAGTGCTCCATCATCAGCCGGGCCTTGAGCAGCATCTCCACAGCAGCACAGAAGTGAATAACCGAGTATTTGGGAGCCTTATCAAAATCGTCGATTGCTCGCCCTAAAAAATCGAAGGCGTTGCGGGCCAAGGAATCAAAAATATCGTGCTGATTCATCCGATACGCTCTGCTTTCGCAAGCAACTGATCGAGGTCGAGATTGATGCTGGTTACAGCCCAATCGGGCTCCTGCGTGAAGGGTGTCGTTACGTAGAACGGCCCCTCGTGCCGGTCGCCTTCAACAAGAACGATGGCCAGGATAAATTTGTCCTGCTGATTTAGCCCGTAAAGAATTTCGTTGCGGGTCACGGTGATCGTGCTTTGTCCCTTGGCGCGCCCCTTGACCTCAATGTGCCTGGACTCTGGCAACTTGCCGTCAATGGCCCTTGGCAAACTGGTTACGTCCCAGCCACACTTCTGCGCCGACACATCAATCACTTCATGCCCGAGTGCGCGCTCGGCGTTCATCACCGCCCTCATGGCGATCCACTCGACGCGCGCGCGGGCATCGGCATCTGCCGTCCATCCCGGCTGGCCTTTGCGTTGTGCCAGCAGGCCCGCAGGAATTACCAATGCGCCCCCGGCCACCACGGGCGTTGCCGAGATGACGTGGCGCATGGCGAGGAGTTCTTTCTCGCGCGATTCGCGCCGGGCGGTTAGGTCATCAATCGTGCGGCGAACGTTTTCAAGTGTCAGGCGAACGTCCTTGCCGGCAGCGATGTCGTCCTTGAGCTTGATGTAGCGATCCGACCAGTAGTTGATTTCCTTGACCAGACGTTCGTGAACCGCATTCAAGGTCTTGTCGACGCTCTTCTCGCGCCTGCTACGCACCTCGTCGAAATGTTCGGGCACGAGATGCGTCGAAGCATGCGCCAAGGCTTGCTGTTCAAGGTTTTGCGTGATCCACGGCGCAGCCAGCACGTCTTCGATCAGTGCAATGTCTGCCTTGCCGATGGGTTCCAGGTCGAGGTGAGGTGCCCAGCCGGCATTGATTGCGCCGCCTTGCGGGTCGATCTCGACGAACTGCATGCGCCGCGAGACAACGTGCGTCAGGTCGGCACCTTCCTTTATCGAATGATCGATGATGAGCATCACCTTGGGCGTGATGCCCATGTCGCTCATATCAACCAGTATCGCGCCCTGCTTCAGCTTGTTGCGGTGCTGCTCCATCACGATGTCAGTCACCGACTGCATCAAGGGGTGGCCGGGGTGCATCATGCTCGCCATCGGTGCGCCGATCTTGTCAGCGACGCGGACGTATTGCTTCTCAAAGCAGACGCGCTCATACCGGCGCAGTACCGGGTCGGCATTGCGGCGATCCCGGCCTGTGATTTGCCGATCCCGTTCGCGGATGTTGGCCGGAACGTGCGTAATTTCGTAGCGGCCTTGCTCGCGTGGCCGGAGTTCGCCGCCGAGTTGCTGGAATGCCTGATTGAAGAATGAGCGAATGAAATAGGGCTGAAGCTTGCGCGCTTCGGCCTTTTCCATTTCTTCCTTGACCGCGAAGAGGCGGCGCTCGTCCATCACCTCTTCGCACAAGGCGTTGCGCTTGATGATGGTTTCGAGGTGCTGGGTGTCCAGGGCGCCTTCAACCTTGCGATGCAGTCGGGCACGAATCTCGGGGTCGTCGCCGTAGCGGATGGCTTCGATCAACAGGTCTTTGAGGCTCTTGTCCTCGAACACTTCGCCGAGAATGTCGAACACGCGACCGCCCAGCGCCTTGCGCTCGACTTCCAGTTTTCAAAGAGACGCTGGAAAACGTCGCCTTCCCGTGTTTCGGCGGCGACCATGTTCCACAGGTGACATACCTCGGTCTGCCCGATACGGTGGATACGTCCGAAACGTTGCTCAAGCCGGTTGGGGTTCCACGGCAGGTCGTAGTTGACCATCAGGTTGGCGTTCTGGAGGTTCACGCCTTCGCCGGCCGCGTCGGTCGCCAGCAGCACCCGAGTGGAAGGATCGTTGCGAAATAGCTCCTGCACCTTGCGGCGATCTTCGCGTTTGACGCCGCCGTGGATCATGACCACGGATTCTTCGTTGCCGATCAGGCCGCGAATTTTGACGGCGAGGTAATTCAGCGTGTCCCGGTGCTCGGTGAAGATAATCAGCTTGCGCTGGCGACCATCGGCGTCGCGCATCTCCGGGGTGTTCTGGAGCAGCTTGGAAAGCTCGTCCCATTTGCGGTCTTGGCCGGAATGGACGACTTGCCGTGCCTGTTCCTCCAAGCCTTCAAGGATGATGATTTCGGCTTCGAGTTCCTGAATGGTTTGGGCGGCGGTGGCCTGATCGACAACGGCTTCCTCGAAATTCTCGTAGTCGTCTGGTGACAGTGCGTCGGCGGACTCCCAAATGTCGTCGGAGACGTTGCCGAAACCATTCGGCCCTTGGGTTTCAGCCAGCGACTGCCCACGTTGGCGCAGCTTCTCGTCCTCGACACGACGCTTGAGTTTGTTGCTGCGACGGCGCAGCGACTGGTAAATCGCTTCCGGGCTGGAGGCCAATCGACGTTGCAAGGCAGTGAGCGCGAAGCCGACTGTGCCCTTGCGTGCGCCATCCTGAAGCTGGTCGGCGCGGTTCATTTCCTCCTTCACATAGTCCGTGACGGCAGCGTACAGCGCGGCTTCGGGGTCAGATAGTTTGTAGTTGGCGGTGCGTGCCCGGCGCTCGGGGAACAAGGGCGAGCCATCGAACTTGAGCAGGTCTTCCTTGACCATCCGGCGCATGAGGTCGGTTACATCGACCTTGTGCGCGCCGTCGCGGAACTTGCCGTAGAAACGGTCGGAGTCCAGCAGCGACATGAACAACTGGAAATCTTCTTCCTTGCCGTTGTGGGGCGTGGCCGTCATCAGCAGGAAGTGACGGGTAATCGAACCCAGCAACTCGCCGAGCAGGAAACGTTTGGTCTTATTGACCTTGTTGCCGAAGTAGCTGGCCGAGAGCTTGTGCGCTTCATCGACGACGATCAGGTCCCACTGCGAGAGGCGTAGCTTTTCCTGTAGGTCTTCGGCGCGGGACAGTTGATCGACGCGGGCGACCATCAGGTCGATGTCGTCGAAGGGGTTGCCGCTGCGCGACTGCTCGACCTGCTCACGGGAAAACAGCGTGAAGGACAGGCCGAACTTCTCGAACATTTCATCCTGCCACTGCTCAACCAGACTGCCGGGGGCGACGATCAGGACGCGCTTGGCGTCGGCCCGCATCAACAATTCACGGATGAACAACCCGGCCATGATCGTTTTGCCCGCGCCGGGGTCGTCTGCCAGCACGTAGCGCAAGGGCTGGCGCGGCAGCATGGATTCATAGACGGCGGTGATCTGGTGCGGCAGCGGTTCGACGTTGGAGGTATGAACCGCCATCATCGGATCGAACAAATGCGCCAGATTGATCCGATAAGCTTCGGCAGCGAGCTTGAATTCCTCTCCGGGTGCATCGAATGCCCACGGGCGACCGGCTTCGGCCAGCGACAGATTGGCTTCGTCGGTACGGAAGAGCATGCGCTCCAGCAGCTTGCCGTCCGGGGTCTTGAAATAGACGGTGAATTTCTTACTGAGTGAGCGGCGTTACCCGGCCGCAGCTGCGGTTTGGGGTGGGGTGCGTTTGGTGGGATTCTTTTGTGGCGTTTTACGCCGACAGGTTCCGTAGTGACGACGCGAACAACGTGCCCAGGCTCAATACCGGAGATGGCCGCGTTTTTCTTGATATCTTCGAGTTTAAGCATGGCTACACCTTCTCCGATGGCTCGTATCCGGGGGCGAGCATGAGGTTGGTCACGCCATAGAGCGCCTGACGGTTGCGCAGCCAAAGGTGAAACTCGGCACCTTTCAGGCTGTGGTCTTCGGTGCAATCGACATTCCAGCGCCGCATCAGGTAGCCAGCCATCGCTGCACGCACGCGCAGATTGAGTACGCCGTTTTCCATCCCATACTCGGCCTCGATCGTGTCAGGGTGCTGCACATTCGCCGGATGCGGGACCAGTTCAAGCTCAGCGATTCGATTCCACTGAATGTCTTGGTCTGAGGTTTCCTGCTCGCCGACGTTGCCAGTAACGATTTGGGCATCGGCGATCCGGGCCAGAACAAAGTCACGGAACTCGCCACTGCGCCGGTCGAAGGCGCGCACATGCCAACGCTGGCCGTTGTCGGCCAAAGCGAAGGGCACGATCTCGCGTTTGGTCAGGCCGCTAGATAGCGCGCGATAGGAAATCTCGATAGCGCCCTTCTGGTGAATTGCGCGCGTCAGCACAGATAGCGTTTCGAGATCTGGCTTGTTCAGCAGCGCTGGTCCTTCGCAAGACACGAAAGACTTGAGCCGTAGCGGTTCGCCATCCCCGTAACCTTGCGACAGCCAAGTGAGAACCCGTTCGACTGGAAACTCGAACGCCGGGCGAAACCACTTACCGCGTACATACACTTTGCCCTTGGTGTCGTAGTCGAGGTTGCGTGGGGCAATGTCCTTGTACTGCGCGATGTCTCGCGTTGCGGCTGCCGCCTGGATGCCAAATCGAGCTACTAAGTCCTGGCGGCGGATTTCCCCAACAAAACGGACACGCAGTTCTATGAACGCGAGACGGTCGCGCTGGTGCTGGGTCAATTCTGTGATCTTTTCGGCGGTCATCTTTGTTGGTCAATTTGATACATTTTGGCTATTGCACATAGTATATAGGTTGCTCTAGAATGTTCATAGCGTTGTATTAAACAACCAAGTGCGACGCATAATGATTATGATTTAAAGGCTTGGCGCGAACTAGGGATCATCAACAGCTGGACTGCTACAGGAGCTTGACATGGCGGCAAAACATTATCCAAAGGGCCTTGATGGCCGCATGCGGGATCAGGACGGCGAGATCCGCCAGAAGCGTAGCGATACGAAAGTGGAAACTCTGCGTAAGACCTACGGCGAAGATTTCGCCAAGGGTTATCGGTCGGATGCACAACTCGGCACGGTGCTCAAGCGTGAAGGCATCGAGACCTTGGATCAGCTGCTCAAGAAGAACAAGTAGCCGGGCGGCGGTAAAGGTCTCGAGCGGCGACCCGGGGTCAGATATTGATCGATCGACACCGTCTGCACGATAGATACCCTGAGTGCCTTGGCGAGCCGGTCCGGGTGACGCCGTGCGTAATCGCCCGTCGCAGCATGAAATGCTCCTGGACGTTGCCGATTCGTGACGCACTGCGTCACGAATTGAGCTGGACCCACTACCGATCCCTCCTTCGTGTCGAAGAACCCGCCGCCGCGCTTGGTACATGAACGAAGCCGCCGATCAGAACTGGAGTACCCGTGCATCCGGCTGCACTGGAGGTGGCGAAGTCGCAGCCGGGGAAGCAACTTCACCGACCGGGCCAGAGTCGAGGCCAGAGTCGAGGCCAGAGTCGGAGGACGAATGGCGTTCCCGGCCAGCGTGGCGGGCAGAGTGCGGGCCAGAGTCCAAACAAGCTGCCCTGAGCGCTGGGTTCGATTCAAGCCGTCGCAGACGGTCCAGTGGGAGCCCGCGGTTTCCGGGTAGCCAGACGGGTAGCTGGCGACAAATCAGAAGCACACATTCTCTGCATGTTATTGATATTAAATGTATATTATGCAGTGAGCCTATCTATACGACATCGTTCTTATGTAGTCACTACCAGGAGACCATTCACGACCCCCCCGATCCGGAATTCGAAAGCCCCGTTCCCGCGCTGTCGTTCACACGCCTGCAGCTTCCTCGTCACCAGTGTCGGCGCCGGTTTCGCGCCGTCCGTCCAACTGGTGATGGCGCAGACGGCGATCAAGACCGATGACGTCGGCCTGCTGGCGGGCGAGGTCAAGGTGCCGGGCTGGCGATGGCGAAATGGTCGCCTATCGCGCCTTTGCCCAAGGGGCGGTCAAGCCGCCGGGTGTCCTCGTGGTTTCCGAAATCTTGGGGGTCCATGAGCACATCCAGGACGTTTGCCGCCGCCTGGCCAAGCTCGGCTATTGTGCCATCGCGCCCGAACTCTTCGCCCGTCAGGGTGACCCGCGCCAGTATTCAAGCATTCCCGATATTCTCGCCAAGATCACCAGCAAGACGCCGGATGCGCAGGTGATGAGCGATCTCGATGCGACCGTCGCCTGGGCGGCGTCCAAAGGCGCCAATACGGACCGACTGGCGATCACCGGCTTCTGCTGGGGTGGTCGCATCACCTGGCTCTATTGTGCCCACAACCCGCAGGTCAAGGCCGGCGTCGCCTGGTACGGGCGGCTGGTCGGCGACGTCAATGAGTTCACCCCACGCCATCCGATCAACATTGCCGCCGACCTCAAGGCGCCGGTACTCGGCCTCTATGGTGGCCTCGATACGGGCATCCCGCTGGAAACCGTCGAGAAGATGGAGATGGCGCTGAAAGAAGGCAGCAAGGCTGCCCGCCTTTCGCAGATTCACGTTTACGACAATGCCCCGCATGCCTTCCACGCCGATTACCGCCCCAGTTTCACCAAGGATGCGGCGGAAGACGGCTGGAAGCGGATGCAGTCCTGGTTCAAGAAGACGGACAAGGCCTGAGCGGGGTTTGGCGAAGCGTCGCTTCGTGCTACGCTTCACCGCTCGCAAGGAACTCCCCAGATGACCGAAGCCGACCAGAAGACTGAAT
>JADKAZ010000012.1 GCA_016719015.1 Chitinophagaceae bacterium
GGGCGTCATAATGCCTTGCCTCAAACCCCTGAAAAATGACGTAGGACGCTTGTCGGCAATCGCGCCTTGCTGTTTCGCGCGCTCGTAAGCTGCGAGAATCTGCTGGCGCGTTGCATTGGCGGGAACGTTTCGGACGACTGTCCCGTCAGGCATCCTTACATCAGGCATTTTATTGCCCCCAATGGTTGAAGTCGATGACCGGAGCGGTTGTCTGCTTTTTGGGTGCCGTCTTGGCGCCCATATAGCGGTTATAGAGCGCCCGAAGCTGATTGATCTTGCTCTCGATCTTGGCGTCTGAATCACCCGCCTGCGGAATGAACGGCATAACCTTTTGCTGATACTCCGAAGCAGCATCGGCATCCTTGCCGCCCGGTGCAACGAATGGCTTGATAAAAGGCCCCGTGCGCATCGCCGTGCTGTTGAAAACATCATTCGCGGAATTGACTGTTCGCCCAAAAATGCTCCCCGGCATAACTTCCGCCAAAACACCCCGCCCTGACGTGCCGCCGTTCCCACGGAAGTTCTGTTCGTATTGGCGCTGCAAATCATCAATCAGCGGGCCAAGCGGCGCCATTGTTTTGCGCTGGGCTGCCTGCTGCTGCATGTATTCAGGCGTTATACCTTTTGCCGTGTTTTCCGCCGCCAGGGCATCGGCTTGGGCTTTGCGGATTAGAGCGGCTTGCGTTGCCGCCTTCGTGGCATTGTCGATCTGATCTCCGCGCGTCTGCACAACAGTGCGCCCCGTAGTCGCCGCCGTGTTTGCATTGCCCAGAATATCTCCCTTCACCTGCGCGGGAAGGCGCGGATTGCGCGGGCCTACAGGCGTCACGGCGGGCCTGTCCGGGAGTTGGACCGGCCTTCCTTGAGGGTCTCTATACCATCCCATCAGTTACCTCCAAGGCCGAGCGTTCCGCGCCGACCAAAATAAGGAACCTTGCCGTAGCCCGGCAGGGTAACGTGAACATGATTGCCTTCATCCAAATAGCGCGCGTTGGGGCCGAAATAGCCGCGCAACTGGCCAACCGATGCCCCGACATAATCCGCCGCGTCGCCGGTCAAGTGGTGACTGTTTTTGTCACCCTTTACCGCCGCATTGCCTTCCGGGGTCCGTCGCCCGCTTGTCATGCGTCCCGGCGCAAACCTTGGGTCAGCGAAAGCCACCCGACTGGATACCAGTCGGACCTCCAAGACCAAGCTGCCGCACTTCTTCATCTGTCATAGGTGTATAACCTTCCGGCGCATCAGTGCCGCCCGGGTCGACCTGATATTGGCCATCCGCACCGCTGATAAACTGTGGATGATACATGGCCATAAACTTGGCGAATGTCATGCCTGGGTCTTGCTCGCGCGCGTATTCGTAGTTCAGTTGAAGCTGCGTCGGGTTCGGTCCCTTGGCCAAGCGCATCTGCGCAATCTGCATTTGTGTATCGAGTTGCGCCTGCCATTTACGTTCAGCATCGACTTGTTGCTGCAGTTCCAACATTGCGGGCATATAGGTGCCTCTTCCCCCGCCAGCCGTCTGCAATGCGTCCCCGATGATGCCGAGTATCTTCCAAGCCTTACCACCCTTGCCGAATGCCTTGGGCTTGATTGCGGGCGGCATGGCGGGTTCTTTGATCGGCCCCGCCTGCAATTCCGCTCGTCCAACAGGCCCGCGCATGTAAGGCGAGCCGAGCATGTCGCTTGCGCCGGGAATGTTGAGCGACGGGAAGCCGCCCCTTTGCTTGTTGTAGAACACTATACGGCCTCCTTAACCACCCTGCATCGCGCCCATACCGGAGAAGATCGAACCAACCCCGCTGAGCACACCACCGATGCCGTTCGATTGCTTCTGGACCCCGCCGTTGAACAATGTGCCAAGGCCGCTCGTATAGGCGTTATATCCGGCATAGGGCAGTTGCGCCGCCGTTGTTGCCGCGTTCAGGATACCCGGCAAAGGCGCAAAGGATGCGTTGCCCTGATCAGCAACCGCGCCCGTTGTACTCAAGAGCGGGTTCAGCCCCATGTAAGCAGAGTTCGCAATACCGGGGATCATGCCCGCCGCCTGCATCGCCTGCCCGTAGGACGTGTTCCTGATGCCGCTGTCAGCCTGCGCGCTCGCAAGAAGATTGTTGTAGTTCGCCGCATTGTTTGCCGATTGCTGGCCCGAAAGCTGGCCCGCCGTCTGTGCGGCTTGATCCATGCGGCCCATCTGGTTGTTATAGTCGCCCATGCGCGCGGCATTTTCAGCCGCCGACAATTCGCTTGTGAGATTGCCGACATGGGCTCCTGAGCCATAGCGCCCGCCTAATGAATACTGGCTGTTGACCTGGTTCGTTACATTCTGGCGCGTCTTGCCCAAAACAGCGTCAAGATAAGGGTTGCCGTTCAGATACTGCCCGCCGAGCACGTTTTGCGTGTAATTCTGCGCCGCACCAAGCGTCGGGTCCATACCGCCAGAATAAAGCCGCCGCAGAGCCGCCGGAAGGGCCATAGTCGCCGCATTCGGCCCGGCATAATCCGCCATAGCCATGCCGCCGGCATTGTTAACGGCGCCCGCCAAATCCTGCATGTTGTTGTAATTCGTGCCGAATGCGTTTTGAAGCTGCGGGACCATGCCGTTAAGCTGGCCCGCGTTCCCCCGTATCATCGCCCCGTTCGCTTCAAACGCGCTGTTCAGCCCCGGAATCATTCCCGAAACCTGTTGCGACAATTGGTTAAGCGCAGGCTGGTTTTGGTTGAACAGGTCTTGCCCCGTCTGGGCCGCGCTCACAGCAAACGGCTGCGCCCACTTTTGGGCCGATCCAGACGTTGATTTAGACCCTCCTGAAACGCCCATTACAATTCCTTCCGCAATTCAACTTGATGCACTTCGTAATCCGGCAAAACCTTTGCCCAACCGCGCCGGGACGCAATCGACGCAATGACGCAGCCACGCTCGCGCCCATATTGCTCAGCCTTCGGTATCAAGACGCCTGTAATTTCATTTACGTCACCGACCGCAACCACCCCGTGAATTTCCCAAGCCCCGCTCGGATATTGCTTGAACTCGGTCAGGATGCAGCTCGTATCAGTCGCCATCACATCGACATCGCCCGTCGCAACCCGCGCATCTAACCATGCAACCGGATACAATGCCTGATCCAGAACGCCCGCGATTGCCCCCCTGAACTTGATATACACCGGCCAGCCCGGCGCTAGACCAGCGTTAGGGATACGCTGCGCACCGTCCCATCGGTGCCCTTCAACTTGATTGTAACGGACGTGTTGCTTGTCGCCTCAACCACTAGATCGCCATTGCTTGCCGGTGTCACAGATGACCCAGGAACGATTGTGAGGTTGCCCGGCACATAAAGATCGGGCCAAATCCGCGTTAATGGGTTCAATGCCGTCGCCGCCTTGCGCATCCACTCCTGGACCGACGGCCATGATACCGGAATGCTACTCATGCCCCGCCACCAGGTGCCAGATCAAGCGCCAACCCTTGGGCATAAGTCCAAGTCGCGCTTGTGGTCAGTGTCACCTTCATCTGTATAAACCGGCCCGTCGCGCGGATTGGCATATATCCTTGCGTCGTTAGCGTTGTTGTCGATACCGTGGATTGCGAATCCCCCAGTCGCGCGCTGTAATCAACCGTAAGCGTCACGCCATCCGTTGCATCGCTATCAAGCCTCGCGCGCCTTATTCTCGCGTTCCGGCCCTTTTGAGGCTCGATCTTGGCAAACTGCAAAACACCCTCAAGCGTTGTCGCGCCGCCGAATGAATAAATAATCCTGTCTGTCTTCACGAATGTAATCATCGGGTCGCCGCCCGCAAAGATTGGGTCATCAAGCGAGTAAGGGATGCTATCCAGACCTGAAGGATATGCCGCGTCCAATGAATCCAGCGTCACGCCCGCCGACATGCCCGTAGCCACCCCGGCAAGGCCAGGAATATCCGCGTCAGTCCAGCGGTCCAATACCCAATTATATATCCATAGGCGGTCTGGCATCGACCAGACAACCAGCGCGCGGCGCGGATCAATCGTCGCGCGGATATTGTTCTGCACATCCGACCGCGAATATGTTGCCCAGAATGTATCGTCGATCTTGTTTTGGCCAATAGGCGTCAATTCACCATCAACCACCGAATAGAAGCCGCGCCCCGAAAGGAAGAAAACCATACGCCCGAATTGCGCAACAGACCCCGGCGCTAGACAGCCAATTCCGCTTGAGATTTTATCTCTCTGAAATATCAATGGCGTCCCGACATAGGTAAAACGGTGAATGCCGTTTTCCTGAAAAACCAAACCATATTCGCCCCCGGCAAGGCCCGTTATAGGCCCGCCGTCCGGCAATTGCTGGTCGTCGCTTTCCCCCGTGCCGCTTGTCCATCCTTCCGCGTTGTTGTTTTCAGACCAATAGACCGTTGATAGAGCCGCCGGGTCGCCAGCAAGAAAAACAAAATCACGAACAATCGAAACCATCGTCGAAGTCGGCGGGGTTCCACCTAAAACAGCCCCCGTCGATGAACTGATTGTGTATTTTACAGGCGCTCCACCATTAACCCCGATTACAAACGCCCCGAACTGCGCAAATTGCCACGCCGCCGTGTAAGAACCCGCATATTCTGCAGACCATGCCCCGGATGAATAGGAATAAAGACCGCTGTTCGTGCCCGCCAGCATGATTGTTGTTCCGTCCAGATCGACGAACGATCCGCCACCTTTCCAATCAACGGATAAAGCTGTTGTGATAGACGAAAGCCCCCGCAAAGGCCGATAACCATTCGGGGCGGCATAGACGTTGCGCGCGACAACGAGCCCGGCATGATTGACCGGAACCAAATCTGGAAGCCAAGGCCCGAACTCCATCCCGCAATCCTATGCGTAGCTATACGGATAGGCAACCAAGGGGCTGGCCCCATAGCGGCGCCTCTTGGCATCAAGGCCCAACTCCGACAGCGATTCATCGAATGCGGCTTTCCACATGCCAACGCGCTCGTCGTTCACAATATACGCTTCCGACTGGACCAGAAGCCCATAATAATAAACGTCAGGATATGAATCTATCAGCCAGTTGGTGAGGTCTGACGCCGAAAGCGCCGGAATTGTTTGCTGGTAGCGAATGATAATCGTGTCCGTGCTTGTGGCCTCAGGCTCCGGCCATAGCTTGATTGCCGCCCCCTGGATCGAATAGGCTACATATTTGCCCGTGCTTAGCCCGTAGAGCGTCCTTGCCGCGTCCGGGGTCATCTGCCTTAGCGACACGTCAGCCGTATCGTCGCGGGCCACATCGCGCACCCGCCAGCAATCAGTCGGTAACGTAGTGGACGCCGCAACCGGAATGATCGTAGCTTCAACCTCGCGCGATGGATGGTCCACCAGCCTGTTAAGTCTCGCCTCAACAAAGGGAAGAAGCGACGTCGCTTGCGCGGTCGTTATTTGTTCCCCTAGAGTGTCAACCACTTGGGCAATCAGGCTCGTGAAGTCCATATCCCGCCCCTTAAATGATTATGCGATTGCAGCCCGGCACAAGATACCGATAATCGCTGTCCATCAACTTGCGCGTTACCGCGTCGATATGGTCGGGGCTCCACATATCAACTCCCTCCTCAACAAGCCATTTCATGCCAACCGACGCGGGGATGTGCCCAACATGCCAAACCTCAGACCTCTTGTTTACGCCTTCGGCTTGCTTGTTTTCTTCAATGACTTGCCCGCCGCTGACGTCCTCATATTGGATTTCAACTGTGCCTTCTTCATCCCCGAAGGCGCGCATGGACTTTTTAAGTCCATTCCAGCTTCCATCGTCAAGGATTTCCCAGCCCATTGAGCATGACCTTTCTCGATATGCTGCCGCGCCGCTTCAGCGTCTGCGGCTGTGAATACGGCGCCGGGCGCGAGATAACCGCCAAGCCCGTCGCATAAAGTGTCCGCCGCCGTTGCGGCCATCTGTAATTTTTCCATGCGAAAAGGGCCGGAGCGTTAACCCCGGCCCAATCCCTTAGCTGAGGTCAGCAACCACGGCGCTGGCCGCCTGGTTCTTACACCGAAGCGCCCATTCACGCCGCATCAGCTTGCGCTTGGCAAGGCCGGTCTTGGCAAGGTCTTCAACAACCAAACCGTCAAGATCGGCAATATCCCAATACTCCGGGTCAACCAGCAACAGGTCACGGGTCGAACAGAAGCGCGACGGGACAAACTGCACCTTGCCGAAGTCGGAGACGTAAACGTCCGCGCCCGCGACAATAGTTGCCGTCTTGTCGCCGGTTTCACGACGCTGCGTCGCAAGGCCGGTGAACGCCGCCATAGCCTGCTTTTGCGTGCCGGAAGCAATGGCCGCGCGAATGTTGCCACCCGCTGACCAAGCCGTCTGCAAAACAGTCTTGAGCAGAGTTTCGGTTGATGCACGTTGCGTCCCGTTGGTAGCCGCAGCGACAATTCCGGCGGAATAGCCGCCGTTTGCCCCTGTAGCGCCGCGAGAGACGTTCGAGGTCAACCAAGCCAATGCACCAGCCGTCAGACCGGCAACGCCCGCAGCAGGGGCTACAGAAGCGTAGTTGCCCGATGCGCGCATTTCGATGTCGGTGTTGAGTTCGCGGCCCGACTTCATCAGTTCGCGGGCGAGTTCCGACTTGCGGCCCGCCATCGAAACTGCCTCAACCGTAGTCGAAACGCCAACAACCTTCGTGCTGATCTGCGTATAGGTGCCGACGCGCGTGGTTGCGGCGCGCGACGTATTCGGAGTGTCATCACCCTGAATGGCCGCGTTTGTTGCCGACGCCGCCGTGAGGCTGTCAATCTGCCACTCGGTGAAAGTGGAGCTTGCCGAACCGCGACCGATCATCTTGGTGAACGGGGCTTCATCGGGAAACAACTCGTAGATTTTGTCCGCGAGGTCTTCACGAACACCAACGCGGGCAACCGCTTGGATCGTATTTGTAGGAACAGTCATTGCATTAAGTCCATCTTGCCCTTGCGGGACTGGGAAACCGACGCTTCACAGCGCGGGAACCGTGGTTAAAGGCTAAAGGCTGACGCCCGATGCCTCGAAAAAATCGACATAATCATTGGCCGAGCGTGAAACCTTGGCCCGATTGAATGCCGCCGTCGCCTTGTCGGCTTTCGATTGGTTGACCCTCGAACCCGTCCCCGGTGTCGCCACCTTGGGTAAGTCCTTGGCCGCCCTGATCTTGGCCATCTTCGACGACTGGAATGCGTCCCACTTGGCGGCTTTTGCCCGCCATTCACCGGCCTTTTTGAGCGCCAACATTTCAGACGCAGACGAATTGCCGAGATTTTCTTGCGTAAAGCCGAGTTCGCCTCCGGTTTCCACAAGCCCCGTCCACAATTCTGCCTGTTTCGCAGGGTCCAGAATCTCCGGCCACTGAGCCTTCAATAGCGCCTGTTCGGCGGCTATATCCTGCTGTGACGCTTGAACCTGAAACTCCTGTGCCTGTCCGCGCACTTGAAAAACCTGCTGCATGAGTGAATCATGCTGGGCAGCCATTTCTTCATAAATCGCGGCTTGTTGCGCATAGGAAGCGGGATCGTTTGCCAGTAACGCCAGATCGGGCTTCACCGGCATGAACGCCTTAGCGTAAACCTCCAGTTCGGTCGCATATTGCTGCTGAATAGCCGCAAGCTGCGCCTGGGCAACGGCGGTCGCGTTGCGCGTGGCCTCCGATGCCTCTGTGGTTTTCAAGCGGACCTGTTCATTGCGCTGCAACTCGTGGTCCGCAAAGGCTTTCGCCAGTTCCGGGTCGGTTTCAGCAAGCGCACTGAACTTGGCCTGCATTTCCTTGTTGAACGAGACTGGCGGTTTGATGACCTCTAACGGTTCTTCCGCTTCATCTTCGTCTTCAAGGACTTCCTCCGCATCTTCCGCTTCCGGCTCGCCGCCTTCGTCGGTTTCCGCTTCGGGTTCTTCCTCCTCTTGAGGAGTATCCGGTTCTTCGCCTGCGAGTTTTAGAATGTCGTCAAGCGTGCTACCGGATTCGGTGCTTTGCTCAACGGCTTCCGCTTCGGGATGGGCCATTTTTGCTCTGCCTTTTTTAACGCTTCACAGCGTGACCCCGGAAACGCCGGGACGTATTCAGCCCTTATGGGCGGAATTACATGCGCCGCTTGGCTGCGGCTGAAAGTTTCTCCATTTTATCGGTGTAATCACGAGCTGCCGTAGCAACCTCGCCCGCCGTCACAATATCGCGTATCATCGCCTCAAATTCGCGGCTCACACGGTGTGCCATCGCCAGCACTTGGAGCCTGCCAGTGTCACCCGGATCAGCCGCCGCAATGCGCTCCAGATAGGTCTGGCGTATCTCGGCCAGCATATCATTAACGCCGCCTTCCTCCTCCAGAAACAGCTTCCACCGCACACCGCGCCTAATAGGATCTTCAGACATCCAAACGCCCGCCGTTGCGGTTGGCCTTCATTCCGTGACCGGCGAGCGCAATCAACTGGTTCTCCCGCTCTATCTGCGCTTCAATCTCTTGCCGCCTTATTTCAAGGTTAGCCTGCATTGCCGCCTTGTCGGCTTCCGCCTGCATCTTGGCGGCGCCTTGCTGCGCCTGGAGCATGATCTTGGCTTGGTCGTTCGCGGCCTTGGCCTGCGCTTGCCCCGCGCTTATTTGCAGCTTTGCCTTTTCGTTTTCAGCCTTCGCCTGCATCTCGATCATCTTGGGGTCCGGCTGCTGCTGTTGCGGCTGGTATCCCGGTTCTTCAGGGTCTTGCCAATAATCGTTAGGGTTGCCCAACGAGGCATCACGTATCCAGCCAAACATATTCGACGCGATATGCTTTGGCGAGCATAGCCCACCTTCAAGACCAAGCTGCTGCATCTGGAGCAATTGCGAACGATAGACCAGCCGCTGATCCTTGCGGCCAGAACCCAACCCAACGCGCACCGATACATCCATGTCAGGCGCCCATTCTTTCGGATCGGCGGAACGGTATGAACCGTCAACCCGGACCGCGATGGGGTCGCCGCTGTCAATCATCAGGCGCAGCTTCTTGGCAAACAAACGGGACATCGCCTCGGCAAAATTCCGCGCGATAAATTCCTCAAACTGCTGTCCCTGCGCCTGCATCAATGCCGTTCCGGTCGCCGTCTTGTTCAGTGTGTCGGCATCAAGACCTTGGTTAAGCCGCGTGATACCCGTCCGGCTTTCCTGTTCCCCCGCCAGATATTGCAGCATCGCCATGCCGCGCTGAACGTCGAACGGCTCGCTCAACGAAACAGGCTGGCCACCGGCACCGGAACCACGGATAATGCCCCCCGGCCTTACGGTTAACAGGTCATCAACCGTATTTTCCGTCTCGCACTCCTTGGGCAGCCACATGCGTGGGTTGTTTGTCAAATAGATACCGTCGAGCGTCTGGCGCAGAATCACCGAGCGAATGCGCTGAATATCCATAACCTTATCCGCGAGGCTGTTGCCAACCATACGGTGAGCACGGGGGAAAGGTGTGAAAACTACAAACGGGTTATTCTCAACCCGCTCAATGCTCAAAATTGTGTTATCGACCCTGAATATCTGGACCAGTTCGGCAACGCCATCGCCGTTCATGTCGAGATTGACATATTCCTCCAGAAGCCAGACCGTTTCCATACCGGGAAGGTTGCTCGATGATATTTCGCCTTCGTCCGCCCATCTCACTGTGCTGCGCGAATCATAATCATAGCGCGCATTTTCAGCCGCCAAGCCCTCGACCTGGTCGCGGTCAAAGCCCATCTCAACAAGCTCTGACTTGGTCTTCATGACGCGGTGCGCCTTGTATCCCAAATCATCAACATCGCGCAGACGGGCCGAAAACAGGAACTCCTCCGAAGGGATAGGAATATCCTCGTAACAGGTTTGCTCGCGCTGGCTTTCAACCTCAACCGTGTAAGCGCCTGTCTCGTCCTGCGTTGCCGCCAACACCTTGACGCCAGGTTCATCCATCAATGAAACAAGCACGTCCTCGGAGACTTCCGCAAGCCGTTCACGGCGCTTCTTCATCTCCTTGCGGGCCATCGTCTTAACAACGCCGATCTTCTCGATCAGTCCTGACTGCAGCCAGTCAGAAAGAACCTTGTAGCCATCCTGCCCGCGCATGAACTGATAGTTCACAGCCTCGGTTGCTTCTTCCGCCGCTTCTTCCTCACCCTCTTCCTTGGCCTCAAACTCAACCACACGGTCGCCAGAAACAACGGTGCGCAAGATGCTGATAGTCATATAATCAACAGCCTCGGCAACGTCCGGGCTGACAACTTGTGACCGGCCCTCCTCCTCGTCGCCAAACGGCATTGCGTCGTAATACTCAAGCGCAAGCCGCTGTTCCTCCGCAAGCTCGCTCGACCGATAGCTTACCGCAAGACGCTCCTGGTCCTGCAAAAGAGCAACCAGTTCAATTTCGCCAATGGCGTTTGGCTTTTCAAGGGCGTCATCATCCATCAAACAATACCCCTCGAATTATACCGGATCGGCGCGGCTTTGCGCGGGGCTTCATAAGCAACCGCCATCAGCCCAAAGGCGTCCGCACCATGAGACGCTTCGTCATGCTTGGGGCCTAACCCTATGCCTGCCTTTTCGTCGCGCTTCTCATGATAGGACGCGAGCCGGTGAATGCCGTCCGCCGTTGTTTCCTCATTAAACCATATTGCGGGGAATAGACGCCTTGCCGCCTCGATGCGCTTCATGTCCGCGCCCTTGCCCGCGTTCGGAATAGTCTCAACCGGAAAGCCAGCCGCCCTTACATGATCTTCGAACCGCGTTCCCGAAAATTTATCCCTGTGCGAGCCGTCATGCGGCAAGACACATAACGCAGAACCGTAACCGTTATCCCGCAACCAGTTCAAATGATAGGCGAGAGGCTGTCCCTCCGCCTCGTGATAATCCAGAACCCTGATCTCTCGGCCTGTGAATTGAGCCACCCATATCGCACAAGCATCCGCGATGCCAATATCCCAGAACGCCCGATACTGCATTAACGGATCAGCCGGGACTATTCCTATCCGCTTGTCAATGCGCGCCTGATCCAAGCATTCGGCATAGTAAGCGCCCTCAACCGCCGCGTCGAAGTCGCATTCCAATTCGCGGCGATACTCGTTGGCGGACATGTCATTGCGCATTGCTACAAGCTCTGATTGGTCTATCAGACCCGTCTCACTGGCCCGCAACTTCATGGCGAACCAATCTTCCGCGCCCACCGCGTTTTCGTAAACTTCGAAAAATGCGTTACGGCCTTTGGGAGTGCCAATGAATAGCGCCCATCCCTGCCGATCAGCCAAGGCGGGCCGGATCACCTCCCTCCATGCTTGCGGCGGCTGGTCCGCGTATTCGTCCAACACAACGCCATCCAGATAGATGCCCCGGAGACGATCATAATTATCAGCTCCATACAGCCTTATTCTTGCCCCATTTGGCAAATCAACCCGCAACTCGCTTTCATTAATTTCCGCGCCTGGAATCCCCGCCGTGTATTTCTTCACGTAATTCCAGACAACATCCTTCGCCTGGTTGTAATACGGGCCGACATAAGCAAAGCGCCCGTTTGGCTTATTGCACCTTAACGCCGCGTCGATCAGATCCATTATGCTGGCGACAGTCTTGCCCGCGCGCCTATGGGCTACAATACAGCCGAAGCGCTCTTTCCTAAGGTGAAGCGGCACAAACGCCGGCTTGGGCTATACCCAAGGTCAATTGGATGTGTCGCCACGCGGCACACCTGTAATAACCGTCATCACCACGTCGCCGCTATGGTCGGCCTGCAATGGAATGACCCTCCCTACAAGCGTTAAAAACGCCTTTGGATTCTCAACCGCCTGCTCTTCAAGATATGCCTGCCCGCCAACACCATTAAGCGCGGCAATCACCATTTCCTTGACACCACGGCTAATCTTGTCGCCGCTACCCTTAGGGCGTCCTGGACCGGGCTTGCCGGTGCCTATTTTCTTCTCTTCCATATTGCCTCTCTCTCCCCC
>JADKAZ010000013.1 GCA_016719015.1 Chitinophagaceae bacterium
GACCACATCCTGACCAAGACGCATACCTTCGGCTTCATCGCCACGCAGAGCGGCGACGACCAGAAGATTCTCGAACGCCTGAACGCCCGCATCAAGCCGACCGACCTGCTGGAATTCGGCCTGATCCCCGAATTCGCCGGCCGCCTGCCCATCGTCACCCGCCTGCACGACCTGACCCAGGACATGCTGGTGCGCATCCTGTGCGAACCGAAGAATGCCATCTACAAGCAATTCCAGACCATGCTGGCGGCCGATGGCGTGGCGCTCGCCGTGGCGCCGCCGGTCTTCGCGCAGATTGCCGAACTGGCCATCGAATACAAGGCCGGCGCCCGCAGCCTGCGCGGCATCTTCGAGGAAATGATGGTCGATGTGATGTACGCCGTGCCGGATCATCCGGCCATCAAGCGGGTGGAAATCCGCTCGCTGTTCGAACCGCCGCGCCTATCGGGCTGAGGCGCCGGCCTCGGCCAAAAGAACGATGGCCGCACGCAGCGGCCATGCGTCAGACTGCGGCGAGCCGCCTAGAAGAACTCGGCCTCGGCACACACCTGCTCCTTGAACACGCCCGAGGCCAGCAGGTCGTGATAGGAATAGACGCGATTGCGGCCATCCTGCTTGGCCTGGTAGAGGCTGCGGTCGGCACGGCTGAGCACTTCCACCGGCAGGATGTCCTGCATGGCCTGGCAGTAGCCGATACTGATGGTCAGGTGCTCGATCTGCGGGAAGATATGCGCCTCGATGGCCAGGCGCACGCGCTCGAAGACGTTGTGGGCGATCTTGGCGTTGTCGGCGGCGATGATGGCGACGAATTCCTCGCCGCCATAGCGGTAGAGCAGGTCGGAACCACGGAAGGTGTGGCTCATCAGGCGGGAGACCAGGAGCAGGATCTCGTCGCCGACCATGTGGCCGAAACGGTCGTTGATGCTCTTGAAATGGTCGATGTCGATGACCGCCAGCCAGTAGTTCTCACCCGGCACACTGCGCCGCCCGTCGCTCTGTTCGACAAAGTGATCGGGCCGGCCGAGGACGCGCCAGATGCGGTCGAAACTGCTCTCCAGCGCCTGGCGGTTGAACAGGCCGGTCAGCCGGTCGCGCAGGCTGATGTCGAGCAGGGCGTAGTAGTTGGAAAACACCTCGAGCACGCCGCGGATGGTCGCATCTTCCGCAGCCTGCACCTCGCGATCGCGCTGGAACACGAAATAACCGCAGACATCGTTGCCCCCCAGCAGCGGGTAGCCGACCAGCAGATCCTTTGCCGATCTTGCGTGTGCAGGGCTTGCCGAGCAGCCGGATGTTGTCGGTAAGGGCCAGCACTTCCTGCGGCAGATCGCTCAGGCGCGACACCTCTTCCACGCGCTCGACCATGCGTGCCACGCCATCGGCCTCGATGACCTTGGAGCGGTGGCAGTTGAGCACGCGCACCATGTTCTGCTGGTCGTCGGTGCGATACAGCGAGGTATCGAGCACGCCGAGCAACGGCCCCAGCGTACGCAGCAGGCTCTGTTCCAGCACCTCGGTATCGCGAATCGAGGTCATTTTTCCCAGCTTGCCCAACAGACCGGGCAAGCGGCTATTCCCAGTCTCACTCATTACTGATTTTCTCCACCAATAAGCCATTACTTTAGTCATAGTTTTCGCGCAATAATACTGCAGAACTGCATTACGAATTAGTAATTTTCTACAATTAATACATAATTGGCAGGGCAAAAAGGGAGCCCGAAGGCCCCCAAAGGAATGAGACGACGGTGCTGTTCTCCGAAGTCTCACCCGCAGAGTGGGTTAATGCGCGTGGGCGCCGGAAGCACCCAAGCCGGTCTGGGCACGGATGTACTGCTCTTCGTAGGCTTCCTTTTCCTTGGCAGCACGAACGCTCTTGTCGGTCACCGACAGCAGCCAGGTGACAAAGAAGGCGAGCGTCATCGAAACGATGGCCGGGTGGTCGTACGGGAAGATGGCGGCCTTGTTGCCGAGAATCTTGACCCACACGGTCGGCGACAGGACAACCAGGCCAACCGACGAAACCAGACCGGCGATGCCGCCCCACAGCGCGCCGCGCGTGGTCAGGCCCTTCCAGTACATGGACAGGATCAGCACCGGGAAGTTGACCGAGGAAGCGACGCCGAAGGCCAGCGCGACGAGGAACAACGTTCTGATCCTTGAAGGCGATGCCGAGCACGATGGCCGCGATGCCCAGGCCAACGGAGGCCAGGCGGGTGACCTTCATTTCCTGGGCGCTGCTGGCCGTGCCCTTCTTGATCACGCGGGCATACAAGTCATGCGAGATCGCCGAGGCACCGGCCAGGGCCAGGCCGGAAACAACGGCCAGGATGGTGGCGAAGGCAACGGCCGACAGGAAGCCGAGGAAGATGTCGCCGCCGACGGCCTTGGCCAGGTGCATGACCGGCATGTTGTTGCCACCGATCAGCTTGCCGCCAACCTGGCCGCCTTCGAAGAAAGCGCCGTTGGTGCCGACGATGGTGATCGCGGCAGCGCCGAGAACCATGGTGACCAGGAAGAACAGGCCGATGAAGCCGGTAGCGTAGAACACCGACTTGCGGGCTTCCTTGGCGTTCGGCACGGTGAAGAAGCGCATCATGATGTGCGGCAGGCCGGCGGTACCGAAGAGCAGGCCGAGCGACAGCGAGAAGGCGGAGATCGGATCAGCCATCAGCGAACCCGGTGCCATCATCTTTTCGCCCAGCTTGTGCGACTCGATGGCCTTGGTGAACAGGTTCTCGAAGGACCAGCCGAATTGCGCCAGGGTCAGCAGCATCAGCGTGATACCGCCGCCGAGCAGCAGGCAGGCCTTGATGATCTGCACCCAGGTCGTTGCCGTCATGCCGCCGAAGGTGACGTACACCATCATCAGCAGGCCGACGACGATCACGGCGTAGTTGTATTCCAGACCGAACAGCAGCTGGATCAACTGGCCGGCACCGACCATCTGGACGATCAGGTAGAAGCAGACGACGGTCAGCGAACCGATGGCCGCGAAGGTGCGGATGCGGTTCTGGTCGAGGCGGTAGGAGGCGATGTCGGCAAAGGTGAACTTGCCGAGGTTGCGCAGCCGCTCCGCGATCAGGAACAGGATGATCGGCCAGCCGATGAAGAAGCACACGGCGTAGATAAAGCCGTCGTAGCCCTTGAAATAGACCATCGAGGTCATACCGAGCAGGGTCGCGGCCGACATGTAGTCACCCGCGATGGCCAGGCCGTTCTGGAAGCCGGTGATACCGCCGCCAGCCGTGTAGAAGTCGGCCGTCGTCTTGGTCTTGCCCGCCGCCCACTTGGTGATGCCCAGGGTGGCAAGCACGAAGATCATGAACATGGCGATGGCGCTGACGTTGATCGGCTGCTTCTCGACGCCTTCGATGGCGCCAGGGCCGGCAAATACGGCGAAAGAGACGGCGAGCAGGCTGCCGGCGATCAATGCGGTGATGGAGCGCTTCATTTGCGGGCCTCCTTCAGGACTTCCTCGGTGAGGCTGTCGAACTCGCCATTGGCGCGGCTGACGTAAACACCGGTCAGCAGCCAGCCGGCAACGACGATCGCGCCGCAATCGGCCAGCCGATGGTGATCACGCTGCCCTCGCTGATCTTGGCGGCGAACAGTTGCGGCTGCAGCGATACCAGCAGCATGTAGCTGTAGTACGGCACCAGCACGACGAGGGAAAGGATGATGGCAAAGCGCGTGCGCTTGCCGACCAGTTCGGCGAATTTCGGATTGCTCCGAATCTTCGCCTGGATGTTATTTTCTTGTGACATGAAACCTCCTGGAAACTCCGATTAACGTGATGCTGCGCTGCTCTCAGGTTTGCTTTTTTTGTGTTGCGCCCGGCCTGAGCGATGCCCGGCCGAGCGTCAGGACTTACATGTTTGGATAGTTCGGCCCACCGCCACCTTCCGGCACCGTCCAGTTGATGTTCTGGGTCGGATCCTTGATGTCGCAGGTCTTGCAATGCAGGCAGTTCTGGCCGTTGATCTGCAGCCGCGGCTTGCCTTCCTCCTCACCGAGGATTTCGTACACGCCAGCCGGGCAGTAACGCGTTTCCGGCGCGCCGTATTTGGCGTAATTGACCGAGATGGCCACCGATTCGTCCTTCAGGCGCAGGTGCGTCTGCTGGTTTTCCTCGTGGTTGGTCGCCGACAGGAAAACCGAGGACAGGCGGTCGAAGCTGATCTTGCCGTCCGGCTTCGGGTAGTCGATCTTCGCGTAGCTGTTCTTGTCGCCCAGCTGGCTGTGGTCGTCGTGGTGACGCATGGTCCACGGCGCCTTGCCGCCGAACAGGAAGGTATCGATGGCACCGTAAGGCC
>JADKAZ010000014.1 GCA_016719015.1 Chitinophagaceae bacterium
CCGCTCGATGAAATGGCCGAAGAAAACAAGCGACATTGCATAGAAGCGCGATGTCGATCAGCCGGATTCTTTTCTTTTCCGCTGCTTGCATTGGTCAATCCCCCCCTTTTTTGTTGGAAAAAACGAAAGGGCGACCCCCCCAAATGCCGCCCCGTCTACAACCTCCCGCAGAAAATGCTGAACGAGCGGCAGGCAAGTCATCAGAAGCCAGCCGATCGGGCCTATTGCTCTCAGTAGATCTTTGTAGCTGCTTACTATTGCTTCAGGCCGATGTCATTTGTGACTAAACCGGTTCGTGACAGACGGCCTCGATGTTGTGCCCGTCCGGGTCGAGAACGAAGGCGCCGTAGTAGTTCGGGTGGTAGTGCGGACGGAGGCCCGGTGCGCCGTTGTCTCTTCCGCCGGCGGCGATCGCAGCCTGATAGAACGCATCGACCAGCGCGCGGTTGGCGACGCGGAAGGCGATGTGGACGGGCGGGACGTTGGGCGTTCCGGCGCCGATCCAGAAATCCGGTTTCGGTGGCTCGCCGAAGCCGGCAGCGTCGCCCCTGCCGGTCAGGGCACCCGGCACTTCCATGATCAACTCGTAGCCGATGGGTGCAAGCGCGGCAGTGTAGAAACGTTTGCTGATTTCGAAGTTGCTGACGAAGACTCCGGTGTGGTCGATCATGAGGCTCTCCTGATGACTCGTTGCGGGATGTGAGGCTGACAGCCTACTCCTTTGGCATCGAGGCCGCACGCTTTGGTCTTGTCACTCGAATCGCCAGGGCAATCGCATGAATGCCGTACGCATCAACTCCTCCCCCTTCAAGGGGGAGGTCGGGAGGGGGATGGGGTTATCTGGCGGCTATTTCGTCGATCAAACCGCCGTTCGCGCCCCATCCCCACCCCATCCCGTCCAATCGCAAACGTCGCTTTCGCGACCTTCCCCTTGAAGGGGAGGGGAGAGGCCGTTCATGCGATTGCCCTGCTCGAATCGAAAGGCCACGACGTGCGGTGCGCTTGATGTGATACCCGTTACGCGAGCGCCGCCGCCACTGCGCGAAAGCTCTCCAGTCCCGCCTCCAGATTCTCGATGATCTCCCCAGCCAGTTCGTCGGGGTCGGGCAGATTGTCGAGATCGGCCAGGCTTTGGTCCTTGAGCCAGAAAATGTCGAGGCTGGTCTTGTCGCGAGCGACGATCTGCTCGTAACTGAACTTGCGCCAGCGACCTTCCGGGGTTTTCGTCTCGTGCCGTGTCTCGATGCGCTCGAAGCGGTTCAGCGGTTGATAGCAGGCGACGAAATCCGCCAGATCCTCATAGCGCAGCGGCTTCTTTTTCAGCGTGTGGTGGATGTTGGTGCGGTAGTCGTAGACCCACCTCGCGCGTCCACGCCTCCTTGCGCGCCGGCTGGTTGTCGAAGAACAACACGTTGGCGTAGAAGATCCCCGTCGGCAGGCGCAGGATGGTGTGCAGATCGGTCGTTTCCGAGCAGCTTGCGCACCGTCTCGCCCGCGCCCCCCTCGAACAGCCATTGTCCGGCACCACCACGGCGGCGCGGCCGGTGCTCTTCAACAAGCTCTTGATGTGCTGCACGAAATTGAGTTGCTTGTTCGAGGTCGTCGCCCAGAAATCCTGACGGTTATAAGTCAGCGCATCGGTTTCCTGCTCGCCTTCCTCATTGGTGAAATTCATGCTGCTCTTCTTGCCGAAAGGCGGATTAGCCAGCACGTAGTCAAAAGTTTCCTTCGGTGGCGCAATCAAGGCATCGTTCGGCGAAATCGGGCTGTCGCCATCGATTTCGCCGATGTTGTGCAGGAACATGTTCATCAAGGCCAGTCGGCGAGTGCCGGCGACGATCTCGTTGCCGAAGAAGGTGTCGTGCTTGAGGAAAGCCCGCTGCTCGCTGTCCATGTCGGGATAGTTCGCCACCAGAAAATCGTAGGCGGCGAGGAAAAAGCCACCCGTGCCGCAGGCCGGATCGGCAATCGTCTTGTTCGGCAACGGCCGCATGCACTCGACCATCGCCCGAATTAAAGGCCGTGGCGTGAAATATTGCCCGGCGCCGGACTTCGTATCCTCGGCATTACGCTCCAGCAGGCCTTCGTAGATGTCACCCTTCACATCCGCCCCCAGCGTCACCCACTGGGTTTCATCGACCATGTCGATCAGCCTTGAGAGCTTGGCCGGGTCCTGAATCTTGTTCTGCGCCTTGGTGAAAATCTGCCCGAGCAAGCCCGGCTTGTTGCCCAGCTCGCGCAGCACCGTCACGTAATGCACCTCCAGCGCCGCCCCGCGCGCGCCCCTTCAGGCTCCCCCCAATCCAGCCCTGGGGAAATGCCGATCTTGCGGCTGTACGGCGGCTTGCCATACTCGTCGGCCATCTTCAGGAAGATCAGGTAAGTAAGCTGTTCGAGGTAGTCGCCATAGCTCACCCCGTCGTCGCGCAGCGTGGTACAGAAGCTCCAGACACGGGAGACGATGGATGCGGTTGCGTTCATGAATACTTGTTTCTCTACTGACCTGTGTTCTATGGTTCAAGCCCAGGTTAAGCGCGTAAAAAAAATTTACACGCCGTGACGTGTAAATTACCGCTTTCGATAGGTAGAATCTTTCTAAATCCTTGTTTTTCAAGGACTCCATCTTCCGCAAAGCTGTTTCGTTAATTTATACGCCTGACTTGTCGTCAGACGACACAGGCGCATCACATCCTTGCGGGTAATGCTTCCGTTCTGGGCGATGAAGCCGAGGATCAGTTGCTCCTGCTGCAAGCGGTCAAAATCCGGCCTGCTGGATATATTCGGTTGCTCTCCGAGCAAGTGATAGAGATTGGGCGACAAGGTAACGACGCTTCCTGCCGCACCCTTGCGCCCAACGATGATTACCGGTCCTCAACAAAATACGCATCGTGCAAACCAACAACTCCGCTTGAGCCAAAGACGGGGTATTCCCCGTTGCCGCTCCGAGCGGATTTAGTTAGCGACTTGCCGTATTCAAACGCAAGCAAATCTCCCAGCCGGCAAGAAATCCAGTTCTCCGGTAATGCTGCAACTGCCATCACCCGCCACCAAACCCTCATTCAGATGAGGAAGCTCAATGCAATCCCCTAGCCCCCTTTTTCAAAGGGGGGAATGGCGAGGGCGGCGGTGGTGGGGGGGGGGTCTTCCCCCCTTTGCAAAAGGGGATCGAGGGGATTTCACAGCCTCTCCCCCACCACATCATCAATGACCGCCAGCACCGCCTCCGTTTCCAGAAGCACCTGCCGGTTATCAAACCTCAACACCCGCAAACCAATCTTTCCCAATGCTTCATCCCGCAATCGATCCTTGATTTGATGCGCTTCCTCATAGTGCTGGCTGCCATCCAGCTCGATCACCAGCTTGGCCGCCGGGCAGTAGAAATCGACGATGAACGACAGCAAGGGCTTCTGTCGATAGAACCGCACATTCCGTATCTGTTTGCGCCGAATCCGCTGCCAAAAGCACTTGCTCCCGCATCCGTCATGTTCATCCGGAGCGAGCGAGCCGGCTCTTCCAGCCCTGCCGTAGGGGCTCCATCACGCCACCAACGCCTCATTCAACTCATCCAGCAACGGGTCCATGCCCTCGCCGAACAGTTGCCACATTTTCCCCAGCCCGCCCTGGGCGTCGAAGGGGCTGTAGTCGAGGTCGCTGCGGTCGACGTGGCAGGAGTGGGCAATGTGGTCGCGGAGCATGCGTAGCCAGTTCATCTGTTCTTCGTTGAATTTGTCGGCGCCGCCGGCGTGGTGCTGCATGATCCAGGTCTGGAAGTTCTTGCGCACGGTGTCGGCGAAGGGCGTGATTGGGCATCCAGGCCGCAGACGCGGCGGATCAGTGCGACGAGTGTGGTGAGTTCAGCTTCTGGATTCCCGCGTTCGCGGGAATGACCGGCGTCGTCGAGCTGGCCGTAGGCTTGCCAGATGCGCAGCGGGGCGAGTTTGGGTTTGTCGGCCTTGAGCTTGTCGAGCACTTGCCGCACCAGCTTGAGCGTGACTTCGCGCCGCCGCCAGGGTTGGGCGAAGAAGATGGTCAGCGCTTCGATTTCGTCGCGATTCGCGGCCAGCCAGTCGGCGAATTCAACGGTCAAGGCTTCGGCCTGCGCGGCGCTGTCCTTGCTCCAGCCGGCGTAGGTGACGCCATCGAGGTTGTCGTGGTCGATGGTCTGTTCTTTTTCGCGGCGGATGGTGTCGATCAGTTCGATGAATTCGCCGTTCATCAGCGCCGCCGCTTCGCCGACCAGTTGTTGCTGGGCCTGGTCGCGCAGCGTGTCGCCGGGGTCGTTGCCGATGGGCAGGCCGGCGAGTTCGAGGGCGCGGGCTTCGATGAGGTCGCCGTCGATGGCGTTGAACAGTTTGCTGACGAGGTGGCTGAGTTCGACGCCGCCGGCTGCTTCGCGCAGACGGCGCTGGTCGTCGGTGTCGAGTTGCTTGTTGAGGCGGGCGAGGCGACCGGCCAGCGAGGAGACGCTGTCGGTATCGGTGGCGCCCATCAGGATGCCCATCGCCAGGTCTTTCAGCGGCACGCCGGGCTTGGTGATGAGCGGCTGGCTGGCGGTCTTGAGCGATTTGGTGACGCCGATGGCGTCGACGATGACGTAGTGGGTCTTGGCGGTTTTGGCGCTGGGCGTGACCTTTTTGAGGTCGTCCATGTCCAGCGTGCGGGTGCCGCGGCCTTTCATCTGCTCGAAGTAGTTGCGGCTCTTGACGTCGCGCATGAAGAGCAGGCATTCGAGCGGCTTGACGTCGGTGCCGGTGGCGATCATGTCCACGGTGACGGCGATGCGCGGGTGGTATTCGTTGCGGAACTGGGCGAGGATGGATTTGGGGTCTTCGCCCCGGTCGCACCGTGCCATCGGGCAGCTTTCTGTCCTGCGTGGCGTGTAGGTGACTTTCTTGCAGAAGGCGTTGCCCTCGCCGAATTCCTCGCGCACGGTCTGGATGATGTCGTCGGCGTGGCTGTCGGTCTTGGCGAAGATCAGGGTCTTGGGCACTTCGGCGCGGCCGGGGAAGATGGCCGGCAGGTTGTCGCGGAAGGCGCGGATGACGGTGCGGATCTGGTCCGGGTTGACGATGTCGCGGTCGAGCTGGGTGGCGGTGTAGGCGGCGTCTTCGTCCTGCTGCTCCCAGCGCTTCTTGCGGGTCAGGCGTTCGCGCTTTTCGACCTGCTGCTCGGCGGCGATGACGGCGCCTTGCTGGGTGATGCGGGTGTCGATCAGGTAAATCTCGTTGCCGACATTGACGCCGTCGGCGACGGCTTTTTCATGGCTGTAGTCGCTGACGACGTTTTTCTTGAAGAAGCCGTAGGTGCGGTTGTCGGGCGTGGCGGTGAGGCCGATCAGGCTGGCGTCGAAGTAGTCGAGCACCTGCTGCCAGAGGTTGTAGATGCTGCGGTGGCATTCGTCGATGAAGATGAAATCGAAGAATTCGGGCGGGATCTTGGCGTTGTAGGCGACGGGGGCCGGGGCTTTGGGCTGCACCAGTTCGGCCGGGTTGATTTCTTCGGCGGCTTCGTCGAGGTCCTTGTCTTGCAGCAGCGAGTAGAGGCGCTGGATGGTCGAGATGCAGACGTCGGCGCCCTTGTCGACGAAGCTGCTTTTCAGTCGCTGTACCGAGTAAAGCTCGGTGAATTTGCGGTTGTCGTCGATCGGCACGTAGGCCATCATTTCCTGCTCGGCCTGCTCGCCGAGGTTTTTGGTGTCGACAAGGAAGAGGACGCGCTTGGCGTCGGCGTGCTTGAGCAGGCGGTAGATGCTGGTGATGGCGGTAAAGGTCTTGCCGGCGCCGGTGGCCATCTGAATGAGGGCGCGCGGCCGGGCTTCGCGGAAGGATTGTTCGAGGTTGGTGATCGCCGTTTCCTGGCAGTCGCGCAGGCGGAGTTCTTTCGCGGGCTGGTGCTCGGGGTTGAGCGGCGGCAGTTCGGCGAGGCGGGCGCGCAGGCTGTCGCCTTCGGCCAGCCAGTCGCGCAGGGTTTCCGGGCGGTGGAAGCTGAAGATTTCACGCGAACGCGGCTTGGGGTCGCGGGCGTCGGTAAAGCGGGTGACGATGCCGGTGGCTTCGTAGAGGAAGGGCAGCGGCTGCTGGTTATTGACCCACTTGAGCCTGGCGGCGGCGTAGCCTTCGGTCTGCGTTTCGTGCGCAGTCAGGCGCTGGCCTTCTTCCTCGCGCTTGGCTTCGATGACGCCGACGGCCTTGCGATCAACAAACAGTACATAGTCAGCCGGGCCGGCATCGGTCTGCCATTCGCGCACGGCTTGCCCGGCGCGGGCGCTCAAGTCGATTTTCTCTTGCACCGCCCAGCCGGCGGCACGCAGTTGCGCGTCAATGCGGTCGCGGGCTTGCTGTTCGGGGTTCTGGTTATCGCTCATCGGCGCCGGTTCTATCGTTCGCAACTAACCGGCGAATGATATAGGAAGCCGGCGCAGCTGGTTACGGCATGCGCATCTACGCACTACCGAAACGCAGGCGACGATCCGGGTCCAGCGGGCCGCCGCCGTGCCGGCATGTAGCCGAAGATGACGCCGATGGCGGCAGAGAAGGCGAGGGCGACGAGGTTGATGCTCGGGTTGAAGAGGAAGGGCATGCTCATCAGCGTTGAGAGGCCGAGGCAGGCGAAGAAGGCGAGGACGATGCCGAGTAATCCGCCGAGCGCGGAGAGGACGACTGCATCACGAATTGCAGCAGCACCTCGTGTTGCGAGCGCGGGGATGGCGAGGCGGATGCCGATTTCGCGCGTCCGCTCGGTCACCGAGACCAGCATGATGTTCATGATGCCGATACCGCCGACGAGCAGGCTGACGGCGGCGACGGCGCCGAGCAGGCCGGTCATCGTGCGGATGGTACCGGAGAGCGTTTCGGCGATCTGCTTGGTGTCCATGATGCTGAAGTTGTCGTCGGCGTTCTCGGTGAGCTTGCGCCGCTCGCGCATGAGCAGGCGAATCTGTTCCATCGCCGCGCTGGCTTGACGCCGTCGCGTAGCGAGAGCATCGGGTGTTGAAACGTCGGTCGTACCGGGCTTAGCCGGCGTTGCGCGGTGCGGTCG
>JADKAZ010000015.1 GCA_016719015.1 Chitinophagaceae bacterium
AAAAGATTGGGAACCAAAGAAACAAAGCTGCCCAACAACTTATTGAGTTAATCAAAAAGAATATCATCTGAAATAAAATCAATATGAAACAATCATTGGCCTTACTGCTTGCTTTGATGATGTATAGCTCTGTTTGCCCAGTCGCCAACCCAGGTACAGGATAAAGAGAATTTATTTACCTCAGGAAGTACAACGGATTGACAGCTTGCTGCAGGCTTACAGAAAAAAAAAGCGGTAACCTGGTGGTAGTTTATACCGATACGGCAGATATCTCAGCTGAAGGATTTGCGACATCAGTACAAATGCAGTATGGCTCACCCGCAACAGACAGCTTTTATAGTTTTATATTACTGATGAGCCGGAAAAATTCGTTGCTTTTGCAAGTGTAAACAAATACACATTACCCTATGTAAATGAGGACTTGCTGCTCGGTTTGCTGGAGTCGGTTTTGAATCCCTGACAAAAAAAGAACAGCAGAGGGAGTTACCCCAGATTTGTATGAAAGCCATAGAATTTTTAGAGCAGCTACCAAAAACAATAACATCTCATTATTATTATTATGGAAGTACACCACCATGCCCATCCTTCGACAAGCTCAGGACACCGGAAGAAATGGACCCATTATTTCTGGGAATTTTTAATGCTATTCCTCGCTGTGTTCTGCGGTTTTATGGCTGAAAATATACGGGAACATAAAATTGAAAAAATAAGGGCCGGGGAATATGCCCGGTTATTAATTCAAGATCTTGAAAATGATACAGTTGCCATTTCGGGAGGTGTTAAACAATTCGAGAAGATATTGGTGAGTATTGACAGTATCAGTTCAGTTGTATACAGTGGGATTTCAGGAAACAAGGAGCGGGGCTCCTTCTATTATCATTCTCAAATTGGTACTACATCGCCGATTACTCTTTGGAATGATGCCACTCTTATCCAGCTAACACAATCGGGTAATTTGCGGTATTTTAGAAATCATGAGCTGGTCAATAAAATCAGTTCCTATTATTCCAGGCAGAGTTATGTACGGAGTTTGAATAATGGTGATAGGGAACGGCGGGAGATAACTCTTGGTATTAGAAGCAGAATCCTGAACAATCACTTTTACAAATACTACTCAAAAGTGTTGCCTGTTGATACGCTGCAAATATTGCCAGATTCATTAATGAAGAATAGAGTTCCGATTCAAAATAGCGACCCTCAGTTGTTGAATGAATATGCCAATAGCTTTGAAAACAGGAAAGGATATATGAACTTGATTTTAAACAACATTTTTCCCAGGGCTATATCAGATGCCCGGGAATTAATTTTGCTTTTAAAAAAAGAATTTGACCTGAAGTAGTATGAGCGATGAACAAAATAAAGACAGTCCAAAGTCGACCAGCGACAACAAACAGCAAGAACATCAGTTGAACCCTCCTGCAATTGATAAATCCATTGTACAAGCTGAAGCAAACACAGAAGCTGAAAAACCTACAACCTATAACCCACAACTTACAACTCAGGAAGATATGGAAGTACATCATCACTCACATAATAATCATGGCAAGAAAAATTGGAAAAGTTATTTCTGGGAATTTCTCATGTTGTTCCTGGCGGTGTTCTGTGGATTTTTAGCAGAGTACCAGCTGGAGCATAAAATTGAAAAGGAAAGAGCCAGGAAGTATATGTACGATATGGTAGAAAACTTAAAGTATGATACCATACGTTATAATCGAAACCTGGTTAATAATGAAACCATCGGCAAACAACTGGATTCATTCAGGGCAACGATCAGCCAGGCAATAAAAGGTCAGATAAATGGAAACCGTCTTTATGAATTATGGATAAAGTGTTTAAGTTTTAACTCCGTTGTCTTCAACCGTACAGCCATCACACAATTAAAAAATTCAGGTAGTTTCCGTTTAATTAAAAACGACATACTGTCTTCATCAATCAGTGATTACTATGAACGAAAAATAACTGCCTGTGAAGAACAGGAAGAGCAACTAAGAAGGTCGAATGAGCGACTCAGTATCTCGAGTGCAAGATTTTTCAATTATGAGCCCTTTGATCAACTGCTTTCAAAAGAAACAACATTTAAAGAACTGACCCCGGATTCAATCATTAAAAACAACTATCAAATCTTTAATAGTAATCCAGCACTAACACTATTAAACAGCAATCCTGCCGATTTGAAACTTTTATATAATGATGTGGCGATCAAAGAAAATGAAATGAAAGCTTATAATGCTTATTTACGTTGGGCAAAAGAAACGGCCATTGCTTTAATGCAGGAAATTGATAAAGAATACCATTTTAAAAAATAATGGAAGAAAACAAACCCATCCACCAACCGGAAGACGAGCAAAATGAAATGCCGTCTTCAAGCGGTAAAGAGAACTTGCCAAACAATGAGCCACAGGTAAACACCACTTCAACTGATGAACCCATTGCGTCCACTGAAACAAGCACAAAAATTGAACAACCTTCAACAGTAAACCCTCAACCTTTAAACCCTGCCATGGAAGTACATCATCATGCACACACTGCCCGCAAAAAATGGACCCACTATTTCTGGGAGTTTTTAATGTTGTTTCTCGCTGTGTTCTGCGGTTTTATGGCTGAAAACATTCGGGAGCATAAAATAGAACAGCACCGGGCAAAAGAATTTTCAAAATCACTGGTACAGGATTTACAAAATGATACTACCGCTATTAACACGGAAAAAAATTCTGCCAGAGTATATATTGCGGTGGCGGACAGTCTACTTGAACTCAGTAAAAGCTCATTAGAAGGTCGTCAGGCGGCTAAATTTTCCTTTTATACCCGGTTTACCTATTGGACAGTTCCTATTTCCTGGAACCGGAACACATTTGAGCAAATAAAAAATTCTGGCAGCCTGCGCTATTTTAAAAATGGGCAGTTATTAAAAAAATTATTAGAATATGATGGCCTTGTAAATGATGTGAAATCGGAAGCAGCTGCCAATGCCGCAAGGGGTAATATGCTGCTACCTCTAATTAATTCGACCATAGAACCAGCACTTCATTATGAGTTTTCAAAATATTTCTTAGCCTCACTTGATACCATGTCTAACGAAACAAGGGAAATTCTATTCTCCTATAAAACCGGATCACTTGAAAATAAAAGAGAAAAAATAAGTGAGCTGTTGAATATGGTTGTTGTACAACAAAGAAATTTCCAATACCAGATCAATACACGGTGGCAACAAGCACAACTGCTTGCTACCGAACTTATCAATGACATTAAAGAAGAATATCACCTGAAATAAATTTTTATGGAAGTACATGCACACACCCACACTGCCCGAAAAAAATGGACCCATTATTTCTGGGAGTTCTTAATGCTGTTCCTTGCTGTGTTCTGCGGTTTTTTGGCAGAGAACCAACGAGAGCATATGATAGAACACCAGCGGGAAAAGGTTTTGATGAAAAGCATGCTGAAAGACCTGCAGGCAGACAGCATCAATTTTTCAGGTGCGATAGAGGGCATTTCCGGTATCAATGAACATATCGACTCCCTGATACCTTTATTATCCAACAACAGCAATATGAATACAAGAGCGACGGAAATCTATCAGCAGGAAGTCTGGACCAATCTCTATTATAAACTGATCTATACCGACCGGACGATCGAGCAATTAAAAAAATTCCGGTAATTTCCGACTGATCCGGAACAGTCTTGTTTCAGATGCTATTATTAAATATGACGGTTTTGTCAGAAATTATGTACTACAGATGCAGGATGAAGCTATTTTATACAGTTACAGGAAAGCAGACGATAGCCGGGCATCTATTTTTAAGTCAGCCGTATTTAGGAATTGGATGGCGGGAGGGTATAAAAACAATATTATTCAATTACCAGCTGCTCCCTTTTTTCTATCAACAGATAAGAACCGTGTTGATGTGTATATCAACCTGATGGGTAAATACGCTGTTGCAAATTCCTGGTTTTTACAAAATGTGAGAACTGCCGTAAAAAGCGCCGTTCAACTCGATTCGCTGATTAAAGAGGAATACCATCTGAGGTAGAGTCTTGATTCAGTCGTCAGGAGTCAGTGTACGAAATTGGCCCAGATGCAGTACAGGAAAATAGAATTAAGTAAAATCACCGATTAACAATAACTATTTTATGGAAGTACATACACACTCACACACAGCAAGAAAAAAATGGACCCATTATTTCTGGGAGTTTTTGATGTTATTCCTCGCTGTGTTCTGCGGTTTTTTAGCAGAATATCAACTGGAGCATAAGATTGAAAGAGACCGGGAGAAAAGGTTTATTGAAACCTTTATTGAAGATTTAAGGTCTGATACTGCTGACATCAGCAGGGTGTTGCGTTTTCGTAAACAAAAGATGGAACGAATGGACTCGTTAATGCTTTTATTAAGCACCGGACAAATTAAAGGAAATGAAAATCATCTTTACTTTTTCGGGAGAACCTTGATAAGAACCGCATCGTTTATTAGTAACGACAGAACAATTTCACAACTAAAAAGTTCTGGCTCATTGCGATTGATAAGAAATGAACAGGCAGCAGACAGTATGATGTCGTACCAAAGTTTAGTAGAAACCATACACAGCAACCAGGAAGATGACCGCATTGAAAAGGAGGGCCGCCGACCCTGTATTATCCCGTATGTTTAATCCATTTGTATTTGACAAAATGGTAACCATTGAAGGTATAAACAGACCGGCCAATAATCCACCGCTACGATCATACGACCCGGCTATCCAACAAGACCTCGCCTATTATGTACATCAGCTTAGGGGCAGCAATTTTATATTGCAAAGCAGGCTGGCTTTGCTAAAAGAAAAAGCAAAGAATACAATTGAATTTTTAAAAAAAGAATATCACCTGAAATAAATGATTATGGAAGTACATGCCCACACCCACACAGCCCGAAAAAAATGGACCCACTATTTCTGGGAGTTTTTAATGTTGTTCCTGGCCGTCTCATTGGGGTTTTATGCAGAAAACACCCGGGAAGGTATTTTGCATAAAAAAGAAGTGAAGACACAGTTGAACTCTATGCTATCCGACCTGCAATCAGATATCAGTCTTTTTGATTCGGTAACAGACCGCAACAGTTATGGTGCGCAGATGGCTGATTCATTGGTGGAGATGTTACACGCAGATATTACAAATACAACAGAGATTTATTTTGCTGCCCGAACCGTTACTGCCAATCTCGGGTATTATTATACTAACTCAAAATCTTTTGACCAGCTTAAGATGGCAGGCTTACTCCGGTACATAAAAAACAAAGAATTGCTGGATAGTATCGGCACCTATTATGCATCCTTTCAGTGGCTGGCCAATCAGATAGACCTGCTGCGTCTGAAAATGGATGAAATTCACAAAGCAAATGCCCGGTTGTTTGACAGCTATGTTTTTCAGCAAATGATGATGAATATAAAAATTATCGCTAATAGTGGTTTAGGTGGCCAGCGAACAAACATCAATAAGCCTTTGGTAAAGCCATCCTTGCTTTCTGCTGATGTAATGGATATAAACACCGTATCGCTTAACTATCATTACTATTCCACTACCATTAAGTTTTATATCCGTAATGCTATTGCCCTTCAAAACCGTGCAAAGGAGCTTATTGAAATGATTAAAAAAGAATACCATTTTAATTAAAATATACGCTTACGGAAGTACATGCACACTCACATACAGCAAGAAAAAATGCCCGCCTGACCTGACGGGCAGGGAACCGTTATTTCCGGGAGTTTTTAATATTATTCCCCGCAACGCAGCGGTGAGAACATAAAAAAGAACCCGGACAAAAAACCGGGTATTATTAAGAAAGAATAAAACGTCTATCCGGGAGAAGTAAGTAAATTTAAAAGCCTAAAACCAACTGCCATGTCACCCGCCAGACTTCTCCCCCTCTGTATTTTAATTGCTGTTTTTTTTATTACCAGTTGTTCGTCCCATAAGGATAAAGCCGCCGACCACCTCGGTGAAATCAGTTTTACTGCAACCGGTAAAGCCGATGCCCAACCAGCTTTTAAAAAAGGGTTGTTGCTGCTGCACAGTTTTGAATATGCAGATGCAGCAGAAGCGTTTCAGCAAGCCAGAGAAATAGACCCGGATTTTGTAATGGCTGCATGGGGCGAAGCCATGACAAAGAACCATCCGCTCTGGCAGGAACAGGATTATGATGAAGGCAATAAAATATTGAACCAGCTGGCGCCAACACCTGAAGCAAGAATCGCCAAAGCCAAAACTGCATTAGAAAAAGATTTCATCGCTGGCATCAATATATTATATGGTAATGGCAACAAAGCAGAAAGAGACAGCAATTATGCTGAGTACATGGAAACCTTATATAAAAAATACCCCGGCGATAACGAAGTGGCTTCCTTTTATAGTTTGGCATTGAATGGATGGGGCACAACCGGGCTGGAAAAAGGTATTTTAGAAAAAGCAGCAACAATCGCTTATGAAGTATTGAAAAGAAATCCCAATCACCCCGGTGCATTGCATTATGTGATACATGCCTATGATAATCCTGATTTTGCTGCAAAGGCATTGGCCACAGCCGATAAATATGCTATAGTGGCACCGGATGCCGGTCATGCCCTGCACATGCCTACCCACACTTACCTCGCATTGGGTTTATGGGATAAGGTAATAAGCAGCAACGAAGTTTCATGGGCTGCCGAACAGGCAAGAATGCTTCGGAAAAAATTAGATAATGATGCATTAGGTTATCATGCTTATCACTGGCTGCAGTATGGCTACCTGCAACAGGGCAATGCAAAAAAAGCAAGGGAGATGGTGGACAGTATGCGCCTATACAGCAATGCTAAACCCAGCCCCCGGGCAAGGGGACACATGATTTTTTTGAAAACAACTTATCTCGCAGAAACCAATGACTATACAAGTGGTGTGGCCGATATTACCGTGGAGCAAAAAGACCTGAACATATCGTCCCGTGCCAGGAATTATTTTGTAACGGGTATGAATGAATACCAAAAAAATAATGCAGCAGCGTTAGACAATGTGATACAGCAACTGGCCGGGGAGCGGCTTATAGAAGAAGCAAAAGCTGCGGAAAAAGGTATCCGGATATGTGGTAATATTAACCGGTCGCTGGCTACCAAAACTGACTTGCTGGAAGCTGAAGCTATGGAAAAGCAATTAAAAGCCCTGCAGGCATGGATGAAAAAAGATGCAGTGGCAACAGAAAAGTTTTTTAAAGAGGCTACCGCATTGCATTCCAGCAGCGGCTATTCCTACGGCCCCCCGGCCATCGTAAAACCTTCTTTTGAAATGTATGGAGAATGGTTGCTGGAAAATAACCGGCCTAAAGAAGCCCTAGAACAATTTGAGCTGGCCTTAAAACTGATGCCCAATAAACGTTTATCCCTCCAGGGAAAAGAAGCAGCATTAAAACAGCTTAACCAAAAAGAAATAACCTCCCTCTGATTATTAAAATAAAAAGCATCATACTGACTCAATCACCCAATAGTAAAGACTATGAATAAAAACACCCGGTGGCGGATTGTCCGCCTTTTTTTTTTGGCAGAGTATCAACTAGAACATAAAATAGAAAGAGACAGGGCTAAAGAGCTTGCCAAAAGTTTTTATGAGGAACTTAAAAATGATTCGGCAGGTATTGCTGAAAAATATCAGAAACGTATTGAGATGGAAAGCTCCCTGCAATACCTGATGAATTATTTCAAAGACAGCAGTATTACCAATCTTTCAAAAATATTTGTGGTGAATTTTCATCATGGGGTCATGTTTAATATTCCCACTGTTTTTGAGCCAAGAATGGTTGTGCTGGAACAGTTAAAAAATTCCGGCTCTCTGCGGTATTTTAAAAATAATGAGTTGCAGAAACTTGTAGGCGATATTTCTGTGGCCATTCAAAATGTAAATGAAAGAAAGGCTATTGAAGCTTCTTACAGGCAAACCTATCTGACGCCGTTTATAATAAAACATTATGATTCTGATTTTGAATCAGCCACCAGGAAGATGGGAGCAAAAAATCTGATAGAATTCTTTCGTAATTATGAAACCAGTGATATTGAAATACCTTTTAAACTAAGAAAAGCAGAAGATTTTGATGCCGGAGAGACTAACAATATGCTAAGTTTATTTGCCATAACCTACCGGGGCTCAAGAACATTACAGTTTCAAAAATATATTGAAGTAAATGCTGAGTTACTGAAACTATTGCGAAAAGAATATCATTTAAAATAAAATTTTTATGGAAGTACACCACCACTCACACACTGCCCGGAAAAAATGGACCCATTATTTTTGGGAGTTTTTAATGCTGTTCCTTGCTGTAACACTTGGTTTTTTTGTAGAAAACCAGCGGGAGCATTATGTTGAAGGCATTCGTGAAAAAAAATATATACAATCTTTAGTTGCTGATCTGATGTCCGACACCGCAAGTTTTAGTAATTCCCTGAATAAAAACAGACAAACGATCCGGGCTTTTGATTCAGTCATCCATTTGCTGAAAAACTATAACAACAAGGAGGAAACCAACCAAAAATTATATTCCCTAGTGCGACTAAGCAACCCGTTAATTGGGGCTGTTAAAATTAATTATACAGCTTTTGATCAGATGCGGACTTCCGGTAACCTAAGACTGATCCGCAATCAGGCCATTATTGACAGTATTAGTAATTATTATTTCTATGCAAGAAATATTGAACGGAATAACGATTTACTGGAAGAAAGGTTCAGGGCAAAGGTGGAATTTGAAGGAAAAATATTTGATGGCGGGGTTTTTCAAAACATGATGGTTATAGAAGATTTCAAAATGGATATAGCAGATTTTAAATTGAAACCGCCTTCCGGAAATCCATTGTTGGTTACTTCAGATAAAGCGGTACTAAACGAATTTATTGTAAGAAATCATTACCTTATTTCCATTCTTCTTTTTACAGAAGCATCCGTAAAAAAAGAGCAAAAGAGAGCAATCGGGCTAATTAATTTTTTAGCGAAAAAATATAATCTCAAATTAAATTAATTATGGAAGTACACAACCATGCTCATACTTCAAGAAAAAAATGGACTCATTATTTCTGGGAGTTTTTAATGTTGTTTCTCGCTGTGTTCTGCGGGTTTTTAGCAGAGTATCAATTGGAACATAAGATTGAAAAAGACAGGGAGAAAGTCTTTATAAAAAATATGTACAAGGATTTAATAGCAGACACTGCCATTTTCAGGAATTATTCCATTGAAAGCAATGAGTTTGCGAAAGAGGTTGACTCTTTGCTCTTTTTTATGAAAGGAGATAACCGGGACCTTCATCTAAGCAAAATTTATTTTTATGCCCGCAATCTCACTATCTCTACCAATAATGTTGTGTTCCCCAGTCAGCCTACGTATAATCAACTGAAACACTCCGGTCAATTGCGTTTGATACATAACCAGGATGTTGCTAATACTATTTCGTCCTATTACCAGGAAACAGATATTATTTATTCACAGAATAATTTCATTTTAGGACAGGTGTCCCATTATTGGGATCTGGCTGGGAATTTATTTGATGCCGGGGTGTTTTATAAGATACGCCAGGAGAAAAAACCACCCGATCAAACCAACCTCAAATTACTAACTAATGACCCGGCTATTATCAATAAATTCCTGGTAAGTACTCAATACTATTATGGTAGCCGGATGACTCAAAAAGACAGAGTAGAAAAAATGATAGAAAAAGCAGTAACATTAATGGGCCTGATCAAAAAAGAATATCACCTGAAATAATATATTTATGGAAGTACACCACCATGCTCACACCGCCCGAAAAAAATGGACGCATTATTTCTGGGAGTTTTTAATGTTGTTCCTCGCTGTGTTCTGTGGTTTCTTAGCGGAGAACCAACGGGAACATTATGTAGAAGCTCAACGGGCAAAGGAGTATGCAAAAAGTTTGCTGAGTGACATGAAAGAAGACACGACAGAAATAAGCGGCGGAATAACTCAGAATACTTTTATGATCAAAGCATTTGATAGTTGTGTTTCAATTGGACTGAGAAATATTGACAAATCAACAGTGCCAGGCGAATTTTATTATTACAGCCGGTTTACTACCAATGCCTATGGTATTGACTGGAACAGATCCACCCTTACCCAACTTGTTCAATCAGGCAATCTCCGGTATTTTAAAAATAAAGAACTGGTTAGGAAAATAAATAAGTACTATTCTCTGCAGGGTCAGATAGAAAGCAATAATGATGCAGATCATTTGCACCGCGACAGGATTATTGAAATCCGTGACCGTTTACTGGCGGCCAGGTATTATGAATTTTTTGCACCAGTGTCAATCTCAATAGAAATGAAAGGGCATGTGCCCGATAGCAGGGTGGATAGCCTGATGGCTCAGCAACTTTCTTTAAAACCCGGCAGCACGGGAGTAATGGAAGAATACCTGAATAACCTGATAGATCGGAAATGGAGAAATAAAATGTATGTTGATAAGCTCTATCCTGAAGCGTTGCAAATGGCTGTGGAAATAATAAAAATGCTGAAAGAAGATTATCATTTCAAATAAATTTTATGGAAGTACATGCACATTCACATACAGCAAGAAAAAAATGGACTCATTATTTCTGGGAGTTTTTAATGTTGTTTCTCGCTGTGTTCTGCGGGTTCATGGCTGAGAACCAACGGGAACACATGATAGAACATCAACGGGAGAAAAATTTATCCGTTCACTTATCAGCGACCTTTCGGCTGATACAACACGGTTGGGTACAATTATACATCTCCGGAATGAACGGTTGGTCTTGCTTGACTCGTTTATGATTCTGCTCAACAAACCCAATGCAGAAGCATACGGCCGCACTATTTATTATTTTAATTCGTATGCTACCCGTGGTGTGGCTTTTCGTTTTACCCCGGCTGATGGCACTATGCAACAACTGAAAAATGGTGGTAATCTGAGGCTGATTCGAAAAGCCTCTGTAAGCGACAGCATCATAGCATATGATGTGGTGAACCGGGGTTATGTATGGGGTGGCCAGGACGAAGAGGAAATAATGGATACCTACCGAAACGTTGCAGAAACTGTATTTGATGGCCGTATACTAAATGCGATGAGAGACGAAAACAATAATGTATCCATGTTGGATTACGATCCGCCTTTCCGGAAAACGGAAGATGCAATATTTCGCCTCAATTACAGAATACATATGCTGTCCATTTATAACAAGACCTTGCGGCAACAGGCCCGGGGCCTTAAAGAAAGGCCGTTCAACTGATTACTCAGTTGAAGAAAGAATATCACTATAAATAAATAATTTATGGAAGTACACCATCACTCACATACCGCAAGAAAAAAATGGACCCACTATTTCTGGGAGTTTTTGATGTTGTTTCTTGCTGTGTTCTGCGGATTTTTGGCAGAGTATCAACTGGAGCATAAAATTGAAAGGGACCGGGAAAAACAATTTATGCAAACTATGGCTGAAGATTTGAAATCTGATACAGCTAATTTGAACAGACTAATCAAGTCAAGAAAGTCCCGCATCCGGGAACTGGATACCTTGTTTCATCTCATAGCGACTGATGAATATCTTACGAATGGAAGAAAAGTATATGAACTTTACGAACTTCCCTATTGGGATATTTTACGATTCTTCCCATCGGACAGAACCATGCAACAGCTAAAAAATGGCGGCAACCTGAGGCTGATACGTAAAAAAGAATGTCTCCAATGCATTAATAAAATATGATATAACGGTACGCAACTATAAAGAATACGAACCGCTGCAGCAAGAACTGGCAACACAAATCAACCAGCACCTTGAGAAACTCCTTGATCCATTAATTATTGAAAAGGCAACCAGGGCATTTGCAGAAAAGCAACTGGCTGCAGATATAATTACCAGCAGGAGTGGTCGTATGGACTTGCCATCGGATATAACCATCTTAAAGCTTGCAGATACCGATAAAAAAATTTTATTAAAATATTTAATCCAGGTAAAAACACTTTACCTGCAACACATCAGAGATAATATGTCAGAAAGGAAACTGGCTGATGAAACACTGGCATTAGTAGTTAAAGAATATAATATTAATTGACAAATATGGAAGTACACCACCATGCACATACATCAAGAAAAAAATGGACCCATTATTTCTGGGAATTTTTAATGTTGTTTCTCGCTGTGTTCTGCGGTTTTTTAGCAGAGTATCAGTTGGAGCATAAAATTGAAAAAGACAGGGAGAAACAATACGCAAATTCATTGTATGAAGATCTGAAAATTGACACGGCTATTTTAAAGGAATCCATGCGTATCAACGATTTTGTCACTCGGAAAATTGACACTTTCCGAAACATGGTTCAACACCAAACATTGCAATCGCTGCCTGCGGGAACCTGGTATTATTATGGCCGGTTCGGGACCCGCTATATGCAGGTAGCTTTCCAGGATGCCACCCTGCACCAATTAAAAAGTTCGGGCGGACTGCGTTATTTTAAGAACCGGAATGTTGCAGATGCTATCGCCCGGTATGACCAGTCATGCCGACGGTTGCAAACCCAATTGGATTTCCAGGACCCGGTGTATGAATTGTTACTGAGTACCAGGAATAAAATATTCAATTCCTATTTTCTCGATGAAGTGATGGACCTGGATCTACCAGCCGGGAAGATTGATTCATTCAAACAAAAAACAATGCCTTTCCTGAGTGAGGACAAACAGGATTTTATTCAATATGCAAATATCTGCCAAATACGATCGAACAATAACAAGAATTTGTGGGATCGGAAAGCTGAAACATTAAAAAAAGGGGAAGAACTGATTGCCATTTTAAAAAATAAATACAGGCTGAAATAAAGAAACATTCGTAACCAAAACTACCTCATGCAACTAAACCTTACCAACCAAAAACGAATTGAATCTATTGATATCATCCGTGGAATCGCCATGGTAATAATGGCACTCGATCATACCCGGGATTATTTTCATATTGGTGCCAACGTCGATGATCCATTGAACTTAGCCACCACCACCCCTGCATTATTTTTCACCCGGTGGATCACACATTTTTGTGCCCCCATCTTTGTTTTTTTGTCGGGCACTTCTATTTACTTACAGAGTATGCGGAAAACAAAAAAAGAACTCGGCATCTTTTTACTCAAGCGGGGCTTGTGGTTAATATTTGCGGAATGGGTGATTATCACTTTTGCCTGGACTTTCAATCCTTTCTACAATATGATTGCTTTCCAGGTCATCTGGGCCATTGGTATCAGTATGGTAATGCTGGGATTGATGGTGCTGATCAGGCTTCCTTATAAAGTCATATTTATACTCGGTCTTATTATTGTCGCTGGGCATAATTTATTTGACATTCCGGAAGCAGCTCCCGGTTTTAATGCCAGCCTTGCATGGGATCTGTTTCATCATGGCGTATTCAGACCGTATGAATTTTCCCCCAATCGCTTCGCCTTCCTGGTGTATCCTTTTCCCGCATGGACGGGTGTAATGATGCTTGGCTATTGTGCCGGAGCATTGTTTACACCAACATACACTTCAGAACAACGCAGAAAAATACTAACCCGTATCGGCTTGGGATTGATCGTATTTTTTATAGCTCTTCGCTTTTCCAATGTATATGGCGATCCGGTGGACTGGACCACACAGAAAAACGGTTTCTATACTTTTCTATCTTTTTTAAATGTAGATAAGTATCCGCCGTCTTTATTATACCTCTGCATCACAATTGGTCCGGCTTTATTACTACTGGCTTATATGGAGAAAATTAAAAACAGTTTTACCAATGCGATGGTTGTATTTGGCAGAACTGCTTTCTTTTATTATATCCTTCATATCTACCTTATCCACTTAGTGGCGGCCATTTGTTTTTTGCCCGTGGTCATACACTGGAAGATGCACAAAATGTAGGTAAGCAATTTCCTTTCTTATTCGTAGCCCCGGGTGAGGGATATAATTTATGGGTGGTGTATGGGGTTTGGCTGGCGGTGGTGATAGCATTGTATCCTTTATGCAAGCGGTATGACAGGTATAAAACCAATCATAAAGAAAAATGGTGGCTGAGTTATTTGTAAAAAAATAAAATGAAAAATAAAAGAGCCGGCCTTCTAACAATAATATTATGCTGCTCACTTTTACTCTCCGCCCAGGTACAGGTAAGCAAAGAGCCCCGGCATAAAAACGCTTTAGAAAATAAATATGTCCGGCTGCTAAATGTAAACATACCACCAGGAGATACCAGTTTGTTTCATATTCATTCAACTCCCTCTGTATTTCTGCATTTTACCACTACAGTTGTATGCTCACAAATAAAGGGTAAGGAATGGGTAACAGCTAAGTATACTGAAGGTTATGCCTGGTACAGGTCATTTGTTAATGATACGCTGGTGCATAGGGTGAGTAATTGTGATACAGTTCCATTTCACGTAACCGATGTTGAATTGCTTTCAGCTTACAAGGCAGCCAAAATATTACAACCGCTCCCTTTCACTATATTGTTTGAAAATGAAAAACTAAGTGCTTACCTGTTAACAGCTGGATCATTTAATAATCAAATCATTAATGGACGGGGGCCAATGATAGCACAAATGGTAGCAGGCAGCGAATTAACCCTTCATAACAAAAAAGGCAAAGAACTTTCAAAATTGAAGACTGGGAAATATGTATATATAAAACCCGGTACCGAATTTTATTTTTCTGCAACAGCAGATGAAAAAATAAACATGGTACTGTTTGAAATAAAATAGACATACTTACCGCACCTGTATAAACAAGTTATGATAACTCTTAAAAACAGTATAATGAAAATAAGGCCAGTAACACTCCTGCTTATCGCACTGATAAATCTTTTTTCGGTTCAGCTTTTGGCGCAAAAGAAAAACCAACCGATTCAACTAGAGTCATTACTGGAGCAATACGCAAAGGAATACTATGTTTTACATCCATTGGAAGCCACACAAGCCGGTATCAACGATTACAATAACCAGCTTGAAATTACTATAAGCGAAGAGTATATTAAAAAAGCAAAAGCCCTCAATCAAAAATATCTCACCCAATTAGCTGTCATCAACAAAGCAGGTTTAACAGCATCTCAGTTATTAAGTATTGATGTACTTACCTACAAACTGAATTCCGAAAGAGAAAGATTAAACAATTTGTTGGAATTTTACAGGCCTGTTGATCAATTCGTATTTAGTTTTCCAACAAAGTTTGCAACCTTGGGGTCTGGAGCAGGCTTTGTTCCTTTTACTACCGAAAAGGATTACCGGAATTTTATCAGCCGTATGAAAGGTTTCCAAATTTGGGTTGACCAGGCCATTGCAAATATGAAAAAGGGTGTTGAGCAAAACAATACCAATCCAAGAGCTTCGATGGAAAAAGTTCCGCCACAATTAAAACCATTATTTGAAGGTACTGTAGAGGAAAATGTTTTCTATAAACCTTTATTAAAACTGCCAACCAACCTAGATAGTGCTTCTACGGTTAAATTAAAAAAAGATTACACGGCAGCCATTGAAAACTTTATAAAACCAGTGTATAAAAAATTGCATGATTATATTGTTGCTGATTATATTCCAAAAGCAAGAACAACATCAGGGCTTCTAAATAATTATAAGGGGAAGAAAGAATACGAGTTGTGGTTAAAGTATTATACGACCACTAACATTACCGCCGAACAAATTTTCAAGTTAGGACTCAGTGAAGTTGCCCGCATTCGCAAAGAAATGGAAGCTGTAAAAACACAAGTGGGTTTTAAAGGCGATTTAAAATCCTTTTTTGACTATGTAAAGACCGACCCTAAATTTTTTCCGTTTAAAACCGAAGAGGAAGTATTGGATAGGTTCAGAAGTTTTCTTGATAAAATGTCGCCACAGCTAAACATCCTTTTTAATTTAACACCCAAAGCAAAGTTTGAAGTAAGGGCTACTGAAAAGTTTCGGGCAGCTGGTGCTAATGCCCAGTACAATAAACCATCGAGAGATGGAACTAAACCCGGCATTTTTTATGAAGTAATCCTTGATCCGGCTCAGTACAATTATTTTGCAATGGAAGATTTATTTATACACGAAGCTATTCCTGGTCATCACTATCAATTGGCTATTCAACAGGAAGCCGATATTCCTGAATTTAGAAAAGCCTACACCACAAGTGCTTTTGCGGAAGGTTGGGCATTGTATGCCGAAAGTTTAGGTAAAGAATTAGGCATGTATACAGACCCCTATCAATATTTGGGCAGACTAAATGGCGAAATAGAAAGAGCAGTTCGGTTAGTCGTAGATGCTGGTATCCATTACAAAGGATGGAGCCGTGAGAAAGCAATTGCTTATGTGTTGGATAACCAACCCGTATCATCTGTTGAAGCGGAACAACGGATAGAACGGTATATGGTTACAGCAGGACAAGCAGTAAGCTATAAAGTAGGTGAGTTAAAAATTATTGAACTGCGTGAAAGAGCAAAGAAGAAATTGGGGAACAAGTTTGACATCAAGGAATTTCACGATGAAGTGTTGAAAGATGGCTGCTTACCGCTGATTATTTTGGAAACAAAAATTAACCGGTGGATAGAAAGCAAAGCTGTTAAAAAATAATAAAATCATGAACAACTAGGTTTTTAAAATGAAAAAATCAATCGTAATCGTTTTGCTATTTGGTTTCCAGATAGCATCCGCACAAAAAAATAATTACAGCGAACTGATTATAAAAAAAGCAACCCTTATTGAGCAGAAAGTAATTGCCTGGCGGCACGACATTCATCAAAACCCAGAACTCGGAAACAGGGAGTTTCGCACAGCCGGACTTGTTGCCAAACATTTACAATCATTGGGTATTGAAGTACAAACAAAAGTAGGTGTTACGGGTGTGGTAGGCATTTTAAAAGGCGATAAACCCGGACCTGTAATAGCACTGAGGGCTGATATGGATGCGTTGCCCATAGAGGAAAAAAACGATTTGCCTTTTGCTTCCAAAGTAAAAACTACATACAACGGAAAAGAAACCAGTGTAATGCATGCCTGCGGACATGATGGGCATACGGCCATATTGATGGGAGTTGCTGAAATATTAGCAGGCATGAAAAAAGAGTTGAAAGGCACGGTGAAATTTATTTTTCAGCCGGCAGAAGAAGGAGCACCTGTTGGCGAAGAAGGTGGAGCTGTATTGATGGTGAAAGAAGGCGTATTGGAAAACCCAAAAGTGGATGCGATTTTTGGATTACATCTGTATTCATTGATGGAAGTCGGCAACCTTTCCTATCGCCCTGGCGGATTTTATGCTGGTACTGCAGATTTTAAAATTACCGTGAAAGGGAAGCCCAGTCATGGAGCTTATCCATGGTTATCTGTTGATCCGGTGCTTGTTGCTTCTCAAATTGTTGTCAGTCTTCAACAAATTATAAGCAGGAATGTAAATCTGACGGATAATCCGGCAGTGGTAACGGTTGGCACTATCAATGGTGGAAACCGTACGAATATTATTCCTAACCAGGTAGAGATGACTGGTACAGTAAGGACGTTGAGCAATGAAGATGAAGCCTTAATTTTTAGTCGTATTAAACAAATTGCAGAAAAAACAGCTGAAGCTGCCGGAGCAATAGCAATGGTAGAATTGCCATATACAGCCAAATATCCTGTTACGTTCAACAATATCGAACTCACAAAATTGATGTTGCCTTCTTTTACAAAAATCAGCCGGTGCAGAAAATGTTCAATTAATTCCAGCCGTTACAGGCTCGGAAGATTTTTCGTTTTATGCTCAAAAGTGCCGGGCTTATTTTTTCGTTTGGGTGGTATGTCAAAAGGTAAAGACCCTAAAACAGCAAGCCCGCCTCATACACCGGAATTTATCATTGATGATGCTGCGTTCAAATTTGGGATGATTACTTTTTGCAATTTAGTCTTTGATTATGCAGAGGGAAATAAAAAACAGCACTAACATTCAAATTGATAAATGAAAAAAACAATAATTCTTTTACTTGCAATTGTATTGACCGGGCAATTATATGCACAACTAGTCCCGTCTAAACGGGAGAGACAATTAACAAAAAATCAGCAGGCAGTACAGCTAAAAGTCATCAAATTCTTTGATGCATTATCCAACCGGGATTCAGTCAGTCTGAAAGCTTATAGTACAGCAGATATCACCTTGTACGAATATGGCCAGGTATGGAATATAGATACACTTATTCTAAAAGCCATTACTTTGAATCAGTCTGCCAATTTTAAACGTACCAATAGTTTTGAGTTCATCAATACCAAAGTAGATAAGAATACGGCATGGATTACTTATCGGCTTCAGTCAATAATATTAAAAGATGGCAAACAAGGAACGGTACAATGGCTAGAAACTGTAGTTTTAGCGAAAGAAAGAAAACAGTGGAGAGTTAAACACCTGCATTCAACTCGTACAAAAATAAGTTAAAAACGTACTGCCATATATTTCAGTAATCCATTCAACTCATTATCATGAAAAAAATAGTACTCCTTTTTATTGCATACTTATTTGCAGCTCCGGCTTTTTCACAAATAAAGTTCAGCGATGAAACAAAAAAATATATTGAATACAATGACCCGGTTACAGTTTTCAAAAATGGTTTATTGATTGATGGCAAAGGCAATGCTGCCAAACCGCATCAAACAGTCATCATCAGCAATGGTAAAATTGAATGGGTGGGTGATGATGCAAAAGCGGCTATACCCAATGGTGCCAAGCTCATTGATCTGAATGGCAAAGCCATTATGCCGGGTTTGGTGATGCTGCATGAACATATGTATATATCAGCACCTTCCATAGAAGCCCGTTATCTTCATTTAAAACAATTACCATTTAGCTTTCCCCGGCTTTACCTCGCTGCCGGTGCTACTACGATCAGAACATGTGGCAGTATTGAGCCCTACTCAGACCTCCGGATAAAAAAAGATATTGACCTCGGTGTATTCCCCGGTCCCAATATGGAATTGACTGCTCCATACATTGAAGGAAAGTCAACACGGTTTCCGCAAATGAATGAAAATAAAACACCGGCCGATGCAGCAGCTTTTGTAAACTATTGGGCCGACCAGGGCTTTACTTCTTTTAAATCCTACATGGGTGTAGATAAGCCAACATTGAAAGCGGCTATTGATGCTGCGCATAAAAGAAAGTTGAAAATTACCGGGCACCTTGATATTGTTACCTACAAAGAAGCTGCTTCGTTGGGTATGGATAATTTAGAACATGGATTTATGGCCAGTACAGATTTTGCTGCTGGTAAAAAAGAAAATGAACCCCCAGCTCCCGGTAGTTCCTATAAAGCATTGAGTAATCTTGATATTCAGCATGACAGTGTAAAACAATTCATTCAATTTTTGATTGATAAAAAAACAAGTATCACTTCTTCATTATCCGTGTTTGAAGGAAATACCACCACTCAACCGCAACCGAACCAGGAAGCACTCAATGCTATGTCGCCAGATACAAGGGACTTTTATTTACAAAGACTTTCCGCTATCAAATCGGCCAAAGGCCCAACTGTGTACGATAAAGCATTCGCTACTACTTCCAAAATGGAAAAAATGTTTTATGATATGGGTGGCTTGCTTACTGTTGGCACCGATCCAACAGGTAATGGCGGGACATTAGCCGGTTATGGTAATTGGCGGGCAATAGAATTACTCGTTGAAGCAGCTGGATTCACCCCGCTGGAAGCGATAAAAATTGCAACACTGAATGGCAGTATTGCATTAGGTTTTGATAAAACAATTGGCACCATTGAACCGGGTAAATCAGCCGACCTTTTAATCATTGATGGAGACCCATCAAAAAACATCAGCGACATCCGTAAGGTATTATATGTTTTTAAAAACGGCGTTGGATATAACTCAAAGAAATTATTTGAATCGGTGAAAGGCAAAGTGGGATTTAATTAAAAAAGATAAACTTCTTACTATGAAAAAGATTTTTGTATTTACTGTATTCGTTCTGGGGAACTTTTACATCAATGCTCAAAAACCCCGTGCAAGAGATATTGGAATTCCTTTTGATGGCAAACCGGGAAAGTTCAATGCTATTACTGATGTAAAAGGTGTGGAAGTAGGTTTCAGTACCATCATTTCTGGCACGGGAAAAAATATACGGGGCAAGGGTCCGGTACGTACAGGTGTCACTGCTATTTTACCAAGAGGAAAAAACAATAATCCGGTGTATGGAAACTGGTATGCATTAAACGGTAATGGAGAAATGACAGGCACTACCTGGATAACTGAATCCGGATTTTTAGAAGGCCCGATTATGATAACCAATACCAATAGTGTGGGTGCGGTAAGAGATGCGGTGTTGAAATGGTATGTAAAGAATAAATGGTATAAAGAAGATTTCTGGTACACCTATCCAGTGGTGGCAGAAACATACGATGGTTTTTTAAATGACATCTATGGCTTTCATGTAAAAGAAGAAAATGCCTGGGAGGCACTAGACAGTGCAAAGAGTGGTTTAGTGAAAGAAGGAAATGTAGGTGGTGGCACAGGTATGATGTGCCTGGGATTTAAAGGAGGCACCGGCACTGCATCGAGAGTGATAAAAATTAAAGACTCCACGTATACCATTGGTGTATTGGTGCAATCCAACTTTGGAAGCAAAAATAATTTTACGATCGCTGGTGTGCCTGTTGGCAGAGAATTAAAGGATACCATGAATTATGAATTTAAAGCACCACCATCTTATCAGCCGGGTGATGGTTCTATTATTGTGGTGCTTGCAACAGATGCGCCTTTATTACCTCACCAGTTAAAAAGAATGGCCGCCAGAATTGCCCTGGGTGTGGGCAAAGTTGGCGGACGGGGAGAAAATGGTTCCGGCGATATTTTTATAGCCTTTTCTACGGCCAACCCAACTGCATTTCAACGGGAAGATTTTACAAAAGTGGATGCACTACCGAATGATATGATTAATCCATTGTTTAACGGAACAGTGCAGGCGGTGGAAGAAGCCATCATTAATGCGATGGTGGCAGCAGAAACGATGGAAGGGATAAATGGCAACAAGGCTTATGGACTGCCGCATAAATTGGTAATCGATGTTTTGAAAAAGTATAACCGGGTGAAATAAATTACAGTTGAATGAAAAAAACACTAGTACTCTTTTGTTTTATTGCAAGTATGCAAACAGCCTTTGCACAAAGTACTGATTCTTTATTTTTAAAATATTCTGCCGCAAAAAGCGATAGTCTTCGCTATGAAGCTATACTTGCGGTTTATAAAACATATTCGGAAGGAGATCCTTTAATATTTCTGAAAGCATCAGAAAAATTTTTGGCATATTGTCAAACCAATAAGGATAAAATAGGTGAATCTTTGGCAACTTCAACGATTGGCTTCTGTTATAGAGGATTGGGCAATACTACCAGGAGTTTGGAGTATTCCATAAAGGGATTTGAAATAGGAATTGAAACAGGTAACGAAATAGCTTTAGCTGTGGCCAAAGCAATACTTGCCCATTGTTATAAAGACACTAGAGAATACCAACAGTCAATCAAATACTATTTAGCTGTTCTTGAAATTGGAGAGAGAGTAAAAAACGAGAAAAATAAAATCCATGGCCTGTCAAAACCTTGGTGAAGTGTATTTGTCAATGAATAAACCAGACTCTGCATTAATGTACGAACAAAAGGATTTTGAGATTTGTAAGCGAATAGGTTTTATGACGATTTTGGTTATACGCTTTTAACACTTGGGGGTATTCATGGAAAAATGGGAAACACTGCACTTGCAGTAAGTTACTTTGATATGGCTATAGAAGATGGTTTGAAAAGAAACTCCGTAAAACAATTAAATTGGGCATATACTGCAAAGGCAGAATTTTTTGCTTCAATCTTTCAAAGAGATTCATCTATATTTTATGCAAAAAGAGCTTTATCTGTTATTGCAAACACCGGCTTTACAAATTATAAATTAAACGCAGCAAAATTACTTTTAGATAATTACAGAACCAGCAATGTGGACAGTGCTTTTAAGTATTCTGAAATTTACAGAATTGAAAATGATAGTGTATTTAGTGCGAAAGCCATTCAACAAACACAATTGATGACATTTGAAAATGAAAAGAAACAACAAGAATTAATAAAGGAAAAGAAAATTGCAGAACAACAACGCAAACAAAACATCCAATATGCCATAATAGCACTAGGCATCCTCACCTTCATTATTCTGTTTTTAGCTCTTAGTCGCCGCCATATCACCAATACCAAGCTCATTCAGTTTCTCGGAGTAGTTGCTTTATTATTGGTATTTGAGTTTTTAAATTTACTACTTCATCCTTTTTTAGAAAGTATCACTCATCATTCACCGGTGCTGATGTTACTGGCATTGGTTTGCATTGCAGCTTTACTTATACCATTGCATCATAAATTAGAAAAATGGGCTACGCATAAATTGGTGGAGAAGAATAAAGCGATACGGCTGGCCAGTGCTAAAAAAACGATTGAGGAATTGGAAAAAGATAACACTAATTGAACTGAACATGAAAAAAATAATTATCCTCCTTTGTTTTATTGCAAGTATGCTACCAGTATTTGCACAAAACCCAAAAGCTGATTCTATTGTCAATGCGATTATCAATTCCGAGACTAACGCCAGGCTAAGACTGGTTGGATATTTACTCTACGACATAACGAATTAACCCAGCAAAGCCGGGTAGATTACGCAAAGAAAGTGCTTGACTTTGCCAGGAAAGAAAAAGACCGGATACTTGAATCCTGATAACGGCAGAATTGGGCTATATACTGGCTATAAATGGTAATAGCTTACAGGGTGCTGAATTGGCATACACCGCATTAGAAATGGCGCAGAAGCATAAAAACAAAGAAGTATTGGGAGTTATATATCAGGACCTCGCCATTTGTTTCAGGAACGATAGCGCAAAACACAAAGAATTTCTACTTAAAGCCCTGCCAAACTTAGATGCACCAACAGATTATACAAGCTTAACTGCCACCCTCTCCACTATTTCAAGATTTTACGGTTCTGCCAATAAGGAGATTCTGCATTGCATTATGCGCAAAGAAGCTATGAACTGTGTTTATCCAAGAAAATAGATGCTGATTTACCAGTGAGTATTATCGATTTAGCATATGTCCATTATTACAACTTAAATAACAGGGCCATTGCGATGGAATACATCCAGCAGGCATTACGTTTAAACATTGATTTGCTAAGCCCTGATAAAGCTGTTATAGTATATAAAAGAGCCGCAAAATTATTTTTGGATGACGGTAAAGCGGATTCCGCACTTTATTACACTAACCAGGCAAGCGGCCATTTAGCAAAAGCAAGGTTTACTTCCACTTTAGATGTTTACGATTTGTATAAAAACATTTATTCAAATACTAATAAGGACAGTGCGGTAAAATATTATAAAGCGTATGATGTAACGAAAGACAGTATAGACAAAATGTCTAATGCACAGCAGCAGCAAATATTAGGCATAAAAAAGACTTGGAAATTGAAAATGCTGCACTGCAACGCAAACAAAATATCCAATATGCCTTATTGGCTTTTGGTATCATCACATTTGTAATTCTCTTTTTAGCGTTCAGCCGAAGGCATATCACCAATACTAAAGTGATTCAGTTTCTCGGCGTAGTAGCATTATTGGTAGTATTTGAGTTTTTAAACTTATTACTTCATCCGTTTTTAGAAAGAATAACACATCACAATCCTATTTTTATGTTGTTGGCATTGGTTTGCATTGCTGCATTACTTGTTCCCTTACATCATAAATTAGAAAAGTGGGCTACGCATAAACTGGTGGAGAAGAATAAACAGATACGACTGGCAAGTGCTAAGAAGACGATTGAGGAGTTGGAGAAAAATAAGCTATAAAAAAGACTAATTTAGTTACTTCAGATTTGTCAATCAATAGCACCTAATGTCACAAACCCGCCAGTTAGCCGCCATCATGTTTACCGACATTTCCGGCTTTACCTCTTTGATGGGTGATGATGAACAAAAAGCCTACGCTATTTTACAAAAAAACAGGGCTTTGCAAAAACCAATCATTGAGCAATTTAACGGGACCTGGATCAAGGAGTTGGGGGACGGCGTTCTGGCAAGTTTTCCCACCGTATCTGATGCGATGAATGCTGCTTTCAACATTCAGCAGGCATGTAATGCAGCAAAAAATTTCCAATTAAGTATCGGCATCCACCAGGGCGAAATCATTGTTGAAAACGGAGATATTTTTGGTGACGCAGTAAATGTAGCCTCCCGCATACAAAGTCTGGGTGTACCAGGTTCTGTGCTCTTTTCAAAAAAAGTAAAAGATGAAATCCATAATAAAGCGGAATTCCAAACCCTTTCCCTTGGCAATTTTGAATTCAAAAATGTAGAAGAACCACTGGAAATTTTTGCCTTATCCAATCCCGGGTTTATAGTTCCCCGGAAAGAAGAGATGAAAGGAAAATTAAAAACGCCAGTTAAAAAAAGTAATAAAGGAAGATGGATAGCAGCCTCCCTTGGTGTATTGTTGTTACTATCCTTTTTTATTTTCAGGCAATCCATTTTCCCTTCGAAAAAAACAACTATTAAATCACTGGCCATCCTTCCTTTTGTTAATACGGGGAATGACTCTGCTATTGCATACTTATCTGACGGGATTCCTGAAAATCTTATCAACCGCTTTTCGAAAATCGCCGGAGTAAAAGTGTTTGCCCGTTCCGCTACTTTTGAGCTGCCGGATTCTGCCAAAAAAATTGAAAGTCTGCGCAGGGTATTGAATGCAGATGTAGTGCTGACCGGAAGACTTTCTAAATCACCAACCGGTTACACGTTGAATTGTGAGCTAGTAGATGCTGCTAACAAAAACCAATTATGGGGAAATAGCTTTGAACTTACTACTGATGATATTGCCAATGTAGAAGATGCAATCGTTGCTGCTCTTTTAAATCCGCTGGAGATAAGCTCCGCCGATGGTATAACAATCAACCAGGATAATAAAAAAGTAAACCCTGCAGCCTATGCCGAATACTTAAAAGGACGTTACCTGAGTTATGGTTCTACACCGGAAGAATCTGAACAAGCCATTTCATATTTTCGTAAAGCTATCAGCATTGACCCAAAATATGCATTGGCTTACGCAGCTATTGCCAATGAAAAAATTACTCAATCTATTTTTTCAAATGCCGGCAACCAGGAAATAATGAATGAAGGAAGAACTTCTTTGGAAGCAGCCAAAGCATTAGACCCTACCCTTCCGGAAATTTATACCACAGAAGGGGCCTTGAAATTTTATTATGAACATGATTGGAAGGGTGCGGTAAACTCTTACAAAAAAGCATTGGACCTTGACCCCAATAATGCCATCATTTATATCCGCTACTCAGCTACACTCGCAGACGTGGGACAAACTAAAGAAGCGTTGCCACTTGCTGATAAAGCGGTAGAACTTGACCCCGTATCTATTTCCAGTCTGCATAATCTTGGTTGGGTAAATTTATTAGCAGGCAATTATCAAAAAGGTATTGACGCATTTGCTAAGTCTGTAGAATTACATCCCACTTTTACGTGGGGGTATATTAAGCAGGCATTTGGTTACAATGCCCTGAAACAATATGATAAGGCGTTAGAAGAAACCAATAAAGCTGAAGCGTTATTGAAAGATGGCTGGGGTTCTGAATTAATCCAGGCAGCTTTAATGTATAACTATGATGCTGCCGGCAATAAATCTAAGGCTGACAGCCTCGCCAATCGTTTTCTCGATTATGCATCTAAAAATACGGTGAAAGACCCTTATGCACTCTCCTGTGTTTACAGGATGAAACAAGACTATAAGAAGGCGCTGGAGTGGGAAGAAAAAACTGTACAGCAGCGTTCACCATCAGCTTACATTTTAGCCATGCCTTTTCAATATATGGGTTATGAAGATTTTTATAAAAGCGAGGGTCATCAGAAAATTTTGCGGCAAATGGGTGCTGTACAATAATAGTGGCGGCAGCGAAAAAATCGAACCATTAGAAAAATAAAAACGCATGTCAGCCAAAAAATCATTCCCCGGCCCCCTCGTTATATTGATGTGTGTGATTATTCTTGCTGCTATCGGAACCTGGTTGTTACCGGCAGGACAATATAATAAACTATCTGTAACCGGGCAGTCATTCACCATGACAACAGATGGCAGCGAAATAGCATTACCACTCACTCAAAAAACATTAGATAGTCTGGGCATTCAAATAAAGGTGCAGAAATTTATTGATGGGGACATCCGCAAACCCGTTTCTGTGCCCGGCTCATTTACGAAACAAAAAAGAAATCCCCAGGGTTTCATCAGCATTTTGCAGGCACCCATCAAAGGAATCATTGACAGCGTAGATATTATTTTATTCATTCTTATCATTGGTGGTTTCATGTTTGTATTTAATGAAACGGGTGCGATGGTTAAAGGCATCACATGGCTGGGCCATACCATGCTTGGCCGGGAAAAATGGCTAATTATTATACTTACATCTGTGTTTTCTTTCTTTGCTGCTTCCTATGGTATGGCTGAAGAAGCTCTTGTTTTTTATCCAATACTCGTTCCGCTTTTTCTGGCAGCAGGCTACGATCTGCTAATTCCGCTGGCCATCATTTTTGGCGGTACTTCTATTGGCTCACTTCCTGCTTTTTCCAACCCCTTCTCCGTCATCATTGCCTCCAATGCTGCGGGTGTCAACTGGATGGATGGACTGACGCAACGACTGATACTTTGGGTAATTGTCACTGCAATATTGATTTGGTATATTTTAAGATATGCTGCTAAAATAAAAAAAGACCCCACGGCTTCATTGGTTTATAAAATTGATGGGAATGCAAAGCCACCTTATGAAGTAAATATCAGTAATGAAACAATTACTCCTAAACTTGAATGGAAAACAAAATCGCTACTGCTGATTTATATCGGCACTTTTTTGACTATGATTGCCGGCGTCGTATTTCTAAAATGGTGGACTACGGAAATGTCTGCTTTATTCCTTGGTTCTTCCATTCTTATTGCTGTTATAACTAGAATGAATGAAAAAGTATTTACCCATGAATTTATTAAAGGAGCAGAAAGTTTATTATCCGTAGCTTTTATCGTAGGTGTGGCCAGGGGTGTCACCATTGTTTTAAATGACGGCCATGTGAGCGACTCAATACTATTTTATACAGCCAATTTGGTAGAGGGAATACAGCCTGCATTTTTTATCATGCTCTTGTTAATTTTCTATTTGATCTTTTCTATTTTCATACAATCCTCTTCCGGTATGGCTGTATTAACCATGCCTATTATTGGGGCATTAGCTATTTTGGTAAATGTACCGGGTAGGGAAATCGTAAACTCCTATATGTATGGTATGGCGATCATGTCCTTCCTTGCACCCACTGGTCTCATTCTTCCTTCGTTGGCGATGGTCAATATCAGTTTAAAAACATGGTTTAAGTTTATTACCCCCTTTCTCATCATCATTACGCTTATCAGTGTGGCAGCGTTACTAATTGGTATTTATATATGAGTACAACAACCCGGCAAATTAGTAACTTGGTAAGGTAAAGTCATTTTCTTTGCTTTAGCTAATAAAATAAAACCGCTTTTAATTACCCGTTATGAAAAAAATCATTCTTCTTCTTTTAGTACCGGCCCAATTACTGGCCCAGCCCTTTTCGGCAACAGAAATCAGCCGCTGGGAAAAGCAGGCTAAAAATATAACCATCATCCGTGATAATTATGGGGTTCCGCATATCTATGGAAAAACAGATGCCGATGCGGTGTTTGGTTTACTGTATGCCCAATGCGAGGACGATTTTAAAAGAGTGGAATTAAACTATGTAGAAAAGCTGGGCAGGATTTCAGAAATAACTGGCGAAGCGGATTTATATAAAGACCTGCTGCATCGCCTGGTCATTGATACCGCAGCGGCGATGAAAGACTATACAAAAGCCCCGGCCTGGTTAAAAGGTATTTTGAACGCTTACGCAGATGCTGTTAATTACTATCTCTATAAAAATCCGCATAGTAAACCGGCATTGCTTACCCGTTTTCAACCGTGGTATCCCTTACTATGGACAGATGGCAGCATTGGTGCTATCAGCACAGGCGGCATCTCTATAAACGAATTAAAAGCATTTTACTCCGGTAATGATGATGCCCTTGTATACAATAACGTTACAGATTTTTTTGCAAAAGAAGATAACATGGCCGGCTCAAACGGGTTTGCCTTCTCCCCTTCAATTACTGAATCCGGGAATGCCATATTATATATCAACCCGCATGTCACTTTTTATTATCGTCCCGAAGTACATATGATAAGCGAAGAAGGGCTAAATGCGTATGGTGCTGTTACCTGGGGGCAGCCATTCATTTACCAGGGATTTAATGAACATTGCGGGTGGATGCACACATCCAGCCAGGCAGATATATCTGATGCCTATATTGAAAAAATAATAAAGAAAAACAATCAATGGTATTACGAATATGAAGGAAAACAAAAACTGGTTACAAAAAAGAGAATCGCCATTAAATATAAAACAGCGGCGGGGTTGTCAACAAAAATCTTCACTACTTTATTCACACATCATGGCCCTATCATGGCGAAAAGGGATGGCCAATACCTGAGTTTGCGCCACAACAACAGGGATACCAAAGGGTTTATACAAAGCTGGCTAAGAACTAAAGCAACTGGTTTTGCGGGTTTTAAAAAAACAATGGATATGGGTGCCAACCCTTCCAATAACACAGTATACGCAGATGGAGAAGGAAACATAGCCTATTGGCATGGAAATTTTTTACCAAAAAGAGATCCGCATTTCGACTGGAGCAAACCAGTTGATGGAACAACGAAAGCCACAGAATGGCAGGGCTACCATCCGGTAGACGAAAGTGTACATATTTATAACCCCAAAAATGGTTGGTTGCAAAATTGTAATTCCACCCCTTATTCTGTTGCAGGAAAATACAGTCCCCAAAAATCAAATTATGCAGATTACCTGGCGCCTGATGGCGAAAATTATCGTGGCATAAATGCAGTAAGAGTGTTAGACCTGGAAAAAAAATATACCATTGAAAAAGTGATTGCTGCCGGGTACAATACCCGTCTTGCAGCGTTTGAAGACCTTGTGCCTGCATTATTAAAAGGATATGAAAATTATGGCAACCATGTTTCAAACAAGGATTCGTTGTATACCCAACTGGCCGAGCCGATTTCCATTTTAAAAAGCTGGGATTATACAGCTACCGAAAATTCCATTGCAACAACGTTGGCTATAGAATGGGGGCAACGATTACAAACACAAATCAACCAGCGGGATGGAATAGATATTGTTCAAAAAACGAGGGGCTTTGCAATACTTGCCGGCCCTGCTACTTTATTAGAACCCTTATTAGCAACGGTAAAGGATTTACAATCCCGTTTTGGTAAGTGGCAAATCGCCTGGGGTGAGATAAACCGATTCCAACGTATATCTTCCTCCATTGATAATAAGTTTGATGATAACAAACCAAGCCTGCCTGTTGGTTTTGCCTCTTCTTCATGGGGTATGCTCCCTTCCTATATCAGCCAATATTTCCCGGGCACTAAAAAAAGATATGGTGTACACGGTAACAGCTTTATTTGTGCGGTAGAGTTTGGCAAAAAGATAAAAGCTAAATCATTACTGGCCGGCGGGCAAAGCGGTGACCCCGGTTCAACACATTTTTTTGACCAGGGATTGATGTACAGCAAAGGACAATTTAAAGAAGTGCTGTTTTATAAAGAAGATGTAATGAAAAACGCTGAAAGAACTTATCATCCCGGTGAGTAAAAACCGGGCTGAACAAAACTGCCCAAAATTTTCTATCTTTTGCCCGATATGAATACTCCTGAAAAAAATCAATCTAACCAGTTGTGGAAAGGCCGCCTCATTAAATTTTTGATTTATCTCGTCGTGGGCTTTTTGTGTGCCTTTTTGTATCGCTATTTAAGAAAATAACTCTCAATAATAACCATGGAACAAACAACCCTCGGTATCGGCACCCGTTTACAACACACCCAACACGGACCCGGAGTTATTGTTGGTATCAAATACGCTACTTATATTATTTCGTTTATCAACACAGGAATTAAAGAAATTGACAAAACTGATGATAAGCTGGATGAAATTATTCCGGAGAATGTATCAGCAGAAATTGAAACACATTCGGAGGTAGAAAAATCATTGCTTAAAATTTTACGTCTCTGGGGTGGCATTACCGAAAATGTACCGCTGGGCGATAAATGGATCAAAGGAATGATGTTACTCCAGCCGTTTGATAAATCGTTAAAGCCAAAAGAAATTCCTGTTGAAGATTTCTTTCATAAAATAGTAATGCTACGGGACCGGCTGCGGGTGCTGGAACAAAATATCAATAGCAATAAAACATTGAGTGATGAAGAGAAAGTAAATATCCAGCAATACATTACCCGCTGTTATGGCTCCCTCACCACTTTTAATGTGTTGTTTAAAAACAAAGAGCAATATTTTGTAGGTGAGAAGGGAGGAAAAGAAGATTAGAAAGGTAAACGAAAAAAGAGCTGCCCCAGGCAACTCTTTTTTACAACTAAAGGGATCTGATTAATTAAAAACCATTTCCGCCCGTTGTTGTCTTTTTCTTATTAAATAAGTTATTTACATCGCCGAGGTTTTTGTCCATAAACTCTTTCCCTTTTGTTTTAAGGTTGTTTTTTTGATCGGGACTCATTTTAGTATACCGGTAAACACCATAAGCAGCCGCTGCTGCCAGCAATAATCCCACTTTACTTTTTTGCATAATCGATAATTTTAAGTTTAATAATTTTTTTCACAGACTTAGATTACAATATCATGCCATAAATAAAGAACTTCTCTACTTAAAAGGATGGGAAATATTTTCTACATTAGTTCAGATTACCTCACAACTTTTACCAATAGCCCTGGAATAATTGCTTTTATCTTTGTGTGTTTTCCATGTAACACATCTGGTCACAGCTAGTACAAGAAAGGGATGATGGCAGTAAAAATTACTGCTTCTTTGGACAGGTATTCAACCCCACCAATGTATACAGCGGACAAAAACTAACAAGGCTGGTCAATACAAATACAGCACCGAGTATTACCAGGATAATACCTAATGTTCCCGTAACAGTTCCGCTGAAATAGAGATACGCAAATACAGCAGCCAATAATACCCGTATTATACGATCTGCATTACCCATGTTCTTTTTCATATATTATGTTTTAGTTTTAAGTAAATATCAAAACCAGTGATGTAACCAGCCCTGCACACAACAAACAAACTACGGCCAGTTTTACTCCCTTATTCATAAGAGTATAAAGGTAAACAGATACTCATATAGTCTCTGGTGATATTAATCACATTCATAATGCGTAAGTAAACTTGTCATTATTAATAATATCAATTACAATTAGTAACTTTCTTACTTCCAATCCCACCCTACCATAGCTAGTAAACATTAAACCAACCAACCATGCAGAGCTTAGCTCCTGTTCAAACCAAAGAAAGAGAGATATTTATGGATGTACTCCGGGGCTTTGCCATCCTGGGTATTTTTATCGCCAACCTGAATGGATTCAGCTGGTACAGCGAACAGGCAAAAGCCACCGGCCCCTACTTGTTGCCGGCTGCTGATCACACCATGTCTTTTTTGCATCATATGCTCATTGAAGGAAAATTCTATTCCATTTTCAGCTTGCTCTTCGGCTGGGGCATCGCCTTGCAAATAAAAAGAGGATTAGCAGGTGGTACTAACCCAATGCCCACTATCAGAAGGCGGTTACTTTTTATGTTGTTACTCGGTGCAGTTCATTTATTAATATGGCCGGGAGATATTGTTTTCTTTTATGCCTTGATTGGTTTTATCCTGTTACCCATTCGGAAATTTTCAAATAAAACATTATTAATCACCGGTGTCATTCTTGTTCTTTCACCCATACTCTTGTATTGGCTTAAAATGACATGGCCGGTACTTAACTATCCCTCAGAATTAATGACCAAAACCGGAATAAAAGTAGATGCCGCCCTTATGAATATCCAGAGCGAAGAACAGTTCATGAAAATTATGAAGGAGGGCAGCTGGTTCGATCAGTTAAAGATGAATATCAGTGGTTTCTTTTTCCGGTACCAGTATTTATTCTTTGTCAGTCGTGTACCCAAAGTATTGGGCATGTTTTTAATTGGGTATGTAATTGGCCGTTCTGATTTTTACAGGAATATAATGCAGCATAAAAAACTTTTGTACTGGATCATCGGTGGTGGTCTCGTCATTGGTCTTCCTGCCAACTATTTTCTTGCTTATTATATGAGCAATCATATGGGAGATTATTTCCAGTTAAAAACGAAAGGACTGTATCAAACTATTTTTTATGCCCTGGGTGTGGCACCACTGGCCATGGCTTATGTCGGCCTCTTCATGCTGAGCTTTCAAACTGCTGTGGGCAAAAAAATATTATCCGTGCTGGCACCCGTTGGTAAAATGGCTTTTAGCAATTACCTCATGCATTCTCTCATTGGTAATTTTGTTTTCCTGGGCGCCGGATTAGGCTATATGGGGCAAGTAGGCCCGGTTTATTACACCATATTTGGTATCGGCATTTTCATTATACAAATAATACTAAGCACTATCTGGTTAAAGTATTTCAATTACGGGCCGGTAGAGTGGCTCTGGCGAAGTGCCACGTATAAAAAAAGGCAACCCATGCTAAAAAATAATCATGAATAATTTACAGCGAAGAAATTTCTTAAAGCTTGCAGCCACCTCTGCATTAATTCCGGCAACAGGTTTGCCTGCATTTGCCTTTAAAAATAAAGCTGCTGATAAAAAAACCGTCGCTGATTTCAGGGGTGACGGACTTAACCATTCTCCGGCTGAATATGCAAACCTCCTTGCCAGGCTTACAGAAACAGGCAGCATCATGCCGGATAATTATTCGATAGGTGGATGTGTAGAAGAGCTGGAAATAAAATTTGCAAAGCTGCTTGGTAAAGAAACTGCGGTATTTATGCCCACTGGTACATTGGCCAATCACCTGGCCATTCGTTCTCTTTCCGGCAATAACAAACGGGTAATAGTACAACAGGAAAGTCATGTATATAATGATACCGGGGATGGCACACAGGTACTCAGTAATCTTAATCTTATTCCTGTCGGCACTAACAAAGCCAGTTTTACGGTGGAAGAAGTAGATAGTGTTGTTAAGAAATCTGAAAGTGGCCGGGTGGCAGCAAAGGTGGGTGTTATCTCCATTGAATCACCAGTAAGAAGAAAGCAGGGAGAAGTTTTTGAGTATGAGCAAATGAAACAGATTGCTGCTTATGCAAAAGCGAATGATATCAAAATGCACTTAGATGGTGCAAGAATTTTTCTTGCTACACCGTATACTGGTGTAACAGTTACAGAATATGCTTCGCTGTTTGATACCATATATGTTTCGCTGTACAAATATTTCAATGCCGCTTCCGGTGCTATACTCGCCGGGCCAAAAAGTATTATTGCGCCGATGTATCAAAACCGTAGAATGTTTGGCTCCGGACTTAACCAGGCATGGCCATTTACAGCAGTGGCCAATTATTACCTGGATGGTTTTGCAGAACGGTTTGTTAAAGCTGTTGCTGTTTCAGAGGACTTGATCAAAAAATTAAGTACTAATAGCCGCTTTGAAATTCACCGCATTGCTTCCGGAACAAATATTTTCCGGTTAACAGTAAAAGGAATGGAAGCAAAAACATTTGTTGAAAACCTGAAAAGCAAAAATGTCATTGCCCGTGCCGGTGGTCCTACTCCTAATGACCTGATGTTACAGGTAAATGAGTCGCTCCTGCATAGCTCGGCCGCCGAACTGGAAAGTATTTTCGTAAAAAGCTTGTCCTGAAGCAAGAATATGTTTCCGCTAAGAAATTTGTTCGGCTCCATTTTGTAACTTGATGCGATGAAATTGACACTATCTCTGCTGTTGTTTACAATTGCTTTTTCTGCGCAAAGCCAGGATTGCGACATCCTCATCACCAACGGAAAAATTATAGATGGCACCGGCAATAATTGGTATTATGGAAATATAGCTGTCAAAAACGGAAAAATCATTCAAATCGGCCGTGATGTAAATGTAGTGGCAAAAAAAACGATTGATGCAAAGGGATTGATTGTTGCTCCCGGCTTCATTGATGTGCACACCCACCTGGAAGACGATGAGAAAAAAGACCCCAATGCCACTAATTTTATTTTAGATGGAGTTACCACCTGCGTTACCGGAAACTGTGGCTCTTCTAATGTTGATATTAGAAAATACCTGAACTGGATTGATTCCCTCAAACTTTCTATTAATGTAGCCACATTGATTGGTCATAATGATGTACGCAAAGCCGTGATGGGACGGGCTAACCGGGATGCAACGGTCGAAGAAATGAAACAGATGGAAGATATTGTTGACAAAGCAATGAAAGATGGAGCTGTTGGTTTGTCAACCGGTCTTATTTACATTCCCGGCACCTATACAAAAACACCTGAGATAGTGGCCTTGGCAAAAGTAGCTGCAAAGTATGATGGTGTGTATGCCAGTCATATGAGAGATGAAGGCGATAGTGTGACTTATGCTATCGAAGAAGCACTAACAATCGGGAGAGAAGCGAAGATTCCGGTAGAGATTTCTCATTTCAAATTAAGCGGACAACATAACTGGGGAAGAAGTAAAGAGACAGTGCCTATGATTGAAGCCGCAAGAAAAGAAGGTATTGAAGTAACGATTGACCAATATCCTTATACAGCCAGCAGCACTTCCATCAGCACTTTGATTCCGGATGAGGTACTGGCAGATGGACAGGACTCTATTAAAGCAAGATTGCAACGTCCGGAAATAAGAAAGTATGTTATTAACTCCATGCTGGCCCGATTGAAGAAAAGAAAACTGAAACATTTCAGTTATGCGGTTGTGGCTAACTTTTCTCCTGACACTTCTTATAACGGCAAGAGCATCGAACAGATCAATCTGATGAAGGGTAGAAAACATAAAGCAAAAGAAGAAGCCTTAACTGTAATTGACATCATGATGAATGGCGGAGCCAGTGCCGTCTTTCATGGCATGAGTGAGGAAGACATCAAACGCATCATGCAATATCCCTTTAATATGTTTGCCAGTGATGCTTCTATAAGAGTGCTGGGAGCCGGTGTACCACACCCAAGAGGATATGGAACGAATGCAAGGGTGTTGGCAAAATATGTCCGGGAAGAAAAAGTGATTTCATTGGAAGAGGCTATCCGAAGAATGACCTCATTACCTGCACAAAAATTTCAGTTGAAAGATCGTGGCCTCCTGAAAGAAGGTATGGCGGCAGACATTGTCATCTTTGATGAAAAAGAAGTGAAAGATATTTCCACTTTTGAAAAACCCCATGCATATTCAAAAGGGTTTCATTATGTGATAGTAAACGGAATACTAACGGTAGACAATGAAAAACATCTTGGCATAAGAGCTGGTAAAGCTCTATATGGGGCCGGCCATTCAAACTAATAACAGGTAATTATGAAAAAAATGTTTTTGCTTCTTTTGCTTTTGCCAGTATTCGCTGGTGCACAAAAAAACTATCCGCAATTGGTAGATAACTACATGCAGGCTGAATTAAAAGTGAAAGAATATAACGGTGCCGTACTGATCGTTAAAAAAGGGAAGCCAATTTATCAAAAAGCGTTTGGCCTGGCCGACAGGGAGTGGAATGTTTTAAATACGGTGAATACAAAATTTCGTATCGGCTCCATCACCAAACAATTCACCGCTGCCTGTATCCTGCAATTAGCTGAAAGAGGAAAGCTGAACCTCGATGACAAACTGAGTAAATACTTTAAAGATTATCCTAAAGGCGATAGTGTTACCATTCACATGCTGCTCAATCATACTTCGGGCATTAAAAACTATACAGATATCGGAGCATTCTGGCCAAAGGCTATTTTACCTTTGTCGCTTGATTCAATGATAGCCATTTTTAAAAACGAGCCCTATGATTTTTCTCCTGGTACTCAATGGAACTACAGCAATTCAGGATATTTCCTGTTAGGTGTTATTGTTGAAAAAGTTTCAGGAAAAAAGTTCAGCGATTACCTGCTGGAAAACATAATTCAAAAAGCCGGGTTGAAAAATACAAGCATGGATCGCCTGGATTCGATTCTTCAAATGCGGGCAAAAGGTTATTCAAAGACAAAATCAGGATGGGAACATGCACAGTATATTTCAATGGAAGGTCCTTATAGCGCCGGGGCAATGGTTTCTACTGTTAATGACCTTTATATGTGGATGCGGGCATTAACAAATAATAAAATTATTTCTGCCACCTCTTTGCAAAAAATGACAACGCCGTATAAAAACAATTACGGGTATGGTGTATTAATTGACAGCCTGAAAAAACATAAGCGTATCTGGCATAATGGCGGCATACCGGGGTTTAGTTCATACCTCGCTTATTACCCGGATGATGATTTGTATGTAGTGGCTATTTCAAATAACGACGTCAGTTCTACCCGGGTTGGAAATTCATTAGGATCTATTTTATATGATATTCCTGTGATGAAGCCCTATAAACCGACAGAGGTAAAAATAGATGGATCATTACTTGATCGTTATGTTGGTAAATATATAGCCTCCGGCCCCATAGAAATTATTAAAAAGGAAGGCAAATTATACCGCCATCGTGAAGATTCACCAGATGTAGAACTAAAGCCAGAATCCAATACCCGGTTGTTTTATGCAGATGAATCAGACCGTTTTATAGAATTTGATACAGATAAGGCTGGAAATATTATAAAAGCATGGTTTATATCCGGAGAAGATAAAGTAGAGATGAAAAAACTTTAACCGATTTTATTTACAGCCACTATTCGCATTCCAATGTTTTTATATTTAATAAATTCAATTAATTGGTTTTTATGAAAAGACTATTCTTTATTTCCTTAGTTATTCTTTTACAGGTATCATTCGTTACTGCACAAAAAATAACGCCACTAACCACTCCCGAAGCAGCCGGCTTTTCATCAGAAAGACTAAAACGTCTTGATAGAGAGATGACTGAATGGGCAAAAAAAGAATGGATGAATGGAGGAGTGGCACTTATCATCCGCAATGGAAAAATAGCGTATTACAAAGCGGCTGGTTATGATGACCTTGATAAGAAAACGCCAATGCAAAAAGACGGCATCTTCCGGATTGCTTCTCAAACAAAAGCTATTACCAGTGTGGCCATCATGATCTTATTTGAAGAAGGAAAGCTATTGCTGGATGATCCTGTTTCCAAATACATTCCTGCATTTAAAAAACAACAGGTGCTGGATAAATTCAACGCTGCTGACACCACCTATACCACTGTTCCCGCAAAAAAAGAAATTACTATCAGGGAGTTGCTGACACATACTTCCGGGCTAGGCTATGCACAAATTGGTTCTAAAGAGGCCAATGCTATTTATGCCAAGAATAATTTAACTGCAGGCATTGGTGTGCAGGATGATAAATTACTGGATGCCATGAACAGGCTTGCCAAATTACCCTTGATGCATCAGCCCGGAGAAAAATGGACCTATGGATTGAACTCTGATTTACTGGGTTGTTTAGTAGAAGTGATTTCCGGTATGACCTTAGATGATTTTTTCCGTACCCGGATATTTGAACCCCTTGATATGAAAGACACTTATTTTCATATCCCCTATAGTAAAACCTACAAGCTTGTCAACTTATACCGGGAAGATTCAACGGGGCATTTAGTAAAAGGTGAAAGCAATATGCTGAACGGTCCGGTAGGGGTAAATTATCCGCTAATCGGCAGCAATTACTATTCAGGCGGTGCAGGTTTGTCTTCTACTATTTACGACTATGCTGTTTTTTTACAAATGCTGTTGAACAATGGTATATATAATGGTAAAAGAATATTAAGTCGCAACACTGTCCGAATGATGACCATGAACCAGATCGGCGATCTTTCAAGAGGTGATGATAAATTTGGTTTAGGTTTCCAGGTGGTAACAGAAAGAGGCAGTGCCAGAACACCGGCACAGGCGGGTACGTATAGCTGGGGTGGTGCATTTGCCACTTCTTACTGGGTGGATCCAAAAGAAAAATTAGTACTGCTTTTTTACCGGCAATTACAAGGCGGTACGCATGGTGATGTCGTGGAAAAATTCAGGGCATTAACCTACCAGGCGATTAATGATTAAGATTTGTTAGAAAATTTTATTCAGCTACATTACTCAGATTAGAAATACAACCCACCCCAATTTTCTCTACTGTGAAATTCAAGTAGTTTGCCCCTCCAGGGAGAGGAAGAACCCGTTATTTAAAATCCATTGCCTGTTTTTCGAAAAGTATAAGTTTAGAAAAATAATTCCTTTAGTACACATGCCCTCCCCGGAGGGGCGAAGTAAGAAAACTTAATATTAAAGAAACCGGGGTGGGTCGGCACCAAAAGAAAAAACAATAAAGAGTACAACCTTCCTTGACAGTGCGGCGGGAAGACGTAAGAAACGATGTCAATAGCCCACAGCTACAAAAAAATATTATTGGTAAGTTGCACCTATGAAAATTCTATGGACATATCTTAAACCCTATCAATGGTGGATTGTACTGGCATTATCATTAGCCGGTGCGGCTCAAATATTATCCCTGTACGATCCCATCATATTCGGCAATATCATTGATAAATATGTACTGAACCCCGGTAATAAAACCGAAGATCAATTAGTAAAGGGTGTTTCCTTCTGGCTGGGTATTGCTATTGCCATTGCATTAACCGCAAGGTTGATAATGGGCTTCCGGGATTATGTAATGCGGCTGATAGTCCAGAAATTCGGCATGCAGATTTTTAATGATGGGTTGCGGCAAACATTACGCCTCCCTTACCAGGATTTTGAGGACCAGACCAGCGGCGAGATCCTTTCTATCTTACAAAAAGTAAGAGGTGACACAGAACGTTTCATCACAAGTTTCATTAATATTTTATTTTCATCATTGGTTGGTATCGGTTTCCTGATCTGGTATGCTGTTACCAAACATTGGGCACTGATACCTGTATTTTTAATTGGTGTGGTATTATTGGGTGGATTAACCAGCATACTCAGTCGTTCGATTAAGACTTTGCAACGTTCATTAGTCAGACAGAACCGGCAAATGAGTGGAACAATAACAGAATCCCTACGCAATATTGAGCTGGTAAAAAGCCTTGGACTTACCTACCCTGAAATAAGAAGACTAAAACAGCACACCCAGGATATTTATGATTTAGAAATGCAAAAAGTAAAAAAAGTAAGGACACTGACTTTTTTCCAGGGAGCTATTCTTACCGTACTCAAACAATCTATCCTTTTTATTCTGCTCTGGCTCATCTTCCGCAAATATTTATCACCGGGAGAATTAATATCCATGCAATTTATTTCCTCTGGCATAATAGGACCGTTACAGGATTTAGGTAGTATCATTCTCTCCTATCGGGAAGCCCAGGCATCGTTGCAATTGTTTAACGAGCTGATGAAAAAAGAACCGGAGTACCGGCCGGAAGAACCGATTGACGTAGGAGAAATAGAACAACTGCGTTTTGATAATGTCACCTTCCATCATCGCAATTCGGCAACCAATGCCTTAGATAAAATTTCGTTCAAAGCCGGTATTGGCGATACTATTGCTTTTGTTGGGCCATCCGGTTCCGGTAAATCAACGTTGGTAAAATTATTAGTCGGTCTTTATACGCCTGTCAGTGGTGATATCTTATACGATAACATTTCTTCCCGTGACATCCGTTACAACCGGATGAGAAGGCAACTGGGTTTTGTAACGCAGGACACACAATTATTTTCCGGCACCATCCGGGATAATATGAGGTTTGTAAAACCAGATGCAACTGATGAAGAGATAAATGCAGCATTACAACAGGCCGCTGCTACTGATATTGTATATAGCAATGGAAGAGGGTTAGATACTGTTCTCGGTGAAGGCGGCAGAAAAGTTTCCGGTGGCGAAAAGCAACGGCTCTCTATTGCAAGAGCATTGCTGCGCAAACCCCGGTTGCTAATTTTTGATGAAGCTACTTCTGCATTAGATTCATTGACAGAAGAGCAGATAACCGAAACTGTCAAAGAAATTTCTGCCTTAAAACAACAAATCACTATTCTCATTGCACACCGCCTTTCTACTATAATGCATGCTGATACTATTTATGTACTTGAAAAAGGAAAAATTGTAGAACAGGGCAGTCATGATGAACTGGTCAATAAAAAAGGGTTGTACTATGCTATGTGGCGGCAGCAGATCGGGGAGAGAAAAACGGTAGCGCTGAGTCCTGAAACGGAAGAGGAAGAATAAATACATGAACACGGATGACACAGATTAGACGCCTGCCTGCCGGCAGGCAGGGATGAACACAGATTATTTTTTGCTTCGCAAAAAAACGGATTAATCTCTAAAATCTTCTTCCAAAAGTATTATTCGGTACTTCCTTTATACTCTGCTAGCATCCGTTGTATAAATTCATCAATTGAAGCCCCTTCTTCTACACATTCCATGTGAGCAAGTTCTATCATCTCCATGTCTTCCGGAATGGCTATTCCATTTTTAGCAAATTCCGTTTTTACTTTTGCAAAAAAATCATTGAATGAAATTTCCTGTGGCATATTGTATGTTTTTAGTTGTTGAATAATTACCACCCGCCACCACCACCACCGCCGCCACCACCACCGCTACTGCCACCACCAAACGATGAACCTCCACCGGATGAACTTGAAGGCGGGGTGCTTGCAGAAGAAATAGCTCCACCAAAAGATGCAGCAAATGATGATCCCATATTTTTATGAAAACTTCGTGAGCTGTAAGAAAAAGATGACACTGCACTATTGTCTAACTCTGCAGTTTTAATTATTTCTTCAAACTTATTGCCCCATTCTACTTCACAGTCAAGGGCTATGGCAAAGGGTAAATATTTCTCGTACAACTCCAGTGATTTTTTTGGCGGGTTCATGGTATCAAACCGTTGTTCATCAGCAGTTGCCAAAAACATATGGAAACCTTCAATACTATCTCTCATTTTTCTACCTTCCGGTGTATAGGCTTTCAGCAGTTTTGCAAAAAGTTTAAAGATCAGAGAACATAAAAAAATGCCTGCGACAAAATAGGCTGCTTGCCAATAATTTTTCCTGACAGCAGCCCCCATTGTTTCTATTAATGCCCAGATGCCGGTAAGAAAACAAACAATCCCCGGCAATGCCATATATCCATCATTCAGCATAAACAAGCCTTTCAATTTATTTTTAGGCTTGCTCTTATACCGGGCTTCACAATGGGTTCGTATAGATTTAGCAAGGTCTGCCAGATTTTTGTTGTACTTACCTTTTTCAATACGATTATCAACCAGATCATTCACATCACTCCAAAAGTCGTTATAGTTAGTTGCTGGCGGCTTGCTTTTTTTATCCGCTTTGCTAAACACATACTCATTATGTTTAAACAGTAACCCGTCTCTCTCCACATCTATTTTTATATTGTTTCTTACTGCTGCATCAACAATGGTGGCCGCCGTTAATTGGCTACTATATTCCTGAAAATAAATATAGCCAAGCTCTGCCGGTGAATATCCGGCCGGTGGCTCAAACAATGGATAGACCGTTCCTTTTTTCGGGTCACGGCCATACTTGATCCAGAAAACGAAACAAAAGATAATACTGAACAGGGCAGCCACTGGCAATAGAAATGCGGCCTTGTTGTTCCATATAAGAAATTTTATACGCTGCCACAGGCCGGGACCTTTTACAAATCCTTTTGGCCATGATGTTGCAACAGTTAACCCTTGCTGCGGTCGCAATGACTTTGTTGTTTTAAAAACCACAATGCTGCTATCTCCAGCAGTTGATGCCGTGACAGTACAATTTTCTGCCGTACTTCCCTGGCTACCCGTATAGCATTTATTAGAAAGTGGTGCTGCGCCTTTTGGTAAAATGATTGAACAACTTACCGAGTCCATTCTGAAAGACCAGCCATTGCCTGTAACGTTCCAGTACAGTTCATCAAACTTGTTTAAATGTTTTAGCTGATGCCCGGTTTCATATTCAATGGTATAAGTATGAATACCGCTGTTAATAGTCCTGTACTTATTCCCGATAAATAATTTTATTCCGTTAACGGCTTTCTCGGTATAATACTCTTCCTTTTGCCCGTTTCTTAATACCTGCTTTACTTTAAATGTTGTGTTTTGAAACAGTTTGTATTTGTTGACATAGAATAACGGAAAGTTCCTTACAATGCCCCTTTTTATTTCATCGTTCAAAGCACCGGTAGCCTGCAATGCTGAATCAGTGCCATACGCAGGATGATAATTAGCGTCGCCATTGTTCACTTTAATTGTTTCCTGCACCATCAGTGTACCGTCTGTTTGCACCCTTACAGTGCTGGAGAAATAAATTATACGGTCACCGGTATTGAAGGATATATAAGGCAGCAAGTATTTATTGGTGTAAAAAATGTTGTTTACCTGTTTTATAAATGCGTCAGTATATAATTTCTTATTATCAGCATATTGCTGCGACCCGCTATCGGCGTTAATATTTTTCTTTGCTTTATTTTCAATTTCCTTGAAAGAAACAATAAGATTATTTCTTACCGCACCTGCCAGGATACTTTTTACTGTTATATAGTGCTTATCAAGTAATGATACCGGTACTGCATTCTGACTAAATATATTTTCAATGGCAGTACGAAACAAAGAATCTATCTCGCCATCGGTAAAATACTTTTCACTGGCTTGTGTATAATAGTAAGTATCCTGGTATTTTTTCTGGGCCGCAGCAAAAAAAACAGAACAGCAAAATAGCAATATGAGTGAGCTAATCCGCATACATAATAATCCTATTACATCAGGCTATAAAAATTATTGAAACTTTACGTTTGGAGCCACTTTTGCCTCTGCATCTTCTGCAAAGAAAGCTGCTGGCTTATGGCCAAACATACCTGCCACAATATTTTTGGGAAACACGGCAAGACTTTGGTTGTATTCTCTTACTGTCCCATTATAATAACGGCGGGAGTCATTTATTTTTTCTTCAATGCGGGCCAGTTGTGCCATCATTTCCTGAAAGTGGGTGTCAGCTTTCAACTCTGGATAATTTTCAGTTAATGAGAGCATATTGAACAAAGCCTGGTTCAATCCTTTGGCCGCAACATTCTGTTCATCCACGGTGGTGGCTGCTGCGCTTTGGTTGCGCCATTTCACCACTTCGATCAGGGTATTGTTTTCATGACCGGCATAACCTCTTACTGTTTCAACGAGGTTGGGTATCAGATCATTTCTTTCCTGCAGGCAAGTGCCTACACCGCTGGCTCCTTCTTGTGTAAGGATGCGTTCTTTAGCCAGTTCATTGAAAACAGAAATAAGACCTATAATAATGATGAGCAACCCAACGCCGACAGCGATGAGCAAAATGGTAGAAGTTGACATGGTTTAATGGTTGGTTTTGGGTAAGTGAAAATATATTTTCTTGCCCAAAATTTCAAATTGATTATCCGGAGGCAACGGTTTAACTGCAAAAGCAACATTGGTGGAGCACATTGTTCACAAAGACGGCACTAAGAACACAAAGCTTTCGTAATAACTAAACAACCACTTTGTGTACCTTGAGGTTCGTGGTGTTCTTAATGTTGGATTATTATTTTTCCTTCTTCATCACTTCCTTTATATGGTACTCCTGTATCAATGGTGGATTCTCTGGCGACAAGGTGAAATAGATCTCGATATTTGTTTTTTCGCCTTCTAAAATAAAAGAGCCCCGTAGTTGGTTCTCAGGTTTCACTTCTTTTACTGAAATTATTTTTCCTGCTTTAGCATATAAATCCCTTGCATATTTCTTTAATGTATCAAGGGGATAATCAGGGAAAAAATTTTCTGCAAAAATGCCACTTTGTTCTGTATTATTCCAGTCGGGTAGTAATTTAACCAGTTCATTTTTTCTTTTTTCCAAAATGGCCGATGGTGGTAATTGGCTTGGTTGTAATCCTGCCAGTTTAATCAATGTATCCAGCACCCTTAAGTTCACCGTACCGAATGGTGAGTAGGTTCGGTTTGCAAAGGCAACTACACCAATACCATATTCTGGCATAATGCGCCACTGGCTGCCAAAACCCGGCAAACCACCACTATGAGAAATATACGTTTTGCCATCACAATCTTTCATCCACCCCAGTCCATAACAATAAGCTGTAGTAGTAGCACATTTTCTTCCATCAGGAAATGTAAAATCTGCATTAAATGAATTTACCCGCCATGGATGATGCATTTCTCTTACAGAGCTTCTTTTCACCGGGCCAGTTTCTTCAGCATTGGAAGGTGGCCAGGATGATAGATGTAACGCCATGTAGTTAGCAAATTCATCAATAGAAGAAATCATACTGCCCATAGCCCCCCAGCTGCCATCAGGTGTATCATGTAATAATTTTTCTTCGTTCCATTGATTGTTTAACCAGCGATAGCCATGTGCCAGTTTTTCCGGTGCCACATTTGCATACTCCCATTCAGACGTTTTCATACCCAATGGTTGCCAGATATTTTCTTTTATATAATCCTGGTAACGTATCCCTGAAACTTTGGTTACTATTTTTCCTAGCAACGCAAAGCCAAGGTTACTATATTCATAGGAAATACCCGGAGGGTTGGAAAAAGAAATTTGTTTGGCGATAAATTCCATCAGGTCTTTATCATTATCAGCCAGCTGACGATCACCCCAGGGATTATCTTCCGGAAAACCAGCACCGTGTGTCAACAGGTGACGAATGCTAATATGTGGTGCATCTGCCGTTGGATACTTTATACTCTTCAATTCGGGAATATAGAAATAAGCAGGATCATCAAGATTCAATTTTCCCTCATCTCTCAATTTTAAAATTGCCATTGCCGTGAAACTCTTACTCATTGAAGCAATACGAAACAGGGAAGAAGAAGTAACGGGAATTTTCTTTTCAATATCAGTATAACCATAATTCCCACGATAGATCAATTGCCCGTCCATTATAACACCAAATGAAATTCCTGGAAAATGATTCTCTTCTGCATATTTTTTATAGATGCTGTCAATAACCGGCAATGCCAGTTTTATTTTGTCCATTCTTCCTGCGTCAGTAAATACAGCAGGGTGATACAGGGAATCATATTGTACTGTTGAAACTTTGTCAGCCTGTTTAGTTTGTTTACAGGAAAAAAGAAATCCGGTTGCTATTGCAAGAATCAAAAATTGTTTCATAATAATTTCAATGCTTTCTAAAAGCCTTTTTTCTCCCCGATATATTTATCAAACCATTCCAGGTTAGTTTGCATTGTTTTCAACACCATTCTGGGTTCCTGCGGACCATGTGGTTGTCTTGGCAAGGCCAGTAAACGTACCGGTACATTTCTGCGGCGAAGTGCATTATAAAACATGACTGAGTTGCTGAAAGGAACCCGCAGATCTGCTTCCCCATGTTGCAGCATCACCGGAGTCTTTACATTTTGAATAAAGCGTAAAGGAGAATGTGCATCATATTTACTCCAGTCATCCCATGGATTGGATTTGAAATAGGATGGTAAAAATCCTTCAATATCATCTGTTAGATTCTGATGTGACAAGTCAACCACCGGCGCACCAATAGACGCCACTTTAAAACGATCTGTATGTCCAACGATCCAGCTACTCATAAATCCACCATAGCTCCAGCCCATCACTCCCATTTTACTTTCATCCGCCACTCCCATTTTTATTACATGATCAACACCTGCCATCAGGTCCTGGTAATCTTTGCCGCCCCAGTCTTCCCGGTTAGCCATTCTGAATTCGGTGCCGTAACCAGTCGAACCTCTTGGATTTGGACGCAACACTGCATAACCAGCTTCAGCAAAAGCCGCAATGGGATAAGCACCCTGGTTGCCAATAACACATGCTTGTGAAAACACACCTGCCGGTCCTCCATGTACATTTAAAATAAACGGAACTTTTTGACCGGCCTTATAATTGATCGGGTAAGTAAGCAACCCTTCTATTTCTTTTCCATCTGCACCTTTCCATTTTACTACTTCTGTTTTGGGTAATGCCTTAGTTGCATAAGCTGCATTGATGTTAGTGACTTTTGCAGGAGAAAAAGCTGAGAGTGAACTGATGTAGGCTTCTGGAAATTTTGATGGGTTCTGTAAGGTAAAAGCAATATGGCTTCCGGTTGAGTTAATGGCAACTGCACCTAACAAATCTTTTGAACCTTTCGTCCATTCAGTTATTGATTTTCCATCCACACTCAACAGGTAAACACTGTTCAACGTTTTATTGGCTTCTGACCATAATACGTTTTTACCATCGGATGTCCAGCCGATGAGGCCGCCATTTTCATCTGGGGTGGCTTTCAATCGCCAGCTTTTTCCATCCACCACCGAATAAATTTTTGCAAGTCTTGCACCCGACCAGTCAACCGGATCAGAAGTGCTGTAGTAAGCAATCATTTTTCCATCGGGGCTGAACAAGGGATTTGTTTCTCCTGCACCAGTGGTGGCTATTGATTTTATTGTTCCGCTTTCTACTTCTATCAATGAAATATCACTGTACACATTATCATTTACTTCCGGCGATTTTCCGTGACTATACGCAATGCTTTTTCCATCTGCACTCCAGTCGAAGGCATTCACATTATAATTTTCTTTGGTCAGTTTCTTTGTTACATATTTTCCGCCTGTGTCTTTTTGATTCAACCATAATACATACAAACGGTTTTGTTTTACTTCTTCATCCATATAGTACCAATCGTTCTTTGCTTTTTTATCTTTCTCCTCTTTGGTTTCGGTCGCATCAATCATTGTAAAGGCGATTGCATTCCCATCATGTCGCCAATCATATTCACCCACAGCTGATTTTACATCGGTGACTTTTTCTGCTTCGCCGCCACCTACAGGCAATACATACAAATTATTTTTACCATCCCGGGAGGAAGTAAAGGCAATCATCTTGCCATCAGGACTCCACTTGGGGTTAGCAGAGTTCTTATCACCCTTGGTCAACTGAACTGCATTACTGCCGTCTGTATTGCAAAGCCACACCTGGTTTACATATTCACTACGGTCGTCTGTCATTACTGCCTCCCGGACGGTGTACAATACTTTAGCTGCATCCGGCGATACCCGGACAGCTGTTATGTTTTTTATTTTAAGACATTGTTCAGGGCTCCAGTTTGTTTGAGCTGCGATACCAAACACGAAAAGTAAAGAGACAATTGTCGTTAATGATCTTTTCATATAAACAGTTTTACATTGAGATGGTAAGAGAGAACATTTCATTTTATACTTCTAATTTAACTTATTTCTTTTATAGAGGCTGCAGCCGGTTTTATGGAGATAATACTTCTTTAGTATTTGTTTTCTTCATCGGCTGCTTTTTCCAATACGTCAGGCTACGCCAGGCCCACTCCAGCGGACCAAAACGAAAATATCGTAACCAGATATGGCTCCAGATAATCTGCAATGCCCAGGTGGCTGCTACTACATAATATATTTCATGACGTTCCAGCTTTCCAAAATTGCCAAGTCCTACACCATAAAAAAGAATAATCCGACTAACAAAGATTGCATCAGGTAATTGGTAAATGCCATTTGACCAACCGGCCGCATCAATGCAAAGAACCATTTGAACCAACCCGATTTATACAACAACATGATTAGTCCGAAAATGCCGAGGGCCCTGAATGTTCTGGATATTTCATAAAATTCGAAAGAAGTATTTTTTGTATAATCGAATGAATTGAATTTATAATCAATGAGTGGTTGCAGCCGGAAGTAGGACAGCAATAATCCGATTCCAAGACCCGCAATAAACAGCATTGCATACACTTTTGTGGACGCCTTACCAATCAACACCCCGTTTTTATATAATGCCATACCTAAAAACATAAATACCAGTATATCCCAACCGCCAAAATAGAGGTAATTGATTTCTCCCCTGAAACTCCGTTCGCTCTGGTATTCATAAAAACCACCATAACCACCCCTGACAGCACTCAGGCTCTTTTCCATTTTCTTCTTCTTGCCGTCTGCACTTGCTTTTTCTTTGAACTCCGTCATAGCACTCAGGTCAGCTTTTTGCTGATCGGTCAGCTTTGTTACCGTAGTATCCATTTTCGCAATCATCTCACCTTTGCTTATCACTTTTCTATCCCGGTAAGCATCCACATTTTCTCTTGCTGTCATTAGTAAAAGAGAAAGCACAGCTCCTATTATCAGCGCCTTGGGAGATAAGCGGCGAAATGTAAACATGATCATACCCAAACAGGCATAATGAAATAAAATATCCCAAAACCATAAGAGAACAAAAGCATTGAACAAGCCAAATACAAGCAACCACAGTTGGCGACGGAAAAAATAATCCGCCGGGTAAAGTCCTTCTGCTTTTTTTTCCTGCCGGGTAACAAATAAGATTATGCCGGCACCAAATAGCATAGAGAACAAAGCCCGTTGGCTGCCTTCCATAAACCAGTCAATAAAATACCAGGTCTTGAAATTGATAGTTCCCCATTCGTTCAATACAGAGGGATCATAAATAACCGGGTCTGGTAAGGCAAAGCCGGGAATGTTCATTAATAAAATACCCAGGATGGCAATACCCCGGAGCGAATCAAGAATGATAATGCGTTCTGTTTGAGCAACAGGCGCAGCCAGGTTGGTGGTTGACATGTTGGTTTTGGTTTGTTGGTATACAAAAAGGGGAAGGAGTAAAATGCTTACACAGGGGTGCGAATAAAATTTAAGTTAGCTTTTTATCAAACACTACCCAATAAAATATTGCTTTCTGAAAACCTAATAAGAAAGAAGTTTATTTACACATTCATCCAACCTGGCCTTCGCCATAAAATTATTTTCCAGTTCAATGCTAAAAGGAATAGGTGTATCTAACGATGCACAACGCATCACAGGTGCATCTAATAAACCAAAACAGTTTTCAGCGATCCAGGCCGCTATCTCACCACCGATACCTCCTACTAATGTGTCTTCATGTAATATTAATACACGGCCGGTTCTTTGTACCGCTTCACGGATAGCTAAATAATCAAGTGGCAGCAATGTTCGCAGGTCAAGAATATCGATAGAAATTTCGGGGTGTTCAGCAGCGTAGTCTTCTGCCCAATGAACCCCTGCACCATAAGTAATGATAGCAATTTCATCTCCTTCTCTCACATGTCTTCCTTTACCAATTTCAATTTCATAATAATCTGATGGCACTGGTCCGCTTACCGAACGATACAATGCTTTATGTTCAAAAAACAAAACAGGATTCGGGTCGTTAATGGCAGCAATCAATAATCCTTTTGCATCCATAGGGGTAGATGGATACACAACTTTCAACCCGGGAGTTTTTACAAACCATGCTTCATTGCTCTGACTATGAAAAGGCCCGGCACCAACGCCACCACCTGTTGGCATACGAATCACTACATCGGCATTTTGTCCCCAGCGATAATGAATTTTTGCCAGGTTATTAATTATTTGATTGAAACCCACTGTTACAAAATCGGCAAACTGCATTTCCATCATGCTCTTGTATCCTTCCAATGACAACCCTAATGCAGCACCAACAATTGCACTTTCGCACAGCGGTGTATTCCTCACTCGTTCTTTTCCAAATTCCTGTACAAAACCTTCGGTGATTTTAAAAGCCCCTCCATACTCTGCAATATCCTGTCCCATGAGAATGAGGTTTGGATGAGCAACCATACTTTGATGAAGACCTTCCTTGATAGCATCAATTAGTCGAAGCCCCCCCGCCCCCCGAAGGGGGGATTCACCATCGCTCAAACCTGATAAATGAATTTCACTATTGATTTTTGAGTTGTCAAAAAGCCGGGGCTGTGTGATGGAAGCTCCCCCTTCGGGGGAGTTTGAGGGGGCTGCATACACATCTTCCAACTCTTCTTCCGTATCAGCCACCACCGGTTTTGTAGCGGAGCCAACTGCTAACTCACTTTCAATTTTGTCTTTGAATTCATTTCGGATATCGGCTATCCGTATTTCTTTCAATACACCACTTTCTATCAAAAACTTTTCATAGTTCTTGATCGGGTCTTTCATTTCCCAGAGCTTGAACAGGTCCTGTGGCACATATTTAACACCACTGGCCTCTTCATGTCCCCGCATACGGAACGTAAGACATTCTATTAAATACGGTTTTTGATTGTTGATGCAATACTCTCTAACTCCTTTTATAGTATCATATACAGAAAGGATATTGTTGCCATCGATCTGCACACCTTCCATGCCATAGCCTTTGGCTTTATCAACCAAACTAATACAACGGTATTGTTCATTTACCGGTGTGCTTAATCCATATCCATTGTTCTCAATAATAAATATGACGGGCAGATCCCAGACAGCAGCTGTATTTAAGGCTTCATGAAAATCTCCTTCGCTGGTTCCACCATCTCCGGTAAAGGCTAATGAAACTTTTTTCTCTTTTCTTAATTTATGGGCTAATGCCACACCATCAGCAATGGCCAATTGCGGACCCAGATGTGAAATCATCCCGCAGATATGGTGTTCTTTATTTCCAAAGTGAAAACTTCTTTCCCTTCCTTTGCTGTATCCTTCCTGTGCACCCTGCCATTGCATAAATAATTTACTCAGGGGCATATTGCGGGTAGTAAATACACCGAGGTTTCTGTGCAACGGCATCATCCATTCATCTTCTTGTAATGCTAATGTGGCACCTACAGCAATTGCTTCCTGGCCAATGCCACTAAACCATTTGGATATTTTTCCCTGCCGCAGCAGTACCAGCATTTTTTCTTCAATCATGCGGGGCCATAGCAGACTTCTGTAAAAATGTACAAGCTGTTCGTCAGATAATTCTTTACGGTCAAAAGTCATGAACGTTTCAGGTTTAAAGTTTAACGTCTGAAGACCAAAGTTATGCCTTAGCCGTTTACGACAACTTTAAACCTTAAACATGAAATTTTTACACCACTACCAACTCATAAAAATCTTCCGGCTGCAAATACTTTTGAGCAAGTTGTTGCAGCTCTTCCGCTGAAATTGTTTTGATAGTATTGATAGAATTGTAGAAATATTGCTCTGTAAGATTATGAAGAACGATATTCTTCCACCGGGCAATGATATGGAAAGGGCCATCCAGGTCGCCAAGAATACTGCCCATCATATAATTTCTTACCAATAACAGTTCTTCTTCATCTACCAGCTCTTCCCGCAGGTCTTTCATTTCTTTATACACTTCTGCAATAGTGGCTTCGCAAACATCTCTGCCCGCCTCTGTACTGATCATCCAGGCACCATCATGCATATGATTTTGTAAATGGCTATGTATCCCATATGTATAACCTTTGTCTTCCCGGATATTGCTCATCAGCCTGGAACCAAAAAAGCCGCCGAACAAAGTATTCAGCGTCATCACTTTCATAAAATCAGGATGATGACGATTAGGAAAAGGTCTGGCTATCCGGATAGAACCCTGCATACCATTGGCATCATTGGTTATCCGGAATTTTTTTTCCGCTGCGGGTGTCGTAATAATAGTTCCTGTTTCCGGGCTCTTATTGGGTAAGTCGCCAAAATATTGATTCAGCAACGGTTGCAGGTCGGCCGGTAATTTACCGGCAACAAACATCACTAATTTTCCCTGCTGGTAATACTTTTTATAAAAATCCAGTAACTGTTCTCTCTCTAAGGCATCAAAATCTTCGGCCCTGCTGAATTTTCCATACGGATGTTTTTCTCCGTACAGGTAAACGTCAATCATACGGCCGGCCACAAAATCACTTTTCTTAAGACTCACTTTCAACCGCTGCTTCATATTTTGTTTGTAAATATCAAGCTCATCCTGTGGCATCACAGAATCTGTGATCAATTCTCTTACTACCGGCAATAATTCTTTTACATGTTTGGTTAAACAATGTAAAGTAACAGTAGACGTTTCGCTATGACAGGCCCGGTTAAGATATGAGCCAAAATATTCAAAATGTTCGTTGATCTGAAAAGCGGTTCTTTTTGAAGTGCCGTTGCGCAATAAAAAATTGGCGGTAGCTGCAACAAGGTCCTGCTCTTCGTACCAGTTGCCCGCATAGAAAACCCATTCAAAAGAGAGTACCTCTTCTGCGCCTGCATTGATGGCATACACTTCAACTCCATTATCCAATGTAAATTTATCTGCTTGCTTCAGCCGGAGATCAAAATTGACTGCATCCACTATTTTCGGAGCCTGTTTCCTGTCTGGCATAATATTCCTTTCGTTGTTGCTTAATTAATTGTTCGATAAATAATGGATCGTATTGCAATTCGTATGGCGGAAGATATTCCTGCTTTCCTGTAAAATATCTTCTGTAGTAACCGTGGCATATTTCTCCAGTTCAAAATTCATCCAGGAAGCATCGCCCAGTATTTCATAATAAGCAAGGCTTTGCGCCCTGCTCATCACACTCATATCTTCAAAGGCGATCATACTTTCTGTTTTATTCTTAACTTTTTGCAATTCTGTTTCACTCACCAATTCATTTTTCATTTTTTCCAGCTCTGCCTCAACTGCTTTCTCTGCATCTTCCATCTTCACTCCTTTTACTAATTTTCCTTCGATAACGACAAGCCCATTCTCTGTGCTGCCAAAATGATGGCATTCTATATTGCTGAATAATTGTTTTTCTTTTACCAGCGACTGGTATAATCTTGATGAACCACCGCCGCTAAGAATATCCGTCAGCAGGTCAATGATGTAATATCTTCTGTCCAATCTACCCGGCATATGCCAGCATTTATACAATGCATCAAGTGGTACATTGGCTTTTATCTCCTGTCTTCTTTCTTCCGTTTGTTCCGGCTCCTGCGGCAGGTTTCTTTTATAAGGCTCACCGGCCGGAATATCACCAAACCATTTTTCTGCAAGAGCTTTTACTTTCTCCGTCGTTACATTACCTGCCACTACCAATACTGCATTGATGGGACGGTAATGTTTAAAGAAAAAATTTTTTACATCTTCCAGTTTGGCATTTTCTATATGCGACAGTTCTTTACCAATCGTCATCCAGCGGTACGGATGTATTTTGTACGCCAGCTCCCGCATCTTATGCCACACATCACCATAAGGCTTAGTGAGGTAATGCTCTTTAAATTCCTCCATCACCACTTTACGTTGTGTCTCCAGGCTTTTTTCCCCGAAGGCAAGAGAGAGCATCCGGTCACTTTCTAACCAGAATGCCGTTTCTAAATTCTCGGCCGGCAATTGTATATAATAGTTAGTGAGATCGTTAGTTGTGTAAGCATTGTTTTCGCCGCCCGCCATTTGTAGTGGTTCATCATAACTGGGAATATTGACAGAGCCACCAAACATCAGGTGTTCAAAGAAGTGGGCAAAGCCTGTTTTCTCAGGATCTTCATCTCTTGCACCTACATCATACATAATGTTCATTACCGCCATCGGTGTGCTCAGGTCCTGGTGAACGATAACCCGGAGTCCATTCGCCAGTGTAAATTTTTCGAATTGTATCATATTGTATTAAAAGTCGTTGAAATTAAAAACTACCTGCGTAGTTCCGGTTGGAGGCTCTAGCAGAATCTGTAAAAATATTGAAAAATATACCGTCAGACCGCAGGCTTTATTACGGGATAGGTAAATAATTACCGGATGCTTCTCACCTTAAACTCAATTTCCAGCATCAGGTTGTCCCGTCGTAAAATAAGTTTTACTTTCTCATTGGGTGCCTGCAGGGTGATTTTATACTGATTGAGGTTTTGTGAAAAATTATTATTGATGGCGATTACCTCATCTCCTTCTTTGATGCCCGCAGCTTCGGCCGGGGAGCCTTTTGCCACATCGCCAACGATGATGAGCCCTTGCAAAAAGTATAATTCCACCCCGGAGTAAGAATAATCGAATGAATCACCATAATGGGTATTAGGTGTTATATAAATATCACTCCTCGCATAATTCAGAATTACATTAAACCTCCGCAGTATATCATTCCCAATCAATCCACCCATATAGGGATAAGAAGTAACATTATTTTCATCATCAAAAATATAGACCGGCACACTTCTGAAACGGTAAGGACCCAGTTTCACTTCCCGCATTACTGTTAGTTCCATATCAATTTTACCACCAAGCCCTTCTCCTTCTTTGATCCATCTTTTCTTTTTTTTATCAATAAAAGTACTGTCGGCTACAAAATCTTTGGTCAGCAGCATACAAACACCGGCACCCATATCATATAAAAATCTGGATGTAATCGCCGTTTCATCCCTTACCCTTAATTGCTGCGCCATCAGTTGATTGATAGTTGGCTTCAAGAGGTAACCACCCCGTGGATAGCGGATGGTGCCCGGTGTGCAAAATGTCAGTTTCATACTATCGTAGTCCAGCTTTACAATATAACGGCTCAGTATGGAGTAGCCGATAATGCCATCGATTCTTTCGCCATATACCGCCGTCAGAATACCATAATCATTAATATGAAAATTGAGACTGTCTACACTAAGACCCGGAAAATGCAATTGCTGGTTAAACAAAAAACTCACTTTGCGGATACCCGCAATACCACGGATAGTTCGTTCGGTAGGCGTAGGCTTCAGCCCAAGGTAATCAGCAGTAGTAGAATCGAGAGAGATGCCACTGCTACCTGTATCGAGTATAAAATTTAATGTATCCGGAAAAGTATCGAGCTTGGCATGGAGTATTACAATGCCACCCGTAAGCTGGGTAAAAGGTATTTTAGTGATTTCCCTCGATGGCGGTTCAATAAACTCTTCCTGTGCAGCAAGCGGTTTTGCTGCTGCCAGTGTAAAACAAAGGGTTATACCATAAACAAGTTTTCTCATGCGGCTTCAATCTTTGAGGACCATTCGTATGACAGATTTTTCACTCATAATGATGCAAGAGCCCTTACCATACAAATAAATTTACCTCAATATCAACGGCTTTCAAAACCGTTCAGCCTATTATTCTGTTATAGCCCTGTACCTTTGCGGTTAAAATAATATCCCACAACACTGCGGAGGGCACAAAGGTTTGTTACCTTCATTTCTTGGTTAGTCAGAGTGGGAAATAATAAAATATGCAGTTAAACGATCTATACGACAAGGCAGCCCGTTTCGGCTTTTTATCTGTTGAAGAAGGTGTGTACCTCTATCATCATGCCCCGCTGGCCGACCTGATGTTTATTGCCGATGAGTTGCGAAAAAAGCAAGTGCCCCATGGCAAAGTAACCTGGCAGATAGACCGCAATGTGAATACAACCAATGTATGTATTGCCAATTGTAAGTTTTGCAATTTTTACCGCATACCCGGACATGCTGAAGCATATATTACTGATATGCCGACTTACCGTAAAAAAATTGAAGAGACCTTAAAATGGGGCGGTGACCAGTTATTATTACAGGGCGGGCATCATCCTGAGCTGGGCTTACAATATTATGTGGACACATTCAGCCAGATAAAAAAAGAATTTCCAACGATCAAGCTGCATACACTCGGCCCGCCGGAAGTAGCCCATATCACCAAATTAGAAAAGAGTACACACCGGGAAGTGCTGGCAGCATTAAAAGAAGCCGGTATGGATTCATTGCCCGGTGCCGGTGCCGAAATTTTAATTGATCGGGTAAGACGATTGATCAGCAAAGGAAAATGCGGCGCACAGGAATGGCTCGACATTATGCATGAAGCACATAAATTAAATATCACCACTTCTGCAACGATGATGTTTGGTCATGTGGAAACGATCGAAGAACGTTTTGAGCATTTAGTAAAAATAAGAGAAGTGCAAAGCCGCAAACCAGAAGAAGCAAAAGGTTTTCTCGCTTTCATCCCCTGGACCTTCCAGGATGTTGATACATTGCTGACAAAGATCCGCGGTGTTCAAAATCTTACTACACCGGAAGAATATATCCGGATGATTGCCCTTAGCCGCATCATGCTGCCGAATATAAAAAACATACAGGCCAGCTGGTTAACGGTGGGTAAACAAACGGCGGAGATCTGTTTACATGCCGGTGCTAATGATTTCGGTTCTATTATGCTCGAAGAAAATGTAGTGAGTGCCGCCGGTGCACCGCATCGCTTTACTTACAAGTCTATACAGGAAGCTATCCGTGAAGCAGGTTTTGAACCGCAGTTGAGAAACCAGCAGTATGAGTGGAGAGAGATTCCGGAGATGATTGAAGAGCAGGTGATTGATTATTAACCCCAACCCCTAAAGGGGCTATGTGGGAAATGCATATTGATTGAAAATATTTTTATTAACTATCCGAACTAACAATGTTGAATTGCGATAAAACATTTTGAAAGTTCGGAGTCTAAAAGCCCCTTTAGGGGTTGGGGTACTATGAAAAAAACATATAGCCGGTTTAGAAAAATAGCATTTATAGAAGGTATTTCCTTTTTGATCTTATTAGGCATTGCCATGCCGTTAAAATATTTTGCTGATATGCCCATGGCAGTTACTGTTATTGGTGGATTGCATGGTGTTTTATTTGTTGGTTTAGCGGTTGCGGCCTACCTGGTAAAAGATCAGTACAATAAATCTTTTGGTTGGGGATTAAAAGTGTTTGTTGCATCTATTATTCCTTTTGGCACTTTTTATATGGATAAGGAGTGGAAGAAAGAAGAGGCGGCTGTTACAGCTTGAGATTGCTTTTCTTAAGTTTACTTAATGAAGACAATATTAATAATATCAATGATTGTCGTTTGTATTGGTTGTTCAAGTAGCGATGAAAAAAATGGAATTTCATATTACTATCTATTGTATGGGAACCAAACTAACCATTTCGACACTATAAAATTTTCAGAATTTAATAAAATAGATACCGCTGATAGTTTGATCGCTAAAGATTATTTTGAATTGAACAATCAGTTTCATTTAATAACCGCTTACACTTCGGATGATCATGCGGCTACTGATGGAGGAGTTTTTTATTATACTTTAGATAGTATTGGTATAATTTATCATAGAAGTACAACCTGGAGGAATTTTATTCTATTACATAGCAATAATGACAGTATTAATAAACTGATAAGTATTTGTTTAGGGAGAATTCTGATAAAACCAGAGTTGAAATGCTATCAGTGTCCTTCAAAATAATTCAGCACAACAGAAAACTCCCAACCTTATACTTTCTTTAGAAAATCACCCCCATATTAATTCTTACCTTCATAGTCGCTAATTAAATCATACGGCTATGAAGAAGTACCTCATTATACTATCCGCCTGTTTGGTAATTATTTCCTGTAATAATAAAGCAGACCAGCCCGGTGCTGATGACGATACCGCTACTGCTGCTGAACTTGTATATAGCTGGCAAGCGGTGCTGAATGATTCTACCGGACGATTGGAAATGAAAAAATCAGAAGCTGCCGGACCCGATTCATTAAGTCCTGCCGCTGTCATCACCTATTTAAATACATTGAATACGAATGTCCGGCTGGAACTGGTAAAAACATCCGGCGACACGGTCTATGTAAAAATTCCCGAGGCCATGTACCTTACCCAGCAGATGGGCTCCAGCGGACCTACGATGTATTTTTCTGAAGCTGTCTATAATCTTACAGAAATCCCGGGTATCAAATATGTGAATTTTGATTTTGAGGAAGGCGATCATGCTTCACCCGGCACCCTGAACAGGGATAGTTTTAACAACGAATAAAAAACCCCGCTACACCAAAGGCGCAGACGGGGTCTTTAAAAAAATAAAAATCGTCCTTATTTCGGATACTTCTCAACAAGATTGCTGACAGGTTTTGTTGTTCGCAGGTATGCGTAAATAGCTTTCAGGTCTTTATCGGTCATTCCTGCATATTCAGAAAGAGGCATCACCGTGTTTTGTTTGCCCGGGTTATAATTATATGATTTTTCTTCCCGGTAGACAGTAAACTTGTTCATAAATCTTTCTTCTGTCCAGCTGCCAATACCCGTAAGTGAGTCGGATGAAATATTAGCAGCATTGACTTTACATTCACCCACGTTAAATGTATTACCGCCGCCATACATCCGGGCAAAATCAAGTTGTCCTTTCACAAAAGGTGTATGACAGGTAGCACAGTCAGCTACCGTACTCATGTATTCTCCATATTTTACTATATCAGATTCCGGAGGACGAACATTATTATCAACGGAGGCTTGCAAGGCTGGTCCTGGATATGCCATACTGATAGGAATCATCAACTGCCTGTCATTGACTTTGTTTTTGATTGGCTTCAGTGTTCTCAGGTAGGCAACAATAGCCAGCAAATCATCTTTGGCCATCCTGTTGAAATTAGCATACGGCATGATCGGGAAAAGTGTATCACCGTTTTTGCGGATGCCATGGGTGATGGCCCGTAAGACTTCATCATCTGTCCAGGTACCGATGCCGGTTTCATTATCCGGAGTAATGTTTTTCCCATACAAAGTACCCGGAATGGCAGCAAGAATTTTATTATCAAATAATTCACCGCCGCCGCCTTCTGTTCCCGGGACAACCGGGCCGGAATATTTTGTAAAATCCCTTGTACTGTGACAGTGAATACAGGCCGCAACATGATTGGCCAGGTAGTCTCCCCTTTCCACTACTTTTTTCAGGGAATCATTTTGATCAGCCACTTTAGGTTCTGATTTGTTATTGTTGCAGGCCGGAAAAAAGGCAGCCATACAAATGACGGAGCAGATCGCCGTCAGAGCAATTAATTTTTTCATGTTGGTTGTTGGTTTAAGTTGCTAAAAAAAATAAAGCAGTAAAAGGTAGAAAAGTTTTTTGAAAAAATGCCAAAAATATAGTCCTAAAAACTGGCCGGTGAAATCTTTTAGTTCAGAACATAACCCAAGCTGAACGTCAGCGGCACTTTTACCCCGTTATTCTCCGAAAAAATATTTCCATTGGAGAAATGGGCAATGCGAAGCCCTGCATTGAGGTTCTTTTTCTTGCCGGTAAACATGCCTATTCCCATTGCATCGTAGAAGGTAAATTTCTTGCCGGTTGTTTCGTTATCAATTAATGTTTTTGATATGTAAGTTGGCCCGGCAACAGTATATTCAAAAAATAAGTCCGTTTTGGGTGAACGGAATGCAGTAAACCGTAAAACGGGATACAATGATAGGGTGAGAAACTTATCGTTATTGTTCCTGCTTCTCCAAAAACCCATGCCTGCCCCCCAGTCTAATGAAAAGACTTTGCGGGCATGGAATACATTTCGCTGATAATTGACAGAAAAACCTTCTTTTAAATGAGCGGCCCCACCCCAGAACAAAGGCAATGTCTTTGAAAACAAATCATTTACTCCGTAGCCGGGTGCATTGGTTGTATAGCTTGCCTGAATAAAATGCTTCGCAAAATAATAACCGCTTCTGATATTACTTGTCGTTTTTTCTTTAGAAAGTTCTTTCAGGTGATAATTAAACCCGGCAGAATAAAAAGTTATTTGAGGTTGCTTTTCTTTTTTATTAGCTGGTGACCAGGCTGTGCTGAGTTGTAATTCCCATCTCTTGTTCAGATGATATTGCAAAGCCCCGCCAAACAAACCGGTGGCATACGTCGCATTTTTAATAACAGGTTTGTAATCTATTTCAAATCCTTTCCTGGTAATAACGCCAAGACCTGCTTCGCCAAACACGGTCAATTTTTTAGTGAGAGGAAAATGTGTCGCAATTGTTAACCCCCCGACATTCATCCAAACAGAATGGCTTGACTGGTCACCATTAATATTTTTATAAGTAACCCAGTCCACAGGTCTCATATAGCTGATTTGTGCCGATACATATTTATTGAATTGATGACCGAATAGTATGAGCCGGGGTGCCATATGAGGGACTGTTATTGATTCGACAACGAAGCCTGGTTCAAGTTGAGCAGCCGAAAAAGGGTAATTGATATAACCCATATGGAGGCCAAAATAAGAGTTCTTTAATCCCCATGGATATTGGATCCTCTTTTCACCCGGTTGTGCGGTTACAGATAAACATGGTAGCAGCACTATCATCAGCAGTAAAATCACCAACGCCTTTTTTTTCTGCATTGCTATTATTTGTTTCTACAATAATTGTTTTACTTCCATTTGATCATCAAGCACCACCATCCGGGCATTATAGCCTGTATCAATCTTACCCAACTCCTTTGATCCTAAAACTCTGGCGGGATACAGACTGCACATCCTGAGGGCTTCGCCCAATCCAATAGCGCCAAAGTTAACCAGGTTTTGAACGGCTTTTGCCATCGTAAGTGCAGAGCCGCTGAGAATATTATCTGCTTCATACTTATCGCCAACAGGTTGGTGCTGGTAATGTCCTTTGGTAGTTTCCGTTACTGCATCGGTGATAACAAACAATCTCTCTTTCATTACCTGCTTGGCGATCCGTATTGCCGCATAGTCCACATGATGTCCATCCGGAATAATACTGGCCATTACAGTAGCATCATCCATGGCGGCACCCACCAATCCGGGTTGCCGGTGCTGCAGCGGACTCATTGCATTATATAAATGTGTAACCGCTGTGATGCCGTTTGAAAAACCTGTTTTGGCTTCTGCATAAGTAGCGTTACTGTGACCGGCTGATATAATTATATGATGTGAAAGAATGAGATCAAGGATCTCTTTGCTGCAAACTTCCGGAGCAAGGGTGATCATCCTGATAACGCCTATACCATAATTCAGCAACTCTTCTGTTTCCTGAATGGTTGGTGGATGAATCAGTGCTTCAATATGTGCTCCTCTTTTTGCAGGATTGATCCACGGCCCTTCTAAATGCAATCCCAAAATACCTTCTCCGCCTTTACTCCAGTACTCTTTTACAGCATCAATACTTTTATAAAATACTTCTTTGGTATTAGTAGCAACGGTCGGCAGACAAAAGGCTGCGCCACCCTTTTCACAATACTCTTTTAATTTATACAAAGAATCAACTTCCGGGTAAACAGCCAGCAACTTGCCATAAGCTCCGTAAATCTGCAGATCAATAAAAGCCGGGGCAATGATGCAGTTATCGAATTGTTCAATATGTTGCGCCGATGTAAGTGAGGAAACAGGGACGATTGTTTCAATTCTATTACCGCTGACAATGATTGCATGGTTATTCAGCCAGTTTTCTCCAGTAAAAATTTTATCTGCACTATATATTTTAGTAGTTGCCACCGGGGCTGAAAGATAAATGATTAGCAGCATTTATCGCAAGCCAAACTCTTTCCTGTTAATGGTAAGAATAAAAGGTTGAACAGCTCTCAAAATTTCATCCGTGGCTTTTGTATTGATGGCCCTGTTGTATTGATGCAGGTCTAAACGCCGGGATGGCGGAACTTCTATATAACTATATCCTGTTCCAGATGCTGGATCATTATACCGGACAAATAAATCTGTTGGGGTGTCTTTTCTATTGTATGTACAGTAATTAAATTTTACGATGTAGTGATTTTTAGCAAAATAATAGCCCGTATCATAACGATATCTATTGGGGTCGTTCTCCCCCATACCTTCGATTCGGATTTTCAAAAAATCATCATAATATAAAATCCTGCACAGATCTAAGATGTCTGCACCCAGCGATGTATCTAATATCAATTTTTTATTTACATCTACCAATACCGGATCAAGCTTCTTCATCTCTTCTTTTCCGGCATCGGTTTTAATCATTATCATACCATCACAATCCCACGGGCAATGCTGTGCAGAAGTGGTAAGTGTTGCTATTAGCAGTATAAATAAAAATAAGTGTCGCATAACAGGTGCTAAAGTTAGCGTAGTCTTTTAAATAGCCGCTACCGTTACCCGGGTATTTCATCCCGCTACAAACCGGTAACCAATTCCTTTAATAGTGATGATCTCCAGAGAAGGATCGTCTTTGAGGTAACTGCGGATTTTTGTAATGTATACATCGAGATTGCGGCTGTTGAAGAAGGAATCATTTCCCCAAAGCAGGTTGAGAATATCTTTCCGGTCAATAATAGTGGAGCGGTTCTCATATAACAATTTCAACAACTCACTCTCCCGGTACGAAAGTTTCCTTTCTTCTTTTCCATTACTCAATATCTGCCGGTTGAGTTGAAAATTATATTTTCCGATGCTGGCAGTGCCACCACTTATTTTTTGCGATCCTTCCTGTTTATTCTTCAACAGGTTTTGTATCCGTACGATCAGCTCTTCCATGCTGAATGGTTTGCGGATATAATCATTGCCCCCCAATGAAAATCCTTTCACTACATCCTCGGTTTGTGTTTTTGCCGTTAAGAAGATAATCGGTACATCTTCATCCAGCTCCCGTATTTCGTCAGCGATCGTAAAACCATCTTTATTGGGAAGCATAATATCCAGTACACAGATATCAGGTTTTGTTTTTTTAAAAAGCTCCGTGGCTTTTGCACCGTCACTTTCCATGATGACTTCAAAGTTGCGGCTCTCTAAACTCTCTTTCACAATTTTGCCCAAAAAGAGTTCGTCTTCCACATAAAAAACTTTTGTCTTGCTCATAGCTTGTTCTTTGGCAGTGTGATGGTAAATATTGTCCCGGTATCCGGCTGACTTTCTATATAGATCGTACCGTTATGTTTTTGTATTACCTGTGCCACATAGCTCAATCCCAATCCGTAGCCTTTTGCATTATGTGTATCACCATGCGGTATGCGGAAAAATTTATCGAATACTTTGTCTTTGTATTCCTGTGGAATACCAATACCATTATCAGCTACATTTAAAACGATATTCTCTTCATTTCCCCGCAAATCGATTTTTATGGACGGTTCTTCTTTACTGTATTTGAGGGCATTGTCAAGCAAATTAAAAATCACACTCAATAAATGCAGCCTGTCGCCCTGTAGTGTCAGGTCACCATCCCGGGTAACAATTACACTTGCATGATTTTTTTCTAACTGCAGCTTTAAAGAATCCACTACTTCATTGACCACCTCATCAAGATTAAACGTTTCATATTTCAACTCCACTTCTTTCTTCTCAAACATAGAAAGCTTGAGTACTTTATCTACCAGCAGGCTGAGACGTTGTAGTTCATTGGAAGAAATATCAAGATATTCCTTTGTCCGCTGCGGATCCTGGATAGCATTAAAATTTTTCAATGCTTCAATCGCCACTCCCACAGTTGCGATTGGTGTTTTTAATTCATGAGTGATATTGCTGATGAATTCATTTTTCAGTGCGGCCAGTCGTTGTTGTTTCAGCAGGTTCCGGTATAGTAATACAAAAGAGAGAATGGTGATTCCTAATAAAAGAATAGAAAATAAAATAGGTTGGGTAATCTGTTTCAGCAGGTAAGGGAATGTATTACCCAATTGTAATTTATAAGTAACCGGGTTGGCCAACCCAACAGTCACTTCATTAAAAGCTGGTTCATCATCAACGTCCGCACTGTCTGTTTCTATTATAGTAAAAGGAATATTGAGTTTTTCTTCTTTCAGTGCTTTACTGTAAGCCGAATCAATTTCACTTATCCGCAGAGAATCCTGCAAAGAGTCTACACCATATAATAAGCTGAAGATGCGGTCACCTTTTCCAGCGGAGCCCTGTAATTGACTCTCAAATTTTTTTGTCTCACCTTCCACCTTTACAGAACTGTTATTCATAGAAATAGTTACCATTCCCGGCTTACCGCCAGAGTGGGCTTTCAATGAATCTTTTAGCCTGTTTCTGATAACATTAATAGTAGAAACGATTTCCTGCTTTGGTTGAAGACGGACACGGACCTGCTCTCCATCTTTTTCATGCATTACAATTTTCATCTTGCCGTTACTGCTATCTTTTCCATTCCATGTTACCCCGTCTAAGTTTAATTTGGCCACCTGCAATTCAAGTATCGTTTCCCGGAAAGCCATTTCCGTCTTTATGGCTAAGGATTTTTTTTCCCGTGCATAATTCTGCTTCAGCCAGTATAACTGGAAGCCGGTGATACCCAAAATGGCAACACCCATCAATAGTGCTAACCAACGGATTCCTCCCCCAAACCCTCTGATGGAGGGGCTTAGCAAAGTTTTTTTATTGGAAGATTTTGAGACCATTTGAATATCAAAAGTAAAAAAGCTTTTGCTTTCATTACTGTCCTTTAACCTTTATTAACCTTAATGAAAGGTGACTTAACCTATCTTACATTTCCGCCGCTTTACTTTTGATGCTAAATAAATAAACCATGAAAAAATATTTGCTCGCAGCCGGGAGTCTTTTGCTTGCTACTTTCTCCGTGGTAGCCCAGCAGCAACAAGGTGTCGTAACATATGACAGAATTTCTAAAGTGCAGTTCAGTTTTCAGGGTATGCCCGGAGGCATGGAGCAGCAAATGCCTTCTACCCGTACTGATAAATTTGAACTCACCTTTGGTAACAACCAGTCTTTGTGGAAAGCCGCTGAACAGGAAAACGATGAAACAAACGATATCCGGGGTGGAGAAGATGGGGGTGTGCATGTCCGGATGGTTGTGGCCGGATCAAATGATGTGCTGTATACCAATTTTGAAACCGGTAAAAAGGTAGAAAAAAGAGAGATGTTTGATAAAACATTTGTCATTGATGACACTATCAATAAACTAAAATGGAAAATGACGGGTGAATCAAAAACAATTCTTGGCTTGCCCTGTATAAAAGCCACTACTACCAAAATCGTGACAAGAATGATGATGAATATGGACAATGGTAAAACGGAACGTAAAGAGTTCCAGGATACGTCTGTTGTGGTGGCCTGGTTTACGACCAGCATCCCTGTATCTGCCGGGCCGGCTGAATACCAGGGACAATTACCCGGCTTAATCTTAGAAATGGATATTAAAGATGGTACACAAATTTTTAAAGCTACCGGTATTGCTGAAAAAGCCGACCTCGCAGTGATCAAAGAACCCACGGGTAAAAAACATCTTTCCCCCGAAGAATTTAAAAAGGAACGGGAAAAGATGATGAAGGAAATGGAACAAAATAACCAGGGTGGACAGCGGATCATCCGGATGAATTAAAAACTCAGTTTGCATAAAGGAACCCCGTTGCAGATGCAGCGGGTTTTTTTATTGCAATGCCTTCAGCAATTTTTATCTTTAGTTATATGATGCAAAAGGAATTTGCCGGCAAAGTGGTTGATATCGTTAAAAACGATTCCAATGTTATTGGGTTGGCAGTGGCAGGCTCCTGGATAACCAATGAGCTGGATGAATATTCAGACCTTGATCTTATACTTATCACCAAAAAGAAAATTTCCGGTGATAAAGAAAAAATGATGCTGTATGCAAAAAGCTTTGGTGATTTTATCTCCGGCTTTACCGGTGAACATGTGGGGGAACCAAGGGTCTTGATTTGTTTATACGACAATCCCTTACTGCATGTTGATATAAAGTTTTTGACTCTGCCGGAATTTCAAACAAGGATAGAAAATCCCATTTTGCTGTTCGAAAGAAATAATGAACTCACGGAAATCATCAGCCATACCAAAGCCGAGTGGCCGCAGCCTGATTTTCAATGGATAGAAGACCGCTTCTGGACCTGGGTACATTATGCCTGTCTTAAAATAGGCCGGGGCGAATTATTAGAAGCTTTTGATTTTCTTTCTTTTCTCCGGATAACGGTTCTTTCACCGCTACTCCAGGTAAAAAATAACAAACAAGTAAGAGGATTGCGCAGAGTAGAAACTCAATTAAGCTTATCAGATTTGGAAAATCTTAAAATCACTATTGCACAATACAATAAGGCTTCAATAATAAAAGCCCTTGACAACACTATCAGTATTTACAAAACACTGCGAAGAAAATTGTATACCGATAAGGTTCAGTTCCAATCCCTCGCAGAGAAAAGAAGTTGTGAATACCTGAAAACGATAAAACAAAAAGATACTTAGTACGCCGAATCGCTGAAAATCCGTTTCAGCTTTAAGTCAGGAACTGACCCTACCACCAACGGAAATTTCTCAACTGTTACGTTGGAAGCATCAAGGCCAAAACCCTTTTCTTCCGACAAGCTGATATTTTTTAACCAAAAGTAAAAACGCATTATCAATTTTTCAAAGAAGGGAAGCTCCCCATCCTGGCTGATATATTTTTCCATTACTACAAACTGAAAGTCGCCTACACTGCGGTTACTGGTTATACTTTCATACCGGTTAATCACATTTACTTCCTTATTCTTTATAAGATCTTCCACCACTTTCCGAAATAGTAAATTGATGCGTGGAGCTACCCGGAAACCCAGGCGGAAATCTATCCGGATAATATCGTTAGGAATTATATGTTCTACTTTATACTCACTGCAATATGGATTGTCTACGGTATCTACATGCACCAGCCAATAAATGTCGGCCCGTTTTGGTTTTTTATTCAGAATAGAATAAATAATTTTATGTTCAATTTCTTTCGGGTTATCAGCACTCGTCAGGTAAATAAGATGGGTGGCATATTTAGCTACAGAACGGTCATTACTCAGCTCTTGTATCTTGGGCACATAATGTTCCAGCCGCACAAACTCCACATAGCGGTTTTTAATTTTTCTTGCTTTAAACCATACATACATCACCAGGAATAAAAGACCGCCAACAATAACGGCAACGTAACCGCCATGTGGAAATTTTTGAATATTGGCTAATAGAAAACTTATTTCGATGATCAAAAACACGATGAGATATAAATAAATCCATACCCGTTTTGTTCTTTTTAAAACCAGGTAATTGGAAAAAAGTACAGAAGTGGCAATCATACAAAGCGTAATAGCCAGCCCATAGGCAGCTTCCATATTAGCCGCTTTTTGAAAATATAATACCATACCTATACAACCTGCATATAAGAGGAAATTTACAGAAGGAATAAATAATTGTCCTCTTGTTTCTGTGGGGTATTTAATTTTAAACTTTGGCCATAGGTTCAGTCGCATAGCCTCACTTACCAGTGTAAACGATCCGGATATAAGGGCCTGGCTGGCAATAATAGCTGCAGCGGTGGCAATAGCAATACCGAAGTACAGGAACCAACCGGGCATTACTCCATAAAAAGGGTTAAACCCGGCATTGATCATCTCTGCTGTAATAGTTTTTCCTTCGAAATGACTCAACAGCCAGCCGCCTTGTCCGAGATAGTTGATAATTAAACAGGTTTTTACAAAAATCCAGGAGTTACGGATATTCCACTTTCCGCAGTGCCCAAGATCCGAATAAAGTGCTTCGGCCCCAGTGGTACAAAGAAAAACGCCGCCAAGAATGTAAAACCCCTGCGGATATTCTATTAGCAACTTAATTCCATGATAAGGATTGAATGATTGTAATACGGCCATATCATCTGCCAGGTGAATACCACCAAGAATAGCCAGCATTAAAAACCAACAGGCCATTACCGGTCCAAAAAATTTGCCAATGAATGCAGTCCCAAATTGCTGGATAAAAAATAAAAGTGTAAGAATGCCAATTACAATATAAATAATAGTTGTTTGAGAAATGTCAGAAAGAACCGGTACTTGTTTTAATCCTTCTATGGCAGAGCTTACTGAAATAGGCGGAGTGATCATTCCATCGGCCAGTAATGCAGCACCACCCACCATGGCTGGAAAAACAAGCCACTTCTTACGCCGCCGCACCAGGGCATAAAGGGAAAAGATGCCGCCCTCTCCTTTGTTATCTGCATTTAGCGTAAGGATTACATATTTAACGGTGGTTTGGAGTGTAAGTGTCCAGATGATAAGCGACAGCACACCGGTAACCAGCTCCCGGGTAATTTCCTTCCCGTTAGTAATTGCATTTAGTACATACAAAGGAGAGGTACCAATATCGCCATATATAATTCCAAGTGCAATGAGAAGCCCGGCCGCAGATACTTTATTCTGTGAAGACATGGGGTAGATAAATTTCGAATGTCAAAAGTAAAACAGCAGAAAATCTAAAAATGGGGTCTGAGAAATCTTTATAAAATCTTTACACCCGTCGGATCTCATTTTATAATCCACTTATAACAGCAGGATTACCTTTGTGTTCTATTTAGTCGCACATGCTACAGCGTTTAACAAAAGTCAGTAAGCCCACTCAGTTCCTAATCAGCATCGCCCTTGTAATACTGGCCGCAGCTGGTTGTTATCTGGCATCGGCATATATAGATTATAAAGTAGTAGCTTTTATCCTGTTGCTTACCGTATCACTTATAGCTATTGTATTTGATATAATTCCAGTATTGGTTGCTGCCACTCTTAGTGCATTAATCTGGAATTTCTTTTTTATAGAGCCCAAGTACACCGTTCATATCGGCTCCGCCGAAGATGGCTTACTGTTTCTGATGTATTTTGTCATTGCGTTAATTAATGCAGTATTCACCAACCGGGTAAGAAGAATTGAAAAACAAGTACGGGAAAAAGAAGAAAAAGAAAATATAGTACGGCTTTATAACACATTGCTCAATTCTCTTTCACATGAATTGAAAACTCCCATTGCGACGATAGTGGGTGCCACGGATAATTTGTTATCCGGTACCTCTAAATTGTCAGAAGAAAATAAGAAAGAGCTGGTAGAAGGTATTTCCATTGCTGCGCTTCGGCTGAATCAGCAGGTGGAAAACCTGCTAAGCATGTCAAGGCTGGAGTCTGGTTTTATTCAGCCCAGGAAAGACTGGACTGATATTAATGAGCTGGTGTATGATGTGGTACACCGGCTGGAACAGCCATTGAAAAATCATAAACTCCATATCAGCATTGACGAAAAACTTCCATTTTACAAACTGGATTACGGACTAATAGAACAGGTGCTGTATAACCTGCTGTACAATGCGGCGATTTATACCCCAGCATACGGCGATATATTTTTAACAGCAAAAAATAGTGCCGATAAAGTTTATCGGTTGTATACTGCAATCCCAGCGCACAGTGAACTGAAAAAAGAAACGAATGTGTTGATAGTAATTATTGAAGACCGGGGCCCTGGATTCCCCCCAACCGAAATAGAAAAAGTATTCAATAAATTTTATCGCCTTGAAAATACTAAACCAGGAGGTACCGGGCTTGGGCTGTCTATTGTAAAAGGTTTTACAGAAGCGCATAACGGAACTGTAAAACTGGAAAATGTACCACATGGCGCCCGGTTTACCATTGAGATACCAGCTGAAACTTCTTACATTAATAATATGAACAATGAATAACCCAGCCATCCTCATAATAGATGATGAAGCACAGATACGCAGGCTACTTGAAATTACACTGGAAAGCAACGGCTTTAAAGTGGAATCTGCCGAAACAGCCAAAGAAGGTTTGCGCATTGCAGCCAATCATCCGCCAGATTTAATTATTCTTGATTTGGGATTACCCGATGAAAACGGTCATAGTGTTTTAAAAAAGCTACGGGAATGGTACACCAAACCCATAATCATTCTTTCTGTACAAAGCAGTGAAGATGATATTGTAAAAGCATTATACAATGGAGCTAATGACTACCTGGTGAAACCTTTTCGTACTGGTGAGTTACTAGCCCGTATCAGATCTGCATTGCGTGGAGCCGCCAATGAAGAAAATAACCCCCTGATAGATGCGGGTGATTTGCAAATTGACCTTGCTGCAAGAACCGTAAAAAAAAATAATGAGATAGTAAAGTTGACGGCTACGGAATACAAACTCATTAGCCTGTTGGCTCAGCATGAGGGAAAAGTATTAACACATCAATATTTATTGAGAGAGGTTTGGGGGCCGGGGTATATCAATCAATCACAATACCTGCGGGTATTTATTGCACAACTAAGAAAGAAGGTAGAAGCAGATGCTAACAGGCCTGAACATATTCTTACTGAATCAGGCGTAGGCTACCGTTTTATAGCAAAAGAATAATCGCTGGTACATAAAATCCTGAAACATGAAATCGAATAGGATTCATTTGACGGAATAACTATGGCTTCATTATTATTGGAAAAGGCAAAAGCTGACCTGGCTAAAACCACAGGTATTTATAGAGTCCGGGTTACTACAAAATATATTTGAAGCCCTATTAGTATCAAACTCAGCAAGAAAGAAAACAAATAAGGAAAGCATAGCTTTACACTATAAATAGTACCTGTAATTGAACAAAGTACTTATCATAGATGACGAAGAAAAGCTGCGTCAACTTCTAACAAGGATAATTTCTTTGGAAGGATTTACTGTGCTGGAAGCAAGCAATCTTGCTACTGCGTCAACAGTATTAGCTAAAGAAAATATAGCTGTTATACTCTGTGATGTAAAACTCCCCGATGGCAACGGGGTTGATTTTGTAAAACAGGTAAAGCCAAAATATCCTGCTATTGAAATTATTTTACTCACTGCTTATGGTAATATTCCGGATGGTGTGCAGGCGATGAAGAATGGGGCTTTTGATTATATCGTTAAAGGCGATGATAACGACCGCATCATTCCCCTGCTGCACCAGGCACTGGATAAAGTGTCCTTGCAAAAAAAGTCGGCTATCACTATCAATAGCAAAAGTAGTTTTGATTTTGGCTCTATCGTTGGCCAAAGTAAGGCTATAAAGAAAGCCATTGATCTTGCTAAAAAAATTGCTGATAGTAGTGCAACGGTTTTATTGCTGGGAGAAACCGGAACAGGAAAAGAAGTTTTTGCTAACGCCATTCATCAAAACAGTAAGCAAAAAAATAATTCATTGGTCGCCATTAACTGTAGTGCGTTTAGCAAGGAACTATTGGAAGGAGAGTTGTTTGGACACAAGGCAGGGGCTTATACCGGTGCCATGAAAGATAAAAAAGGATTAATTGAAATGGCCGAGGGAGGTACTTTATTTTTGGATGAGATAGGTGAGCTGAATATTGATTTACAGGCTAAGTTGCTTAGGGTATTAGAAAATGGTGAATTCATTAAACTGGGCGATACCAAAATCACCCAAGCCAATGTCCGGGTTATTGCCGCTACTAATCGGGATTTAAAAAAGGAAATCGAAACAGGTCTGTTTCGGGAAGATTTATATTATCGTATTAGTGTTTTTACGATTGACCTTCCATCGTTACGGGAACGTAAAGAAGATATTCCCGTATTGGCAGCTTTCTTTCTGCATCAGTTCATTGAAAAAGAAAACCGGCCAATAGTAAAAATTAATGCTGCAGCAAGTAAACTTTTACAGCAATATGACTGGAAAGGGAATATCCGTGAATTGAAAAATGTAATGGAAAGAGCTGCTATACTGGTAGAAGGAACAGAAATACTGCCGGAACATCTTCCATATGAAATCCAGCAACAAAATGTTGGAGCCCAAAAGAAGTTATCACTTGCTGCAATAGAAAAACAACATATCGAAAAAATACTTCACTATACCGGTGGGAATAAAACAAAGGCCGCCAGCCTTCTCGAAATTGGTTTGGCAACTTTGTACAGGAAGATGCAGGAATATTCAATCAGCACTAACATATCAAAATGATAAAAATACCATCTCATAATGAGATGGTTTGTGGTTGTTCCAGCATCGCCCAAAAACCCACTTTCTCCTCAAACACTTACTGGTAAAGTGTTTTAGCCTCCATAATTCTGGTTCATCTGTCAGGCACGGCTTTCGATATATTGCTTGAAAAGTTTAGAAACATGTCAGAAGAGCAAGCAAACGAAAAAAACAAACTTGGTTTTGGTTATCCATGGAAAAGCATGGCAATTGTGATAGTGCTTTCCATCCTTTTACTGGTTTTTTTTGCACGATGAACATCCTTACATGAAAGCACAAACACACTGGAGTAAAAAAGTTGCCTTAACGACGCTTTGGTTGATAGCTAATAAATAAACATAGCTATGAAAAAAATAGCAAAATATGGGATTTTGTTTTAATCCTTACAATAAGGCTGGTAATGCCTATACTGGTTATTTTGTTATGTATTGGGCTACAAAAAATATTTTAATTCAATGCACATTTAATACGATGTTATGTTACAGGAAAACAAACCCCGATTAGGCCCTGAAGCACCTGGGTGGAAGGATATCGCTATTGTGATTATTGCTGTAGGAGTTATTATTGGATTATCCTGGATAGCCTGGTTCAAATTGGGCTGGTTTCATTAATTGGGTGAGCTATTTGTTTAAGCTCATATTAAGTACTGACTGTACTCATTGTTACCGAATACTATAAAATTATATTTTAAGTAATTAAATGGCAAAAGAAAAAGATATGGATGAGAAACTGGTGGTGATTTTCCTCTGGTTGGTGGTCGTTGGTCTTGTACTTATTGCATTGGTAAAATTGAAAATATTATTTCACCTATAAATCAAACTAAATGTTGTTAACTGTAGTACTCGTTGCCGCTGGCCTTATTGGCTTTTGGCTCTTTTTTAAATCAATTGACTGGTTCGAAAAAATTTAAGTACCCTGAGCCTGACTAATGGCACTTCTAAAATTAATTTTTATGATGAACGTACTATTTATTCTATCAATTCTCGTATTCGGCTATCTCGTTTACGTTTTACTAAAACCCGAAAAATTCTAAGGCCATGAACAGTGAAATTTTAGGCACTATACTCATCTTTCTTGCCACACTGCTGCTGGCTTACCCGCTGGGTAAGTACATAGCAAAAGTGTTTGAAGGAGAAAAGAACATTACTAACTTTCTGAATCCTGTTGAACGATTCTTCTTCAGGATTTGCGGCATTAATCCCAATGAAAGTATGAACTGGAAACAGTTCCTGAAAGCTATGCTTACTATCAATATGCTATGGTTAGTGTATGCTTTCTTTGCATTGATTTTCCAGGATAAATTACCATTAAATCCCGATGGCAATCCCGGACAAACACCCGATCTGGCTTTTAATACAGCTATCAGCTTTTTGGTCAACTGTAATTTGCAGCACTATTCCGGGGAATCAGGATTGACTTATTTCACCCAACTATTTGTTATCACTTTCCTGCAATTTGTAAGTGCTGCTACTGGTATCGCTATGCTGGTTGGTTTGCTAAATGCCTTCAAAGAAAAGACCACACAAAACCTGGGCAACTTCTGGAACTATTTTGTAAAATCTATTACCAGAATTTTATTGCCCCTGTCAATTGTAGTAGCAATAATCCTTGCCTTCAACGGAACACCTACCAGCTTTGATGGAAAAGATACCATCATCACCTTGCAGGGAGATACGGTGCAGGTAGCAAGAGGTCCTGCTGCGGGTATGATTGCTATCAAACAATTGGGCACCAATGGAGGCGGATGGTTTGGTGTCAATTCCTCGCATCCCTTAGAAAATCCTAATTACATCACCAATGCGGTAGAAACAATTTCTATTTTATTAATCCCTATTGCATTAGTGTTCGCTTTAGGTTTCTATTTGAATAAAAGAAAATTAGCAAAAGTGATTTTTGGCGTAATGACATTTCTCTTTGTCATCTTTTGCGCCATCAATATATATTATGAAACAAAAGGAAATCCTGCTATTGATAAACTGGGCATAGCACAAACTGCAGGAAGCATGGAAGGAAAAGAAGTGCGGCTAGGTGCAGCCGCTACTGCACTCTGGAGTGTGGCTACTACCTCCACTTCCAACGGTTCGGTAAATGGCATGCATGATAGTTTAACTCCTTTGTCGGGCGGTGTTGTTTTATTAGACATGATGATTAACGCCTTGTACGGCGGCGTGGGTGTCGGCATCTTAAACTATTTCATCTTTATCATCATTGCTGTTTTTATTTCCGGGTTGATGGTGGGACGAACCCCGGAATTTATGGGGCATAAAGTTGAAGCAAGAGAAGTAAAAATTGCTGCACTCATTACTTTGCTTTCTGCATTCTTAATAAAAGGATTTACTGCACTCGCTGCTTACATGGTAGCACATCATCCGGATATTGCCTGGCAGGTAAAGCCCGGTGCATGGCTAAACAATCCATCGTATCATGGATTCTCTGAAATGCTGTATGAGTTTACGTCTGCCAATGCCAACAATGGCAGCGGTTTTGAAGGCCTGGGTGATAATAATGTTTTCTGGAATGTAACTACCGGTATTGTCTTACTTATGGGCAGGTTTTTACCCATCATTGCACCGATTGCTATTGCTGGCATACTGGCTAAGAAGAAATTTATTCCCGAATCACCAGGTACTTTACGAACAGACTCCGGCACATTCGGTGTAATGACATTGGCTGTGATATTAATATTAACCGCATTATCCTATTTACCTGCATTAGCATTAGGACCCATTGCAGAATTCTTTTCCTTATAATAACTAAAGAATCATGACACAGAATAAACGTTCGATAAAATTATTTGACCCCGCATTAGTCGGTACAGCTATCGGTCAATCATTTACCAAACTCAATCCCTGGTTAATGATAAAAAACCCGGTTATGTTTACCGTAGAAATTGGTACTATCATAATGTTAGTTGTGAGTTTGTATCAGTTATTTACAGGCGACAATTCACAAGGAGCATTATGGTACAACATCACCATCTTCTTTATCCTTTTACTCACGGTATTGTTTGCCAACTTTGCAGAAGCCTTAGCCGAAGCTAGAGGAAAAGCACAGGCAGAAAGTTTACGGAAGACAAGAGAAGATACACCAGCTAAAAAGATAAATGCTGGTACTTCCGGCATGAACGATTATAAAACAGTTGCGTCTTCACTACTGCGCAAAGGAGATTTTTTTATCTGCGAACCCGGTGACATCATTCCCATGGATGGGGAAATAGTAGAAGGTATTGCCACTATTGACGAATCAGCCATCACTGGTGAATCTGCCCCCGTAATAAGGGAATCCGGTGGAGATAAATCATCTGTAACCGGCGGCACCAAAGTATTAAGTGATAGAATAAAAGTAAAAGTGACCACTGAACCCGGCGAATCATTTTTGGACAAAATGATTGCTCTGGTAGAAGGTGCATCGAGACAAAAAACACCGAATGAAATTGCGTTGACAATATTACTGGCAGCTTTCACCCTCATATTCATTATTGTGTGTGTTACGTTGAAACCATTTGCAGATTATGCCAACACACCAATTACCATCGCTGCCTTTATCTCTTTATTTGTGTGTTTAATCCCAACAACCATCGGCGGTTTATTATCTGCCATCGGCATTGCTGGTATGGATAGGGCATTAAGGGCCAATGTAATTGCAAAGAGTGGTAAAGCAGTTGAAACAGCAGGTGATATTGATGTGCTTTTATTAGATAAAACCGGCACTATCACAATCGGAAACAGAAAAGCCACTAATTTTTACCCCGCCAATGGTATTGATAAAACCGCATTTATTGATGCTTGTACATTATCATCATTGGCCGACCACACACCCGAAGGAAAATCCATTGTTGAGTTGGCTGGTGCAAATGCTGTAAACTTTAATACAACCAATGCAATATTTATAGACTTTACTGCTGAAACAAGAAGCAGTGGCGTTGATCTAGCGGATGGCAGAAGAATAAGAAAAGGTGCTTTTGATTCAATCAAAAATATAGTAACCAAAGCTGGCAATTCATTTCCGGAGGAAACTGCGGAAAGTGTAAAAGCGATTTCATCTAATGGCGGCACACCGCTGGTTGTGAGCCAAAATGAAAAAATACTGGGTGTAATTGAATTGCAGGATATAATCAAACCGGGAATACAGGAACGTTTTGAACGTTTGCGGAAAATGGGTGTAAAAACCGTAATGGTTACCGGTGATAATCCATTGACAGCAAAATTTATTGCTGAAAAAGCTGGTGTGGATGATTTTATTGCTGAAGCAAAACCAGAAGACAAGATGAATTATATCCGCAGGGAGCAGGAAAGCGGCAAGTTAGTAGCAATGATGGGTGATGGCACCAACGATGCACCGGCGCTGGCACAGGCTGATGTAGGTGTTGCAATGAACAGCGGAACGGCTGCTGCAAAAGAGGCGGGAAATATGGTGGATTTAGATAACGATCCCACCAAGCTGATTGAAATTGTTGAAATAGGTAAACAGTTGTTAATAACAAGAGGAACATTAACCACCTTCTCTATTGCAAATGATGTAGCAAAGTATTTTGCAATTGTTCCGGCATTATTCATCGCTTCTATTCCGGCATTACAATCTTTAAATATTATGGGATTGTATAGCCCGGAATCTGCAATACTGGCTGCTGTTATTTTCAATGCTATTATCATCCCCATGCTGATACCATTAGCATTGAAAGGTGTGGCATATAAACCTATCGGCGCATCGGCTTTGCTTAGAAGAAATTTATTAATCTATGGCGTAGGTGGTGTTATCGTTCCTTTTATCGGAATTAAGTTGATTGATATGCTACTGGGATTATTTATGTAAACAATAGCCGGAAAGACGACAAGGCGATAAGGAAAATTCTTTCAATCTTACCGGCAAAAAAAAATTAAAAATGAAAAAGAACTTAATTATATCGCTAAAACTCACTTTGGTAATGATTATTCTCTGTGCAGTTTTGTATCCTTTATTAGTTGCTGGCATTGGTAAAGCCACACCCGGAGGCGGAAAAGGCAAAACCATTTCAGTAAATGGTAAAGTAGTGGGCTATGAAAACGTAGGACAGAAGTTTACGGATGATAAATATTTCCAGGGTCGTCCTTCAGCAGTTGATTATAACGCTGCCGGTTCTGGTGGTAGTAACAAAGGACCATCCAATCCTGATTATTTGCAAATAGTAAAGGACAGGATTGATACATTTCTGGTTCATAATCCCGGAGTAAAGAAAGAAGAGATTCCAGCAGATTTGGTTACTGCAAGCGGCAGCGGATTAGATCCGCATATCCCCCCTGCAGCAGCTTATGTGCAGGTCAAGAGAATTGCGTCTATAAGAACTCTTCAGGAAGACAAAGTGAAAGAGTTGGTAAACAGTCAAATTGAACAACCAATTCTCGGCCCTTCAGTAGTCAATGTATTGAAAATAAATATTGCATTAGATAATTTAAAATAACAGAATAATTAAAATTAAAATGAAGATGAAAAAGATTTTATTTGGAACAGCCATTTTGATGAGTATGCAATTAATGGCGCAGGATTCAACAGGCTCATTAACCATCAGTGGTTATGCAGAAGCCTATTACCAATATGATTTTAATAAGCCTTCGGATAACAACCGCCCCGGTTTTATTTACAGTCATAACCGGCATAATGAATTTAACCTGAACCTCGGTTTTATAAAAGCAAACTACACGGCAGCAAGAGTAAGGGCTAATCTTGCATTGGCAGCAGGCACTTATATGAATGCAAACTATGCGGCAGAGCCAGGGGTATTAAAAAACATTTATGAAGCAAATGCCGGAGTTAAATTGAGCAAAAATAAAAACTTATGGTTAGATGCAGGTATCATGCCATCGCATATCGGTTTTGAAAGTGCAGTTAGCAAAGACTGCTGGAATATGACAAGAAGTATTCTCGCAGATAATTCCCCGTACTTTGAAGCAGGTGCAAAAATCACTTACACTTCACATAACGGGAAATGGTTGGTGAGTGGTATGGCATTAAACGGCTGGCAGCGCATTACAAGAGTAAACGGAAATTCGCTGATGAGCTGGGGTACGCAAATTCAATACAAGCCATCAGATAAATTTTTGCTGAACTACAGCACATTTATCGGAACTGATAAGCCCGATAGTGCCAGGTTGTCCAGACTTTTCCATAATATCTATGGAATATTCAATGTCACTGACAAGTTTGGTATAACAGCAGGCTTCGATATCGGTACAGAAGAAAAATTTCCGGGCAGCGATGATAAGAACACCTGGTATTCTCCTGTATTGATTTTAAAATATACCTTCCATAACAAATGGGCTATTGCAGTCAGGGGTGAATATTACAGCGATGAGGACGGAGTCGTCATTGCAACCGGCACATTGAATGGATTTAAAACAACAGGCTTCTCCTTGAACATTGACTATAGCCCTATGAAAAATTTTGTAGTGCGTTTAGAAGCAAGAAACTTAAGCAGTAAAGATGAAATATTTATAAAGCCTTCGGGAATTACCAATAATAATACATTTATCACTTCGTCAATTGCAGTGTCTTTTTAAAATGCCGGATAAAGAAGCAAATAAGTGGCTGAAAAAATTGCAGCAGGATAAAAAGGGAAAGCTGAAAATTTACATTGGCATGAGTGCTGGTGTTGGCAAAACCTATCGTATGCTGCAGGAGGCACATACGTTACTACGCAATGGTGTGAATGTAAAAGTGGGCTATGTGGAAACACATAACCGGGCAGAAACCCAGGCTTTAATTGAGGGTTTACCAATTATTCCCAGAAGGCAGGTTTTTTATAAGGGCAAGCAACTCGATGAACTGGATGTTCAGGCCATTTTATTATTGCAACCCAAAGTGGTGATTATAGATGAGCTGGCTCACACCAATATCCCCGGAAGCAAGAATGAAAAGAGATGGCAGGATGTATTGGATATTCTCGAAACCGGTATTGATGTAATTTCTGCTATCAATATTCAGCATATTGAAAGTATTAATGAAGATGTAAAACAAATTACCGGGGTGGAAGTAACAGAACGGGTACCTGATAAGATTTTACAATTGGCTGATGAAGTAGTGAATATTGATTTAACAGCAGATGAGCTGATTACAAGACTAAAGGAAGGTAAAATCTATGATCACAGTAAAGTTCAACAAGCTCTCACCAATTTCTTTCAGTCGGAAAAAATTTTGCAATTGAGGGAACTGGCCCTGAAAGAAGTTGCCGGACAAGTGGAACGAAAAGTGGACCATGAAGTTACCGCTAAAGATCGGGCATGGAGGCATGAGCATTTCCTTGCCTGCATTTCCTCTAATCATGAGGCAGCGCAAAACATCATCCGTAAGACAGCGAGGCTAGCTTCTTATTATAATAGTAAATGGTATGTACTCTATGTGCAAACACCAAAGGAGTCTATGGAAAAAATTCCTTTGGCCGCACAGCGGCATTTAATCAATAACTTTAAGAATGCAACAGAACTTGGAGCAGAAGTAATACAGCTTAAACAAAGTAATGTTGCAAAAGCGATTGTAGCCATAGTGGAAGAAAAAGAAATTACTACCGTATGCATAGGAAAACCACATTTAAATTTATTCCAGGTTATTTTAAGAACAAATGTGTTTAACCAGTTGCTGAAATCTTTGTCGAAGAATGATGTTGACCTTATTATATTATCCTGATGGCTATTAAACTAAAAACAAAAGTTGCCCTCGGTGGCATCTTCTTATTTGCCCTTCTAATTGTAGTGGGTACAGTAAGCTTCTTTTATTTTAACCGGCTGAGTGAAGATTCTAAAGAGATTGTAAAAGATAACTATGAAACCCTGAACTACTCCAGGGATATGCTGAAAGAATTGGATGCCTTTAACAGCAATGATAGTACTGCTGCATTCAATGCTTTTGAAATAAATCTGCAGTTGCAGGAGAAGAACATCACGGAACCGGGTGAAGAAGAATTAACAGTATCCTTACGGAAGAATTTTAATGAGCTAAGACAAAAAGTGAGGGTTGATGCATTACCTGCTTTAATCCGGCAAGACATCATCGGCATCATGCAGGCAAACCTTAAAGCTATTGATAAAAAAAACCAGGCTGTGCAGACTTCTGCACAAAGAGCAAAAACAATCATCACTTTTTGTCTAACTGTTTGTTTGTTGCTTGGTTTTACATTCTTGTTTAATTTCCCATCACTGGTGGCATCTCCGATTGCCTCGTTAACAGAAGGTATAAAAGCCATTGCCAATAAAAATTACGGGGAACGTATACACCTGAATCGGAAAGATGAATTTGGCGACCTTGCCAATGCATTTAATACCATGGCTGAAAGATTGGATGAATATGAGCATAGCAACCTTTCCAAAATAATGTTTGAGAAGCAACGGGCAGAAACTGTCATTAACTCACTAAAAGATGCCAGTATTGGAATAGACAACAAAGGAATTGTTTTGTTTGCCAATCAACAGGCCTTGCACTTGTTAAACTTAAAAGAAACTGAGATCATCAGCCTGTCACAGGAAGAAGTAAAGAAAAGAAATGATCTTTTCCAGTTTCTTATAAATGAACAAAATAGTATTCCTTTTAAAATTGTTGTAGAGGGTAAAGAAAATTATTTTACCAAGGAAATAATTGAACTCACACACGACAAACAAAAGGCCGGGCATGTAATTGTATTAAAAAACATTACTCCTTTCAAAGAATTGGATGTGGCAAAAACAAATTTCATTGCCACCATTTCTCATGAATTAAAAACACCATTAGCTTCTTCTGATTTTAGTTTGAAATTATTAGAAGATGAAAGAGTAGGAACATTAACTTCTGAACAAAAAGAATTGGTACAAAGCCTGAAGGATGATAATAAAAGACTATTAAGAATACTAAGTGAGCTGCTGGATATGTCTCAGGTGGAAAGCGGAAAAATACAATTGACTTTACAGGCTGTTCAGTCATGGGGGTTGATAGATAAAGCACTTGCTTCTGTTCTAAATGCAGCCAAACAAAAAAACATAAGTATTCAAAAAAAAGTAGCTGAGGATATACCTGCTGTAAAGGCAGATGCTGATAAAACCACCTGGGTTCTCAATAATTTATTAACCAACGCAATCCGTTACTCAGCTGATAATACTGAAATTATTATCGGTGTTCAACGGCAGGGTAACAACGTTCAATTTACAGTACAGGATTTTGGCAAAGGCATTGACCCCCAATATAAAGACAAAATTTTCGACCGCTATTTTAAAATACCCGGCACTAAAGAAGGCACCGGCCTCGGTCTGGCTATATGTAAAGAATTTATTGAAGCGCAGGGTGGCACCATCAATGTTGATTCTGATTTTGGAAAAGGAAGCCGATTTAGTTTTACTCTTCCTGTTAATATATAGAGTTACCTTGTTATCACTCTCATTCCGCCACTGCCCCCGGCATTATTCAACCCTGTCTTACTCAAACTATACGTAAAGCTGAGTAAGAAGAACTGGCGCAGCGTCAATACTCTTGCATCTTCAATGTAATTGTTATTGGTATTTCTGCTAATACCAACATTCTTATTCAGCAGATCCCGGACAGCAAACTTTAATTCGCCCCTGTTGAACTTCAGCATTTGTTTGCTGATACTGGCATTCCATAGTGGTACCTTAATATTAAAGCCAGCAGCCCGTTGACTGTTGATAGTGTACATGAAATCGGTAGAAAAGAAGAAGCCCTTTGGCATTTCCCAATCCAGCGAGGCATTGTACTCCTGTGAAAGATAATTTGTGTTCAAAGCTGATTGTAAAGAATATTTTGTTTTATTGTAATTAAATCCTGCACTAAAGCCAAGACTTAGTTTTTCAGTCGGATTCATATCCAATCGTAATTCAGGACCAACAGAAAATGTCTGGATACTATTTCCCACTGTATTAATAAACTGTTTCGTTTTGAAAATACCGGTATTGCTGCTTATCTCCACACTTCCTTTCAGAAAACGAACCGGCATACTATAGCTGATACTGCTGTTGACAGTATAAACTCCATTTACGTTGACCGGTTTGGTTCTCTTTACACCCAGCTGGTTAATACTATCATAGTTTACAATTTTATTCTGTGTCGCCTGCATCGTTAAGAACATAAACAGGTTTTTATTTTTGTAAGGGCTCACCAGGTTGAGGTGCGTCTGCAAAGTATGATTGTATTCCTGTTTCAGATCAGGATTACCTTCCCGTATATTTAATGAGTTGCTATTATCAGGCACCGGCTGTAACTGCGCCATCGTTGGCTGGTTGGTGGCTGTATTATATGATACTGAAAGACTCTTGAAGCGGGTAAAGTTGTATTGCAACCTCGCATTAGGTAAAATATTTCTGAAGGTTTTACTGATTAGCGAATCTTTGATACCAGTAGTAATCTTTCCTTCCAGCTCTGCTTGCTGCCAGTTGGCTCCGAAGGAATAACTGAATTTTTTCTTTTGTGTCCGCATTCGCATCCCTGCATTGATAAAGCCATATGTATTTTCAAAATCATTACTCAGGATATTATTGTACTGATCAAACTTGCCATTCAGTTTATTGTAATCGTAGGTTATTTTTTCTGATGTACTACTGGTGTTGCTCTTACTCACACTAAATTCCAGTAACGATTTTTTCCAGACAGGTTCTGTATATACAGCCCTTACATTATAACCCCGGAGATCTCCTTTGATGTTGCTCTGCTGATTCAGTGTATCTCTTTTCAGTAATGCACCGGCAGGAGTAAAAAAACTATTGATAGAAGAAAGGCTTCCGTCGCCATCACTTTCATTCAGGCTTGTCTGCAATGACAAAGAAAAAGTTCTTCCTTTTCTTGAAAATTTCTTTCGCCATATTATATCATTGCGAAAATTATATCCCTGGCTGGCAGAAGTAGTATTGCTGAAACCGTCGTTTGTAAAAATTTTATCTTCCGACAAAGTTTGGTAATCTGTTTGTGAACGGTTATTGGTTTTCTGGTAGCTGAATGACGGAGTGATGCGGATCGAGTTCATAGAATCAACCTGGAACAACGTATTCAGGTTGAAACGATGGTTATTGTTCAGGTTGTCCGTAAAAGAATTCTGGTTATAGAAATAAGAAGAATCTGGTAAAAAATATTGTCGCTGTAAATGACTTTCCTGGTTAGGATTAAACCGGTTGTAGAAATAATTGCTTTGAAAATCGAGTTTGGTCCCGATAATATTATTGTAATTCAATCCGCCACCCCAGGCTGTATTAATACCATTATTTCTGCCGCCGGCATTAATACCCATAGCAGCCGCTTCGTCCCCTGAAACATTAAGATTTATATTACCTCCGCCGCCTCTCTGCATTCTTGATAACTCCCCGGTAAAATTTAGTATGTCCATAAAAGAAAACCCTTCTGCATTGGTGTTGTTACCCATTCCAATCGCTGAGAATTGTCTTGCTCCTTTAAATGAATTGACATTGAATTTTCCTTCATACCGCTCTTTATTACCGGCACCGGCATTTATCTTACCAAACACTCCTTTCTTTTTATCCTTCTTTAGTTTCAGGTTGATGGTCTTTTCATAATTGCCGTCTTCAAATCCTGTCAGTTGTGCCTGGTCACTTTGTTTATCATACACCTGTACTTTGTCTACAGCATCGGCAGGCAGATTCCTCGTGGCCACTTTCGGGTCGTTGCCAAAAAATTCTTTGCCATCCACCAGCACTCTACTCACCTTTTCTCCCTGTGCTTTAATGGTTCCATCTTTTTCTACTTTTACCCCCGGAAGCTTTTTCAGTAATTGCTCCACACTGGCATTGGGTGGGGTTTTAAAAGAACCGGCATTGTATTGTATCGTATCTCCCACCAATGTAACAGGTGGTGCTTCGGCTGCCAGCACCACCTCTTCTAATATTTTGGCTTTGTCATTCAGTACTACATTTCCAAGTTCTGCATTTTTATCGGCGTCGGTAATTGTAAAATACTTGTTGGTGTTATAATAACTGACATGAGAAATCATCAACCGGTATTCACCATTGGCGAGCCCTTTTAATTCAAACCGTCCATCGTTTCCGGTCATCGTAAATGTTACTAAAGAAGAATCCTTCCTCTCCAACACTGTAATCGTAGCCGCTGCAACCGGCAGCTTGCTGATAGTATCAAATGCAATCCCTTTTACAGAACCATTTTTTTGTGCCAGTAAAGTAGTAGTAAAGCAAGCCGCTAACAATAGTAAGTAAACTTTTCGCATAGCTATTTCATTTCGGCTACGAAAATATTCTGAGCGGCCGGGAATATGGGTTAAAGGGGCTTTGTTTAATGTTAATGAAGGTTAAAGAATGAGTCGCTCCCGACTAATAACCCAAGACTCAGAATTATTCTCTTATTGCACCTCTCTCATCATCCTCCCTGTCCTTATCATATACCAGCAATTTCACCTTCCATTCCATCGGTGCAAAGTATTGCATAGAAATTTCAACCCGGAGTTTCTTTACCGATTCGTTCTCCGGTTCTATTGAGAAAATAATACTGGTAAACTTTTTTTCGGCTGCCGGAACTTCATATTTTCCGTTCATCCTGAAATTTTTTTTGTCAATATCTACAGACAAATTGTTCAGTTGATTATAGAGTGCTTTGAATTTTTGTTTTGCCTTATCAAAATTCTCTGTCGTCAGCATCAGTGCCTGCCAGCTGCACACTTCCTTCCTGGCCGAGTAACGGGTAATAATAGCTTCTTCAGCACCATGTATATTAAAATTGCATTGATAGTCGGTTGACTGAGTATTTTCAGCAACCACCTCTCCCATCAGGTTAATGAAACGATTAGGATAATCTTCCAGCACTTTTTTTATATCCCCACCAATAGCATTCATAAGGGGGAGTTTCAGTTGAGCTTCAGCCAAATTGAAAAGAAGTGAAGAAATAGTAATGAGCACAAGTGATTTTACGGATTTTGTCATCAGAGTTGGATTTAGAAAGTTGGTTACAAGGCCCAATATTATAAAATTTAAATTTTATTGCATACTTTTAAATATATCTTATACGTTAACTCTTAGTAAAATATCCATCTATGAAAAAAAGAAGTCTTACCCATCACCATGAAGCAGCGAAGATTTACCAGCATTATTATAAACCTTCGCTTAATTTTCTCCGTTTATTTAAATCTGTATTGGCGGTTTTCCTTTCGGGCAGTTCCCCGGCAGCAACCACCCATTACAGAAAAAGATAGGTACTCTTATATTTTTCTCTTACTAACCCCGTAACATAGTAAAACGTCCCTCATTGCTGAAGGACGTTTTTTTATTGTATGCTCAAAGTATAGCCTGCTTAATACATTCTTACATCCCGCATTTCTCTTTGCATCTGCCTTGGCATTCCCGGAATAGCATTATTATTGGTTCCTCCGCCCATTCTTTGCAGGTTGAACATAAAGCTGACCATAAAGTACCTTTTTAAAACAATACTCCTTGTATCCTGGAAATAGTTGTCGCTGGTACTCCGGACAATACTTTGATTCTGGTTCAAAATATCATTAACAGAGAATTTAAGTTCGCCGTTTTTCTTTTTAAATAACTGTTTGCTGAAGCTGGCATTCCAAAGTGGTATGCTCTGATTAAATCCTTCACCGAGCCCGGTATTAATTAAGTAATTGAAATTAGTAGATACGATGAAGGTTTTGGCGAATGTATAAGAAACATCGCCTGAATAGGTTTGGGTATAGTAGTCAATATCTTCTTGTTGCGGGTTTGAATAGGAAACGGTGTTATATGCCACATTGGCTTTTACTCCAAAGTCTATTTTTTCTTTATTAATGTTTACGCCGGCTCCCTGGGTTACAGAAAATGTTTTGGAAGTGAATTTTACACTTCGCAGCAAGCTCACATCCCTGCTAAGGTTCATATTATTGGTAAGGTTGACGCTGGACCCTTTTAACTTGGGATTCTTAAACGGCAATCCCAGTGTAATAAAAGAATTGGCACTGTAATATCCGTTTACGTTGGCATACCTGGTTATTTGTATGGGGCCCTGTACACTTATGTCGTTTACAATTTTATTCTGCGTGGTGTTAAAGCTAAGGTTGGCAGCAATGAATTTGAAAGTGAGAATATTAAATGTATTAAACCCAATATTGAAATTATGATTGAATTCCTGGTTCAGATTAGGATTTCCAATTTTTTGGTTCAGAGTATCTGTCACATCCGGCACATTTTGCAATTGAGAAATACTTGGCTGGTTGGTTCTACCATTATACCTGATACGAAGGTTTTTGCTGCGGCTTGGTGTAAAGTTGAAATTAGCTGTAGGAAATAAATTAGTGAATGAATTCTTGTTTACAGAATCCTTACCTGTAAACGCCTGGTAACTCTTACTTTCCAATGTAGAGGTCTGTACACCAAGACCAAACTGGTAATTGTATTTTTTCTCCTGCACCCTGAAATTAGCTCCTATACGATGTGCCAGGAAAGTGTTCTCAAAATTATTAGTCAGCCGCAGATTGGGCTCATCATATTTTCCTGAACCAGTATTATAGTTATTTACTTCTCTGTCGGAAGTGTTCTGGTTGTTGGTATAGGCATAATTCAGTTCCAGTAATTTATTAAGGCCAAAAGGCTCCGTATAAGAAGCACTTACAACATTATTATTGGTTGTTGTCTTCTGGTTGCTTTCCTGGTTTTGCAGTAAGGACCGGTAAACTATTCCATTGGACAGAAAAAACTCATTGTCAGAATTAGTTAGCCCGTTGCTTTTGCTGTTACCCATTGTGTTGTTCCAGCCGAAAGTAAACGTACGTCCTGTTTTACCAAACTTGTGACGGAACAAAATATTATTCCCCAGGTTAAAGCCGTCTCTGTCATTGGTATTTCTGCTTTTTGTAGTAATAGCCAGGTACTCGGCAATGGGGTCTTTAGAAATGCTGAACGAAGTGTCGTCACTGAAATTCTCCGAATGTTGTAAGGTAAGGGAGGGTGTATATAAAATAGAATTAGCAGAATCAATCTGGTATTCAAACCGCAGGTTAAACCGATGGTTTTGATTTTTATTATTGGATACTGTTTGCCTGTTCAGCGTAATTATGGAATCTCCAAAAGTAGTTTGTCGCAGAATACTTTGCTCCTGCCTCGTATCAGAATTAGAGAGGAAATAACTAGCCGTCACTTTTATTTTACTTCCCCATTCATCTGAATAGTTCAATCCCGTTGATAGAGATTTGATAAGACCGGTACTGCCAGTACCCCCGCCACCAAAACCACCACGGCCACCGGCCATTTGCATAGCACCGCCGCCAAAATTATTGCCACCACCGCCACCACCAAAACCACTAAAGCCTCCCATCGCACTGATAACATCTGAAAAGGAGAATCCTTGTTTATTAATATTATTGGTATTAAAAAGAAGGGAGATTCTTTTACTTCCATTAAACCTGTTTACACTCAGGTTACCCTCATACCTGCCATTATCTCCCACACCCAATAAGGCCCTGCCGAAATATCCTTTGTTGCGGTCCTTCTTCAGTTTTATATTAATTGTTTTACTACGACTGCCATCATCTATTTTAGTAAACTTCGCCTGGTCACTCATATCATCAAACACCTGCACACTCTCTATCATATCAGCAGTCAGGTTCTTTGTCGCCAGTTTGGGATCATTTCCAAAAAATTCTTTACCATCTACCAATACTTTCTGTACTGATTCTCCCTGTGCCTTTATATTTCCTTCTTTATCCACATCCATTCCGGGAATTTTTTTCAACAGGTCTTCTGCCGTTGCATTGGGTAAGGTTTTAAAACCACTGGCATTAAATTGAACGGTATCGTTCTTTATGACGATAGGAGATTCACTGGTAATGACAACCCCTTCAAGTGTTTTATAATCTTTTTCTATGCTGAGGTTTCCAAAGTCGATCAGTTTTTGGGTAGCGGTAATGGACACGGTTTTTTTGAATTCCATATATCCTTTACTGGAAACGATAACCCGGTAATCTCCTTCGCCGAGGCCTTTTACTTCAAAAGAACCCTGCTTATTAGACAGTGTAAAAGTGGCAAGCGAAGAGTCTTTAGCATTCAAAACAGAAACCGTAGCATCAACAATGGGCTGTTTGGCAGCAGTATCCATCAGCTTTCCTTTTATGGAGCCATCAAACTTTTGGGCATTAACTGTGGCAAACAAGGCCAGCAGAGAAAGGGATAAGGTAAAAATCTTCTTCATAATCAGTTTAATAAGTGTACGAAAATAGACGTAAGTAGCCGCAACAACCTTCGAAAACTTGTTAATTTTGACGAAATACCGGTTGAAACGGCTGATAATGCCGATGAAAGGACTAACTAAACAAATACTCCACATCTTCCCTTGTCAACGCCTTCACAAATGAAGCATCATCAGAAATAATGTCTTTGGCCAGGGCCCGTTTCTTTTCCTGCAGTTGGAGAATCTTATCTTCAATTGTGTCTTTACAAATCATCCGGTAAGCAAAAATGTTTTTGGTCTGGCCAATACGATGGGTTCGGTCAATAGCCTGTTGCTCTACCGCGGGATTCCACCAGGGGTCAACAATATAAACATAGTCAGCAGCGGTAAGGTTAAGTCCCACACCACCTGCTTTTAATGAAATCAGGAATACCCTTACTTCATCATTATTCTGGAAGCTCTCAATAGCCGTTTGGCGGTCGGGGGCTGAAGTGCTGCCATCAAAATATTCATACTTCACTCCCAGTTCATCCAATTTTGCTTTTATTAATGCCAGCATACCGAGGAACTGTGAAAATATCAATGCCTTATGGTCGCCAATATTCTCTGTTATCTCCCGGGCCAGTTCATCCAGTTTGATAGAATGATTTTCAAATTTTTCCTGTTCGTTGAGTATTGCAGGTGAATCACATATCTGCCGGAGCTTCATCAACCCCTGTAAAATGGTAAGCTGTGATTTTTGTATACCCTGTGTTTCAATCGTACCCAAAATCTGGTTGCGGAAATCATTGCGATAAGCATCATAAATATTACGCTGCTCTTCTTCCATTTCGCAGAACAGAATCATTTCCTGTTTTTCCGGCAGGTCTTTCGCCACTTGTTCTTTTGTTCGTCGCAAAATGAAGGGATATAATATTTTTTTGAGATGTTCCTTCCTGTCCTGCTCGCCAAACTTATCAATGGGTATGGCAAACTCCTGTCGGAAAAACTCCATAGTGCCAAGCATTCCAGGGTTTAAGAAATTCATCTGCGCAAAAATGTCGAACGTATTATTCTGCAGCGGCGTACCACTCATACAAAGACGGTTCTTTGCATTCAGCAATCCGGCGGCTTTGGTTACTTTGCTAGAGGGGTTTTTTATAGCTTGCGATTCATCCAGTATTACATAATCAAATTCTACACTCACCAGCAATTTTATATCACTACGCAATGTTCCATAGGTAGTGATAGTTACATCATGGTCAGTCAGCTCTTCTTTTGTCCTCGTCCTTGTGCCGCCATGATGGATTTTATACGTCAGCTCGGGTGTAAATTTCTTTATCTCATTTTCCCAGTTGTATATCAACGTTGTCGGGCAAACCACCAATGCTTTCAGTTTTCCATTCTCTTTTTTAAAATACTCCATAAAGGAAAGAGCCTGCACCGTTTTACCAAGACCCATATCATCTGCCAATATGCCCCCCCACTTAATATCTTTTAAATAATTGAGCCATTGGTAGCCGGCCACCTGGTAAGGCCGGAGTATCATTTTTAAATGATTGGAAGGTTCAATTTCTTTTATCTGGTTAAACTGGCGGAGGTTTTCATATTTTTCTTCCAGTTTTACTATCAGCTCTTCTTCATCTCTGGTCTCATATAACTCATCCACCACACTTAAATGGTAGCGGGACAGTTTTAATGAATCCGTTTTCCCTTCACCTACCCGGAATAACAGTGAATATTTTTTCAACCATTCTTCCGGCAATATGCCGAGTGTACCATCATTCAGTTGTACAAATTGTTGTTTATTAGCCAAAGCCCTTTTTACTTCGGCCACTGTTACTTTCTGATCGCCGAAAAGAATATCCACTTTGGCATCAAACCAATCTGTATTACTGCTGATGAAAATTTTTGTTTGTGGTTTGGCGGTATTAAACCGGAAATTTTTTAGTGCATCAAATCCGAACACCGGTGTTTTCATTTCTTTCATGGCATCCACAAACAAAAAGAACCAGTTATTCTTCAAAACATCTGCTCCTTTTAATGCCAGCGTACCGGAGTCTTCATTAAAAACAAAACTGGAGTGCAGGTTTTGCAATTTTTGTATGAATTCATTTTCCTTTTCCCGGTTGCGATGCACTACCAACACTTTATCCCCCTGGGGCACTATCATTTCATCCCTGTCCCTTGTCTTTGTTTCAAACCCTTTGTAAGAAAAAGATGGTTGAAAAACCAGGAAGTCTCCTTTCTCCAGCAAAAACAATTTCACTTCCGGGTTACCGTCTTTTATTTCCTGCACTAATGATTTATCAAAATCCACTTTGTGCTCTTTTGCCAATGGCATAATAAAGCCATTCAATGTTTTGCTCCACTCCTCCTCTTGTACACTCATCTTGCCGGTTGGTAAAAATTTTTCTACCAAATGAATCACATCATTATTTTTCCAGAGATGTGCCTGGTTATTATACAGGAAGAATAAAGGGCTGGCCGCTTCATTATCTCCTAAGTCAAATTCCAGCGGACCGGCTTTCACCCTGCACTGAATAGTATAATGGGAGTTTTTCTTAATAATGAAATGCGGCCGGGCTTCTTCGCCCTGTAGTTGCATGGGCTCCAGGTTGTTTGTTTTAAACGCCTTTTTATCGGGCAATAAAAAAACAAACGGGCTGCCTGCCGATTCTATAAATATTTTTTTAAGCTTGGGCAAAAGGTATTCAGCCATTAATTCTTTCGTTTCATCCGGCAAATCATCTTCTTCATGGTGTATAATGTTTTCCCAAATACCGGAGAATGGTGAGTTGCGGCTAATATATTTATTGATCTCCGACTCCTGAAGTTTTCTTAACAATGTCAGCAGGTCTTTATCACTTTCGGGCAAGTTGTCGGTATTTACATAACGGCTGATGTCCAGTTTCTCTACTGTGCCGGCAAAGGCTTCGCCGGTTTCGTTCTGCTCCCCCATCACTACATCTACCGTAAATTGCGGATACGCTTTTTTATTAAAATTAAAAACAGTACCAAGACGATGCGATGGAAGGGCCTCTTTTTCTTCGATGACTTCCGTCACCGTCTCCTGCTTCTCTTTTACAGGAAGCAATACCGGCCTTGGTGGAGTTGCTACCTGTGCCACTCTTTTAATGCTTACATCCAGCACCCGTAAAAATGGTTTTCCGTCTTTATAAACAAACTCAAATTTGCCTTTTAAATCATCGCTTAAAGAATAGCCGTAAGCTTCTAATAGTTTATTTTTTTCTTTATCCCAATTACGAATACTGTCGAAATAATTAGCTCCGTGTGCATTCAGTAGCTGAACAAATACAATCAGTTTGGGGAGGCACAACAAATGCTCTTCATCTTCAAAATCACAACTCGTATCAATATTTCTTTCTTCATTTTTACGCAGAATGACTTTGTACTCCTTTCCTTCCAGTTTCACCGTAGCTTTTACTGTTTCGTTTTCTGCAAATTCAATAGTGGCTTTATGTGTTCTTAAATATGTTTCTGCCTCAGCCAACTTCTCTTGTGATGACAGCAACCGCAATGTTTTCAAATCAATGGTTTTCATTTTGGCAACAGTGTGCCGCTGATCGTATTTTACATTGTCTGATTGCAGGTGTCCACGGTCAATCATTTCCTGCAACTGAAACATGGCTGCTGCTTCGTGACGGCAGATATCCCCAAGGTTATAAGGACAGGCGCAACGGAGTGATGTAGCTTTTGGGTCCTTGAATTTTTGAATGTAAACTTTATAATAAGTAGAGTAGGTGTCATCTTTAACCCGGAATACAGCAGAACCAAAGAGGTCATCATATTCTACTAATTCCACAAAACTCATGGCATGTATTTTCTTGCCTCTGCGGATTACTTCATCCGTTCCATGGGTATAAACGTATTTGATAAGGTGCGGTAAAGCCAAAACTATTGCAGGTTTTATATTTCAGATTGCTGATGGGAAATCACTATTCACCAGCTGAATCAAAAAAGGTTAATCGGCAAAAGTAAAAGAATGTGCAGCGGATTTCCTCGTAAAAGAGAAGAAATAATAAATAAATTTTATCAGGGATATGTACTGGAAAAATAAAGTATCTTAGTAGATTTTTATTTCGCAATCAGCTTTCCGTCACTATACATAGGTAATACATTTGCCACATCATTGGTGAGGCAAAATTTAATATCTTCTATCAACCCAAATCGTTCCACCAGCCGGTGATAATGCGTAAGCCGAGGAGCATATTCAATCATTTTATTTTTATGCGTTGCATACATTGTTTCCGCCATCAGTGAGCTGTCGCAATGAATGGTGAATTCTTTTGCAATCCGGTTAATAACCGCCCCGGCAAACAAGGTGTCTTCCAGGTTGAAGCGGTCTTTCCAGCCGGCACAACCCAGCACTACATTCTTTTTTTCGGCCACTAAAAAATCACACACTGCTGATAGATTAGGAAAAGAGCCGGAGATAATCGTATCGGCATTTTTATCTAACGCCATTTGTAAAAGTCTTGTGCCATTGGTAGTAGTAAGCACCAATGTTTTGTTTTCAATAAAATCACGGCCATATTCTAACGGAGAGTTACCGTGTTGCAAGCCTTCAGCAATCATTCCATCTCTTTCACCGGCAGCAATACCACCGATACTTTTACTGATTTCAATAGCTTTGGGTACGGAATCCACCGGAATTACACATTTTGCCCCGTTGCACAATGCAGAGGCGATAGTGGAAGTAGCCCGGAACACATCAATGATAACGACAACACTGCTGCTTAAATCATACAGATGTAATAAGGCCGGGGATAAGGAAGTGTAAATGCTTGGCTTATTGCTCATAGTAGAATAACAAAAATAAAGGAACCTAAATTAATGAGACAGCGATTTATTTTATCAGCAACTTCTTCCACCTCTCTGTTTCGGCAAATTCTTTTATAGTTTTATTTCGCTGCTCGAGCAGCCGTTTCATGTAGTTGGTGAGATAAAGGCTGTTGAACCATTGCCCGAGCACACCATAGGGTGATTCAAAATGTAAAAGATCAATAACAATAGTGCCGTTATCGCAAGGTTTGAAATGATGCTCATGCTTCATCATTTTAAAATCTCCCTGCAACTGTTCGCTGGTAAACATGTCTGGTCTCTTCATCTCCGTAATCTTTACCCGTAACAACCGGTTCTTAAATAAATGTTTTGCCTGCCAGGTTACCGTCTCTTCCTTTTCGATCAGTCCAAATCTTGTTCCCGCCACTGCTTCCTCCCGAAATGAAGACATGGATTCTTTGTGCAATCCAATATGACGGCTGAGGTCAAAGACCACATCTGCCGGAGCAGCTATAAACGTTGTGAGATGTATCGTTGGCATTGGAGCAAGTTTGAAATAGAAATACCGGGAACCCACCTGCCTGTACAAAAATCTTACCGCTCTGCAAATATTATGAAAAGGGAATCTTTGAAACTTTCGCCTGTAGGAGTTTATCCCGCACTTTAATGTAAATATTCGAATCTATTGGCGTAAATGGAAGATGTACATATCCCATTCCAATTGCTTTGCCAAGGCTGGGTGATTGAGTGCCGGAAGTAACGTGGCCAATGGTTCTACCTTCGTAATCCTTTATTTCATATCCATGTCTTGGTATTCCTTTTTCTATCATTTCAAAACCCACCAGTTTCCTCGTTACCCCTTCTGCTTTTTGTTGGGCAAATATTTCTTTTGCTGTAAAATCTTTTGTGAATTTCGTTATCCACCCAAGACCAGCTTCTATGGGAGATGTGCTATCATCAATATCATTTCCGTACAAACAAAAACCCATTTCTAAACGTAGTGTATCCCTGGCACCCAATCCAATTGGTTTTAATCCTTGCGGGCCTCCGGCAACAAAAATTGCATCCCATATTTTATCAGCAGCCCCGTCTTTATCTTCAAAGTAAATTTCTACACCGCCTGCACCGGTATAGCCTGTCGCACTAACCAATACATTTTCTACCCCGGCAAATTTTCCTTTAGTAAAGGTGTAATACTTGAGATTCAAAATATCCATCTCTGTTAAGGGCTGCAAAATCTTTGTGGCGTTAGGGCCTTGTATAGCCAGCAGGCAGGTTTTCTCAGAGATGTTATGCATCTCCACATGGTTCGTTTTATGTTTTTGAATCCAATTCCAGTCCTTTTCTATATTAGAGGCGTTGACGACCAGCATGTATGCTTTATTATCTTCAAGACAATAGACCAATAAATCATCAACAATTCCTCCTTCATTATTGGGCAGGCAACTATACTGTGCCTGGCCAGCTTTCAGTTTGGCCGCATCATTACTGGTTACCCGTTGAATAAGGTCAAGTGCATGTTCTCCTTTCAGCACAAACTCACCCATGTGACTTACATCAAACACTCCGGCATTTTTTCTTACGGCAGCATGTTCATCATTGATACCGGTATATGATATAGGCATATTATATCCGGCAAATTCAGCCATCTTGGCGCCAAGGTCAATGTGTTTTTGTGTAAAGGCGGTGTTTTTAATACTCATACAGCGATTTAATAAGGTCAGCAAAGGTAAGAGAATACGGTAAAGTTTATATAATCAGAAAGACTCCCGAAGGAGCCTTCCTAAATCCCGATACAGGGACTTCCAACTTCAACCTAGTTTATAATGAAATTAATGTCCGTAACTTATTATCCTTGAAATTTTCCATTTACCTTCCTCTCTTTTCCAGATATGAATAAACTTGAATGTCCCACAATCCTGTTGCCCGTTTTCCGGATGACAAAAGCGATGTTTTCCTTCTTGTATGGCTCCATAATCTTTTATGGGATATACTTCAAGGCTGCCCTTTACCAACTCCCTTTTTAATCCATTTGTTTTAGTAAATAGAGTTTTAAAAGCCTCCATATTTTGCTGGTAGTTTGACAAACCTCCTTTGTCATGATAAAACTCCAGGTCTTTTGTAAACAAGTTTTTTGCTGTTACAGTATCTTGTTGCTGAAGAGCTGTAAATAAAATACTATCCATTAGGGCTATCGTATCATATAATTCCTGCGAAACCGGTTTATACTCTTTTGTTTCCACCTCCTCCTGTTTACTATCTCTATGAGAACAGGCTGACATAAAAAGAGCTGAAAACAGCAGTGCGTAAATTATTTTGCTTCTGCAATACATCTTCTGACGTTTTAAAACCATTCTACCAATGAAGTGACAGATGAAGGTCCGGCAGCAATGGCATCCTGTTTTTCATTTTTAGTTTCTTTCTTTTGTAATGTCGTTGATTTAGGAGCGGTTGTTTTTTTCTTTTCTTCCAGGTCTTTTATTTTCTTTTCGCTTTCCTCTTTTTTACGTTTTTCCTCGTCAATTTGTTTTTGAATGTCGTTATTAATTACACTGTCAGTTCCGGGATAGCGATAGTCGTTCGATGGCTTTGTTGTTACCGTGGTTCCACTGGGATCTTTCAATAGTCCGTCTGCACCCATTATGTAGTCTACGTTTGTTTTATAGCCAAATGAATCATCTTCTAAATCCCAATCCCTTTTGCCGTTTCTCCGCCAATCATTTCCTTCATTGATGGTGATGTTAAAGGAATGTAATTTGTCAATCGTTTCATCAAATCGTATTTTCTTTCCTGCAGGAACCCTGATGATTACAATTACTTTTTGACCCCTGAATTTTGCTTCTTTGTCAATAGCAATACTACTGCCCAGGTCAAGTATGCTATCGTTAGAAGAGGCATTGAACTGAATTTTCTGTGCCCTGCTTTCTGCCTCTGGAACTGTTCTTCCACGACTGTATTTTTTTATTTCTACATGATAATTTCCGTCGGCACTTAATAATACGTCTTCAATTTTTACATTAGCGATTTTCAGGGTGTCTTGGGTTATATCTAACCCTTCACCATCAATATCCACCCATGGCATAGAGCCGCTGTATTCTACTTCCGGCTCACTCACTTTCACAATCATTTTTCCATTTACAGGCTGTGTAATGGCCATTTCAGCAGCAGGTCTTTTAAAATTACTCATCCTGAAATCACTTACCAGGCTTGCAACAAATAATGTAACACAAACCCAACCTATTGCCCACAAACCACCGAATGTCCAGCCGAGGTAATTATGCTGTGATTTTACTTTCATAATACGGCGCAGCAACCAGACTATAAAGCCAATCAAGGGTACACCGAGAAAAAATATCATGGTACCCCAACCATATAAATTTTGCCACGTACCATCTATTATGAAATTTTTCAAGGGCCACACACTTACTCCTCCAATCAAAATACCTATCAACCCAACAAATAAAGCAAAGGCGATAGTGCCGGCTATAAATAAGAAGAAGGCTTTAAACAATACTCCGATGATATGCCCAATGCCCCTGCCACCTCTTCTTGCTGCTTCATTTGCTTCGGCTGCAAAAGCTTTTCCTCTTGTACCCGCAAAATCTTTTGCCCTTGTGCTTAGGTTCTGCGCAGATTCTTTTACTTCTTCACCCCAGCCTTTCATTTTTTCTTTCATACTATCTACTCCTTCTCTTACATTCTGACGAATACGGTTTACGTCCACCTTTTCACCCCGCATTTCCATTTTCTGGTATTCACTGTTGGCTTCGGGCAATACGATCCATAATATGATATAAGCAAGAATGAAAGTTCCGGTTAACGAACCAAACACAATATTGGGAACAAAAGAACTTTCATGAAAAAGCGGCCAGCTTAATACCCGGAGCAAAAGATTTAGTATTAGTGGGGCTGCAAATATCAACCGGATGGTAGATGAGCTTCTGCCAAAATAAGCGGCTAAGCCTCCGGCTACACCACTAATTACTTTATCATCTGGATTGCGGTATAATCTTTTTCCGGAAAAATCACCCAGGTCTTTCGGTGGTAGTACTATCCACAATATTATATAGATAAGAAAGCCCAATCCAAAACCACCAAAGCTGATAATGGCAAAAAGTATACGGATAATCGCAGGGTCAACACCAAGATAATTGGCAATACCACTACATACACCGCCAATCATTTTATCACCACTGTCCCGATATAACCGGCTTTTCTCTCTCTTAATATATGTGTAGTCTGTATTGGTATTGCTTTGCGGAGCTGCTGAAGCTGTTGGTGATGAAGCATTTTCTTTTTCTTCGGCTTCAAAATCCTCCACAGTACCCATGGAAGTAATTACTTCTTTAATATCCTCATCTGTTATTGACGTACCCCCTTTGCGGATCTTTTCATGCAGTAATTCTGCAATGCGGCTTTCGATATCGTTGATGATTTCATCACGACTTTCTTCATTGGCAAAGTAGCGACGCAAACTTTCAATGTAAGCCTGCAACTTTTCATAAGCAGAATCTTCAATCGGGATAACCCGTCCGCTTAAGTTAATGTTGATAATCTTTTTCATCGTATAAAATATTTGGTTGAAGTTGATTGGTTAGTTGTTCAATGGTTCATCCATTCTTTTACTGGTTAGTCTGTTTACCCCGTTTGAAAGTTCATTCCAGGTTTGCTCCAGTTCTTTATAAAAAGCATCACCCTTTTCTGTGAGTGAAAAATATTTGCGGGGTGGTCCTGAGTTACTTTCTACCCATCGGTAAGTTAGCATATCTGCATTTTTTAACCGGGTGAGCAACGGATACAAAGTGCCTTCCAGTATCTGCAGATTAGCGGCCCGCATTTCTTCTACAATGTCACTGGGATAAGCTTCGCCCCGGCGGATAATAGAAAGAATACAGAATTCAAAGATTCCCTTCCGCATCTGGCTCTGGGTGTTATCAATATTCATGGCCATTCTTTTTCGTTTGTAAAACAAAGATAGGGCGATGTTTGGTACTATGCAAACTAAAGTACCATATTTTTAATGGTAATGGCGATAAAATTGAGGCTTTACCTGCCTGAAATGCAGTCTGGGCTTGAATTTGTTTAAAATAGTAGCTAAATAAAAAAAGTTAGCTTCTTTCCACCAGTGGTAAAAAAGAAGGATAAAATGCAAATTCAAGCGGTTTTACCGACTTTTATCTAATAAATGAAAAAACAAGTTTTTGTCTATTTTATAGTATTGGTGACACTTCTAGCCTCTTGTTCTGATAAATACCAGATTTTCAGAAGCAATTACAAGTTTAAAAGCCCGGAGGGAAAGCCTGATTACAGCAATTTGAACTATTGGGCGGCTCATCCCTGGAAGTGGGATCCTTCGGATAGTATTCCTGCACCACTCCGGGCAGAGATAAAAGATTCTCTGGCTGATGTTTTCTTTTTTATATCCTACCACCTATACTCACAAGATTAAAGAACCCAATGCCCGTATTGATGATGATTACATCAATGCAAAAACAGATTACTCTGCTATTTTATACCAGGCAAGTGTATTTAATCAGCAAAGCAGGGTATTTGCACCAAGATACCGGCAGGCCAATATTAAAATGTTCTTTTCTGCTGATAAAGAAAAAGCTGCTGCTGCTTTCAACCTTGCTTATGATGATTTAAAAATTGCTTTTGAGTATTATCTGAAAACATGGAATAATGGTCGGCCCATCATTATCGCTGCACACAGCCAGGGAAGCCTGTTGGCAGAACGGTTATTAAAAGATTATTTTGAAGGCAAACCGTTACAAAACAAACTGGTTGTTGCGTATATCATTGGCTGGCCCGTACCGAAGGATTATTTTACTTCCTTGAAAATCTGTACTGATTCGTTGCAAACCGGTTGTATCTGTAGTTGGCGTACGTTGCGCAAAGGGTTTGTTCCTTTTTATTTAAAAAATGATAATGGCAACTCCTACGTTACCAATCCGCTTACATGGACCACTGGTAATGATTTTGTTTCCCGTAAACTGAACAAAGGAAGTGTGCTTACAAAATTTAATAAAATTTATAAGCAAACAGCAGATGCACAAATCAGTAATGGATTACTCTATACCCGCAAACCGAAATTTCCAGGCAGCTTCTTTTACTTCTCCAGAAACTATCATGTTGCCGATATAAATTTGTATTATTTGAATATCAGGGAGAATGTGGCTCAAAGGATTGCAATGTTCCTGAAGAGATAGTATGCTTTTAAATAAAAAAGATATACATCTCCATCGGCCCCAAAAAAATTTTCCATGTTTATAAGAGGGTATTCGTAACTTTTATCTCACAATTCACCAAAACAAATTATTATGAAATTAAAATCACTTTTATGCACCGTCTTACTGGCTACTTCATTTTTCTAATCTCCTGCGGGGAAAAGACAAAAAAGAAGGTGATGATAAAGCTTCTACAGAAACCACTACAAAACCCGCCACCGATAGTGGTGATGGCATGGTTCCAAACATTGACACAGCAGCATTGAAAGACGAAGCTTCTATTCTTGATGCTATGCAAAAAAGTAACGGATGCAAGAATTGCTGATGAGAAAAAACAAAAAGATGACCCAAACTATTCAGGTCATTATGTTGAACTTACCAAATTATATACCGCTGTGCTTAAAGCTTCAACGGCTTATTCGCAAACAATCACTGACCCGGCCAAAGCTGTAGAGTTTGGAAAGAAAATTTCTGACATCCAGGATAAGATGTATGCAAAATAATTACTGAATACAAGGGCTCATGAGAGCCCTTTTTTATTCTCTGTATTTATTCCACCAAAACAAAAGCTGCCCAATAATAAGCCGCATACTTTTTCGCATATCAGATTGTGCCTGGTAAAATGATTCGCTTACCGTCTTTCCGCTCAGCCAGTAAGAATATAAACTTGTCATCAGCTCAGCCGTTTCTTTATCCGGCACCTGCCAAAGACTTACTATCATTTTTTTAACGCCGGCTATTTTAAATCCCCGCTGCAAACCAAAAACTCCTTCGCTACCCTTAATATCACCTAAAGCTGTTTCACAGGCACTGAGTACTACCAATTGTGTGTTACTCAAATTCAGTTGAGAAATTTCATAGGCGGTTGCAATACCATCTTCCATACCATCCACCGGTGTTTTACCACTCCATGCATAATTGCCCCCGGCTAAAACCAATCCACTGCGTAATAAAGGGTCTTTAGCGAAAGCGAATACATTGGAGGAAGCGGAACTTGTTCACTTTGCTTTTTCTTACCCGGCTCTGGTAAAAGAAACCATGGTGGCAATATGCAAAATCGGAGGAGCCTTGCCCGTTAATTTTTTAAAATTCTCTTCTGATGCGGATGCCTGGGTAAATGATTTTGTTTTGATTTTATTTTGCTCAAAGAGCTGCCCGATTTTTTGTACTTCGTCTGCTGTACCTGGCAAATCAATCCAAACACCGCCGCCGGCTCCCCTGTTTTTGCCACCGTTGCTGAGGTTGCAGTTATTGCATTATTGATGCGGCTATTCCTTTGTTGCACCAATTGCAGGCTGTCCATGGTAAAAAGCGCATTACCAAATAATATAATGCTGCCCGGTTTTTCTTTTATAGTTGTTGTTGTCCGGAGTGCAATTTGCCGGGTGCTGGTGTATTGCTGCAGCCGGTATTTATCCATTAATATTGTGTTGCTGTCAATTGGCAATGCGTTAAAAGCAATGCTATATAATTTACCGGCGGGTGAATAGGACACTTTCCTGATCCCTTTTAAAAATGGTTCAAGGGGCTCCCATACCAGTTTGTATAGTTCAATACCCAGCCGCGCTTCTTTACTTTTTATTTCAATTCCCCGGTATAAACTTTTAACCAGCCGTGAAGCAGTGCTGCCGGCGCTATCAAACAATAACTGCAATTGTGTTTTCTCACAAAGTTTAATAAACCGTGGCACGGTCTTCATCTTTGCGAATTATAAAAGCGGCATAAATCACCGAGTCGGTCCATTTTTTATTGTACAGTTTAAATTTTATAAACTCAATAGCAGCTTCCCATCCTCCAGGGTTTTTTGAACATCTTGCATTGTAACCCGCACTGCTTCCTGTTGACTGCGAAAATCTGAAGACAGCCTGTTCAGTTCTTTTTCCAGGGCTTCTGCTTCGTCTTCAATTTTTTCAGGTCTGCTACCCTATTGGTTGCGGGTAACTCATATTGTTTTGCGAGTAAATTTTTATCCGCCATCCATTGATTCAATTTTCTTTTAACCGCACTGTCCTTACTGTTACTGTACAGACTCCAGAATATTTCTTGTATCGGCAAGAGCAAGAGATTTAAAACCAAGCTCCAGGTTATAGTTGTTTTCAATAGCGGCATCAGAAGGGTTAGGACAATTGTATAAAAAACTATTATTGCTTTCTATCATCGAACGGTTATAGTCTAGAAATTTTCCTTTCTCTTTTTCAGAAAGAATAGCGAATGTGCTGGTTATATTTTGCAAAAGAATATGGCTGCTTGCTAAAAAAAGTGGTTCCGCTTTTTTATACTGCCCCATCTGAGAATATAATAAACCCAGGTCGTTCTGGCTTTCCGAAGAATTGGGATGATTGCCTCCCAATATTGCTTTTCTTAATGTTACCGCTTCAAGATAGAGTGTTTCTGATTTTGCATATTGTGACTGGCTTTTTCTGTAAAATCCTGCCAGGTTATTTACGCTGGTGGCATAGGCCGGGCTATTCCCGCCATAAGCTTTTTTCCAGATATCTTTTGCCAGCACAATAAGCGGTTCGGCTTTTTTATACTGGCCTGTTTCAGTATACAAAGCTGCCAGGTTATTCAGGTTTGTGGCATAATTGGGATGCTCGTTGCCAAACACTTTTTTATTGATCTCCATGGCCCGGGTAAATGCCGATTCAGCCTGCGAATATTTTTCCATGCTCTGCCATACATTACCGGCATTATTCAGACTGGTAGCATACTCGGGGTTGTTCTCACCTACTACAATTTTATTGATCTCCATTGCCCGAACAAATAATGGTTCTGCTTTTTCATACTGGCCGATATTGAAATATAGCAATCCCAAGTTATTCAGACTAATGGCATACCCCGTATGCATTTCTCCTAAAATTTTCTTTTTTATAGCAATAGACTCCAGGTAAAGGGGTTCAGCCTTATTATACTGACCCATCGATTCATATAAGCTTGCCAGGTTATTCAGGCTGATGGCATATTCCGGATGAATTTCTCCAAAGGCTTTTCGTTTTATCTCTTTTGATTGAATAAAAAGTTGTTCCGCTTTTTCAAATTGCCCGGTTGACTCATATAAACCGGCGAGATTGCTGAGAGTAGTTGCATAATCAGAGTGGTTTTCTCCCAGTATTTTTTTCCGGATATCTCTTGCTTCAATAAAAAGCCGTTCTGCTTTTTCATATCGGCCTGTTGTTTGATAAAACTGCGCCAGGTTATTCAACCCGACAGCATAGTACGGACTTGATTCTCCCAGTGATTTTTTAAAAATTTGGTTAGCCCTGGTATAGTTTACTTCTGCTTCAGTATACCGGTCCAATGTTGTATATAAATATGCCAGGTTGTTGAGAGCTTCACCATAATCAGCATGATTCTCTCCTAAAACCTCTTTCCGTATTTCAAGTACACGGATCAATAACGCCAGTGCCTTATCATATTGTCCTGTCTCAGAGTAAAGCGTTCCGAGATTATTCAGATTACTGGCAAACAAAGCATTGTTTTCACCAACAACTCTTTTCAATATATTTCCTGATTCAATATATAGTTGTTCTGCTTTTGTATACTCTGCCATATCAGCATACAATAAAGCAAGGTTATTAAGGCATTTAGAATAGTCGGCATTATTTTCTCCGAAGATGGTTTTACTGATTGCCTGCGCCTGTATTAAAAGTGCCAATGCCTGCTGATATTTTCCCATATCCCTGTACAGGTTTGCAAGCCTCGAAAGACTAGCGGCATAACTAATATCTTTTTCGCCTGATATTCTTGCCAGCCCTTCTTTATGTTTCAGAAAATTTTTTTCGGCTTCTGCATAATGATATAACATATAATGACAGGTCCCAAGAATCAGGTACAGGTCATTGTAGATAGAATGATTCTCGCCGAGCTCTTTTTTACCGGTGCAATAGCTTTTTCTGCAATCGGGATTATTTTTTTCATATTCTCCTTTTTCTAATAAGGCCATTGATTTAGTAAGCATATCGAGAGTGGCCTGGGTAAGTTGAGCAGGTGCAGCAAAAGAAAAAACAACAGGCATAAAGCCAGGATGAATTTCATTGCAGGAGGTTTTGGTTGATTGGCAAATGAATTTACACAATCTTTCCTGCAGCAACAATGATTCTTTAGAAAGTTGAAAAGTCTGGCTGATTTTACTCCACCAGCACAAACGCCGCCCAGTAAAAAGGAGCATATTTCTTCCGCATATCGGCCTGTGCCTGTGTAAAGGCATCGTTGATGGTTTTTCCTTTCATCCAATAGCCATAAAAAGTAGTCATGAGTTCGGCGGTTTCTTTATCTGGTACCTGCCACAAGCTTACGATCATCTTTTTTACGCCTGCCATTTTAAAAGCTCTTTGCAAACCAAATACACCTTCGCTGCCTTTTACATCACCGAGTGCTGTTTCGCAGGCACTGAGTACTACGAGTTCGGTGTTGCTTAAATTCAGTTGCGATATTTCATAGGCTGTAGCAATGCCATCTTCTACTCCTTCAATGGGGGTTTTACCGCTCCACGCATAATTTCCTCCGGCTAAGATTAATCCGCTTCTGAGTAAGGGATCGTCGGCTAAGGTGTAAGTATTTTCGTTGCTAAGATTGTTTTCTTTTCTTTTTTTATCGGGTTCAGGCAAAAAGAAGCCATGTGTAGCGATATGAAGTATTTGTGGTGAGTTGCCGCTGAGTGCTTTCAGGTTTTCTTCAGAAGCGGTGGTTTGAACAAATGAATTGGTAGAAATTTTGTTGCTATCAAATAATTGTTGAATAGTTTTTACTTCCTGTGCTGTTCCCGGCAAGTTACTCCAGGTGCCGCCTCTTGTGCCTCTGTTCTGAGGAGTATAAATATTAGTTGATACATTCTCCGTTTTTGTTTTGCCTTTTACTATTTGTAAACTGTCCAAAGTAAAGCTGGCATCGCCAAATAAAGTAATGCTCTGTGGTTTACTGTTTTGTTTTTCCTGTTCTCTTAATACAACCTGTCTTGTGCTGGTATATTGTTGGAGTTGGTATTTATCCATAAGTACCGTGGTACTATCAACTGGTAAGGCATGAAAGGCGATACTGTATAATTTACCAGCCGGTGAGTAGCTTACTTTTTTTACATTTTTTAAATAGGGTTCTAATGGCTGCCAGATTAGTTTATATAGTTCTGTGCCTAATGCCCCGGCAGTATTTTTATTTTTTACTTCAAGGCCACGATAAAACTTGCTTACCATAGCTGTTGCGGTGGTGCCTGCACTGTCGAATAGTTTTTGGAGTTGTTTTTCTTCGCAGAGGGGGACGAATACCGGAGCTGAATCTTTCGTGGTAAGGATGTAGGCCGCATAAAAGATACTGTCTGACCGGTCGTTTTTTATTAATTTAAACCTTACAAATTCAATGGCGGATTCATCTCTGGCTAAATGTTTTACTACATCAGTTGTTTTTGTTTGAAACGATTGTTGCTGGTTTTCAAATGAAGATGATTTAAGTGATAATTCTTTTTCCAGGCTTTCCGTTTGATCTTCAATCGAAGCAAGGTCTGATCTTCTTTGTATCATCGGTAAAGCATACTGCTTCGCCAGAATGGTCTTGTTCAATTGCCACTGTTCAAATATTTTTCTTAGTAAGGTATCTGTGCTTTCCCGGAGGGAGGAGATCATGTTTTTGTCCCACTTAGGATCATAGAGTTAAACAACAACTGTAAATCATAGTTCCCCGCAATAAATTCTTTATCTGCCAATGGATAAAAATAAAGAAAGCTATTCATTGTATTGTTCAGGCTCACTTTTTCCGTCAGGTAGTTCCCTTTTTCTTTTTCAGAGAGGTTAGTAAATAAAGTCATCATGTTTTTAATTTCAATGCTTTTGGCCCTTCTCAAAAGGGGCAATGCCTTTTCTTCTAATTGCCTTTCCTGGTAAAAATTGGCGAGTTTTTTAAAACAGAACTGACCGATCGATTATCAGCGCCTACTGTATTTTCATACGAAGCAAGGCTTTGCAATAAATACTTTTCCGCCTCGGTATGTTCTTTCCGGGCCACAAAGTATTCGCCAAGGGTTTGACAGGCTATAGCGTAAGCAACATAGTTTTTCCATAAGTAGCTTCCCCAAACTGCAGCTGATTTTTCGTAATAGAGCCGGGCTTTAGAAAATTCAGAAAGATTTTCATATACCTTGGCTAATACTGATAAAGTGAATGCATGCAGGCCCTTTCTCTTGATTTCTCTACCTGTTTAACGGCATCCAATAAATAGGGCTCCGCTTCTTTGTATTTTTCTTCCTTAACAAGAATTGTTCCCATGGTCCTTAATAAACTTCCATATTTGTCAGATTCTTTTCCAATCGTTTCATTTGCGATTTTCATTGCCGTACTTAAACTCTCCCGTGCCGCTGAATATTTACTGATGCCCACGTAGAATTCTGCCAGGTTTGTCCAGGTGTCTGCGGTTTCAGGATGAGCAGGACCTAAAAATTTCTTTTTAAGCTCAAGACTTCGCAAAAAAAATCTTTCCGCTTTTGTATTCTGCCCTATCCGTTGGTAAATATCTGCCAGTTTCTCCAAGGGTTTTGCGTATTCCAGATGATCTTCTCCATAAACATTTTTTACAATGTTCGCTGCTTTCAAATAGGTAAGCTCTCCCATATTGAAATTTTCAATAAATACATACTGTTTGCCAAGCTCCAAAAGGGAGTTAATATAGTGCAGGTTGTTTGTTCCAGATACGTTTTCAATAATGGTGACTGATTTGATATTATATTGAATTGCTTTGGTGTACATTCCCATCTCTGCGGCCCATAATGCATGCCGGTCATACTCTTTTGCCGTTTCCAGATGGTGGGCTCCGTATTTTTTCAGAATAGCCTCCAACACAATATTGTTAATTGAATCAGTTTTATCATATTGAGATGCTTCCCTGTAAGAATTGGCTAACCATATCAAGTTTTTTATACTGTTTTCATGATTACTTCCATATAATGTGTTATCAATTTTTATCACCTGTAAATGCAATGGTTCTGCCAGTGCAAATTTTTCCCAGCTATCATAAAAAATGGCAAGATTTTGCAGAGCCCAGGAGTATTGTTTTGAACTATCGCCATAAATTGACCGGTACTCATTTTTTCAAATGGCTATACATCGAATCAGCTTTGGCCATCTCTTTATTACTTTTATACAAGTCTGCCAGACTATTTAGCTCGGATAAATAGAATTCATTTTTCTCACCATATTTCTTTTTTCTGATTGACAGTTTAATATTGTACCAGCTCTCTGCCTTGTCAACTAAACCCATTTTGTGATAAAGAAATCCCAATGAACCGGCTACGGAAGCATAATCACTGGTAGTATCCCCAGAAATCCCCTTTTTAATATCTGCCACCTGTAAATAGTATTTTTCAGCTTCTTTGTACCGCAGGGTATTGTAGCAAAGATTGCCCAAGTCCATCAGTTTATTTGCGTAATAAATGGATGAAATACCTGCCTTAGCTTTGGCGATGTCAGCCAGTTGCAGAAATGCTGGTTCGGCTTTTTTATAGTCAGCAGCGTCTAAATAAACTCTTGCCAGATTTGAAAGAGCAGTAATATAATTTTCATCATTCTCACCCAGGGCTGCTTTTCGAATTTGCAGTACTTCTGTATAGAGGGATTCGGCCTGGGAATAGTTCTTCATTTTTACATACAAATCTGCCAGGTTGTTCAGGCTAATAGCATAATTGGGGTTATTTTGTTCAACTACTTTTTTCAAAAGTTTGTACACATTCTGGCATTGTGACTCTGCCAGGGAAAATTGATTCGTATGAAAATATGACCGAGCTAGATTATATGCATTTGTAATATAAACTATCGTCGCAGTCCCTTTCAGTGATTTGATCAGGCTATCGTTTTCCTGGTAAAGCGAAAGGGCATCGTTGTAACGATTTCCTGTTTCATAAAAATCGGCAAGGTTGTTTATTACAGAAATCAGTAATTCCGGTTTGGGGGTATGGCCCCTGAATATACTTAGTGCCTGCTTATAATACATTTCGGTTTGGGCAGAATCTCTTATGCTTTCATAAAGCATGGCAATGCGGTTCATTTCTTTCCCATAATCAACAGATGTAGCACCGTATTTCTTTATACTTATTTCAGCCATAGTTTTTCTTATATGGATGGCCGCATTTATTTTTCTGTTTCTTTATATGCATTTGCCAGTATACCGAGTCCTTCCAGGTAATCATCGCTTTCCTTTCCATATATTTCTTCCTGCAATAAAACCATTTCTTCCAAATGGGGGATGGCCTGTAAATATTGCTTAAAGGAAGTGTGCGCCGTACTAAGGTTATATAAAGCACTTTCTAAAATATCTTTTCCTTTTTGATATGATGCAATATATTAATAGCCTGATTGTATACTTCAATAGTTCTTGCCGAATCCTTTAACCCGGTATAAATCATGCCCAGCTGGTTCAGCATGGAAGCATATTCAACAGAATTTTCACCATTATTTTTTTTGAACACCTGCAGCGCCCCGGATGCTTTTGTAAGGGCTTCTTGGTAGTTTTCATTACGGCGATACGCAATAGACAAATTTTTCAATGCCAGTCCGTAATTATTATGCTCTTGCCCAAATTCATTTTGTGCGGCCGTTAATGCTTTTTCACCGGCCGCTATTGATCTTGTGTAGTTTTTTTGCCGGCTATAGTAATTCAGGCTGTCAGTCAACTGCTGCCAGATTTGAGCAGAAAGGTTTAAGGAAAAGATAATAGCAATAGGGTTAGAAATCGTTTCATAATGGTTGGCGAGTAACTAAAGATAATAAATTACAAATGTTTTAATATACCATGAAATGGGTAGAAAGCCCTGACGTAAAACCGATCCTACACAACACCCAAGGACGAGAAAAACCCACTCCATTCCTCCCAAAGGGAAGGAATATCGATGAGTACTTTTCTGTGGCAAAATAATATTGTTTTACTCTACCAGCACAAATGCTGCCCAGTAAAAAGGAGCATATTTCTTCCGCATATCGGCCTGTGCCTGTGTAAAGGCATCGTTGATGGTTTTTCCTTTCATCCAGTAATTATAAAACGTAGTCATTAGTTCGGCAGTCTCCTTATCAGGTACTTGCCACAAGCTTACGATCATCTTTTTTACACCTGCCATTTTAAAGGCTCGTTGCAAACCAAATACACCTTCGCTTCCTTTTACATCTCCTAGTGCTGTTTCGCAGGCACTGAGTACAACAAGTTCGGTGTTGCTTAAATTGAGTTGAGAAATTTCATAGGCTGTAGCTATTCCATCTTCTACTCCATCAATGGGTGTTTTACCGCTCCAGGCATAGTTACCGCCGGCTAATATTAAGCCGCTTCTTATTAATGGGTCATCGGCTAATGTGTAAGTATTTTCGTTGCTAAGATTGTTTTCCTTTCTTTTTTTATCGGGTTCGGGTAAAAAAGAAGCCGTGTGTGGCGATATGAAGTATTTGTGGCGAGTTGCCGCTGAGTGCTTTCAGGTTTTCTTCAGAAGCGGTTGTTTGAACAAATGAATTGGTAGAAATTTTATTAATATCAAATAATTGTTGAATCGTTTTTACTTCTTGTGCCGTTCCTGGCAGGCTGCTCCAGGTACCACCTCTTGTTCCCCGGTTTTGTGGAGTGTAAATATTTGATGATACGTTTTCTGTTTTTGTTTTGCCTTTTACTATTTGCAAACTGTCTAAAGTAAATGCTGGCATCGCCAAATAAAGCAATATTCTGTGGTTTGCTATTTTGGTTTTCCTGTTCTCTTAATACTACTTGTCTTGTGCTGGTATATTGTTGTAGTTGGTATTTATCCATTAGTACCGTGGTGCTATCTACTGGCAAGGCATGAAAAGCAATGCTGTATAATTTGCCTGCTGGGGAATAGCTTACTTTTTTTACTCCTTTTAGGTAAGGCTCTAATGGCTGCCAGATGAGTTTATATAATTCTGTGCCCAATGCGCCAGCGGTATTTTTATTTTTTACTTCTAAGCCCCGGTAAAATTTGCTTACCATAGCCGGTTGCTGTTGTTCCGGCACTATCAAATAATTTTTGCAATTGTTTTTCTTCGAAGAGAGGAATGAAGAAGGGAACTGAATCGTTTTTCTTAAGATATAAGCCGCATACATTGTGCTATCCGTCCATTTTTTTGTATAGGTTAAATCGTACAAATTCAACTGCTACTTCTCATCTGTTTAAATTTTTTTCCTACTTCCTGCAAGTCGTATAGTTATTGCATCCTGTTTGTTACTGAAACATAGAGGAACTCCGGATCAGTTTCTTTTCCAAATCTCTGCTTCTTTTCACTTCTTTTAAATCCTTGCTACGTTTTGAAACGGTAGAGAATATTGCCTTGAAAAAAATCTTTATACTCAAGCCATTGATTATAATTTTCCTTTAATAAAGTGTCATTGACTTTGCCGCAACGACCTGAGCAGATTTTTGTATTGCTCAATATTAAACCTTTAAAAAATATTTGTGTGTTGCCTAAAAGGTTTTGCAAAACATCCTGAGATGCTTTTTGTAATTGTACAAAAAGCTATTACTAGTTTCCAAAATGACTAGTTTTGTTGTCTAAAGAGATTTTGCTTTTCATTTTCTGATAAGCTATAAAAATTTTTAATAAGGTTTTGCACAACAACCCTGTTAGTTTGAAGTCCAGAGGTTCAGCTTTATTATACCTACCCTTTTCGCATATAAATTTGCCCCATACTGTTCAATTCGGTGGCATAATTTCGGTGAGTTGTTCCCCAAACTTTTCCATATCTTATTTGCTGACAAGGAAAAGTCTTTCAGCTTCCCATTTTTCCTTGATAAAGTCCTTTAATTCGGCTTGAAAAAACGGCAATTCAGCCTTTTCTCCTAAAACTTTCTCCGTATTTCTGTTCCGTTTGGATAATTTCTGCCTCTCAACTGCGGAAGAGCATATAATTCCGCAAGGCTATTCAGGCTCGGGTAAGATAGTTTTCACCCAGAACTTTTTAGCATCTCCATTGCCTGATAAAGCAACTGATTCCGCCTTTTCAAACTTGCCAAGCTTTTATATACATTCGCAAGGTTATGTAAGCTCTGGCATAATCTGGATGTTTTTCACCCAATTGTTTTCAGTATTTACAGCAGTATGAGATAATGGTTTCGGCTTTCTCATACTGACCTAAACTTCTATACAAATTCGCAAGCATATCCAAACTGAATGCATAAGATTTGTTTTCTTCACCTGCAACAGCTTTTAATATTTCCATTGCCAAAACGGCTACTGGCTCCGCTTTCTCATATTGACCCATATGATCGTAGATGCCTGCCAGAGCAATTAGACTCTCAGCATATTCAGGATTACGTTCGCTCAAATTATTTGCCTGAATTTTTACTAGATAAATATACTGGCTCCGCTTTTTCATATCGTCCTATAACTCAAAACAACTCTGCCAGGTTGCTCAGACTTCTCAAATAAGATGAGTGATATTCCCCCAACACATTTTTTTTTATTCTAATGGCTTCTATAAGTAATGGTTCGGCTTTTTCATATTGATTCATCCGTCTATATAAGTTACCCAGGTTATTAAGGCTTGCTCCGAAATCAGGATGGTTTTTGCCTAATACAGCTTCCCGTATTTTCATCCCTACCCGCAATAAATGAATCTGCTTTTTGATATTGGCCCATTTCCTTTATAAAACAAACCCAGGTCATTTACTGCAACAGCAAAAACAGGATAGTTTCCCCTAATTGCTTTCTGGCTACTGCAACTGCTTTTTCAGAAATAGAAATTCCTTTTTCATACTCTCCAGCATTATAATATGTGTTTGCCAGTTTAATCAGATTATAATATTCCGTATTATTTTGTGCAGTGATTATGTTACAGTAAAACAAAAAAAATAGTATAAAAAAAAGCCCTCTCATTTTTTTAATTCAATTTACCCAATCTTTTTGATGCTCTTATACCTTATAAAGGGTATTTTAATAAAAAAGAGGCACATTCTTGCGCCTCTTTTTGTCTTTTAACTTATTTCTTATCCTAAAACTCCGCACTTCCCGGTGTCCTCGGAAAAGCAATCACATCTCTTATATTCGTCATTCCTGTAACAAATTGCACCATCCGTTCAAAGCCTAATCCAAAGCCGGCATGGGGAACCGTACCGAAACGTCGAGTATCGAGATACCACCAGAGTTCTTCCTCCGGTATATGCATTTCACTCATTCTTGCCAATAACAAGTCAAGCCGTTCTTCTCTTTGTGAGCCGCCGACTATTTCTCCAATGCCGGGAGCAAGAATGTCCATAGCGGCAACCGTTTTTCCATCATCATTCTGCCGCATGTAGAAAGCTTTTATCTCTTTGGGATAATTGGTCAGTATAACCGGTTTTTTAAAATGTTTTTCTACCAGATATCTTTCATGCTCACTTTGCAGGTCCATGCCCCAACCAGTAATGGGATATTGAAATTTCTTTTTCTTATTATGATTACTCTCTCTTAATATCTCTATCGCTTCGGTATAAGTGAGGCGTTCAAAATTATTGTTGAGTACAAATTCTAATTTCTCCATCAACCCCATTTCACTCCGCTTGTCCTGCGGCAATTGTTTTTCCTCATCGGCTAAACGTTGTGCCAGGAATTCGAGATCCTCTTTATTATTATCAATGGCGTATTTAATAAGATACTTGATAAACTCTTCGGCAAGGTTAGCGTTGTCTTCTAAATCATTAAACGCCATTTCTGGTTCTATCATCCAGAATTCGGCCAGGTGTCTTGCTGTGTTACTGTTCTCTGCACGGAAGGTGGGACCAAATGTATAAATATCACCAAAAGCAGTTGCGCCGAGTTCTCCTTCTAATTGTCCGCTAACAGTGAGGTTGCTTGCTTTTCCAAAAAAGTCTTTCGAAAAATCTACGGCCCCTTCTTCGGTTCTTGGTGTTTATCAAAAGGCAGTGTTGTTACTTTAAACATTTCACCGGCACCTTCAGCATCGCTGGCGGTAATGATAGGGGTATGCATGTACACAAACCCTTTATCATTAAAAAATTTATGAACAGCAAAAGCCAGTGCATGGCGTACACGGAATACTGAGCCAAACGTATTGGTACGAAAACGTAAGTGAGCTATCTCCCGTAAGAATTCAAGACTATGCTTCTTTGGTTGCAGCGGATAAATTTCTGCATCACTATCGCCGAGGATCTCAATAGCTGTTGCTTTCAGATCCATTTTTTGACCCTTGCCTAAGGACGGAATAACCGTACCTGTTACTTTCAGCGAAGCCGAAGTGGTAATTCTTTTCAGCAAGTCGTCGTCCTGGCTGCCCAGTTCCACCACCACCTGTATATTATTATTGGTGCTGCCGTCATTCAACGCTATAAACTGGTTGTTGCGAAAGGTTCTCACCCAACCCATTACTGTTACTTCCTGCCCGGTAGGTTCTTGTGCCAGCAGCTCTTTGATCTTGATTCGTTTGTTGAACATATTTTTCTTTTTGCGAGGGCAAAGGTAAAACATGAAGTGCAGGTTGGGTAAGGATTTCTGTTCTGTCAAAAAAATGCCTTATTCCATATTTAATATAAGAACGGCAGTTTGCAAAAGCTCTTGCAATTTGATTTACCATGCGATCAGACCCTGGTCCCAGTTCAGGCGTTGCTGGATATCCAAAAACCGAAAACCGCCTAAAATTTTTGATTTTCCCGATTTAAGCGTATAATTGCACTGGAAAGAGGCTGATAAACATAGTTCTCCCAGACAGTTTTCCCTTTATTTACCCGCCGATTTCATTCAACAAAAACTCAAACTTTTTTTCAGATCTCAAGATTGTTCACTACGAGTTGTGACTAACATCAAGAATTTTATATGTACGATATTCTCCAACTGAACGATATGCTCGTTCCTGAACTGCTGGACATTGCCGAGCAGCTTAAAATACCAAATGCCAAAAAGCTGAACAAACAAGACCTTGTTTATAAGATACTTGACAGCCAGGCTATTGCCGGTGCCAAAGGTGCCAAGCCCACCGATGATGGCAAGCGGAAGCGCATCATAAAAACCAACTCCAGTACCGGCGGCAGCGAAGAAGCCGTAGTGGAAAGTGATGAGGAAGAAAAGACAATCATTAAAAAACCCAATATGCCTCCTAAAAAAGAAGAAAGGACCCCGATAAAAAGGGCCCGCAAGAAACCCGAAGAGAAAGAAGCTGAAATTGCTGTAGAAAATACAGCCGAAGCACAACCTGCCGCACCGACTGCTGAGCAGGAAAATGGAAATAAAGCCGAAAGCCAGTTGGCCCAGGTTTTTTCGAATGATGGCAACCAGCAATCACCAGAAAATCCTTCCGGTGCCGGACAGAATAAATTTTATCCGCCCCGCCGTGACCAGCCGCAACAATTCAATGTAGAGTTTGATGGTGTTATATTGGGTGAGGGTGTATTAGAAATGATGCCTGATGGTTATGGCTTCCTCCGCTCTTCTGATTATAATTATTTATCCTCTCCGGATGATGTATACGTTTCTCCCTCACAGATAAAATTATTCGGATTAAAAACCGGTGATACTGTTCATGGTGCTGTTCGTCCGCCGAAAGAAGGAGAGAAATATTTTGCGTTATTAAAAGTAGATACCATTAATGGTAAGAGCCCCGAAGAAGTAAGGGACCGGGTACCTTTTGATTACCTGACACCGCTATTCCCGTATGAAAAGTTGAATTTATTTACAACACCTTCTGATTATTCTACCCGCATTATGGATCTCTTTACACCAATTGGTAAAGGACAGCGGGGATTGATAGTAGCACAACCAAAAACAGGTAAGACCATGTTGTTGAAAGCAGTGGCCAATGCTATTGCTGCCAACCATCCGGAATGTTACCTGATGGTAGTGCTGGTCGATGAACGTCCGGAAGAGGTGACTGATATGGAACGCAGTATTAAAGGTGAAGTAATTGCTTCCACCTTTGATGAACCAGCTGAAAAACATGTAAAGGTTTCTACGATCGCATTACAAAAAGCAAAACGGTTGGTAGAGTGCGGTCATGATGTAGTTATATTATTAGATTCCATCACCCGTTTGGCAAGAGCACATAATACAGTAGCTCCGTCCTCCGGTAAAGTTTTATCCGGCGGTGTGGAAGCTAATGCGATGCAAAAACCAAAACAGTTTTTTGGTGCAGCCCGTAAAATTGAACATGGCGGATCCTTAACGATCATTGCTACTGCTCTGGTTGATACCGGAAGTAAAATGGATGAGGTGATTTTTGAAGAATTTAAAGGAACCGGTAACATGGAACTGCAGCTGGAACGTCGTTTGTCTAATAAACGTATCTATCCTGCAATCGACCTGGTGGCGAGTTCTACCCGCCGTGATGATCTACTACTTGAAAAAGATGTATTGCAGCGGATGAACCTGCTCCGTGTTTTCCTGACTGATATGAATGCAGAAGAAGCGATGAGAGAGTTACAGAACCGGATGAAGGGAACAAAGAGCAATGAGGAGTTCCTTGCTTCGATGAACAGGTAGATCTGAAGATAATTATAGGCAGATATGCAAATGAATACAGGCCGCTTCTTTCTGGAGCGGCTTTTTTATTTTAATAATGCAATCATTTTCAAATTAGCTAATTTGCTAACCGGCTAATTATATATGGCAATAGAAAAATTACATATTGAAAAATTCCTGGAACTGGCAAAACAACATCCTGTTGTAGATGTCCGTTCGCCGGGAGAGTATGCTCATGCACATATACCCGGTGCATATTCATTGCCTTTGTTTACTGATGAAGAAAGAAAACTTGTTGGTACTGCCTATAAACAACAAAGCCGTGAACAAGCCATTAAGATTGGATTGGATTTTTTTGGTGGAAAGATGAGGAAGATGGTGGAGGAAGTTGAAGTTTGTCAGAGTCAAGAGTCAAAGTCCGCAAGGCCACTCAACTCAAAACTCAGCACTCAAAAACTGTTCTTGTACATTGCTGGAGAGGCGGCATGCGGAGTGCTGGTGTTGCGTGGCTATTGGATTTGTATGGCTTCAAAGTCTATACACTTGTTGGTGGTTATAAAAAATTCCGCAACTATGTACTGGACACTTTCAGTCTGCCGTTCAATTTAAAAATACTCGGCGGTTATACCGGATCAGGAAAAACAGAATTATTAAAAACATTGAAGGAAAAAGGGGAAACGATCGTTGACCTTGAAGGCATCGCCGGCCACAAAGGCTCAGCTTTTGGCAATATCGGTCTGCCGAAGCAGCCAGGACAAGAGATGTTTGAGAATATTCTGGCACAGGAGCTGCGCAGCAAATCAATAGTCAATAGTGAATTGTCAATACAAGGCGACCCCCATTCACCATTCACTACTCACTATTCACCAATTTGGCTCGAAGATGAAAGCCAGCGAATCGGCCAGGTTAATATCCCCCATGAACTCTGGAAAAACATGCGGCAGTCGCCAGTATATTTTCTTGACATCCCTTTTGAGGAACGGCTAAAACATATTGTGCAGGAATATGGTCAATTAGACCCCGAAATGGTAGCCGATGCGATTGGCCGGATTTCGCAAAAATTGGGTCATTTGAACGCAAAAACGGCCATTTTATGCCTAAAAGAGGGCAAAATCACCGAAAGTTTCGACATTTTGCTCAAATACTATGACAAGCATTATTTCAAGTCTTTACACAATCGGGAAGGGATAAATTCGTTATTACATACAGTTGATTGTAAATCCGTAATCCCTGAAAATGCCGACCTGCTTACCCGTACTGCCCAATATCAGCCTGAAAAACTTTAAGCTAACCGTCCTGCTTTTATTATCCCCCCTTTTCTTTTTTGGACAAACCCTTACCGGTCTCTGGACAGGAGCATTGAGTAATGACAGCACCACGATCAGAAAAGACCAGTCGTTTGAAATTGCATTGACCGAGTATAAAGGAAAAGTGTATGGATATTCCCGCAGCGAATTTATTGTTGATGATACGTTGTACTATGTGGTGAAAAGAGTGAAAGGAACTATTGAAGAAGATATCTGTGAAGTGAGTGATGAAGAAATTATTGCGTACAATTTTCGTGGCAAGCTTGATAAGGGAATAAAAGTAACCAGCATCTTTCGGAGAAATCAAAACGACAGCACCTGGTATCTGGATGGAACCTGGAAAACCAATTCCACAAAAAAATATTATTCCGTTACCGGAAAAGTAAATCTGGCGGAAGAAAAAGACTTAACCGCATCCAAAATATTTCCGCACCTGGAAGAATTAAATCTTGCTGATGGTATTGCCTTTTATAAAGAACGGAAAGAAACTCCATCGACTGTACGGTATGTAAAGCCGGAAAAAATAAAAACGGAATACTCCACGAAGCTGGACCAGCTTTCGCTTTCCGCTGATGTTGCAATAGCAGTAGCAAAGCCAAATTTAGAAAGAGCAGAGGCAAGCCCCGTTCCGGCAATAGCGGCTGCTGAAACAAGTAAACCCAATGACGCCATTCCTATACCCACCGATGCAAACACTGCTATAGCATCAACAGAAAATAAAGACCAAGATGTTACTGTAGAAAAAAAACCAATTGCAGAGATATCATCAAAAGAAATAAAAAAGATTGATGCCGGCTCAGTTTCACTAACAACACAGGCCTCTGACAAAACAATTGCACAGCATAAAGTGCCGGTCGCAACCAGAACTTCCGAAAAAAATACTGTTGATGTTGCAATGACTACCGCAGCAAATAATGTAACGAAAGAAAAGGCTACGCCGGTAGTAGCGAAAAATAATGCGACAACTCAACCTGCCGCAACAGCCAACAAACAAATAAAAACAGAGCTGGTGGCAAAGAGCACTGTAACCCAACAAGCTCCGGTTGTTGTAAAGCAAACTGATAATAAGCCGAAACAAACTCAAACAGATACAAAGAGTGTCGTCAAAACAAACAATCCTGTTCCAACAAAGCCAATCACTGAAACAAAAAAAGAGGATGTGGCTTCAACAAGTCCTGTTAAAACAAATGCAGTTGCTGCAAATACTCCTGTTCAGGAAAAGAAAGAAGTAAAAGCAGCACCTGTTATGGCGTCTGTAATTCCCGAAACAAAGAAACCAGCTATTGATATACTGGCAAAGTCTGCAGTGATTGCGGGAAGAAAATCAGAGTTCTCACAAGTAGTGAGTTTCAAATCGGACAGTCTTGAATTATCGCTGTATGATAACGGGGAAATTGACGGTGATACTGTAAGTGTATTTATGAATGGTGAAGTAGTGCTTTCCAAACAAGGATTAAAATCAAGTGCGATTAAAAAGACTATTTATATTATTCCCGGCAATGAAGACTTTACCCTGGTCTTATTTGCTGAAAACCTCGGAAGATATCCCCCCAACACCGGCCTGCTGGTAGTGCATGATGGTGAAGATGTTTATAACCTTCGTTTTAGTTCCGACTTTCAAAAAAGTACGGGGATTGTTTTCCGGAGAAAGAAATAGTTTTTGTAACCGCTGAGATGCAGAGGCGCAGAGTTCCTTGCGATCTGTCTAAGTCTCCACGCCTCTGCCGTTATTTTCTCTCCCTTAATTATCCGAGATTTGGGGAATGAATGAAAAAATAGAATCTTCTCTTATTCCCCCTTCGGGTGATGAGGGGATCAAACTCACACAATATTCCCGTGGTGCCGGTTGCGGCTGCAAAATTGCCCCCAAAGTATTAGATGAAATTTTGAAAAGCAGTATCGCATTGCCCGATAACAATAAACTGCTCGTTGGCAATCATAGCAAAGATGATGCAGCCGTATATGATTTGGGAAACGGTATGGCGTTGATCTCTACTACTGATTTTTTTATGCCGATTGTAGATGATGCATTTGATTTTGGAAGAATTGCAGCGGCCAATTCTATCAGCGATGTGTATGCCATGGGTGGCAAACCATTAATGGCAATTGCTATACTTGGCTGGCCGGTAGAAAAATTACCGGTTGAATTAGCACAAAAACTTATTGAAGGCGGAAGAGCTGTTTGTACAGAAGCCGGCATCCCGTTAGCTGGTGGCCACAGTATTGATTCACAGGAACCAATCTTTGGATTGGCGGTAACAGGCATTGTGCCAATAGAAAATTTAAAACAAAATAATACAGCACAGGAAGGTGATTATTTATTTTTAACCAAACCACTCGGTGTTGGTATTTTATCTACTGCACAAAAAAGAGGGCTGCTAAAAGAAGAACACTTGCCAATGATGATTGAACAAATGGCGGCGCTAAACAAAATAGGTGAGGAACTGGGTAAAATAAAAGGTGTAACCGCCATGACGGATGTTACCGGTTTTGGTTTGCTGGGGCACTTAATAGAAATGGCAGAAGGCAGCGGACTGAGTGCAGAAATTTATTACGACAAGCTCCCCATTGCTGCCGGAGTAAAAGAATACATTGCTCAGCGCATTTTCCCCGATGCTACTACCCGCAACTGGAATGCCTACAGTGATAAAGTAAAATTTGAAAAAGGGAGTGAATGTGATGGAAGCATTTACATTATTACCCGATCCGCAAACGAACGGGGGATTATTGGTGAGTGTGAAGGAGGAGAGTTTGGAAGAAGTTAAAGAAGTTTTAATACAAAACTTTCTTCCTGCATTTGTATTTCCCATAGGACAGATAACAGCAATGAATGATAAAAAAGTTTATATAAAATAGATTATGTCAGCATTTTTTGGATTTATAAGTGAAAAATATGCGATTATAGCAAGTGACACCCTTTGTTCGTTCAAACCAAAAGAAGATGATATCGAGTTGTTACCCCGGAGTTATACGTGTAAAACATTCTTACTTCCGCAATACAAATCAGCGTTTGCAGTTACAGGAACGTTGCAAGCTGGGTTGTGTTTCTTTAATAACACAGTTGAATTTACATATGGCTTTGATATTGACTCATTAGTAAACATTGATCTAATATATTTTCGAAAGAAATTAGAATCAGAATATCTAGACTTTCCGACAGGAACAATCTATTTATTTGGTTACAGCTCCTTAAAAAAAACGTTTAAAGGTTTTAAACTTGTTGTTAACTCAACGGCGGAGCTGAAATGGTCTGAAATGCCTGCTGAAAATATAATTTTTAAACCTTTTGTAGACAATTGGGAGGAAAAGCTATCCCAAACTGATAGCCAAAGAAATACTCATCAACTCATAATAGAAATTATGAAGCTTCAAAACAAGAAGACAAAACGAAACAACTTACCGATCAGGTTGGTATAGGGGCGAAGTTGTGTGCACAGAATTAGTAATTGACAATCAAACGGATGTATTTACGATAACAACACAAATTATACACCAATTTGATGATTATTTTACTTTAGGTGAGATAATGGCAAATAGTAAATAAGCTAGTTAGTAAATATAAATCAACGGATTATTCATTTATCTTCTATTTATCCTCTCCAAAAAAATCTCCGCCATCATACACCTTACACTACCTCCTTCCACTTCTTCAATCGTTGGTACTGCAACCGGCAGCAATGTTGAATAAGCTTCCAGCATTTGCTTTTGTTCTTTACGCAAAGAATTGAAGGCCGCCTGGCTCATGATCAAATATTTTTCTCCCTGGTTATTTTTCACCTGCAGCATATTACCGGCAAACTGGTGCATCTGCTCACGGGTAATGGCAATAATGGTATGATCAGTTGATTCCAGTATTTGCCGGACCGCAATAAGCTCCCACTCTTCTTCAATAGCTTCTTCACATAACACACAAAAATCTTCGCCTAATGCCATCATTACATTGGTATGATAAACCGGTCTCCCGTTTTTATCGGTTGCCAGAAAAACAATAGCCTGGAAGTTGTTAGTACCAGCATATTTTTCCAATACCGGCAAACTTGTCCGCTCCGATACACAGGCATAGATCATTTTATTTTCATAGTCAATAACCATACTGCCCGTTCCTTCTAAAAAACGTCCTTCCGCTTCGTACTCACTCCAGTCCTGCACATCTTTCACAACAAACTCTTTTGCTAAAGCTTCCAGTATCTCATCTCTTTTTTCTAACCGCCTGTTCGTTGCATACATCGGGAAAACGGAAACGATTCCATCGGGAGAAGTACTGAGCCAGTTGTTGGGAAAAATGGCATCCGGCTTTGGCGGTTCTTTGCTGTCTTCAATCACCAGCACATTAATATCATGGTTTCGCAGTGTTTGCACCATGTTATCAAACTCGGCTACAGCTTTTCGCTGCACTTCTTCCGGGCTGAGACCGGGATTGGATTGAAAATAATTATTCGCTGCTGTTTCTTCATTAAAACCAAAAGCAGCGGGGCGAATCATTAATATGGTAGAGGATAAAGGCATGCCCCCAACCCCTAAAGGGGAGCAATTAGTGCATCAATTTTTTTTGAAAGCTTATTGTCTTTGTCGGTTACAATATCTCCGGCGTCATGGGTGTTCAGCCAAATCTCAACCGTATTGTAAACATTTGTCCAACGTGGATGATGGTCCATTTTTTCTGCTTCGATTGCCACCCTTGTCATAAAAGCAAATGCTTCGCTGAAATTTTTGAACTGGAATTTCTTATACAGCTTGTTCTCTTTTTCTTCCCAACCCCCAACCCCTAAAGGGGAGATATTAGTAGCCTTCATATTTTATAGTTTTTTAAAAAACCAAATGTTCTTTGTTTTTTATTTTTTCATTGGTCAACTCCAATACCAGCTGCACACTATTGATCGCTTTAATGGTTTGAATCGTTTCCTGTAATGAGTCGTCGCTTACTTCATCACCTTTCATCAGCCACAAAAAATCGAGGTGCTTAAATTCGGGCAGTAAATATTCTCCGTCAAACTGGTTATTGTACACAAAATGCGATAAAAACCTGGTTGGTTCTTTATACTCATATACGCCAAAAAAATACCACCGTTTCTTTTTTAAGAGTTTGATCTCGATATCATTGTTAATACGGAAATCGAGACCAATATTGTTATTAAGATGCCAGCAAAACTGGTAATCCTTTATCGGGGCCATTACACCCAATAAACGGGTATCAGAAAAAAATTCTTCTGTCAGCTCTTTATTGTTCAGAACAAGTTTGGTGCTGCGGTCCGACATTAATAGAAATCATTTAACCCGGTTTTTATTCCCCGTGGTTTTTACAAATTACAACTTAAAATTCAACCGTAACTTCCAATGTTTCATTTCCTCTTTTTAATTTCACCTTTGTCTTTTCTCCTTTTTTGAATTTCCCCAATGCCTGCATGTAGTTTTCCAATGAAGCAACATTGTTATCGCCCAATTGAAGGATAATATCTCCGGCTTTGATACCGGCTTTCTGTGCCGGCTTTCCGTCAGTTACTCCATCAGCCCTTACTCCTGTACCCGCATAGGTATAATCCGGCATAATGCCCATAGAAACACTGAATCGTTGATTGGTTGAAGTTTGCGTTTCTTTTGTTTTAAGAAATGACAGTTTGGGTTGTTGGTCTAATGATTCAATCACATTCAATATATGACTAATGATTACTGACTCTCCTTTATAATTGATTTTGTCGGCATCATCCGAAGGCTTGTGATAATCTGTGTGTAAGCCGGTAAAATAAAATAACACCGGTATATCTTTCCTGTAAAACGAAGTATGGTCGCTGGGGCCGGTACCACTGCTGTCAATTTTAATAACTAATGGTGCAGTCATATCACCTTTATAGGGAAGTTTGAAAAAATCTAAATTATTAACCACTTTATCCCAAGCCGGCGATGTGCCAAAACCTCCTACGGTCAGCACTTTAGTACTATCATTTAACCTTCCCACCATATCCATATTAATCATGTAGTTTACTGTTTTCAAATCAATAGTGGGATTCTCTGTAAAATACTTGGAACCAAATAAACCCAATTCCTCCCCCGCGAAAGCGATAAAGAGGTAATTATTATTCTTTGCTTTTGATTTTTTCAGCACTCTTGCCAGTTCTATTAAAGCTGCTGTACCACTTGCATTATCATCAGCCCCGTTGTGTATACTTTTTTCTCCCGTTCTGATCATGGAGTTGCCATCTTCACCATAACCGAGGTGGTCATAGTGTGCACCCAATATTACGGTAGTAGCTGCCCGGTTATCGATATAACCAACCACATTATGACCAAGTCTTGTCTTTTCACCAATACTTGTTCTCAATTTAAAATTCAAAGTGGCTGACTTATCCGAAAAATATTTTTTTGCCATTTCTTTTGATACATACACAGCCGGAATGGCAAGCTGTTCAGATTTATCTTTAGGATCAAAAACTAATTTATCATCAATGGAAGAAGTGTTATAAAAAATCATTGCTACTGCACCACGGTCTTTTATACCCTTATAATTGGTGCGGATATAATCAACCAGGTCAAAATGAGGATTGTTTTTGTTTTCTTCCAGCACTTCTTTTAAATCAAAAAACCAGGGCACTCCTACTTCCTGCAGGGCTATGGAAGGCAGTGCTTCAATTTTCTGGGTGGGACTGAAAGGAAAAGGGAAAAAGTCTTTCCCGGTTTCCAGCCGGTTTCCGTTTATCAACAGTTCAGTTGCATCATCAATTTGTTTACCATCGTTTACTACAAAGATCTGTGGATAGTATTCCGTTCCCATTGGGGTAAGCCCTATTTCTTTAAACTGTTTGCTGATATACTGCATCGCCAGCTCTTCACCCGGAGTTCCGGTTCTGCGGCCTTCCAGCTTATCATCAGCGAGGTATTGAATATGTGCTTTAAGATTGTCTATAGTTTGCGTATCTGACTTAGCAATATTCTTTGGGGCAGAACAACCTGCCAGGAATAGTAACGCTAAAAGAAATTTTGAAATAGAAGAAGACATAGCTGATTAATTATTGAGTCGCAAAGGTATTAATGGCTTTTGTTTTTCTGCTTTCTGTTCATTCATATTTACGTAATCTTTTTCCGGGTTGCTAGGGCTAAAAATCGTAATTCGTAAGGCTGTTTACCTTTACCAGTCTACATTTGCAGACTATTAAAAGAGTGAAAAACGAGAAGCTCCATATTGCCCTGGTTGGTAATCCCAATAGTGGAAAAAGCTCACTTTTTAACTGCCTGACAGGGTTGAACCAACAAGTCGGAAATTTTCCCGGGGTTACAGTCGATAAAAAGACCGGCACAACATCTCTATCCCCTTCTTTACAGGCGCAAATAATTGATCTCCCCGGAACATATAGTCTCTATCCAAGACGGGAAGATGAATGGGTAAGCTATAAAGTGCTACTGGACCAGGACAACCTAAAAGCAGATGTGGTGGTGGCCGTAGCAGATGCCAGCAACCTGAAAAGAAATCTTCTTTTCTGTACGCAGATCATCGACCTGAAAGTGCCGGTGGTAATTGCGTTGACGATGATGGATATGGCAAAAAGAAAAGGAATTAAAATTGACATTGCTACGCTGGAAAGAGAATTGGGTGTACCGGTAGTAGCAGTAAACCCAAGAAAGAATAAAGGCATTGCGCAACTCAAAAAAGCAATTGAACAAACATCACAACGTTTATACCAGTCCCCGGTTAGGGATTTTATTGATAATAATGCATTATCTCCTGCCTCGATTGAAGAGGTAAAGCAACATTTTCCTCAATTGAGTGATTATACAGCAATCCACTACCTCATCAATCATGAATCGTTTGATTTGAACGAGACCATGCAAAAGACGATTGAGGATATTGAGATAAAAAACAAATTCAACCCAACAAAAGCACAGGCAGAAGAAATCCTGCAACGATATAGCCGCATCCGGCAGATCATGCAACAGGCAGTATCGGAGCCAGACCCTTTGCAGAAATCATTATTTACGGAGAGGCTGGATAATGTTTTGCTCCACCGTGTTTGGGGTTATCTTATTTTATTAGGCGTTTTGTTCCTGTTATTTCAAAGTGTTTTCTGGCTGGCCCAATTTCCAATGGATTGGATCGAACTTGGCTTTGCAAAACTCAGCCAGGGTCTTTCTTCTTCATTACCCGATAACCGCTGGACCGACCTTTTAATAAACGGAGTGATTGCCGGAATTGGAGGCATCCTCATGTTTGTGCCACAGATAATGATTTTGTTTGGCTTAATAACCTTACTGGAAGATACCGGCTATATGGCCCGCATCAGTTTTCTTTCCGACAGGATGATGCGAAGCGTTGGGCTGAATGGAAAAAGTGTGATGCCGATGATCAGTGGCTTTGCCTGTGCCGTGCCCGCCATAATGAGTGCAAGAAATATTGAGAACCGGAAAGAGAGATTGCTTACAATATTGATTACACCACTTATGAGTTGCTCGGCAAGACTTCCGGTTTATACTATTCTGATCGGTCTTGTTATTCCAAAAACATATTTGCTTGGTTTTTTAGGCGTGCAGGGAGTGGTGATGATGGGCTTGTATTTGCTTGGCCTCGTTATGGCATTAATTGTTTCGTATGTCGCCAAGTGGTTTATCAACATAAAAGAGAAAAGTTTTTTCATTCTTGAGTTGCCTACTTACCGCTCACCCCGGTGGAACAATGTTTTACCAACCATGGTCAATAAAGCCAGGATTTTTGTTTTTGATGCGGGGAAAGTGATTATGATAATCAGTTTGGTTCTTTGGGCTTTGTGTTCATTTGGACCGGGGAATAGTATGCAGAAGGTATCCCAGCGGTTTGAACAATTAAAATCACAACCGGGGGCTAACGCTACGCAGTTAGATAAAGATTTTCAAACCGCAAAGTTGGAAAGCTCCTATGCAGGTATTTTAGGAAAAACTATTGAGCCTGCTATTGCTCCGCTCGGGTATGACTGGAAAATCGGCATTGCATTAATTACCTCCTTTGCAGCCCGGGAGGTTTTTGTAGGAACTATGGCCACATTGTACAGCGTCGGCGATGCAGACGAGGGAAGTCTTTTATTAAAAGAGAAAATGAAGACCGCCGTTCGTCCGGATGGAAAACCGGTTTTTAACCTCGCCTCTGGTTTATCGCTGATGATATTTTATGTATTTGCCATGCAATGTATGAGTACATTGGCAGTGGTTAAACGAGAAACTAAAAGTTGGAAGTGGCCGGTAATACAGTTGATCTATATGACAGCGCTGGCTTATTTAATGAGCTGGGTGGTGTATAATTTATTTAAGTAGACTATCTCATAGAAGCCTCCCAATCATCTTTCGGTTCAAAATACTCCCATAGCATTTTAGATATTTTTCTTGTCAATATCCATGCTTCATTTGTTTGACCCCAGGTAATGTCCTTATTGTTTTTTGTAAAAATGGAAAAGATATAAGGATTGTGCCTGGCGTTTACCAATAACACTTCACTCCGGGAAGCATTCACCGCACCATTTTTACTAAAGACCTCCACATAGGGTGGTATTTGTGAAAGAGCTTCGGCATCCCAAAAGTTACGGCCCAGTACCCGTTGCATCCTTTCACATGCAGCAGCAGAAATAACCTGGTTGGTATAAATCATTTCAAATAATCTCACCATTTCAAAAGGAGTGGTTTGTCCCCATCCGTATTGTGTCCTGTTATTTTCTCTGCCGGGAGTTCTGGAGTTAACTCTTGTGTTTTTAAGTCCAAGGCTATCTATGATTTCATTAATTCTTATTCCGGTTCCCGCCAGGCTTTGCAACCAAAGACTTGCCGTATTGTCGCTGGTGGTAAGCATCAGCATTATTACTTTTTTCAGTGCTATTTTTTCTCCGCTTTTAAAAGAGCCGAGTATATCAGAGCCTTCATACAACAAGGAGTCTTTGTAAATAATTTCCTGGTCGTATTGTAATTCGCCTTTTTTAATTTTATCCATGATGCCAACCAGTATCGGCACTTTTACAATACTGGCTGTAGGAAAAATCGTATCGGCATTGATGGAAATTATTTTTCCAGTTCGCAGATTTTTCACATAGAGGCCAATATCACCATGGAAGCCGCTGATTGCTTGCTGTAGTTTTGCTTGTAGTTTTTTATCTGTCTTTTGTGCTGTCGCAAAAAAGGGAGAACAGCATAAAATGGCAATGATTATTTTTTTCATATTGCGTAATCTGTGGCTAACCTTTATTTCATATTCATATAATCAATCACTATATCACAAAAAGCCCTGATGCCGGTTTTCATACCACTGTCGTCTACATAAAAATCAGCGGTATGATGAGGTGGTGCGGTGGCTTTATCTTTTCCTTTTGGCATTCCTCCAAGATAAAAAAAGAAGGATGGTGCCTTGGTTCCATAATAGGAAAAATCTTCTGCACCGGTTACCCATTCTCTTTCCTTTACATTTTGTTTTCCGGCAGCAGATTCGAGAGATGGTATCATTTTCTTTACTAATTCCGGTGTGTTATATGTTACCAGTGTTTTACCGTCAAAAGTTACTTCTGCCGTAGCGCCGGAAGCTTCTGCAATTTTTGTGGCTGTCCATTCAATTCTTCTATGAACATCTTTTTGCATTGCACTGTCCAATGTCCGGATCGTTCCATCCAGCTGGCATTCTTCAGGAATAATATTTTGCCTTACACCGCCATGTATCTTTCCTACGGTGATAACGACGGGAGCTTTCGTTAGCTCCATTTGCCGGCTCACAATATTTTGTAGTCCTTCAATTATCTGTGCTGATATCTGTATAGGATCCACACCTTTCCAGGGCTGCGACCCATGACTACCCTTACCTTTTACTTTAATGGAAAACCAATCCGCCGAAGCCATAAAGGCTCCGGGTTTATATTCTATTTTACCGGCTTCAATATCTGCTTCTATATGAAGGCCGAAGATTACATCCACTTTCGGGTTTTCCATAACGCCTTCTTTTACCATTAATGCGGCTCCACCCTCTTCTCCATCCGGAGGGCCCTCTTCTGCCGGCTGAAAAATGAATTTTACTGTTCCTTTAATATCGTTTTTCATCCCCGATAAAATTTCAGCCACACTCATTAACATGGCGGTGTGTGTATCATGTCCGCAGGCATGCATCACTCCAACCTCTTGTCCGTTGTAGATGGTCTTTTGTTTTGATGCAAATGGAATATTCACTCTTTCTGTAACTGGCAATGCGTCAATATCAGCCCTAAGTGCAATACAGGGTCCGGGTTTTCCTCCTTTGAGAATTCCCACTACTCCTGTTTTAGCAACGCCTTCCTTTACTTCAAGACCGAGTTTTTTTAAATGCTCCGCAATGATTTTTGATGTTCTTGTTTCCCTGTTACCCAATTCAGGGTTTTGGTGAAAATCCCGTCGCCAGGCAATACATTGGGATTCTATTTTATCGGCAGCAATGGCTGCTTTTGCTTTTAGTTTTTCAATATCGCTTTGTGCAGACAGTTGAGCCGACAGGGAAACAATTAGTAATAAAAGACAGCCCTTTTTCATTATTTAATTTTTATGAATTTACTGTAATTCCTGATTTGTTTCTCATCATACCCTTCTTAACTGATTTTATTTATATTTAAACTCCAATGCTACTGCGTCATGTTCCATTTTTAAAGGCTGTTCTCTTACACAGTGTTACCGCTTTCGGCGGGCCGCAAGCCCATTTAGGTATGATGATGAAAACATTTGTACAGCAGCGGCCCTATGTTACTGAGCAGGAGTTAATGGAATATAATGCTTTTTGTCAATTGCTTCCAGGAGCCTCCTCTACACAAACATTAACCCTTATTGGCTATAAAAGGGGTGGTGTGGTATTAGCTGTTTTGACGCTTATTATATGGATTCTTCCTGCTTGTATTTTAATGGGAGCCTTGTCCTTTTTATTAAATTATGCAGACCTGGGGCACTTGGGAACTGATATTTTTAAATTTATTCCCCCAATGGCGGCTGGGTTTTTGGCCTATGCGTCATTTACTGCTTTTCCACTTGCAATAAAAAATACCATCACCTGGGTAATTATGTTTGTTGGTGTTATTGCTACCTATTTTTTATTCGGACAGCCTTGGGTTATACCAGCACTGATTATTACAGGTGGGATTGTTACAAACCTTAGCCGCAAACGTATTCCACAGGTAGAACAAAAACCCAAAATAATAAAGTGGTGGAATTTCTGGCTATTCGGAATAATTTTTATTGCCGCAGGAATTATTAGTGAAATGGCAAGAAAAGATGAATGGCCTAACAGGAAACCGATTAATCTATTTGAAAATACTTACCGGATGGGCAGCCTTGTTTTTGGTGGTGGGCAGGTATTAATGCCGATGATGTACGAACAATTTACTGTAAGGCCGGAAGCCCTGAAAGCCAAAGAAAAAAATCCTAATGCTATTCAGATAAAGGAAAAAGATATGTACACGGCCATGGGAATTGTAAGAGCAATGCCAGGACCCGTTTTTTCCATTTCCTCTTTTACAGGAGGGATGGCACTGAAAGATATGGGAGCCGAAATGCAGATACTAGGATGTCTGATAGGAATGATTGCAATCTTTCTTCCCAGCGCATTACTGGTTTTGTTTTTCTTTCCTATTTGGAGTAACCTGAAAAAATACGCTGCTGTATACCGTTCAATTGAAGGCATCAATGCTGTGGTAGTTGGTATTATGATTGCCTCTACTTTTTATATCATGAAGGACATCTCTGTCTCCGAATTTAAAACGGTTAGTTTTATTAATGTCGGAGTAATAATGGCAACTTTTTTATTATTGAATTTTACCCGCATAGCCCCACCTTTTATTGTACTCGGTTGTTTATTACTGGGATTTGTAGTATGACTTTATTTTTTATAATAACCGCCCTTTTCAATTTCTTCCAGCACTTTTTCGGGTAGCATATAGCGGACAGATTTTCCTTCCTTAATATACTTACGTATTTGTGTAGCCGATAATTGAAGTAACGGTGCATCAAGAATCGTAAGATCGGCAGCAACATGGTTTTCTACTTCGAATCCAGGTCTCAGGTATACATAAACCGGATAGTTTTTTACAATCACTTCATAGTTTTTCCATTTATGAAGATTTTGAAAACTATCGCTTCCCATGATAATGCAAAATTGATGCTCCGGATTTTTTTCGGCCAGGTAAGCCAATGTGCTTGAAGTATAAGATGGTTTGGGTAAACCAAATTCGATATCGGAAGCTTTGATACGATTATCTTCTTCTGTTGCTAAGCGTACCAAATGAAGACGATGATACTCATTTAGCAAATTTGATTCGACTTTAAAGGGGTTTTGGGGAGAGACTACAAACCAGATTTTTTCTATGTCCGTCTCATTGAGAATGTGGTTGGCTATAATAAGATGAGCTACATGAACGGGATTAAAGGAGCCGAAATATAAACCAATTTTCATTTAATCTATTGATTATCAATGATTTAATTCCACTAAAATATGTTCAGCTTCATTTAATCTAAGGCTAAGATGGTAGCCTGAAACATTTACTGAGATCGGGTCTCCCAGGGGAGCAATTTGTTCCAACAATATTTTTTCTCCGGGAACACAGCCCATTTCCATCAGTTTCAAAAATATCTCGTTGCTGTTGAACTCTTTGATAATTCCTTCCTGTCCGGGTTTCAATTCAGATAGCCTTACAATCATTTTCCTGTTTATAATACAAAACTACCCTTGTTAGTTTGTTTTTGTTTACGAATTTTGAAAATATGAGTCTTTCTACTTCAAAATCAAAAATTTGCTTCTTTTTTGAGCATAACAGTTTTAGCCTGCAACACCGGACCGAATTGAAGGTTTTTATTGAGACCTTGTTTCAAAAGGAAAGAAAGAAACTAGCTTCTATTAATTATATCTTTTGTTCCGACAAAAGGCTATTGGAAATAAACCAACAATTTCTCCGTCACGACTACTACACAGACATTATCACTTTCGACTTTTCTGAAACAGACGCTACCCAGGCTGAAATCTATATTAGTATTGATCGGGTTAAGGACAATGCAAAAACAGAGAGTGTTTCTTTCAAATCTGAGCTTCACCGAGTAATATTTCACGGAGCACTTCATTTATGTGGTTATAAAGACAAAAAAAAGGGTGAAAGGAAGATAATGAGGGAGAAGGAGGGTCTTTATCTCTCAAAGTACTTCAAAATAGCTAATTCTTGATTTCACGTGGAACTGTTTCATTTTAAAACATATTGGGTTTCACGGGAAACACTAAACAATTTGAACCCCATATTATTCAATCTGATCTCGCTAATCGCCAATCCTGTACTACCTTTGCCAACTTATGTTTCCTGAGTATGATGTTATTGTAGTTGGGGCCGGACATGCTGGCTGTGAAGCGGCAGCGGCAGCGGCAAATCTTGGTTCAAAAACCCTCTTGGTTACCATGAATATGCAGACCATTGCACAAATGAGCTGCAATCCTGCTATGGGCGGAATAGCAAAAGGGCAAATCGTAAGGGAAATAGATGCAATGGGTGGTTATTCAGGAATCGTAACGGATCTTTCCACAATTCAATTCCGGATGCTCAACCGGAGCAAGGGGCCGGCTATGTGGAGTCCAAGGGCACAAAACGACCGGATGCTTTTCTCTATTAAATGGAGAGAAATGCTGGAACAAACTCCGAATCTGGATTTTTACCAGGATATGGTAAAAAGTCTTCTGATAAAAGATGGTAAATGCCAGGGCGTAGTAACCGGCCTTGGCCATGAAATAAAATCGAAAGCGGTAGTGCTTACCAATGGAACATTCCTTAACGGAATTGTACATATAGGAGAAAAGAATTTTGGCGGTGGAAGAATGGCCGAAAAAGCAGCAACGGGGATTACAGAACAGTTAGTTTCCTTGGGTTTTGAAAGCGACAGGTTGAAAACGGGAACCCCGCCTAGAATTGATGGCCGCAGCCTTGATTATTCAAAAATGGAGGAACAGCCTGGAGATGAGGAAGTTGTCGGATTTTCTTACCTTGATATCGAAAAACCCAAATCGCAAAGAAGCTGCTGGATAACTTATACCAGCCAAAAAGTGCATGATGTTTTAAAGACCGGTTTTTCAAGAAGCCCCATGTTTGCGGGAAGAATCGATGGAGTAGGACCCAGGTACTGCCCCAGTATAGAAGATAAGATCAATCGTTTTGCAGAACGGGACAGGCACCAACTTTTTGTAGAACCGGAAGGATGGAATACGGTGGAGATTTATGTAAACGGCTTTTCAACTTCCTTACCAGAAGAAGTTCAATACGAAGCTCTTCGTAATATAGTGGGTTTTGAAAATGTGAAAATGTTTCGCCCCGGCTATGCCATAGAATATGATTTCTTCCCCCCCACACAATTGAAGTATACGTTAGAAACCAAGCTGATTGAAAATTTATTCTTTGCCGGCCAAATAAATGGAACCACAGGATATGAAGAGGCGGCTTGCCAGGGATTGATGGCGGGAATAAATGCCCATCAAAAAACAGGAAACCTCGAACCGGTAATTTTGAAAAGAAGTGAGGCCTATATTGGTGTGTTGATAGACGACCTGATTAGTAAAGGAACAGATGAGCCTTACCGGATGTTTACATCAAGAGCAGAATTCAGAACGTTATTAAGACAAGACAATGCAGATCTGCGCCTTACTGAATTAAGTTATCGCTTAGGTCTTGCATCACAGGAAAGAATGGATAAAGTAATTGCAAAAAGAAATGGTGTAGGCGAAATAATATCAATACTTAAAGATTTTTCTGTTCTACCAGAAGAAATAAACGGATACTTTGCTTCTATCAACTCTTCGCCCATTACAGAAAAACAAAAAGCTCAAAAGATATTGCTTCGCCCGGATGTAGAGTTGGATGAATTGGCAGATGCATTACCCAAATTAAAAGAAGCTTTAAACGATTTTTCAAAAGACACTGTTGAGCAGGCGTCTATACAGGTAAAGTATGATGTGTACATAGAGAAAGAAAAAGAGCTGGTCAAAAAAATGTCGCAACTTGAAGAATTAGAAATTCCTGAAACATTTGACTATAAAAAAATCGCTTCCTTAGGCAATGAAGCCCGGGAAAAGCTATCCCGCATTAAACCCAGAACACTCGGTCAGGCAAGCCGCATATCCGGCATTAACCCCAGCGATGTTCAAATCCTGATGGTATTTATGGGTCGATAATCCCAATTTGCAACAGCTATTCCAAATCGTTCGTCACATAGCTGACCCGCCTCAGTTTTTGCTATTCTTCAAATATTTACCTTTATTACAAAGAGCTTACTATGAAAAAATATATTTTATATGTTCTTCCCATTTTAGTTGCCGCTCTATCACTAAGCCCTAAAGTGGATGCGCAACAATATAAGTTGCGCCAGGTAACGAATATGATGAGTATGAAAACAGAGTCAACTATCTATGTAAAAGGAATGCGTAAAAGAACTGAGAGTACCGGCATGATGGGCATGGCTGCTCCGCCTGTTACAATTGAACAATGTGACCTGCAGCGAACAATCAAAATAAATGACAAGAAGAAACTTTATTTCATTGAGCCTTTTGTAAAAGAAGATGTCATTGATGAAGACACAAAACCTGTTGCCGTTAAGAATAAACCTGTTACAACCACGCCACCTAAGACCACTCCACAAACCGGAGGCACTATCAATATGTGGTACAACATTACCGATACCGGTGAAAGAAAAAAAATGAATGGCTTTACCGCCAGGCATGTGTGGACTACTCAAAAAATAAAACCATCCCCGGAAGCTTGTTCTATGAAGGATAGTATAATTATTAAAACTGACGGTTGGTATATTGACTTGCCGCAGTTTAATTGTCCCATCCGGTATACCCCTTCTGCTACCACAACAAATAACAAACAAGAAAAACCCGACTGTAAAGACAAGTATGTTACCCGCAGAAGTGGAAAAGGAAAACTGGGTTTTCCATTATCAGAAACAAGAACTATAATAATGGGTAATGGTGCTGCCCAAACAACAGAATTTCAAACATCGTTAGAAACATTGGAATTCTCTTCGGAGAAACTCGATTCAATGCTGTTCGAAATCCCTCCTGGTTATACTCAGACTATGAATGAAAATGAGCTGCAGGACAAGTTAGATATGAACGATATGATAAACCAGTATAAGAAACAGAATAACAATAATGATGAAACAAATCCAGCTCCTTCAGAACAAAAAATAGCTGGAACGGTTCGTATCGCAGTGTATGAGCCAAAAGGTGGTGATGGCCAATTACAAAATACGGTACTACAACAACACCTTGCAAATGCACTGAAAAATGGCTCTATAGAAGCGATTGCAGTAGGTTCAGAAGAGGATGCAAGAAAATATAACTGCGACTATACGTTGACTACTGATTTTATAAAAATAAAATCTGGCAGTAAAGTAGGTGGTTTGCTAAAGGCAATTAAAAACACCGATCCTGGTGCCGCCTCCTCTTTTAATATTGAAGCGACACTAACCTTGATCAAACTTTCCGACGGCTCTACCAAGTTGCAGCCAAAAATAACAGGGAAGTATGATGGAAAAGCAGATGATGCAGCTTCAAAAGCATTAGACGATGCCAGCCGCCAGATATTAAAGGGATTGAAATAATCAGAGTTCCTGTTTCAAACCCTTTTCCCGTATGGTAAGAGAATTTGCCGTGAGACCTGAAATTTCACCACGGCAAGAGTCGGTGCCGCATTGACAAACAAATGGCTCCATATTTTCATCGAGGAACTCGGCATAATCAAGCGTTAGTTCCTCCCCGTTGGCTATGTTTTTTATTGCCTGTACATTCAAGCCGTCAAAAGCAGTATTCGGTTCGCAACAATGATTTTGCGGCGCCCATTCAGAAGGGTCGTCGTCCCAAAGTATAAAAAGTTCTTCGCTGACCGGATATGCATACCTCCGGAAATGCAGTTTCTCGTCCTCATTCCAATGCTTTTCTACAAAGCGTTTCGTAATAATTCGTTGTGCCCGGCCTTCTCCTTTAAAAATTACTTCCCCTTCTTTTATATCTCGACTGGCATAAATACCATAACCCGCTATTGAGTTACCTTTCATTACAAAAGGCTTCTTTCCTCTTTTGTGGCGGGCAATACCTTCTGCGATTATGTGTCTTAAAAAACCTGATTGACCGATTCCATCATGTTTTAAGATGTAATCTGCAGAACCTTCGTAACCATCTTTATAAAAAACGGAACAAGTAAAATTTATTTCTAGAAAATATATCTCTTTCTTATCATTTACCCTGAAATCCAACCTTGCATAACCAACACCATTAAAGCCTTTGAATATTTTCTCGGTGGCCAACCGAAGTTGCTTATCCAACAAAGGGTCATCGCAGGGAACATTACAATCCGGGTGCAGTTCAGAAGTTTTTAAAGCATAGGTTTTAAATTCTCTGCCTTCGGGAAACAAATACTCTACAGGACGGAATACAGTACAACTATGAACATCGGTATTGGCAGCAACTAAAACCGTAAACTCTCTTCCTGCAATATATTCTTCCACCAGCAAGGGTCCGTATTCATCCAATATGCTGATACATTTTTGCTGTAGTTCAATTTTATTATTAACCAAAGAGTGTTCGTCTACACCCAGGCTGTCACCTGCTTTGGCCGGTTTTACAAATAAAGGAAACGATAAATGCTTAACCGCATCTTCTACATCAATCAACTCGTTAATGATGGCATAGCCGGGTGTTTTTACGCCTTCACAATAAGCCAGATATTTCATCAGCTCTTTTGGCGGGTCGTATAATTTTGTACTTGGTCCGGTAAAGGGGAGATTTAATAACTCAAGAGTGTAAATAACATCAATGGATGGCACTTCCCATTCAAGGTAGCCTTCGCAAAGATTTACAAACACATCATAACCCTGTTTACTTAGTTCTTTTAGCTGTTTGTAGGTAGTCAGCTTATTGAGAAAAACATTGTGTACTTCACATTCGGGAATCAATACGGATAAATCACGGGGCGGATCGTAATTTTTATAATCAACGCCGGTAGTGGAATAATCTGGTTGCAGTACACAAACTTTCATAACACACTAAGGTAGTAACAAACATATATAAAAAGCAGGAGAGCTATTTAACCGTAATGGTTTTTGGGGTTTTTGAAGCCGGTGCCTTTTTAACCGGAATCGTTTTAACCATACTCCGCCTCAATGCATCCCTTAATATTTCACCAATAATCTCAGTAAAAGAAACATTGGATGCTTTTAGTATAGCGCCGATAGATGTGTAATCTTCGTCTTCGCTAAGACCGCACTGTGCATTGGCTTCTAACATATAAAGTTTGCCTGTAGTGGAATCCTGGCGAATGTCGATTCTTGTATAGCCCTTTCCCCGGCAAGCCTTATATGCAGCGAGACTTAATTGCTTTAATGCGGGAATTAATGATGACTCTGCCTGACGATATTCATAAAAATTTTCGTTCTTCGGCATCGGGGTTTCATCTTCATAGATTTCCCAGAGGCGGTCAAACGATAAAAATTTCTCAGCGTCGGGTAATGATTCATGAAAAACCCTTTTCACTGGTTCATATACTATACAATTATCCGGGTCATCTGAAGAACCCGTAATAAAGGTGGTATACTCCGGACCGGTTATGAATTGCTCCACAAACAAACCGTCTACCAACAAATTCCAGCCACGATAACCTTTATAAATCTCCTCAACCCGTTTTATAAGTTCCTCTTCAGTACCCACCACATTTTTTACAGAAACACCCATACTTCCGCCGGAAACCGCCGGCTTAATAATAATGGGAGTACCTACTCTTTTGCAAATTCCCTTAGTGGACCCTTTTTTATCAGTAATTACTCTCCAATTAGCGGTGGCCACTCCGGCTTTATCAAAAGCCTTCTTCATGGGTATTTTGGAAGTAGTGATATTATAAAAGTGTACATCAGAACCTGTATAAATAAGACCGTATTTTTCTAATTCATGAATAACTGAGACCCCCGGTGTGCCATTTACTTCATCGCCATCACAAAGATTAAGTATGAGTGGTGTTTTGCCATTCTTAGTGTTGGCAATGGATTTAATTACAGATTTGAAATTATCCATGGTAACCGGCTGCCACTTCCATTCTGCTTTCAGCTCTTCAAATACTTTAGTGTACTCTTTTATGCTTTGTGTAAAATCGTAATAATGCTGAATGTTGGGGTCGTCAGATTCGAGGTGTGGAGCAAGCACCCAAATGGTATAAGGCTTTAGTAACCTGGTGGCTTCAGATATCTTCATCACAGATCAGGCTACTTTTTTCCTGGCGGCCTTCTTAACCAGTTGTTGTTGAATGAAATCGGTAACCCGGTATTGTGATTGCAATTCGGGAGACAAGTAAGCAGCTCCTCTTACTTTGCCAATACACCTTGGACTTCCACAATAACAATCGAATGATTGTGTCATTCTCCATTCGGTAGACGGATAAAAAAAAGTCAACTCATCTTCGGGATGAAGCTCCTTTAATGCTACCAACTGCATAGTCGTGGTATTAAAGAAAACATTGGGATCGCAACTATGATTGATATACTGGAGAAATTCTGGTTGAAGAGTGATGTGCTTGCCAATACCTACCTGTACAGTGAGATAAGTTGGCTCGGCGGAGATAGTGCCGGCAGAGAAATCAGCAATTACTTCACCTGGTTGAAAAGAACGAAGTGCAAATAATGCATTCTGATTATTAGAAATTTTTTGACGCCGTTCAGCAATCACATGATTGCTTATACTGCGATAAGCAGGGGTAGTAAGTGTCTCCATAAAATGTGTTAGTAAGTAACAGGATGAAAAGATATTAATAAACTTTAATCCAACAAATTCACAACAGTTAAATGTGAATAAGTAACACCGAATGTGAACTATGATGAACGAAAGTCAAAATCATTGAATCAATTATCGAACCAATCATAACCAATTATCTGTTTGATACAGCCAATACGATGTACATTTGCTGTTTGCTTAAATAAATACCATTGGCCAGTGGCCCCATGTAAACTATGATGCTAAGACTTGTCTTGATACTAAATATCTTGTTGATAGAATTTGCGGAGATAAAGGCACAATGCGTTTCCGGTATAAATACATTTCCTTACAATGAAGGCTTTGAAACAAGCAATGGAGGATGGATTTCCGGAGGCGTTGGTAATGATTGGACATGGGGGTCACCAACCAAACCTGTTATAAACTCAGCTGGTAGCGGTTCAAGATGTTGGGTAATTGGGGGACTAACCAACAGTTCATATAACGATGGTGAAGCATCGTGGCTGCAAAGCCCTTGTTTCGATTTTACAAATATTGACAACCCCTACATTGAATTCAAAGTGTTTTGGGAAATGGAACAACGCTTTGATGGTGCCAGCCTGCAATATTCTGTTGACAATGGAAGTTCCTGGCAGTCTGTTGGTGCGTCTTCCGATGCTGTCAACTGTTTAAATAATAATTGGTTTAATAACAGCAACATTACTTACCTGGCACCACTAGCTTCAGTGAGAAGTGGTTGGTCCGGAAATATTCAATCGTCCAGTGGTAGTTGCAATGGCGGAAGTGGTAGTAATGGATGGGTAATTGCAAAGCACACTATGCCCTATCTCGGCAACACTAACGCAGTTATATTCCGTTTCATCTTTGGTGCAGGTACTATTTGTAATAATTATGATGGATTTGCAATCGACGATGTAATGATAGGAGAGGCGCCGCCCAATGCAGCAGCATTCACCTATAGTTGTGTAAACAATAACACCGTCAATTTCACCAATACATCTACGCTGTGTCCAACAGGCTTTAGCTGGAACTTTGGCGACCCGGCCTCGGGAACAAATAATACGGCAACAATCGCAAATCCATCACATACATTTTCTGCACCCGGAACGTATACTGTAACGTTAACTGTAAGTGGTCCGGGCAATGCTCCGTCTACCACAACGCAGCAAATAACTGTTCTGAATGTAATAACTACTATGCTGACCATGGCAGATTGCCAGACAAACACCGGGGGGTCGCTCATTGTAAGTGTGGAAGGAACTAATGCTCCCTTAAACATTCTTTGGAACACGGTACCTGCTCAAACAACAACCATTGCTTCAAACCTTGCAGCCGGATCATACACGGTCACTATTTCAGGTACCAATGTTTGTACTGTAACTGCCCCCGGGAAAGTAGAAACAGATTTTTCCTGTATCGGAATCTTTTTCCCATCTGGATTTACACCCAATAATGATGGAAAGAATGATGGGTTTGGTCCTTTAGGTAGCCTCGCTGCATTAACCAGCTACTCGCTAAGTATTTTCAACAGATGGGGCGAGAGAGTATATTATTCTGTCAACCCCTTCGAAAAATGGAATGGAAAAGTGAAAGGGTTCGGTACCGACGGAAATGTATTTGTTTGGCTGGCCGAATATACATTACCCGGAAAACCAAAAGAGGTAAAAAAGGGATCTGTTGTTTTAATCCGTTGATGACGTCTTTTTAAATGCTTCCCAGGCCAGTGCCAGTTTTATTTCACCAAAACTGATATCAGCACCTACCTGTTCCTTTATTTCAGTAATAGATCCTCCTTTAAAATTCTTCATTCCCTTTTCAAGTAATGATAGCCGGTCCTGGCTAATAAGCTGTTCAATTTTAATACAGCCTTGTTCTACAAAATATGCGAGGTGTCCTTCAATAGTTTGGATGGTAAAACTTCTTTCTTTTGCAATCTCACTGATGGCTTTTCCTTCTTTGAACAACCGGAAGGACTCTGCTTTGGTATCAACCTTTGTTTTCTTTTCACCGGCCGGCTTTTTCTTCGTTTCCTTTTTGGGAGATTTTTCATGAATGAGCGATGAGAGGTTATTCTCCTTGCTATAGGCAACAATAACATCTAAGAATTGCTGTCCATATTGCTGAACTTTGGCATCACCAAAGCCGGTGATCTTTCTCAGCTCCGTTAATGTATGAGGTAAATACACCGCCATTTCATCTATAGTATTACTTCCCGCAACGATATAAATAGGCAGGTCTTTCTTAGCACAAATTCTTTCTCTGACCATTCTTAATTGATGATGCAATACGGGCCGGGGAATGTCGGTTCTTTTTTGCGAAGCCCCTGCATAAGCATTGACGGAAATTGAAGGCAATACAAATTTTTGTTTGCGGCGATGAAAAGCTTCCATATCAAAACTTCCATTGAATCCTTCAAGCATAAATTTTTTCATAGCCAGTTGTGCAAAAACTTCCTTAATGCTTTCGTTGTATTCTTTGGAATGAAGCCGGCTATCAGTAACCGCAGGCGATTGTTGAATGAAGTGAACAAGCAAACCAATCTCCGCCACAAAATAAGTAGCTGCTGCTTTTATTCTTTCTTGCAGTGGGAGATTTTCTTCCGGCGATTCCGGTTGCTGAAATAAAAACTGTAACTGGGATTGAAACTTCTTTGCTGTTTCCTGGAGCTTGTCCAATTTTACCAGTAATTCTTCTATCCATGTTAATGAGTCTGAATTAAAAGAAGAAGTATGCTCCAATAAATATTCGAGCAATTCCTTGCCGCTGTTAATAGCCACGGCAAAATCAAAAGTGGAAAACAATACAGATTGCTGGTAATGCTTTTTTGCAATAGCCAGCTCCTGTTGTAATTGACCGCTAGATGCACTTCGTTGCGAAAACTCGACAATTCTTGCATCACTGAAAAGGCGGGACGAGTTGACCCGGCTTTGCAATACCATTCCTTCAAGACTGGTGCATCGGCTCAACGCCACATACACCTGCCCGGGTGCAAAGGCTGCCCCTGCATCAATGATTGCTTTTTCAAATGTCAACCCCTGGCTCTTATGAATAGTGATAGCCCAGGCCAGTCGCAAAGGAAACTGAGTAAAAGAACCCAGCACATCCGTATCCAACTGTCGGGTTGATTTATTTAATGTATAGCGGATATTCTCCCATTTTTCCCGCTGTACTTCTATTTCTGTATCATCATCGCATTTGACAAATATTTTATCAACTTCCAGATTTGATACAGTGCCGATTTTTCCATTGAAAAAACGTTTACCCTTTTCTGCAGCATCATTCCGGATAAACATCACCTGGGCGCCAATTTTTAAATGTAAAACTTCATCTGCCGGGTAGGCCCGGTCAGAAAACTCATCCTGAACTTCGGCATCATAAGAAAACAACCTTCCCCCGAGACTACCCAACTCTCTTGCATTAATTTCACTGGCTTTATTATTATGCGTAGTAAGAACGATATATCCATCCTGTTTACTGCGCCGGAAAGAAGGTTCGAACCGGCTTTCTAAAAGGCTAATCCCGTCCTCATCCAGTTTATTATTACGAACCTGGTTCAGCAACCCAATAAATTGCTCGTCCCGTTGCCGGTAGATTTTGTTGAATTCGATATATACCGGCGGATCTTCCTGTAACACTTTGCTATCGAAGAAATACTGACCGTTATAATATTCTGATAACAAGCTCCATTCCTGTTCTTTTATTACAGGAGGAAGTTGCAGCATGTCGCCGATGAATAATAATTGAACACCGCCGAATCTTTCAGAAGGCCGTTGACGAATATGCCTCAGCACCGTATCAATAGCATCCAGGGTATCACACCTGACCATGCTGATCTCATCAATCACCAATATTTCTAATTGTTGTAAAACTTTTTTCTTATCGCTGTTGAAACGTAGACGACTAAGAAGACTGTGTTTATTGGAAAATGCTGAGCTTGACGAAGAGTCCTGGCCATTATTCTGAAATCCTGCTCCCGTTGTTTCTGGAATAAAAGGAGCAAGTGGTAATTGAAAAAATGAATGAATCGTAACCCCGCCTGCATTGATAGCAGCTACTCCTGTTGGTGCCACCACTGCCATTTGCTTGGGACAATTCTCCCTGATGTATTTAAGAAAGGTTGTTTTGCCTGTACCGGCTTTACCAGTAAGAAAAATATTGCGGTTGCTCTGGTTAACCAGCTGAATCGCCAGTTGAAACATTTCGTTATGAGTATCGTAATTCATGATGCAGTTAATGGGCTAAATAAGAAAAGGAACATTGCGCCAGCTTTCGCCTTTGCAATGTTCCGTATTAATTACTGATTTATTACTCCGCTTTTACGCCAAGCATCAGCAACTCGTTCACTTGTATTTCAGTGATGTACTTCTTGTTGCCTTCTTTATCGTTGTAGCTGCGGTTAATCAGCTTGCCTTCGATAGCTACTTCTTTTCCTTTCGTCAGGAATTTTTCTACAATCTCCGCCACTTTACCCCAGGCTACGAGGTTGTGCCATTGGGTATCCGTTACTTTCTCGCCTTTTGCGTTACGATAGTTTTCACTGGTGGCTACCGAGAAACGGGCCATTTTTTTTCCACTTTCTAAAGTTTTTACTTCTGGTGCGTTACCCAGGTTACCAATCAATTGAACTTTGTTTTTTAATGCGTACATGACTTTAAGTTTTGTGCCTCCGTTCCGTTGTGGTTTTGCGGAAGCGATTTTTGAATTTTGTTATCTCAGTCAACCGGCGACGTCATTTCCGATTGACAACACAAAGATGATAGTGCCGGGAAACGATAGCCGGTTTTTACCCGTTTCTTCCCGAAGCTAACCGGGTAGAAACGTTTGCACACGGATATTTTTCACTACCTTAAAGCCCTGAAACTATTGCTATGACTGCATCTGAAACAAAAAACTGTCTTGCCTGTGGTAAACCTATAAAAGGCCGTGTAGATAAAAAGTTTTGCGACGATTATTGCCGCAACAACTATAATAACCAGCAAAAATCTAAGGGTAGTCACAGCACATTTGTACGAAATATTAATAATGCCCTGCTGAAAAACAGGAAAGTGCTGGAATCAATATTACCCGATGGAGAAGAGACGGCCAAAGCCAATAAAGACAAAATGCAAAGGCTCGGTTTTCAATTTAAATACCTTACCAATATTTATACAACCAAAACTGGCAAATCCTATTATTATTGTTATGATTACGGTTACCTGCCCTTGGATAATGATTGGTATTTAATTGTAAGGAAAAAAGATGACCAGGGATAAAGACTTTAATAGAATCATTTGAACACAAAAAGCTGTAGCAATATGCTACAGCCCTTGTTTATTATCTTTTTAAGTTTATTGCTTTTTTCCACTACCCTTCAGAATAGCAACAATAATGATAATGAAAACCGCTGCCCCCACTACCCAAACCCAGGGTTGCATATACCAGTCAGCATCTTTTTTATTAATGTCAATGTCAACATCCATTTTTTTATCCTGTGCCCATAATTGTACAGTAGATAAAAAAGTTGTCATAAAAAAAATACACTTCATAGTAGCTGATTTCATACTTGTTTTTTTAGTTGTCAAAAAATGGTTTTTGCGCATTTAAGCATAGTACTAAACTTCATGCCCAATCAAAAAAATAAAAAAGGTGCCTGAATTCTGCCCGTCCAAATAAGAAAGCTGTGGATTTAATTACCCTGTCACATGACAGATTCCCCATTCTTCCACGGTAATACTTTTATTGATGCGGTAGTCCTATTACATTTGCAGCATGTCAAAACCTGTTATCTGTATCGGCGCAGCGCTGGTAGATGAATTGTTTCATACCACCGGCGAGTTGCTCCTGGCCACAACCACCGATGCCACAGTGACCAAAACCGCAGGCGGGGTAAGCCGCAACATTGCTCATCAGTTAGCTTTATTAGGAGTGCCGGTACAATTAATTACAGCCGTGGGAAACGACAGTGATGGTGATTGGTTAAAACAAGTGTGTATATCCGCAGGTGTTAAATTAGATGCCACTATTACAAGAAACGGGCTGTCAGGAAAATATACAGGCATCCTGAATGCAGATGGGTCCTTATACACGGCCTTTCTTACCAATGCAGCCAATCATTTAATAACACCGGAACATTTATTAAAACACAAAGAACTGCTGAAGACAGCTTCATTTTTATTAGCCGATGCAAATATAAATGTGGATACCGCTGAATGGTTGTTAGCATTCAGTAACGAAACGGGAATTCCCTTTGTGATAGAGCCGGTGTCAGTACCGCCGGCAAAAAAATATAAGAACGCAAATCTGAAGGGGCTCTACCTTATCACTCCAAATGAAGATGAACTACCGGTGCTTTGTACAGACCAGGCCTCTATGACACAAATGCAAATACAGCAGTTACTGGAGAAAGGAGTTCAGAACATCTGGCTACACAATGGTAAAATGGGTTCTGCCCTGTACAATAAAGAAAAAGCAATTACCCTTCATGCGCCAGCCATAGAAGTGATCGATTGCACGGGTGCCGGCGATGGCTCACTCTCCGGATTCATTTTAGGAAAGCATTTAGGCAAAGAAGATATTGATTGTTTAAAACTAGCACATACTCTCTCGGCAGAAATATTGCAGGTGAATGGGGCAATCGCCACTCATCTTACGCAAGAAAAATTGTTGGGTCTTGTTTCAGACTACTATCCCGCCAATTAAAACATTAAGATGTTTACTAAAGAACAAATACAGCAAGCTCAATCTACATCGAAAGGCGGTAAAGACTTTCCGCAACTGGTGCAAAATTTTAAAGCCCTGGGAATAGTGTTGTACGAACATTGGGTGGGTAACGGAGCAAATATCTATTTAGGTGCCGATGATCATGCTGTAAAAATAGAATCTGGTCAAGCTCTGCTAAATGTCAGTGATGATTCTTCGGAGGAAAAGCTGAAACATGCATTAAAAGTGCACCAGTCTGGTCAAACGGATTATCCGACATTTTGTTTACAATCAGCAGAAGCAGGGGTTGAAAAATGGGTGACTGATATAAGCAACCTGACGGTGACATATTTAGATAAAAAGGGGAATACACTGGTACTAGAAAACATTCCAACGCCGTAAAATGAATTCATTTCTTACTATACATCCCGAAGTGCAGGAAGCATTGGATAACAACAAGCCCGTTGTTGCATTAGAGTCCACCATCATTTCGCATGGTATGCCTTACCCAAAGAATGTGGAAACAGCTTTGGCGGTGGAAGATGTGGTGAGGGCTAATGGTGCTGTACCTGCAACAATCGCCATCTTTAATGGTAAATGTCATGTAGGGTTGACCAATGAACAACTGGAATACTTTGGTAAAGCAAAAGATGTCTGGAAAGTGAGTTTGCGGGATATGCCATATGTTATCAGTCAAAACTTATACGGCGCAACTACGGTGGCCGCCACCATGCGGATAGCTGATATGGCCGGTATAAAAATTTTTGTAACCGGCGGCATCGGTGGTGTGCACCGCGGTGCGCAAACGAGTATGGATATTTCGGCTGACCTTACCGAAATGGCGCAAACATCAGTAGCAGTAGTATCAGCCGGGGTAAAATCAATATTAGATATCGGGTTAACCTTAGAATATTTAGAAACAAAAGGAATACCGGTTATTACTTATGGTCAAGATGAATTTCCCAGTTTCTATTCCCGCATAAGTGGATTCAATTCTCCCTTACGATTGGATACCGCTGCTGAAATTGCTGCGTTGCTGAATACCAAATGGAAATTAGGATTGAGCGGTTCTGTTTTGATTGCCAATCCTGTGACTGCCGAACAGGAAATAGCTACGGATGAAATGGAAATACATATTCTGCAAGCCTTGAATGCAGCGAAAGAAAAAAAAATCTCGGGCAAAGAAGTAACTCCGTTTATATTAAAATACATCGCCGAACACACCAAAGGCGAAAGCCTGGAAACAAATATTGCATTGATAAAACACAATGCAAAAGTGGGGGCGGCAATTGCAGTGGCTTTTACAAACCCGGAGGTATCGCAATAACCGGTTTTCAATGACAGAAGAAAAAAGTATAACTGCTATTATTCTTGCCGGGGGGAAAAGTACCCGGATGAAAACAGAAAAGGGATTGGTTTCCTTTAGGGGTAAAATGATCGTTGAACATGTTATTGAAGCCCTGAATAAAATAACACACCATATTATTATCGTAACCGCCAATCCAGCTTACAAGCAGTTTGGTTTTCCATGCTTTGAAGATGAAATGCAAAACAAGGGGCCGCTGGGAGGCATATATACCGGGCTTGTTCATTCCACTGCACAAAAAAACCTGGTGGTTGGGTGTGATATGCCTTTAATTTCTGTGAATGTTTTATCCGACCTGGTAAATAATAGCAGCGATGAAGATGTATTACTTACAGAACACCTGGGAAAAGCAGAACCGCTTTGTTCCGTTTATGACAAAAACTGCATCCCTCATTTTAAGAGTTTACTGGAGCAGAACCACTTAAAAATCACCGATGCCCTGAAAGGATTGACAACAAGAGTAACCAGTTTTGATAAAGAAGAATGGTTTAAAGGAAATGAGTTTACCAATATTAACTCCATTGATGAATTAAAAAAATATGACTCCTGAATAGCATTGCTTCCCTTTTTATTTCTGTTTGGGCCCGACATTAAGTAAATTTGGTAATGCGGTCCTCTTCTGTTGCAGCGGTTCAGATTCTGAAGGTTACTTCTCCCGGAAGCGATAAAAATTCTTTTGTATCCGACCAGGCTGAAGATATGCTGGCGGTTGAGCAACCTCTTGAAATAAAAATTTTATACGGTACCGAGGATAACCGGCATCTGAAAAATATATCGGTGACCATGTGTACACCCGGGCATGATGAAGAACTGGCTACTGGTTTTCTTTTTACAGAAGGGATCATAAAAAGCAGTGATGATATTATAAGTTGTGTTTCGACAGCTGCGGCCGGTAATAATAGTGTGACCACCGTATTAAAGCCGGGCATCACATTTGACCCCAAAAAAATGGAGCGGCATTTCTATAGTTCCTCCAGTTGCGGGGTCTGCGGCAAATCATCCATTGATGCAGTAAAATATAATTTTAGCGGGGACCCTGTACATGATACGATGAGCATCCCGGCATTTCTTCTCATCCAATTGCCGGAGTTATTGCGGAAGCAACAGGAAGTCTTCGAACATACCGGCGGTCTTCATGCTTCAGCACTGTTTGACCCGAACGGGCACCTGCTGCTGAGCCGGGAAGATGTAGGACGACATAATGCCCTGGACAAATTAATTGGTGCTTCCCTGATAGCAGGCAATATCCCTTTGCATGAGCACCTGTTATTATTAAGCGGCCGTGCCAGCTTTGAACTGATACAAAAAGCAGCAATGGCAGGAATAAAGATTGTTTGTGCGGTAGGTGCACCATCCAGCCTGGCGGTTGAACTGGCCAAAGAACTTGATATAACACTGGTTGGCTTTTTGAGAGATGGACGGTTTAATATTTATTCCGGTGAACAACGGATACATAAATAATTTTTTATGAAGATCAGAATTAAAGGAAATTCCATCCGGTTCCGGCTTACCAAAACAGATATCGCTGAATTTGGAAAGCAGGGATTTGTTGAAGAAAAAACCGAATTTCCGGATGGGCCGGTTTTTCAATACCGGATTGAAAGGAAAGCCGGTATTACCAATATGGAAGCCTCTTTCTCAGGAAATAGTATTAGTATTTTTATTCCGGATAAAATTGTGGAAGAGTGGACGACCACTGATATTATTGGCTTTAGCCATAAAGCAGCTATAGGAAAGGGGAAGGACTTGTTCCTGCTGATTGAAAAAGATTTTGTTTGTCTTGACCATACATTTGAAGACCAGAGCGACAACTATCCGAACCCGAATAAACTTTGTTGATCTAATTAACGATTGCCATGTCAAAAAATCTGAGTGAACTTGCCGGCAGAAAAGGAGTCAGCAAAACTCTTTTTGAAGAACTGGGTATTGCTGCCAGGCAAACCGGTTCACCTTCTGTTGAAAAAATGGAAGAACTGGCTGAGGCGTTTGTAATGGGCAAGGCTAATGTGTTTGGTGCGACCAGTTTTTATGACTTCCTTAAACCGGAAAACAAAGGGAAGAAAGTATATATCTGCAACGGAAGCTCCTGTATGACAGCCGGTACACAACCTGCACTCAAAGGAAAATTACTGGTACATTATACGCCTGATGAAATTGGTGACATGTGCTGTCTGGGACGTTGTCATGAAAACAGTTCCTTTAATATAAATGGGAAGAACTACTCAGGTAATGCTGTTGATGAAATTGACAGCATTAAAAAAAACAGTACAGAAGTTGCCGATACCTACCACGTTGCTGCATACGGGACTCCTGTTTTGACCACACCCTTTCCCGGAATCAATGAATATTATTCCATACTGGCTGATGCGTTGAAAAAAACAGCAGATGAATTGCTGAATGAATTAAAACGATCTGGTTTAAGGGGCCGTGGCGGCGCAGGATTTCCTATTGCTTTTAAGCTGGATAGTTGCAGAAAAGAAACAAGTAAACAAAAATTCATTGTGTGCAATGCCGATGAAGGAGACCCGGGTGCCTACAGCGACAGGTATTTACTGGAACAACAACCACATAGTGTGCTGCTGGGAATGATGATTGCCGGTTATATTACCGGGGCCGGCACCGGGGTAGTGTATATCCGTGCCGAATATCCTGAAGCTATTAGTATAACACAAAATGCAATCGCATCCTTATACCAACAAAACTTGCTGGGAGAAAATATTTTACAATCCGGTTTTGACTTCCACTTCAAAGTAATAAGTGCTCAGGGTGCTTATATCTGCGGCGAAGAAACGGCTTTGCTTTCCTCTATTGAAGGACAACGACCAGAAGTAAGGGTTCGTCCGCCATACCCGGTACAGCAGGGACTCTTTAATAAACCGACAGTGGTTAATAATGTAGAAACACTTGCCTGCATTCCATACATACTTAAAAACGGTGGAGAAAAATTCGCATCAATCGGTATTGGTAAATCAACCGGAACAAAATTGATCTCCTTAGATGGTTTCTTTAATAAACCCGGCATCTATGAAGTGGATATGGGAACACCGCTTGCGGTGGTAGTGAATGATTTGGGTGGAGGTTTCCGTTCGCCGGTAAAAGCAATGCATATTGGTGGACCATTGGGTGGATTGGTTCCAATTGAGAAAATAAATGAATTAACTGTTGACTTTGAATCGTTCGCCAAAAACGGTTTCCTGCTGGGGCATGCATCGGTTGTTTGTATTCCCGAACATTTTCCTATCATAAAATATCTTGAACATTTATTCCAGTTTACGGCGCATGAAAGTTGCGGAAAATGTTTTCCCTGCAGAATTGGTTCAACAAGAGGAGCTGAAATGTTGAAGAAAGCACAGGAGACAGAATATAGAATTGACAGGACTTTATTTGATGATTTGGTGGAGACATTAGAGATTGGGTCTCTATGCGCATTGGGTGGCGGCTTACCATTGCCAGTAAAAAATGCACTGCAGTATTTTGATAAAGAGCTTTCGGTATATTTTAAAAAATCCTGATCATGGGTATAGTGTTTAGAAAAGATGACAAACATACACAGGATAAAAAGGGCAATATTGCTACTTATGTTTCCGGCAATGGAAATATACAAGCTGGTATAGCTTATATCAATAACGAACCTTTTGAAATAAAAGAAGGTGAGACGATCATTTCATTCATCAGAAGACATACTGGAAAAGAGGCTGTGCCTACTTTATGCGATGCGCCCAACCTGGAACCTTTTGGATCCTGCCGGGTGTGCAGTGTTGATGTTGCATTGATGGAGAACGGACCGGTGAAAGCACTGGCTTCCTGCCATACACCGGTAATCGCTGGTTCTTATATTTATCCTGATACAGAAAGAATTCAAAAACTCAGAAAGAATATCATTGAACTGGTCCTGACTGATCATCCCCTTGATTGCGAGACCTGTGAGGTAAATAACAATTGCGAATTACAATCCGTTGCAGCAAGGGTAGGCATAAAAGATGTTCGTTATCCCGCAGGAAAAAATAACCAGGACAGGAAAAAAGATCTTAGTCATCCGTACATGACCTCTGACCTGTCCAAGTGCATTAATTGTTTCCGTTGTGTGAGAGCTTGTGATGAAGTGCAGGGGCAATTTGTGCTGAGTATGTCCGGCCGGGGATTTGACAGTCATATCATCAAAGGTTCGGATGTAAGTTTTAAAGAGAGTGATTGTGTTAGTTGCGGTGCCTGTGCACAAGCCTGTCCCACTTCGGCTATCAGCGATGTGTTTGAATCAAAATCCATGGTGTTTGATAAAAAAGTACGGACTGTTTGTACCTATTGCGGTGTCGGGTGCAACCTGGATGTGGCGGTGAATGCTGGTACCATTAAATCTATCCAGGCTCCATACGATGCAGCAGCCAATGGCGGGCATACTTGTTTGAAAGGCCGTTATGCTTTCTCCTTCTACAATCATGCTGACCGCATACGAACACCATTGATCAAACGAAATGGTGAGTTTGAAGAAGCAAGCTGGGATGAAGCCTATGATTTTATAGCAACTAAACTCACGGAGTTAAAAAATAATTACGGCCCTGATGCTATTGCCGGTATCTCTTCTGCCAGGTGTACCAATGAAGAAAATTATATCATGCAGAAATTTATCCGGGCTGTGATCGGCACTAATAATATTGACAGTTGTGCAAGGGTGTGTCATTCTCCCACTGCCATTGGAATGCAGCGAACATTCGGAACAGGTGCAGCTACTAATTCAGTTATTGATATGCAATACACCGACTGCATGATGGTGATAGGCGCAAATCCTACCGATGCCCACCCCGTAACGGGGGCGAAGATGAAACAGCAGGCGATGAAAGGAAAAACGCTGATCGTAATTGATCCGAGAAAAACAGAACTGGTAAAATATGCAAACTATCATTTGCAGTTGCGGCCGGGCACCAATGTAGCGCTGCTCAACATGATGTTATATTATATCATCAAAGACAATGCAGAAGATGCAGCTTTTATTGCCTCCCGTACCGAAGGATATGAGGAGTTCAAACAAAATATTTTAAACCTGAATATTGACGAACTGGAAAAAATAACAGGTGTTGATCGCCATCTCGTTCGGGATGCGGCGAGAGCATATGCCACCGCACCGAATGCCATGTCTTTTCATGGCTTGGGTGTAACCGAACATTCGCAGGGCACTTACACCGTTATGCTGATAGCGGATCTGGCAATGATAACTGGTAATATCGGAAGAAGGGGTGTTGGTGTAAACCCATTGCGTGGACAAAACAATGTGCAGGGCGCCGCTGATATGGGTTGCCAGCCTTACCAGGGCGCCGGTTACTTAGATGTAACCAATCCGGAGATACATAAGAAGTATGAGGATTTCTATCAGGCAAAATTGCCCCTGCATATAGGTTATAAAATTCCGGAGATGTATGAGGCGTCGCTGAATGATAAACTAAAAGCTATCTGGGTCATTGGTGAAGACATGGCACAAACAGATCCCAACACACATCATGTGGTAGCAGCATTAAAAAATTTGGAACTGTTTGTTGTTCAGGAATTATTTATGACAGAAACAGCGAAGCTGGCTACTGTCATTCTTCCCGGTGCTTCTTTTTTAGAGAAAAGCGGAACATTTACCAATGGTGAAAGAAGGATACAGCGGGTCAATAAGGTGGTTGAGCCCATTGAAGGAACCAAATGCGACGGACAGATCATCGTAGATATCATGAACCGCATGGGATATAAACAAGCAGACTATGACCCGGCCAACATGCTGGAAGAAATTGCACAGATCGTACCTTTTTTTGCCGGGGTAAAATGGAATGAGCTGGGGGATAACGGCAAGCAATGGCCTGTACTGAAAGACGGAACCGATACAGAAATATTGCACCTCAAAGACTTCACCAGGGGTAAGGGCAAATTCATGTTCAACCCATTTAAGGAGTCGGAAGAAATTTTGCAGCATGGAAAAGAATATCCCTATATCATCACCACCAACAGGGAGCTGGAGCATTATAATTGTGGTGCCATGACAAGGCGAACCCGGAATGTTGATATTCTAACGGAGGATGTATTACTGATCTGCGAAGAAGATGCCCGTAAACATTTGATCAATGATGGTGATATGGTTTGCGTGGAATCGCCAAGAGGAAAAGTGGACATCAAAGCAAAAATTACCAATGAAGTAAAACCCGGCATACTCAGCAGTACGTTTCATTTTCCGGAGAACATGCTGAATAATATCACTTCCAGCATCAGCGACAGCGAGGCAATGTGCCCGGAATATAAAGTGGTGGCCTGTACTATCAGGAAGAGTAAGGGGAAGTATAAATTAAATAAAGAGGCTTAGGACAATTTTGAAGGAACATTAAGATAACAAACAAAGATTTTCAGTTTCGTGTATAAAATGGCCTGATAGAGTTTGAGGAAGTGAATGATTATAAATAGCCGGCTATTTCAATTTAAAACCCGTTTCTTTTACATCGTTTGAGTTAGTTCCAATAAACAGGATAAAATCTCCGGGTTCAGAAACAAATTTAAGTTCGCTATTGTAGAATTTCAGGTCGTTTATATTTATATAAAAGGAAACCTGCTTTGACTCACCTGCTTTTAATTTTATTTTCTGAAACCCCTTCAGTTCTTTCACCGGCCTGGTGATAGATCCAACCAAATCCCGGATATAAAGTTGCACCACTTCTTCGCCATCATATTTTCCGGTATTTGTTATTGTAACAGAAGCGGTGATGGACTCATTTATTTTCATGGACGTTTTATTCAACTTGATATCGCTGTAAGAAAATGTAGTATAGCTTAAACCGTAGCCAAAAGGAAATAAGGGTGTATTGGGCGCATCCAGGTAGTTGGATAAAAATTTTGGCGCATCCCCTATAGAAGGTCTGCCTGTATTTTTTTGACTATAATAGATAGGTATTTGGCCAACGTTCCTGGGATAGGTAACCGATAATTTTCCGGAAGGGTTATAATTACCGAATAATACATCAGCAATGGCATTACCAGCCTCTGTACCTCCATGCCATACCTGTAAAATAGAGGTCGCCAGCATATTTTCTTCCACTAATGCCAAAGGTCTGCCACTCATCATTACCAGTACAACAGGCTTACCTGTGTTTACCAGGGCTCTTATTAATTTTTTCTGGCTTTCCGGAAGAGTAATATCGGTTCGGCTGGCCGATTCACCACTCATCTCTGACGCTTCACCAACTACAGCGACAACCACATCGGATTTATTGGCAATTTCTAAAGCTTCGTTCAGCATCTCAGCCGGTGTTCGCTTGTCAATATCTATTCTTGTTCCGAATACATTTACTTTTTTGGCAAACAGGGTGTCGTCTGAAATATTGGCCCCTTTGGCATAAAGGATATTGACTTGGCTTCCTGCAACATTTTTTATTCCATCCATTACTGTTACTGAAAGTTTTGAATCACCAGACACTGCCCATGTACCCAGCATATTGCTTTGGTCATTTGCTAAAGGTCCGATAAGTGCAACGGTTCCTGATTTTTTCCTGTTGCTGAACCTTGCAGACAAATTATAAAAAACAGGATCAGCACAAGCCTTGTCAAAGGGAATTTGTATACTAATTGTCTGATACAAACATGCCAGCCAAAAACAGAATTATTCATTTTTTTACTGCTAAGAGTTTAAAAAATAGACTACGATCATGGAACAGATCAGTCGACTTAAAATGGATGGTTTGGTGGGATTGATGAACTATAAATAAACTGATCAGTCCGGGAGCTCTCCTTCCTGATTCAACAAGTTAAACAAATACTATCATACAGGCAAGCATTTTTATTATTTACTGCCCTCGGATCTGTCCAATAAATGGGTAAGGAAGAATTTATATCTCAGCCCGGGAATTAGCCTTTTGATAAAAAAGGGGTTCCGTTTTTTATCTGGTTATTTTCATTTAGATCACTACACCCGGATGGCCTATACCGATTCTTAAAAAAGCAAAACAATTATATGATGGCCTTTATGTACCGTAATGCATCAGAATAATGTTGTTATAGCTACAGCAATTGCAACTAATGACGAGAATAAGTCATTTGCTTACCACGATAGTAAGTTTTGTGAATTTTCCGTCCGGTGCACAAAAAATGTTTTAGAAGTATTAAGTATGAAAAATCTGCCAAAATTGAACTCTGAGAAAGGATAATAATTGTACCCGGTTCTGTGCACTGAATGACGAAACCCCCTCTGGTAGGGGGTTTCGTCTTTTTAAAGTGGTGTGGGGCGGGATCGAACCGCCGACACAAGGATTTTCAGTCCTTTGCTCTACCGACTGAGCTACCGCACCATTCCTGAAACACATCGACCCGGGTAAGTGGAAGCCTATCCTTGTTTTTGTGCTTCGGGGCTGCAAATATAACGGGAATTCACAAAAAATCCACATTAAGTATGATTAATGTTTAACCCTACATACCATACTCACTTAAGAACTTTATCCTCATAATTTTCAGCTGTTCCCAGTTAAAATTATAATCGGCCAGCTCTTCCTGTGCCACTTGCAAAGAGGAGGTCTCACAGCTTTTAAAATATTCAATGATCTCATCCTGGTCATCTTCATCCAGCATTTCATCAATGGCATAGTCAAGATTAAGCTTGGTGCCGCTGGCAGCAATAGTCTCCATTTCTTCCAGCATTTCATCCATTCTCCAGCCTTTATTCTTCGCTATCGTTTCCAGAGAAACTTTTTTATCTGTATTCTGAATGATATACACTTTGCTGCCGCTTTTATTGACCACACTCTTCATCACAAAATCATCCGGCCTTTCAATTTTGTTGTCTTCTACATACCGGGCAATCAGGTCTACAAAAGGCTTTCCGTATTTCATAGCTTTACCCTTGCTTACACCCTGGCATTTTTCCAATCCTTCCATGGTGATGGGGTAAAAAGTGGACATATCCTGCAACGATGTTTCCAGGAAAACTACAAATGGTGGAAGATTTTTTTTCTTGGCCTCTTTCTGCCGGAGCTCCATCAGCATGTCATATAACCTTTCATCCAATGCAGCACCGCCAGTTGTTTCTGTTACTTCTTCGTCATCCGCATTGGCATCTTCATAAAGCTTGTTCAGTACAATCTGGAATGATTTCGGTTTTTTCAGAAATGCTTCTCCTTTCTTGGTGAACTTCAACACACCATATTCTTCAATATCTTTTGTCAATAATCCTTCTAATATCAACTGACGTATCAATGAATTCCAGAAATGGGAATCCCGGTCATTACCACTGGCAAATACATCCAGCACATCGTGACGAAACATTTGGTTTTGCGGTGTCAGCCTGCCAACTATAATCTGTACCGTATAATCCGTTGCAAATCGTTCATCCAGTGCTTTTATTGCTTTTAATGCAATTACAGCATCGTCTTTTGCTTCTATTCTTTCTTTCGGATGCTTGCAGTTATCGCAATGGCCACAGTTTTCTTTTTCGTACTCTTCGCCGAAATAACTCATCAGTATTTTACGACGACAGACACCTGTTTCTGCAAAAGCAACTGTTTCGTTTATCAGTTGCGCCCCCACTTCTCTTTCACTGAGCGGCTTGTCCCTCATCAGGTGCTCCAGTTTGCTTACATCTTTATGCGAATAATAAAGAATGCATTTTCCTTCCAATCCATCACGGCCGGCACGGCCTGTTTCCTGGTAATAATTCTCTATTGATTTAGGGATATTATAGTGAATAACAAACCGTATATCGGGCTTATCGATACCCATTCCAAAAGCGATGGTGGCGCAAATCACCTGTACATCTTCTCCCAGGAATTGGTCTTGTCTTTCTGACCGTAGCTTACTATCCAGCCCGGCATGATAAGCAACAGCTTTAATACCATTAGCATTTAAAATATCAGCCAGCTCTTCGGTTGTTTTTCTATTGAGCGTATAAATAATGCCGCTTTTACTCTTCATGCCTTTTACAAAGCGGACAATATGTTCATCTGTTTGTGCCTTCTTTATTTTGGGCAACACTTCATAATAAAGATTGGTCCTGTTAAAAGAAGAAATAAAAATATTCGGCTTCCGCAGATCAAGGTTCTTTTCAATATCGCTTTGCACTTTTGGTGTTGCGGTGGCTGTCAGTGCAATAACCGGTGCGTCGGGATTTATCTGTATCATCATTTCCCGCAACCTTCTGTACTCAGGACGAAAATCATGTCCCCACTCAGAGATACAATGTGCTTCGTCAACTGCAAAGAAGGAAATTTTAAGATCGGCAAAAAACTCCAGGTTTTCCTGTTTGGTTAATGTTTCAGGAGCCACATACAGCAATTTGGTTTTGCCTGATAATAAATCATCATGTACTTCTTTTATCTCTTTCTTATTCAGGGTAGAGTTGAGAAAGTGGGCCACTTCATCATTACTGCTGTAACCTCGAACAAGGTCCACCTGGTTTTTCATCAACGCAATCAGCGGAGAAACCACCATAGCAACACCTTCGCTTATCATGGCAGGAAGCTGGTAACAAAGACTTTTACCGCCACCAGTTGGCATGATAACAAATGTATCATGACCGGCCAATAATGATTCTATCGCTTTTTCCTGTGTGCCTTTAAATTTAGTAAACCCAAAATATTGTTTAAGGGCTTTGTGCAGATCAAATTTTTCTTTGACAGCAGATGGATCTTTAACCTTAACCGTTTTTCCTGGTTTTGAAGGACTGGATTTAGCCGCTGGCTTCTTAACTGTTGATGTTCCCATTACGCTATAATTTCTTTCGCACTTGCTACAAATGCAGATTTATTTAAGATACTCATTTTTGTCCGACCACAATATTTTGTGCAAGTATATTTTTTGCACAGGCTGAATTATCGTCGGATAAATAAGTGTTTTTTCTGTCTAATGGCCGGGGTGTCAGTGGTTAGTGTAAACTAAACCGGGCAGGAACTCCTGTCGCACAACATCTTCCCCTGTCAATTGAGGATGGCGAATTTACGAATGTTCGCTGTGTGTTAGGCGGCTGAACCGTTAAAATTCAGGTACAACGATTGCATAACGGGCACTTCATATCAAATCCTCTAAATTTGCGGCTTTCAATCATGCCCATTTCAATAAAACAAGTTGCTCTCAGAACCATTGCATTGGAAGCCCAGTCTGTTTCCGGGCTTGCCGCCTTTATTAATGATGATTTTGAGAACGCTGTTCATGCGATTGCAACTGGTAAAGGCCGTGTGGTAGTAAGCGGAGTCGGCAAAAGTGCGGTGATTGCTCAAAAAATTGTCGCCACCTTCAACTCTACCGGTACTCCGTCTATTTTTATGCATGCGGCAGATGCTATTCATGGCGACCTGGGGATTGTGCAACAGGAAGATGTGGTAATTATTATCAGTAAAAGCGGAGAAAGCCCGGAAATAAAAGTGCTGGTTCCCCTGATTAGAAACTTTGGCAACACACTAATTGGAATGGTCGGCAGTATTGATTCATACCTCGCAAAAAATTCCACTATCATTTTAAATACAACGGTTGAGCAAGAGGCCTGTCCAAATAACCTTGCCCCAACTACCAGCACAACGGCACAATTAGTTATGGGTGATGCGTTGGCGGTTTGCCTGATGGAGTTAAAAGGATTTCAATCGGATGATTTTGCTAAATTTCATCCGGGAGGGATGTTAGGAAAGAAATTATACCTGCGGGTTGCTGACCTATATGCCGATAACGAGAAACCTAAGGTGCTTGCCGGTCAATCTTTAAAAGAAGTGATTGTAGAAATGACAGCCAAACGATTAGGAATTACAGCCGTTGTTGATGAAGAGAATAACCTGCTTGGCATCATCACCGATGGTGATTTGAGGAGAATGCTGGAAAAGTCGGTAGCCATTGATACCATAAAGGCCGGAGACATTATGACTACTCATCCAAAAACCGTCGGGCCGGATGAATTAGCTATGGAGGCTATGGACATACTGAGAAAAAACGAAATATCACAACTTGTCGTAACAGAGAATGAGAAGTACCTGGGTATTATACATTTACATGAATTAATAAGAGAAGGATTGATTTAACCGGTGATAAAGAATGGGTTTCCATTCTAATCGCCATTCACTATTTACTACATGAACAAACATCACTACGTTGCAATAATGGCCGGAGGAATTGGGAGTCGCTTCTGGCCGATGAGCCGTACCGATTTTCCCAAACAATTCCTTGATATTCTTGGGACAGGTAAGACATTGATTCAACAAACATTTGACCGTTACAGCAAACTTGTTCAAAAAGAAAACATATATGTTGTAACTGCACAAGAATATGTGAGCATTGTGAAAAAACAACTGCCCGATATTCCTGAAGAAAATATTCTGGCAGAGCCCTCCAGGAAAAACACTGCTCCCTGTATTGCCTATATTGCCTTTAAGTTGCTAAAGAAAGACCCAAAAGCTTTGATGGTCGCCGCTCCTGCAGATAATCTCATTCTGGAAACAGATGAATTTATTAAGACAGCTAAAAAGGCTTTAAGTTTTGTAGACCACATCAATGCCTTGGTCACCATTGGTGTGAAGCCAACCTATCCCAATACCGGTTATGGATATATTCAACATGATACTACTGAGGCTGCACCGGGTGTATACAAGGTAAAGACCTTTACAGAAAAGCCTAATGTTGAGCTGGCAAAAACATTTATGAGCAGTGGGGATTTTCTATGGAATGCCGGCATCTTTACCTGGAAGGTGAAAAACATTATTGCCGCCCTTGAAAAATATGAGCCGGAGCTCTATGAACTTTTTGCAGCAGAAAAGGATAAATTTAATACCGCCGGAGAAAAAGAAGTAATCGAAAATATTTACCCGCAATGCACCAATATTTCTATTGACTTTGCGATAATGGAAAAAGCAGACAACGTCTATCTACTTCCTGCATCATTTGGCTGGAGCGACCTGGGAACCTGGAACAGTGCCTGGGAAAACAAAGACAAGGATTATTTTGGCAATGCGGTGGTCGGCAAAAATGTGATGGTGGTAGACGCCAACAATTGTATGGTTCATGTACCGGATAACAAGCTGGTGATGTTACAGGGGCTTAAAGACTATATTATTGTTGACACCAAAGACGTCTTGCTGATCTGCAAAAAAGATAAAGAACAGGAGATTAAGGAATATGTGGCGGAAGTAAAAAGAAACAAGGGCGATAAATACCTGTAAGTGGTATTGTTTTCTCTGCTGCCTTTTCTATTTTTAGGAAAGAAAAACATGTTATGGCCTTATTCCCCGCAAATAATATTCTCTTTCTTGATATTGAAACGGTGCCGCAGTTTCCGGACTACTCCTCTTTACCCGAAGATTGGAAAAATTTGTGGGATACAAAATCACTCTCCTTATCAAAGTATCATGAAGGCCAAACAAATGAATCCCTGTATCCCCGTGCCGGCATCTATGCAGAATTTGGAAAAATCATTTGTATAAGCTGTGGTGTGCTACAGGGAGCTGGCGACCAGCGAAAAATCGTTCTAAAAAGTTTTGCCGGCGATGAGGAGAAACTATTGCTGCAGCAGTTTAATGAGATGTTGAATAAATGGGCTAGCGGGGAACCAAAGTTCCTGTGTGCCCACAATGGAAAAGAATTTGACTTCCCTTATTTATGCAGGCGAATGATTGTAAACAATCTTACTATTCCTTTTATCCTGAATATCTCGGGTAAAAAACCCTGGGAAGTAAATCATTTTGACACATTAGAACTCTGGAAGTTTGGAGATTTTAAAAGCTTTACCTCCTTAAACCTGCTGGCACATACACTCGGCATCCAAACACCGAAGGATGATATTGATGGAAGTATGGTATGGGAAGTTTTTTGGAAAGAAAAGAATTTACAACGCATTGTTACCTATTGTCAAAAAGACGTAGTAACCGTGGCTCAGATACTTTTACGAATGAATGGCGAGCCCCTTATAAAACCAGAAAACATCGAAATCAAATAAGAATGGAACGAATCAATTACTCCTCCGGTGCCAAATGGGAAGACATCGTGGGCTATAGCCGTGCGGTAAAAGTTGGAAATATTATTGAAGTGACGGGAACCGTAGCGGTTGATGAAAATAGTTTGCTAGTGGGAAAGAATGATGCTTATGCCCAAACCAAATTCATTCTGGAAAAAATTGAGACCGTTCTACAAAAAGCCGGAGCATCATTAAAAGATGTGGTGCGGACAAGAATGTTCGTCACCGACATTACACGGTGGGAAGAATATGGAAAGGCGCATGGAGAGTTTTTCTCTGTCATCAAACCCTGCACCTCTATGATAGAAGTAAAAGGATTAATTGCACCTGAATATTTAATAGAAATAGAAGCAACAGCTATTATCAGTTAACTTCACAAAAAGCAACATGAAAAAAATTATTCTTCCGCTATTATTCCTTGGTGCGGTGATATACAGTTGTGGCAATAAAGATAAAAAAGCAACTCCTGTTGCAGACAACAAAGACACACCAATTGACTCCTCCTTAATAACAGACAGCAGCTGGGGGTTGATCACAAAAAAAACGAAGATGGCAGACCTGCAGGCTATATATGGGGTTGCTAATGTAAAAGATGAGAGAATCTGCGGGCCCGAATGTGCAGACAGTATTGATGTAACAAGAATTTACCCGGAAAAAAATAATGAGTTCATTGTTTATTGGAAAGACAGTCTTTATCATACCTCTATCGCTTTTATCGAAACTTATTCAACTGGTGGTTCTTATCATACTGCCAGCGGACTCAAAATAGGTTCTACGCTGGAAGAACTTTTGAAAGTAAATGGCAAACAAATAATCTTTGCTGGCTTTGACTGGGACTATGGTGGTTATATTCAAGACTATGGTATGGGTACTTTACAAAACTCCCCGGTTGGTTTCCGTCTTGAGATGACCGGTGATGGCGGATCAGAGCTATCAGGCGATTCAGAATTTACTACTGAAATGCCGGAAGTAAAAAGAAATCTTGATAAAATAAAGATCTCTACAATTACCTTATCGTTTTCTAAAGGCCAATAGATGAATGCCGAATCCCTTCGGGAATATTGTTTGACCAAACCTGGTGCCGAAGAAACATTCCCCTTTGGACCGGACACAATAGTATATAAAGTTGGAGGCAAGGTATTTCTGCTAACTGGTCTTGACAGCGAAGAGCTTCGCTTTAATGTAAAATGCGATCCTGAAAAAGCCATTGAGCTCAGGGAAGAGTTTTCCTGTGTATTACCGGGCTACCACATGAATAAGAAACACTGGAACACTATTGTGGTAGATGGTTCGGTTTCCATAAAGCAATTAAAAGTGTGGATTGACCATTCTTATGAGCTGGTCGCAAATAGTTTATCCAAGAACAAGAAATAATCTTTTTTCTTTAAGGTTATTTTGACATCCTCTTCTTTATAGCCAAAGCACTTTAAACTAATTTAGCGTTTCAATAAAATTGTATGCAAAAAATCTTCTTGCTGATTGCCGGTCTGTGTATTTACCTTTTCTCCTTTTCCCAAACACCGGCTACTTCCTATCGGATGACGCTGGGTGAAGAAATAAAGTTAAAAAAAGGAACAGCCGACCTTGATATTGTAGCTGCTGATAATACAGGCCTTTACTTTACCGAAGCCCGGATAAAAATGAAAGGCTATTTCATTATCGGCGCCACATATGGTACCAGCATCAAGCTGATGAAGCTTGATAAAAATTTCGGCGAAGTGTTCGACAAGGAATATAAAAAAGAACTGAAAGGGTTGGAGTTTCAAAGTTTTCAGACACTGGGCAACGACCTTTACCTGTTTGCAACAGATTATGAAAAGAAAGAAAAACTATTTAAAGTCTACGGCTCCAAAGTAGATAAAACGACCGGGGACCTTGTAGGAGATTTTATTGAACTGGGTAGCTACCGGCTGGAAAGTAAAAAAGATGATTATGAAATGAAGGTTAGCCCGGTGCAAAATGGTACAGCATTTTTAATGGTCAGCAATATTTCCGGAAAAGAAAAGGTAACGCTTGGCGTTCATCTGCTGGATAAAAATCTGAAGCGGAAAGAGTCTGCCATTATTGACCTTTCTTTTAATCCGGACTATTATGCCCTGCAGGATGTACAGTTTACCAAAAGTAATAAGATTATTCTATTAGGAAAAGAATATGAAGAGGCACAGTATGGCAAAAAGAAAAGAAAAAGACTGGTATTTAAACAATACGCAATGTCTATCTATAACAGCGATGGTAAAAAAGAAAATGACGTAAAGATCGATGCCGACGACCGTTATATTATAAGCGGACGTTTAATAGAACAGCCCACAGGAGAAATGCTGCTGGCTGGGTTTTACAGTAACACAGCTAAAAAAGAAGATTTGAATGGTTTTTATATCAATAAAGTTGATCCGGAAAAAGGAACGTTACTGCTGAGTTCGTTTAAAGAAATAAATTCCGGGATGCTTGGTAAAAGTTTTGTTGATGAAACGGATGATGATGATTTATCTAAAGAAGAAAAAAAGCAGGCGAAGAAAGCAAAAGATGACGATGAGGAAGAAGAGTTTCCCAACAGCTTTATTATTAAATCCGTGGATATTAACCCGGCTGATAATTCTATCGTAATTACCAGTGAAGTGTCCCGGTATGCATATTATACTTATACCAACTCATCCTACAATAATGTTACAAGAACATGGAATACAACCACCACACATGTTCACCGTTTTACCAACCAGGATATTCTGGTTATAAACGCCGATAAAGATGGAAACATAAAATGGCTGAACGCCTTAAATAAATCGCAGGTAGAAGAGGTTCGTACCACCAACACCAGCCCGGGGTCCGGCATTAGCTTTAGTTCTGATAACAGCGGCTATTTTGCAACAAGGGGTGGTATGCCTTTTTATTCTTCCTATTCCAGTCTTATCAATAATAACAACCTGGTGATTATCATGAACGATCATACCAGCAACAACGTAAATCCGGAATATGGCGACAGGGTCAAAACAGTTTACAACTTCAGGAAAAGAAGTAATGTATATGGCGTTTCCATTGATTTGGCCACCGGCAAAATGACCAGAAAAATCATCGGCTCCAACAATGATGAAACAATATTGATGCCCCGCCATGCTTTTGTGGTAAAAAATGAATTGTTTATCCCATCATGGCGGCAGCACCTGATGGCAAAAACGGATTTACGGTTTGCGAAGATAACAGTGAAGTAAGTTTGTTAATAAATACAGAACTTAGCACAGCTTCTTACTATTAAGAAGCTGTTTTTTATTTTACTTAAATCATCTGTCTTGCATATTCAATCCAAACTCCCCAACGTAGGCACCACGATTTTTTCTGTAATGAGTGCATTGTCTACCGAACACAATGCAGTAAATCTTGGGCAGGGCTTTCCCGACTTTCCGATGAGTGATGAATTAACCGGCCTGGTGAATGAGGCCATGAGAAATAATTTCAACCAATATTCTCCCATGCCCGGTTGGATGCCGCTGAGAGAGGCTATTGCTGAAAAAGTGGAGTTTCTTTATTCAACGAAAATCAATCCCGATACAGAAACCACCATAACCCCCGGCGGCACCTATGCAATCTATTCTGCCCTCACTACGATCCTGCAACCGGGGGATGAAGTAATTGTGTTTGAGCCGGCGTATGACAGCTACATACCAAACATTGAGATCAACGGGGCAAAGGCAGTGCCTATCAGTCTTGTTTATCCTGATTATCATATCGACTGGGTGGCCGTGCAAAATGCCATTACACCAAAAACAAAAGCGATCATCATCAACTCTCCTCACAATCCGACCGGCAGTGTGATAAATGAAGAAGATATACAACAGTTAAGAAAAATTACTGCCGGCACCAATATCTTCATCATCAGTGATGAAGTGTATGAACATTTGATTTTTGATGATATTCCGCACCAGAGCACTCTTCGTTATCCCGATTTGTTGCAAAGAAGTTTTGTCTGCTTCTCTTTTGGTAAAACGTATAACTGCACCGGCTGGAAGCTTGGCTATTGTATTGCCCCTGCAGGATTAACGAAAGAATTCAGAAAGGTTCATCAATTCAATTGTTTTAGCTGCCACACACCATCACAGGTGGGACTTGCATTATTTCTTAAAAACAGAGATGCATATTTGTCACTACCCGCCTTTATGCAGGAGAAAAGAGATTATTTCAAACAACTGATGCAGCAGACAAGATTTACGATGCATGATTCTTTTGGCAGTTATTTTATTTGCGGCAGTTATGAAAGAATAAGTGATGAGGCAGATAAAGACCTTGCCATCCGGCTAACAAAAGAAGCCGGTGTGGCAACAATACCTGTTTCTGCTTTTTATCACCATGGAAAAGATGATAAGGTGTTGCGGTTCTGTTTTTCAAAAAAGAAAGAAACACTGGAAATGGCTGTGGAAAAACTAGCACGGTTCTGATGCCAATTGATTCCCGATACAAAGGAATATTCTACATGCTGCTGGCAGCTCTCGGCTTTTCATTGATGGGTGGTGCCGCCAAATTATTAAAAGGAAGTTTTGGTGCCGGCCAACTGGTCTTCTGGAGAAATGCGGTTGGTTTAATGGTGTTGATAGCGGGTTTCCTTATAAAACCTCCGGTTAATAAAGGCGGTAAGTTTCATTTGCTCATTTTCAGGGGAATGATGGGAACAACAGCGCTTTATACATTATTGTATTGCATCCTGCACATACCTCTTGGTACCGCCATGACGTATAATCTTACTTCAGCTTTATTCATCGCCGTTTTTTCTTTTTTATTGTTCAGGGAATATCATGGCCGTATCGTTTTACTGGCAGTGCTGCTTGGTTTTGCCGGCATGTTATTAATCTATAAACCTGCTATGCATCTGCCCTGGTTTTATCATGTGGCGGGATTAATTTCTGGCGTTACCTCTGCACTAGCTTATATCACCGTTAACAGGCTGGCCGGATATTATGATTCAAGAATTATTGTACTGGCATTTATAGGTACCGGCGTTTTGGTGCCTACCGTTTTTATGATCATCCGTTATCTCTTTAATATACCGGTTGACGATGTCTTTTTTATAAGCTGGCGTTGGCCGGTGGGCATTGAATGGTTTTATGTAGTATGGCTGGGGCTGGCGGCATTGTTTGGCCAATACTTTGTAACAAAGGCCTACGGTGCCGACAAAGCCGGCGTTGTTTCTGCTATCGGCTATGCCAATATTATCTTCTCCGTTTTTATCGGCATGGCCCTGGGTGATGCCTTCCCGGACTGGATGTCTTCCCTCGGTATTCTTTGTATTATAGCAAGCGGAGTGATTATCTCCCTGGTAAAGAGGAAAACAAAACCCGCCTGAATTTTTTAAAATAAAAAAAAAGATTTGGTGCTCTCATTAATATAATCGTATATTTGCGATATAAGATTAACTAAATGGCATTTCATAAAAAAGAAGAGTTTACCCAAAAGGAGCAGGACCTGGCCGCTTTTGCTAAAGCAATGGCACACCCGGCCCGTATAGCGATCTTAAAAGTGCTGGCGCAACGAAATGAATGTGTTTGCGGAGAAATCGTTGATACGCTTCCACTGGCACAGTCTACCGTATCACAACATTTAAAAGAACTGAAAACGGCGGGGCTTATCACCGGTACTATTGACGGCCCCAGAAGTTGCTATTGCATCAACTGGAAAGCTTTTTCAACATTCAACAATGAGTTCAATTTTCTTTTTGCAAACCTGAAGATCAAAAATGAAAAAGCCTGCTGTTAATTAAAAATCAATAAAAATTATAGTCATGAATAACGATTCACAAATCAAACAGTTAGTAAAAGACAAATACAGCGAGATCGCCAACCAATCAAAGGACATAAATGCCGCCTCTTGCTGTGGCGCCACTTCTTCCTGTTGCGGAGATGAAGTATATAATATTATGGCCGACGATTATTCAAAGCTGGAAGGCTATAATCCCGATGCGGATCTTGGTCTTGGTTGCGGCCTGCCCACTGAGTTTGCAAAAATAAAAGAAGGTGACACCGTTATTGATCTCGGCAGCGGTGCTGGTAATGACGCCTTTGTGGCCCGCAAGTTTGTCGGCGAAAAAGGGAAAGTGATCGGTGTTGACTTTACAGATGCTATGATTGCCCGTGCAAGAGATAACGCCGAAAAACTTGGACTAAACAATGTAGAGTTTCGCCAAGGCGATATTGAAGACATGCCCGTTACAGCCAACAAAGCTGATGTTATTGTTAGTAACTGTGTGTTGAACCTTGTTCCCAATAAACACAAAGTATTCAGCGAAGTATACCGGGTGCTTAAGCCTGGGGGTCACTTTTCTATTTCTGATATTGTGCTGGAAGGAGAACTTCCTGCAAAATGGAAAGAGGTGGCGGAATTATATGCCGGTTGTGTTTCCGGAGCTATTCAAAGAAAAGAGTACCTGGGCATAATTGAAGAAGCTGGTTTTACAAACATCACCTTGCAAAAAGATAAAACTATTATTATCCCCGATGATATATTGGCTAATTATTTAAGTGCCGAAGAAATTGCTGCGTATAAAAAAGGAGCCACGAGAATCACCAGTATAACTGTATATGCAGAAAAGCCTGCGAAAGATGAGCGTAAATGCTGTGAACCGGGTAGCGGTTGTTGCTAAGGTTGTTGCTAAACAAGGAGGGGTAAACACCTCTCCTTCTTTAATTTTATAATCATGAAAAAGAAACTTCTTTTTGTTTGCATAGAAAATAGTAACCGCAGCCAGATGAGCCAGGCTTTTGCCAACATGTTGGGTGGTGATGCTGTTGAAGCCTACAGCTCCGGCTCCAACCCTTCAGGAAAAATAAATCCTAAAGCTATTGCCGCTATGAAAGAGTTGGGTTATGATCTGACAACCCACCATTCAAAATCATTGGACGAAGTAAAAGAATTTGCCCCATTTGATGCGGTGGTGACAATGGGTTGTGGCGATGCCTGTCCCTGGATGCCGGCCAAACAATTTATTGACTGGCAGATACCAGATCCAAGAGATATGAACGAGGAAGAGTTCAGAAAAGTAAGAGACTTTATTAGAGAAAAGGTAAAAGACCTTTTGGCCTCGCTCCAACAAACTAATTAAGATATTTTTCCGGTATCGGGTTGTCCGCAGTTTCGGCCTGCCAAAAAACCGATACTATCCACCAACGTTTTCCGTCATTCCATAATTGAATGCTGTTGACACCCCGCATGAAGGGCTTTTCCTCTTCCAGCTTTCTTTTAGAATCATACGTACTGAACACATGTACCACACTTCCAAATTGCTCAGTCTTTCTTCCTATCTCTCTTTCAAAAAAACCATCTTTCTCTAAGAAGGGGCCGGACGTTGCGATATAATCCTCGACCGTCATCACTCTTTTTCCCATCGAACCATCCTGTCGTTTTCCAGTCGCCATCAATTTTCCTTCAGGAATAAACAAAGTCCGCATCCGATCCCAGTTTCGTTTTTCTCCGGCCGGTCCTGATATTACATTATACAAGGAGCTGATAATAGCATTGATCGATTCTACATCTTTTGAATTAACAGGAATACTATCAGATAGGTGTGGTATAGCCTTAATACCGGTAAGACAAAATAAATTAAGCAGCAAAACGGCGATAATTTTCATACTCTGTATTTAAGGGTAATTTACAGCTATTGCCAGTATATAAAATTCCGTTCATCAAACTGCTGCTTCTTTGCTTACTTTGTCAAAACTTCTGGTTTGAGCACCCCGTTTCTTTCCCGCAATATTTATATTTTTCTGTTTTCCTTACTGGGATTAGTATATATCATTGGACTTTTTGTACCGCTGATGGACAATGATTCGGCACACCATGCCAATATTGCCCTGCATATGTACCTCACCGGTGATTATGTATCACTCGTTGATCATGCCGGCGATTACCTGGATAAACCCCATTTACATTTCTGGCTTTGTGCAATGAGTTATAAAATATTTGGTGTTACCTCCTTTGCTTATAAGCTTCCTTCTTTTCTGTTCACCATTTTGGGTACGTATTCTGTGTATCGTCTTGGAAAGTCGCTGTATAATAATGAGGTGGGTAAGTTGGCGGCATTAATTATTGCTTCTTCATTCGCTTACCTGCTCGCCAATAATGATGTGCGGATGGATGCTATCCTTACCGCTTCCATCGCTTTGGCCACCTGGCAGCTCGTTGATTTTATCCAAAACAAAAAAATACCGGCCGTTATCGGTGCTGCTCTTGGCTTGGCGCTGGGGTTTTCTACCAAAGGCCATATTGCTGTGTTTGTTCCGGCTGTAGCTGCATTGTTTTATATTTTGTACCGCAAAGACTGGAACCTGTTTCTCAACTGGAAGTGGCTGTTGTTGCTATTGCTCTTTGCTGTATTCATTGCGCCGGTAGTTTATTGTTATTACCTGCAATACAACCTGCACCCGGAAATAATGGTGCGGGGCAAAGATCATATCAATGGTGTAAAATTTATTTTACTGAATCAAAGTGTAGAAAGGTTTAGCGGCGGCATGGGTAGTGATGCAAAGAACGATTACTTCTTTTTCCTGCATTCCTTTCTCTGGGCTTTTGCCCCCTGGAGCATCCTCGCTTATATGGCCCTGGCGGGGCGTCTCCGGTTTTTCCTCCATAGAAAAGACGAATGGTTAACGACGGGTGTCTTTATCGTTATCTTATTGATAGTTTCCTTTTCTGGTTTCAAGCTCCCACATTATCTGAATATTGTTTTTCCTGCAACAGCCGTAATGGCCGCTGCATGTATTATCAGTAAACAGGCAAATACCCAATGGAGTAAAACTATTTTTATTGTTCAGCTTGTTCTTATCATTCTTCTCCTGTTGGTTATTACAGCGATAAACGGCTGGGCCTTCCCGGTCAAAAGCATTTTGATTATTGCCGGGGTTGTATTGCTGCTGGCGGTTGTTTTTTATTTTATAAAAAGTGATGTTTATAATCGTTTACAAAAAGCGGTGGCGGCGTCTGTGGCCACCATGGCCCTTTGTTTCTTTTTACTGAACAGTAATTTCTATCCAAAGCTTTTAACCTACCAGGGCGGTAACCAATTAGCATTAAGTACAAAGGGAAAAGCAGATCCTGCCGATGTATATTTCTGGAAAGACATGCAAAGCTCCTCTTTCAGTTTTTATACCGCTTCGCTTCGCCAGGAGTTTGCAGATTCTGTTTTACAAACCGGTAAAAAAGTGTGGTTGTTGTTTGATATCAGGAACGAAGAAGAAATTAAAAAAGGAGGTTATCTGATCGGGCAGCAGTTCGTTGTGTTGGATTATGAAATAACGAAGCTGGATTTAAAATTCGTAAATCCGGAGAAGAGGGAGAAACAATGTACAAAGATGGTGTTGGCGGAGATTGGGAGATAACGTCCAGGGCTTGGCGACGTGGCGATATTCCGTGTTACGTCAAGCTGGGATATGCTGCTGATCAAAGATTGTCTCGTCCTAAAATAAGTTGACTGGTTTAGTTAAATAATCCTGCTATTGGTTTACTAAGATAATTCATCCTAAAATAGGTTGAGTAAAAAAGAACTGGTGGTGGTGTGCGGGCAAAAATATTTTCGTAGCCCCCATAGCTAAAGAAAATATTTTGTGCGTTGGCCTGTTTAGCTTGCTTCATTTGTGACTGTTGTTTTTGTTCGTTTATAATAATAGTTTTTCCATGTTTTCTTTTGCAGTCCGTACTGTTTATGTACATCTTCGGGCACCTGCCAGTTCAGGCTGCTGTGCCTTCTGCGATAGTTGTAAATGGTAATACACCTGGCAATATGCCGGGAAGCCTCAGGGGTTCTTTGTAATAGTTACTGATGAGTTCTGTCTTTAGTATGCCGTTTACTCTTTCAGCAATAGCATTTTCATAAGGGTCGCTGTTTTGTGTCATACTGATCTGGCAATTGTGTTGTTGCAGCAGGTTGGTATATTCAGTGCTGCAATATTGTATCCCCCTGTCGCTATGGTGTATCACAATGGCATCCGGCGGCTTTTGTGCCAGTGCTTTTTTTAACGCCATGATGCCGCTGCTCACTTTCATATCATCGCTGAGATGGAAGCCCACGATCTTTCGGCTGTAAGCATCAGTAATGAGGAACAGGTAAGCATGGCGGTGTTTGGTGGGGATGTAAGTAATATCAGCCACCCAAAGTTCATGAGCTTTAAGCGGCGTAAAATCCTTTGCCAGATTGGGATAGCGGCGAAAGTGGTGTTTACTCATGGTGGTATACACATTGCGTTTTAGTTTTCGGACCAACAGTTTGTTGCGACGCAGTAAATCAAAGAAAGCATCTCTTCCCATTTTAATATTGTGCTGATCAAAGAAGGGGAGGAGTTCAATAAATAGTTTTCTACCACCACAACGGGGTTGGTGTTTTCTGATTTGTTGAATTTGCTGCAGCACCAGGCCTTCCTGCAAATGCAGTCGCATGGTTTTACTCATGTGTTTATGATACGCCTGTGGCGTATAGCCCAACAGCCGGCAGATAGTTTGTAAACTAACAGAACTATATGCCTTTTTTATTTCCCGGACTGTGGGCTTCCAGACTTTTTTCTGATGGAGATATTGAGTTTGTCTTCGGCCACATTGATAAGGGTGTCTAAAGCATCGGCTCTTAGTTTTTCCCATTGCAATTGCTTTTCAAGGGCAGCAATTTTTTTCTGCAAATCATCAGCCGTGATTTGTTTTTTGGGGAGCCTTTTTTTGTTGGGGTCATCCATGTCTCTAAGATAGTGGCTTTGTTGTTTGGTTGTTCTATCCAGGCCATGAACACCCTGATAGATTTGCACCCATTTGCAGATGGTGGTGCGACCGATACCATACTTTGCTTGCAGCTTTCGGTACCCGCAGCCTTGCTCCAGGTACTCTTTAATAATCTGTTCTTTTAAGTCCATAAAATGGTTGTTTTTTAGTCAACCTATTTCAGGACGAGACAAACTAAAAGCCGAAGTTAAGAACTACTGCCCAACAGAATTACGTCCGCCGGATATAAAGCTTGGATATGCACTGCCGATGATTGCTGCAACGTCATGCCCCAATTGCACAAAACCTTTTGTTGGGCGTTCGTGCAGCGTCACTTGATAAGTTTCGGATATTTTTTTCTTAGTTCATAAACTGCTTTTAAATTTTGTTGCACAAATCTTTTCATAGCAGGAATACAATCTTCTTCTTTGTCTATAAATTCACTAATCGGTTTCATTAAATAAGGAGATGCCATGTCGTCTTCATCACATGACCATTCATTTTGTTGAATTAATTCCTTTTGGATTATGTCCAAAAACTTTGAGTTAGAAAATTTCTTCTTCGGAAGATTTAACCAAAGTCCAAAATATGGTATTTCGTCTTCCCAATCCCAACGAAAGCCCGTTACGATATAAAAATCGTTAGTTTCGTATTTTAACTTTGACCATCCATTGTAAGAGTAATTAAGATGTTTTTCCCTTGAATAGCCACCAAAATGTTTTTCAAATTCCGGCCTTAGCTGTTCAAGTACTTCTTCCATTTTTGTAATAGTTTCAGGAATAGTTTTGATTGCAAGCATATCCTGAATAGTAAAGTTTTGAACTTTTTCCATTTCTTGGTCTTTTAAAAATGATTTAAGATGGTTTGTGATTTCACTATGAGAAGTATTAATAAGTTCGTGTACTTCAAACCACCTTATCATATGTGGTTTTACCGTATCAAATGTAAACTCTCTGTGTTCAAAATACTTAGTTAAGAAAACAAGATGTTTATCTTTTTGTAGTTTATGGTTTGTCAAAATTGTAGCATAGTCACTAAGTTGATTTGGTCGTTCGCTTGCCTGGACTTTGCATTCAAAGATTATGGCAGTGTCATCAAAGCAAACTTCAATGTCGGGCCGCCCCAAATTGTCATATTCAACTTGTGTTGTCACATCGCAAATGTTTTGAGGAAGTTTAATTTTTAAAAGCTTAAGAAAAATGTCCTTGCGGAAGGTTAAATCTGTTTCAATACAGAACGCAAATATTTCAGTTAGAAAATTTTCTAAAGGGCTATGTGTTTCTCTTTGTCTATATGAGAATACTCTTGAAAATACTGATACATCTTTCATTAAGTCCTACAGTGCTTTAAAGATTGAGATGTTAAATTGCATGACGCCCAACTCGTAAATAGGCGAAACTGCTGGTACAGTTTATTGTTAATAATCAATAGAAAAATGTACCAGCTAGTTTTTATAAATTTACTAATAATTAAATCATATGTATGAAGAAATTCAACTGAAATATATTCATCCTGCCCTGCAGCTGGGTGTTCAGGATATTAGGAATATATGGCTCTTAAACCCGGTTCCGGTTAAACTGGCTACTAGCCTTCACCGGGGATCTCTTGTTTTCAGAATGCCCGTTTCAGGAAAACGCATCAGTTACAAAACTTTAAAAAAAGGATTGGTTAAACAACGAATTAGTATTCGTAAACAGGTTAAATTACTTCCATTTTGAATTCATTACAACCCCGCCTTTGCAGAAATCTCCAGCATCCTGTCTATGGGTTTCTTGGCTTCTAACCTTAATGCCTCATCCATTTCAATTGCCGGCGTTTCATACTCCATACACAGATAAATTTTTTCCAGGGTGTTCCTTTTCATGTGGGGACAGTCGTTACAGGCACAACTATTATTAGGTGGTGCAGGAATAAAAGTTTTATTGGGAGACGCTTTCATCATCTGGTGCAGGATACCTGTCTCTGTTGCCACGATATATTCCTGGGATGAATCGGTCTGTGAATATTTTAATAAGCCGGTAGTTGATCCGATAAAATCTGCTATGCGAAGTATAGGATCTTCACATTCAGGGTGGGCAATCAGTTTGGCATGCGGATGACGAACTTTTAGTTTAGTAATTTTTTCGAGGCTGAAAATTTCATGTACCATACAGGCACCATTCCAAAGCAGCATATTTCTTCCTGTTACTTTGTTGATATAAGCCCCCAGGTTTTTATCCGGCGCAAAGATTATTTTCTGGTCTTTTGGAAAACTTTCTACAACAACTTTTGCATTACTGCTTGTCACAATCACATCACTCAACGCTTTAATGCCGGCACTGCAGTTGATATAACTCACCACCACATGGTCCGGGTGTTGCTCTTTGAATTTTTTGAATAATGGTGGCGGACAACTATCGCTGAGAGAACATCCGGCTTTCAGATCCGGTATAACAACTTTTTTTGATGGATTTAAAATTTTAGCCGTTTCAGCCATGAAATGCACCCCGGCAAAAACAATCATATCGGCGGTGGTCTTTTCTGCCTGTTGTGCCAAACCCAAACTATCGCCGATATAATCCGCCACATCCTGGATATCCGGTTCCTGGTAGTAGTGCGCCAGTATCACCGCATTTTTTTCTTTCTTCAGCCTTTCAATTTCGGCAAACAGGTCCAGTGTTGGATCAAGCTCAATGTTAAGAAAACCGTTTATTTCAAGATTTGATTGAGCTGCCACCAGAGTATTTTTGTTCATCGCTACTTGTTTTTCGATTCAGCAATATTCCAACACTTCACACAACTTTTCAAAACAAAATTTTTAAAACCCTGTATTAATACAATAATAGTAATAATATATTTTTATAAAAAAGAGTTTATTATTATTACAGGTGTGGATTAGTGGATAAACTCTTTTACAAAAATACTTACTTTCAGTAATCCACATTTAAAACAAGGTAATCCACACACACTATCGTTGATTCTATTGATTTTCCTTAACACTATCCACAGCATTGTGAACTACTGACCTGCAGAAATAAATGAGTCATTTATTTTTAAATAATGTGAATCAGGATAGGATAGTTGGTTAAAATAATGGCTCCTCAGCTCACTTCTCACTGAACTCACAATTTCGTTTCCAATCATTCAGTTCCATATACACGTTTCACAAGGCGTTATACACATGTTTTTTCACCTGTTCACAACCCTACGGGGAAAAAAAGTTGGAAGTAGCCTGCCGGTTTGATAGTATTTCAAAGACTTTATAAACGGAAAAGCTAATAAAACAGAATGACCTAATTTTAAACCATCAAAAAATTTACTGTATGAAGTATATAAAACACCTGTTTGTTGTCATTTGTTTGTCGATTGTTTCCCTGGTGAAGGCTGATGAGGGAATGTGGCTACCCCTGTTGCTGGAGAAAATGAACGAAAAACACATGAAGAGCCTGGGGATGAAAATGAGTGCTAAAGATATTTATAGTATCAATAGCGGAAGCCTGAAGGACGCTATTGTAAGTTTTAACGGAGGTTGTACCGGCGAGGTAATTTCATCTAAAGGACTAATATTAACCAATCATCATTGCGGGTTTGATGCAATTCAGAACCATTCCACATTAGAACGTAATTATATAAGAGATGGTTTTTGGGCAGCGAATCATGGTGAAGAAATTCCTAACAAAGGAATGTTTGTCACTTTTATTATACGTATTGAAGATGTAACGAAACAGGCATTAAACGGGGTTACACCTGTAATGACGGAAAGTGAAAGACAATCAACCATTGATAAAAATATAAACGAGATAAGGAAGACAGCAAAGAAAGAAAGCTACCAGGATGGATTTGTCCGTGGTTTTTTTGAAGGCAATCAATATTATATGTTCATCACCGAAACTTATAGAGATATAAGATTGGTGGGGGCGCCGCCTTCTTCAATCGGCAATTTTGGTAAAGACACCGACAACTGGATGTGGCCACGGCATACCGGAGATTTTTCTATGTTCCGCATTTATGCTAACAAAGAAAACAAGCCGTCAGAGTATGCAGAAGATAATATTCCCTACACACCTAAAAAATCATTAAACATTTCATTAGACGGTGTAGCTGAAGGAGATTTTACGATGGTGTTTGGCTTTCCCGGCAGAACTACGCAATACCTGCAATCAGCCGCTGTGGAACAAATAATGACCGTGAATGACCCCGCAAAAATTGCGATCCGGGAAAAAGCACTGGCGGTTATTGATGGTTATATGAGAAGTGATGAACAGATTAAAATTCAATATGCAGCTAAATATGCCGGTATTCAAAACTCCTATAAAAAATGGCAGGGGGAAGTATTGGGATTAACAAGCACCAATGCACTGGGAAAAAAGAAAACATATGAAGCCGAATTTCAAAAAAGAGTAAATGGTAATCCACAGTGGAAAGCACAATATGGAACACTCTTGGGCGACCTTGAAGCCGCCTATGGCGAAATAAAACCATACGGCTATGCACGGGATTATTATTTAGAAATTACCAGTAAGATTGAGTTGTTTACTATTGCCGGCTGGGTAAATTCAGTAAGTGCAGCGGCGCTGAAAGATGGAGAAAAGGCTTTTACACAGCGAAGAGACCAGGCCCGGAATGTGCTGGAAGGATTGTTTGGAGAATATAATTCCGAAGTAGATGTGAAGCTGTTTGAAACGCTGATAGAGATGTATGTAAAAGACCAGGACCAAAAATACCAATCGCCATTTCTGAGAAAATTGTTGAGTGAGAATGGTAATGATATTAATAAGGTGGCAACAAAGCTGTATGAAGAAACAATATTGCATGATGCCAAAAAAACAATGCAGTTGCTGAATGGTACCATGGAAGATGTTATGGCGTTTGCAAAAAAAGATAAAGCGATACAATTATATACAGACCTGGTAGCCACCTATTCAAATGAGGTTTCAAAAAAATTAAATGAGGTTCAGGCCCGTATCAACAAGCTTAACCGTACTTACATGCAGGCGCAGATGGATGTCTTTAAGGAAAAAACATTTTATCCTGATGCCAACAGCACACTACGGGTTACTTATGGTAAAGTAAAAGGCTATAACCCACGGGATGCGGTGAAATATGATTACTACACCTACCTCGATGGGGTAATGGATAAATATGTACCCGGCGACTACGAGTTTGATGTGCCGGAAAAAATACAAACACTATATAAGAACAAAGATTACGGCCAGTATGGAACGAATGGCAAAATGCCGGTATGTTTTATTGCCCAGAATCACACAACAGGCGGTAACTCCGGAAGCCCGGCACTGGATGCTTATGGTAACCTGGTGGGCCTCAACTTTGACCGGGTGTGGGAAGGAACAATGAGTGACATTAATTATGACCCTTCTATTTGCCGCAATATTATGGTGGATATACGCTATGTATTATTTATTGTGGACAAATACGCAGGGGCCAGCCAACTGATTAAGGAGATGAAACTGGTTCACCCAAAGCGGAAATAAGCAAAATAGAACCGAATCAGATATTTTGAATAAACAACTAAAAAAGGCGGAAAGTCCGCCTTTTTTAGTTATTCACCCCCTCTTTCGCCAACAAGCAAAATCCCCTGGCAGCCGGCCATTTTTATAGATTTTCCACAGTTTTTCCCCTATTTTTGCCATCCTTTAAAAAGCAGGGTACACTATGTCTATTATTCAGGATATCAGAGATAAGTATGCAAAAGTGGCTGTTGTTGCTATTGCACTGGCATTGATTGGTTTTATATTGACCGATTATTTTTCTGGCCGTGGTGGTGGCGGCCGGGTAACTGGTTCTAAAAGCCTTGGTAGTATTAATGGTAAAACGGTTAATGCCGATGATTTCGCCAGAAAAGTACAACAAGCAGAAGCCAATATGCGGAGCCAGGGCTATCCTGCCGAAATGATTTCTTCACAAGCTATTGAGCAGGTGTGGGCCCAGGAGATTAATAGTATTGCACTCGGCGGTGAGATTGATAAACTATCGATGAAGATTGGGAAAAAAGAACTGGGCGATATTTTATATGGACCCAATATGCCATCCGATTTAAAACAACAACTGTCTGACGAAAACGGCTACGATCCTGCAGCAGCTAAGCGTAAGATTGATGATATGCTGAAGAGCAAAACGGTTCCGCAAGATCAAAAGGATGTATTTAATAGTTATGTTGAGCAGTTAAAACTACAGCGGCTCGGCGAAAAATATGTTGCATTACTTAGTAACACTAATAATTATCCCCGCTGGTTTTTAGAAAAGCAAAATGCCGACAACAGCCAGATTGGAAAAATCTCCCTGGTAAGGGAAGTCTATACAAGCATTCCGGACAGCCTGGTTAAAGTTGATGATAAAGAAATTGCTGCATATATCAGTAAACATAAAAACGATTTCAAACAGGAAGAGAGCCGTAATATTTCCTATGTTTCATTTAACGCATCACCTACTGCTGCTGATTCATTACTTGTAAAGAACCAGTTGTTGTTATTAAAGCCAGAGCTTGATACTACCAGCGATGCGGTTTCATTTCTTGCCCGCAACGGCGTTACCAATTTCTTTGATGGTTATATTGGAGCCTCGCAAATGCAGGTGGCTGCCAAAGACAGCATTCAGCGTTTGGGAAAAGGCCAGGTGTTTGGTCCTTATCTGGATGGTGGAAGTTATGTATTGGCAAAAATGATTGATACAAAGGTTTTACCGGATTCTGTAAAATGTCGTCACATCCTATTAGGAACAGCAGACAGAAGCGGCAACCCTATCATGCCCGATTCAATTGCCAAAGCAAAAGCTGATAGCGTTGCGTTAGCAATAAAGAACGGCGCCAACTTTGATGAGCTGGAAACAAAATATACAACCGACCAGGCTGCTCATGCTGATAAGGGTGTAATGACATTTTCTTCTGCTACCATACAGGGAGAAGGTTTTGCAAAAGAGTTTGGACAGTTTATTTTATTTGATGGAAAGCCGGGAGATAAAAAAGTAATTAAAACACAATTCGGCTGGCACTATATAGAAATTCTGTCGTTCATTAAACCGCAGACAAGTTATAAGGTAGGTTACCTCGCAGAACAAATTATTCCAAGCAACGAAACAGATAGCAAGGCACAGGAAGAAGCCAACCAGTTTGCTGGCGATAGCCCCAACCAAAAAGCATTTGACGATGTGTTTGAGAAAACACAAAAACCAAAAGGCCGGGTAAAAGGAATTGGCACCAGCATCAAACCCAATGATGCACAGGTACAGAGCCTTGGTTATTCCCGTCAATTTGTACGAAATATTTATGACGCAAAAATGGGCGAAGTATTAAAACCAGAAAGGATAGCTGATAATTATGTAGTAGCCGTTGTTACCGGGGTGTTTGAAGAAGGAACAAAAAGCGTTGCAACCGCAAGGCCAGAAGTAGAAGCAGCGCTGCGAAATAAAAAGAAGGCAGAGGTTTTAAAACAAAAGATTGGGAAAGTAACAACACTGGAAGCTGCTGCAACTGCTCTCGGGGGCAAACCCATAGAAGTGGTGGACAGCGTACGGTTTAACTCATCCGGAACACTTGGTTATGAACCCAGAATCAGCGGTGCAGTGTTTAATCCTGCCAATAAAGGAAAAGTGGTACCGGAAGCATTGGAAGGCCAGAGCGGTGTGTATGTAATCCGGGTAGACAGTGTTGGCACAACGCCGGTTACTACAGGCGATATTGCAGAGCAACGCAAAAGCCTGTATGACCAAACAAAACAATTTATAAGCAATCCGCAATCACCGGCTTATCCGCTTAATGCATTAAAAAATGCAGCGACCATTAAGGATAAAAGAAGAAATCGTTACTAAGATATATTGAACCAAAAACAACTGTAACCCTGAAGCTACAAAGGCTTCAGGGTTTTCTTTTACGGATGTCGCAAACAACAGCCGGTTAGAAATGTTATTTTTATGTACTGATTAAAAACAATGAGTGAGCCTTTTGTAAATAAAGTAGCCGAAAGTGGTTTAATAACCCTTGACCTGGAAAAATATTATCCTAAAGGAGATACTGCTGTGTTTGACCTGAAGGAGCATTTGTTTATGGGCATGATATTAAAAGAAAAAGATTTCCGGGAAGCACTAAAGAATCTTGACTGGTCTGTTTATACCAATAAAAACGTTGCCCTTACCTGTTCGGTGGATGCAGTCATACCCGTGTGGGCATGGATGCTTGTGGCTACTTACCTTCAACCCATCGCCAAAGAAATAGTAATGGGGGATGAAAAAGAATTACACAAAAATCTTTTCCTGAAAAATTTATCAGCCATTAACGTAAATGAATTTACCGATAAAAAAGTGGTGATAAAGGGCTGTGGCGAAACACCTATCGGGGATTATGTGTACATGGAGATTACAAAACTACTGCGGCCTGTTGCCAAAAGCATCATGTATGGTGAGCCCTGTAGTACCGTGCCGGTATTTAAGAAACCCCTAACCCCTAAAGTGGAGTAGGAAAGAAAGTCCGAAAGATAAAGGTTCAGGCATCAAAACCATCCCCGCCGTTTAAAAATATACAGCATTACAATGGGGATTAATAACATAAAACCAACGGTTACATGAAACCCAATGCCGTTTGATGTAAAAGGTATTTTTTCGAAGTTCATACCAAACACCCCCCCAATAACGGTTGGCGGGGCCAGCAGGCAGGTAACGATAGCCATTACTTTCATTACCTCATTCATCTTCATATTCACATTGTTAATGTGCAGGTCCTGTAAACTTACCAACACATCCCGATAGTTTTCTGAAAGTTCACTCGCCTGAACGATGTGATCGTAAACGTCTTTATAATATTTAGTATGGCGGTCTTCCAGCAGTTCGCTTTCGCTACGCAAAAAGCCATTTACCACTTCTCTAACGGGAGAGAAATTTCTTTTCAGAATAATCAATTCTTTACGCAGATGTGTAATATTGGCAAGAGACCTGGTATTAGCCCCTCTGGTCACCTGTTCTTCTACCTCTTCAATATGGTCGCCCAATTTTTCCATTACTATAAAATAGTGGTCAACTATCATGTCAAGCAGTGTATAACAAAGATAATCTGCGCCCCGCTGCCTTATTTTGCTGTTCGTGGTTTTCAATTTTTCCCGCAGAGAAGTAAATACATCCCGGTGTGCATCTTCCTGGAAGCTGATAACAACATCTTTGGCCAAAACGATGCTTATTTGCTCTTGCTCTACAGCGTGGGTTTGTTCGTTAAAATAAAGCATATTGAGCAGGCAAAAAATACTATTCACTTCTTCGTCGAGTTTTGGCCGCTGGTTAATGCTGAGGATATCTTCAATCACCAACGGGTGAATATCGAAATGCGTACAAACAGCTTCTACATCTGTTTTGCGAAGACCGTCAACATTTATCCAGGTGGTGCGGCCGCTGGTTTTGTACATAAGACAATCGTTGATGGCCGACAGTTTTTTTTCTTCCAGTGAGTCTGCATTATAATCAAAAATACTCACCACCACTTCTTTGGCTTCTTCCCGGTGGGGGATAACGGTAGGGTTGACAGACAAAATCTCTTTGGTCCTCTTGGTAGCAAACAGGTTGGTTGGATTTAAATACTTCAGGTATTTATCAGGTCGAAGTTTTTCCAGGTTCATAATAGGAAAGTTAGGAAAACTATTGCAGCCGGAATAAACTTCATTGCTGGTTCAAGGTCATAAGAGGCCTAAAATAAGTAACCATGAAAATTAAATTATCAGTAGTAGCAATCGTCTTTATGCTGGCAGCCTCTTCATCCGAGGCGCAACATGTAAGGGTGAGGTTGAATTTTCCTGCCGGTGTACATACAAGAGCTGTGGGCCGGGCTCCTTTCAGCGGTGCTATCTGGATTGGTCCGGAATGGCAATGGCGTGGAGGTAGGTATGTTTCTGTTCCCGGCTATTGGGCCCGCCCCGGAAGGAGTGGAGCCGTATGGGTGCCCGGTCATTGGAAATATAGTCGCCGCGGTTATCGTTGGGTACCTGGCCGCTGGAGATAAAATGCCTGAAAATTTTAAAAGGCTTCGGTATTACCAACGGACTGTTTCTGTTCGCCTTTTGAACAGTTCGTGTTGCCGGCAGGTGCTCTTTTGTTGAGCATCCTCAACTAACACCACTTATATTCTTAAGACGGTTTAAAACTTTTAGTTCAACGTAAACCAGTACAACTATAATGATTATTTCTGCTAAAAAATAAATGACACCTAAAATTGTAAGACTGTTGTAATAGTATATTACCAGCCCCGATGTTAGGCAACAATAAAGCAAATTAGCGACGCTGATTGCTTTTAGAAATGGTTGCCAATTGTCATTTAAAAGAAAGTAACAGGAAATTGAATAAAGACAAAAAACTGCTGCAATTATAGAAAGAGATGTCAACGCCATCCGGGGCATTCCTACGTAGTCGTTGAATGTTCTCAAAATGGCAAGCAAAAGAAAGGCAGTAATAAAAGCCCCAATACCATCAACCAGGAAAAGAGCTCTGGGCTTTTGTGCAAGTCGGTTTATAATTTCACCCATTAATTAAATTGTTTGCAACACTTGACAGATGTTAGTAGTAAGTTTAACCAGTGTGATGTATTACTGCTTTGTGATTTTATAAAAGAGATACGGGGCAATGGTAATCCAGATTGGAATGAGTATCCAAATCCGTCCTTGTAAAATATTATACTCTCCCAACAATCGGGACCAGGAGTTTCCTCTCCAACGTCCAAAACCGAATTCAAAAGCCAATGTAAGTATCAGCCAACAAAAACCAATATAGAGAGACTGTGTGGCAGACCCGGGAGGAAATTTAGCAATGACAAAGTATATATACAATCCGAACAGGAGAATTAATGAGATGGTTGAAATTTGATGACCAGCTAATTCTCCCACATATTTTTTATACCATAAATCCCGGGCAGTTCCATTTATTACTGCAAGAAGAAGCATGGGAAACCAAAAAAGAAAATATTTCAACATTGTTTAAATTATTGCTGTTGACGTTAAAATCTTTGTGCAGGCCGGAAATTAGTATTCCATCTGCACGGAATCATACTGTTTGAAAAAACGTTTCGTTTTATAGTATAATTATCTTTTTGAAATAATTCCCTCCTGCATCAATAACAGGCAGCGTCTTACTTTTTATTATTAACGGTTTTTTGTCCAGGATTATTTTCTGAACGCCGGCATCTGTAACAATTTCTACAGGTAGCGGCATCGGGGTGTTTAAGGATAAAACCCTGTATTCATCGGTCCCGGATTGTATAAGAAGAATTTCAATGCGGTTTGTGGTTCGTAAATAAAAATCAAACAGCGGCTTCAAAATTTTTCCTGATTGATGACTGAACAATTGCTCCACATCATCGGTGGTTACAAAATTATTGTAGGTGTACTTTGTGTCGGTAGCTAATTGTTTAAGTGTTGGAAAAAAAATACTATCGCCTAAAATATACCGAAGGGCATGCATAAAAAAAGCCCCTTTTGTATACACATCCCCGGTGTAAGTATCGCCAGAGTTCACTTCTTCACCCTGCACCAATGGTTTTTTATTTTCAATATCCAGCCTGAAAGCAAGAATCATACTGTCATATCCTTTTTCACCTGTCAGTTCTCTGAAAAACAATGCTTCTGAATAGGTGTCAATGCCCTCCTGTATCCACATATGGGCCCAGTCTTTATTGGTGACCTTATTAGCCCACCATTCATGACCAAACTCATGAAACAGGTTAGCTGAATAATCTTGTCCGGCTACATTCACATAGTTAAACGGGTCGCCATAAGTAATCATTGTTTGATGTTCCATACCGGGATTTGGAACCTGCCCAATGCCAATTTTTTCTTTTATCCAGGGATATTCTCCAAAATATTTTTCCAGGATTCTTGTATCTCTTTCCCGCAGGTCAAGGACATGTGCCGCATGGGCAACATCTTTTTCCAGTACATAAAACTCCATGGGCACTTTATTGCCATCAATGGTGGTATAAGTACGGCTTACCACTTTATACTTTCCTATATTAAAAAGGATGCAATAGTTGCTGATGGTATAATTTGTTTTCCAATGAAAAGCTGTTTTATTGTTTTTCTTTTTAGTAGTGCTTTGCAATAAACCCGGCCCGGCGACTATAAGCCCGGAGGGAACAGTAATGAAAAGGTCTGCTCCTTCATTTGGTTCATCACTGGGATGATCTTTGCAGGGAAAATAAATTTTAGCACCTTCCAGCTGGCAATTGATGGCTACCCACGGATTGCCGCTCTTGTCTTTGGTCCAGGTAAAGCCACCATTCCATGGGGGTTTTACTGCAACGGGAGGCTTGCCGCCGTATTCAATTTTTATTGTTTGATTACCGGGCAGGAAACCGGCCTTGTCAGTAATAAAAATATAATCATCTTTCTGAAAAAAATTAACGGCTTTATTATTCGCTGTTATTTTATTCACCGTTAGTAAATGGACAAGATCAAACAAAAGCGTATCGGTAGGTTGTGATAATATCAAATCAATACTGGTATAACCACTAATTGCTTCTTGCTGAATATTTACATCCAACGCAATTGTATAGTGCCGGATGTCCATGATAGCTTGTAAAGGATGTAACTTACCCCCCGAAGTCATGTAGCTAATGTCTCTGTTCTGAGCAGGAAGATTAGTTACGGTTGCAAGAAAGAGTAAGAGAAAGGCAATACGATTTTTCATTGAACACGGTTAAAGTTTGTCGTAAAGGGCCCTGAGTTTCTCTCTCGTCATTATTTTCTCCCAGTCTTTCCCCAGTGCATTTTCCCAGAGCGGTTTCATTCCCATCGAAACGTTAATCATCTTTTCAAAATCATCATCACTTAATCCTTTACAGATGCCAACGGGAATTTCAATCTTATTTTTTTCTACCATGTACTTGAATTCCTTTACCCCGGCTGGGTAGTATTCTTCGAGATGATTCATCACAATGCAATTACCAATGCCATGTTTGGTGCCGAGTAAATAACTTAATCCATAACTTACCGCATGTGCCACTCCCACCTGCGAGTAAGCAATGCTCATACCGCCTGCATACGAAGCCATCATCAACTTATCATCACACTCTTCATTCCAGCCATCGGTATGTACAAATACATCCCGGCAGAGCTGCAATGCTTTTTCACCATAACTTTTGCTGAATTCATTCAGGTAAGTTCCTTCCAAACTTTCAATACAATGTATATAACAGTCCATGCCGGTGTAGAAGCGTTGGTTGGCCGGTGCATTAGCAGTTAGTTCCGGGTCAAGAATGATTTGATCAAAGGGTGTGAAATCAGAATTCATCCCAAGCTTTTTTGTCGGCCCGGTTAATACCGTTGTTCTCGAGACTTCTGCACCGGTGCCGCTGAGTGTTGGTATACCTGCTTTATAAACACCGGGATTTTTTACTAAATCCCAGCCCTGGTAATCAGCAGAAGAGCCGGGATTGTTCATCATCAGTGAAACGGCTTTGGCCAGATCCATCGTGGAGCCACCCCCGATACCGATAACACCACTAACGGTTCCGAACTCTTCTTTCAGTTGCTGCGCCAACTGGTCAACATAGGTTGTTTTGGGTTCGTAGGTAACATCAACAAAAATAATTTTATCATTTCCACGAACCGGGATCCTGTTTACAAGAGGCTTGCCCTCAAAAAAATGATCCACTAAAAAAATCATTGGCCTGCTTTCTTTACGATGTGGCGAAATGATTTCATCTAATTGATTAAAGCTGCCACGACCATATACTACATAGCCGACCATTTTAAAATTGCGAAAAGCCATAGAAAGAAATTTGGCTACGAAATTACACGAAAGATTGCCTTCGGCAATTAGGGTGAGCCACAGATTAAACGGATTAACACATTACAGGAATTCTTTCATGACATGATTGGCTGTTGCTATAATTAGCAAATAATCTGTGGCCTGTATTTATAACAAATTAGCAGCCCTCTCCAAATCTTCCGGCGTATCAATTTCCACTCCCATATAATTCACCACCACCATGCGGAGTGGCATACCGTTTTCAAGATAACGGAGACATTCAATTTTTTCAGCAGCTTCCAGCGGAGAAATCGGCCATTGGGTAAAATTCATCAAGGCTTGTTTGCGAAAAGCATATACGCCAATATGTTCGTAGTAAACAGTTGAAAGTTCTTTATCCCTTGGGTAGGGAATTACAGAACGGCTGAAGAAAAGCGAATTCATGTTTTTATCAACCGCCACTTTTACAAAGTTGGGGTCATCAATCTCTGTTTGTTTGGTAAGTACCTGCATCATGGATGCTACTTGTACAGAGGCATCATCAAACTGTTGTAATAATTTTTGCAGCGGCTCTTTTTTTACAAACGGCGTATCGCCCTGTACATTGACAATAATATCTACCTCCATTTCAGCAGCAGCTTCGGCTATACGGTCGCTGCCGCTTTCATGTTCTTGCTTGCTCATTAAAGCCTTACCACCAGCAGCAGTTATTTCAGCAAAAATTATTTCGCTGTCTGTTACAACTATTACTTCATCAAATAAATGGGTGGCTACCGTTGCATCATAGGTGTGCCGGATAACGGTCTTGCTACCCAGCAACTGCATTAGTTTGCCGGGAAAACGGGTGGCCGCATACCGGGCCGGAATCATGGCGATTTTCTTCATGTTGTAAAACTACACCCCTGCACTTAAAAAAATCACCAGTTGATTTTCCATTATATACATTTCAAACTGGATGTAAGCCCCATCACCATATCCCACCCTGATTTTTTCGATAGTGAAAGGACCGCCGTACTCTGGGTCATCAGCCAGTTTCCGCACCTCTATTTCATATTCGATCTCTCCTTTTGTAAACTTTTTGCTGGCGGTAGGAAACTCATCTTTTTCCCCAAATATTTCTTTGAACTCAGGTATCAGCCGGCAAAGTAAAAAGCCCTGCTGCAATGTAAAGCCGGGTAAAAAATAAGTATCAGAACCATATTCATAAGCGAGGAATAAATGATGCTCTGCTCCATTTTTATAAAGCTGTTTGCTTAATTCCCATCCGCTTTCTGTAAGTTGCTTCATTGTCCCAGAACGGGTCACTAATTTTTGACCAACCGGCAACGCCACCTGTGCCAGGTATTGTTTCATTCCCTTTACTGTTGCCAGCTTTGGTGGCGGCCAGGGAAACAAATAGCTATCAACGATATAACCAGTCTTATTGTTATACTTTACTTTTCTCCAATAACCCACCATCCCTTCAGTAACTATCTCCACCCAGCCTCCATCTTCATCTATCAATGTTATTTTTGTCCCGTAAGGAATTTTATCGAGCACCTTAGCACCAGCATCTGGTTTTTCCCGGATACTCAAACCAGATTTGGCAGCTACATACATGGGACTCCCTGTTGTCTGAGCAGAAACACTCAATGAGATAATAAGCAACGAGAGAATAAAAACTTTTTTCATACCATATTTTTTTATTCATGAACTGGTTTATCCATTCAATTTTTGAAATGGTTTTTTCAACAGGCTTATAACGTCTTCATCTTTTTCAGCAGGGTAATACCGGTCTAGTCCGTAGTGAATTTTATCGGTGTCTAATTTCATAAAGGTTCCCAGCAGCCGGTCCCAGATTGAAAAAACAGCACCATAATTACTATCAGTATACGGTTGTTTCCAATGGTGATGTACTTTGTGCATATTGGGAGAAATCAGTACGAAACTTAATGCTTTATCCAGGTTCTTAGGGAGGCTGATATTGGCATGGGTAAAGGCCGTGGCGATGATGACAAGTGTCTGGTAAATCATAACACTATACATAGGGGCGCCGGAGATAAAAATAAAAATCAAAAAGAAAATACCCCGCAATAAACTATCACCCGGATGATGACGGAGACCTGTTGTTACATCCACATTGGTGTCACTATGATGAATAAGATGAAACCGCCAGAGCAGTGGCACTTTGTGCATAACGAGATGTACTAACCAACTACTAAAGTCAAGCGACAACACACCAATGATAATAGTCAGCAAAATGCCGGCACTGAACCAGTACACCAAACCAAAACCATTATCCCGGCACCAATCGGACAACAAAACTATAATTACTGCCAGCCCGGTATGAATAATCAGGTGAATGACAGTAAAAACAAAATTGACCCCGGCGTGGCGCAATTTATTTTTCTTATACTTCAAAGGCAGCAGTGGAATAGCTCCTTCAATAATCCAGAAAACAAGGAGGCCACCAACCAGCATAGCCATTCTTTCTAAAGGCCGCTGTTCAAGTGTTTGAAAATAATGGAGAAGATCATTCCACATGTGCATATCATTTACTGCCAAAAGTTACGAAGGAATCGCCGACAAATCTTCTGTTTGTTTATCCTCGCCACGAAGAATTTGCAAAGCTCTTTCAACCTGAATGGCAGGCACCATCAGTTTTATTCCACCAATGGCATTGGAGAGAAAAGGGTCAATGGTTACAGTGTATTCATCCTGCAGGTGGCAGCGGATATTTTCCTGCTCCAGCCGGCCCATGGTGATGTGGGCGTCTATATAATTGTTGTAAGAACAAAGGAGCACAAAATTCATATCAATAAAAATAAAAAACCCTGTTCCGTTAATTACGAAACAGGATTTTTGAGTTAATTATAATTTAACGACCATACTCATCGCCATACTCTTCGGCATATTTTTCATACCGCTTAATCAGGTCAATATTTTTCTTTTCAATTGCTGTCAGTAAGCCACGGATATCCACCGTGTTTGGTACATACCAATCTTCCATTTCAAACATTTGACGCAGCTCTTTTTTATTAAAGCAAAACCCATGGCGGGCAAATATTTCATTGCGCATAAACTGCAGGTCTTCTTTCATCATATTTTCAACATCGGCTGGTTTCAGCAAACGTTGAGAAGCTTCCGGGTATTCACCCACATCAGTTCTGTATTCAAATTTGCGACGATCTAGTTGGTACTCTTTTCCCGGACGGCCTTTGGCAAACGGTTTCCAGGAGCCGGTTACTTTATCCGGGGCGGTTTCATCTATTGTAAAACTAAATACGCCATCATCTTTGTGGTCGCCGGGTTCTTTTGCATTAAAAGAATACATATTCCCATTCTTGCTGAAAGAACCCCGGAACGGCCGGTCATTTCCACCCACTATTGTCCGGCCAACGACAGAGTCTCCTGCCACTGCTGTAATTAGCATGGTAATTTTATTATTGCCAAACGGCCCCACAAAAGAACCCAGTAATTTTTCATAGGGTTTGGAAGCGATCTGCAAAGGAGTTTGTTTTAGTGCAACTGCAACAGAAGCGGTAGTGGCTGCATCTGATTTTTCGTCGGACTGTGTTACTGTATCAGTTGTTTTCTTATCATTATTGCAAGACAGTAGTATTCCAACCGTCATAAAAAGGAGCAAAAATTTTCTCATGGTGAAAGGTTTAAATTTGTAAACGATCAATGGTTTTATGGTCTTTTAAAAGTAACACAAATTCTAACCCGGACAAATATCTGGACTACAGGCCTTTTGGCAACCCTGGCTTTCTTCTGCTGGCTGATGGCAAAAATTACTGTGGCCTATATTCCCTATAATACGGATGTGGGCTTTCTCCGTATTAAACAACAATACATTGATATTGACCACTGGAGAACAGCTTTCTTTATTCATGTATATGCCAGTATGTGGGTCTTGTTTGCCGGGTTTACACAATTTTCCAGCTGGTTATTAAAAAATAAGCCCCGGCTCCATCGGGCCCTTGGTTATATCTATGTGGCGGATGTGCTGCTGATAACCGGGCCTGCTGGTTTGATAATGGGTTTTTATGCCAATGGTGGTTTGTGGTCAAGAGTAGCTTTTGTTTTATTGGCGATATTATGGATGTTCTTTACAGCCTTGGCATTGATCAAAGCAAAACAAAAAAAATTCAAAGCCCATCGAAACTATATGATCAGAAGCTATGCCCTCACTTTATCTGCCTTGACACTAAGAGCATGGAAATACGCAATAACAAACACCATGGCCCTGCCGCCAATGGATGTGTACAGGGTGGTGGCATGGGTGGGTTGGGTAGGGAATCTTGCTTTTTGCAGAATATATAATAAGGATGATTTTCCGACAAAAAAAATCTCTCTTCATAAAAAGAGAGACTTTGACAATATGTTTAAAACACCCCTTTAAGGGATGGGGGAATTACTGATTCAGCATTAATGGCATTACCAGCATCAGCAACTCCTCATCTTCACCAAGGTCAGTTGGTTTAATGATACCGGCTTTTGTAGGGGTAGATAGTTCAATATTTACTTCGTCGCTATCGGCAGCGTTGAGCATTTCAATTAAGAATCTTGCATTGAAGGCAATCATCAGGTCTTCGCCGTTATACTGACATTTCATTCTTTCATTTCCTTCAAAGCTGAAGTCAACATCCTGCGCCGCTAATTGTAATTCGCTGCCACTGATATTTAATGCCACCTGGTTGGTGCTTTTATTGCTGAATACACTTACACGACGCAAAGCATTCTGGAAATCGTTTTTATTTACCGTAAGCCGGTAAGGATTGTCGGTAGGTATTACGACTTTATAATCCGGGAACCGGGCATCAATCAACCGGCAGCTCATTTGGGTGGTACCATGTTTTACAAACAGGTGATTACTGTTATAGCTGATGGTTATTTCATCTTCATTAAAAGGAATAGCTGTTTTTACCAGGTTTAGCGGTTTGCGGGGAACGATGAAAGAATCGGCCTTCGGACACTTTACATCTTTTCTTTTATAGCGAACTAACCGATGTGCATCAGTTGCCACCGCCTGCAATCCTTTTTTATCCAACTCAAAGAAAACACCCGTCATGGCCGGACGCAGATCATCATTGCTGGTGGCAAATAATGTTTTATTGATGGCTGTTACCAATGCGGAAGCCGTCATTGTAAAAGAGGTAGTGTCATCAGCACCCGGTTCTTTTGGAAAATTGTCAGGATTTTCTCCCATCACCTTGTATTTACCATTGTCGCTGGTAATTTCAATTCCAAAGTTCTTATCAATATTAAAAGTGAGTGGCTGGTCAGCAATATTTTTTAGCGAATCCATCAGAATTTTTGCAGGGATACAGACCTTACCGGTGTCTTTAGCTTCAATATCTAATTGAACCCTCATTACCGTTTCCAGATCGGTTGCCACTACGGTCAGTTTGTTTTTCTCAACTTCAAACAAAAAATCTTCCAGGATAGGAAGAACGGTGTTAGCATTAATAACACCGGCAATATGCTGCAACTGTTTCAGTAAGGAAGAAGAGGAGGCTATAAACTTCATCTGTATTTGTTTGAGGCGAAACTACTGATTTTTGGTTTACAGCCAACACCAAAAGCCTCCCGGTGGATTACTTTGCCGCTTGCAGACAGCGGCCGGACATTTTCATTCTGCCAACTAATGCCTTGCTCCTTGTACCTTCTTTAGTATCTTGCTTCTTCTCAAAAACCTACAAATGTTCGATAAACTATTTGGCAGAAGTAAGAAAAAAGAGGAGATGCCGGCGGGGCCGGAAATAACTTTTGGCCGCTACTCAGATAATAACAAACCGGCTGTGAAAGTTACCCGCTGGACAGATGCTGATAACCTGTTTAAAGAAAAAAAATATACAGAAAGTTTAGATGCTTTTTTTGAATACCTGCGGGATGATACGATTGAGAATGTGGTATATGAAACGAAATGGGGCAGAAGGCCGGTTTCATCTTTACCAGGGTTCAAAAATTGTAAGGGGGATATTTACCGGTGAACTGCTAAAAGCAGAGGTAACATTAGCAAAGATGCCGCAACCTTCCGTGCCGGTCATGCGCCGTTTGCTGGAAATGAATTTCAACCTTTATTATAGCCGCTTTGCTTTAGACAATGACAGGCTGTGTATGCGATTTGACAGCGATATCGCCACGGCCAGTCCCAGTAAATTGTATTACGGCTTAAAAGAGCTTTCTACCAAAGCCGATAAACAGGACGATCTGTTGGTACTGGACTTTTCAATGCTGGAAACGACCGATAGCGAACATATCTCCGCCATTCCGGAAAATGAGAAAGCAGTAAAATATGAATTTTTACAAAAATGGATACAACAAACACTGGGCACCATCAGCTCATTGGATGCGGATAAATTTTCTGGTGGTATTGCCTATATGCTACTGGCACTTATTTATAAGATTGACTATTTAATAGCACCGGAAGGAAAATTATTATATGAACTGGAAAAGATAACGGGTATTTATTTTAAAAAGGACGAACGGCCGGTGGTAGAAAAAAACCGGGATATGATTGAGGCATTTAAGAAAATGGAGGCCATACCCAAAGAAGAAGTTTTCAGTTGCCTTTTCCGGTCAAAGTTTTCATTTGCGATTGTGGCACCACAACAATATAAAGTAATAGCAGAATCAATTCATGGGGCCAACCAGAATGTAGCCTGGTACCGGGACAATAACTATTCCTTTATCGCAACACAGATTGCAGAGTATGGTATTTCTTATTGCCAGTATTCATACAGCCTGCCAAGGGTAATTACTGAATTTTATCATTTGTTCATGATGGTTAATTATGCAGATTATTTTGTTGCGCTGGGCTATAAGCCGGCTTATTACAATCCTGCGAAAAACCAGTTTGCTTCACAAGATATTATTGAAAGAATAAAAACAATACAGGATAGCTGGAAAGACAAATATCCATTGCTGGATTTCAAAATACAAAACCTGCGGTTTGACAATCTTGTCAACTTTAATCAGACGTTCACGACAGAAATGGAATTTTTAAATACAGACCCCAAGTAATAAAATGGACTCTCAACAAATCATAGAGCAATATCAAAAAGCAATTATTCAAATTGCAACGGCCGGCGGTACTGGTACGGGTTTTTATGTGAAAGAATTTGATTTGATTGTTACGAATGCACATGTGGTGGCAGAAGATGCCGAAGTAACCATTGCGGGCAAAGCATTTGACAAAGCATTGTCAAGAGTTTGGTACACCGACAGAAAGCATGACCTTGCTTTTTTGCAGGCGCCAACAGGAATTGAATTGCCAGATGTACGGCTGGGACAATATGAACAAATGAAAGATGGAGATGCTATCGTTGCCATCGGCCATCCTTATGGATTAAATTATACAGCAACGCAAGGAGTGATTTCAAAGGTGGATAGGATTAGAGACGGATTAAAATTTATTCAGATTGATGCAGCTATAAATCCGGGTAACAGCGGCGGACCACTGGTAAACATGAAAGGAGAAATTATCGGTGTTAATTCTTTTATTATCCGGGGCGGAGATAATCTTGGTTTTGCATTACCGGTTAATTACCTGCGGGAGGCACTGAATATGTATTTGCCTAACAAGGGCCAGGCTTCTACCCGTTGCTTTAGTTGCGGCTTCCTGGTGACGACCACCAATATCGACACTAAAAAATATTGCCCGAGTTGTGGTACAGAAGTTAAACTGCCGGAAATACCCGAAAAAGAAACAGAAGCAGTAGGTGCTGCCAAAACCATTGAAGAAATTTTAAAAGAATTGGGCAAAGATGTACGATTAGCAAGAGAAGGAGTAAATACCTGGAGTGTAAAGGAAGGCTCTGCCAAAATAAAAATTACGTACAACGCTGAAAATTTTTTTATCGCTGGCGATGCCTATCTGTGCCAGATGCCATCCGATGCAACAAAAATAAAACCATTGTATCAATTTTTGTTACAGGAGAATTACCGGTTGAACGGATTGGTATTAAGTTGCGTAAAACAAAATATTGTATTGAGCTGCATTATGTACGACCTTGATATGACCAAAGAAAATGGAGCAGCCTCCTTTAGAAACCTTTTTCAAAAAGCCGATTACTATGACGATTTTTTGAAAACCGAGTATCGTTGTACTGACCGGCTGGAAGAATGACGATGTACAAGAAATATCTTACCAAAGAACAGGCCTTGCAAAAACTAAAGCACTATTGTGCTTACCAGGAACGTTGCCACAGCGAAGTAAAAGAAAAGCTTTACCAGCTTGGAGTATGGAAGAAGGAGCATGATGAAATAATAGCTTCGCTTATTGAGGAAAATTACCTGAACGAAGAACGTTTTGCCGTCGCTTATGCAGGCGGACACTTTAGAATAAAACAGTGGGGGCGGATAAAAATAAAATATGAGCTAAAACAAAAACAGGTAAGTGAGTACAGTATAAAAAAGGCATTGAGACAAATTGAGGATGAGGAATATGGCAAAGTGCTTGAAAAGCTGGCGAGGGAAAAATATGCAGCATTGAAAAAGGAACAATTTTTAGTAAGAAAAAAAAAGACGGCTGATTATCTTGTCTCCAAAGGATACGAAGCGGATTTAGTGAATACCATTTTAAAAATCATTAGCAGCTAATAGCAGTAACTTTAAGTCATGTCTAATCTCTTCGTTACAATCATTCAGACAAACCTTCATTGGGAAGATAAAGCTGCTAACCGGCAAATGCTGGAAGAAAAAATTATGTCCATTAAAGACAAAACTGAAATTGTAGTGCTGCCTGAAATGTTTAGTACCGGTTTTAGCATGAAACCATCAAAGCTGGCCGAAACAATGGAAGGGGAAACGGTGGGGTGGATGAGAAAGATGGCGATTGAAAAAAAAATTATTCTTACCGGAAGCCTCATCATCGAAGAAGCAGGAAATTATTTCAACCGTCTCATTTGGATGTTACCTAACGGACAACACGGACATTATGATAAGCGACATCTGTTCGGGTATGCAGCAGAAGATAACCATTACACTGCCGGGACCAAAAGATTAATCGCTTCTGTAAAAGGGTGGAAGATAAATTTATTAGTGTGTTATGACTTACGGTTCCCGGTCTGGGCAAGGCAACAGTCACAAGAAGAAGGCCCGGAATACGATGTGTTAATTTATGTGGCCAATTGGCCGGAGCGAAGAAGCCATGCATGGAAAACATTATTGCAGGCAAGAGCAATCGAAAACCAATCGTATGTAGTAGGAGTCAATCGAACAGGGACAGATGGAAATGATATTTATCATAGTGGCGACAGTATGATCGTTGATCCGATGGGAGAAGTATTATACACTAAAATGGATGTAGAAGATATTTTTACCATCACATTGGATAAATCACACCTGCACGCCATAAGGGAGAGACTACCATTTTTAAAAGACGCCGACGGATTTATGATTTTAAAAGACAGTGAAAGTTAATTGGTCGTTTTTGTTTCTTTGTCTTTTTTTATTAACTCCATGGCCTTATCCAATTTATAATCATCTCCACGTTTCACCGCTTCCACCGTGGGGAAAGACGCTATTTCCGGCTGTACGCCCCGGCCATTTTTAGGAACTGTTTTATCAATTACCAGCCGGAACAAGGGTAAACGAAAACGAACACCGGTCTCCGGCAGCGCTACATCAGGAATCAACCATGCCGAATTACCATAAGCTCCACCACCGGTTTCTTCTCCTATCACCGTTACATTTTCCTGTTGGGCAACAGCACCTACAAATAAAGTAGTTGCTGAAAAAGAATTACCTCCGGTAAGTATATAGGTATTGCCGTTGAAATGATTTGCTTTCTTTGGTCTGAAGTAATGCCGTTCAAAATAACCGAAATGATAATTCCCATCTTTCTTCTTTTTTGTAAAGAATGTTATAAAAAGGTTACTCCAGAAATGATCTTTAATATACCGTTCATTCGGGCTGCTTCTTTTTACTGCATACAACGAGTCGCAAACTTTGAATTTTTTATTGGCAAAATAGCGGCTGAGCAACGTTGAGTTAGTAACACTGCCTCCACCATTACCACGAACATCAATAATGAGATGACTAATATTATTTTTCTGTAAAGCATTAAATGAATTGTGAAAGAATTTTTTTAGACCATATCCCTTGCCAAAGGAAGATAAATCCATCATGGCGGTATGATTAAGAGAGTCGATTTTTAATAAGCGGACTGTATTTGCCGCCTGTCTTCTTCTTTCTCTTTTGGACGGTTGGGGTACCGGGGGCCGTAACGGACGGGTGCCAATCCGATTGGCAGTGTCGGTAGCCGGGTTATACACCGGGATCATTATTGTCTTTAATTCCCCGGAAGGGTCCTTGTATTGAATGTTATATTTTTCTGATAATCCAAACAGTGAAGTATATAACGAACCGAAAAATCCCCGGTTACTTAATGACTGATATTTGTGGGTCCGGTTGTAGCCATCAGTAGAAATATAATTAAAGAAAGTATCTACCAATTGCTCTTTTGTCCGTTCGTTGATTTTGGTAATTACTGTACCTCTTTTCAAAATACTATCCCGGCGATTAAGATTAGCGGTTACCACCATCGCATCGTCCCATACTTTCATACTGAGTGGAAACATTTTTCCCAGTCGTACTGTATCGGTGTATTTGCCCCATGCTTTGGATGAACGGACAGTGGTATGACCACAATTTATTTTTGCCGTAACATAGGTAAGCACTTTACGAAATTCCGGTTCTGTCATGGAATCTTTCAGGTGTTGTTGCCCCCAGCTAAAATAATAATCCATGCTGTCTTTACTTGTATACCAGTATAGACTTGGATGATGATCTTCTAAAATAGTTTGATAAACGGTATAATCTTTCTGTACCTGCTGCAATGAATATTTCTTTCCCGGCGAAAAGGAGGACTTGCTAACGCCGCAACCGGATAGAAGTACAATTAGGAAAATAAATAGTATAGGTGTTTTCATTTTCGGATATCAAGCTTCCACAAAATACAACGCATTTTCCATTTATTGATTGTTACCAGGTGCTATTGAGCTAAATGATTCCATCCCTGTGCGGTAATTGGATGTTTGCCACCTCCTTTGGTAAGAATATTTGCTCCCTGCTCTACCTCCGTCATATATCCAATCACACTGATTTCTTCATTTAAAATCAATTTGTCGTAATCTGATTGGGATATGGTAAACAGCAACTCATAATCTTCTCCGCCACTTAATGCACAGGCTGTTGGGTCTATTTCAAATTTAAAAGCAGCTTTTTTCATTTCTTCTGCCACGGGTATTTTTTCCTCGTATAATACACAGCCCAGATTACTTTCTTTACAGAGATGCAATATCTCAGAGCTTAATCCGTCACTTACATCAATCATTGAAGTGGGAATGATTTCCTCTTTTGCAAAAAACTCAACAATATCTTTCCTCGCTTCTGGTTTCAGCAACTTGCCTATAACAAAAGACTCTCCTTCCAGGTCTGGCTGCACGCCGGGGCTCTCCAGGTAAATTTTCTTTTCCCTTTCCAGAAATAATAAACCAACATAAGCTGAACCCAGGAAACCACTGACACAAAGGAGGTCGCCTTTCTGTGCGGTGCTTCTTTTTACAAATTTTTCGGGTGTCACTTCACCGATTGCCGTAACAGAAATAATAAATCCTTTTTGAGATGAAGTGGTATCGCCACCCACCAGGTCAACACCGTATGCAGAGCAGGCAGCATATACACCTTCATAAAACTCATCCAGGGATTCGAGACTGAATCGGTTACTGATGCCAAGGCTCAAGGTAATTTGTGTGGGTATGGCATTCATTGCATACACATCGCTCAGGTTTACTATGACCGATTTATAACCCAGATGTTTGAGTGGTGTATAAGCAAGGTCGAAGTGTACACCTTCAATCAACAGGTCGGTGGTAACAACAGTTTGTTTGCCGAAATGATCTATTACCGCTGCATCATCACCAACTCCTAAAATTGAAGAGACATTTTGCAGTTCTATATTTTTTGTCAGGTGTTCGATGAGGCCAAACTCACCCAACGTTGCTATTTCTGTTCTTTCGTTACTCATAATTCTTTTTGGTTATTTATTACTGCCACCATCTCGTCATGAATTTTTCCATTGGTAGCAAGAACTTTATGCTGATAAACGGAAAATTTATTTCCCTGGTGATCGGTTACTTTACCACCGGCTTCTTCTACAATGAGGTAGCCAGCGGCACTGTCCCAGGCTTCTAATTTATGTTCAAAAAATCCATCAAACCGCCCCGCCGCTACCCAACAAAGATCGATAGCAGCAGAACCCAAACGACGGACAGGAACCCCTTTGCGGACAAACCGTTCAAAAATTTCTAACGGACCGTTGGGCATATTGATATAAGTATAAGGAAAGCCGGTTACTAAACAGGCTTTGATAGCTTCTGTTTCTTCACTTACATGAATAGGTTTATCATTGAGCGTTGCTCCTTTCCCCTTTTCTGCAAAAAAGAATTCGTTCATATGGGGGTTATATACAGCAGCCAATACAATTTCCCCGTTTTGTTCAATGCCAATAGAAACACAATTCAGTGGAATACCGTGGGCAAAGTTTACCGTACCATCAATAGGGTCAATAATCCACTTATAGTTGGAGTCCTGGATAATTTCACCGGTTTCTTCACTTAAAATAAAATGACCGGGAAAATTTCGTTTAATTACTTCAAAAATCGCCTTCTCCGAAGCATGGTCGGCTTCGGTCACTAAATTATTAACGCCTTCCTTATTTGATATTTTAAAATCTCCATTAAAAAAACGAAGTATTTCTGCGGCTCCTGCCTTGGTAGCTTCAATCAATGTGCTTTTGAGCATGGGCAAAGATACCCCCAAGCCCTAAAGGGGAGAAATGAAAAACTGTTATTTTGAAGACAACCTGAAAACTTCGTACTTCGTAACTTATACTTAATAAGATTTGCAACTTTCCATCATCATAGTCAATTATAATGTAAAACACTTTCTTGAACAGTGTCTTTGCTCTGTACAAAAGGCTATAACCGGCATACAAGCAGAAATAGTGGTGATAGACAATAACTCAACCGATAATAGTCTTTCGTATTTAACACCCAGGTTTCCTGCCGTTCAGTTTGTGGAGAATAAACAGAACCTGGGCTTTGCAAAAGCTTGCAATCAGGGATTACAACAGGCAACGGGAAAATATATCCTGTTTTTAAACCCCGATACGATAGTTCCTGAAGATTGTTTTAGCAAGTGTATTGCTTTTTTTGAATCGCATACCGATGCCGGGGCTATGGGTATTAAAATGCTGGATGGCAGCGGCAGGTTTCTAAAAGAGTCCAAAAGGGCATTTCCATCGCCAATGACTTCTTTATATAAACTATTTGGCTTGTCAAAATTGTTTCCGCACTCAAAAATTTTTTCAAGGTATCATCTTGGTCATCTCAATGAAAATAAAAATAATGAAGTAGATGTGCTGGCCGGCGCATTTATGATGATAAGAAAGGAGGTGCTGGATAAAACAGGAAGCTTTGATGAGACTTTTTTTATGTATGGAGAGGATGTGGATTTGAGTTACCGCATACAAAAAGCCGGATATAAGAATTATTATTTTGCTGAAAGCAGTATCATACATTTCAAAGGAGAGAGTACCCGAAAAGGGAGTATGAATTATGTCCGGATGTTTTATAATGCCATGAGCATTTTTGTAAGAAAGCACTATGGCGGCAGCAGGGCTGGTTTTTTTAACCTGTTGATTCATCTTGCTATTTGGTTTCGGGCGGGGCTAACTGCAATAAGTAGTTTTATCAGGAAGATTGGTTTGCCGCTGATTGATGCCGGGTTTATACTACTTTCCTTCTGGCTTATAAAAATTGTCTGGGTTTCCTATGTACGTACGGGAACAGAATATGAAAACAGGTTATTGTGGATTGCCTTTCCTGCTTTTACATTATTTTATCTTATTGCTGCCTACTATGCAGGTCTGTATGACAGATGGTATAAAAGAACGGAGCTTATACAGTCTACACTAATTGCTACAACTGTATTGCTTGCCGCATACGCTTTGTTGCCCGAGCAATATCGTTTCTCAAGAGGAATAGTATTATTTGGTGCCCTATTAGCCTTTGTCCTTATTAGTTTATTAAGATGGATATTAATTAAAACAAATGTTCTTAATGGCAATAATAAAAACGAAGATCAGGAAACAACGATAATTGCCGGTACAGACGAGGAGTATAGAAAAGTCTTGCAACTGCTGAACGGAGCAGGATTGCAGCAACGGGTTTTAGGAAGAGTCGCTGCTGAGGAAAATGATAGTACGGCTTTAGGTTACTGGACAAAACTTCAGCAACTTTCTACAACAGTCCCTTTCAGGGAAATAATTTTTTGCCAGGGGAGATTAACCTTTGCCAATATAATAGCAGCAGTACAAACAATGCCGAAAGGTATAATGGCAAAAATTCATAGCACCGGAAGCAGCAGCATCGTCGGCAGCAATTCCAAAGACAGCTCCGGTGAATCTGTATCAAAAGAAAATGGTTACCGGCTTTCCGACCCCTACAATCGCCGGTTAAAAAGACTGATTGATGTAAGCATTTCTTTTTTGGGAATTATAACTTTCCCTATTCAGCTCTTTATTGTAAAAAAGCCATTTTCATTTTTAGCCAATTGTTTTGCTGTTTTGATGGCCAGCAAAACATGGATTGGTTATACCCGGGAAGAAAAGAATCTTCCCCGTTTATATCCCGGGGTGATAGGTTGCAACGGGGTTCCGGTATCTGTAAAACAACAACTTCCGGCTGAAAGCCTTCAAATGATGAATTACTGGTATGCACGGGATTACGAACCAGTCAATGATTTGAAATTATTATGGAGAATCTATCGCAGACTGGGTGAATAATCATGAATTGACATATATATTAGCAGCTATTTCGAGAACAACATTGTGTAACTTTAGGCCCTACCTTACAAGCATACATGGCGACCATCATTGATATAAAAATACCAAGAGCAATTGCAGTGGCATTACGTCTTCCGCCTAATGATCCCCGGCGTCAGCAACTGCGGGTTTTAAAAAAACTACTGAAAAAAGCAAGGTTTACAGAGTTTGGGCAGCATTACAGGTTTGATGACGCACTGTTGAGTAAGAATCCTGCAAAAAAATTCCAGGAACTGGTTCCCATTCATGATTACAGTAAGATATATGAAGAATGGTGGAAGAAAACACTGGAAGGTGTACCAGATGTAACATGGCCTGGAAAAATAAAATATTATGCATTAAGTTCCGGTACTTCAGAAGCAGCGAGTAAATACATACCTGTCACTAAAGATTTGTTACGTAGCAATACTGTTAATTACCTGCGTCAGCTGCTTAGCCTGATACGATATGAGGAGGCCAATAAAAGAGCAATGACAAAAGGTTTTTTAATGATTGGCGGTGCAACGGATTTAAAAAAAGGAAAAGCCGGATGGTATGCCGGCGACCTGAGTGGTATACTAGCCCGGAAAAGACCTTTCTGGTTTCAAAGTTTCTATAAACCCGGTGGTCGCATTGCTGCCCTGAGTGACTGGAACCAAAAGCTGAATGAAATAGTGGAACATGCTAAGGAATGGGATATCGGTTATATAGTGGGTGTGCCGGCCTGGTGCCAGATGTGCATGGAAATGGTGATAGAACATTACGGGGCAAAGAATATACATGAAGTGTGGCCCAACTTCAGCTTTTTTGTACATGGTGGTGTGGCATTCGAGCCCTACAAAAAGGGGTTTGAAAAACTACTGGGAAAACCAATAGTATATATCGAAAACTATCTTTCCAGCGAAGGCTTTATTGGTTATAAAACAAGAGAACATGCCAGGGGTATGCAGCTTATTCTGAACAATAATATTTTCTTTGAATTTGTTCCCTTTGATGATAAAAACTTTGATAATGATGGAAAGATCGTAGAGCACCCTGATGCTAAAATGATACATGAAGTGGAAGAAGGGAAAGAATATGCATTGCTGATGAGTACCAATGCAGGCTCATGGCGGTATCTGATTGGCGATACAATAAAGTTTGTTGACCTGGAGAAAAGCGAAGTGGTTATTACAGGGAGAACCAAACATTTCCTTAGTCTTACCGGCGAACACCTGAGTGTGGATAATATGAATAAGGCTATTGAACTGGTAAGCGAAGAGTTCAATGTAAGCATTCCGGAATACACAGTCGTAGGTTTTCCGCATGAGAATTTTTTTGCTCATCGCTGGTATATTGGCACCAATGATAAAATAGACGCAGCGAAAATCCGTAAACGGATTGATGAAAACCTGCGGGTACTAAACGATGATTATGCTACTGAACGGGACAGCGCATTAAAAGAGGTTTTCCTGGAAGTATTATCTGAAGAACAGTTTTTGAGATTTATGGAGCTGAAGGGAAAATTGGGTAGTCAGCATAAGTTTCCCCGTGTGATGAAAGGAAAAATGCTGGAAGAGTGGAACAGGTTCTTACAAACAGGACATATTTAAATACAACAAGAGTGACCTCATTTAATGAGGTCTTTATTTATAATTATTCTTTGCTGCATGTTAGAGGCAATGCTGAAGGGACTAGGATTTGGTTTGCTGCTGAGCATTTCAGTGGGACCGGTTCTTTTTTCAATCATCAAGCAAAGCCTGAACAATGGACATCGTGGCGGATTTGCTTTCATCTTTGGGGTTTCAGCCAGCGACATTACACTGGTGCTGGTGAGCAATGTCTTCACAGAATTATTTAACAGCCTTAAGGAGTACAAAACAGAGGTGGGGGTAGCCGGTTGTATTTTTCTCGTCTCCATGGGCATCTATTTTTTATTTTTTAAAAAAGTAAAAGTAAACGAACAGGGAAAACAGGAATTTAAATTCCGCAAAAGGGATTATGCCAAAATATTTTTCTCGGGCTATTTTATGAATACGCTTAACCCGGCAGTCTTTATTTTCTGGATAACCACTTCTACAGCCGTGATAGTTCACTCCATCAATGACCGCATAATCATATTTATTACCTGCCTTGTTTGGATGCTTGGTACTGATATTCTGAAAGTACTACTGGCCGGAAAGATCCGAAACCGTCTCACACCGCATAATATTCATATCATTAACCGCATTAATGGTATTATTTTAATTGTCTTTGGTTTTGCATTAATTTGGGGATTGCTTGCATATGGCAAAAGGCTCTGACACAAAAAATACAAAAACGAAACAGTTTCTCCGCCAACTGTGGAAATGGGGTAAGCGTATCTTCCTCTGGATATTTATTTTTCAATTTTTTTATATCATCTTATTGAAATGGGTTAATCCCCCTGTTACAATAACACAATTGGTTAGCTGGATCAGCGGACATGGTTTGAAAAGAGATTATGTTGGCCGCCATTCTATTTCTCCGAATGCTAGACTGGCCGTTATTGCCTCTGAAGATCAGTTATTCCCTGACCATCATGGGTTTGACTGGAGGAGCATCAAAAAAGCAATGAAGTATAATGAAAAAAAACCAGGTAGAATAAGAGGAGCCAGCACCATCAGCCAGCAGGTAGCTAAGAATGTTTTTCTGTGGCAGGGAAGAAGCTGGATACGTAAAGGGCTGGAAGTGTATTTTACTTTTATGATTGAATTGATATGGGGAAAGAAACGGATCATGGATGTTTACCTCAATGTAATTGAAATGGGTGATGGCATATTTGGTATTGAAATGGCCGCCAATACATATTTTAACAAACCAGCAAAAAATCTGACGAGACAAGAAGCGGCTATAATTGCCGCTTGCCTGCCCAATCCCAAACGTTACAAAGCCAAACCACTTTCTTCCTTTGTAGCAGCCAGGTCAAGAACCATTATGCAACAAATGGGCAATCTGCAAACAGACCCAGACATACAAAGAATTGTTGGAACGCTTCCGCCCTGATGAGTTAATCAACTACCAACCCTATCTTATCAGAATTATGCGTTGCATTATAATTGCCACAGCGAATGGTGAAACGCAGATAATACTTTCCGGGAGAAAGTTGGGGTGTGATAGTGATCCGGGTTATTTTTTGCTGAATAATTTCTTTTAAAGAAAGATTGGTCATCATGTCTTTTACCCAACCGACGGAATTAAACACACCCACCTGAATGGTATCATTTAATTGTGGCGTTTTCAAAATATAATCAACATATTCCGGCGTGGCAGCCAGGTTGAACTTCAATGTAAGAGCAGTATCAATACCTTTTATCTCCAGCTTTTTTTTATTTTCTATTTTGAACTGTACCTTACCGAATGAAGTGAATGACGAATCGTATTTATAACCCACCCACCCAATGGGTGTCTTTAACGAATCAGCCAGCCGCCACAGGTCATATTTGTCCAAAAAATAAACAGGTTTACCAAGCAGAGAATCTTCAACAGGCCAGAAATTATAATTGTTTCTTCTTTCCCGGTACCAGTTTTGGGAATACGTTATTTGTCCGGTGTAAAACCAATACTTGGATGCCCGTTGATAAGAATTACTAAAGACAACCGGAAGTCCCTTTGTTTTTTCTTTCATCAGGGCCGGCCATTCTTTCCAGGCATGATATCGTTGCTGAATGGTTTTGACCGGTAGAATATCCACAATCATGATCACCCGGGTAAACAGCACTAGCAAAAGGGTAATGGGTAAGAGTTTGAATAAAACTTTTTGCCAGCGGAGTTTTTCATTTAAAAACTGGTGGGAAAGAATAATCAATGAAACCAGCACCGGTGAAGTCCAGTTGCCTTCTACTTTTCCCCGGAAAGAACTGAGCAGAAAAAAAGCATAGAGCCCAACCATGGTATATTGCAATGCTTTCTCCACATGGTTTTTGGGTTTATATAAAAAGGCGGCGGGTAGAAGAATAAATCCGGCAATAGGCCCCGGCAGTAATAATTGTCCAATGATATAATCTGCAGTAAAGGAAACTCTGTACGCATTTACATTGCTTTCAAATAAATGATACCGGAAGCTTACCCAATCATGCTGGTATTGCCACCATAGGTGAGGGGCAAATAATAACAAGGCAATCACTCCGGCCAGGTAGGTTTGGTATTTTGTAAATAACCGGATATTGGAGAGCAGCACAAACAGAACAATCAATACAGCATGGTACTTACTGTAGAATAACAGCGCAACAGAAAGCCCCAGCAGGAAAGTATTAATCAGCGAATAATTATGGATAAACTTTTTATAACAGAAGAAGAATAAAGCAGAAAAAAAGATAAGCGGAATATCGGGCACCGCTACAAACCCGGTAACCTGTATAACAGCCATTGATAAAGCGATGCCATAAAACAGCCTCGGGTTCTTTTTATCAATCAGTTTTTCAATAATAACAAGAGAGAAAATATTAAGCAATAACGGAAACAAACGAACACCCAGTTCATTGGGGAAAATGGCATACCCCATTTTCACCAACACGGCAATCATGGGTGGATGATCAAAATAACCCCAGTCTAGATATTGGCTGTACACCCAGTAATAAGCTTCATCATCCTGCAACTCGGTGAGGCCGGATTGCATAAGACCCAGCAGCAACCATAGTCCATAGAAGGTCAGCCGGTGATTTTTTTGTAAAAAAACTTTCATGTGTCTTGCGAAAATACCAACAATTATTTCAGTAGCGGGTCGATTGAAAGAATTGCTTTTTGAAGTCGCTGCTCATTGGTTCCAGTAATCTCCACCCAGGGAACGGGTTGGTTAATCATAATGTCTTTGTAGATGTGATATAGTTTTTGCCTGCTTTCGAGGTCCGGGTATTCCCGGAGCTCATCTTTTACCCAGGGCAGGTCTGTGTTGCACAACAGGTATAAGTCATATTTTCTTTCTACTATTTTCTCAAGAATAAAACGATGACATTTTTCAAACACAAACTCACTCCACACTTTCATAACATACATATCTGTATCAATCAATAAGGGTAGATGTCCGCCATTTTCAAGCATCGGCAATGCATTTCTTTCGAGGATGTTGTAGTATTCATCCTCAAGGGCCAGTTGTCCTTTAGCGATGGTCAGCAGGTCATCAAAATCATAATTAGTGCCGTTTGATAATAAATACTCCCTTGCAAATTCCGGACACCACATCGTTTCATAGTGCTGTGCCAATTGTTCGCACAAGGTGCTCTTGCCGGTGCTTTCGGGGCCTATTACAACGATTTTTTTAATCATTTGCCGCTTTTGTTTTTTTAATCCAGCTGATTAAACCAAGGACAGCTAAAATTAGAAATACCACATACTGCACACTGGTAAAAACAGCATGTTTATAAAAGTAGAGAGGAATGGAAACGATGTTAGTTATTATCCACCAGATCCAGTTTTCTACTTTCTTTCTTGTCATTTGCCACATACCGGTATAAGCAGCTGCCGATGCAAACGAATCAGCCCAGGGAACATTACTGTTGGTGTGCTCTTTTAAAATATAATATAAAACTGCCCAGCTTATTATAAAAAAGGAAATAGAGATAATCCAGTCTTTGCGGTTATTAAAGGTGATGGACATGGGCTTACCTTCTTTTTTCCGGGTCCATGCATACCAACCGTACAGGCTCATAATGGTGTAATAGAAATTCAAACTGCCTTCTGCATAAAGCTCCCACCAGGAAAAGCAAAACCAGGTATAGAGAACAGTATTTATAATGCCGGTGGGATAAACTAGAATATTTTCTTTTCTTGAAAATAGCACACTGGCAATCCCTGCAAATACAGCTATGTATTCCAGCCAGGTGGTATGTCGCATTCCATCAATAAACTGCTGGTATATTTCGTGTAGAGACAAATAGGTGTTTTATCAAAAATAATTACTCTGACGGGCTGTGGCGGTATTTTTTCCAACCCCGTAAGTATTTTATGCCCTTTGATGTTTGAAATCTTGTAGCCACCTGCTGCCACTGCCCGTCTTTGGATGTCCACACTAAAAAATGAAGATGAGGTACAAATGCAAAGCCGGTTTTACCACTAATGGCTATCACCTGTCCTTTCTTCACGGAATCGCCAACATTTACCAATGCACCATTGTGTTGCAAATGCCAGTAACCAGCTCTTGAATTATCAGCATGCTGTATTACAATATTATTTCCGTGTGACCGGTATTTTTTGTTCAGACCACCCAGCGTACCATCTTCTTTTGCTCTTACTACCACACCATCCCGTGCAGCAGTAATTTTTGTTCCCCGCTTCATGTTAAAATCAAGAGCAGCTCTTTCCCGGTGAGTAAAGCCGGTGAAATAACCTTGTAGCACCCGAAAAGTTTTTCCTTCTTCATAGGGCAGGGCATATACATAGCTGGTATCGTCTTTAATGATTCCTTCTTGCAAAAGCTTTACCTGTTGGCGCAATGGATTTTTGCTGACTGCACAACCGGTTGCCACCAGAACACCAACCAGCAAAATAATTTTATAATACATATTCATAGTATATCAACGCTGGTAGTAAAAATATGTTCATCCTTAAACATAATAGCACATGTGATATAGCATTAACTTATCAGTCACATACTACAAGAATAAGGCCTAAAGGCGAATGAAGATATTATATGGCGTGGCAGATGCCGATGTAGTAGAGAAAAAATCAAAATATGGTCAACGGAGTTGAAATCAATTTGATTCTTCCTTCATTAGTAACTATTATCCCTCACACATTTTTTTCAAATTATTCAACCCCTGCTCAAACTGGTGATTAAGGTTCTTGGTGATCATAGGTCCCATCAGGCTGGCGATGGGCCATGGAAGCTGACCGCTGTTTTGCCAGGTGATTTTAGTTTCGCTGCCATCACCCCATGGTTCAAACAACCAATTGTCTTTGGCTTTGCTTTTCCAGGGTTTTAGAAACTCCAGGTCGAAATGAATGTGTTTATGATCGCTGTTCAGCAGCGTTAAGCTGCCCACACCAACTTTTTTTCCTACCCAGGCATATTTATGACCCGGCTGATTAGCTGTTCCGGTAATCGTACTTTTTGCCGTTGCATCGGACTGCTGCCATGGATTCCACTGGCTGTAATAATTTAAATCGCCTACACGACTCATAATATCGGCAACGGGTTTATTAATAATAATTGTTTTTTCTACATTAAAAACTTTCGGAAGTATGGCGGATATAATCAGCAAGGTGGCGATAAGGCCGGCGAATATATAAACGAAAATCATGGCAATTGTTTTAATGAAAATTACAGAAATCAACTATTAAAAATAGAAAGGAATGATAAACGGCTGACCAATGTGATAACTCTCACAAAGAATAACCCGTTGTAAAGCTTGGTTAACCAACAAGCTTTACCAATGATTCTTTTCATGTTCCCTGGTGATTTTGATACAATAGCATATGTAATAACAAGGTCAACTAAAAATATTCCAGCTACAGCCTTGTCAGTTTCCAGTATTGTCCGCTTACATCGGCTGAATTACTTAGCCAAACCTGGTTGTTTGTACCATCATTGATCACATCCAGTGATTTTCCATCGCCTAGCCACTGGGTAGTAAGGCGGTAAAAACCTCCAGGCAGCGGAGTTAATTTCCAGAGTTGTCCGGAATAGTTTTCACTATTGCTCATCACCGGCTGATTATTTTTACCGTCATTGATAATATCCAGCGATTTTCCTGTGCCTAACCATTGTGTCGTTAACCGGTAGTAACCGCCACCAACCGGTGTCAGTTTCCAGAACTGCCCGGAATACGGACCACTATCGCCCAACCAGGGATGATCATTTGTTCCGTCATTAACGATGTCTAAAGATTTGCCTGCACCCTGCCAGTAACTGGTTATACGATAATAGGCGTCGGGATCTATGGTTTCAGAAGGTGTAACCTCAACCGGCTTAGGTGTTAACGTAATAATATTAAACCCGGCTCCATTAGGCATCGCTACCCTGTCCTGGTTGAAAACGGTCCACTTGCTGCCATCCCACCAGACACCATGATGATGCTTGTTGTAAGGTCCACTGCTTCCCCAGTTTTGGGTGGCGAGTACAATACTTTTAGAAGAAGTAATTCCGAGACTGCTGATATGATTTAAAGCATTATTGTTTTTAGTAGCTGTTGTTACAGTATGCTTATTGGCATAAGCATTAAAAGAAAAACCATTGACCGCACCCGGGTTCAGAATCCATACGTTGAAAGTAGCATTTTGTGGCATGGCTTTCATGTCCTGGTTAAAGATGGCCCATCGTCCATTCGAGTACCAAACTCCGATGGGACTGGTATTATATACTTGTTTAAAATTTTGCGTTACCATAATGATGGCATTCGGTTTATTATTGCAATAGGCATTATCAAGAAAAGTAGAATTAGAACTGATATTACCGGTAGTGGCTGTATGAACATAAGCATTGGCCGCTGCAGGAACCTGGAGCACTCCAAAATAAGTATCTGATACCAATGGGCTTTTGTCTTCATTATAAATTGTCCACCGCTGCCCGTTATGCCATACTCCCACCTGGTGAGTGTTATACTTTCCGAATTGCTGTGTGATAAACAGCAGCGCTGAAGCACTGGTTGTAAGATCAGCATTGGTCAATGTAGTAATATGTCCATTTGTATTGCCGAGGGTGGTTAGGTGGACGAATGATATTTGTGAAGTGCCGGTACTGATGATCAGCATGACGAAGGCAACAAGAGCCAATAACTTTTTTTTCATAACAAAAGGTTTGTGTGGTTATATTATTCAATAGCCGGAAAGGAAGTATGGCAGGGGAGGGATAGATAAGTAAGGTAATAAAAAAAATCAGCTTGCCAACGATTATCATTGTTGATGAAGAGTGCGGTAAAACTTTCCCGGCCGGAGATAGACAACACCTTGCCGGGTGTAAAAACGGGTAGGTAATTGTTCATATTTCCCAGCCGTATTATATCCTCTTACTTCAAAATGCAGGTGGGGAAAAGCAGAAAAACCGGTATTGCCACTATAACCAATCAGTTGTCCTGTCTGCACCGTATCACCAACATTCACCAACACTCCATCTTTTTTAAAATGCCAGTAATTGGCTTCAGAGCCATCATCGTGTTGTATGAAAATATAATTACCGTCTGATAAATTTTTTGTCTTTAATCCTCTTTTATCAGAATCTTTTCTGGCAGCCGTAACAATACCGGCCCGGGCCGCACAAACTTTTGTTCCCGTTTTTACTTTAAAATCAAGAGCTTTTTCTCCTCTGTGACTGAACATACTTTCATAGCCCTGTACTAAAAAAACTTTCTTTTTGTGTTCAAATGGTAATGTATAAATATAACTGCTGTCCTCTTTGAACTTTCCGTTCTTCAGATCAGCGGTTGAATATTGTTGTTGTGAAAAGACAACAACAGGAAGTAAAAGCAGAATAAGACAACATTTCATGCAGGCCGATTTTTTACCTTGATGATCTCAGCCGCAATACTCACCGCAATCTCTTCCGGCGTCTGGCTGCTGATGTCAAGACCGATGGGAGTGTGAATCCGTTGCAGCACCTCTTCTGCAATGCCATCGCTGCGGTAGGCAGTAAATAGTTTTTCCATTTTATTTTTACTCCCAAGTACCCCGATATAACTAAATGATTTATCCAGTAATGAACGGAGGGCTATATCATCTGTGCGGTAGCCAAAGGTCATTATCACTACAAATTGATTTCGTCCGCTGGCAATATGATAGCTGAGTGCTGTATAATCATCTACTATAATTATCTCATGGGCAAACTCATTTTGCTCCACAGTGTTTAATCCATCCCGATCTTCATACAGGGCAATATAAAAATCCATTTCCCGCATCAACCGGGAAAGAGCCAGTGCACAATGTCCGCCACCGATGATGAAGAGCTGGTTCTTATAACCCGTCTTTTCTTTATATAACCAGTTCTCTTCAGATTGGTAAGTATAATCAAAATCTTTTGATGGAATCATTTCATCAAATACTATACTACCCGGAGATAAAACAAGTGTTCCGTTTTTATATTGCTCTAGCGAACGGATAATATTTTGAATAGTGGATATATCTTTTGCAGCAGCAGGATACAATAAGATTGTTTGTTCTCCCGAGCAGATCATACCGCTTTGATTCGTGTCGACAGATTTATCATGCACCTGGTGTCTGATCATTCCTTGTTCACTATTCCTTGTTCCTTGTTGGATATTCTTCAGCTGCTCTTTTCCCAGTTCCACCAATTTATGTTCCATTATCCCGCCACCGATTGAACCTTTCATTTCTCCTGCTGCATTCACTGCCATCAAAAAGCCCTGCCTGCCGGGACTGCTGCCTTTGCTCTCTAACACATACAATAGCATAACGGGAACAGCTTCCTGCAGACTTTTATGAATGAGTTGCCAAACCAATAAGGATTTTTGCATAATGGTAAACTTGGTAACTCCCCTTTATGAATGGGAGTATAAACTCATCAGTACTTTCTCTGGTGTCATCGGCGCATCATACGGAATTTCAGCAACAGGATTAAAAGCTTTCACGGCGTTACGCAAAGCAAAATAAGCACCGATACCATACATCAGTGGTGGCTCGCCAACAGCCTTGCTTCTGAAGATGGCCAGGTTGTCCTTGATGGTTTCTAATGGGTGTATCGTTATTTCTTCCGGCACCGAATAAATATCCGGTATCTTATATGTGCTTAACGCATTGCTCCGCAATTTTCCTTCTTTATCATATACAATCTCTTCCATAGTCATCCAGCCGATACCCTGCACAATACCGCCTTCACATTGGCCCCTATCAATCATGGTGTTCATACTGCTTCCAAAATCATGCACCACTTTTACAGAATCTGTTTCATAGATACCACGAAGGCAATCGATGGTGACAGTGATGATAGCCGTACCATACACATGATAAGCAAACGGATGCCCCTTTTCTTTTGCTGCATCATAATGAATGCCCGGTGGTGTATAATGGCCATGCTCTGATAAGCTGATTCGTTTTATATAAGCAGCCATCACTAATTTTTTCCAATCCCAGTCTGTCTTTTTTCCATTGGCATAAACAAATTCATCTTTTATCTGAATATCATCAACTGGCATTTTCAATTCATCTGCGGCCACCTGTTTTAAACGTTGTAAAATTGCCATACAGGCAATTTGAGTTGCCTTACCATTTAAATCAGCGGTAGCACTTGCGGCAGTGGGTGATGTATTGGCAATGCGATATGTATTTGTCGTATTCACTTTAATGCTGGCCGGGCTGATAGAAAATATGTTAGCAGCCACCTGCAGCATTTTCGTATTCACCCCCTGCCCCATTTCCACTGCACCGGTACTGATGCCGATACTGCCATCTGTATATACATGCACCAGCGACCTCGCCTGGTTCAATAGTGTTTTGGTAAAGGAGATGCCAAAACAGATCGGCATCAGTGCAATTCCTTTTTTGTAATACTTGTTAGCTGTATTGAAAGCAGCCACTTCCTGTTGCAGTTGTTGAATATGATATAACTCATCCGTTTTTTTCCAGCATTCATTTGCTTCACTTTCTGCTTTTTGTCCGTAAGGAAACTCATCACCGGTCTGTAATAAAATTTTTTTGCTGGATATCAGTAGCGGGAATGCCCAATTGCTCAGCTGCTTTTGCGATGGCTGCTTCTATTACAAACATTCCCTGCGGGCCACCAAAACCACGGAAGGCTGTATTGGGTGGTAAGTTGGTGCGGCAACTATACGCTGTTGCTTTTACATGCGGAACAAAATAGGAGTTGGTGCAATGAAATAAAGTTCGTTCCATCACCGCAGGAGACAAATCAGCGGCAGCTCCGGCGTTCTGGTAAAAAGTAGCTTCGTACGCAATTATTTTCAGGTCATTACTTAATCCAATTTTAAAATCAGATGAATAAGGGTGTCGCTTACCAGTCATCCGCATATCTTCCATCCGGTGTAAACAATACTTGACTGGCTTCTTTAAATGATAAGCAGCCAGTGCCACCATCACTCCCCAGGTTGTTGCCTGGTCTTCTTTGCCGCCGAAGCCACCACCTAATCTTGTAGTATCTACTTCAATTTGATTCATTGACACACCCAGCACTCTTGCCGCTGTTCGTTGCACAGCTGTGGGTCCTTGTGTGGAAGAATAAATTCTGATGGCGCCATTTTCCTGTGGCACTGCATAAGCTCCCTGTGTTTCGATATATAAATGTTCCTGCCCATTCGTATCGGCACGGCCTTCAAAAATATGTTCGCATTGGCTCCATGCAGTTGTTGTATCGCCCAGTTGAAATGTTCTTGGAGGAATAATAAGTTCACCTTTCTCTTTTGCTTCTCTCGGGTCGGTAATAACAGGCAATGGCTCTATTACTACTTTTATTTTCTTTACTGCTGCTCTTGCAGCTTCATCTGTTTCCGCAATTACCAACGCAATGGGCATTCCGCAAAAATGAACATGAGTGCCGGCCAGTAATTCTTCATCAGGAATGATACCGCCGATCTGGTTCTCTCCCGGAATATCATTTGCAGTTAGTATGCTCACCACACCCGGCATCATTATCGCTTCATTGGTATCCAGCGATACGATTTTACCATGTGCAACAGGAGAATCAAATGCTGCAGCATACAGTGTACCATTCACCACCGGAATATCATCAAGATAAACCGACTCGCCTCTTACATGGGTGTATGAATCTATATTTTGCCCCCCACCCCCTAAAGGGGAGTATAGAAATTGTACTATAAACGAAGTCGCTTTCAATGTACAGGAGTTTTAAATACCGCCTTAGCAGAAAGGCCTATAAAATGTGCCTTTATCAATTGTCCCAGCAATAATGTCTTGTACTCCTTCGTTCCCCTCGCATCACTGATAGGTGATATCTCTGTCTTCATTACCTCAATAGCTTCAGCAATCACCTGTTCTGTTATTTTTTTTCCTTTCAAAAATGAAGAGGTCTTTTCTAAATACATCGGCACCGGTCCCACACCGCCGGCTGATAATCCTGCGTCTGCAATTACATCTCCATTCATCTTTAATCGTATTGCCGAGTTTACACTCGCAATATCCAGGTGTGTTCGTTTGCTTACTTTCTCAAAATGGAAGAAGGTATTCTTATCCGGCAGTTCAAACCAGATTTTTTCAATATGCTCTCCGGATTGTTTATCTAATATTTTGTAGCCTTTATATAATTTTCGCAAAGGCAATTCTCTTGTCGTTGCTCCATCACTTAGTATAAGTTGTGCATCCAGTGCCAAAAAGAAAATGGTGAAATCTCCAATTGGTGATGCATTGATAAAATTCCCTGCTATTGTCGCCATATTACGTATCTGAGTGGAAGAAACCAATTTAGCGTAATGATGAAATTCCGGAAATGCTGTAGCAATGATTGGTGATGCCATCAGATCACTCACTGTAACAGATGGCCCCATCACACATCGGTTTCCTTCTTTGCTGATGCTATTCATCTCCGGGTGATCCAGTAAGAAACGGATAGCAGCATCTTTCATCTCTTCATGCTTTTGTACATAGAGGTCGGTACCACCGCCAACAAAATGCGGCCGTTCCTGCAATGCCGCTACATCTTTTAATGCCGATGCTTTTATTTGTCCGCCCAGCTGCTGCAATCTTCCTTTAATACCGGCGAAATAAGCCGGCAATATCTTTTGTTCTGTTACAAAAGGGATAGCATCTTTTTTACCCTGTAATTGTTCCGTTATCATCACGGCGGCTTTCTCAATGGATTTATATCCGGTGCAACGGCAGATATTTCCATCAATTGCAGCAATAGCATTTTCTTTTGTTGCTTTGGCATTACTCAAACAAAATCCTGCCAGCGACATAACAAACCCCGGTGTGCAAAAACCACACTGTGTGGCACCGCAGTCGGCCATTGCCTGTTGTACAGGGTTCAGCGTATCCGGGAAATTGATGCCTTCTACTGTTACAATATGTTTTCCCATTGCATTCCCGATTGGCATCAGGCAGGAAGTGGCAGAATGATACGACAGTTCATCATTGCTAAGCTCACCCACCAAAATAGTGCAGGCGCCACAATCACCTTCCCGGCAGCCAATCTTGGTTCCCGTTAAATGCTGGTGATAACGGATAAAATCAAGTAACACCATTCCGGGTGGCAATTCCGTAGCAATCGTCTTTTCGTTAAGTATGAAGCGTATCAAGTTATCTTTATGATTAACTTTTAAAGTTAGAGTAAAACGAGATATTTTTTGAATAATAACCAGTTTTCAAATCTTTGAGTAACTATACAAATACAACAATTTCTTACTCCTCTTCGGGGGTTGGGGCTATTTATTACCGCCTCATCGCCTTATGGGTACTCTGTGAAGCTATGCTTGGCGGCATTATTCACGGATTAAAAATTCCTGTATCAGGATTGATCATCGGGAGTTGTGCGGTGCTGTGTATTTCTCTTATTGCCTGGTATGTTCCGAATAAAGGAGCTATTATCAAAGCCACCCTGGTCGTGGCGATATTTAAAATGATGCTCAGCCCGCAGGCACCACCACCGGCTTACATTGCCGTTTTCTTCCAGGGAACATTAGGAGAATTGCTATTCTTCCGCAACAGGAAATTCTATTCTCTTTCCTGTATCATTCTTGCCCTGCTGGCCTTGCTTGAATCAGGATTGCAACGCATACTGGTACTGACCATTGTATATGGCAACGATCTCTGGACGGTCATCAACAATTTTATCAACGGACTGACCAAACAAAAAACAACGACCAACTACAGCCAGCTCATTGCCGGCGGATATGTGCTATTGCATTTCTTTACCGGCTTGCTGGTGGGCTGGTGGGCCATGCTGTTGCCACACCGGATTACTCAGTGGCAACAGAAAAAGGAATTGTTGCTGGCGACTGACGATAGTGCCGCCATTAATATACCTGCTGCAACAAAAAAAAGTAAACGGTTCAAGAAAGGCCTCTTTATTGCCTGGCTTTTATTGATTGCATTATATGTTCAGTCTTATTTCAAACTTGGAACGCCATTATTACCTTCTTATATCGCATTGAAAATATTTCTCCGTTCCCTCATCATTGTGCTCAGCTGGATATTTATCGTTGGTCCTTTATTAAAAAAATTGTTGCATCGCTGGCTGCAAAAAAAGCAAACAAGGTCACAAGAGGAAGTGCGGGAAGTATTGAAGCTCTTACCAGGAACACAGCAGCTCATTGTACAAAGCTGGAAACAATCATCCGGGTATAAAGGATGGAAAAGGATGAGCATTACAGGTAAAATGATTCTTGCAAATGCTCTCCGGCCATCAATACCGGAAAGCATTTATATTCTTACCGCTCCTATCCAGTCCGGAAAAACAACTGCTCTTATCAACTGGGCGGCCAAACGAAATGATGTGTATGGCATATTCACCCCGGTAATAAACGGTAAACGGGTATTTATGAATGCCAATAATAAAGAACAGTTTCCAATGGAAGCCATCTCCGGAGAACCAGGAATAATAACAGTTGGAAGATTTGTATTCAGCAAAAAGAATTTTGATAAAGCCATTCAAATCATCCGGGAATCAATGCATAAAGAAGGCTGGTTAGTAATTGATGAAATTGGTCCGCTGGAATTAAGCGGTGAAGGATTTCATGATGTATTGAAAGAAGTTTTATCAAATCGCAGCGAAAAAATAATACTGGTGATAAGAGATGGAATAGCTGAAAGAGTAAAAGAATATTTTAACGTAACCGTTGCTGCAATAATAAACAACCCCGGGTTAATTTCTGATTAAAGGAAAACAATCAGCGCCTTGTTTCGCCGAATGCTGAGAAGCTAATTACTATAAAATAAAAAAGCTGCCCGTTACAGGCAGCTTAACTTTTTAATAAACTCATTTACCCTCTACAACGTTGCCATATCAATTACAAACCTGTACCGCACATCACCTTTCACCATTCTTTCATAGGCCTCATTAATTTCATCCATGCGGATAAGTTCTATATCAGAAACAATATTATGCTCGGCACAAAAATCTAACATCTCCTGTGTTTCAGGTAAACCACCTATCAGCGAACCTGCCAGGCTCTTTCTGCCAAAGATGATGCTGAATGCTGCCACCGGCGTCGGGCTTGGCGGCACTCCCACACATACCATCGTTCCATTGGTACGCAACAGGCCGAGATAAAAATTATAATCATGCTCGGCAGAAACCGTATCCAATATAAAATCAAAATAACCTGTTACTTCTTTTACCTGTGCCGCATCACTGGTTAATACAAACCTGTGGGCACCCAACCTTTTTGCATCTTTTTCTTTTGATGGGGAATGGCTGAGCATGGTAACTTCTGCACCCATGGCCACGGCCAGTTTTACTCCCATGTGGCCGAGACCACCGAGACCCAGCACACCGACTTTCGTTCCTTTTCCCACTTTCCAGTATTTTAACGGAGAGTAAGTGGTGATGCCGGCGCAGAGCAATGGTGCCGCAGCATCTAACGGAAGGTTATCAGCAATATGCAATACAAAATCTTCATGGGTAACGATGGACTGGCTGTAACCGCCATGAGTGATACCGCTGCCATCTCTTTCGGGGCTGCCATAACTAAACACTGCACCACTGTGGCAAAACTGTTCAAGGCCGTCTTTACAATTAGCACATTCACGGCAGCTGTCTACCAGGCAACCAACGCCGGCTCTGTCGCCTACTTTGAATTTTTTTACATGACTGCCTACGGCGGTGACCACACCAACGATTTCATGTCCCGGTACACAGGGATAGATGGCATTGCCCCATTCGTTGCGGGCAGTGTGCAGGTCACTGTGGCAAACACCACAATAACGGATTTCTATCTGCACATCATGTGGTTTGGGTTCTCTTCTTTCAATGGTTAATGGAACGATCGGGGTGGTGGCACTTTCGGCACCGTATGCTTTTACAGATGACATAGTAGTATTTTTTTAATGTCGGTAAATATAAAAGCAATAATGAAGGAAACAATATAAAGTTTATGTAACCGGGAGTGGTGTAAATAAAAAACCCATACAGAAAGTATGGCGGGCACTAATGAAGGAAGGTAAACAAAAAACGAATTAAAAATGGTGAGGACTATCAACCGGTCGGCAGCTTTTTATCATAAATCGAAGCAAGGGCCTTCCCTACTTTGCATCCAGGCAAATGAAGTACGGCTGATTAAGAAGAGTCCGGAATGCTACCGGCTCACCAGAGAATCAGAACGGGACGTTTGCAAGCCGAAAAAGTTCACCGTGGTGAACAACCTGTACAAGCAGCAAGTTCGTGGCAATGAAAGTTGCAGAGACTTTAATTTTTACAAGGAAAAACTAAAGATAAAATTGCTCAAGAGGTACAGGATGCAAAGGGAAACCTTTACAACAGTACACTGGGTGAAACGATTATGTCTCCTGGCCCGTAAGCCGGGAGACTTTTTTATGAAATCAGCCACCATACCACAAAAAGCCCCGCACTATGCGGGGCTTTAGTAATCAAAGGGATATCATTTTTTATTTAGTAACGGCGACCGGGGCCATCATTTCTGTCATAACGTTTGTCATGCTTATTCCTGTTGTTGAATTTTGCATACACCATCCTGATTTCCTGCTGACGCTGTTCCTGTAAGAAGCTGATCCGTCTTTGTTTCTCCCAACGGCTCATAAAGTAATTATTCTTTACCCGCTGGATCCTGTAATCATACTCCCGGTTAATTTTAGCAATCTCCATATCTCTCTTTCTTTCGTTGGAGAAACGGCTGTTGCCAAAACGGTCGTCATTGTCGAAGGAAACATTGATGGCGATAAAACTTTTGTCGTTGTCAAACCGGCCATCATCCTGCCGGTCGATGGGAGCATTGTCTCTCCGGTCGGGTTGCCGGTTGTCACGGTTGCCGGGCTGAGCCTGGGCAGCCGCTAACATTCCAACAGCAAATAATAATGTAAAGATCTTTTTCATAATGGTACGTTTTTAAAAGTGAATAATAATTACAATACCTAAGAGGCAAAGCAGGTACCAATGTTTACAAAAACTTCGTTAATAGATTGGTGGCAGCATTTAACAAGAGGTTGCGAAAGTTTTTGAAATAGAAGAAATGAAATAAAAAACGGTACTGTTATTCCGGCTCAGGGAAATGTAGCTTCTGGCTAACGTAATGTCTTTCTGGCCTTGAGCCGGAATCTTTATTTATGCAAGGTGACGTAAAGGCAAATATTCTTTAAGCCTTTAAAGATAGTATTGCCACAGTAAGGCTGCTTTAAATATGCACTGTGTCTTAAAACATACCGCTTTATCGTACACATCAAAATAAGTTTGAAAAATGAATCAATTTAAAATTAAACTACTTGAAACATTTCTAATGAATGACCAACCATTTACTTGTCCGCACTGTGGTTCAAGATGCGAGGAAATAGCAAATTTTTATCACACTAATTATAAAATATTTATTCAAGAGTGCTTGAATGAAAAATGCAAATTTCTTTGCAATGAAGAGGAAGATGAATATTTTCTTAAATTGTGGGGAGTAATTTAATTGCTATGAAAGAAGAACGCCGGCTTTGGACAAGAGATGAATTAATTCTTGCACTAAACCTTTATTTAAAACTCCCATTTGGAAAACTGCATTCAGGCAATCCAGATATTATTCATTTGGCACAAATAATTGACAGAACACCGGGCTCTGTTGCCATGCGATTAAACAATTTTGCAAGCGTTGACCCCTATCATCAGCAAAGAGGAATTGGTGGATTGCCCGGAGGAAAGAGACAAGTAGAACCAATCTGGAATGAGTTTATCAATAATAAGGATGAGTTGTTATTTGAAAGCGAACGGATACTGGCAGAGAAAGAGAATGTTGCTATCGAAAATAAGTTCGCAGAAGTATTAAAAGGAACGGAAAACCTTAAAGGCGAATTCAAGCTTAGGGAAGTTAAGACAAGAGTTAACCAAAATGTATTTCGCCAGATAGTAATGGCTAATTACGATAATAAATGTGCAATAACTGGTATTGACATTTCGGATTTATTGGTAGCAAGCCATATTATTCCATGGTCTAAAAACGAAAAAGAAAGATTAAACCCAGAAAATGGAATTTGTCTTTCTCCTTTGTATGATCGGGCCTATGATAAAGGATATATTGGCATTAATGAAAAATTTGAAATTCTTGTGTCAGCTGAATTAAAGAAGAAAAGCAAAAAGGAATATTATTTGCAACACTTCAATTTATTAATAGGCAAAAAAATTATTCTTCCAAAGAAATATTACCCAAAGAAGGAATTTTTAGGATTTCATCTGGATGTGATATTTAGAAAATAAGAATCTTCATTAAGAGAATAACCCCGACTGATATCATGGTAAAAACCGAATAACGAACAGAACCTCGAAGAGTGCGACGCAAAAGACGATGATAGTTGTACTACAGCAACGCAAAAAAAATTTCTACTTCCTTCCTGACCAAAATCGTCTCAGTACAAGATGATTTTCTGATTACTCCTATTGCAGCTTGCTGGGTTCAAGATGCCAGTAGAGAGTAGCGGCAGGACCGTCATTTCTGTCTTTATAAAAAACGCTGGTGTACCAGGTCTCTTTTTTATCCCATGCAAATGTGCGACGTCCTTCACTGATAGCAGAAAAACTACTATTAAATACGATCACCAGGTTATTGATATTCATCGAGCCGGTTGTTGAAGTAGTTGCAGGCTGTTTGGCACCAGTTTCCAGAAACTTCATCCAGAAAGTCAGCTTGTTTTCCCTTTTAATATCAGGGATTTTTTCATTGATTGTAAGAACAGCTGGTTTAGAAGTTAAGGATACATTTCGCATCAGATCAATTGTCCTGTCCTCATCAAAAGAGATGTATAACCGGAGAACACCACTGGCTGTGGTATCATTTGTAAAATAGGGCAGATCTATTTTATCAATGACCAGAGTATAATATTTTACTTCCTGTGACCGGGCATTTACGGAAGCGACCATTATCAAAATAGAGAAAACAAGGCGATAGATGCTCTTTTGCATATGGTAGGTTTTGGTATTGCAATATAAATTTTTCTGCTGTTTATTTACCCTCAGACAGTAGCATCATCTGGCTATCCCACTTATCGAAACATCGACGATGTCTTCTGAAAAAACAACACAATAATCTTCAAGGCATAAAAAGCCCGGAGTGCAGCACACCCCGGGCATCGTAATGGCGGTTAGCTCATCAATCCTTTTTATAATACGTTAAAGTCCGCTTAGTTACTTTGGTGGCTTTGCCCTTATCATTATAAGTGGTGCGTTGTGTCCAGTTGCCCTGTTCATCCCAGCTGTCATACGTATAAGTGGTAACAGTAGTAGTTGTGCTGTCCTTACCCACATTCGTTTCGGTGGTTTTGGCAACATCGCCTTTATCATTCAGTTCGCTTTTAGAAGAATACGTCATTTTTCCTGAGCTGTCGGTACCTGAATTACCTACCTGTATGCCATTTACGTATTCGTTTTTAAAGGTGCCGAAAACACTGCTGTCTGCCTTGTGCCGGGTACCCGATGTTACCGCACCATACTCATCTTCGGTAATGCCAGTATAATAAAAGAGCAACTTTCCTGCAGAGTCCAGTTCACGGGCACCGCTATATTTTCCGTCCTTATCGATATCTATCTCCATCCCGCCGGTATTTTTTCCGCTTTTGCTGTAGGTAACCGCTTTCATCTGGCCTTTTTCATAACGGGTCATGGTGGTGGTTTCGGCCCCGTTACCCTTGCTGTCTTTCCGGGTAGAGGAAGTAGTGTATCCTTTGTCATCATACTCTTCCGTTACAATACAGCAGGAATCCATTTCACCTGTCTTGCCGGCACTATCCGGTGTATAGGTGGTTAGCTCGGTACTCTTTACCATCCCTTTCAGGTTTTGAGCTGTCCAGTCATTGTTTTTGATAACAGCGGTGCTTTCTTTTTTGCTATCCTTACAGGAAACCAGGATTGTTCCCGCAAGCATAAGCAGCAATATTTTTTTCATAACAAAAATTTTAGTGGTTGTTGAGGCGTTAAAGTAGGGACTTTATTTGTAAGCCCGTTAAAAACCGGGGGTTATTTTGTTTCCCCTGGCAGGTGTTTTCTTACAACTGCCACAAGAACTAAAACCTTTGCACATAATTAAGTAGTATCAGCAATATACTTAGCAGCGAACCGAACCCAGAACGGAGCCCCGACTTTTGTCGGGGTAAACTCTGCAACATCAGCTAAATAGTAGCACTGAAACTGACTACATAATTTTTTTCCAACCAAAAAACCGGAACTATCGCCCCGGTTTTACTTTTACCTTGCTTGCTCTTATTGAATCAGTTTAGCCGGTACTTCCTTTTTTTCTTTTTCCCATAACAGCTCCTAACAATACCAGCAGCAACCCACCCACAGCCACATACCAATATTTTTTCAGCACATCCAGGAAACCAGCCGGTTTGTTTTCAATAGTGGGTCCGGTGCTTGCTGCTTCCTGTTTGGGAAATTGCCAGTAGGCACTGTCTTTCGGGATGGCCATTAAATGTGCGGCAGACTGAAACTGTACGGTGTCTGCTATGGTATAGGCATTTTTAAAATCGTTGAAATATACTTTGCCCGCCGGAATGATAACAGTGCTATTGTCTTTTTTCAAAGTAAGTTCCACTTCTCCTTCATACACGATGAGACGGCTGCTGTCTTTGCTGTGTGAGAAAAGAAACCGGGTTCCTTTTTTTACCAGTTTTTCATTGAAGGTTTCTATCAGCAATTTTTTATTGTCAGCACCGGGTTCACCATTAATGAGCAGCTGTCCTTTTTCCAATGTTACGGTCATGCTGTTACCGTCATTACCGGTAATCAATGCCTGGCAGTCGGGAAGCACCATCATTACGGTGTTGCGGTCGGGGCTCATGAGTACAAGGCCATGGGGGCCTGTTACCATTTTAGTACCAGCTGCAGGCTTGCTGCCGGGGTTAATCGTTTTTCCATCTTTACCAGTGAAGGTTACATCTTGTGATAAGGCTGTAAAGCCATCGCTAGCAATAGCTTCCACGCTGATGATAGAGCCCATGCCTCCACAGTGTGTGGTCTGGCTGCCGAGTTTGGCCACTCTTTTTCCATTGAGCAATACTTCATCATCACCACCTGTTATAACAAATGTATTCGGGCCTGCACAAGCTGCATGTCTGCCACGGTCGCCTTCGCAGGCAACCGGCAACCCGTTGATGAGGACATTGGCATTGCCTGTCATGACCGGGCCCATAACGGTAAAGGGGTCAGCCGCACAACCATGTGCATCTGCAGGGCATTTGGCATAGCTGCCCACTCTTGCATAAAGGCTGGCATCTACGGTTGTTACTTTATATTCTTTGCTGTATTTTTTTCCTTCGTACTCTGCAGTGAGTATGATTTTGTTTTCACCCACACTGTTGAAGGCTGGACGGCAGCTGCTTCCTTTTCCGGGTTCAAAGTTGCCGGTGCCACTCCATTCTATTTCATCGCGGAGGTCAATTTCTTTATTGTCTTTGCCTGTTATTTTAAAAGAGGCACCAAACAACCAGCCTTTGTCAAATACTTTGGGGCTTTTGCCTAAGGGGAAAAGCAATTCAGGCACCAGCTCAGTGGGTCGCAACACAAAGGTCATTACTGATTCTTCTTTGCCATGGTACCGCATATAAAAAGTACCTCTGATCTCATCTCCCTGTTTTTGTCCGCTTACTCTGATGGAAACAGCTTCTTCGGTAAATTTTTTTCCATCCTGCATGGCCTGGTTCAGTGAACCGGTAATATTTAACTCCACACCATCGAATGTGCCGCTAATGGAACCGGTTATCGTAATATAATCTTCCGGTTCTGATTTGGGGCCAAGCCGGAGGTTCGATGTAAGTACGGCTGTACCGCCGGCATCAACGGTCATACTAATTTTGTTGATGTAATAGGCGGCATTATTATCCGGGCCTTTCGGAATCATTGTTATGGTTCCTTTGTATTGTTGCTGAGAAAAGGTAAGATGGCTCAGCACTGTCAACAGCAACAGTGCTGCTGCAAAACGTTTCATACAACGAGTTTTGATAAAGGTGGAATTAATAACCGCAGATTCCAATGATATTATTCATTGACAGTGATGATACTGGTTACCGGGAGGAGAGGTATGGAGCTAACTATTTCCGGGGGTCTTCTTCTTTTTTTCTTTTTGAATCTTTTTTGTTTGCCTGGCTATTTTCTTTTCTTCTGTAGCTAGTTTTCGTTGTACTTTTTTACATCTTCAGCGGCAGATAGCTGCTCTGGCAATACACCTCTTTCTTTAAGCATCTTACGAACGGCAAGATCATTATCAATATGTTCTTTACTTATTTGCTGTTCACCTTTTAAGTCTTTATCTGTTACATTATGACTGGTGAGTTCGGTTGCAAAGTCTTTTGCTTTGATGGTAAGTTTGGGCAAAAGCAACTGCCGGTTTAGCCGGGTCACCATTCTGTGCTATAAGATAACAGGCATAACGGGTAAGGGCAATATCTTCCACTTCACGCCGGGCTCCTTTGGCTAAGTTTATCATTTTGTTGAAATCAACAAAATGATGAGAAGTGGCTTCGCCAGCTGCTTCACAAGCCACTTTAGCTTTATCAATCACTTTCAGGAAATTCCTCCATTCGGAATAATTGAAAATAGCCTGCAATTCCCGTGCACTCCAGCATTCTATTCCTTCATAGATATAACAGGCACTTTCAAATTTTCCGAACAGGTCTGTAATCAATTCTTTTTTCATGATTTAAAATTATAGAATAGGAGGATGCAGATGATACCACAAACAGGTATATATTATGGGAATAGTTAAGTTAAGAATTATTCTTCTTCCTGTTCTTCCACCTTTGGTGATTGTGTTACCACCCCAAACTCAAACTGCATTTCATTGAGTTTACGGTAGAGACCGTTATGCGACATGAGTTCGGCATGGGTACCGGCTTCACTAACAATGCCTTTATCAATCAATACAATTTTATTGGCATTGCGGATGGTGGACAGGCGATGGGCAATTACAAACGATGTGCGGCCCTTCATCAGGTTGTCTAATGCTTCCTGCACCAGTTGTTCACTTTCGCTGTCGAGTGAGGACGTGGCTTCATCTAAAATTAAAATCGCCGGGTCTTTTAAAATGGCACGGGCAATGGCGATGCGTTGGCGTTGTCCACCGCTTAGCTTAATGCCTCTTTCTCCCACAATCGTTTCATACTGTTCCGGAAAATTCTGAATGAACACATGTGCATTGGCACTGGTGGCGGCGGCTATTATTTCTTCATCGGTGGCGGATGGTTTTCCGTAGGCTATATTTTCTTTGATGCTGCCGCCAAATAAAATTACTTCCTGCGGCACAAAGGCCATCTGCCTTCGCAATTGTGATAGCGGAAATTCTTTTGCCGGCCGTTCATCAAAATAAAGGGTGCCGCTATCCGGTTCGTAAAAATGCAATAACAATGAAGCGATGGTGGATTTGCCGGCACCACTGGGCCCCACAATAGCAATTTGTTCTCCGTCTTTCGCTGTTAGTGTCAGGTCTCTTAATACCGGTACATCTCTGCGGCTCGGGTAACTGAAGGCCACCTTTTCAAACCTTACATTGCCCTTTATTATATGTTGAGGTTCTACCACAATTTTATCCAGCTCCACTGCTTCGCCTTTGCTGCGTAAAATTTCCCGTACACTTTGTGTGGCGCCTAATGTTTTTTGCAACTGCGAAAACATATCGGCAAAGCCGGCAAAAGTGCCACCGACAAACATGGAGAAAATAACAAACATGGTGAGGGAACCCATGGAGAGCTCACCGGATTGTATCATCCCGGCTCCAAACCACATCACAAAAGCAATAGTGCCAAACACACTAAAGATCATAAATGAAATAAAGGCACCGCGGTACCGGGCATTACTGATGGCAGTGACAACCACCCCCTGTATACTTTTTACATAGCGGCCTATTTCATAAAATTCACTGGTGAATGCTTTTACGATGGAAATACCATGAAAGGTTTCCTGTACTATGGTGCCACTGTCGGCCAACTGGTCCTGTGCCCTGCGGGCCATCTTGCGTATACGCATACCAAATACCACCGCAAGGATGGCAATGATGGGTACCACCGCCAGCATCACCAGGGCCAGCTTGGCGCTGATCCAGAAAATAAAAAATAACCCGATGATGAGAGTGAAGATGCCCCGTAAAAATTCGGCGAGGGTAAAGGAAATAGCATCCTGTATCTGCGAGAGGTCGGAAGAGATGCGGTTGCTTAATTCCCCCACCCTTTTCTCGGTGAAAAAACTCATGGGCATGCTGAGCAGTTTGCTGTACACATCTTTGCGCATATCAGCCAGTGACCGTTCACCGGCGGATGTCAACAGGTAAACCCGCATGAAAGAGAAAATAGTTTGCAGCGCAAGCTGGCAAAAAATCAAGAGCAGTGTGGTGTTTAAACTCCAGTGAATGTTTTTTAAGCCGAAATCAAAATTAGAAGCGGTGCCCATACCGGGCACCACAGCACCGGGTGAAGCGGCATCAATCATTTTCCCCAGGAACAAGGGGAACAGACTGGTAGTAAATGCCGAAAGTGCAATGAAGACCAGGCCGCCAATAAATTTACCGCGGTGTGGTTTTAAATACTTGAAAAGGATGAGTGCCTGTCGCAGGCTTTCTTTCGAAATCTTTGCTTTGGCAGAGCCTTTTTCTTTTGTTTCGCTGAGATGACGGTTTGCGGTGGCCATTGGAATAGAACAATATTATACCGGAAAGTTAGTCATTATGCATGGGTAGCAGAATGACGTTTCGGTAAAGAGGAGTATTTATTGTCTTTCCGGGATTGTATGATAAGAATCATGCGGCCTGCTATTCAATATAATTGGTTTCTGGCAACACCCTCTGCTACCTTTAGTAAAGAAAAATAAAGCTCTTTCGTTATTTCTTTCAGTGCTGAAACGAATGGGCTTTTACCGCTATTCGTACACGATAAATCATCAGCATATGAAAAAAATATTCATGGCTGTATTCCTGCTGTTATCATTATCATACAGCAATAACCTGTCAGCCCAGGACGATGATTCTCTCACCCGTATTTATTCCAGATTTGATTTTATACCCGGAGAGAAAGTTATTTTCTTCGATGATTTTGCTTCGGATAATATCGGCGACTTTCCTGCCCTCTGGAATACCAATGGCTCCGGCGAAGTGGTTACCTATGGTAAGTATCCGGGAAAATGGTTGAAGATCACCAATCCCCGTGGCATCGTTACCCTGCTTGATCCGTTAACATTGCCGGAGAACTACACTATCGAGTTTGATATTGTGCCGCAGAAATATTTGCCCTCCCATAACAATACCTACTATAATTTTTATCTTATCAGTACTGTTAAACCCAAAGATATTCTTTTCGGGTTGGCAAGACCCGGAGGCACTGGTGTTAAACTGTCCTTTTCCTATAACCAATACTTCGGATCTTATTATGCAGATGGCACCCCCGATGTTAAAAGCATCAACACCGATGCCAGCATCCGCCAGCAGGGAGAAACAAAATACCATATCTCTATCTGGGTGCAGAAACAACGTATCCGTGTTTACCAGGATGAAGTAAAGATATTCGACCTCGCAAGGGCTATCTCTGATAAAGTGAAGTACAACATGATCCGTTTTCATGAAGGCACCCCATTGATCAGTAATGTAAGAATAGCTACAGGTTTCCCTGATATGCGCAACAAACTTATCACCGAAGGAAAGCTGGTGAGCTATGGTATTTACTTCGATGTGAACGCTGATAAACTGCGGCCACAATCAGCCGGTACACTCAAAGAAATTGCAGGCATCATGACAGAGAACCCGGATCTGAAAATCAGGATTGTTGGTCACACCGATGCTGATGGTGCCGATGCTGCTAATCTTGACCTGTCCAAACGCCGTGCAGCATCTGTAAAAAATGCATTGAACACAGCCTATGGAATTGATGCGGCCCGGATGGAAACAGATGGTAAAGGGGAAAAAGAACCCGTTGCCCCGAATGACACGGGTACCAACAAAGCACTGAACCGCAGAGTAGAGTTCATTAAACTGTAAACAAATTATTGACCCGTAAAACTACCACCAATGAAAAAATTATTGATAATACTGGGTGCATTAAGCTTACTGTTTGTTACAACAGCTGTAACAACAATGAACAGCAGTAAAGGAAATAATGTTGTCTCTATCAAAACCGATAAGGTGACGGACATCACCATGACAAGTGTAAAATGTTTTTTCACTATCGCTGGTAATAATATGGCGAAGGCGGGAGTTTGCCTCAACCTCACCGGCAATCCGACCCTACCTTCCAAAATTGATATTCCTTTATCAGTGCCAACGATTTTATTGAATTCAGCAAAGCCCAAACAATTTAATGTGGGAGTAAAAGGCCTTACCTGGAACACTACTTATTATATCAGGGCTTATGTAAAGAACAATGATGGCACTATTGTATATGGAAATGAGCTGAGTTTTAAAACACTGCCCAAACCATAGCAGTATCTAGCTGTCAATTGGTTTGATGTACTATTGTTTGCTCCGTCCTTTTTTTCTTGACGTCACGAAAAAGGGCGGAGTTTTGACGCTTTGCCCCTGTATTTACAGCAACAGGAATAGAGCCGGTTACGGGGAATAAGTGTAATGCTGTCAATCTGGCAAACTCTCCTGTATTGGAACGGCTATTGCGTACCTTGCGCAGCACTTAAAACCTATCACTTAAAATATACAACTCATCATGGTACAGGAGAAAGGAACGATTTCCATTAACACCGAGAACATTTTCCCCATCATTAAAAAATTTCTCTATTCTGATAATGAAATATTTCTGCGGGAGCTGGTGAGCAATGCCGTGGATGCCAGCCAGAAAGTAAAACGCCTCGCCACATTGGGCCATTACGGTCAGCCGCTCGGCGACCTGAAAGTAAAAGTGGCAGTGGATAAGGAAGCCAAAACAATTACCATCAGCGACAGCGGTATCGGTATGACGGCGGAGGAAATAAAGAAATACATCAACCAGGTGGCTTTTTCGGGAGCTACTGAGTTTATGGAAAAATTTAAAGAAGCAAAAGATGCGAATGAGATCATCGGTCGCTTCGGTCTTGGTTTTTATTCGGCCTTTATGGTGGCGGATAAAGTAGAAATACAAACCCTCAGTTACCAGGATGGTGCAGAGCCGGCCCGCTGGGTATGCGATGGCAGTACCAGTTTCGAAATAACCGAAGGCAGCAGAACAGAAAGAGGAACGGATGTTATATTATATGTTAATGCAGAGTCAGAAGAATTTTTAGAAGAGCATCGCATCGGTGCGATACTCGATAAGTATGCTAAGTTTTTACCGGTGCCGGTACAGTTTGGTACTAAAACAGAAAGAGAACCCGATGGTGAAGACGAAGAAGGCAAACCGAAATATAAATCGGTGGAGGTGGATAATATCATCAACAACACCAACCCCATCTGGACAAAAGCCCCGGCCGATTTAAAAGACGAAGACTATCTTGATTTTTACAGGGAACTATATCCCTTTTCCGAAGAGCCCTTGTTCTGGATTCACCTGAATGTGGATTATCCATTCCATCTTACCGGAGTACTGTACTTCCCTAAACTGAAAAATGATTTTGAAGTACAGAAGAATAAAATCAAACTCTTCAGCCGCCAGGTTTTCATCACGGATGAAGTGAAAGATATTGTACCTGAATTTTTATTGCTGCTGCATGGCGTTATTGATTCACCGGATATTCCATTAAACGTTAGCCGTTCTTTTTTACAGGCTGATAGTAATGTAAAGAAGATCAACAGTTATATTTCCCGCAAAGTAGCCGATAAGCTGAGTGAACTCTTTAAGAAAGACAGAAAAGCCTACGAAGAGAAATGGGGCGATATCGGCATTTTTGTAAAGTATGGCGCCCTGTCTGATGATAAATTTTATGACAAGGCCAAAGAATTTTTATTGCTGGGCAACACCAGCAAGGAAACCTATACACTGGAAGAATACAGCATTAAGGTAAAAGATTTCCAGACCGATAAAGACGGGCAACTGGTTTATCTCTACACCCCTGATCCCGAAGGACAGGACAGTTACATACAGGCGGCTATCAAAAAAGGCTATGACGTGTTGCTGATGAACTCGCCGATTGATACTCATTTCATCCATCATTTAGAAACAAAGCTGGAGAAAACCTCGTTGAAAAGAGTGGATGCTGATGTGATAGATAAACTGATTGTAAAGGAAGATGCGGCCAAACACCAGTTAACAGAGGATGAGAGCAATCAACTGAAAACTATATTTGATAAGGCCATCAGCAACCCTGCTATGAAGGTAGAAGTGGAAAGCCTTCCTGCTGATGCAATGCCTGTTACGATTACAATGGAAGAATGGATGCGGAGGATGAAGGATATGGCGAAGCTCGGTGGCGGTGGCGGAATGAATTTTTATGGTTCCATGCCGGATAATTATAAAGTAGCCATCAATGCTAATCATAAAATCATTGAAAAAATTCTGAAAGCTGATGAAGCACAGCAAACAGCTATGGCTAAACAAGCATTTGATTTAGCAATGCTGGCGCAGGGATTATTAAAAGGAGCTGACCTCACCGCCTTTGTAGAAAGAAGTGTAGAAGTGATATAAATATAAAATCGGCAAATACAATTTCCCACAAACCTATCGTCAGGCAGGTATGTGGGATTTTTTTTGGTTTAGTGCTTTACAGGTGTTGTCTGTTGCGGTATAGAAGGGTCAATGACCAAAAACTCAGGAGGCTCTCCGGATGTTTGAAGCAGTTGCTGGTATTTTACTTTCAGGGTACGTTTGAACTTGCCAAGGTAACCCGGCACCCTCAGGTCCAGGACATTAATAGGAACGGCTTCAATGAGGTCGTTTCCGATGAACATCATTAGTTTCATGGTAGTGGATATTGGATAGTACAAAAGGAATAAAAATTTTGTGCCTGTGCAATCCAATAATTACTCTTTTTTGGAGGGCTGTATTTTTACGGTGAAGGCTTGCAGAAGTACAAGAGTGCCCGTTAAATAATTTTTATCGCCAGCTTTAGTATTAACACCTGTGGATATCCCTTCGTTTATATTTATTGCATATATTAAATATTATCGTCACCTTACGACGATAATTAAAACCACACACAATACTTATGAGAAAACATTTTAAAGTACTGGCAACAGTCTTCGTATACCTGCTTATCACAACGACCGCATTTACACAGGTCAGCATAACCACCACTGCTACTCCTTACACACAAAACTTTAATACACTAAGGGCCACAGCTGGTACTTCCAGTACATTGCCCAGCGGCTGGAAGTTATTGGAAACAGGTAGCAGCGCCAATACCACTTATGCATCGGATGCCGGAGGCACTGCTACCGGTAATACATACAGCTATGGTACTGGTACTAATACAGAGAGGGCATTTGGTGCTTTACGGTCCGGCTCATTGATACCAACACTCGGAGTGCAAATACGCAACAGTACCGGCACAACCATCACATCACTTACCATCAGTTATACAGGTGAACAGTGGCGTTGCGGCACGGCAGGCCGTACCGACCAACTGGATTTTCAGTATAGCCTGAATGCTACATCGCTTTCCACTGGCACCTGGACAGATAATAATACACTGGACTTTGTTTCACCCAGTACCACCACCACGGGTGCCAAAGATGGTAATGCAACTGCTAACCGTACCCTTCGATCAACTGTGATAACTGGACTCAGCATTGCGAATAATGCTATCTTCTGGCTTCGCTGGAATGATCTTGATGCCTCCGGTGCAGATGATGGATTGAGTATTGATGATTTTTCTATTCAACTCAATGGCAGCGATGTAACTGCACCTGCTGTATCAATATATAATCCGGTGAATAGTGCTACAGGTGTTGCAATCAGCGGTAATCTTGTTCTTACTTTCAGCGAAAACATTCAGAAAGGAATAACAGGTAATATTATTATTAAAAGAACCAGCGATAATGTAGCGGTGCAAACAACTGCCGTTACTTCAGCAGCAGTAACCGTAAGCAATGCTACCGCAACTATTCCTTTTAGTAGCCTGGCTTATAGTACCGGCTATTATGTCAATATTGATGCAGGCACATTTAAAGACATTGCAGGAAATAATTATGCAGGCATTAGTGCTGTCACAACTTGGGCCTTTACTACAACAGCTGCACCAGCTGCAACTGTATCGGTAAACCCCACAGCACTCAGTTTTGGATTTATAGCAGCCGGTTCTCAATCATCAGCACAAACATTTACTTATACAACTACTAATCTTAGTTCTTCATTAATAGTAACAGCTCCTGCATCGTTTGAAGTATCAAGGGACGGTGCTGCTTTTGCAACCTCCGTTACTTACACATTGGCAGAAGCACAGGCAGGGCAAACTGTTTATGTTCGTTTTGCTCCGACGGCAGCTAATACTACGTATAGCGGCACACTCAACTTTAGCGGTACTGCTTTGAATGATAATAAGGTCAGTCTTTCTGGTAACAGCATTGTTAGTGGTGGCGGCGGCCCACTAAATTTTTATTTTGGAAACCTGCATGCACACAGCAGCTATTCTGATGGTAATGCAGATAATACAACCAAGATACCTGCCGATGATTATGAGTATGCCAAGACCGCCCTTTGTATGGACTTCCTTGGTATCAGCGAACATAACCATGCCACAGCCGGTATGAGCATTACTAACTGGCAGCCCGGAAGAAACCAGGCAGCTACTGCTACTACTTCATCATTTGTTGGTTTGTATGGAATGGAATGGGGCGTTATCAGTGGTGGCGGTCACGTTATTGTTTATGGTATGGATTCATTGGTGGGATGGGAAGCCGGCAATTACCAGGTGTATGTTCCCAAGAGTGTATACCGCGGAGCTGGTGGTTTGTTTGATATACTCAACCGTCATGGCAGTAATGCACTGGCTTACCTGGCACATCCTAACAATACGGATTATAATAATGTACTGAACAGCACTTTTGATGTGGAGGCTGATAATGCGATCGTAGGTTCTACGGTAGAAAGTGGCCCTGCATTTTCAACAAACACAACATATACCAACCCGGGTACTTCCATGTCTTATCTGAGTTATTATAAAAATATGCTGGCGAAGGGTTATCATCTCGGTCCGACGATTGACCATGATAATCACAATATGACGTTTGGCCACACGGCCAAAACAAGACTTGTTGTATTAGCTCCATCACTCTCAGAAAATAATTTATTGGATGGTATGCGGAAGATGCGTTTCTATGCATCCCAAGATTGCGGAGCAAGGATTACTTATTCGCTGAATACACAACCAATGGGTAGCATCATTACACAAGCCGGTGCACCGGTTATCAATGTTAGCAGTGTTACCGGCTCTGCCGTTTCATCTGTTGCTGTTATGTATGGAGTGCCCGGTAGTGGTACGGCAGCAACACAACTGACGAGCAATGCATCCGGTACATTTAGTTACACGGATAATTCACTGGTGAATGGCGCCCAGCGGTATTACTATCTTGATATTACCGAAGCAGATGGTTCCCGGATTGTGACTTCACCTATCTGGTACACCCGGAACGATGGAGTACTGCGTGGATCCTCTTCACTTACTTCTTTCTTTACTGTTAATGAAACTGACAGGGTGATACTGAAATGGACAACAGAAAATGAAGAATATAACCAAAACTTTGAAGTGCTCCGTTCTGTTGACGGTGGTAAGAATTACCATCCTTTGGGTACTGTTAGCGGGAAGGGCTTTTCTACCTATATGCATACATATGCTCTTACAGATATGCAACCGTATGCCGGTGTTACCTACTATCGTCTGGTACAAAGAAATGCCACTGGTGAGATCCGCTTCACCGATGTGAAAGTGGTGAACCGCAGTTTGGCACCGCTTACGTATTATACCATTTATCCAAACCCGGTACATGGTATTTTAAATATCAATTTAACGGCAGCCGTAGCAGAGAAAACAATGGTTGAAGTGCTGGATATGAGTGGCCGGAGAATGTTTACGCAGTCATTTGGTATAATGGCCGGTGAACAAATACTACCATTGGATATGAGCCGTCTTGGGAACGGCACTTATGTTTTAAGAATGACATTGGGAGGAAAGACAAGCTCACAGTTGGTGAATAAATTCTAATAGCTGTAAATAATAATAAGGCCCTGTCTCGTGTGGGAGACGGGGCTTTTTATATAAAGTGGAAGAAACAATCATTTTATTATGGCACCCTGTTCAATCCAGCAACGTATCACATCCCGTTCTTCGGGAGTCATATTGGTCTTATTGTTCTGCGGCATTGTTTTAGTGACGACGACCCGTTGCATAATGAGATCTTTCTTTGCCACTATCTCTTGCGGGGTATCATATTTTACTCCATTAGGCGGAGCCGTATATATATTGTCAGTAGGTTGGGAAGAATGACAACCGATACATCGCTGCTGAATGATTGCATTCACTTCCGCAAAACTCACCTCCTTGCATTTGGTGGTTGATGCCTGCGGTGCGGTTGCATATGCCACTGCCAGTAATACAATAACAGATGCCGGCATTATCCATACACTCAGCCGCCCCTGTTCCCGCAGGTTCAGCCAGTGCTTGATGCCGGCGCTGCCGATACTGATAGCTGCGAGTACGATCCATTGATATTTATTGCCGAATGTGCTGGGAAAGTGATTGCTCACCATCACAAATAATACGGGTAAGGTGAAATAATTATTATGGATGGAACGGAAGAGTGCATTCTTACCCCGTTGCGGGTCAGGGGTTACACCTTTCTTTGCAGCATTTACCATCGCTTTTTGCGAAGGGATGATGACGAAGAAAACATTTGCCACCATGAGACTGCCAATCATGGCACCAAAATGAATGAATGCCGCACGGCCACTGAAGACATAACTGTAGAACCAGGCGAAGCCAATCAACAGCACAGCGCCGGTCAATACAAACAATAAAGTGTGTTTACGCAACGGCGATTTGCATAACAGGTCGTACATACACCATGCTGCAATGAAAGACCCGATGCTGATAACAATTGCTTGCGCCGTACTCAGCTTCATTACATTGGTATCAATCATCATCGCCGATGCATTGAAATAATAAATGATGAGGAGCAATGCAAATCCGGAGACCCAGGTAAAATATGCTTCGTACTTGAACCAGTGCAGGTGTTTTGGTAAGGTTTTCGGGGCGCCTTTATATTTTTCTAAATAATAAAAACCACCGCCATGTACCGCCCAGAGGTTTCCGGCCAGCTCGTCTCTGACATTTTCTGTTCTGTTCAGCGCATTTTCCAAAAAAACAAAATAGAAGGAGGCGCCTATCCAGGCAATGCCGAAAGTGATATGCATGACCCTTACCACAATATTCAGCCACTCCATCAGGTGTCCTTCGTATATAGTTCCTTTCACCATAAAATAAATACTGGTAATGATGGCGATAAGGATGAAAATAATGGCGGCATACAACCAGCTTTGAATCAGGCTTGTTTTTTCCTGCAACGCTTCGTCCGTTTCCTTTTTGTTAACCGCATGCACTTTGTATGTCATAACAATAAGCATGACAAGAATGGCGGAGAATGATATGAGTAGTAAGGCAGGCATTATTTATCTCTCGCAAAGACGCAAAGACGTATTTATTCCGATAGGCAAGGCTGCGTTTTTGTGTGAAACCAATCCTCAAAGTAGAAAATTGTTTTGATTAATTTTATAGATTCACTGATAACTACATATTCCTTGATTATTGATGCTGCCATACTAAGTAACAGAACCATCACCCCGGGTGGTATGCAAAGAGCTGTTGTATTAATGAAGGATGGAAAAATTATTGATGTGGTAACTGAAGTACCGCAGGGAGATTTTCCTGTAACAGATGTTGGTGATAATGTATTGATGGCTGGTATCGTTGACCCGCATGTACACATCAATGAGCCGGGCAGAACGGAATGGGAAGGATTTCATACGGCCACCAAAGCCGCACTGGCCGGAGGTATTACTGCTTTAGTGGAAATGCCATTGAATGCATCACCTGTAACTACAACGGTGAAAGCTTTTGATGAAAAAATAAAAGCAGCCCAGGGGAAACTGCACACTAACTGCGGCTTCTGGGGCGGCATCATTCCCGGCAATCAAAACGAGATTGTACCATTGATAGAAAAAGGAGTCCTGGGTTTTAAAGCTTTCCTCACCCATTCAGGAATAGATGAGTTTCCCAATGTTACCGAAGCAGATCTGAGAAAAGCGATGCCGGTTATTGCAAAGCATGGATTGCCACTGTTAGTTCATTGCGAACTTTCAGATGCCACTCACCAGCCACTCACCACTCACCTTCACAAAAACTATCTTGCCTCACGTCCAAAACACTGGGAAGACAAGGCGATTGCCCTGATGATACGTCTGTGTGAAGAATTCAATTGCCGTACACATATTGTTCATTTATCTTCTGCTGATTCAATTGAACAAATTGCTAAAGCAAAACAGAAAGGTCTGCCTTTATCGGCAGAAACAGGTCAGCATTATTTATACTTTAATGCTGAAGAAATTGCAGAGGGGAGAACTGAATATAAATGTGCACCACCTATCCGGGAGAAAAAAAATAATGAACGATTATGGCAGGCATTGAAAGAGGGTATTATAGATTTTGTGGCTACTGATCATTCCCCTGCACCACCGGATATGAAAGAGATCGGCGCTGGTGATTTTATGAAAGCATGGGGTGGTATTTCTTCCCTGCAGTTTTCTTTACCGGTGTTGTGGACTGCTGCAAAGAACCATGGTTGCAACCTTGATGATATGGCCAAATGGTTATGTGAGAAACCAGCCGAGCTACCACAACTGAAATGGAAAGGCAAAATAGCAAAAGGTTATGATGCCGACCTTGTGATATGGAACCCGGAACAATCCTTTAAAGTTGATACTGATATGATTCATCATAAACACAAGATTACTCCTTACCTTAACGAAGAATTGTATGGAGTGGTGACGCAGACATGGTTAGGCGGTGAGAAAGTGTTTGATGCAGGAAAATTTTTACATTTGAATAAAGGCCATATTTTATATCATGAATAATACAACAGCACCATCATTTACCCATCTCACAGACCTTGCGGCAGAACGATTGGGAGGTAAAGTAATTTTTTGTACCGACGACTTTTTCGCTGAAAAGGAAAACCTGCTGAAACCTGGGCGGGGTGTATTCATTCCTGATAAATACACCGACCGTGGTAAGTGGATGGACGGATGGGAGAGCCGCCGTAAAAGGACAGAAGGCAACGACTGGTGTATTGTTCAACTGGCCACTTCCGGAAAAATTCATGGAATAGATATCGACACCAATCACTTCCTTGGCAATCATCCTCCTTTCGCTTCTGTAGAAGCAGTGAACCACCCTCCGATGGAGAATATTGATTTTGCAAACCTGCACTGGAAAACAATTATTCCCAAATCACCTTTGCAACCCGGGGCACAAAACTTTTTTGAGATAACAGACCATGATGTTTATACCCATCTTCGTCTGCATATTTATCCTGATGGTGGCGTAGCCCGGTTAAAAGTTTATGGAGAAGTATATAAAGACTGGAGTAACGTAGATGGCCGGGAGATACTCAACCTTGCAGATGCCACCAACGGTGCCAAAGCCATCCTTTGCAATGACATGTTTTTTTCCCATATGGAAAATCTCATTATGCCGGGACGTGGTATTAATATGGGCGACGGATGGGAAACCAAACGAAACCGGACACCGGGTAATAAAGATTGGGTAATCGTCCGGCTGGCACATAAAGGAAAAATTGAAAAGATATTGATTGACACCTGCCACTTCAAAGGGAATTATCCTGATAGCTGTTTAATTGAAGGCTGTGATATAGCCTATAAAGACGAAAGCAAGTTAGATAGTGATACAACTCAGTGGACGACTTTATTGCCTCAATCAAAACTCAGCGCCGACCATGAACATTTTTTCCAGGAAGAGATAGTCAATAAAGGGCCTTTTACTCATGTAAGGTTATCTATTTTTCCTGATGGAGGTGTTAGCCGTATGCGGTTGTGGGGACGGGTAAAATAGGGGGACGTAAATCGATTTTTTGAAAGCATATAATAATCTTCGTTCTCTTTATGATACTTGAAGAATTAAATTCATTGGATCCTAACCAGCTTAAAGAGGAACTGGCTAAATGTTGCGGCTCGTCTACCTGGGTGAAAATGGTAGCCACCTACTTTCCGGCGGATAGTGTAGAGGACTTATTAGAAGAAGCCGAAGTCTTGTGGTATGAATGCAGTGAAGACGATTGGAAAGAGGCTTTTGCCCATCACCCCAAAATCGGCGATGTGGAATCGCTGGCAAAAAGATTTGCTTCCACTGCTCAATGGGCATCGGGTGAACAAAGCGGAGTGAATGCGGCTAAGTCCGAAACAATTCAGGCACTGGCTGAAGGTAACCACCTGTATGAAGAAAAATTCGGCTATATCTTTATTGTTTGCGCCACCGGAAAATCAGCAGCCGAGATGCTGGCCATCTTACAGACAAGACTCAATAACGAACCTGCAGATGAAATTAAAATTGCAGCAGCAGAGCAAAACAAAATAACAAAGTTGCGTCTTCAAAAACTATTAGCATGAGCCAGCTGACCACACATATTCTTGATACCACTACAGGAAAGCCTGCACAGGGTGTTACTATTGTTTTATTTCAGCAGGATCCGGTAGATCCTATCACGGCAGGATGGAGACAGATAGCTCTCGGTACCACTGATCAGGATGGACGAATTCCCAACCTGCTACCGAAAGAAGTTGTATTGGAACCGGGTATGTATAAAATGCATTTTGCAACAAAAGAATATTTCGGGAAACAAAGTGTACAAACCTTTTATCCCTATGTGGAAATTACTTTTATAATAACCGGTCCGGAACATTATCATGTGCCTTTGTTATTAAACCCATTTGGTTATTCCACTTATAGGGGGTCCTGATTTCATTGCGTCATTGCGTCTTTGCGAGAAACCATTAAACCAACCATTATGAATTTTTCCATTGCAGATATTGAAAGAGAAATACTATTTAATTCTTTAAAGACAGCGAACATAAAGTTTCAGCAAACCTACCCGGGTGATAAACCTGACAGGCAAGCCGTGCATACCGTGTATGGCGGGGCTAACCTTTTCAAATCTGATACTTGTATAAAAATGGGTGATATCGCATTGAAAAGTTTACAAACATATGCACCCGATTTTGTTACACTGGCGAAAGTGTTGAAGATGGAAGGATATGAAGAGCTGCCCGATGACGAAAAGAAAATCGCCAAACTGGTAAAAAAACTGGATAAGATGGAGGAAGCAGAACGACATGCTTATCCGGCATGGCTTCCGTATACGGTCTACAATAAGATCATTCAAAAATTAAAAACGGAAGCGGTAGAGGATTTCCGCATCGACTTTGAAGACGGTTTTGGTAACCGGCCCGACGAGGAAGAAGATACTACTGCTATCAATGCTGCATCCGAACTGGCCATGGGAATGAATGAAAAAACAATATCACCTTTTATCGGTATCCGTATCAAACCATTTACGGAAGACCTGAAGAACAGAGGTGTAAGAACGATGGATATTTTCTTAACCACTTTGTTAGAAAAAACACACGGCCGACTCCCTGACAATTTTGTAGTGATGCTCCCGAAAGTCACCATACCGGAACAGGTAACTACCATGGTTCGTTTCTTTGAAATAATTGAGAAGAAAAATAACCTGGCGAACGGCACTTTGAAAATGGAAACGATGGTGGAAGCCACCCAGATCATCATGGATGATGAAGGCCGTAATCCATTGATGAAAATTATCAAAGCAGGAGAAGGCCGGTTGATAGCCGCCCACTTCGGAACATACGACTATACTGCATCCTGTGGTATTACAGCTAAGTACCAGACAATGGCTCACCCGGTTTGTGATTTTGCACATCATATGACGAAAGTGGCATTAGCCGGTACCGGAATATTTTTATCAGATGGCGCCACGAATGTAATGCCTGTTGCTCCACACCGGGGTGATGATTTAACGGCGAAACAATTAAAAGAAAATCGCCAGTCTGTACATAATGCATGGCGAATTGGTTACAACCATACCATGCATTCCCTGGTTAATGGATTTTACCAGGGTTGGGATTTAAACCCGGCACAAATACCAATGCGGTATGCCGCCACATACAATTTCTTTTTAAGCAGTATTGCTGATGCCACACATCGGTTAAAAACTTTTGTAGACCGAGCTGCTATCTCCACTCTCACCGGCGATATTTTTGATGATGCTGCTACGGGACAAGGCTTACTCAATTTCTTTTTAAAAGCCATGAATTGCGGCGCTATCAGCGAAGAAGAAGCAACGGCCACCGGATTGACAGTGGATGAAATTCGCAGCCGCTCTTTTTACAAAATTTTGCAAGGCAGAAGAAATAAAAAGTAACCCAGCTCCTTATCGTAAATTTGTTTCATAATTATCTCCCATGACGATTGCTGTATTAGGTGCCGGAATGGTAGGCTCTGCTATTGCATTGGATCTTGCCAACGATCATACTGTTACTTCTTTTGACCTCAATGCCGCTAACCTTGCCGAATTAAAGGAAAGGAACGATGAAATACAAACAGTCGCCGCCGATCTTTCTCAATTTGAAGAATATGCGAACTGGCTTTCACCCTTCGATGTAATTGTTACAGCTGTCCCCGGATTCATGGGATATAAAACACTGGAAGCCGTAATCAAAACAGGTAAAAATGTTGTAGATATTTCCTTTTTCCCTGAAGATGCCTTACAATTAGATGCCCTGGCAAAAGAAAAGGATGTGATAGCTATTACAGATTGTGGCGTAGCTCCCGGTGTCAGCAATTTTATCATCGGTCGCTACAATGAAGAAATGAAAATTGATTCTTTTGAATGTTATGTAGGAGGATTGCCAAAAGAAAAAAAACCACCGTTCCAGTATAAAGCTCCTTTTTCTCCGGTGGATGTGATACAGGAATATATTCGTCCCGCAAGATTGGTGGAACAAGGAAAGATTGTTACAAAACCTGCACTAAGTGACAGAGAACTGATCCGCTTTGACGAGGTGGGAGAACTAGAGGCATTCAATACCGATGGACTTCGTTCACTGGTTTACACCATGGATCATATTCCTGAAATGAAAGAAAAAACATTACGTTACCCCGGACATATTGATTTAATCATATCCTTACAGCAAGCAGGTTTTTTTGATACGGAACCACTTCGGATAAAAGAAGTGGATATTTCTCCATTGGATTTTACATCCAGGCTGCTGCTTAACGAGTGGAAGCTGGGTCCGGAAGAAGAAGAATTTACAGTAATGAAAGTTGTTGTAAAAGGAGAAGGCCAAACGATTGAGTACAACCTGCTCGACCGGTATGATGCTGCCACCAAAACATCTTCCATGGCAAGGACAACCGGCTACACTTGTACTGCAGCCGTTAATTTAATTACCAAAGGCATGTTTACAGAGAAAGGTGTGTTTCCCCCGGAACTCGTAGGAAAAGACAAACGGTGTTTTGATTTTGTGATGGATTATTTGAAAACAAGAGATGTCGTCTGGAAGGTCACCCGGTAGTATTATTTTTTTTCATTCCAAAAGGCCTCAAGGATGGCCCTGTATTTTCTGCCAACAGGGATTTCAAACCCCGGAAACTCAATCTTATTTCCCCCATAGAAATTAATATTTTCTTTTGCTATAATAAACGATTTATGTACCCGCATAAAATCCATTGTACCCAGCATATCTTCCACGTCTTTCATCGTACTCCTTATTACATATTTATCAGTATTGCAATAAAGAATGATATAATCTTTCATGGCCTGTACATGGGTAATAGAATTTCTTTTCAGGGCAATTCTCTTATTACCTGATTTTATCAGCAATGGTGATGCGGTATCTTTTTTATCTTCAAGTTCATGCTGTAGTTTTTGTAATTGTAAAAATTGGATGGCCCGGTTTGTTGCCACTTCAAACCGTTCAAAGCGAACAGGTTTTACAAGGTAGTCCAGTACTCCTAATTCAAATCCTTCCAGCGAGTAGTTTAAAAAAGCAGTGATAAAAATGGTCAGCGGCTTTTGTGGCAATTGTTTTAATAAATCAATGCCGGATAATTCAGGCATTTCAATATCAAGAAAAAGTATATCCGGAGGATGGGCTGATAAATAAGTAAGTGCTTCCGGAGAAGAATAAAATTGGCCTGAAACAGTAAGCTGCGAAACACGACCAATGTATTCCAGTAAAACCCGGTGGGCCAGTGGTTCATCATCTACTATAACACAGTAATAAGTCATTTCAGATTTAAATGGAGAGTTACTTTATAAAATTGCGGATCTTCGGCAATTAACATCTCATATTTATCGGGGTATAAAAGGCGCAATCTTTTTTTTACGTTTTCAATCCCGATTCCCAACGATTGTATAGCTTCTTTATTAGAATCAGGGGGAGTATTATTTTCTACGGTAAAAAATAAAGTATTGTCATCAACATTCATCCCAATCTTGATAAATCCGTTTCGGGATACCGTATTCAAACCATACTTAAAAGCATTTTCAATAAATGGTAATAATAATAATGGTGGAATAAGCTGACCGTTAACATTCCCTGTTATTGTAAAGGTAATCGCAGCATCGGTTTTGCGTAATCTTTCTAACTCGGTATAGTTTTGTATGAGGCTAATTTCTTTTTCCAGTGCTACTTTATCTTCCTTCCCTTCGGACAACATATATTTCATGATATCTGCCAGCTTTAAAACGGATTCACCACATTTATCCGATTTCTCCAGTATCAATCCATACAGGTTATTAAGCGTATTGAATAAAAAATGTGGATTTAGCTGTGCCTTAAGAAAATTCAACTCTGCATTTATCTTTTCCAACTCTGCTTTTTTAAGCAGTTCTTTCTGACGATAATAGTCTACTGTGATCTGTAGTAAAAAGGCAATGAGCAGGTATCTCATCGCCATGGTGAACTGCCCCCACACCACCGCTTGCCCGGTAAGTTCAGGAGTCATATAACGTTCAAGAGAGGAGTTCGCTGCTGCCACCAATCCGCATAGAAGTAGAGCTGCTATTGTATATAAAATATATTTCTTTCGCTTGAATAAAATTGGATACAATACTCCGAGGTTAATATAAACAAGACTGATAATGATCCCCGTTTTACTAAAAACATATATAAAAAAACGGGAAGGGTTTACGGCATACAGCGGATATACATCGGAGATAAGGGATAGCAGGAAAAAACTCCATAGCAGGTAATGGAAAAGGTATTGAGGATTCAGCCACTTTTGGGGTTGCATATATCAAATGTGGTGAAAATTTATATGCCGGGAATGTATTCGTCGATATAATTTACCGTTGGTCTTATTCTTATAAAGATTCGGAGTGGCCGGCCTTATTTGCCTTTATTTTTAATAAAATAATTAAGCCATGAAAAAAATACTCTTACTACTTATCCTTGCCAGCACTATTGGTATAAGGGCATTCCCTCAATCGCCGGCAGACTGGCAGGCAGATCTGCGGCACTTACAAAAGCTTGTGCATGAGAAATATAGTAATCTGTTTCATACTATTACCGCTACGGAATGGGATAAGGCAGCCAATCAGTTTTACGATAAAATACCTGCCTTAGATAAAACTGCTACGTTGGCTGGTTTTGTAAAACTGGTTTCTCTTTTTCATATCGGGCATACCCAGGTCAATACGTTTATGTTTCACCAGGCAAATCAAAGTAACATTACATTAAACAGGTACCCTTTCCGGCTGTATTGGTTTAGTGATGGTGTATATATAATTGCTGCGGATAAGAAATATGAACCGGCCGTAGGAGGCAAAGTTATCCGGATCGGTAAAATGAAAACGGAAGATGCTTTGGAGGCTGTCAGACCACTGGTATCCTATGAAAATGAACAGGGGTTTAAAAGTAATGCTGTTTTTTTCCTGGCTACAGCGGAATTTTTACAAACGCAGGGAATTGCGGACGGCTCCCTTGAATTACCTGTAGTTATTAATAAGAACGGGAAAGAAGAAACAGTAATTTTTAAAGCTGGGAGCAATTATAATTTTTCCAATGCCACCGGTATAGAGATCCCCGAAGGATGGGTGGTGGCTAAAAAGACTTCTGGCCCAATTCCATTATGGCAGAAAGACCCCGGGGCTTTCAGGTACTTCGAGTTCTTACCAGCCAGCAAAACGTTGTATGTGCGGCATAGCGTAACACTCAATGATGGGTCTAAAACAATTGCTGACTTCTTTCAACAGGTCTTTGATTTTATAGACCAGAACGATGTGCAAAAACTGGTACTCGATGTCCGCACCAATGGTGGTGGTAATAATTACCTGAATAAAAGCATTATTACGAATATAATTGCTTCACGGAAAATTAACCAGCCGGGAAAATTCTTTTGTATAATAGGACGCAGAACTTTTTCAGCCGCCCAAAACCTGGTGAATGAACTGGAGAAATATACAGAAGTGATTTTTGCGGGAGAACCTACCAGCGAAAATGTAAATTTCTATGGAGATACCCGGACTGAAACGTTGCCCAATAGCAAACTGCCCATTAGCCTTAGTTGGATGTGGTGGCAAAATCTTGACCCGAGAGATAAACGAACAGCTACTTTTCCCCGCTTGGCAGCAGACCTTAGTTTCGCAGATTACTATAATAACCATGATCCCGTATTGGATGTGGTCATGAATTTTGATCCTGCAAGAAGCTTATTAAAGGGATTAACAGATTTATTGAGTAAGGGTAAAAAAGAAGAGGCGCTTCGTTTTGCCCGAGACTTCCATAAAGATCCTGTGAACAGGTATATTACTGACAGGATAGAACCTAATATTAATGCTGAAGGTTACCGCCTCATAGGAATTGGAAAAAATGAAATAGCATCCGGTTTATTGGAAATAAATATTAAAATGTTTCCGGAGTCTGCTAATGCGAATGACAGTTATGCCGAAAGCCTGATGGTGCTGGGAAAAGATGAAGAAGCCATAAAGTATTATGAAATAGCTATGGCAAAAGATAAGGAAGGCGTTACTGCTGAAAATTCAAAAAAGATGATTGATAAAATAAAAACCAAAAAAGGTTTTTAAAATTCCAGAGGTTACACAATATTTGTAATAAACAGGAAAGCGGCTATTAGCCGCTTTCCTGTTTATTCTTTTTTAATTTTCTGAATCGTAGTTGTATTACTCCGCTTCCGCCACCACTTCCTTCACTTCAGGAATCATCCGTTTCATCATTCCTTCAATACCTGCTTTTAATGTTATCATGGATGAAGGGCATCCGCTGCAACTTCCCTGCATAGCGAGGTTTACTGTACCCGCCTCATAACTTTTAAATTGAATAGCACCACCATCCATTTCTACCGCCGGACGAACATAATTATCTAATAATTCTTTGATACGCTTTACAACATCATCATCGTCAGCAGAAACTTCATTGCTGCTGGTTTGTTTTACAGTGGCTAATTCTTCTTCATTCACCACAACTTTTCCTTCTTCCAGGTAGTCTTTTAAAAACTGACGGACAGAAGGAATTACATCCTGCCAATCTGTTTCAGTCGTCCTTGTCAGGGTTACAAAATTGCTGGCGATGAAAACAGCCTTGATAAAAGGAAAGCCAAACAATTCTGTGGCCAGGGGAGACGGTTTTGCACTTTCTGCATCCGGAAAATCGATACTCTTGCCGGGATATAAAAGTTTGTTTGCTACAAACTTCATGGTCTCCGGGTTGGGAGTCATTTCGGTATAAATGCTGATAACGGGATTGCCTGTTTTAATCATTGCTCACTAATTTTAATTCCGCTTTTGCCAAGGGCAACAGCGGAGTACAAAAATAACAAGAAAAGACGGCCATTGTTTACGAAGGAGGGAACGATTAGTAAGTCAGGAACCCGGGAGTCAGACGCAAGACATTGGCTTTAAGCGAAATATTCTTTCTGACTTCCGCACTTTTGGTCTTCTTTTTCCCGCTATTCTTTAAATTTTCCTGTCTTTTTGAGGTACCGGATAAGTATGTAGATGAGTACCAGCACTCCCAGCACAACGCCTATTAAAAGGTTGCGAAAATTTTTATCATACCCTGTTAGTTCAGGATAGTTTAAAAGGAGCAGCAACGTAATACCGATCAGCCAGATGAACTGGGTGGTATGCTCTTTGAGTATCCATCTCTTCCAATTAAAATGCATACTGCCAAACGTTTTTCCAATTCCTTTCAGGTTTGGAAACCAGCGATTTACTTTTTTGCAGTATGCAGAAAAGCCCGGTCCGAATTTTCCCCGGAGAAAATTTTCTTCCGCCAATACAATTGCCTGGTAAATGAACAAAAATATTGGGATAACGATAGCCACATAAACTAATGAATTGGCTAGAATACCAACACCCAGCAGCATCAGGATATTTCCGACATACAATGGATTGCGGCAATGATTAAAAATTCCTTCTGTCACCAATCCTTCTGCATAGGGCTTCCCTTCTTTACCACCCCGAACAATATAAGCAAGGCCAATCGTTAATCCACGGATCAGCTGCCCGAGGCAGGTAATGAACAGGCCAATACTGATCGGCCAGATATAATAACAAGCACCAAATTGTTTTGGAGAAAATAATGGCCAGGAGGGGATGAATAAAGCTCCGTAAAAAAGAATAAAAATCCAGTTCCTGTATTTAAAAAAGAAATTGCCGATACTAACCATTGCCTATTTTTTTATTGCTATCAAACCGGCAAAATTATACCACTTAAAGAACACTTCGCAGTGAGCAAAACCTTTATCACGGAGCAGGGTGATGTTTTCGCTGAGCTTATAGGGTACCAGCACATTTTCCAATGCTTCTCTCTTTTGTGAAATTTCCATTTCGCTATAACTGTTACGGCGTTTATAGTTATAATAATAATTTATAAAATCCCTGTTGAAATTACTTTCTTCGGCCAAAATCTTTTCTACCAGTATTAAAACGCCACCGGGATTCAAACCATCATAAATATTTTTCAATACCTGTTCCCGGTAGATGGGACGAACAAACTGAAGTGTAAGACAAAGAACAACAACGGAAGCATTTTTAATTTTTATCCCCTGTCCCAGGTCGGTACAACGCAATTCGTAGCTACGGGAAAAACCGATTTCCATCAGCTTGGATTTGCACTTATCAAGCATCTCCTGCGAGTCATCCACCCCGATAAACTTAATATTTTGGTTGACCATGGTATCCATACCAATCATAGTGGTACCGGTAGAGCAACCAAGATCATAGACATCACTGCCTTCTTTGGCATGATCTGCTGCCAGTTCGGCCATCATCCGCTGTATTTCTCCATAGAAGGGAACAGAACGGTTGACCATATCGTCAAACACCTTCGCCACATTTTCGCCAAACTTAAAATCGCTTGCCTTTTCTATTTCATCTCTGAAAACTTCATCTTTGCCCATAATATTATTTAAGGCCACAAAGTAAAGCATTTTAAAATTTAGTGAACCGGGAGCTGTTCACCTGCGTATTACAAGTATGAAAAAGATCTATCATCTTGGTAACTGTACTACCTGCCAGTCTATTATTAAAGAAACGGCTATAGACAAGAAGGGATTTCAGCTGCAGGATATCAAGTTCGAAAAAATAACCCCTGCACAGTTAGATGAAATGAAGAAAATGGCCGGCAGCTACGAAGCTCTATTTAGCAGAAGGGCAATGAAGTATAAGTCGCTTGGATTAAAAGACAAGCAACTGGAAGAGAAAGATTATCGCCGGCTCATACTCGATGAATACACATTTCTTAAACGACCCGTTGTTATAATTAATGATAAAATATTTGTTGGTAGTGAGAAGAAAACGGTGGAGGCGCTGAAACAGGCACTTAAATAAGCAATAGGATTAATAATTGTGCTGCCACAATTCGTAGAATCATAGTAAGCGGATACACGGTGGCATAAGTAACCGAAGGTATATCGCTTCCGGTAAGCCTGGTCGCAAAGGCCAATGCAGGTGGGTCGGTGGAAGCACCTGCCAATAATCCACAAATTTCAAAATACGTTTTCCTGAAATATTTGCGGGCAATAAATCCAACCAATAGTAAGGGAACAACGGTGATTATAACGCCCATACCAATCCAGGTCCAGCCACTGCCATTTTCAAACGCAACGGATAAATTTTTACCACTACTCAGTCCCACACTGGCTAAAAATAAACTGATACCAAGTTCCCGTATCATCAGGTTGGCACTGTTGGTGGTATAATTATTCAGGTATAAAAGGTTACCAAAACGGCTTAATGTTAATGCAATAATCAAGGGACCTCCTGCCATACCAATTTTTACCGGTACCGGCATATTGGGAAAATAAAATGGGATGCTGCCCAGGATAACTCCCAGTACGATCCCCATAAAGATGGGGGCCAGGTCAGGAGCTTCTAATTTTTTTAATGAATTACCTACTGCTTTTGTTGCTAACTGTACTCCTTCTTTTGTTCCAACTACTTTTATTGTATCACCCAGTTGCAGGAAAATATCACCATGGGGGACTATTTCAATACCTGCACGGCTCAGCCGGGTCAATGTAAAATCATGCTGGTGCAATTCAGGAATATCGCCTAATCGTTTATGCGTAATGGCTGTCCGTGTTACCACAATATTTGTTGAAATCAAATCACTCTCTTTGGCAGTTTTTAAGTTGATACTGCTTTGCGGCCCTATTAAAAGTTTAAGTTGTTCCACTTCCTGTTTAGAGGCAACAATCAGTAACACATCATTTGCTGAAAGAATAATATCGGGAGTAGGAGTAATGATTTCTCCGTTATGATACATTCTTGATACGACTACATGCTCTTTCAATAAACCGAACAATGTCCGGAGCGGTTGTCCAACTAATTGTTTGTTTTCTAAATTCAGGTGAACGGAAACCGGGCGGTTGGCCCGCAACACTCCCAGTTTGCGGTGCAGCTCCTGCTCTTTATCTATTTGAACATGGAATATTTTTTTTAATACTAATAAAGAACCAATAATGCCAAACACCCCTAACGGATAGGTGACAGCATAGGCCAGGGTGATCAATGATTTGTCCGACATTGTAGATTGTAAATCATTGGCAGTGGCCTGTGCAGCGGCCAGCCCCGGAGTATTGGTAACAGCACCACTCATTACGCCTGTCATGACTGAAATGCTGTTGCCGCTAACGGAATAAAGAATAAGAGTGATAATAACACCTGTTGCAACAATAGCGAGGGCAAGCAAATTATTGGTTATTGCATTTTTTTTCAGGGAGGCCCAGAAACCAGGACCTACCTGCAAACCGATGGAGTAAACAAATAAGATAAGGCCAAACTCTTTTATAAAATGTTCGGTATTTAGATCAATCTCTACGCCGAGATAAGAAAAAATGAGGCCGGTAAATAAAACCCAGGTGATGCCCAATGATATGCCGCCAATCTTAATACGACCCAACCAGATGCCGATGGCAATCACCAGTCCATAGATGATGACTGATTGTGCAATAGAGGCTTTTGTAAAAAGATCATAGAACCATTCCGGCATAATAAGTATTCAATACAATGTACATCATTCATCATAAACAGGCAGCAGACAATTTTCCTGCTGCACTGGTTATGATTTTTAAAAGGGGCAAGCAAGTGATCGCAGAGGTCAGCTTCTCTCCGGTTCTAATCCCCAATGTTCGGGAGAACGCCATAAAGCAGAGAGGAGTAATTCCCGCATAAAGAAAAATTCTTTAGGCAGTTTATCGTACATACGTTCAAACAATTCTTCGTGTGATAATAATTCCTGTTTACCGGGTTCACGGTCCACCGTCATAATTTTTGCAAAGTCTTCTTTGGTAAAACTTTCCAGGCCCGTCCAATCCATATCCTCGTATCGTGGCATCCAGCCGATAGGGCTTTCTACAGAGGATGCTTTACCCCGGATACGTTCCACTATCCATTTTAATACACGGATGTTTTCTCCAAAACCAGGCCACAAAAATTTGCCATTTTCATCTTTGCGGAACCAGTTGACACCAAAAATTCTTGGTGCATTCGGGAGGTCACGGCCAAACTGCAGCCAGTGATTTACATAGTCACCAATATGATAACCCATAAAGGGCAGCATGGCAAACGGGTCACGGCGAACCTTACCCGTTTCACCAAAAGCAGCCGCTGTTGTTTCACTACCCATGGTGGTGGCGAGGTATACACCAAAGTTCCAGTTGAAAGATTGATATACTAGCGGAATACCTGTACTTCTCCTGCCGCCAAAAATGAATCCTGCAATAGGCACACCATTGGGATTATCCCAATCGCTGTCTATAGCCGGGTTTTGGTAAGCCGGTGCTGTAAATCTTGAATTAGCATGTGCAGCAGGTTTACCACTTTTCGGATCCCAGGGTTTGCCATGCCAGTCGATCAATCCCTCTGGCGGTTCTTTGGTTAATCCTTCCCACCAGATATCTTTATCGGGTGTGATAGCCACATTGGTAAAAATAGTATTGGCCTTAATGCTTTCCATGGCGTTAGGATTGGTATGGTAATTAGTACCGGGAGCCACACCAAAATAGCCGGCTTCAGGATTGATGGCATACAAACTGCCATCTTCTCCTTTATGTATCCAGGCAATATCATCACCCACGGTGGTTACTTTCCACCCTTCAAATTCTTTGGGTGGTATCAGCATGGCAAAATTTGTTTTACCACAGGCACTGGGAAATGCAGCTGCTACATAGGTCTTTTGTTTATCGGGAGATTCCACACCCATGATAAGCATATGCTCTGCCAGCCAGCCTTCTTCTCTTCCCATGGTAGATGCAATGCGAAGGGCAAAACATTTTTTACCCATCAATGCATTACCACCGTATCCGCTTCCGTAGGAAACGATAGATCTTTCTTCGGGAAAATGAGATATATATTTAACGTCAGGATTGCAGGGCCATTTTTTATCCTGCTCACCGGTCTGCAACGGGGCACCGATAGAGTGAAGACATTTTACATACTCCTTTGTTTTTAAAAAGGGCAATACATCCTTTCCCATCCGGGTCATAATCCGGGTATTCACCACTACATATTCGGAATCGGTTATCTGCACGCCATACCTGGAGAGGGAAGAGCCGAGAGGTCCCATACAAAAAGGAATTACATATAATGTGCGGCCCTTCATACAACCCTTCATTAATCCTTCCAGGATCTTTTTCATTTCGATGGGGTCCATCCAATTGTTGGTAGGTCCGGCATTTTCTTTGCGCAAACTGCAGATAAATGTTTTGTCTTCTACCCGGGCCACATCACTGGGGTCGCTGAAACAGGCGAAACTATTCGGTCTTTTTTCAGGATTTAATGGAATAAAAGTTCCTTTATCAACGAGCAGTTTGCACAGCCGGTCATATTCTTCTTTTGAGCCATCGCACCAATGAACAAAGTCTGCTTCACAAAACCGGGAAACATTATTTACCCATGTTTTCAGTTCTTCCCGTGCAGGAGCTGTTTCCATGGTAAAAAAGTTGGATGGTTGAGTCATAGTTCTATAATTTAAAACGGGAATTTAAAAAAAGGCAGGCAATCGCAATGCTGAAACGAAGAATTTATTTCAGCGATGTAAAAATGGTAAACTATTCTGCTGTCATTACTGCTATATATCATAACGTAATATGATGTTTATTAGTTAGGGCCATTAATTTTTTTAAAACAAAAAACGATAAATAGATTATGCAGCCTGTGGCTTTGTTTCCTTTTTAAATACAAGATAGGCTATCAGCAGACTCAGCAGCATAAATAAGGAAGCCAGTAAAAACGAAATACCAGGAAAATGAAAAGGGGCCTTGTCACCGGTAAAATACGTAAACAAGTTGTTCATCATCAACGGACCGATGATAGTGGTAAGGCTCATCAGGCTGGTTAATGCACCTTGCAATTCCCCCTGTTGAGCCGGAGACACATGTTGCGCCAGGGTGGCTTGTAAAGATGGCCCGGCAATTCCTCCAAGGCAATAAGGAATAAGAAAAGCAAACATCATCCAACCTTGTGTGGCAAAAGCGAACAACAACAGGCCGGCAGAATAAAGCAACAAACCGAGGTAAATACTTTTCGCATTACCCAGTTTTGGATTAATGACCCTCGTTAAACCACCCTGCACGGCGCCTACCAGTAATCCTACAACCGCCAGTGATATACCTACCATACCTTCTGACCAGTTAAACCGGTAGATGGTGAAAAAACTCCAGTTGCCCTGTACCGCCTGGGCAGCCAGATAGATTAAAAAATAGGAAATAGCCAGGCTGCCTATACCCGGTGTTCTTTTCAAAAACTGTAAGGAACCTAAAGGATTAGCCCTTTTCCATTCAAAGGGACGGCGGTTCTCTTTACTTAATGATTCAGGTAAAACAAAATAACCATACAGGCCATTCAGCAAACAGAGAGCTGCTGCTGCATAAAAGGGAGCCCGGACACCTAAGCCCGCCAGTAAACCGCCTACTGCAGGTCCGATGACAAAGCCTAAACCGAAAGCAGCGCCAATCATCCCAAAATTTTTTGCCCTTGTCTCCGCTGTACTTACATCAGCAATATAGGCGGCAGCCGTGGTGAAGCTGGCGCCGGTAATGCCGGCGATGATGCGGCCAACAAACAGCCATCCATAGGTTGGTGCCAATGCCAGGAAAATGTAATCAATACCAAAGCCCAGTAACGATGACAGCAAAACAGGTCTTCGTCCATATTTATCACTCAGGTTTCCAATAACCGGCGCAAAAATAAATTGTGTAATGGCATAGGCCGACAATAACAGGGCGCCATAAGAGCTGGCTTCGTTCACTTCAATTCCTTTCAGTGATGAAATCAGTTTGGGCATCACCGGAATGATCAATCCCCAGCCCATCACATCAATCAACAGGGTAATGAATATAAAACCTACAGCTGCTTTTCGGGGACTCGCCATATAACTAAGTTGGTCAGCAAAGTTGTACGATTTTTAGTTCCGGTAAGATAATTTCTCAGCGAAGGGAGTCCACAGGTATAATAAAAAAGCCAATGACCGTTTTAAGTAACGGCCATTGGCTAATTCAACATTAAAAAATCAAGAAACTATTTTAATGTTCTCATATAATTTACAACAGCCCACATATCATTGGCAGCGGGAATTTTTGTTTTATAAGAAGGCATGTCTTTACGGCCCTTTTCTGTTTTATAATATAATGAACCATCTGTTTGTGACTGGAAAGAAGCTTTAGTGAAATCGCCACATTCGGTATCCAGTTGTGAAGCTTTAGGACCATCACCTTTTCCTTTTGTTCCATGGCATGACTTACAATGCTGATTATACAGCGTTTTGCCAGTAACTAAGGATTCTGCATTTCCCTTAAGGGGGTTTACTTTGTTTTTATATGTATCAGGAACAGGCCATGGATCCTGATATGTTGATTTAGGAATAAAAGCCATTAAGGCAATAGCAAATATTCCGGCAAAGAGTACTGAGAATTTCGTTTTCATTTTTTTCATTTTTTTCTGTATTTAAAAGAGTGTTCAAGTTACATATTAGTTGCATCAGTTGGTGGATGAGGCTGTTCTTTTCTTAGTCTGAATAATTCATAAATGATAACAATATAGTGGCCCCATACAGCCACCATCAGGATAATAAAGGTAATCAACATCCACATAGGAGGATTTGAACTCCACAAAGCCCTTGGTTGGTCTTCTATTTTGTTCGAAACAGAGGTGCCCCATTTTTGTACGACAGAAGCTTCCAGGTTGCCATAAGTTTCATTTTCATCCAGCTTTGCAATCAGGGTAAGGTTGCCTTTGGCATCGCCTGGCAAATTAGCAGGAAACTCCACGGATGCCTCTCCATTTTCATCAGTTGTGCCCTCACCTACTTTTAAAGGCAGGAACAATCTTTTTACAAAAATGCCAACTGCGGCTTCCGGAATAGGAATTTCTGCACCTGTACCCACTTCTACCAATTTTACTTGAACTGTTAGTAGCGAATCTTCTTTTACAGGTGTTATTTCAAGTCGTGCCCGTTTAAATGCTATAACCTCCTCTGCTGATTCCATCATTTTATTTCCGGCAAAAACCATTTTAAACTGAACCTTACCATCTGCATTAGTTTTAAGCGAATCTCCTTTAACATTGAAGACAGCCTTTCCATTATTATCTGTTATTACAAATCCCAACTCCTGGTCTTCATCATTAACTACCTGGAAAAATGTAACCTTCATTTTATAAAGGTTCACCGGCCAGTTTTTTACTTTAGCTTTCAATCCTGCTTTTAAATCAATCGAGTTATCACTTTTTTGTACGGCTTTAAATTCTACCGTAGGTGAAAGCATTGATGGCTCTTCTTCTTTAGCAGGCTCTTCAGCGGCAACTGTTGCAGTATCTGCTGCTGGTGCCTGTGTTGTATCGGATTGGCCAAACAGTTTTGCGGGTAACAAAAACATAATCAGCATTCCGGCTATAAGTACCAGTTGTCTCAGCATTTCCTGTTTTATATGCGTTCTGAAAATTTGTTTCATAAAAATTTTATTTATGCAGGTTTTACTTCTTCTTTTGTTACAGGGGCATGTTGGTGTGGATGGTGTTGGTGTGAATGGTGTGCAAAATGCGGCTCAGCTTCTTCCAGTCCCGAAACAGGCACTACTGTCACAAATTTTGATATTAATGTAAAGAAGAGAAGGAATGATGCAATGCCCGCACCAGTAAGCACCCATTCTGGCCAGGTGGCAGCATATTTTACATACTCAGTCCTTGTATCCTGCATGGGTAATAAAGTGGTTTCAAGGGTAGGAACAATTATCAGGTAGCGTTTTACCCACATAGCAATTATCATAAGGAATGCCACACCAGTTATCCAATTAGGTTTTCGGGTAGCCGGAATAGATACAATCAATATCGGGATAAGAATACCGGCAAAGTTGGCAAAGAATGTCCACCAGCCATATTCACCGGGACTGAATAATTTTGTGATGAGCTCATTATCCCATTTTGCAGAACCGAACCAACTGGTAAAGTATTCTGAGAAAGTGAAATAACCATAACCAGCTGCCAGTACCAGCATGATATATCCCAGATAAGTAAAATGCCGGTCTGTAAAATAATTTTCCAGTTTGTACATTTTACGGTACACCCACATGGCTACAATCAACACACCACAACCGGAGTACAATGCTCCGATGACAAAGTAAGGTCCGAATATGGTACTGTGCCATCCTGGGCGAAGCGTCATTCCGAATATCCAGGAAAGAATAGAAGCCACGATAATGGAAAGAGGGATCATAATGATGGCCAGCAGATTTTGAGAAATGATCAGATGCCTTTTCTGACTGGCAGCACCACGGTAGCCTAATGCAAGTGCTGTATATAATTTTTGTCTCCACTTTGGCACTTTCAATTTTGCATCACGGTATACAGCAAGATCTTTGATCAATGCCATATAAAGGAATAGTACAGCACCAACAAAAAAAGTAACTACAGCCATTACATCCCATGTCATGGGAGACTGTATACGGGGATGAATAAACAAATAATGCAACCTGTCAAACCGGCCAACACAAAGTAAAATGAAAATAGGCCCCACAACTACGGATATAATCGTCATCATTTGTGCAAGCCGGATGATGGGTTTGCCCCAGGGTACTTTTAGCAGGTGAAGAATACCGGAAATAATAGCACCGGCATAACTAAGACCAATGAAGAATATAAAATTGACAATAAATAAACCCCACACCACATTGTCCCGCATTCCTGTTACTCCATGCCCTTTCGAAATCTGCAGGTATAATGCATACCCGCCTGCAACGACCCAACACAGGAAGAAGATTGTCCAGAACCAGTTTCGCTTACCAAATTTTTCAATATTGGGCCGCTGGTAATCGAAGGCTTGCTGTTGATATGAATTGAGTTCCATAAAAATTTGTATTCATTAAATGATAAACATTTTTTCCTCTATCATGATTTTTTAATTTCTGGTTCCATGATATCCTTAAACCGTTCCTTAATTGTTGAATCAAGGTTTTCATATCCTCTTTCAACAGGGAACTGTCTGTCTTTTGGCGGCAGATAATATACTCTAGGTTTAGTGCCTAATTCTTCCATGTAGCGGTAAGCGGCACGGTCTTTTATCAACTGTGAGAAACTCATAGTTTCTTCACCGTTAGTAACAGTGTCTTCATTTTCATCGCCGAAATAAAATACACCATTGGGACAAGCTTCTACACATGGAGGGAGCAGGCCTTCCCTCGCCCTGTCGGGACAGAAATCGCATTTTTCTACCGTACCTACTTTAGCAGGAATACCCGTTTCAGGATTATAAGCCAGGTCTTTTATGTCGAAAGAAATTTCAGGTTCATTCCAATTAAACACCCTTGTAGAATATGGACAGGCCGCCATGCAAAACTTACAACCTATGCAACGTTCATTATCTATCAATACAAGGCCATCTTGTCTTTTAAATGTGGCGTCAACAGGACAAACTTTTACACAGGGAGGATTATCGCAATGAAAACATTGTTTAGGGAACCAATAAGGAGCAGCCTTTTCACTATCCTTCAATAATTTTACAGAAAGCCACTCGGTTTCTTCTGGCCGATAGTGCCATTTTTGGCAGGCTGTAATGCACTTACGGGCATTTTTGCAACGAGCCAGGTCCACCACCATCACAAACTTCTTTCCTGCAATACCCTGTCTTGCTTCCAGCTTGGAAACAATAGCCATATGTTCCTGGTGATTAAGATAGGCTGAATCGATCTCAACGATCTCGCCATCGGGAGAAAGAAGTTTTACCTTTTCACTAACGGTTGCTTTTTTGGAGGAACAGGAACAGGCCAAACTGCCACAGGCTGTTGCAGCCACTGTTGCAATAGCAGCAGTCTTCAGGAAATCCCGCCGGCCATTATCATTTATTTCTTCTTGTTTCATATTTGTTGGTTTTAAAGAAAGGGATAAAAAATCAGCTGTTTTCTTTGCTTGGATTTTTCATCCAGTCGAATATTTCTTTATTGGTAGATTTTTGTTTTTTAGCCGCCTCATCCAGTACTGCTTTGTCTATTTCTACTAATTTTCCATCTGCGGTAAGCATTTTTACCATTTCTGGCTTTACATTTTTTTTGTCTGCTGCCACAAATAGCGAAAAAAACCACCGGCGGGATTTATCAGCTGTGTTCTTAGTATTTCCCATACAAAATATTTTTTCTTAAATTTAAGGAAATGAGACTGCAACTTATTTATGAGTTATTGACAATTGTATGACAGTCGTCAAGGCCCTTAGTGAGAAATATCACGGACCTGGTTGAATTTTTACATTATCAAAAGGGGTGTGATTAAAGTCATATGGCTGTTTGTTTCATGTCATGATACTGTCACACCACCCTCGATACTTTTGAAAGTGCATTTTTTAATAGAGTTCTTTTCCTGAATATATTTTCAATAAGTAAACTGACTTTTTATGAAAAAACTTTCATTGCTTAAAACGGCAGCACTTTTTATGAGTGTTATGTTTCTTTCCATGTCTCTGTTTCAATGCAGAAAATCAGGAGACATAATAAAAGATCTTGATCGTACCTACACAGGCGGCGCCGACTCCACTGTATATGCATCTTTTTATGAGAGTAATAAGATAACACCTTCAGATGCAACGGCGGACGTAAATGATATCATTAAATTCAGAAGTGTGCAGACAGTTATACATGAGTATTGCGGCACTTCTAATTGTCATGGTGGACCAATAGCTCCCAAGTTTAGCACTTATGCTGATGTGATGAAGTTTGTAACACCGGGTAATCCCAGTGCCAGCAAACTATGGGAATTTATCACTACTAATGATTTTAATAAGGCAATGCCTCCTGTTAACTCAAGTCATGAGTTAAATACAAGCGACAAAGGCCTTATTTATAATTGGATAAGAAATGGAGCTAAAGAAAGACCTGATCTGGCCGACTTCAGACCAGCGGCTATCCGGCTTATTGTTGATGGATGCGGTTCTGCAAACTGTCATAACCAGGCCACTGCTACCGGTGGATGGGCTAGAAAAGGCTTATTAGGAGCTTTGACAACGAGTGATACTACACAATTCACTTATGTAAATCCAATTACAGGGGCTATCACCATTTACTGCCAGCTTTCAAATGCTACATTGCGTAACCAGGTTTGGACTGCTTATAAAGACAGTGTAAAAAGATTTTACTCAGATACAGTAGCCAATGCAAGCTTCAGGCCTTATAAAATATTTGGCACTCCCGTATCTGCACTTAGCACCAGGGGTCCTTTACAGAATTATGATGACATACTGATGGATATCTGGTATCCAAAAAGTATCCGAAGCAACTCATCTGTTGTATATACAGACCCTGTTACGCTAAAACAATATTATGTAAGGGGCAATTATCTGAATGCAACCAGCTCTATGGTATCAAGGGTTGACTCAACTGTGGTTCTCGCCAATCCGTTTACTGGAGTGTTTGCTGCTAATCACCAGGGAGATATGGCTTATGGTGACGGTGGATTGAAACCAAATGAAGTGGCTCTCATTAAAGCCTGGTATTTTGCTGACCCCAACATACCCGATGTCTGGAAGTATGGTAATAACAATACCGGCATATTCAAATACAGGAAAACAGGAACTATTATAAGACGCTAATCAAATAAATAATTCTAAAAATTCAGCGATATGAAAAAAAGAATAATACTAGCGGCCATGACGACCTCCATGCTGGTTTACATGTTGTCATCCTGCTATCAGAATAAAGAAGACATTATTGCCTTGCCTAAAGTGTCATTCAGGGCAGAAGTGGTGCCTATTGTAACAGCAGGTCCTTGTGGTTGCCACAATAATGGAATTGGAACCAGGGCAGTACAATTCTCCCATTATGATACTGTTTTTTATGACGCAATATTGTCAAGGAGAAGCTATTTGGATTCTATGTCAAGATTAGTTGGCAAACACCCGGGTGGTGGTGGAATCGAATTTGCCGATAATGAGAGAAATATTATCAAAAAGTGGATTGCACAGGGCGACCCTTATGATGATGGCGCAGGATGTACAGTAAGCGGTACAATCCGGTATACAGCGGATATTTTACCATTATATACAACCAGTTGTAAAGGAGCCACCTGCCATGGCGGTATAGCTATTGCTCTTGATTACAATAAGCTGGTAGCAGAAAAGACTACCCTTACTACAATTATGAACACTGGCGGTAGCCAGGGCCATCCCGGCGGACCATTAAGCTTAACCACCTGTACCATTAACAAGTTTAAAGAATGGATTAACCAGGGACAGCCACAATAAACCGAACTAAAAAGATTGTTTTTAAAATAAAAACAGGCATTATGAAAAAGATATTATTGTTATTCGTTTTTGGATTAGGCTTTGGGGCTGTTGTGTTAGCACAGGACAGTACTGAAACAGATGCAAAAGAAGCACCCAAACAAAAATTTGCGAGGGCTACTTTTAACTCAACAAAGATTATTAATATGCAGAGTACCGAGATTGTAAGTCCGGGTAGCCTGCAGTTTATGATCTCTCACCATTTCAGCCCATTGTGGACTGATGGTGCTGCTACAGGTGATAATTTCGCTCAATTGCTTGGCCTGAATTCTGGTCTGGCATATACCTATTTATCATTTGATTTTTCACCCACCAAGTGGCTGAACCTTGGTTTGGCTGCAGCAGGCAGGTCCAGGTATGAGGGATGGGCTAAATTCAAAATTCTTCGTCAGCAAACCGGAGAAAGAAATATCCCGGTATCTGTAGGCTGGTATTCCATGTTTAATGTAAATGCTGCTAAAGATCCGGCAATCCAACTTTCATGGAATAAGTTTGCTTTTGTACACCAATTGCTGATTGCCCGTAAGTTCTCTGATAAATTTTCATTGCAACTGATGCCGACTGCTATTCATTTTAACCTTGTTCCCAATGGAATCAATAACAGCAACACCGTATGGTCATTAGGATTGGGTGGAAAATATAAGTTGAGTGCCAATAAGAATATAACTTTTGAATATGCCCGGCAGTTCAACATGTATAAAAACCTCGTTGACAAAAATGGTAACATTGTTAACTACAAACCGAATTTACTTTCTTTAGGAATGGAGTTTAATACCGGTGGTCACCTGTTCCAGTTCTATATTGGTAACACCAGTAATTCTTCTAATATTGATCAGCTGGCAAGAAATACCAGCAGTATCAAGTTAAGCAATATGGCACTTGGATTTACCATCAACAGGAGTATGAGCCTGAAAAAAGATTGATTCGACACTGATAATATAAAAGAGCCGGCCTTGAGCCGGCTTTTTTGTAAATATTCCTTTAGGGTCATTATATAATTTGAGACATTCTTCCTCAACTTTTAACGGGCAGTATCGTTATAAAATCCGATAAATTCTTTTGGTTCTGGATTTCATATTTTAGCTGATGCTGTTCGAGTTCAACCGGTTTAGTTCCCTGCTGCTTATCTTTTTCGTACATGGATTGGTATATGCAATTCTTCTATGGCGGAAAGGCATTGTTAATGAAACCCGTTCAGACAAGTGGTTAAGCATTTTTCTTTTTCTCTGTATTCTATACATTGCTCCCTGGATGATTGGTTTTGCAGGCTGGTATGATACACAACCCTACCGGGATATTTTATTCTATCTGCCTTTTCAGCAGTTGTATTTTATAGGACCTGTTATTTTCTTTTATGTGCAAAGCTTGCTCAATCCTTCCTTTCGTTTTGGAAAAAAAGAATGGCTTCATTTATTACCCGGCATATTGTATCTGCTATTTAGTATTATAATGGTGGTAACAGATAAGCTGGTATTGAAAAAATATTATTTTCTCGCCAATGGCCAGGATCCGGATTTTGATACCTGGTACCAGTTGACTGGCTTTGCCTCCATGTTGTTTTATTTCTTTTTGTCATTGCGGTATTATAACCTGTATAAAAAATTGATAGTACAGGTGGTGAGTTATGCAGAACTGGTTTCATTTCGGTGGGTACGGAATTTTTTAGTGGCTTTTCTCATCATGCTTTTTGTAAAGATTGTTTTTTTTATTCTTGAGGAAATAACGGATCTGAGCTACTGGGACACCTGGTGGTATTTCCTCGTCTTTGCCATATTATTTTATTATATAGCAATCAGCGGATATGCCAATTCAGTGGAAACAAAAGTTGCTTTTAAACCGCACCTGCTCACTTACCGGCCCACGTTGCTATTAAACTATTCTCCATCTTTAACGCTAACAGAGTCTGTAACTGAAGAGGCTGAAATAATTGCAATAGAACCGGCTTCGAAAGAAAATGCAGCGGATGAAGTGCTGACTGAATGGAAACCTAAATTGCTAGGATTGATGCAGGAAGAAAAAATTTATGAAGACCCGGAGCTATCCCTTACCCAGGTGGCCAAACAACTGCAAAGCAATCCATCATTTATATCCATGGTGGTGAACCGGGGGTTTCGGCCTCAATTTTAATGACTTTGTTAATCAGTTTCGAATAGAAGCGGTAAAAGAAATGCTGAAAAAGGGTGAACATAAAAAACAAACGCTGCTCGGCATTGCGTATGAGTGTGGTTTTAATTCAAAAGCTACGTTTAACAGGGCATTTAAGAAAGTAACGGGGTTAACTCCGAAAGAATGGGTACAACAAAACGGATGATAACAAAACATACCATACAAAAAATGGGTGCTGGCTATATGCACTACATAGAATTGGATGTAAAAACAGTAAAACGGGTAACGTCAGACGGTAATAAACGGGTATTGTGTAAACTAAATGATATAGTTAGCCTTCATGCTGCGGTGATGAAAACAAAGGAAGGTATGTACTACCTGATGATAAGTGCAGCTAATCTAAAAAAGCTGAGTGCAAAAGCCGGAAGCATTGTGAAGGCAGAAATAGAAATAGATAAAAGTGAATTGCAATTTCATATACCGGAAGAGTTTGCTGAGGTAATAGCAACCGATGCTCCGGCAAAGAAAATATTCGACAGCCTGACCAATGGGAATAAAAGAGGATTGATAGCTTTAGTAAATATGATAAAATCATCAGACAAAAAAATTGAAAGAGCTTTGTTAATAGCAGCCCGATTAAAAGCTGGCATCACCTCTCCTGCTAAAATTTTAAAAAAAGAGTAAACAATGAAACAAATTATTACAGCATTATTCCTCTTAGTCAGCTCAGTAGTAATGGCCCAGGTGCAAAAAAAGAATCCGACTTCAGTTGCTGACAAGCCAGTTGCGGATAGTGCGTTGGGCACCTGGGTTATTGATTTGCGTCCCACTCCGGACAGCGAACCCTATCTCAAAGACTTTAAGTTTACAAAAATTGAAGGCAAGCAATTTGAAGGGGAGTTTTATGGTTACCCTTTTCAGGCGGTTTTCTCAACCTCGATTGGGACAAAATCTATTTTGCTTTTACTACCGCCGACCAGAGCGGTACTTATTTTCATTCCGGCTATATCGAAGGGAATAAAGTTTTTGGTCTCAGTCTTAATGAAAACAGGAAATTTGTGCTACCATGGAAAGGCGAAAGAAAAAATTAACAACCTTGTTTCAGATGCATAAAATCAATCTGGACCGTCTCAAATAATAATTGAGACGGTTTTCTTTTTTGAGATGTCTTTATTCTGTCTCAAATCATCTTTTGCAGCGACTGCCCGCCCTTCATGCCCCCATCTTTGAGAAAATTAAAACAAAGATGAAAAAAGTAGTTATCAGCCTCATAGCAGTAATAACCCTAAGTTCCTGTTCCCTCACTTCTCAAACTACCATAGGTTCCAATAAAGCGTTTGAGCTGGGCGATGGGGAACATGGTTCTTTTAAAGCCACTGTAAAAAACATAAGCAGGGTGGCAGTGGAAGTTTGCGAAACACCAATGTGTGGCACTGAAAAGAAATTAATTACACTGCAACCGGGTCAGCAGAAAACTGTACGCTTTGGGGCCAACACCAAAGCCATTTTTAAAAATAACAATGAGAAACAGGCGGACGTTAAATTAAAAGTCACCGGCGATACCAGACTTACTATGGGTGGCCCCAATTATTAATCCCGCAACCAGTTTAAAAAAAATAAAAATAAACACAATGAAAAATAATCTTCGCCAATTTTTATTTGGCACATCATTAAATGAAAATAATACTTTAAATATCGGATGGCTTTTATTCCGGGTGCATGTAGGATTAAGTATTGCTATCCATGCCGGATGGCCAAAAATGAATGCTATTTCCGCTCCGGGTTGGTTTACTGACCAGGTGGCAGGGATTGGTTTCACATTTCCATCACCGGAATTTTGGGCAGCCACTGCTTCCTGGGGAGAGTTTGTTGGTGGCCTTTTAATCGCCGTAGGTTTATTTACAAGATTTGCTGCTGTGCAATTAGCCTTCCAATTTTTTGTGATTGCTTTTTTATGGTATGATAGTCCCGAACCTATAACGGGTATGTACTTTCAGCAATTATTTTTCTGGTGTTATGTACTTGTTACGTTTGCTGGTGGAGGAAAATATTCGTTGGATAAATTGATAATGAACAGGCATAAAATAAAACTGTTATCATCCGTTAAAATAGCAGTTGCCACACTATTATTATGCATAAGCATACCTAGTAATGGACAAAATCCGGTAGTCAGCATCAACGATTTTAAGCCCATTGAAGGCCGGTGGAGCGGAACCCTTACTTATTTAGATTATGGTAAAAACACCAATGAAACAATAAAAACTAATGTGGAAGTATCAATTAAAAATGCTGCTGTTTTTGAAGTAGCTATTTTCTTTGCAGATGAACCCAATAAAAGCGGAAAGGATAAATACAGGATCCGTAAGAGCGGAACAATGATTAATAAGCGAAAACTAATTGAGAGAACAGTATTGCCTGACGGGTCGTTAAAAATTGTATTGGAAGAAATGGGAAAAGACGGCAACGATAGTAAGACGGCTACCTTTCATCATGTGCTGCTGATAGCTAATAAGGAATTCACAATGACAAAGCTGGTGAAGTTTGATGGAGAAACAACTTTCTTTCAGCGAAATCAATATTCCTTCAGCCGATAATTTTTGAGTCACAGATTAAAATACAGTAAGAATAAAATCCCTGTAAATATGTGTATCCTGTCTGCCGACAGGCAGGTCTGAAGTTTGTATTTTTTCCTATTCGTGGCTAACTCATTTCACTTCTTCAAATACTCCGGTCTCTTTATTCTTCCGCACATTATCCCAGTTAAAGAAGCGGCCATTCATCGCCACATACACACCATGCGGTAACGACTGCGCAAAAGCCAGGGCACTGCCCAAATTAAAAAGACCATCCGAACTACCGAATTTAATCGGAATCATCGCCCCGGTAAGAACAATGGTCTTGTTTTTTACTTTATCTGCAAGCACTTTGGCCGTTTCACTCATGGTATCTGTACCATGTGTCACTACGATTTGTGTTTCCTCGCAGCTGCGGCACTGGTGAGCAATCAGTGACCGGTCGCCATCTGTCATTTGTAAACTGTCTACCATCATCAGTGTACGTATTTCAACAGGTATTTTACAACGGCCCTTTTCGAGAAGCTCACTCATATGGGTGTCTTTAAAATAAAGCTCACCAGTTAGCTCATTGTACTCTTTGTCAAAAGTGCCACCTGTAATAAAAATGCGGATAGCCATAGAATGTGTTGAACTGTGAAGATAAACAATCAGTCCTTGGCTTACCTGAACTCCGGATTGTCATTATTCAAGCAAATGCAGGATGGGATAGAAAAAATTAAAAAAAGAGGGAGGGATACTTTGTACGGATTAATTAATTGTTACATTAGCAGGGCTTAAAACAAAAAAGGTCCTTCCGTAGAAACGGACTGACCTCTAACGATTGCTTGCCATATGAAAATCTTAAAGAATAAATTCGGTTGCTGACTCTCGTTGCCAATTATCAGCTTTTTGAAGATTTTTGGCTTTAACTTTGACCTCTGACCGCTTGCCCCTTTTAACGATTGCTTGCCTTTGATTAATCTTCTGACACGAAAGTAGGGAGCAGTACCTTGTCCTTCAAAACAAACACGGCATCATTTCAGCATGCCTAAGCGGACAGGCTATCTGTAAAACCCTTTCTGGCAGCGGATTTCAGCAAAAACTCTTTATGATGCCCAACCGCTCGACAGATATATTATTTCAATTGATAAAGTCGCTTGAAAAGGCTGAAAAACGCCATTTTAAGCTTTATATAAAACGCAGTTCTGGTAAAGAAGATCTGAAAATCGTCCGCCTTTTTGATGCTGTAGATAAGTTGAAGGAGTATGATGAAAAGGTCTTGTTGAAAAAGCTTCCTGCTGTTACCAAGCCCCAATTAGCCAACCTGAAGACGCATCTGTATAAACAGATTTTAGCCAGTCTTCGTTTGTTGAAAAGTACTGATAGCCTCGACCTGCAACTGAATGAGCAGTTTGACTATGCTCATATTCTTTACAAAAAGGGATTATTCATTCAAAGTCTACGCATTATTGAACGGGCAAAAGAAATTGCCAAATCAAATCAAAAATTTAATGTGCTGCCGCAATTTCTAGCCCTGGAAAAAAGAATCGAGAACCTGCACATTACCCGCAGCATGCAGGACAGAGCGGAAGTACTTTCTGCTGAAGCTAACGAAGTAAGCCGTCAAATAGATACAGTAGCAAGGCTCTCCAACCTGGCGCTGAAAATGTATAGCTGGTTTGTACAGCATGGCCATGCAAGAAATTTAGAAGATGAAAAGGACATCAGACAATTCATGAAAGAAAGCCTGCCTGAAGATGTGTGGGAACAAACAGGGTTTTACCAACGACTTTATCTTTACCAGAGTTATACCTGGTATGCTTTTATCCGGCAGGATTTCTTACAGTACTACCGCTACACCAAAAAATGGGTTGACCTGTTCAGTGAACAGCCGCTGATGGTAAGAGTGGAAACAGGACACTATATCAAAGGGATACATAATTTATTGAATGCTCATTTTGATTTGCGCAATTACCGGGAGTTTGAAAAGACATTAAGGAAGTTTGAGAAAGTAGCGCAACTGGAAAGAGTGAAAGACCACGACAGTTTCCGGGTACTGGCATTTATTTATATCAGCACTGCCCGTATCAACCAGCATTTCATGTTGGGTACTTTTAAGCAAGGCCTAACACTTATTCCAGGCATCGAAGAAAAATTAGAGAATTATCACCTTTTCATAGACACTCACCGTGTACTGGTATTGAATTATAAATTTGCCATGCTTTATTTTGGCAGTGGTGATTACAATAAAAGTATTGATTACCTGCAGCAAATTATCAATGATAAAACCAACCTGAGGTACGACCTGCAATGCTATGCCCGGGTGCTGCACCTGATGGCACATTACGAACTGGGTAATGATATGCTGATGGAATCACTAAGCAAGTCTGTATATCGCTTTATGGCCAAAATGAAAAACCTGACCGTGGTGGAAGAAGCGATGTTTAAATTTCTCAGGCAAACGATCCCATTATCACCACGGCAACTAAAACCGGAATTTGAAAAGCTGCTGCACACTATCAAGCATCTCGAAAAAAGCCGTTTCGAAACCCGTGCCTTTGCCTACCTCGATGTCATTTCCTGGGTGGAAAGTAAAGTGTATGACAAGCCGATGAGTAAAATTATACATGAGAAGTATATGATGAGCAAGAGAAAGTAGTACAGCCAGAGCAAACTTTCAAAGAGTTGAAGTTTGATAACATAACATGCTTTAAGGTTCCATTACCGGAACGTTCTTATCATCTTTTTCTTAATTTTCAGGATGAAAAAATTTTTGTTGTATTTACTGCTCGTCAATTTTACTGCCTCCGCTCAAATCTCTCCCTCCAACATTACTATTGCCCGTGACAGCTTCGGAATTCCACATGTATTTGCAAAAACTGATCCTGAAGTTGCGTATGGTATTGCCTGGGCCCATGCCGAAGATGATTTTGAAACATTGCAACTGGTAGTACTTTCGGGTAAAGCAAAATTGGGAACAGGAATAGGGAAAAAGGGAGCCGAAGGTGATTATGTCATCAACTTGCTTCGTATCCGTAAGACGGTAGACGAACAATGGAATACGCTTAGCCCCGATTTCCTAGCCTTAATAAAAGGATATGTGGCAGGATTGAACGCCTATGCAAAAGCACATCCCTCAGCAATAAAATATAAGCAGGCATTTCCTTTTGATGAAAAGGAATACATGACAGCCGTTGTTTTTTCCATCGGTCTTTTTTGCGGGATCGACCAGGCACTGCCACAAATACTCGGTGGTAAAGTAGCAACGATTCCCGGTTTCAACCCACAAGGCTCCAATGCTTTTGCCATGAATTCAGGAAAGACAACAACCGGCGAATCTTTTCTTGCTATCAATGCACACCAGCCGCAGGAAGGGCCGGTGGCTTTTTATGAAGCACATCTGCAAAGTGAACAGGGTTGGAATATGCTCGGCGGTTTATTTCCCGGAGGCTGTTTGATTTTTCATGGCACGAATGAAAATTTAGGATGGGCACATACAGTTAATTACCAGGATAAGATAGATGTGTTTCAATTAGAAATGAATCCGGCTAATAAAAATCAATACAAATTTGACGGGCAATGGATGAACCTCGAGCAGGATAAGGCAAAACTGAAAGTTAAAGGCATCCCCATCACCATTGGAAAGAAAATATATTGGAGTAAATACGGGGCAACATTAAAAACGGATAAAGGTGTGTTTGCGCTGCGGGTGCCCGCCACAATGGACATCAAAGCACTGGAAGAGTGGTACAGAATGAACAAGGCAAAGAACTTTACCGAATTTTATAAAGCGGTCAGCATCACAAGTCTTCCCATGTTCAACATCATGTATGCTGACAGGTACGATACAATATTTTATATCAGTAATGGAAAAATGCCAAGGCGTAATCCGGATACAAAGTATAACTGGAAAAGTACGGTACCCGGAAATACATCAGCAACCCTTTGGACGGAATTCAAACCAATCAGCGAACTACCTCAGTATATAAACCCATCCTCCGGCTATTTATTTAATACCAACCATTCACCGTTTCTGGCGACTGATACACGGAATAATCTTGACAGGAAAAAATTTGACATCACAGATGGTTATGAAACCTATCACAATAATCGCAGCCAGCGGGTAACAGAATTAATTAATAGCAATAAAGTTGATTACACTACATTCAAAAAAATAAAATTTGATCTGCAGTTACCCAACGAATTAAAATATACTTACGGTATTGATAGTATGCTGAACTTATCTGTCAATGACTATCCGGTATTAAAAGATGTTATAACAAATTTTCAAGGCTGGGACAGAAAAGCTATTACAACCAGTAAGGGAGCTGCTATATTTTTATTGGTTTATGATTATGTGGCCAAAAAATTAGGTGGAACTCCTGCCCGCCAACTGACTAAATCAGAATCTGTGGAAACCTATCAGTATGTGTATGATTATATGATGCAGCATTTTGGAAAAACAGACCTCGTTCTTGGAGACATACAAAAATTAGTGAGAGGTGACGATGTCCGCCCGGCCTGGGGCCTGCCCGATGTGCTGGCGGCTACATACACAGCACCCTATAAAGACGGCATGAGAAAAGTTAATTCCGGTGATGCCTATATCTGTTTTGTCCGTTACCCGAAAGATGGCAGTCTGCCTATCATTGAATCCGTCAATACTTTTGGGGCTTCCATGCACCCGGATTCTCCGCATTACAAAGACCAGATGACGATGTTTCAGAACCAGCAGACCAAACCTATGACGCTGGATAAACAGCAAGTGCTGAAAAATGCGAAATCAGTTTATCATCCCCAATAATGTTTTAAGGGATATTTGCCAGGTTGGGGTTGGCGATGAATTTGTTTTTTATATTGTATAGTTTATTAGGGTCAATACCAAGCTCCTTCATCGTATAAGTAAAATGTGCTGCCTGCGGTACAGCTTTGCATACATCCCTTTTTTTCCGGGATACAAGTATGGAATTGCTGTTTACTTTAAAAGCAAAATCTGTTTTGACTGTACAGCCGGTTGTTACCACATGAATGGTTATTTCACTTTTTTCGTAATTGAAAGAAAATCCCAATAATTTTTCTGAAGTAAGTTGATTTTCTTTCCCGGTAAATGAAAGCAACAGAAAGGATCCCGTTATTAGCGTTATAAGTATTCTATGCAGTTGTTTCATATAAACTGTTTTTTATAATGGATATAAGCAACTTCTAAGAAGGGCTTTGGCTTTTCTTGCTCCCCACTTCTTTTTTGCCCCAAAAAAGAAACAGCAATACCCCAATAACATTCAGAAAAAGGACAATCAGGAACCAGCATAACTTGGTGGTATTATCATGAAAAATCCCGTTTGCAATTGCCACGAGGTAAATGACCCAGACAAGGAAAGCAAAGATGAGTAAGACCAATGTAAGTCCTTCTACTGAGCTGGAGAACAATTGTAAAATATACATACTACTCAGTTTTCTATTGCCAAAATACACCCGTATTCAGGGTGTATTTCATGAGTAAAATCAAAGTAATGCTGATATAAATCAGCCTGATTTATATTGCTGAAATCTAACTTAACAACTATAAAAATTGCTTTATGAAACAAATATTTCTAGTGCCCCTGCTACTGGCAGCAGGGCTGTCTGTACAGGCACAGCAATATTTTATCCGGTATGATATAGCCGGGGAAGACATTAAATATTATGAAATAAAAAAGAGTGGTGATACCGTTAATATTCCTGTTATCAATCTTTCAAGATCTAATAAAGTAAATTTAAAACTTTACAACTTACCCGGAAGTTTCAGAGATACCATTGAATATAAGATCAAAACCGAAAGCAATGAAACCATTGTTAATCCTTTTTGGGGTGGCGATTTAAGCGGCACCAGCGGATTGTCTTTCTTAAAAAAGTATACTGATAAATTATATCAAAGCACCGGCGAGATTCAAAAAAGCGAAACCAATATTGACAAAGCAGCCGGGGAAAAATTTGTCAGTGACTATAACATGTTTATAGATGCCTATAACAGCTGGACCAAAGCCGCACTGTTTGAAGAGGACTGTAAGTCGTTATGGAAGGAACTGGCCGGATTACGGTACAGCGTTCAGCATACTGCAACAGAAGTAAAGCAAACTGCACAAACAAGAGCAACTCATTTGTTCCCTGACATTAATGAAAACAGCACTTCTTTACAGATTGCCGAATGGGTGGCTAACCAGGAACCAGGTAAATTAAAAGACCTGTTGAAAAAAGCTTACGATAAAATTTCTAACTCGCAACAGGAATTGACCTTTCCTAATAGAGCCGTGGATTCACTGATGACAGCTTCTCAGAAATTGATGACAACAGCCAATACTTATTCTTATACCGCCGATAAAAACAACCTATCAGAAACAGTAAGCAGGATAACTGTCTTATACCGGATGATAATGAAAGATAGTTATGTCCGCACTATACCTCTCGCCATTGAAAAAAATACTACTGCAGCCATAATAAAACTTACACCGGTCATTGATACGGAAACCTTGAAATTACTAAACATTGAAAAAAGCGACACTATCCAAAGGGTCGTTACTATCTATAAGAAAGCTCCTATTCGTTTCCGCAATACTTATGGCGTAAGCTTTGTTTCCTATTCTGAAAACAGGTGGCATTATTTTGTGAAAACCACTAATGGTGTAAATACCATTGAACGGGAATCTGCCGATATTTTTCTACCGGTTGTTACCGCCTATCTCCATTTTTATTCACCAAGAGATAAAGGATTTCGATGGGGAGGAAGCTTTGGTGCCGGCATTACATTAGGTGGAGGAGAAAATGATAATAGCAATCAATTAAACATCCTGCTTGGTATCAGTACATTTCTGGGAAGGAACGATCCGGTTTGTATTACGGCGGGTATTAGCGGAGCCAGGGTTAAAAAAATATCTGGCCTTAAGGTGGGTGATATCGTTTCTTTCCAGGACCTGGAGGCAAAGCACTATAATACCGTGTACAGAAACGGTTATTTTATCGCTATTACATTCAATCCGGGCGGCCTCAACCCAAAAGATTAATTATTATTTTATGAAACGAATAATTTACGTCATGGTTTTGCTTGTTGCTTTGGTAATCATAGCATGCAACAACAAACAACCACCACAAAACACTACTGGAAGTACTCAATCAATTATTTCTGCTGATACGTTGCCGCATTCAGCATGGAGTGTAAACGGCTGTGCAGAAAAAGCAACCAGGAAGGATACGAAATTTCCAGCTTCAGGTGAGTATACCGATTATCCCGGCTTACCATCAGGCGATGCGTTGGGAATAAAATCAAACGGTGATTCAATTGTTTATAACCGGTTTGAAGAACATCTATGTTGCAGACAGGTGAAAGTGGCCATTGCAAAAAAAGATAATATTATTACTATTACCGAGTATTGGTTCGGAAAAGGGTGTAAATGCAAATGCAGTTCAACTGTAAATGCAGTAATTCGTCAACTCCCTAAAGGTGAATACCAGGTATATGCTGTTGCAACAGGTACAAATCCGGTAGATGATAAACCTACGGAGGGGAGAGATACGGTGATGAGCCAGAAAGTTACGATCCGGTAAAATTCTTATTAAACAAACGAATCCTTCTATCAGCCTCTCGGTCATTCAACGTAATTTGCACCCATGATTGATTATTTGCAGGGGTTAAATGACCGTCAGAAGGAAGCCGTGTTACATATGGACGGTCCGATAATGATAGTGGCCGGGGCGGGCAGCGGAAAAACAAAAGTACTAACTACAAGAGTTGTTCACCTGATGGCTAATGGGGTGGATGCTTTTAATATTCTTGCCCTGACCTTTACCAATAAGGCCGCTAAAGAGATGAAGGAAAGGGTAGAGAAAGTGCTGGGCAATGGCGAAGCAAGAAATTTATATATCGGTACTTTTCACTCAGTATTTGCAAGGATACTCCGCTTTGAAGCAGAAAAAATTGGCTACCCCCGCAACTTTACTATTTATGATACGGATGATGCAAAAAGTGTAGTGAAAACAGTTATCAATGAATTAGACCTTGACGATAAGCACTACAAACCCAATATTGTTTACAACCGGATCTCATCTGCTAAAAATGCATTGGTAGGTCCGGCTGAATACAGGAATGATTATGGTCTCCAGCAGGAAGACATGCGGGCCAACCGTCCGGCCATCGGGCAGATATATGATGCCTATGTAAAGCGTTGCTTTAAGAATGGTGCAATGGATTTTGATGATCTGTTGCTGAAATTCTATGAGTTGCTGAAAAATGTCCCGGAAAGTTTGGCTAAATACCAGCACAAGTTCAAATACATTTTGATTGATGAGTACCAGGATACTAATCCTGCGCAGTATGAGATCATCAAGCTGCTTGGGGCTATGCATGAAAATGTATGTGTGGTAGGTGATGATGCTCAAAGCATCTATAGTTTCCGTGGTGCAACGATTCAGAATATTTTACAATTCCAGCGGGATTATGATGATGTGAAGCTGGTGAAACTGGAACAAAATTATCGCAGTACGAAAAGCATTCTTCATGTAGCCAATGAAGTGATTAAAAATAATAAAGGCCAGATAGAAAAAGTTCTCTTTACTGAAAACGGCGAAGGAGAAAAGATAAAGCTGGTGCGGACAATGACCGATAATGATGAAGGGAAATTTGTTGCCGACAGCATACAGGAGCAAAAGCTTCGCAATCATTACAGCAATAAAGATTTTGCGATTCTGTATCGCACCAATGCGCAAAGCCGTGCCTTTGAAGAAGCACTGCGCAGAATGGGTATTGCGTATACAATTTATGGAGGCATCAGTTTTTACCAGCGTAAGGAGATCAAAGATCTTGTTGCCTATTTACGCATTATTGTAAACCCGAGAGATGAAGAAGCTTTAAAACGTATTATCAATTATCCCGCAAGGGGTGTTGGTAAAACAACGATTGACAAACTGGTATTGTCGGCCAATACAAATAATATCAGCATGTGGGAAGTGCTGGAAAAAGCTAATGAGTTTGGTTTCAGGGCCGGCACTTTTACTGCATTGGAAGAATTTGTAACGATGATAAAAAGTTTTGCCAGTATGCTGACCAAACAGAATGCTTATGAAGTAGCATTTCATGTGGGAAAGCAAACCAACCTGGTTAAAGAACTTTTTAACGACAGAAGTACGGAAGGAGTGCAGCGGTATGAAAATATCCAGGAATTGCTCAACTCTATTAAAGAATGGACAGAAAGTCCCGACAACGAAGATGGAGAGCTGGTAGATAAAAGCCTTGCCTCTTACCTGCAACAGATTACACTGCTCACAGATGCAGATGAAAAAGATCCCGATGCAGATACTGTAAAACTGATGACCATACATGCCGCAAAGGGATTGGAATTTAGTTGCGTATTTGCTGCCGGGTTAGAGGAAATGCTTTTTCCCAATGCTATGGCTATTAATACACGAGAAGAACTGGAGGAAGAACGGAGATTATTTTATGTGGTGGTAACGAGAGCCAAGCAACGACTTTGGATCACTTATGCCAATACCCGCTACCGCTTTGGCCAATTGGTACAAAATGAACCCAGCCGTTTTATTGAAGAAATACCGGAGCAGTCGATGGACAGAAGTTTTGCCGGAGGGGGATCAAAAAATCAATTGGGCGGAAGCAAATGGGGCAAGAGCTCTGCCTTTGACCGTATGCGGGGAAAGAATACAGATGATGGTGAATCGGGTAAAGTGAGCCAGCAATCAGGAACCTATTATAATTCAGGAGCTGATGTTGCTAAATCTGCACCTTCCTATTTGCCACCGAAAGGCATACCGCCAAAAGTAAAAGAACATGTGCCGTCTGCTGATTTTACAGCGAGTGATACATCTGATTTAAAAGAAGGGCAAAAAGTAGAGCATCAAAAATTCGGTTTTGGTGAAGTGATGAAAATGGAAGGGGCGGCGCACAATCCTATTGCCACCGTTAAGTTCGAACACAACGGTGAGAAGAAGATCATGCTGAATTATGCGAAGTTGAGGATACTGGAATAAATTTATTTTTGATCAACATAATGCCAGACCAGCTAGCATACATTACAGCTTTACTGCCAGTTTATTTAATGGTATGATATAATTAGATGTATTATTTCCTGATCCATTTCTTGATGGGTATTTTCTCTTACAATCTAAGTAACATTCTCTATAAGCACTTTTGCAGGAAGCTGAATTGCCACAGGAAATATATATCCCAAGGCAGTCCACACCACAATCCAGAAATGGGTCACCGGTAGAACCTCCCGGATCATTATCGTCATAGGCTTGCGCAAAACTATTTCTTGCAGACAAGACTGTTTTTTCATCTTGTATATCGATAAAACCAATGGCTTCTTTGCTATAACTAACTATCACAATTGATGAACCTTTATCAATATATATAATTGACTTCCCGGCAATTTTTGATTTTTTTACGGTTCCGAGGGATGCAAGTTTACCGGTAGTGAAAAAATTCTTTAACGCTGCTGCAGTAAAACTAGTTTTAGTGTACTCGTTGTTTACTTTAATAAATGACTCCTCGTTTGTTGTACCAGTGCTTTTTTGTTTCAATATTACGAAGTCGGCATCTGCATTTAGATTTACTTTCCTGATTGTCTCATAGGATTTTCCATCAATTTGTGTTTCTTGTGCGGAAACAGGGTTGTTTAAAGTAGTAAAGAATAGAAACACTGTTGATAGTGTAAACAAACATTTATTTTTCATATATAAGGTTTAAATGATTCTTTAATTATAGTTTATGATTGGAATTATTCTACAACGATAACTGTTACTACCTCATAGTCAGGCCCTTTATTTCTGAAGAATAGCTATATTGCCAGGACAAATTTTAATAGTTTTAATATTTGAGGTTAAAATTGGAAACGGCTATACCGTCTGTTAACTTTTTGTACAGAGTATGCAGAGGGTTTAGAAATTTATTTTTATGCTTAAACCTTTTACCGGGAATGAATAAGAATGTAATCCGGTTCCAGTTGTTCTATCAGGATGTTTGTCCATACAGGCGAAAACGCATTCTCCAAGCCATTCATTACAAGCACCATCTCCCTCGTCAATACATCCTATATCTGTAGGATCATTAGGGTTATCAAGTGTATTCATGCAGTCATCCCTACACCTTATATAATCATCATTAGTCGGTTGATTCGAGTCTCCGGAGCTTCCTGCAAGTCTTCCCTTGACTGTAGGTTTAAGTCGCCTTACCATATCAATTTGGCTAATTTCAATGAATTTCAATTGATTATTCTTAATCCATAAGATAATAACAACATCACCCTTATCAATGAAGGCTATTTTATTTCCTTTTGAAAATTGTCTTTTTACAATTTTTCCAAGATTAGAAAGCTCACCGGTACTTACAAAATTTTTTAACTCATTTTCTGTAAAAATTGTCTCATAATAAGCACCTTTAGTTTTAATATAATTCTGACTAGCTGATCGTCCCGATTTTCCTTTCTCTTTTAACTGGAAAAATTCTGTTTCAGCATTCAACACAGTTTTCTTTACTGTTTGAAAGGTCTTTCCATTCACTTGAACATCTTGTGCAGTAATATGCTGCATTGCTAATAGTGTCAAACAAATACCAATATATATATTTTTCATTGTGTAATTATTTAAGATCAATAATTAATTTACTTAATCAATTCTTTAGAAACACATACTACAGGTGCAAGTATTTTATTTCTTTTAATCAATTTGCTCCTGCTTTATTACCCACCTGCGATGTTTGTTTCCGGTAGAAACAGTAGATATTTTTACTGTCGCTGCATTGGTATTATTACCCGCTACCAATTCTTTATCCGGAAAAGCAACACTCCTGATAAAATAGGTATTCGCTTCACCAGGCACCTTTGTTATTTTCCAGCGTTGAAGGTCTGGTCGGGGTGTTGTTGTCTGCGTTACCGGTTTTGTCGGGGTGCTATATTCAAGATCCTGAACAACTTTAAAGCCAGATGCACTACCGTCGCTTTGGTTTATACTACCTGCGGATACTTCAGTTTGGTATTTTAATGAGAGGAATAGATTATCCCCCATTTTTATTTTATAAACGTTATTGCCCTCATTGACTAAAGTGAATATCCCAAAGCCATTTGAGCTGGATATTTCAATGCCCGTCCCGGCTGCGGTATTTGCATTTTTACTTTGCATATGATAGTTAGTACCTCTGAGGTAAATACCGTAATCGTCGTTATTAAATTGAGAATTTGCTGCACTTCCTATTAGCACAGCACCTAACAGAGTGAAAAGAATTTTTTTCATAAATAAGTAGTTAAGGTTTGTGAAATGATTTTTATTTCTGGATGATCAATGATTTAAAACTAATATAGTTGACAACTAAAATCAATCACCCATTGAGGTATTTTTCAGAATAAATTAGTATCGCTAATAGCAGCCTGATTTTATAAACCAGGCTAATCTCAATTATTCTCCACTTTTATCCTGCTGTTAGGGAGTTGATACGGTTTGGTGCAAAAACAGGCATTCCCAATACACACTTTATTGTACCGGCATTCACCAGATGCAAACAAGTCGGCACATTCTTTCTCTCCTTTGCAACTGCAAAGGGAGAGGGTGCACCAGAATGGCACGGCCTTATCATTACCAAAAAAGACGGAGCTTCTTACAATACCGGTAGTGTCTGACAATAAGAAACCCCGTACCACATTGCTTTTATAATCTATATACATGAATTTTCCCGGCTCCGGGTGAAAGACATTCCAGCCCTCTTTGAAATATTTTTCGTCGACAGATTTAACAGTATCGGTGCCAATGATTTTTTGCATAACCAGGCTATCCGGTATCTTGTTACTAAACCGGTGTATATTCTTTACCTGCGCAGCAAGGTTTTGTGATGCAAGAAGAAAGCATATCAAAATTGCTGGTGTGATTTTCATGAACGATGGTTTAATGGAAAAGAGTTGTGTAATTGGTGCTATAAATCAATCATCATTTAACTACCCTATAAGGATTATTAATTTTCAATTAGGTATACAGGCTACATTGTTATACAAGTTTCTTTCGTTTCCTGCAAAAACCAGTTCAATGAGGATTGCAGTTGTTGCATCAACCGCCTGCGTTGCTTTTCTACCGGTAAGCACAAAACTTCTTCCGGGCTTAATGATATAGGCCACATTTGGATCAAGGGGCCTGGTAGCGGCATTGTCACCGGTAGTATCCTGGCAGGAAATTACTGTACGGTACTGAAGAGTTACCGGCTTGTCTAAATCTATGACAGCATCGGCTGTGCCGATATTTTTTATAACGGCGTCATAGGTGTACTCTTTATATTGCTTGCCTGCTACATCTGTTTTTATTTCCCTAACAACATTGATAGCGGATAACTGCAAGTCCACAAAACGCTCCACCTGTTTTACAGGTAGATCGCCGGACTGCTTGACCACACCCTCACCCTTTTTTCTCGGGAAGCCATGCTTATAAATGGCGGTGTTATTTTCGGTGTTACTTTCCAGGTTGGGATTTATATTCCGGATTTCTATAACACAATAGGGATGGGTTTGTAGATTTTCTATTTCATTATAGCTTAGGAAGAATTCTTCATTCAACAGTTTTATTGTACCGGGTTCAAGGATAAATGATACTGGTATTGCCCGGCCACCGGAGGGCATGTCGTTACCAATAGTATTGTCTGTGGAAAGTGAGGTTTGAATATTAAAAGTGCTGTTTATAGTACAGGGGGCATCACCTATATTCAACAGTTCTACTTTAAAATAAATTTTCTTATTTATTCCGTCTAATCTGAATTGCGTTGCTTTTACCAGTAAATCAGGCTTGGCCGGTGTAGCCTCCCTTTTTTTGACTGCCGATGACAGTGTTAGTAAAAAAACAACAGATAAACAGTACCATTTCATAAAAAGTAATTTATTTACAAATTCCTGTATCCTTACGATATAAGAAATACCCCATTGGGTGATTTTTTAGTGGAAGTGCTTGAAATAACTAATCAGATCCTTTACATCGCTTTTTAGTTAGCCGATGATAACTATAGCAGGGGATATAGGGTGCTGTTAATGGCGGACCATCTTCTCCTGGCTGCAAGCTTCTTATGGACACAACTAAAGGATTGCCCCCATCTTGTGCAGCAGCAAAAACAAACCGGGTTGAATCTCCAACCCATTCCCGTAAGTATTTGATTACAGAATAAGTCCGGTCCCAGGAGGTTTGCTGACAGGTTAAACAACTGTTTCCATATCCCGTTACTGCTATTTTGCAATCAGGATTTTTTTTCAGTTCCATTGCTATGTGGTATAATTTCTTCTTAGCAACCCAATTCAGAAAAACGGATTTTTGGGAAAACAGCACACTGTCTTCTTTTATTTCGTTGCCGCAAAAAGAGGATTGTGCAAATGCGATTGCACAACCCAGTAAGGCTGAAATGAAAAATAGGATTGTTTTCAATGCTGGTGTTATTTCTTTTTAACCTGTATGGTTTTAAGAGCGGATAAAATATCTTTTTCTGTTTGCTCCTGACTAGTAAAGTAAGTTGCTTCAATGAATTCCGTAAATGTAGCAGCGCCAAAGGAGAGCTCAATTTTGAAACCCGTACTACTTAGCTGGTAAGTTTTTATTTCCCCATTATATCCACTAATAGTTATCGGCTGCCGGTTTGTTAGAGAACCTATACTTTCCTCTACGGGCATATTGGCCGCATACCGCATCGTCTTAAATTCATCGTATCTGATAACACTACCATCTTTATCCCGGTAAAAGCCGGATGCCGTTTCATCCCATGTAAAACCAGCTGGAAGTTGTATATAAATATCGGTTTTGGGAAAATTAGTCAGCCTGGCGGTATCGTTTTTGTTGGCAGCTATGCCAGCTGTATTTTTTTTTTGCTTTTCAGCCTTATCATTATTACACGCCTCGGCTGTTAATACAAACAGAAAAGAATAAAAAAATGATTTCATGAAAGACTATAATTATTTTTTAACCACTACGGTTTTCATTGCTTCGTACATCTCCTTACCAGTGGCCGCTTCGCTATCTTCAAAATTGGCAATAAGCATCTGGTCTGTATATCCATCAGTAAAAGCCAGATAGTATTGTGAGTAAGCAGCCGTTTTAGAGTGATAAATAGTTGCTGTATGTTCACCAATTGTTATTGCTTCTTCCTTCCAGCTTCCTGGAAAATTTTTATCGGCCTCTGTTTTCATTGTTGCAAATAAACTGCCCGGCGTATGGCCAGTTATTATTTGCATTTGCATAAAATGTGCAGTGCCGGTTGTTTGTGCCAACGTACCAGTTAATTCATCTGCCGTAAAACCTGCAGGAGGTATAATGTATAAACTACTATTCGGAATTTTCACATGCTTTTCTGTTATTATAGATATCGTTTGCTTTTCAGTACCTTTTTCTTTTTGTTCTTCAGGCTGTGCTTTTGTTTTGCTATCGGAGCAGGAAGAAATGAACAGGGCGCAGGATATATATAATATCAATGCGGTTACTATTTTCATATATTAAGATTTTATATTATTAATTTAATGTGCGGTTGCCATATAGCATAAGTGTTCCGGAAAATTGTGAATCGCTGTAAAGCCTGGAGGCCATGTATGTTACTTCCAGCCAATCCTGCTGATTTGCCGGTCTTCTTACAAAGTCTGCCGCACTGGTATATGTTTCTGCAGTAAAGCTTGCAAAACTGGGAACACCCACAACATAAACATCATCATATTCTTTTGTAATCCAGTCAAGATTCAGGATGAAACTCACAATACCGACATCTATTGGACTTCCCGGGTCGCAGACAAACTGTAGTATTGAATTACTCATGGTGGCACCGTTTCCTGCATTTTTAATTACCACAGTGCTATTACTGCCAAGATGCATATTGGTAACTTTAAAATATATAATGCCGATTGGGACCAGGTTGAACTCCCCGGTTGCTTCAGTGTATAGCTGATTGGTAGTCCTGACCCTGCCAGGCTGGCCATAAAGCATATCAATCCAATGACCACTACCGGCCCACCTGTTATCGGTATGCCGTAGTACATTTATAGCTGTTGGAAAAGTAGCACCAGCCGTGGTGGAAGAATAATACTGCAAACCAATACCGCCCGTAGAAGCACTATTATTTAGCAATAACCGGCCGCCTATTCCGGTGGCAATTGCTTTTCCATCGGCATAATTTAAACCTACATTTTCATTATTACTGGACACACTCAACGAAATTCCGGATCCGTTCTTAAACAGACCAACAACGGGGCCAACGGCACCTTCCACCGTCAGCTTTGCATTGCTGGTATTATTGGTGCCAATACTCACATTTTGTGCATGGCTTTGCAAAATGCAAAATGTAGTGGTGATAAGAAGGAGAAGCTTACACATAAAAAAATTTTGATGCTAAGCTATCTGTAAGCGGTGGGGCAGGCAATCACCCAAAGGGTGATTTTTATTCCAGACTATCAGCTGGAATGAGATTCTTAAAATTCCAGTAAGAGGTTACGTTTACAATTTTCCATTCTCCGGTAATTTTTTCCATTAAGCGGCTGTCTTTACTCCACGTAAATCTCTGTGAAAATGTGTCACTATTGTATTGGTCCCATACCAGGTAAGCCAATTTGTCGCTAAAAAATTTTGTTTTTATATTTTTCCGGATCACTTTCGGATGCGAACTTTTTGCTTCCTTTGCTGTGTATTCCTGTCCCATATCCTTATTTTCAACTAAAGGATTCTTTGTTAAATAGTTTTTTGCATGATTATTTATGGCTTCCCATCCGGTAAAAGCATCAAAAGTTCCGTTTTCATTATTCCATGCCTGGAAGGCATAATCTGTTTGTGCAAAGCAACTTTGCCAGCAATTATAGTCTCGTTGAAAGAAACATTCCGTCTCTTTTTCTATTACTTTCATAATTGCGGCCTGTTCTCTTTGCTGGTCGAAATCAACATCATTTCTTTCCCCCTTTTCTTTTACAGACGGATTGTTGCAGGATAAAATAAGAATAGCTGTTATTAAAGCTGCATAGTTCATAATTTAAGATTTAACTATTGATGTAATCCTTGCTGTATAGCTTTAATTACCGCTTCGGTGCGGTTTGCCACATGCAATTTTCCGTAAATATGTTTTACATGAGTACGTACTGTCTCCAGGCTTATGAACAGTTTATCCGCAATAGTTTTCAATGGGTTTCCTTCTACGAGTTCTGTCAGTACTTCTTTTTCCCGTTTACTTAACTGGTAGTCTGTGCCTTCCGGTGCCACCAGGACGATATTTTTCTGGGAAAAAAAATTCAATGTTTTTCTGGCAACTGATGCATTCATGAAAGAGCCACCATTATTTAGTTCGTTAATGGCTTCCAGATATTTATGCGGGGGATCTGTTTTGAGTATATAGCCACTGGCCCCGGCACAAAGGGCTGTAAAAATTTTATTATTGTCATCAAACACGGTTTGTATAAGCACCTTTATGTTTTCATATTTTTTTGTAATGTGCCTTGTGAGTTCAATTCCATCCATGCCGGGCATTTCGATATCCATCAGTATCACATCTGGCAGGCTGCGTTTTATATTCTGATCCCAGTTTTGGCCGTCGTGAAATGCACCGCAACAGGTATATCCGGGTGTTCCGTTTAATATAGCTTCCAGGGCCTCACGAATGAGTTTGCTGTCTTCAAAAATGGCTACCTTAATCTCCATTCTGTAAAGTTGTGTTTCCTCTTTTGATTCAGGAATACCCTATCGGGTGAATTTTAACCCCAAACTAGTTATACTTCCCCCTTTTTCCTTTGAATGCTGGCTGAATATTGCTCCAATTTCTTCTGCTCTTTTCCTCATGTTATTAAGGCCGTTTCCATAGTTGATTTCTCCATTACTTAACCCCTTTCCGTTATCGGTTATTGTAATAACAAGGTCATTATCCTTTTTTTCAAAAGAGATTACAAGACTATTGGCACCACTATGCTTCACCACATTATTCACAGCTTCTTTACAAATCATGTAAATATGATATTTCACTTCTTTTGAAAGACGGTTCGTTTCTCTTGCTGCCGAGAAATTAAATTCCGGAACCACACCTGCGGGTTTTGTTATCATTAATACATAGTCTCTGAGTGTTTCAAAAAAGGTCTCAGCATCCCCTTCTTTCAGATTATTAGCCCAAACGATATCTTTAAGCTTTCCAACCATTTCTGCAGCAGATTGCTGAATAGTTTTTAAAGATTGTGATATGGCTTTGCTATCCCCGGATTGCGACTGCGTCATTGCCATGTGGCTATACATATTAATGCCGCTGAGGGTACTGCCAATATCATCATGCAGCTCCCGGCTAATTTCAGTACGTACTTTTTCTACTTCTATCCTGGTTTGATGTTGCTGCAGTGCTAACTCCTTTTCTTGCCACCTCCATTTTTTTAGCAATGCTAACTGGTAAAAAAACATATCGCCCAGTATTCCAAGCCTGATGAAAAATAGTGGATAGAAATCTGTAAAAATGTTATGCACATCATAATTACGGAGTATAATCATTAATACAGTCAGCAAGGTTCCGGTGATAGTGAAAATAAGGCCGTTGGCCACCAGCATCGCATAGGGTAATTTATTTTTTATAACAATATATACAATAAAAATCGCAGGAATGACGCTTAACAGTTTTACAATGTAAAAAAAATTGTAAGTACTGATGCCCGTCATCTTGAAAATAAAAAAACAAAAAAATAAAATAGGTACAGAGTATAGTGTAAGACGCAGTATATTTTTGACCTTTTGCGATTCTATTATATCATAAAAAAAAGCCCGTATAAAAAGAAGGTAAAAAAGATTTTCAACAATGATAATTGGAATATTCAGCCAACTGTACCACCGGGATTCAAAAACAGCAGTTTCATCAATATTAAAGAAAGTGCCGGTGGCATTGACAAAAAGATAAAGAGCCGCAGTGAGCAAGTATAGTGAATACCATAAAAAATCTTTTCGGTTTGTGGCGGCCCAAATAAGACAAAAGAAAAGACCCTGAAACACCAATGTGCCTTGAAACAGCAGATAAAATTTTTCTATCGCAAATGACATTGAACAGAGTGGATTTATGGAATTATAAATAAATTTAAGACTAAATACCTGTCTGTTGCTAACCCTCCAAAATGCCTGCACCCGGGAAATTAACAAATTTCAATAAGCCGGCTATTTATATTTGTTTGACAGTTACTGCCAACTACAAACCATTTATGCTATCCACCAAGCAAAAAAAACAGATTCGGAAAATTGTTATTGCCAGCGTAGCGATAGTAATCCTTATTACAGGCTGCTGGTTGGTGTATCAACGACTTACTTATCGTAAAGCAAAATTCAGCCGTTATCCAGAATTTGGAATTATTATCCCTGAGAGTTATTCCATTCATGGCATCGATGTCTCTAAATATCAATCCATGATAGCCTGGGAAGAAGTTAAGGCCATGAAAGTGAAAGAAGTTCAGCTTGGGTTTTCATTTATCAAAGCCACAGAAGGAATTGGAAATACCGACCCCCACTTTAAAAGAAACTGGAAAAAGACAAGAGATAACGGCATTATAAGGGGTGCTTACCACTTTTTTATTGGTTCTAAAGATGGCAGAATGCAAGCCGAAAATTTTATTGATAAAGTGGAACTTAAACCCGGCGACCTTCCACCTGTGCTGGATGTGGAGCAATTGAATGGAGTAACTGCTCTTCAGTTAAAAAAAGAAATTAAGAAGTGGCTGGAGATTGTAGAGAATCATTACCAGGTAAAGCCAATCATCTATACCAACGTGGATTTTTATAACAGAAACCTTGGCAATGAGTTTGACGCTTATCCGCTGTGGGTGGCACATTATTACCAGACAGAGCAGCCCCGCATCAGGCGGGGATGGATTTTCTGGCAGCATAGTGATGAAGGCCGGGTAAACGGTATTGTTTCTAAGGTCGATTTTAATGTATTCAATGGGGATTCAACAGCATTTAAACAACTGCTGATTGATTAACAGAAGTGTTGACGGGTTTTGAAAAGCGGTAACTTGTCGGTTTCAATCAATCTTTAGTAATGGAAAGAAACTGGGACCCTGAAGTAAAAAAATTCTTTACCAAAATTCTCAACTCAATTGCGATGGGATTGTTCTGGCTTATTGCCTGTTTATATGCCGGCATATATCAAGAGTTGGGATATACCGCTGGTAAACCGCTTATTTATACAGTACTCTTTTATGTCGGCATGGCAGCTGGTCTTTTCTTCCTCCTTCGATATTTATACAAGGCCTGGAAAAAGGAATAAGCCCATAACTTTTGTTTTGCCGGATCGTCAAACCAAAAATACCTGCTGGTACGTACTGTAACTACAATAAAAAGGTTATTTTAGAAACTCATTATAAATTGTAATGGAGCTAAAGCAAATAAGTAAAAGACTTATTATAACAGGCACCCTGGTAATCTGGGCAATTAAATTTATCATCAGACCAATGAACCTCTTTGATGACCCAACCAGGTTCGTATTGAATATTGCTCCTAATTTGCTGGGCTCATTTTTAATCCCGTTTGGGGCCTATTGGTTTTTCAGCGGCAAAAATTTTTTGGTGGCCCGCATTTTTAAGATTGAAACTACCTATGATCTTCGCCTGGTTTGCCTGCTTGGTTTTGGCATGCTGATTATAAACGAGTACCTCCAATTAATACCGATTTTCGGCCGCACCTTCGATTTGAATGATATTCTGTTTTCTTCCTTCGGGTTGCTCACCTCCTATTTTGTGTTTGGAAAACTACAGCAACGTTACCAGGCGCAAGTCAATTAGTTTTTAGTATCCAGTATTATCGGTGCATTTCCAGAGCCCATTACAATCACTTTAGAGTTGGGAGATTTTGCCAATTCCAAGTAGGCTTTTATTTGTTCATACTGTAATTGCTGCGAAGTAAGACCTGTATTGATAATGCGCTGATAGTCGGATATACCCTGTGCTTCCACCCGTTTCCTTTCTGCCTCTTGTCTTTCTTTCTGCAATACGAATTGCATTTTTTGAGCATCCTGCTCTGCATTAATCTTTTGTTCAATGGTTGCTTTTACCGATTGGGGCAAAGTAATATTTCTAACCAGCAACTGTTCTAATACTAAACCTCTTTTCTTAAAATCTTCATCAATGCTTTTAAAAATCCGTTGCTGAAATTCATCTCTTTTTGTGGAGTAAAGGGAAATCGCATCATAGTAAACCGCATTGTCACGGATTTTTGTTCTGGTTAAGGGCCGTACTATTTTATCGGTATAATCCTGGCCGGTTTCTTTGATAAGGCTGGGGGCTTCTGAAGGAAGTAGTTTATATAAAACGGTAAGGTCAATCGTTACTTCGAGACCATCTGCAGTAAGTACCCGGATGGCATCATCATTTGATTTAGCGCCTTCATCATGTACGCCGCTCATAGTATAATTCTGTGTCTTTACATCCAGCCGTATTACTTCCATAAAAGGATTGATAAAATGCAGGCCGCTGCGGATTACATCATTCTGCACTTTTCCAAACAAGGTCTTCACCCCAATTTGACCAGGCTCAATCTGCACAATCATTTTTGTAATAAACCCCGCCACTATCAGCAGAACGGCAACCAGGCGGACTGGTTTGGCGTAGCGGGCAAATTGATATACTTTTTGAATAACGAAACTGGCAATCAGGACAAGGATGCCCAAAATGAGTAAAGCCATAACAGAAAAAATTAAGTGAATATTAAAGGTACTATTTCATCACTTCTCCGTCTGAGAAATAAAGACGGTTTAACTGCTGTGATCAGAAACAATAACCCACCGGCCATTTATTTTTTTGAATAGTAATGTATAATGTCCCCCAACATCACCGATCGAACGTTTCAAGAGCCATTTTCCGGTAACATGGTAATACTTTCCTGAAAGCTTCTTTACTTGTATCAGGGTAAATACAAGTTTGCCCATAGCAGCAGTATCGGGATACCCTTTTTTATAATTATTGAGTGTATTGGTCCAGCCATAGGTAACGCCGGTTTTAGCTATAAACATCAGGGAATCGTTTTCCCAATAGCCATTCATAAAGTTGTCTATTTCGCCACGGTTCCAGGCAGCGGTTTGGGTAGCCAGGATGTTACGGATGGCCAATTCATTTTTTGGCTGGGCAAATGATTGAATGGTCAACAGGGTAATCAATGAAAGAAGAATTGTTTTCATTCCTAAACTTTTAATCAAGTTAATTCAAAATGCTTGCAATTATATTAATGATTACAATCATCTGAATGTGCATGGTTGTGCACCCTGCATGATTTGTAATTTATAAGATGAGCGGTAATAATCAGGACAACAGCAGGTATAAGCAGCCATGTTTCGTATTGTATAAAAAACTGTTTTAAAACAAGCAACAAAATTCCTGCGGTAAAAAGCGAAATTGGCAGCAGGCTATGATGGTGTTTTTTATATCCATGATAAAGCGAATAAGTGCCCACACAAAAAGCGAGTACAATCATTCCCACTTCAAAACCGATATGATGGATGATGTTAACCCCAAAAAGGGGCAGGCTGCTTAAAAATAACGGCAGAAGGGCACAGTGAATGGCACAGGCCAACGAGGCCCCGATTCCTAAAGCATCCCAATTTATTTTTAATCTCATGAAGGGAAGCAAAGGTATGTAAAAGCAACATTGTTGCAAAATAAACTGGCTAATGCTTCCACAATACGTTCGGTAGTTTCAGCATGCCGTACCTTTGACCCGCAAATAATGAATATGTCTAAAAAGAAGCTTTTTTATACCGGATTTTTTATCGCATTGGCTTTGATTTTCTATTTTGCTCTTACCCAACTTATTCCGGGTTTTGGAAAAGTGAAAGCAAACCCTGTCAGCACGGTTCAGCCTTTTTCGTTTACGAACCAGGATGGTCAAACAGTAACAAGAGAAAATATGTCGGGCAAAGTATATGTGGCAGAATATTTTTTTACTCATTGTGATGGTATTTGCCCTACAATGAATAACAATATGCGGCTGGTATATGAAGAGTTTAAGAATGATAGTAATTTCCTGATTTTATCACACACCTGTGATCCGGACAGGGACTCTGTTGCACAAATGAAATACTATGCTGATTCGATGAAAGTAGATACTAAAAAATGGATTTTTCTAACGGGCAGAAAAGACAGTTTATACAAAGCAGCAAGGGTTAGCTATACCATTGATGACCCAGCCAATAATCTGAAAAGCATAGATGACCAGTTTATCCATTCACAATTTTGGGCCCTGGTGGATAAAAATGGTGATGTTCGAAAAATTTATGACGGGTTAAAGGAAAGTGAAGTGAATAAAATGATACGATTAGCGAAACGTCTATTGAAAGAAAAATGACGAATCTCCAGGAATGAATTCTGTTATGTATTTTAGAGTTACGAAATAAATATGTCAAAAGAAACTGAGATACTGATTGATAACCGGGTAGGTGAGTTGCTAAAACGCAATAGCCTGAGTGTTACCGACAGCAGGAAAAAAATTTTACAGCTTTTCCTGGAGCAAGCTGGTGCATTGGCACATGGGGATATTGAGAAAAGAGCCGGAGAGAAATTTGACCGGGTAACTGTTTACCGGACATTACAAACTTTTGTTGATAAAGGCATTATACATACCATTCCTACGGCAGATAATTCTATCCGGTATGCGTTGTGCAAAGATGAATGCTCCGAAGGGCATCATCATGATCATCATATTCACTTTGTGTGTAACAACTGCCATAATACCTATTGCCTTGATGATGTAGTGACACCGGAAATAAAACTTCCTAAAGGTTATACTGCCGAACATGTAGAAGTAGTGGTAGAAGGAATCTGTAAAAACTGCAAGTAATGTAAAAAGAAAGCCCCGGTGTAGAAACATCGGGACTTTTTGGTTAAGGCTCTGATTAGTAGCTATGTTGAAATGCAGTAATTGCATTTATAAATCTAAATCAAAAATAAGCGGTGCCCACCACATTTCCGAATTTATGGCATACCACTTTAGTGGTATTTTTAGTTATTAATTATTTGTTATCTGTTCTTTAACGAAAGAATGGGCGAACCTTCTTTAGAAAATGCACTGGAAGTGTAAAACAGGGACAAAATTTCTAATACTAAAGACCATCCAGCTCTTCCTTTACAAAAAGCATTAACTCCCGTATATGTGCCGGGGAAAGATCAAATTTCAAACCGGCAGCAGTAAATAGCTCAGGTAATGTTTTTGTGCCCCCTAATTGCAGTGCTTTTATATAATTATTGATAGCAGCTTCCGGATTTTGTTTGTATTGCTGCCATAAACCAATAGCTCCTAATTGCGCAATACCATATTCGATATAATAAAAAGGAACTTCAAACAAATGCAACTGTCGCTGCCATCCAAAGCGGCGGTAATCATCCAGTCCGCTAAAGTCAATAACCGGGGATGAAAACTCATTGGCTATTGAAAACCAATTTGCCAGTCTTTCTTCTTCTGTATGATCAGGGTTTTCATATGCCCAATGCTGAAACTTATCAATAGTAGCAATCCAGGGAAATATAGTAATGACTCTTTCTAATTGTTGTTCTTTGGCACGGGTCAGTTCTTCTTTGCTGTCAAAGAAAACATGCCATTTATCCATGCTGAATAGCTCCATAGCCATACTGGCCACTTCAGCAATTTCAGTCGGGTATTCTTTAAACCCGGTCAACTCTAAATCATGTGAAAGAAAAGAGTGAATGGCATGTCCGCCTTCATGCACCATTGTTGTCACATCATCTAATTGTCCCGCAGCATTCATAAAAATAAAAGGGGCACCGCTTTCAGCTAATGGACAATTATAACCACCAGGAGCTTTTCCTTTCCTGCTTTCCAGGTCAAGATGGCCCATGGCCTTCATTTTTTTAAGGCAGTCGCCAAAAAAGGATTTCAACTCATCAAGACAGGCAATTGTTTTTTCTGTCAGCTCTTCTCCATCTTTAAAAGGACGAAGAGGTTGAATGCCGGCTGGTTCCGCTTCTACATCCCAGGGACGGAGTGTGTCTAAGCCAAGTTTTTTCTTTTTGGTTTCATAGAGCTGGTTTACCAGCGGCATTACATGCAATTTTACGGCTTCATGAAACTGGTAACAATCTTCTTTGCTATAATCAAACCTGCCCAACTCCACAAAACGGTAATCCCGGAAATTTTCGAAACCTGTATTAGTGGCTACCTGGTGGCGTTTTTGCAACAGGGAGGTAAATAAATCGTTTAATTCTTTTTTATCCTGTAATCTTCTTTTATTGATTTTGTGATAAACCTCTTCTCTGATAGTACGGTCAGGGTCTTCCAGAAATTTAGCGGCTTGCTGTAAAGTGTATTCTTGTCCGCTAACTTCCACTGTCATTTTACCGGAAATTACACCAAACTGTTGCTGCATCACACTCAACTCAGCCTGTAATGGAATATTGGCCTCCCGAAAGAGCTCAATATTCTTTTTTACATTCCGCAGGTAAGTAAAATATTTTTGTTGGTCAAGGTCTTTGGTAAATGAGCAATCAACTAATTTTTTATTCAACTTATCAGAATAAGGTTGAATCTTGGGTTGGATCTCCATCATAAAAAAGTTGAAGGATTTTTCCAGCTCTTTATTTTCTGTGTCGCAGGTCATTTTGATCTGCCGCCAACAGGCATCTTCGCTTATTACAGCTTCCAGTTCACTGGCATCCTTCAGCCATTGTTCTAAATCTGTGAGGGATTTAATTTCCCGTTGATCAAGATTATTGAAATAGGGTTCAAGTCCTTCCCAATTTGTAACCACAAAGTCTTCAGGTAAAAAAATTCTTGGTAGCTTTTGTATGTCGGCACTGTAATTCATATCGCTTTCTTTTTAGTAAAGAAAAAAGCTACAAATATCAAGTGTATTGCTTGAGCCTTGTAGCTTGTCCCTTGTTTTCTTTTATTTATTCTGCTTTCTTCTTCCTGGCTGTTTTCTTTGGCGCCGGTTCCCCTTCTTCAGTAGCTGCTTCTTTCTTTTTAGCGGTCGCTTTTTTTGCCGGCTTCTCTTCAACAACCGGTTCAGCAACTACTTCTTCTTCCTCTTCTTCGGGCAATTCAGAAAGTTTTATCTCCACTTTGTTCTTTTGCAGTACATCAAACCATTTTACCATCTTTTTCATATCACTTGCATATACCCTTTCAAAATCCATATCAGGATATACCTTTTCGAAATATTTTTTAACAGCAGCTGCATCCTTATCATCCGGTAAGGTTTCGCCTGCTTTTTCCATGGCATTAAAAAGTTCAACCATGTTCACATTATCCCGAACGGTATAAATTTCTATGCTTTCCAGGTGTGAAAAATTGTGGATCCGGCTGGAGACAAACCGGGTAGATTTGTCGGTAAGGGAGCGGACAATAGCTCCATCTGTTTTACTGTTAATAAGTTCAAATAATCCCGGCAATCCGGTTACTGCAACAAGTTTACTGTATTCCATAAAGTATTTTGATAATTAAGGAGCTGCAAGATACTTGAGTTCTGCCAAATGGGTTAATTTGAGAATAAGTTTCCGGTTTTCGAACGTTTTATTGCAAATCGCCGTCATATTTCCGGTTCCTATCATTTTATAATAAAAAACTCTTCAATGAAAAAAATGTCTTTAATACTACTGGCTTCATTTGTTTTGACAGCAGTAGGCTATGCCCAGCCGGGTGGCGGGTTTCAACGTCAAACAGTGGAAGAAAGGGTGGCGGCTATTCATAAAAAATTAGATAGTGCTTTTAAACTGGAGTCCTCCAAATTAGCTACCCTGGATACGGCCCTGACCGTACTTTATAAGGCGCAGGATACAAAAATGCAGGAAATGATGGCCGGCGGAACAAGGCCAGACAGGGAAACAATGATGGCAGAAAGAAAAAAGTATACTGATGCCAGAGATGAAATGATAAAAGCAATGGTGACAGAAGAGCAATATGCTATCTGGAAGGAAAAAATAGAACCTTCTATGCGTCCACAACGACCACCCGGTGGTGGTGGAAGCGGTAATTAATTACTAAGCAACATGTTGAGCTATACTAAAGCCGTTTCACTAAAGTGAGACGGTTTTTTTATATTGCTGATTGGTACTATAAGGTGACAGAAGGAACAGCTATTAGGACAAGGGGAAAGTCTTATTAAATAAAAAACCATGCGCCAATTAACCCTAATTCCACTATTTTCTTTGCTAATGCTTTCAGCATCAGCACAAAAACCCTGTAGTGCACCAGCCTATCGCCAATTCGATTTCTGGATCGGTGATTGGGAAGCTTTTGGTCTCAATGGCCAAAAAGCCGGGGATAGTAAAGTCAGTTTAATTTTAGACAGTTGTATTATTTTGGAAGAGTGGACCAGTGCATCTGTTAGCCAGGGTATCCGATATGCAGGAAAAAGTTTTAATACCTGGAATGCCGCTACCAAACAATGGCAGCAAACCTGGGTAGATAATGTGGGTGGCAGCAATGAATACTTACTAGGGAAATTTGAAGATAATAAGATCATTTACAGGTCGTCACCTTTTCCATTTAATAAAGACACGATGGCCATACGTAAAATGACCTTTACGAACTTAAGTCCGGGGAAGCTCAGGCAGCATGGAGAAATTTCAAAAGATAATGGAACAAGCTGGACTACCGAATACGACCTGGAATACAGGCGCAAGAAATGATGAGTGGAAAGGGTTTCCGGATTTATTATATGAACTTTAGAATCCGTCTCTACATTTTTTTCATCACCAAAACTACTATATGAAAAGAATATTCCTTTTCTGCCTCTTATCTATTGCTTCCATTAATTTATCTGCCCAAATGGATCTTCCGCCAAGCGGTGGTAATGCCCGGGCAATGATCTCTGAAGAAGTAGGCATCACCAGCATTACCATTAATTACAGCCGTCCCGATGTAAACAAACGGGAAGGTAAAATCTATGGAGAGGGCAACCCCGTTCCGTATGGTTTCAGCACAACTAATTTTATTACGGGTAGAAACAATTCACCCTGGCGGGCAGGGGCTAATGAAAATACGATCATCACATTTGAGCATGATGTAAAATTGGAAGGGCAGCCGGTAAAAGCAGGTACTTATGGATTGTTTATGTCAATGGGAGCTGAGAATGTCACCATCATACTTTCCACTAAAACAGACGCATGGGGAAGTTTTTATTATGAAGAAAAGAATGATGTGTTGCGGGTATCCGTAAAACCTGTGGCACTGGAAAAAAGTGTGGAGTGGTTGAAGTATGAGTTTATTGAACAGCGGGAGAAGTACTGTGTAGTGGCCATGCAGTGGGAAAAACTTTCCGTCCCATTCAGAATAGATGTGGATGTAGATAATATTACATTGGCCAGATTACGGGAAGAGCTGACCAGCCGCAAAGGATTTAATCCGTCCTTGCTATTGCAGGCGGCACAATTTTGCTTTACTAAAAACATCAACCTGGAAGAAGCATTGCAATGGAGTAAAAGAGCTATCGATGGGCAGGGCGGTCAAAAAACATTTATTACCCTTCGAAACCTTGCAACAGCCTATGAAAAAATAAACCGGATGCCCGAGGCAGATTCAACTATGAATGAAGCACTGCAGATTGCTACCGCTAACCAATATACCGCATATGGCCGTCAGTTAATTGGTCAGAAACGGGTCGACAAGGCCATGGAAGTATTGCTTGCATCACAAAAAAGATATGGTGATATGTTTGGAGTTAATAATGGCCTCATGAGTGGTTATTCTGCCAAAGCAGATTTTAAAAATGCTATTAAATATGCGGACAAAGCAATGGCGCAGGCGCCAAATGAGAATGCCAAAAAAACACTGGAAGGGCAAATTGCTAAATTGAAAGAAGGCAAAGACATTAATCAATAATCAATTATTAAACATGAAAAATGCAATCAGTTGGTTTGAAATACCAACTACCGACATTGACCGGGCACAAAAATTTTATGAAACTATTTTCGGCATTTCCCTTGCACCCATGGATATGCCTGGTATGAAAATGAGAATGTTTCCGCTGGACAACCCGATGGAAGGAATAGGCGGTACTCTCGTTGATAGTGGTGGATTTCACAAACCATCGGCTACGGAGGGTCCGTTGATCTATCTTAATGGGAACCCTGATGTACAAAATGTATTAGGAAAAGTAGAGGCCGCTGGAGGAAAAGTGACGGTTCCAAAAACAGAAATAAGTCCGGAGTACGGTTACATGGGTGTTTTTATCGATACAGAAGGAAACAGAATTGCTTTACATTCAGTGCCGGAAAAATATTTACAATCATAAAATATAAAAAACTATGATAGTGCTTTATATCATCCTCGGCATTATTGCCGCTTTATTAATAGCCGGATTATTTATTCCAAAAGGAATGAAGGCTACAAGAGAGATTGTTATTAATAAACCTAATGCCGAAGTGTTTAACTACATCAAACATTTAAAAAATCAGGACAATTACAGCAAGTGGGGCAGTATGGATCCTAACATGAAAAAATCCTACCGCGGTACTGATGCAACGGTAGGTTTTGTAAGTATTTGGGAAGGGAATAAAAAAGTTGGATCCGGCGAACAGGAAATATTGGGTATTGATGAAGGCCACAAACTGAGTACAGAATTACGATTTATAAAACCATTTAAATCAGTTGCTCAGTCAGCCATGACAACTGAAGCCATAAGTGACAACAGCACCAAAGTAAGCTGGGGTTTTGAAGGCCAGATGAATTATCCTTTGAACATTATGAAGTTGTTCATGAATATGGAAAATTCTATCGGTAACGATTTTAGCACCGGCCTGAACAACCTGAAAGCGTTGATGGAAAAATAATTTACTTTCCAAACTAATTTTATGCAGTCAACAGCCACTACGCCAGAAGCATATATTGCTGAGATGCCGGAAGACAGGCAGGCGGCGTTTAAGAAGCTCAGGGCAGTTATTAAAAAGAACCTTCCCAAAGGCTTTAAAGAGACTATTGCTTATGGTCATATAGGATACTGTGTGCCACATTCAAAATATCCAGCCGGTTATCATTGTGATCCGAAACAGCCCCTTCCGTTTATGAGCATCGCTTCACAGAAAAATTTTATAGCGGTATATCATATGGGTGTATATGCAAATCCTGTATTGTTAAAATGGTTTGCGACTGAACATGCTAAAGCCTCTCCTAAAAAGTTAGATATGGGCAAAAGCTGTATGCGATATAAAAAACCTGATGACATTCCCTTTGAACTGATTGGGAAACTGGCTGCAAAAATTACTCCTGATGAATGGATTGCATATTATGAAAAAGCATTAAAGCGATAATAACTGAATAATAAAATTATGAGGGCGAAAGTGCCTCTTTACCGTATTGTGCTGAATAATGTAATTAATATTTAAAACTATAAATTATGAGTAGCGAATCGTTGGACAAAGCGTATGCAACGCAGATTGCCAATATTGAAAAAGCAACCGGTAAGAAATTAGCTGAATGGATTACCATTATAAATAAATCCGGTTTTGACAAACATGGCGAGCTGGTGAGCTACTTAAAAACCAAACATGGTTTCACTCATGGTAATGCCAATATGCTTGTTCATTATGCCAAACAAAGTCATGCCGGCGCCGCAGAAAATGAAACCGATTGGATAGCGGAGCAATACAAAGGCAAGGAAAATCTGAAACCCTGGTATGATAAAATAATGACAGAAATAAACAAATTTGGTAAAGACATAGAAATAGCACCCAAGAAAGCTTATGTGAGTTTGAGACGAAAGAAACAGTTTGCTATTCTTCAACCATCCACCAAGGATAGGTTGGATGTTGGTTTAAATATTAAAGGCGTTGCAGCATCGGGTAATGTGGAAGAAGGAGCAAAATGGAATGCCATGTGTACACACCGCATCAGAGTGGAAGATGCAAAAACAGTTAATAAAGATCTGATCGCCTGGTTAAAGAAAGCATACGAACAAGCCGGATAAGAAAAACCGCCCTATTGATAAAAGGACGGTTTTGAAAATATTGTTTATTTAATTATTTTTTTCTGGTGTATTTGATCTGCATGGTATTAAATTCTTTTCCATCAGGCATTGTGACATACATTTTCATTTCCTGTGTATTATCATCAATTATTTGAAAAGTTTCCCGAACATCGATGTCTTCTTTTGTTCCGGGGTCTGTCATTCTTCCTTTCATCGTAATTGTTTTAGTGGCTTCATCCCAGGGGCCTTTCATCATCATAATACCACTGCCCATATTATCAATCCAGGTACTTACGAATTCTTTTTTATGAATATCATATGCCACAGTACTCATGCCATTAAAAGGCATACCCATCATATCACCTGTGTGTGTAGATTGCTGGTAAAGGCCATTAAATATCATTTTGTTTACAGCAGTAGAAGTACTTTTTTGTTCAGGAGCTCCGGGAACCATCCACATGGATACATCTCCATTCCAGGTGCCGTCCCATTTTGCCATCATTTTATGAACATCACCGGGAGTCATATAGTCCTGCCAGTTTTTCATCATCGTAGCAGAGTCAAGCTCGGGTTTAGGTTCAGTGCTGGTTGTTGATTCCTCCTTTTTTGTTTCAGACGATGTGGTTTCTTTTTTTGTATCGTCCGTTTTCTTTTCGTTGTTGCAGGAAGCTATTATAAAAGCTACTGCGCAGAAAGCTAAGGTTATTTGTTTCATTGTATTTTTTTTAGGAAGAGAAGGTACAAACTCTCATGGTGGCAGACAAGAAAAAAGTGGACAAAAATGTTTTCAGGGCTTAATAAATGCGGCGGTTCTAAGAGAGTTGTATGGTCTTTATTTGCATGACCGTGGCGATGCTGGTAGCTCTTTCTTTGATAATAAAGGCGTTATCACCGGTAAATAGTTCATCTACTGATTCCTTAAAATACCTGAGCCAGGTTTCAAAATGGTGCCTGGTAAGCGGAGATTTTTGATGAAGGGCAAGGTGTGGCTGCATAGCATTTTTCTGATAGGTGCCTGATTGAAACAAAATGGAATCCCAGAAATCAACTAAAACAGGAAAATGGTGGTCCAGATTTATTTTCGCAACGTCTGTAAAAAGATAATTGATAGAATCATCAGCTAATAGCTTTTTATAAAATTCCTGCATTAGCAAAAGCAGGTCGTCCCGGTTTTCAATATCTCTTTTCATTGAAACAATATTATTATTCATTGATTACAGTAAATAATTTTTCCGCATCCTCTTTATTGAACAGTTGTGTTCCATCATTCATGGTAGCGGCGCTGCCACAGGCTACACCGAAGCGGATTGCTTCTCTAAGTGTTTTACCTCTTTGAAGTGAGTAAGTAATTCCTGCTACCATACTATCACCTGCACCAACGGTACTTTTTTTCTCTACAGGGGGTGCTTCTACAAAATATCTTTTTTCACTGGTTACCAACCAGGCACCTAAATGCCCCATTGAAACAACGATGATTTCAGCAAAACCATCTCTGATAGCCTGTTGGGCAGCATCGGGTACTTCTTCTTTATCCAGCCATTCTATATTGAGCATTTTACACAACTCTCCGATATTAGGTTTTATCAGGTAAGCATTTTTACCCTTCAATGCCTGCAATGCAGGGCCACTGGTATCAACGATACATTTGGCACCAACAGCATTTGCATTTTTTACGATCAGTCCATAGAAATAGTCAGGTAAACCCGGTGGTAAACTGCCGCTGGCCACCACATAAGTGGGTGCAAAAGAACGAATCTGGTCCACCATGGTTTTGATCGTTTCTTCCAGCACTTCTCTACCGGGAAAGGTAAACCGGAATTGATTGTTAGTAGAATTTTCAAGTACAATCCAGTTCTCCCTTGTTTCTACTTTGGTGTCAACAGCATGAAATAATATTTCTTCTTCTTTTAGTAAAGAGCAGAGCATGTTTCCGTTGTGTCCGCCGGCGGGAAATAATGCAACCGAAGGTGCGTCTAGCTTTTTTAATGCTTTACTTACATTAATACCACCACCGCCGGGTTCGTTTACCACTTCTTCGCAACGAAGCTTACTCTCTGGCTTCATTATTTCCACCCTTGAACTTTTATCAATGCAGGGATTTAGTGTGATGGTTAAAATCATAAATAAATATTAATTAAGCGGAGGCCTCTTTTATTTCTGAAAGTACCGATTCAATTCTTTGTTGTAGCAATTCATAACTGGTAAAACCTTTTGCCAGTAAATAAAATTTTCCATCATTCACCTGCATTAATACTTGCGGAAAACTTGTGACTTGCAGTTGCTTGCATAAGGCAAACTCATAGTGCGCCTTTTCTTTGTACTCAGCGCTTTTCAGTTTTATATAAAAATCGTCAGGAGAGATATGATACTTGTCCAGTAGATTTCGATAAGCTTCATCATCTGTCAGATCCCTTCCCTCAAAATGTAATGCATACTGAAGGTCGGCTGCAAAGGCAACTTGTTTCTGTGGGTATATTTCTTTGGCTATACATAAGGCGATAGCTGATTTTTCTGAATGCTGATACCAGTCGCTTTTATCCGGATTAAATATATGCCAGAGATAATCCTCGCCAAATTTGATACCTGTCATTTCCTCTACCTGTTGATAGGCCTGGCTGATGTAACCAGCTACTGAACTTACAGGACGGGCAAATTCCACCGGAATCATTCCACCCGAGAGCACTTCAAATGAAGCATTCTTTCTATATTCTTCTTCTATTTTTTTTATAACCGGGCTGAAACCATAGCACCAGCCACAGTAAGCATCATAACAATAATAAATTACCGGGTGCATAGAAATGCAAACTTACACTTATCAGCAAGGTAAAAATTATGACTTACGGAAAATTAATGTGCCTCTAACCAGTTTTTCCCTTCTCCGCATTCAGCTGTTACAGGAACTTTATGTGGTAACACCATGGCAGATTGCATACATTCAAGAATGAGGGGCTTTAGCTCATTTACTTCTGTTTTTAGTGCATCAAAAACTAATTCATCGTGTACCTGCAATAACATTTTGCTCTTCATCTTTTCTTTTTTCATCGCCGCATGCACTTTCTGCATGGCTAATTTTATCATGTCTGCTGCAGTTCCCTGTATAGGAGAATTGATTGCATTTCTTTCGGCGAATCCACGGACCGTAAAGTTTGCTGAGTTAATATCCCGCAACCATCTCTTTCTACCCATCAAAGTTTCCACATAACCATTCTCTCTTGCAAAATTTATGGTATCGTCCATATATTTTTGAATACCCGGAAACTCTTTTTTGTAGTTGTCAATAATCTCTTTGGCTTCTGTTCTGGAAATACCAAGATTGTCTGCAAGGCCAAAAGCACCCTGGCCATAAATAATACCAAAATTCACACTCTTGGCTTTGTACCTCATTTCTTTAGTCACTTCTTTTTCACTCACATTGTACACTCTTGCTGCTGTTGCAGTATGGATATCGGTTCCGTCTTTAAACGCTTTACACATATTCTTGTCACCACTGATGGAAGCGACAATTCTTAATTCTATTTGTGAGTAGTCGGCAGAAAGGAGAATATGGTCATCATCTCTGGGTATAAAAGCTTTTCTTACTTCTTTACCTCTTTCAGTTCGCACTGGAATGTTTTGCAAATTGGGGTTGTTACTTTGTAAGCGGCCGGTTACAGCCACCGCTTGTCCATAAGATGTGTGCACCCTTCCGGTTTTCCTGTTTATCATCTGGGGTAATGCATCAACATAGGTTGATTTTAATTTTGTCAACTCCCGGAAAGTCAGGATATCATCAACGATCTGGTGGCCTTTGACAGCTAATTTTAATAGTACATCTTCACCCGTCTGGTACTGACCTGTTTTTGTTTTTTTAGCAGAAGCATCCAGTTTCAGTTTGTCAAACAGCACTTCGCCTAATTGTTTGGGAGAAGCAAGGTTGAAACGAACACCGGCCTGTTGGTACACACTTTCTTCTGCTTTCTTCGCATCCTTTCCAGTTCTTTCGAATATTCTGCCAGGAAATTCATATCTACCCGGATTCCCTCATATTCCATATCCACCAGCACTTTTACCAATGGATTTTCAACTTCATTAAACACTTTTTCAACCTCTTTGCTCTTTAAAAGCGGAACGAAAATATTTTTTAGTTGTAATGTAATGTCTGCATCTTCTCCTGCATATTCTTTTACCTTTTCAATAGCCGCATCCCGCATGTTACCCTGTGTCTTTCCTTTCTTTCCAATCAATTCTTCGATGTGCACAGGCTCATAACCAAGAAATTTCTCACTTAATATATCCATGCTTCTTTTTCCATCCGGCTCTATTACATAGTGGGCCAGCATGGTATCAAAAAAGTTCTCCTTTAATCTCAACGCCGTACCATTTTAACATCAACAAATCATACTTGGTATTCTGTCCAATCCATATTTTCTTTTTATCGGAAAAGAGGGAATCGAAATGTGCCAGGATTTCTTTGGTACGTATTTGATCGGCAGGACAAGGGACATAGAATGCTTCCCCGGGTTTTACTGAAAAACTAAGGCCTACCAGTTCTGCATCATTGGCATCGATGCCTGTTGTTTCCGTATCAAAACATATCTCGTCGTGTTTCTTGAGTTCAGCTACTAATTTTTGATTGCAGCATCACCTTCTACTGCTTCATATTTGTGAGGCGTATTATTGATATTCTTATCTACCACTAATCCCGCCCCGTCACTTTCTGTGTCCTGCAAAACAGGCTCTGTTTTTTTAATTTCCGGTTCAATTATATTTCCAAACAGATCTGTCTGTACACCCTGGGCCATTTCTTTTTCTACCACACCTTTTGAGGAAGAGGCAACGGAAAATTCTTCTCCCAAAAGTCTTTTGCCTAATGTTCTGAATTCGAGTTCAGCAAATACTTCTTTTAGTTTTTCTTTATTCCATTCTTTCAGCCTGAAATCTTCTTCATGAAATTCAACAGGTACATTTGTTATAATAGTGGCTAACTTCTTAGAAAGAATAGCCATTTCTTTACCCTTCTTTACTTTTTCACCCATTGCACCTTTTATCTTATCGGCATTAGCCAGTGTATTCTCTAATGAACCATATTCGGCTAAAAATTTTGCAGCCGTCTTTTCTCCGACACCAGGTATACCCGGTATATTATCCACAGCATCACCCATCATACCTAGCATATCAATTACCTTGGTTACATCTTTAATATTCCATTTAGCACATATTTCTGCAGGCCCCAGTATTTCTGCATCATTTCCTGGTAAGCTGGTTTATATATTTTTATTTTTTCAGAAACCAACTGGCCATAGTCTTTATCCGGGGTTACCATATATACTTCATAACCGGCTTTCTCACCCTGCTTACTCAGTGTACCAATCACATCGTCTGCTTCGTATCCATCAATGCCAATCACCGGAATATTGAACCCTTCTATTATTTTTTTATATCAGGAACCGCAGCACTGATGTCTTCAGGTGTTTCCTGGCGGTTGGCTTTATAATCGGCAAAATCAGTATGCCGCTCAGTCGGTGCAGAAGTATCAAAACAAACAGCCATATGCGAAGGCTTTTGTTTGGTTATCAGTTCCACCAATGCATTGGTGAAGCCAAACTGTGCATTGGTGTTTTTCCCCTTGGAGGTTAACCTGGGATTTCGGATAAGGGCATAATATGCTCTGAAAACGAGAGCAAAAGCATCAAGGAGGAAGACTTTTTTTCCATGCCCCTAAGGTAAAGATTTCACCAACAGGCAGAAATAAAACACAAAGCCCCTTCCCTTTTAAACGGGAGGGGCTTTGATATGTTAACGCTGCTTTACTTAGTTAATTGAAAGTCGTAGGGCGGTGCCTTCATTCTGTTCAGTTTTTACTGAAGCGGCTTGCTGAGAAACAACACCAGTTGTTTCATTCTTTTTTTGCAGATACTGTTCAGGATTATCTACCAATACAGTACCACTAAAGGCGGCTGCTTTTGGCTGAGCGGTTTGCTCTCCGCCACCTAAAACAGCCGTTTTGTCTTTGTGTATAAAGTTCAGGTACAAAGCGAAGAACAGCAGGTTGAAGGCAAAGAAATTTGCGATTTTACGGACACGTCTTTTCATAATAGTGGATTTATTGGATTTTAAGAAATTGGTTTCTCTGATATTCTGATGCTAAGATAGAGCGGGGTATTTTTTTATTGCAAGCCTGAGCCTGAAGTATTTAATGAAATCAGGCACAAATACTCTGGAGAGAATCGTAAAACTACGAGTCAGATGTTACCAAAGTTCCCAGTCGTACTGCTGTGTTTCGCTGCGAAAAGTTGGCTTTTGCAGGCCATTGGTTAGCTGAGGTACTTTTCCCGGTAACCACCTTCCTGCATCATTTCAAAACTATTTTTCATTCCAATTTTATTATTATCAGTTTGGGTAATGATGAATCCCTTCACCCCATTTTTTTCTAACGAATCTTTTGCAACAGAATAATTTTTCATTTCTTCCTTATCAACTTCCCCACTGTGGCAGGCGTCGATCAATAATAATTTTTCTCGGCCTTAATGCCGTCCAGCAGATTTTCAAGTTCTTCATAGGGCAGTCCGCTTATTTGTGGCTGATTAAAATTGACAGCATAGGTAAGAAAATAATCATAATCACTGCTGAGCAGGCCATGGCCGGAATAGGCGATGATAACTTTATCTTCTTCGCCGGTTGATAATATCTTCTTTTAATTGGAGAACATTTCTATGGTTACGCCTTCATCAAAGAGAGTATCCTATAACGGCGCCTTTAGATGGAAATTTGTTGGCGAGGTCCCGGATATCTTTTACACTCCAGTTTAAATTATGGATGCACTAAAAAACGGTTAATGCCCAGGCCGAGAAATACGTTTTAGCGGTAAGGGGGTTTTATGACACTATTTTCAAATAATGGCTGGCGGTAGCTTTCAAATTCCGTTCCATCTGTAATGGATGTTTCCACCGTTATCTCTTCCATGAGCAAATTAATGGTAATGGTGGGAAGAATGATTTTCTCATTTTTTAAACGGAGGTTGATTCCTTTGCCCTACAAAGGAACTTCGTTTATCCAAACGTTGTATCACAGTACGAGATTTTCGGTGCTGCTACCGGTGGATTGTAGTGTTAGTTGTTTATTTTTTTGCTCATAGCCTGTGAGTGTTGCGGTTTTCAAAAGTCTCAGCTTCCGGAATGGTAAAGCCTGTTTTAAAGAGGTTGTATCAATGCCGAGTTTTTTTAAATGTTTATAATAGGCCTTGCGATACGATCTCCCATCAGCAAATTTTCACTGCAACCGGTAGCCTCCATCACTTTATCAGGCCGGTTGTATTTGACATCTAATTGTTCAACGGATAACTTTTAAATCTTTGGATGCATAATACAAAACCTTTGCAATGCAAGGAGGGCACTATAATAGTTATCGGGTTTTAGGGAAAAGAAAGTCCTGCTGGTTTATAGGCAAGAAGACTAAAGGCTTTCTTACGAGGAATCTGTTTTCCAAAATGATAAGGATTGTTACCTGCCATTACCATAATCCGGTGAATCATTGTATCAAAAAGTGACATAATCTACTTTGCCTGCTTTTTTCATTGTATTCACAGATAGGATTTCCAGAAGATGCATTCCATGGATTCACCGCGGCATTGTCTGATATGGACAAGTAATTTGTTCCTTTTGAATCAAATCTTGGAGTATAAATCACATTAGTGCCCTCCTTTTAATTCGTTTATCAGTCTTCCATTCTGGGAGCTCCATACTTTAATTGTACCACCCATAAAAGGCACTTGCAATTATTTTTCTCCGTCGGTGCTGAAATAGCTGTTGTTATGCCTCACTTAATTCAAAGGGAAAGAACCTTCCCTGGTCGCATCAAGGATTTCAGCATTGAATTTTCGCCAAAGTAACTTTTGTCCGTTCGGGCTGAAATTTGCCATGCTGATGCCGAGATAATTAAGCCCCATTCCGGCTAAATAAACGGGCACCTTTTTGTATTTATAACGAGAACGTTTTTAGAGGAAGAATAGTGCTGACTTATTATCTCTTGTAAAAACGGCAATTTTTATCATCCGGAATTTATGTTAATTCCTTCAATTGTTCTGTCACTAAGGGGGGCTGGATTTTTTCGTATTTGTGATAAAGTCAAAACACTAATAAGGTGTTCTTCAGCAATTATAATTTCTTTATTGATGCTACTGAAAATCACATCTTTGATCCGGCTTTTGTTTTGTATGAAAATTTCAACTCTGCTTTTGTGCATCCCAGACCTTAATATTTGAATCAGATTTGGGAAACGATGAATTTACCATCATTACTATACTTTGTATTCAGCACTGTTTCAATATGGTTTAGTTTGAAAGCAATTCTCCCAGTAGTTGGGGTTAGAACAGTAACTTTGTTACTCCCTGTTAATGGAATAATATAGTTGGCGTCGGGGCTGACATTATGTTATGAAATGCCACCGGTTACCTGACAACGGGTAGTCATTCCTACCACATTAATATCCCAAAGAAAAGAATCATCAACAAAAGCACTGACGACCTTTTGAATTGATGTTGTCTAGGCGGCGCAGCTTAATGGGTAAGGGTAATCAAACCCTTTTACGAGCTGAGTTAGTAAAACGCCATTTCAGCGTTTCGAACTTCTCCTTTCTTCCCTGCCAGCATTATTATTTTTTATCCGGGGCTTAGAAAGACAGCCTCTGTTCCGTCGGTTTGAGATTAGAATAAATCTTTTTCCAGGGTTTGTTGTGTTCCAATGCAGAAATTTCTTTATTGGTGAAAACCAATCAGGATTGTTTCCTCTGAATTGAAGACTACTGAGCCTACCGCTCTCCCGGAAGCCCCTTTATTTCATATGTTTTTTTTTCGCTTTCCACATCCCAGATAAATACCGGTTTATCATATTCCTGAGATCCTCCAGACAGTAAACTTTTCCCGGGGCTCAACTTGACATGGCACATTAAGCTCACCTAATGCAAAGGAATGAACAAAGATTTTCTTTTAAGTCCCAGAATCTTGATATCGGTAAGTTGACATGAAATAAGACTGCTCATCCGAACCAAAGCAAACCGTATTTGCATTTTCTTCAATTTGCGCCAGCAAGCCCTGCCAGTTTCGAGAGGCTCCAGATATTTATTTTATCATCTTCAACATCACCCAGGCTGTACTTGCCAAACCGGACTTATGCCTTCCGCTTACTTGCTCCTCAAAACACAGAATCATTGCCCTGTTTCTCCCAATATTCCATAATTGTGTTATTCATATGACCAAATTGATTGCACCCGCTAGTAAGCTTCAGAGTAAATTTTATAGAATTGATCAACCGGATATCATAAATATCATGGAATCCGGTGATAATAAGCCGACAAATTCTGCTGTTGTGGCATCCCAGATATCAATTTCGCCCTGTATAAATGACAAAGTATAAACATCGAAGGTGCTAATATTTTTTGTTCACCGTCTGCCCGCCTGAAGGTCTGCGGGGAGAAATGTTGTACTTTTGAATCCCAACCTTCAATCACTGTATGGTCTTCCGAAATGGTTGTTATATGCTCGTTGTCTGGCTGGAATGGGCAAGACGACCCCTCCACCGCGTGGCCTGTTGATAAAATTAATTTAGCTCCTGGCAAAAGCAGGTTTCCTCGGGATAAGCAAAAGAGATAAAAACCATAAGGGGAACCCACTCCTAAATATTATAGTTAAATGGTTTTTGTATTGGTGGTGTTGTCTATAATACCTATTTCTTCATCTCTTCTAACTTCCTAAGAAGCAAACATTTCATCCTCAATCTTGTGCCGCTTCCATAAAGTCCAGGTCCCTTGCTTCCTTTTCCACCTTCTTGATTTTGGAAAGAGCTTTTTCCGTTTGTGGAATGGTTTTGTATTCAGCTTGTTCTTCCGCAGCCACTGTTGAATTGTTTTGCTCCTTGGCAATGGTATAAGGATTTAGCAGGACCAAATCCTTTGATATCCAAAGATAGATGTTTAGGAAAACATCCTTGGTGGATTTCCAACAGTGGTCCGGGAGAGACGTCATGTTCTATACCAAGCTATTTGTTTTTCCCGCCGACGATTGGTTTCATCAATGTTTTTCGCATACCGTCGGTCATCTTATCTGCATGAAAGATAACAAGACCGTTCACATTCCGGGGCCGCACGGCCCGTTGTTTGTGTCAATGATTTTTTCATTGCGGAGAAACCTTCTTTGTCAGCATCAAGAATAGCAACCGAAAGAAACTTCCCTGCAGACCCAATCCTTCCTGCAGCAGGTTCACACCTACCAGAACATCAATCGTACACCCAGTCTCAACTCACGAGAGGTTTCCATTCGTTCCAGGGTATCTACCTCACCGTGCATATATTTTGATTTGATATTGATTTTATGCGAGGTACCTATCCATTTCCTCCGCCATTCGTTTTGGTAAGGGTGGTTACCAGCACCCGGTCGCCTTGCTGAATGCGTTTATCAATTTCATCCAACAGATCATCAATCTGGTTGACAGAAGGGCGGATCTCTATCGGTGGATCCAGCAATCCGGTGGGTCTTACCACCTGCTCCACCACCACCCCACCGCATTTTTCCAACTCATAATCATCCAGTGGCAGAGACAAATACTGGCTTGATTGGTCAGCGATTCAAATTCATGAAAATTCAAAGGACGGTTATCCAAAGCGGAAGGAGCCGGAATCCATAATCAACCAGGATAAGCTTACGGCTTCTGTCGCCACCATACATACCGCTTACCTGCGGTATGGTCTGATGGCTTTCATCAATAACGGTGAGATAATCTTTGGGAAAATAATCAAGCAAGCAAAAGGGCCGGGTACCGGGATGGCGGCGGTCAAAAAAGCGGGAATAGTTTTCAATACCGTTACAATAGCCCAGTCCCCGTATCATTTCAATATCATAGTTCACCTTTTCAGTCAACCGCTCTGCTTCAATATATTTTCCTTCTTTTAAAGTAGCGCACCTGAGCGGTCACTTCATCCTGTATCTCATACAAAGCACCTGTTGCAAAATATCTTTAGGCGCTACATATAAATTAGCGGAAAGATGGCGGCATTTTCCATCCGGGCAACTGCGTTTGCTGGTCACTACATCAATACTTTCGATCTCTTCTATTTCATCGCCAAAAAAAAGTAATCCGATAGCCATAATCAACATAAGGAAGATTAATATCCACGGTATCGCCTTTCACCCGAATGCCCCCGCGGCTAAACTCCCATGGTGGTTCATGTATAAAGAATTCACCAAGGAATGAAGAAAGGCCTGTCCGTGAAATGGTCTGCCCTTTATCAATGCGGATAATTCCATTCTCATAGTCGGTCGGATTTCCCATACCATAGATACAGCTTACTGATGCCACTACAATAATATCCTCTTCCACCAGCAAAACTCTGAGGTGGCTCTCAACCTGAGTTTATCCAGCCTATCATTGATGCTGAGATCTTTCAATATATACATCACTCACGCGGCATGTAGGCCTCGGGCTGATAATAATCATAGTAGGAAACGAAATACTCCACCGCATTTTCCGGAAAGAATTGTTTGAATTCTCTCATACAATTGAGCTACCAGTGTTTTGTTATGGGTCAGTACCAGTGTTGGTCGTGTACCATTTCTTGTATCACATTGGCGATGGTAATACGTTTTTCCGCTTCCTGTTACGCCAAGCTAATGTTGGTATTGTTCACCGGCTTGCACCCCTTTCAACTAACTGGTGGATAGTAGCCGGCTGATCACCGGCGAGGGGAAATGGAGTATGAAGTTTGAAAGACATAGTAGTAATATGCAATTTAATTTGTAATCCGGAGATAAAAGCTAACAAAGCAAGATGCAATTTAGTAAAAGCCGCTTATGAATGGTAATTACCTTTTGGCATCTAACGATCGTGAAATGCAGCTATTTTCGGATAAAATCTATCTTCATCAGTTATCCTGTCCGTTAATATAAATAGCAGGCACATTTTAAAGGTTAAATTTTATACTTTACTCCCCTGAAAAACAGGAACTATGTCGTAATATTTCGAAGAGCAAGCCTTGTAATTGTTTTTTTATTCATTGTTGATTTTTACAACGGCACAAAAATTGATTAGCACTAAATGCCCGGCTGGTCTGGAACATCCAGTGGAGAAAAATATATCGCAATACGATAAAGAATATTATGTGCCGGTGAAACCATCTGGTTTAAAGCCTACTCTGCAATCCGACGGAAAGCCAAGTAACCTGAGTAATAATTTTTATTTGCAGTTTGCTGATAGTAAGGGGCTGTGGTAGTGCCCAATTCATCCTGTAATGGGTGCCGTAGTAAAAGGGAATATTGATATTCCGGATTCTCTTCCCCAGGGAAACTATTATATCAGGGCATTGACGCCACATATGTTTAATTATGATGATGCTTTATTTATAACCAAAATATTTTTGTTTTCCGCGAAACGCCTAGTTACGAGACTACTATGCCCAAAACGTTTCACATCAGTTTTTTCCAGAAAGCGGTCATTTGTTGATGGCATTCTATCGTCGTCGGCATTTAAAGCAACAGACCAATGGGGAACTCCGGCAGAAGTGGATGGCATTATTAAATCAGATGACGGAACAACGATTGCCTCCTTTAAAAGTTTTCACGATGGCATAGGAAAAGTACAGTTCAAACCGAAGGAAGGGAAAAAATATACCGAAGTGGAAACCGCAGCAGGAAAGAACCGTAGCCTCCGTGGTACAGGCTTCGGGAATCAACAAGATCCAGGATGAGAAAATGCAGGATGAACAAGAGGGGTAAAAATTTCAACTATCAAGAGGAGTGAAAAGAATAAAGAACAGCACGATCTTCTGTTTGTGGTAGCGCAGATCAATAACCACTGTGGTTTATGAAATGGAAATTTTTGAAGATTATCCTTCCATCATTGGCCACATTGTTACGGATAGCCTCCCTCCGGAATCTTCACCTTTACTGTATTTTAATAAAGATAGAATGCCATTAGCAGAGCGGCTTTGGTGATTGACAATGGGAATATAAGGGGGCCATCCGAAGCCCGGCAGATCAATGTAGAAAAGAAAGCGGACAAATAGATTGATTAAGTTTTCCCGATTCCATTCAAAGAAGTTGTGGTCTCCATTATTGATTGGTCGAATAAAAGTCAGAGAGATGATGAGACAATATTTCCCGCTTTTATTAACGAGTGATTTAAAAGGGTACGTATATAATCTCGCCTGGTATTTTGAACGAATATACCGATACTGTAAGGGAGGCCCTTGATAATTTAATGCTGATCCATGGCTGGAGTCGGTTCGATTGACTAAAGTACTGGCTAAACAGATGCCGGAGAAAAAATATCATGAAAACCCTGGGCTTTTTCTACTAAGCGGAATAGTAGCAGATGCCAAGAACAGGCAACCATTATCATGGGGAAAACGAATTGGCTCCTGTAGAAGCTGAAGATTCGTCTACACAAACGCTGGAAGGAATGGTAGATGCTGCCGACGGTTTACGTTAGATCGGTAGCCTTTTTGGCAAACAACTTGTTTCCTGCGGATATTCAGACAAGAAAGAGAAGCAGAAGCCAGCATTAGTAATGCTGATGAAAATACATTGAAATGATATCGGATAGTGCCGCAGATGCTGACGAAGGATGGTACAAAGCGGCACAGCTGCAGGATAAGGAGGAGATAAGTGCGCCACAAGGATAAGGATAAGCAGAGGAAATCAAAGAGCTGGAAAAGGTAAACGTAAATGCCAGCTCTTCAAAAAAACCCATTGATGTGGTGAATGAAAATATACCACGGGAGTGTTTAGAGGTACGGGAAAAGAAAGTATTGATAATATCAATGAGCCTGTAACGATAAGTCGATCAATGCGATGGATTATATTAAAAGAACAGGATTCAACAAGTAAATACTTTTACGGAGCCAATTTAGGAACCGAAAACTTGAGCTTAAGCTCTGGTCAACGCTGGATAGTAGGTGTTTGAATGAAGAGCCGGTAGATATTTTTATGCTGCGGACATTAAGGGCTGTCGACTTGGCGTTAATTAAATTGTTTGATGCCGGTTTTGTAGGTGCTGGCAGCACTCTTCCCGGTGCCGCATTGCTGTTTATACCGTGACCGGTTTACTGAGGAGCCTAAAGCTGATAAACTGGAATTTGTGGAATACAATGGCTATTCAATACAAAAGCAGTCGCACAGTCCAGACTCTAATGAGCGCAGGCAAAGACCCAACTAAGAGATAAAGCTGAACTACGTTGTATTGGAACCCGATCGTTTTTACCGATAGAGAAACAAAATCGGTGAACCTCAATTTTATAATAATGATTTAAAAAGTATAAAGTAATAGTGGAAGGATTTGATGCGGCTGGTAAGCTCACATGCGGGAGAAAGTGATTGGAATTAATGGTAACAACTCAATAATAGGGTGGTCTCGAGACAAGACGCTTATTATTAATCCTTGATTGATTGAATTAAAACTGTATTAAGAGTGATTTTAGGTTCTTCAGCTACTCTACCACCTTCAATTGGTGCACCCGGTAATACCGTAATCTTCTTAATTTAATGATGGGCGGAGGTCGTAGATAATTCGAAGCACCTGCTACAGTAACAGTAGCTGGTGTTAAATCGGTTTTGTAACTCCTTTCTCAGTAAGGTTACTGCAACAGTTACTTTGTAAATGCCATCCTGGTGAATTTCTATTTTCGTTATTTTATCAATGTAACGTAAAGAAAATTTTGGAAAAACTGGCTGAGTTCATCCAGGCTGCACCGTTAAATGCTCTCCGTATCTTTGGATTGCTGAAAGCAAAATTATTTACAGCCGCTTCAAATGCAATAACAGTCCCTGTTGTCTTATCACATGTGATTACTGTTTGGTTTTCAGCTTTAGGTAAAGGTCTTTATGTAGTAGCATTACAAAATTTACAACTGCAGAAGTGGTTGTTACTTTTTGTGCCATAAGGCTTCCTGTATAGTGACTAAAGAAAGAAAATAGAATTGCTTTTTCATTTGTTGATGTTATTTTAAATTCTAAAATTGCTCGTTTGAAACTTATAGAGGGAATTCCAACATCTCACTATAGATGCCGCTGCAAACACCTTTTATGAAACAGGATCCCAGGCATAACATTTTTTACCTTTTTAAGTTGTTTTAGTCTTTTTCAAAGAGAAGATTACATAAGAACCAGTGTCATCCGCAAATCTGATGGGGCCTGTTGAATCAGGGATTATATCACCGGCAGTAGAAACTTCACCGTTTACAACTAAAGGGTCTTATCAAGATATTTTTTATTTGTCACAAGTCAGTTTGCCATAAACTCCCTGATAAGATCGTTACGCAAATCGTATAATCTGCTTTACCTTATCTGTTGTAGTGTAAAAGTTTGGGTTTTCATTACCTGTTTTTCTCCAAACTGGTAAGCACCATAAGCAAGAACCGGACCCAGCAATAACCATACAAATTTTGGTGTTCATGTTTTAACCGGAAAGGCTGTAAGAATGGCACCGAGCGTACAAAGTGCATGCAGATAGGTGAGATTTTAACATACCCCATACGTTATTTCCCAATACTGAAATCAACAGCAAGGTAGTCGTAAAAAGAAATAGATAGCAATAAGGGCAAGCGATAATGACCTTCCTATAAAAGAAAAAGGGATCACTTTCTTTTTAAGAGAACAAGAATCACAGAAATAACAGCAAGCAAAAGGAATCTGGTAGCCGCAAGATATAAAAACGAAAAGGCAAGCTTTGGAAAGGGATTCTCTGGTCTTCGGATACGGCCATGGAGGTCGAAAAATCATCTGTGGCTGTAGCAGCACCGGGTTACCGGCATTCCACCCCTGCGAGACCAGGGTAAAAAAGGTTATTAGAAGGCCAACACCAAAAACAAGGTGCAACATCCAGTGATCCTGCAGGGGTTTGTTGATTGTGTTGCTCATTTCTTTTTTTTTAAAAACGACTATTTGAATTTTGTGCTTTGCGATAGTTGAAATAAATATAATGATGTTTAAACATTGATTGTATATTTTGCTGTAAAATATTTCTCTGTGGAAGAAATAAAAAACCCTCCGGTTTTAGCCGGAGGTTGGCAAACCAACACACATCTGTAAAATATTGAACAAATAGCCGCTTAGGCAGACTGCATTTTTTAATTTTCTCCTGATTTTCCTTTCTCCAATTTCTTTCGCCAGTTCAGGATTGTCCACCATCAGTTGTTTTACTTGAATCACGGCCCCGCTAAGCTTATCATTATTATAGCTTACCAGCTACCGCTTTCCTGACCGATGCCCAGTTCAGTTCCCCATATCAACGATTTCACCTGTTTTAGAAATACCTTCTCCGAAGATGATATCAAACTCAGCGGCCCCAGAAAGGAGGGGTTACTTTATTCTTCACCACTTTTACTTTTATCATACCGGGAATGGTTTCACTTACCATCTTTCACCCGTGCTGCTACATGGCGGATATCCAGACGAACAGAAGCATAAAAATTTTAATGCATTACCACCCGTAGTGGTTTCAGGATTGCCAAATATCACTCCTATTTTTCATGGAAGCTGGTTGATAAAAATGGTATTTGTATTGGTCTGGGAAATGAAGTTGCTGTTTGGGTTTGTGCAATGCCGCGCTCATCAACTCCCGTGCAGGTATGTAATTCCATTTTACTGTCACCCATCTCACCTTCTGGAGTTCACTTTTAGGAACCAATGCTGCCATATAGAGTCAATTACTACTTCACATCCAATGCACCGGAAAGAATCGTATGGTCGGCTTATTCGTATGGCTTCAGTTCTACCACAATCGGGTTGAGAGAAGTTAATAAAAGATTGTCAACATCAACACCTAGTTTTTTGCATAAGCACTATCTAAAGCATGTTCCGGCATCTATAAAGGCACACATACTGCCTTTCTTTTGTGCTTCAGCTATTACATGGGTAGCCAAGTGTTGTTTTGTACTGGAAGATTCTGGTCCGTATAGCTTCCATCACCTGTCCTCTCGTAGCCCGCCAATGCCTAAAGCCAAGCATCATGTCAGAGAGATCCGGCAGAAATTACTTCCTAAGTAGCTTCTGCTTTGATTGCTGGGCATCATTACGCTGCCTTTGCTGTAGTCCTTCCTCCAGCTTATCCATTGTAAGCTTGAGGGCTTTTAGTTTTCTACTATTGCTGCCTGCTGTTTCGGGGTTTATTCTGTTTTTGCCAGTATGGGGTTGTGTTATGTTTTTGCGTATTGTAGGTGTTGAAAATCCTGACCAGGATTCAACCAAATGGGATTTAGTAAATTGAAATTAATTTTTTTGGGTATTTTTTTTGAAATGGTTTCAAATCCTTTATCTACACTTTCTGAAGAATGGTACTTTGAAACGGTTTTATTTTAAGTATTTTTCGAAAAAGAATACGGATATAAGTTTACTAAAATTATTATTTGGTATTTGTATTATTTTTTTATCCTGCTTCTCCCCTCTTTGGGTGAGTTAAGGTTGTGCTGTTGTAGGACATAGTAAGAAGTAATACTACCAGTATTCAGTCCAAATGGAAAACAATACTAACTTCGCATCTAGAGACAGAATACAAAGATTTGGGATGTATAAACACTAGCAAATTATTAGTAGAGTCTAAAGGTCATGGGGGGCATTGAAAGTTTGATTTCAAAGTGGTTTTTAGTCCTGATGGTAAAAAAATATTACATCCCGAATGACAATACCGTAAGGGTTTGGGATGTTAATTCTGGAAATTTTCTTAATCGAATTAGGTGGCCATACTGCAGCAGAATGTTCAGCTAAAATTTAGTCCTGATAAAAAAAAAGATTTCTAACCACTTCGGAAGATAGCACTGCAAAAAGTCAGTGGATCCTCAATCTGGAAAACTACTAAGTGAATTACAAAGGCATTTACGCCCAATCAACCTTGGCAATTTTAGTCCTGATGGAAAAAATTACAATAACTTCATTTGATAATTCTGGCTATAATATGGGAGACGAATTGGGTGGAAACCACTCAAAGTATTGAGGGTCATCAATGGATTATTGCATCTGCGTCCTTTAGCCCCGATAGTAAATGGTAACTGCACTGTATGATAATACTGCAAAAATAAGGATACAGAATCCGTAACCTTCTTACTTCACTAATTGGCCATA
>JADKAZ010000016.1 GCA_016719015.1 Chitinophagaceae bacterium
GCTGAACGAACAATGAATACTCCTACCTGCGGTAATATTTGCTTGTTAACTACGGTGCTTAAGAGACACTCGGCCCAAAGTAAATAACAATAACTTATGAATGAATGGATAGCATTTCTTGGGCGAACATTCTGCATTGGAAATGGTAGTACCTTGTTAATGGATTTATGAGAATAATTCTCAAGCAATTTTTTGGAATTAAATCATTGAACTTTGGTATGCTAGCGGGCGATGGGTTGGACATCTTTTTCGTGGACAATTTTTCTGAAATAATTACAACCACAACGGCAATAAAAGAAGGTGAAAAGAGTATTGGATGGACCATTCATTATTTTATCGGGATTACATTTACTGAGAAACTTTATTAATTTGCTATGGGGCGTTGAGTGGATTAAAACATCCGGTAATTTTACCGGCTATATTTATTGGTATCGTTACAGTGGTTGCTCCCTTCTTCCATGGTGCAACCGGGTGTGGGCAGAGGAATTTGCAGCCATCACACAAAACCCAAACCCCAAATAGGCAAAGGGTAAAAGTCTTCTTACCCATTTTATTTACGGCATTGGGCTTTTATCTGTCAGCATTACTCTTAAATACATTTACTACTGCCTGGCTTCCTTGCCAGAAAATGAATGCTAATCACAACAATGGCACAACAAACATAATAAGCCCAACCTAATCTTCACTAAATTTATAGTAACACCTTGCAATAATGTTTTCGATATGTTTGGTTACTGTTATATGCAGGAAATGAACAGTGGCAAAAATCAAGCACCGGAGGCAGAGGAAGTTTTGGAAACTTCTGTTTCACCACTTGTCATGGAAAATTCTTCAATACTACGGCGATGGTGCTTTAAGCATTTTTAACTTCCCAGCGCTATTGACGGGGTTAACTGTGCAGTGAAAATACAACAGGCATTACAACAGGAACCCAAAGTAGATTTGCGGATAGGTATCCATACTGGAGATATTTCAAGAAAATGAAGCCATATATGGCGATGGCGTTAATCTTGCATCAAGGATTGAATAACTTACTGGTCCGGGTTCAATTTTTATTTCAGAAAAAGTCTTTGATGAAATAAAAAAACCAGGAAAATCTTGGCCCGGGAAATGGGTTACTTTGATTTAAAGAATATTGCAAGGCCTGTCCCGCATATTTGCGATAGATATCAAAGGCCTGGTTGTTCCTACCCGTGATGAACTAAAGGAAAAACCAAACCAACCTGTTAACCACCTTGCCCGTGTTACCTTTGTAAATATGAGTGCCGACCCAGAAAATGAATACTTCAGTAGTGGTATTACAGAAAATTATTGAATGCATTTACTAAAGTGAAGATGGCCTCAAGGTAACCTCAAGAGCTTCGGCCTTTGCATTTAAAAGGAAAAAAATACTGATATACGTGAAATAGGGATACAGCTGAATGTAGACAGAATACTGGAAGGAAGTGTACGCAAAGCCGGTAACCAAGGTACGCATTTCGGCGCAGATGATCAATGCAACTGACGGTTATCATATCTGGAGCGAAAGTATGACCGTAACCTTACTGATATATTTGAAGTTCAGGATGAGATCCAGCTCTATCATTGCGAATAAGTGAAGTGAGAATTTGATTGCGAAGAACCGAAACTAGTAAAAATCCTGACTCCAAAATATTGAGGCTATACACTATTTTTTGCAGGGCCTTCATTTCCATAATAAAAATAAACACCAAAAAATACTAAAAGAGGCCATAGCTCTTTTTGAAAAAAGCAATCACTCTGGGGTCCGATTATGCATGCTTATGCTATAGCTGCAACAGGTCCTATCCTTAAATAGCCTCTTCTGGGACGAGTGCTTCCGATAAAGCTTTTGAAGTGTTGCATAGATATAGTGACAAGGCAACACAATTAGACAGTTTCACAATCAGCACAGGATATTCTGGCAAGGGGCAGCCTTACTTTGCTTCAAACTGGAACTGGAACTGGAGATTCGACTTTTTTACAAAGCTCTTGAAACTTAATCAGCAGCTCTACACAGGGAAGTTCACCGGTTGCTTTCTTTATATGACACGATTACTACGACCGCCAGCAGAAGGCAATTGAAATAATGGAAAAAAAGCATTAGAGATTGATCCTGTATCACTAATTGTTAAAACAACACCTTTCCATGCCTACCTCTGTGCAGGCAGAACCGATGATGCGTTACAACAAATTAATCGTTTCCCGCTCCTCTCCCAGATATGCGGGCGGCAATGGAGTCAAGAGGATGAATTGCCATTGGACTAAGGGCGACTGGAGAAAAAAAAGCAAAGAAAAGAATATTTCCAAAATTCACCTTACCCATGATAAGAATCCGTTAAAAGGCCTTGCACCTTTGGGTTGTGCCTATGCCAAGTTGGGCGAAACGGAAAAGGCATTGGATAGTATGTCAGAAAGTAAGATGAAACGAGAACGTGGAGAGGAAGAACCGGAGAGTGTACTGGATATAGACCTAGCCATGATTGATTAGGTCGTTGAAAGAAAGGGACAAAGCTATTTTTCATTCTACCATTTCAGTGTGTTGAGAAAAGAAATGGGAGTTGTAGCCATTCTTACCGATCCCCCAATGTACAATGGCTTGTCTGAAGACCCACAGTATCAACTATTAAAAGAAGAAGCTGAAGCTTGTTGAATATGCTCAATCTAATAACCTGGCTTCGTTAATAAGTAGTCTGCAAGCTGATAAATATTCCAAAAAAAAGCTGAATGCCTACCTGCCGGTTGGCAGGGTTTGCTTTCGTTGCAACGGACCATCGAAAGCCTCAACAGGGCTGTAGAAAGTATCTTTTCAGTCCATGTTATAAACGATTGAAAGATGAACAACTTTACTTATTATTAAATAGTATTTTACCAATAAACTAAGATAACTGGTACTTTATAAATGCAACACACACCCCTCTGCAACTTACTGGAAGGAAAAAAACAACCAGTTAAAGAACCAGACTTGAACTGACGTATCCGGCAATATCACCTGAATTAAAGTCCCTACATTTGTTCCGGCACTAACTTCAAACCTGAAACCTGATATAGCAAAAAAGTAAAATTCATCACCACTTCGGCTCCATTGGCAGCACTTCCTGCACTTTCTTTTTGCGGTTAAAAAACGTTTAAAAAAGCGGTGAAGGATTTAAAATTACTGCAATTGAAGGTCGTGACCCATGGTCGTCTGAAAATGAAAAGCGTCAACACCAATGTAGTAGCTGGATGTAAAAAAATTTCTTGCAGCGATACCGACGGAGATCTTGCCATCACCGAACAAACATCAGTCTCTCCCGGAAAAGGCGTACCCCTGCATGTTCATCCCTTAGGATAGTTTTTATATCCTGGAGAGAGGGTTCTTATTATTTCAGGCCAGGAGAAAGAAAAATATCACGAATGCAGGCGATAGTATCCACACCACGCAAAGTTCCATGCGATTTGGAAGGAAAGCGAAAATGTAAATGTCATGATAATGCAATAGACGGGAAAACTGGAAAACTTTTTTGTCACGGTAGCGGCATTGGAAAAAGGAACCTACGCCAAAAGTGGAAAAATATTTGCCGATAATGAAGAATGGAAGTGGGTAAAGGGGACCATAAGATCGTGAGTATTGTAACCCGGTTAGTATTACGAGGAAACGCATCCATTGATAACCGGGTTACCACCCCTAGTTGTCAATCGTGTTCAAAAATAAAAAATGCTGAATGGTTGTGGTTAGTCAAGAAGCTAAAAATCAGCTTCAACGAGACTGTAGATAAGTTTTTCGCTATGTGTTAAAGCTCAAATCACCTCCAGTATTGATTTTGTTTTATTATTATACTAGCATTTACGCATAACTAAGACCAACGGGAGGAGGCTCGACAAATAGAATTTCAACTTCATATCTCTACTCCAGCGCTATATTTGTTTGGCAAACTTTCTTTAATTTCATATTACCAAATAACTATCGGCCTTAGCCTGCCCCTACTTGTCTTTGGCTGTAATTTTAAAAAATCATATACGTGAAACTATTCTTTATAGTTTTGGACACCTATCTCCGGTTTTGAACTTCCGGACAAATCGTATTATTTATGACAAAGAGGGAAGTAACTTTGCAATGTAAGTTCAGTAAAATTTAGTGATAATATCAGTGACAAATTAGATAATGAGTCATTTATTTACTGCCTTTGAGCACATTGGTAATTGGACCAGTATTAAGTGTACAAAAAACATGAAAGGAGGCTTGATGGATATGTTTATAAGGACAGATACATATTAGTTTCCAGTTATCAGAAAATACCAAGTCTCGAAAAGGAAAAGTCAAAGGTCATATACAAGAAAGATAATATTGATGATGCTAAGGGAACAGAGATTTGACAGAAATGGCTTAAACATTGACGTTATACGAAGAGCACAAAGACAAACTTGAATTTATTGACAACAAAAGTTTTGGGGACTGACGATTATCCCAGCAAGCAGAATATAAATCAATTGACTTGCAATCCGCCATTGGTCATTCAAAAGCTAATACTCCCTAAACATGCGTTTGACGATTTGTATAGGTAAGTTTGAATAACACAATGGGTAAACTATGATAAAATAAAGACATTCTTTATATACAATCTATGAATAGTGACGGTTGAGAAATTTGAAGTGACTTGGAAGAATTGAAAGGATATATAAGGCGGTATGTTGCTGGGAACTTTTTAGCGCAAACCACACAATCCTATATTAGGACGAGCAATTTTACAGTCTCATCGGCATATCCTTGCCTCAACTGTTGATTAGGCATAACAAAAAATCAAAAAGGCTACGGTAGGATGTCAACCTCCCGTTGTCCGTGGTATTCCAAAAATAAAAAATGCTTTAAGGATAGTTGTTGAGTTGAGTTGTAACTAACCATCAGCCTCTAACGAAGGCTGAAATACTAATTAACATGAGTAACCAGCCTATGAACACGAGGAATTCAAGCTTTATTATTTATTATTAAGGGTATGTTGGTTTACAAATAATGATAACAAGGTTATTTTATTTTTCACCTAATTTGACAGTGTTAAAGAAGAAAAAAATCTCAAAACCCTATAAATTCATTAAAATGAAAAAATTAAATTGCTGTTATCAGTTCTTTATTACTTGTTATTACTTTCTCTCAAAAGCATTTTCCCAAAACCTTACATTACCAGGCTCAAAACCGGTTTGCCCAACATTTCTTGCTAAACACAGCCTGTAAATGCTGACAATGACAGAAATGATATTCGATGTAAAATCAATAATAAAATTTAATAAGAAAATTCCTCAAACAACAGATTTCTTGAAGTTAAAGCTGGTAACAAGGCACAAAATTTTTGCTTGATAAAGCGATACTTCATTCAGTAAGTTAATTGTAAAACAACAAAACAATATTGCGGTATCTTCAAATGATTTTGAAATATTTCAAAATGGAAAAGAAGTTGCCCGCCTGAAATATTTCATTGATAAAAATAAAAATCTTTATAGAATTGAGATTGTTTTGATGTTAAACAAGCTGGAGTTTATACACAATATGTGGTTTCAATTAGTAAGATAAGGTCAAGATTTCCAAACTTAGGCATTGAAAGAATTTGCTCAGGCTGTTGCAAGGTGACATTATTTCTGCATAATCTTACATCTTTATAGTTTCTCTGCCGATGTCTCACAGCCCTGAGGCTTTGGGTGTGGAGTGACGTTACAATCTAAGACAACTCCGTAGTACGGAGGTGCAATAAATCCAACACAAAAAGCCATGAGACACGGGGCTGAAAAAAATACTTCACAGAGATTATTGACGGGAATACTTTCTGAATCAATTCCTTAGGTAAAAAGACTAAATCCTCCAATAAGCGACAAGAAAAAGAATAAGCAGGTTAGCCAATTGTATTTTAACTTTAATAGGTACACAACTATTGCTGCAATGAATAAAATGCTATTGCTGTTGGTTTTATTTTGTTTAGTAGTGCCTGGTGTAAACGGACAAAATGTGGGTATGAGAAACTTTATCACCTGATCCTTCTGCATCATTACATATTGTAGGTGATGGTAAAGGACTTTAATACCCCGGATGAATGCTGCAACCCGCATCAATATAGTATCACCGGCTAATGGCCTGACTAGTGTATGATCTGGATTCTTCTTCTTTATTTATTTTTCAGCAATCAATTTGGAAACGGGTAGAGCCATCAGTTCCTGGCAGATATAATAACGGGAAACAATACCGGAGAAATACTGATGTGGAATGGCAGTAGTTGGACGGTTACCTCCCCTCATCTATTTATACCCTATGTATTCCGCGATGCTGATGGCGACAGGCATGGTGATAAATACAAACCAGTAGCTGGTGTATTACCCTTTCCCGGTTTTGTAACTGACAGTATTGATTGTAATGACTCGGACCCATTAAGTATTTAGGCTCACCAGAAATATGTGATGGGTTAGATAATGACTTTGTGATGGATTTATTGATGAAGGCTCACTGAATGTTAGTGATTTACCTGATGATACATTTACGGATCAAAATGGCGACAGGATTGACGGAAATATTTGTCATGCCATTTTTGTAGCAACCGGATCGTCAGTGCTAATCCGGCACCATTTTACAACCCGTTCCTACAATAGCATTGGGAATTACAAGAGCATTGGCTGCAGGAAAAAAACAAATTTATGTATCATCAGGAACGTATAACGAAAGAGTGCTTTTGTCTAATGGTATCTCATTATATGGTGGTTACAATTCAGCAAGTGGCTGGGCAAGGTCTCCCGGTAACCTAACCTTAATTAATGGTACTGTTGTTTCAGGTACAAGCATCGCCATTCAAGGAACTAATATTATAAATCCGACAACTATTGACCGGTTTACCATTACGTCTCCGTCGGCTTCTGGTACTACTAACGGTAACTGGAAACAGTAGTTACGGTGTCTTTCTTACTAACTGCGATTCAATTACGATAAAAAATTGTTTAGTGAATGCCGGAAGTAGGTCAGCTGGCTTAGCAGGGGCGAATGGTACCAGTGGAAGTCTACTGCTGCACAAAATGGTATCGATGGCCTGGTGGGTAATTGCACTGCATCAGTTACAGCTACAGGAGGCAATGGGGAGCAAATGGTCCTTGTACTGCCAATGGTGGAACGGCGGAACCGGTAGATACGGCAACTTAATGGTTTAAACGGAACCGATGGCACTGGTGCTGATGCAACTACCGGTAATGGTGGAAATGGCGGGGCTTCTGGAATAAATACTGCCGGGCAGCCGGGAGCAGATGGCGAAGATGCGGCACCTACTGTACATGGGACAAATGGTACGGGAGGAACAAATCCGGGATTAATAACTGGTGGTTTGTGGTTTGGAAATAAAGGAACTAATGGCGGTAATAGTGAAGTTGGCGGAGGTGGTGGCGGTGGCGGTGGTGGGTGGTGGTTATGCTACCCGGTTGTTGACGGCGTTGTTACAGATGTTGGTACAGGTAATGGAGGTGGCGGTGGTGGTGCAGGCGGTTGTGCGGGAACATTCGGAAGTGCTGGTGGTGCCGGTGGTGGTTCATTTGGTATTTTTTTAAATAGCTGTAATGAAACAACAATTGCAGGATGTACTATAAACAGAGGTAGCGGTGGTGCCGGTGGAAATAGCGGCAACGGAGGTGCCGGCCAGCCCAGTGGAACAGGAGGACTCAGAGCATCAACATGTACCAATTTTTGCCTAGGTAAAGGAGGTGATGGAGGTAATGGAGCTGCTGTGGTGGTAGCGGTGGTGCTGGCAGTGTGGTGGAGCCGGTGGCGAATCTGCAGGAATTTTCAGGTATTTAGGAAGCGTTATAATATCAGGAACTTCTTTTTCCGGCGGTAGCGGCGGTACTGGTGGTACTGGAGGAGTTAGCCCTTTAAATGGTAATGGAGCTAATGGGGCTAATGGAAGCCTGGGTACTTCGGTTGTTTGTGTGAGTCTTACTGGCTGTTAACTATAAGCCCTAGTATAAATTATTAATCTCTCTTTGTTATAATTTCCGCCTTGGCAGGTTTTTTCTACAAAAATAACACGTCGTAGTTGGTGGAGTCAACACTAAAGTACATCAACAACCACCTGCTTTAAAACTTACCACGACAGCTATTTGAACTAACTTTAATTGCATCAATCATTTTTATGTATAAGCGAATAGTTATTTCGATGGCGGCATGTTTTATATGAGGCTGTGCATCTTAATGCATTGCAGGTCCAACAAATAAATAGAAAGGATACAAGTTGCAGGTAATGGTTGATGATCATAAAATGTCGATGTATAGTTGCCGGCACCTTTCGAAATATACCGTGGTGCTGGAAGCCGGCGGATTTCGTCCAACCATCGTTGCTGTTATAGAACCATTGATACGGCACTGGCAAAAATTACCCGTGTTATTTCGTACGACCGCCCGGGATATTTAAAATCGGAGACCTGCAATAAAACAAGAGATGCAATTACGATTGCTAAAGAATTAAAAGAAGCATTATCAACAGCGGGTTATCCCCACCCTATATATTAGTTGGCTGGTCAATGGGCGGGTCTTTTGCCAGAGTTTTTTGCGGCCTCTACCGGCAGACGTTGCGGGGATTAGTTTTAATTGATCCCTGCCCGGAAGATGTGTATGCAAGAATACAAAAGGAACATCCGGAACTATTGAAAGAAGACTCGATTTATATGCAGGAAATATTGACCAGCACCGACAGGCCGGGTGAAAGGGAAGAAATGAGAGTATTTGATACGAGTATGCAACAGGCAAAATTATCAGACGCTGCACATACAACTCCTACTACCCTGCTGATAGCAGCCTATGGTAAGGCTCCGGGTGATGGTGAAAAGGATCTCAATCACCCGATGAATTTTACCTGGGTGGATGAATTAAAAAAATGGGCTGCTAAGCGACCTCATCTTCAATACAGCATACTTGAAAATAGCGGACATCATATTTCAAAAGAACATCCCGGCGTAGTGATAAAGGCCATTACAGATATGATTGAACGGATGAAGTAGGTACTCTCTTCCCGTTCTCCGTAGTCTTCCACTCAATAAACAAATAAAAACTGTAGAGTTGTTATGCTTCGTTTGCAACAAAGCAAAACTTCTCCTGATAAAATCAGGATACCCTAACACACAAAAGCATCCGGCACTGGCCTATATATTAAAAGCTGCGGTTTTGCACCGCAGCTTTAAGTTTTATCATAAAGCTTAAATTACTGTATCAATAATTTTGTAGCAATATTTTTATACCGCAAGTGATAAATGCCCGATGCATATCCACTGACATCAATACTTTGAGTACCGGAACTCATCATCTTACTAAGCAACACCTGCCCGTTGCTTCCTATTATCTGCAATAGAGCTGGTTCATTTATCCGCAACTGTAACTTACCATCTGTAATCGTGTTGCCAATCAATTGTAAAGCTGGTATTCCATTCGTGAATAAGAGTTGTCTTACTATGCTGATATCTGTTCTACCATCAATATCCCTTTGCACAATACGATAGAAATTGGCACCATCAGCAGGTGTAGCATGAGTGAATTGATAATTGGAAACAGCATTACTATTGTTAGCTGTTATGATTGATAAGGTGCTCCAGGTGGTGCTATTGGTGCTGTACTGTACCAGGTAATCCTTTGCATTAACTTCATTAGTTGTACGCCAGCTTAATAAAACAGTTGCTGTAGCTTGCCTTGTAGCAGTAAAGGAAAGCCATGTTACCGGCAGCGTACCACAGTTAACAGTCATTTGAAAAATAGCAGGTATCATCTTTAAAAAATTCTCTCTCATTGTTACGCTGAAATTGCGATTACCGGCACTGGGAATAGTTTTTCTGTTGATATATCGTAATTCGTCCAGGAATGCTTCTGCTTGTGCCGTGGTGAAAGTTCCGCTGGTGGGTGTAATTAGTATAGTACGAATACCGCCACTAACAGACCGTGCAACCTGGTAAGTAACACCGCCGAGTACGACACTTTGTGTGCCGGTAAACGGTGTACCCAGCCTGATTGAATCTGTAACTCCTGTTGGTGTTGTGGGGAGCAGCACTTCCGAATTGCCATCAAGAATTTCTGCTGCCGGAATCTGTATCTCCATTTCAGTAACGGCATTGGTTGATCCGGTAATGTTACCCAACCCTTCTGTAAAACGGGTTGCTGTTAAGCAGGTTTGCAAATTATTATTCAACCCACCACTAGTAGTACTCAAATCCAGAACAGGTGTGGAAATCACCGGAGGTGTGGATGTCCAGGCCGGACCCTGGCCAAGGTCAAGAAAATAATATGCTGCACCACCACCGTCGGCACCTACAATAATTTCCAGGGTACTCAACTGGTTATATCCTATTCTCAACCTTGTATTATCATCTACCACAGCCGTAGTATTGGTAGTGGTGTTAGACCGGAACCGTGTAAAACCAGTGGTGGAATTGTAGCTGGGTACCAGCAATCCACCGGCAGCTGTTTTATACTGAGCTGTGTTAAAAGCAGAGAACTCGTTATTTTGATTGGAATTGGCAGAGCCATTACCATCAATATCATAGGTATTTACATACACATTTTGCAAAATGACAGGTGTTCCGGTATTTGTACCATTGTTATAACTACCTCCCAAAATAAACTGAAAGCGAAACCGGCAGCTACCTGCCGATGACCAGCTGAAAGTGGGGGAAAAAAAACGATCTGCATTGGCCGTCATACCTGCACCGGTTGTGGCACTATAATCAAAAGGAATGGTACCTGCACCCGGGGTGCCTGGCAATGTAAATGTGCCTCCCGTAAGACTAACGGTAGTTACAATACAATCTATTTGCTGTGCGCCAATAGTAATGACATTGGTGTAAAGAGTGATATTACCTACCCCCGAGCCATCAGTGCCGACTTTGTGCACTTTATTAGCGGCAAGGAAATTAAAATTGTTATAGTTGGCATCGAAAATGGATTGAGCAAATGAGAATTGCAGCGAAGAAAAAAAGAAAGCAGTCACAAGAAATGGCATTGGGTTAACCCAACGTAAAATTGTTTTCATTACGAATAGTTTTAAATATATTAGATTTTAAATCTGCAAATGTATGAAGAACCTGACAATTACAGTATGTATTAACTCTTAATTTTTATAATACACACGGAATATGAAAGTATGTAACACGGTTGTCAAGTATAAAAAATTAGTTGAATCTGCAACAGCCATTTCTACCTGTTTTCTTCTATACCAGGTCTTCCAACTTTATAGTTTCACAGCCGATGTCTGACAGCCCGGCCTCGCCTGAGGCGAGGTGTGCAGAATGGACCCGGCGTTAATTTGTAAAGCAACTGCGTAATACGGCGAAGCATGTTCCGATGTAAATCGGGATGCCACAGCCCCAACACACAAAGCCATCCGACACTTGTCTGAGAAAGAAATATTTTCAGTCCATCGTTGCAAACGATGGACAACTATTCAACATTTTATTTATAATTAAGCAGTTTTGCAGACAAGCTAAGGATAACGGGGCATCGGCTCCGATTCCCATCGGGACAAGTGTTGCAATTACTGCTGTTTTATTTTACTTTCAACTATCTTACAGCAAAATATCATTTCAATGAAATGAGACAGTATAAATAAGCTTAACCATCCAAAACACTAAAAACATGAAAAAGCTTGTGTAATTTTTTGCAGCCTGTTTGTTATATACAGCTGTAACAGCAATAAAGAAAAAAACAACCCAACATTTACTCAAAAAGAAAAAGCAGTACAATCTGCTACGGATATTGAGCTACAGAACTGGCTAAAAGGTAAAGTATGGACAGCTGATGATGGCATGGCTCCCATGTCGTTGCTTAAACTTAAATCCGATGGCAGCTATGAATTAAAAACCAGCAAAAAACCGGATACCTGGCAAATAATTGAAGGTAAAATAGCTTTAGCAAGATTAACAGAATGGCCGCTAGAAAAATAGACGATACTACATTTCGTTTATATGTAAAGCCAACTGATAAATGGTATACCTATAAACAAACCAGCACTCTGTAGTAGTACATTTCTTCCGCCGTGGCAGGTGTTCCCCCAAAAACAACACGCCGTGGTTGCTGTGTGTCCTCCGCTAACCATGGTGTAATTTTAATAGTTCCGGGCAATATACCCGGGACTATTAAAAACTTTATAAGGCTCATTTATTATTCACTTCTTCAATCAAAAACAATTTTTCCCCGGCCGGCACCTTCCACTTCACAGTGACACCACGGCAAAAACCTATAAGGGCGGTTCCCAATGGCGATAGAACTGATATTTTTTTTTCTTTCAGGTTCGCCTGGTCAGGAGTTACAATCATTAATTCCAACAGGGCATTGGTTTCTATATCCCTCACTTTTAACCGGCTGCCCAGCCGCACCACGCCGGCAGGCAACTCGTTTTCATCCAGCAACCGGGCTCTTTTCAGTTCCTGTTGCAGCGCATTGGCAGATTCACGGTCTGCGGCATGAAGCACAGAATGATTGCGCAGGTAATACAATATAGCAGCATGGTCTTCCTTTGTAAGCAAGACCGATTTTTTTTTCGTAAGCATGTTTTATTTTTAAGAAGTAACAAAAGAGTCAGCAGGTTCTTTTCCAGCCGGCATTTTTTTCTTTTTGGAATAGAAGAGGGCTATCACCAATAATGGCAGCGTTACCCAAAGTGCTTTATACCAGTCTGCATTTTTTACAACGGCAGTTTCAAGTATTACGGCATTCATCAACAGGAGTGCTACTGCAAGCATTCCACTTATAGAAACAGGTTTAGTATTCATGTTAATTAGTTTAATAAAATAAAGAATAGGTTTACCAGACACGGTAACCAGTTTAACACTGCTCCGGCAAACGATATGGAGTATAGTAAATAGAATACAGGACTAAACGCATACAGCATTAACCACATACGATACCATAGCAGACAAAATCCTTCCCGGGCTTTATTTTCAGGCCGGGCTTAGCTGCTTAAAGTCTTTATAATTGGAAAAGTAAAAAAGATGATTACAGAAAGGCATGAACTCTGTAAAGGAACAGGTATAAGCATCCGTGAGGTCGGTAATCACTACCCCGGGATATAATGAAATTGTATATTTTGAAAACCTGTTCATGAGGATTAAAGATAAACAATTTTATTGACCGGGATGCCGCTTGATGTATATGTTTTCATAAAATAAGCAACGGCATGCAAGATAACTGCAGGGGTTGTCCGTAGTGCTCCAAAAAAAATGTTCTCTCCTGCCGGGTCTCCTCACAACCCTGCCCTGTGTGCCGAGTGGACCGGACAATGCAGGCAACCAGGCGTTAATCTACAGTACAACTTCGGAATACCCCGAAGCCTGTCCCAAAGAAATCGGGATGCCCAACTCTAACACACAAACCCATCCGGCGATCTCAGAAAAAAATTCTACTTAAAATTTTTGCTCAATCGAACATTTACTTCATTTACCTGTTTAATTTTCTGCCGTAGAAAGTGAATATTCAATGGACATTTTAGCCCTAAACATTTTCCGGATTTTCTAAAAAAATTAAACACTACAAATGAAACGGATCGTAGCACTGTTCTTCGCTTTTTGTGTTTCGCTGATTGGCTATTCCCAAAATACCGGAAGCATTACCGGTATGGTAGTTGATAAATCAACACAACAGCCACTTGAAGGCGCCTCCATAAAATTGGATAGCACTGTAAAAGGAGCTATTGCAGACAGTATGGGTAAATTCAGAATTGGCAGCATACCGGTAAAAAGCTACAACCTTGAAATCAGTAAAGTCGGATATAAAACTGTTGTACTCTATAATATAGTTGTCAATAGCGGAAATGAAAATAACTATGCCATCGAGCTGGAACAGGTTACCACTTCTTTAACCGAAGTAGTAATCAAAACAAACAAAAGAACGGCACGGGCAGCCACCCTGGAAACACCGCTGAGTGTACAACGACTGACAAGCGAAGAAATCAAAAGCAATCCCGGTGGCAATTTCGACATCAGTAAAGTAATACAAACCCTGCCCGGCGTAGGTGGTGGCCAGCAGGGCGGCAGTTTCAGAAACGATATTATTATCCGTGGCGGTGCTCCCAATGAAAATGTATTTTACTTAGATGGTATTGAAGTTCCGGTGATCAACCACTTTCAAACACAGGGCAGCAGCGGCGGTCCACAAGGAATTTTAAACGTAAGTTTTATTGAGGATGTAAAACTGAGCTCATCGGCTTTTGATGCCCGTTATGATAATGCCCTAAGCTCTGTTTTTCAGTTCAAGCAAAAAAATGGCAACCCCAATCAATTCCAGGGTAATTTCAGGTTGAGTGCTACGGAAGCAGCATTGACACTGGAAGGGCCATTATCAAAAAACAAAAAAACTACTTTCCTTGCATCGGCACGACGTTCTTACCTGGAGTTGTTGTTCCAGGCACTTGATTTGCCTATCCGCCCCAACTACTGGGACTTTCAAACAAAAATCACCCACCAGGTTAATAAAAAAACGACACTTACATTCCTGGGCATCGGCGCTATTGATAAATTCCGTTTTGCAGCACCTAAAGAAGCTACCCCTGAAAAATTATATTCCATCAACTCCAATGTGTTAGTCAATCAATGGAACTATACTATCGGTGCTTCGTTAAAAAGAAATATCAATAATGGTTTTTGGAATTTGGCCCTGAGCCGTACTGATTTTAATAATGATATTGAAAAGTACGAGGACAATCAAAATCCAACGGCGGCCAATCAATCACTGGATATTATAAGCAGCGAAAAAGAAACCAAACTCCGGTTTGATGTTAATAAAAATCGCAATGGCTGGAAGTTAGCCTATGGTGCATCCACGCAGTTAGCAGATTACACAAACACTACTTTCAATATCATCCGTAAAGAAATCCGGGATGGCGGGGGCAACATTGTACAACCTGCTGTAAGTGTAAACTTCAACAGTCCGTTAAAAACATTTTTACGATTGGGTGCTTTTGTACAAGCAGGCAAACGTTTTGCATCCGATCGTCTTGGTATCAGTGCAGGTATCCGTACTGATATGAACAGCTTTACCACAGATGGAATGAATGGTTTACAAACTTTATCGCCCCGTATTTCATTTAGTTATGTGCTGGCGGATAAATGGACCTGGAATTCGTCAGCCGGTATCTATTATAAAATTCCGCCTTACACCATTCTTGGTTTTGCGGATAATAATAATGTGCTGGTGAATAAAAATTCAAAGTACCAGCGAAGCACTCACTATACCACCGGCTTTGAATATTTGCCTAATGATGGATTACGTTTTACCATAGAAGGGTTTTACAAAAAATACAGCCAGGTGCCGGTATCCATACGCAATGGAATTTCACTGGCCAACCTCGGTACCGATTTTACATTGCTCGGCAACGAAGCGGTGACCTCTAACGGAAAAGGCAAAGCATACGGCCTGGAATTTTTTGTACAAAAGAAACTAACCAATAAATTCTTTGGCATATTTTCTTATACTTTTTACCGGAGCCTCTATGCAGGCCGCAACGAAAAATATATAGCGAGTAGCTGGGATAATCAGCATTTATTAAGCATTACTGCTGGCTATAAATTTCCCCGCAACTGGGAGTTGGGGTTGAAATTTCGTTACCAGGGTGGTGCACCTTATACCCCGTTTGATGAAACACTATCAAGACTTAATTATTTATCGCAGGGTGTTGGTACGCTAAACTATGCACAACTCAATACAAACCGTCTTTCAGGATTCAACAGCAGCGATGTACGCATCGATAAGAAATGGAACTTCCGGAAAACTACTATTGATTTGTTTTTAGATGTTACCAACTGGTATGTGGCAAAAAATCCTGCGATACCAGAATACACATTTAAACGAAATGCTGCCAATACCGCTTTTGAAACGACAGATGGCTTATCCCTTAAAACCGATGGTAGTAATGCCATACCAACCAGGGTAAAAAATGATGACCCCTTTGTAACACCAACCATTGGGATTATTATAGAGTTTTAAAAAATTGCCTGCATTGTAAAAATGGGTCAATCTCCGTAGTACGGCAAAGCCTGTCCCGATAAAAGATCGGGATACCACATAGCCCGACACCACCCTCAATAATGTATCCGCATTTACACATTCATATCAGGGTTAATTAAATCCGCAGTATGTGAATCTTCTTTGTGCGGCTTGGGTGCTTTCAGCTTTACATCCTGCACTTGTTTTATCTGCCGGGAGGTTTCAAGGCAATTATCTACCAACTCCTTTGCAGTTCGTTTTATGTACTCACTTCTTTTAAACTGTAATACATTTTTATCCATGTCCTCAGCTGTCCATCCCCTGCTCCACCCCAAAAAACTGAAGGGTGGAAAAGTGAAACCTAAATCTGTAAAGAACACCATCATCTGCCCGGCCACCTGTTGTATATTATCTTGCCCGCCGGTAATAATAAATGAAGCCACTTTATTTTTTACCAGCACCTTATCTTTTACGGTTATCTGATTTTGCACACAGTTCAATCTTTCTGCCATTTTAAAATATAATGAAGAGGCGTTGCCCCATCGGATTGGTGTGGCTATCAATACTACATCGGCCCAGAGAATCATATCACGGTACACCTGCGTCATACCATCATCAGGTTGCATTTCAGTAATACTGCAGGGCCAGGTGCAGGCATTCTGGTGCTGGCTGTAGTAGCCTTCGCATGTGCGAAAGCCTGACTCCCGTAATTTTATCATCTTGGTAGCTGCGCCGTGTTTTTCTTTAGCATAATCCAGTGCCAGTTCCAATGCAGCTTCCGAAGTGCTGTAGCGGGGCAAATCATCATTCATATTGGTAGTGGAAATGCCGAGAATATTTTTTGAACCAGGAGTTGTTTGGTATTGCAGCTTTATAAGGTCTTCAATAATTTTCAGGTCATGTAATGCACGGTGAGCTTTTACTACAGGTTGTTCACTGATAAAAATATCATCACCTTCAATTTTAACTTCGTAAACAGCCTGCTGATCTTTAAATCCCGGGGGAGCAGAACCTGTTTTAATATTATACTCCCACCCATGCCACGGACAAGTAACATACAGGCCGTCATACTTTTTTTCTACCAGACCCAACCCTAAAGGCCCCGCTTTATGTAAGCAGGCATTTGCAATGGCAGTTATCTCATTATTGAAATGAAACAGTGCAACTTTTTGCGCCCCACTTACTACAATTTTCTGACTGTTGTTTGGTAAATCGGAAATGGAACAAACCCTGATAAAGTTCATAAAGCATATTTATGTTGCAGTAAGTTGCGACAATTTTTGCAAGATTTTAAAAATATTCTTGTGCCCGGCAGGTGTTCTTCTTGCTGCTTGTCTGTAGTGTTCCAAAAAAATTAAAAATGCGGAATGCCAGCCGGTAAGCAGATTTCATTTCCCGTGCCTGCTATCCCAGCTTTAGTTTCGCCAACTATTATCAGGGGGCTACATTATGTCGGGGAACCCAAAAGGCCATATTAAAAACAAACAATTCTCTGGAATGATTGTTAAGGTGGAAATGTGAATAATGAAAATATTATCCCTCCTTTTACCTGTTTTACTTTTCTTCCCGGAAAAGCAATATAAAATAGAGTTCGGAAAGTCAGCAGGCAGAATCAGTAATTGGGAAATTCTAAGTGATAATGTAATGGGCGGTGTTTCTGAAGGGCAAATAGACTATGGAAGCACCTCTGTTACACTTACCGGTAGTGTTTCTCTGAAAAACCGGGGTGGATTTGTCTCGATAAAATCTGATTTCGAAAAAATTAACCTGTCTTCCTTTACAACCGTGAAAATAAAATTCAAATCGACTCTTCAGAAATATGCGTTTACGCTGGAAAATAGCCAGCGATGGTATGAGCCTGCTTACAAACATGAATTCAGCGCCAAAGAAATAAATAAATGGGAAACTGTTTCCATGAACCTAAATGATTTTATGGAAGAAGTAATTGGTCAACCAACCGGTAAAAAAGCAGATAAAACAATATTAGGAAGTATACTCAGAATCGGAATATCAACAAATGAAAAAAGAGAAGGGCCATTCCAACTCGAAATTGAATCCATAGAATTTATATGAACAGGGTATAAATTAATTTAAAAAATTTCTACCCTTCCAGGTCTTTCCACTTTATCATTAGAAGCCGATTCCGGTATTAGAAATTATTTTATATAAAATGACGCTTATGAATATTTTCAAACCTGGGATTTCTCTTGGCCTCGTTATTCTTTTATTTAGCAATACCCTACTGGGGCAAACAAAGCCAGCAGTTAAGAAAAAAAATTATTGCAATCCGTTGGTTATTGGTCAACCCTCTACAAAAAGGTTATCAGTTGTATATGAAATACAACCCACCCATTCCGGTGCTACAAATTTTACGTCTGCCCCTTTGGCAACATATACTACCACCAGCAGTCCGGCACATAGCATCCGGTTAATCTACAACAAAACACTTTTTACAAAGCCTAAACTGTATATGAGTTTTTCAGCCGGTTACTGGTTTAGCGGTTTTAATGTTACCAACAGGAGTAATAACTCTTTTGCAAGAATGCTGGGACAAAGTCGTTTTCATTCCCTCAATGCCAGCAGTAATATTTTTAAGCCGCTCAATGAAAAAAACTTTCTTTTACTAAATCTGTCAGTAGAAGCCAACGGCAACGCAACGTCCTTCAAAAATTTTTCCGGGGATAATATATTATTGGGTGGGGCTGCTATTTTTGGATGGAAGAAGGGTTTTAAAAGAATGTGGGGGCTGGGAATTTTTCGGGGTTATCGTCTAGGAAAAGTCATACATGTACCTGCATTACTGTATAACAATTCATTTAATAAAGAATGGGGAATAGATGCTTTATTGCCGGCCCGACTCAATTTCCGGTATAAGTCTTCCGCAACTGCATTATGGTTGTTGGGATACGAACTGGATGGCACCCAGTTTGCCTTGCAAAATTCAAATCCCCTTTTCAATAATGCATTTTTTCAAAGAGGTGAAATACGACCTAAAATAGGTTTAGAAAAACAACTTAATAAAAATTGGGCTTTTACAATAAACGCCGGCGTTCGGATTAACGGACGTTTCAATGTTAGCAGCGATTATGGAGGTAAAAACTTAATAGTGGAATCGAATCCTTCGCCATCCCTTTTTATTAACGGAGGTTTACATATTGTCAATTTTGTAAAGAAGAAAAAGAAATAGTATACCTAAAAAAAATACAGCTAAAAGAAGTACTTGGACTTTCCGGACTGGTGCTATTTATAATAATAATTGTATCCTGCTACACCATCCCGTAATGAGCTGTGCAACGATTGTTCAAATTTTTTAGCACCATTATTGTAACTTTCAATATGAATAAAATTATTAAAATGGTAAAAATGGTATTTGCAGCGGCGGGCCTTCTGTTCGTAGCGGCCTGCTCATCACAAAAATCCCCTTCCAGTTCGGAAGGCTCATCATCCGTAGAAACATTGCCTCCCAACAGCCCGCAATACAAACCGGCTTTTGTAGGACAAACCCGGATTACGTCGGTAAAAACCGGCACCGCTTATTCCACTAAAGTCATCACACGGGCATTGGAAAAACCCTGGAGTTTGGCGGCCTTACCGGATGGTCGTTTCCTGGTAACAGAGAAAGAAGGCAGTCTCCGCATCGTAAACACCAATGGCACGGTAAGTAACAAAATTACCGGTGTGCCAACCGTGGATGCAGGCGGGCAAGGTGGTTTGCTGGGTGTTGCATTGGATCCAGATTATGCCAACAACCGCATGATCTATTTTGTTTTTAGTGAACCGGTAACAGGCGGCAATCATGCAGCCGTTGCTAAAGCAAGATTAACAAACGATGAAACGGCGATTGAAAATGTAACAGTGATCTACCGGGTGACGCCGACCTACAAAGGACGTTTACACAATGGTGGTAAACTGGCATTTAATAAAGACGGTCATTTATTTGTAAGCACCGGTGAACGTTCGGATATGGCAACCCGTCCGCTGGCACAGGATAATGCCACCAGTTTGGGGAAAATAGTACTGATTACAAAAACAGGACAAGCCGTTACCGATCCGTTGATGCTACCCAAACCAAATGACCGTCCAGAAATATTTTCCAGCGGTCATCGCAATCCGTTGGGTATTGCTATTCATCCTACTACCGGCGATCTGTGGGAAGCAGAAATGGGTCCCAGGGGTGGCGATGAGATCAATATCATTCGCCGGGGCAAAAATTATGGGTGGCCGGTGATCACCTACGGTATTGAATACAGTGGCCAAACCATCGGGCAGGGACTTACTCAAAAAGATGGCTACGAACAGCCGTTGTATTATTGGGATCCGTCTATTTCACCCGGCGGTATTGCGTTTTATACCGGCACCGCTATTCCCGAGTGGCAACATAATTTATTTGTTGCCAGTTTGAGTGGGAAACATATTATCCGCTTAGCGTTGAATGGAAATAAAGTGACCGGTGAAGAACGTTTATTGGCCTCCGAAAATCAGCGATTCCGTGATGTATGTATGGGCAAAGATGGTAAGTTGTATGCCATTACGGATGATGGAAGAATGTATAGCCTGGGTAAAGAATGATCATACACATATAAATAACTATTCCGGCTATTATGAATAATGACAGCCGGTTTTTTATTGAATTAGCTTGAAAAGAACTTCTACAAATAATGTTTGTATGGCTGAAGAAAAGATCCTGCCTGTTGCTGTGATCCTGCCTGGTAGGTTGAAGAAAATACTGTGTCAATATTTTAATTAATTTCTTGCAGACTTGGGTGGAGTAAACGTAGGTATTCTAGGTGACTTATAAAATTTCAGACTAATGTTAACACTTGCTGCTGTAATTTTAAAATTATCCTTGCGGTAGGAACGGTGGTACTGTAAACCGGCACTGGTTGTTTTATCTTCAGAAAGTGTATAAAGGTATGCTGCTTTTGTAAATGCAAAATCAGATTTTACCGTATCGCCTTTATATAACAGCACATTGTACTCTATAAAATCTCTTGTCTCCCGTTTGTAATGGATATTCCGTGCAGTGAAATTCCATTTTTGATCAGACTTGAACGAACTGGAAGGCTTTCTAAAAGTATACGTTACCGTAAGTTCTTCAATCTTCATTCTATCCGGACTGAAAGTTCCTTCAATTGTAATATCGTACAATCCTTTGGGTTCTATCCAACTCGCTTTCTCGTTAATTTCTAGCTTACCGCTAAAGTTTCGTCCTTTGATCTGAATTGGGTCCCCCCGCTTTTTGGATTTCACATCCGGTGTGGTTTGAGAATATGATGACAGACCCATTTCAGCAATTCCTTTTTCTTCGGGAGTATAATAATTGGCCAACTCACTTTTATCTATGACGGTATGAACGTCGCACGGGGCTTCAATGCGAATAAATATGTTCACTGTATCAACGGCAACTTTTTTATTTTCCAGATTGGGAAAATGTAACCTCGCTATTTCTTCAAACTTTGCTTTATACGCAGATGTACCCCCACCAGAAAAAGCCATGAATAACGCCAATGCATCAGGAGAAAGAGTAGGATTGTCACTTTTCAAGGTATTCCCCAATACCCACGGATCAACTCCGATTGAAAGCAAGTCCCGACGTATTGCACGGTTAAGCCAAAGAAAACGGTCAAACACATCCGTCTCCTTGCTAATGCCAAACTGTTCCTGGTGCTTGCGAAAATCAAAGATTAATCCACCCTCCATTTCCATTCTTTTAAACATGGCATACATATGTTCCAGTTTCACTTGCTCGGTTTGTGCAGCAGTCTCCACTTTTAGGGCGGCTTCAAACAATTGAACCATCTTGGCATTGATCACATCATCACTGACCGATTTACCCTGAAAATATTTTTCCCTGACAAAAGCAGCTGGCCCACTATACATCCTGATCAGCCCTTCACTCCCATTTTCTTTGTACTTCTGAAAAGCGGCATCAAATTGTTCCTGTAAAAGAAAATCCCAGCCTGCTTTCTCAAGGCTGATGGCTTTATCAATGCCTTTACCAATAGCGGTTCGTTTCCAGATAATCTTACCGATAGTTTCTGAGAACTTATAATAATCGCCACCTTCTATAGAACCAATTGCCTGGCTTGCTTCAGCTACCACATCGGGATACTTGGTCAGGGCCTGGAGCATGGCCGACATATTGCTTTCCGGTACATTCTCCGCAATAATTTTCCCGATGAGAAGTTGAGTGCTTAATGCAGCCGCCTGCACATCAGTAGATGATACACCCTCGTATATCTGTTGAAGGTCTTCTTTGTTATCAGCTACAGCAGTTAAAATTTTTCCTGCCGTATTTTGATCCAAATTATTCTGTTTAATAAATTCTTTCACCCCATCAAGAAGGATATCTCCCGTCTTGTCCTTAGCCCAGTCACTGGCTCGTCTAGCCATTACTAAACTTTGCTTTTTAATGAAGGCAGTAATCTCCGCGGACTGTTTGGTTTGTTGAGTGTACCCGGTTATAGGAAGAAACAGGATAGGTAGAATAAGCAGTAATAAAAGTCTGTAACCAATACATGACTTGTTACATTTTAAATTCAAATTATTTATTAATCCCTTTTGTATTAATGGCCATATACAATGTAGCATAAAAAATGAATTTTGTTGTTAGAGCGGCCTTGAAAATCATTCTATAGATTATCATATTGCTTATGGTCAAAATTAAACCACCAGTGAACCAAATAATAATGATTGATATCATCTAAATGAGTGATAGAAATTCAGCCGGAGTCGGTACCAGCATCCAATGAGTTACTTTACTCAATACAGTACCTATCTATCCCAAAACAAAGCCATACTATAATGCAAAAACCCCTAACATTTCTCCTAATGGGAAATTCATTACCCGTAATTACACAATTGGTGAATTTCCTTGCAGCAAAAAAAGTTATTCGTCCCGGCTTTCATCATTATTTTGGACGGGCATACTTGTTGAATAAATAAGGTATCAGCAATGCTCTGCACTTGCTGGTAATCATCATCAAAATTTATCAAATGAAAAAAATAATTTCCCTGATCGCAGTTTCGATCTGGTTAGCCTCCTGCTCCACCCCAGCCTATGTACAACAGGATGAAAGCATACGTTTATCTGATTACAAAACCTATATGTGGATTGACACTAGAGCGAATGAAAATGATCAATCTGCCCGGGCAACTGCCTATGCCGATATTCCGGTTCGTAATGAAGTGAATAAGCAGCTAAGAAATTTTGGATGGCAGGAAGTCACTGAAAATCCGGATGTACTGGTAAGTTATGAGGTGTTGGTGGAAAGAAGCAGGGAAACAAGAAGCGATCCTATCTATAGCCAGGCATTTACAAGATCCTATTATAATCCTTATACCCGCCGATGGTCAACCATGTATTATCCTTCGCAGTTCCAGGGATACCAGGTATATGATACACCAGTGAGGGATGGCACAGTAACCATCACTCTTGTTGACAGTAAGACAGATAAAAATATCTGGCAGGGCTGGTCCACTGAACGATTGAGCGGAACAAGGCTAAGCTCTGAACAGGTAGAAGGCACCGTGCAGCGGATATTTGCAAAAAATAAATAATTCGATGTCAGGGTTTGCATACCCAAATAAAATGCCGGAGGCCTCTCCTCGCATAGGAAGTTGTCGCATCCATAATGCACTTCAAATGGTGAGTAAAATCATTGTACAAGATGAGCATTTTCAACCATCTGGTGTTGGTTAATATCTAATTTTATATCATAAGATATTTAACCGCTCAAATAACTCCACATGAAAATAAATTCAAAGCTTTCGGGGTCTTTTCTTTCTGCGAGTAAAATGTGCTTACTGTTCTTACTGATATTTCTATTGAACAACCCTATTCATTCGCAACCACCTGCCAAAGCATCCGGTTGGTATTTTACCAACTATTCATTCAAAGATGGATCCCTTAGAAAGGAATCTGTACTAATGGGAACTACCACCAAAATCTATGACACTATACACTACAAAGGAGATAAAGGCAACATAGTAATTTCACAAAAGAGGTATGACTTAAAAACAGGTAAGTTACTGGCCGGAGTAACCTATAATGTTATATGGACAGACCCCCCTGTAGTATTGAAACCGGATATCAAAACTTCTGTCAATTATGAATTAAAAACTACATCGTCTTTAAGTTGGAAAGCACCACAACAATCTATTCATGTAGATCAGGGACTATATGGAATATATTATATTACTACTGGAGGTATTAAATATATCAAAAAAGATATCCGTGAAAAACTAACTACTGAAAAACCGATACTGAAAGGTACCAAGGGTGCTAAAAGAGTTATACAAGTAAACTTAGGCAATGGATTCCATGCGGTCTATACTTACGAATGGAGATAGCACCAATATTTTCTTTTCTTTCCGGTTGGCCTGGTATGGAGTTACAATCATCAATTGACAGGGTGTTCGTTGCTATGTCCCTTACTTTTAAACGCCTGCCGATAAACAACCATTCAACTTTTAATCGGTAACCTGTATTTTTGGACACCCAAATAATATCTGGGTAACGTTCGGCTTTTTACCGCCTGGTAAAAAACGAACAAACAATAGCATAAAATAAAAGGCAGGACAATGAAAAACTTAAAACCAACTCTCAACCAACCATTAACATGGATTTTTAAGAAGAAGAAAATTATTCTTCAAAGTGGTACAGAAACTATCATTGAGCTGATTGAGGAAAAACAATCAAAAGCATCCTTCCGGTTAGATGGTGAAAAATTTACCATCCGCAACAAAGGCTTTTGGAATGCAAAAACCATTATTGAAAAAGAAGGCGAACAGCTACTTATGCTGAAAAGAAATTTTTTGGGGAGCAAGGGTGTCATTGAATTTGAAAATGGAAATCATTACTCCTGTAAAATCAGCAACTCTCCTTTAGCTAAACTTTCGTTTTTCAATAAAGACGAAAAAGAAATTCTTTACTACCAGTTAGAGGCAACACCAAAACCTAAAACGGTTTTAAATATCATTGACCATTCCACCAATGAAAAAGAATTGCTGATGCTGATAATTTTAGGATGCTATTCCTTTAAGGGAATTGTAAGAGAGAATGACACCTCGAATCTAATTGTATTGGCAGCAGGTGCATAAACCGCCTTCCCTTTCCCGGGGGAACGTAAAAACAAATTAGATTTGTTACCTTCCTCTTAGCATGAAAGCGGTTGTTTATACAAAATATGGCTCCCCGGCAGTACTTCAATTACAGGAAATTGAGAAACCAATTCCCAAAGAGAATGAAGTGCTGGTAAAAGTTTATGCTGCCTCTGTAAACTCATGGGACTGGGATTTGCTTAAGGGTAAGCCTTTCCTGGTTCGGATTATTGGCGGCTTATTTAAACCCCGTCACAAAATATTAGGTGCCGACATTGCCGGAACAGTGGAAGCGATTGGCAATGATGTGAAAGACTTTAAACCCGGCGACGAAGTGTTTGGCGATATTGCCGGTTCTGGTTTTGGTGGGTTCGCAGAATATGTGGCGGTGCCGGAAAAATTATTGGCCCAAAAATCTCAGGTCATGAGTTTTGAACAGGCGGCTTCTTTACCACAAGCTGGTCTTCTTGCTTTGCAGGGGCTTCGTTATAAAGGAACCATAAAGCAGGGCGATGAGGTCTTAATCAACGGCGCTGGTGGTGGTGTTGGCACTATTGGCTTACAGTATGCGAAATTATTGGGGGCCGTGGTTACCTGTGTTGACAAAGCAGAAAAGTTTGACATGCTCCGTTCATTAGGCGCTGATTATTTAATTGATTATACAAAAGAGGATTATACCAGGAATGATAAACAATATGACCGCATACTGGATGTTATTGCACATCGCTCCGTTAGTGATTATAAAAGGGCATTGAAACCTCACGGCATTTTTGCCATGATCGGTGGATCAATGGGTGGTCTTTTATTACAACTCATGTTCATTTGGCCTATTCTTTCCAGATTCAGCAATAAGAAATTAGGGATAATGGGCTATCGGCCAACCAGGAAAGATCTTGAATACCTTATCCAATTATTTGAAGAAGGCAAACTGATACCCGTTATTGACAGAACGTATCCGTTACAGGAAGTGCCTGCTGCTTTTCAGTATTTTAGTGAAGGGAATATAAAAGGAAAGATCATTATAAATGTAGTCTAATGTTTCTTTTCTGCAGAGTCTCAAAAAATAATACCTCTCCGCCTATCCCCAAGGATTGAATGGAAAATTTCCGATTAACCAATTTTTCGATGTGTCCGGATATGACCATACATGTCATGCATGATCTGCATATGCGGAGCTGTAAGAACGGCTAAGCCCATGAAAATATAAATAATAAAAGCCTGGTAACTGACAAACATAAAACCCAACGACCCGACGATAAGTATACCAATAAGAGCAAGGGCACTGTATAAAATAACCTGCTTCACAACTTTTACCAATGAATATTTATCTCCTGCCCTCAGATATAGAATTATATTCCGCAACGATAAGACAGAATGCCATACAATAAAATAAAAAGTAAATCCTACTAATAATGGCAAATTGAAAAGTAAAAAAACAAGGATAGCAAACTGTACTAAAAAATATTCCGTTATGGGACCCGTATTTTTCCTGAGTAGAAAGTATAAAAAAATATTACAAAAGAAAAAGAGCAGCGATAAAGATAAAACGAGGTAATGATTTTCTGTAACCCAATTTAATATCGGAAATCGTTCAATAGTAAAGCCTGACAATTGAATCAGCTGTTGTAATTCTCCGATATTATTCAGTAAAATAACTGCTAAAATAACAAGGCCATAGCTGCACACCAGCACTTTCCCTATTACCGAATTCGTATTGAAAAAGTACAAATCAGTCTCCCCAAAATGATACGCTGCAAAAAGTAGAAATAATAAAATACCAGCTGCCGGAAAAAAATATATTACTGCACCGAAAACGACAAGCCTGGATATATAAAAGGTAAAAAATCGGAATGCATAAAATTTTTGCTTACCTGATTCAGCACTTTTGTTAGCAACCAGCAAATCAGCGGCTCCATGAGGAATACCTAAAAAAATGATTCCGATTAAAAAAATTATAAATTGGCCATTAGCAGAAAGAGGCGGTAAAAGCCAATGCCCTGCTAATATCAAAATGCCAGCCAGTAATAATAAGGTGCGAAGCATACCCGTTATTAATTAAAGAAAATACAGTAGTACTTAATCTTCCGACCAAGTACTACTGTGAAGAAAACTTATGCTTTTACCAATTCTTTGTCAGATTGAGCCAAGGCATATATCACCAAACCAAATCCAATCTTATTGATAGCATCACCAATATTATACACTACATCCAATGAAACCCCTTCCAGCACTTTGATGCCAAATAATCCACCTTCTGTACCGGCAATATATCCGATTGGATAAATAGCCCAACCGACTAATACAAACCAGGCCAATGTTCTTACAGCTTTTGCCACGGCCGGACCTGCCTGCCCTGCCAGCTTTGCTACATCACCAAACCAAATAAGATATACGATGTAGAAATAACCGATACTGCTGACAAAACCCCATATCCAGCTTTGTTTTTCGGTAGGATAAATTGCTTCACCTATGTAACCGGTAACGAGCATAAAAACAGAAGCAGCAATCAGCTTCCACAATAATCCTATTTTAGCACCAGCCTTTTTAGTAATAAGGTAAAACTCCACACACATCAGGGGCACGGTTAATAACCAGTCAACATAACGAAAAAAAGTGGGTGATTCACCTGTGGCCAAATTGTAATCCCGCATGTAATAATAGTGTACTGCTGCAATAAAAGTTATAAGTCCTGAAACAAGGATAGATGTACGCCACTTTTTCTCCATATTGCCCATCTCAAAAAAGAAAAAGGCAGATGCTGCCATCATGGCCATACAGCCGATGAAAAAAGTAAAAGCGACATAATTGTCATTAGAAATGGATTGAATGTCCAAAAATGTTGGGTTCATACTTAAAATTTTAATTTTTAAAAAAATGAAACTGAATTTCGACTCCGTATAAACTTTAAACTGTTCAAGATCTTGTACAAAAGATTAAACATTTCTTGAAATTAAAAAGTTTGAAAATTTTCATTTTTTTTTGAAAATTCTGACTTTATAGTTGTGTTCATTAAAAAAGATGTTGTCTTGTTAAATCTTTGCACCAAAAAAAACCGGAAGAGTAAACAATGATTGGGTAGCGATATTTTTCAAAAATTAATTCGGCGTAGATAACTGCCTGGGTCCTGGCACCAATTCATGGATTTGCCGCCCGAAGGCACAGCCTGCAAAGCCAGCTACCTTTTACATAAGGCGCCGTAACCAACTTCTTTGAATTAAATGTGCGAATTATACAAGTATGAAAAGGGAGAGTGTAACACTTAGGTTCTTTTCATAACCAATCTTTGTAATACACTGAAAATTATTTTTTACGCACAAACAACATTTTATGTTATATAGAAAAATTCTTGCTATTAGTATCGGATTATTATTTTCCACTGCTATTACTCCATTGTTTGCACAAGACAGTCCTTCCAAATTTGAAATGAAAAAAGATGGCGATGGTGATGGAGTTAAGAACAAAAGAGATAAGTGTCCTTCTACCCCTCCGGGAGTGCAGGTAGATGGTACCGGTTGTCCTGTTGATACAGACAAAGATGGTGTGCCCGATTATATGGATAAATGTCCTTCAATAGCTGGTTCAAGTGCTATGAACGGATGCCAGGATAAGGATAAAGATGGTGTAAGCGATCCAAACGATACTTGCCCTGATGTGCCCGGTGATGCAAGATTTAAAGGTTGCCCCGATAGCGATGGAGATGGCGTTCAGGATTCACAGGATAAGTGTCCAAATGCTGCGGGATTGGATAGATTCCAGGGATGTCCGGATACAGACGGAGATGGTGTAGCTGACGCCAACGATAAATGTCCTGATACAAAGAAAGGAGTTAAAACAGATGCGAATGGATGTGATGCCGATAGTGATAAAGATGGAGTGCTGGATGCAAATGACAAATGTCCTGCTACAACAGCCGGAACAAAAGTTGATGCATACGGTTGCCCCGCTGATACAGACGGAGATGGTGTGGCAGATGCGAATGATAAATGCCCGGGTGTGGTAGGCGTTGCATCAAACAATGGCTGTCCGGTTGCCATAAAAGAAACACCGAAGCGGTTACAATTTGCAACCCGCCGTGTGATGTTTGAATCTGGAAATGCGTTGTTAAAAACCACATCGTATCCAATGCTGGATGAGGTAGCGAATATTTTAAAAGAATATCCCGACTATAATCTGCGTATTGGCGGTCATACCGACGGCCTGGAAAAAAATCCAACCACCGTTTCTCAAAGCCGTGCGGATGCAGTCATGGCTTATTTAACAGGTAAAGGTATAGCCGACAGCAGAATTTCAATTAGCAGTTATGGTAAAACAAGACCTGCAGGCTCTAATGCCAATTCAACAGCAAGGACAGCAAACAGAAGAGTTGAACTGGATTTATATTTAAGATAATAACGTAGGCGGGTGGATTTCTACCGCCTGGTAAGTTTATGGAAGAACGGGGGCTATAATACGTTGTGTAATGTAATATAGCCCCTGTTCCATTAGAAGTTAATTTGTATGTTTTGATTTTATGCGCCTTTGCAGTTGTTGATAAAATTTCCAATGGATAAAATCGGGCACTATCCGAAAAGGGGGAACTGAAATTTTATTTCGCAGCGGCTGCAATCATTTTTTCCAGCACTTTTATATCAACATCGGCCAGTTTATTGATATAAAGACAACCGCCACCCATTTTGTGCTTACCCAATTTTACTAATGCATCAGCATGGGGCCTCATATCAATAAGGTAAATGGTAATGTTTGCTTTGCGGGGGGAAAATCCAATTATGAACCAGTCCACCTCTCTACCACTAGTGGGACTCTTATATCTCTTATTTCCAAAACCTACAATGGAACTCCCCCACATTTTTGGTTTTTCTTTCATCACTTTTTCCATCACCTTAAGTATAACATGGCTGTCTTTACGTTTTTGCTCATCGGTGATACTATCTATGAAATCAGCAACATTGGCTGTAGTTTGCTTTGTTTTAATTTCTGCTAGCTTACCCATAGTAGAGATTCTTATTGATTAAATTCAACACTTGAATATACATAACTAGTGGAATATTGTCCCGGTAATTGCCAGAAATAAAATGCCCCGATACATGTCTCCATGAATCGGGGCGTTCCTGCTTTAAAAGTAACTTATGAAACTAAGATTCTAAAACTGACAACAAAATTGTTCTGTTGTTAAAAATTTGCTGTTGTTAAAACCTGCATACCCGGATATTGAACCGTTCCATCCTCTTCTGCCGTAATGAATATCCTGGTGGGTTGAATGGAGGACACTGTCTCAAAAGAAGCTTTTAATCTTTTAGAAAGAAAAGCGGTTGAGCTATTTATCTGACCAATATTCTTGACCCTTACATCGCTTGATTCCATCCAGACCACATAGGTTTTTTTGGGAGGTTGTAACCTTTCGGGTTCTGATAAGTTTGACAGATCTACCTGTATAGTGTAATTATTGTTATTATCTTTTTTCACTTTTACGGCACCTTCCGCTGCCGGAACAACAGCTGATGTTTGAAAACTGATCTTCCTCGTACAAGCGGGAAGGAAAAATAATGCTAACATGACAATAGCAGGTAGTAAGTACTTTTTAAATTGAATACAATATTTCATATTATTTGTTTTAATTTTTTATGCAAGTTTTATAGAATACTGTTGTATCAGAAATCTATAGGGTTAAAACGCTACAATCACAAAGGTCAATTCCTTATTTTCATTTATACTTACATACAAGCTTAAATAAGTTATATCATTCACACTTTTGGGCTGCTCAGCTGTTAAAAAATGAACATAATAATCCATCCGGGCAAATAAATAAAAAAGTAACTTGCGAATCATTAGCTGCTCAATCGCTGCAACATGAAAAGCGAATCCAGGCTCATCCTTATCAAGGTTATTCATACCATTATCTGGGTCTTTTTCAATGTGGTCATCTTTTACATGCTGTATGCAGTGCTTACCAATAAATTAGACAAATGGCTATGGATCGGCTATGGCTTGTTTGTTCTCGAAGGCATCATCCTTTTGCTATTCAAATTCTATTGTCCCTTAACCATCATGGCCCGGAAATATTCAGATTCGTCCAAAGCCAATTTTGATATTTATCTGCCCAACTGGCTGGCAAAATATAACAAACTTATCTATACCTCCATTTTAGTGGTCATTATCATCATTACTATCTACCAGCTTTTGAAATAAATATCGCCTTCCTTTTTTGACGGCTTTAAATTTTAATTATTTCCGGCTAGCATTTAGTAAGTACTTTTAAGAAAAATTATAAATGTCAAAAACAAAAATCACCGTTAATAATAACGGTTCGTTGAAAATAGAAGGCGATTTTGAAGTCGTGGACAGAAATGGTGGAGTATATAATTTACAAGGAAGAGAAATTGTTTCATTTTGCCGATGTGGTTTGTCAAAAAACAAACCTTTTTGTGATGGTTCACACAACGGACATTTTGAACATGAAGCGATAGCTTTTGATTTGCCGCCTAAGAAAACAGTTTGATGTACTTTCCAGGGTAAAAATCATTCCATCGTTTTATATATCCTTCCCAGCATTTCATACAATGCCGGGTGATTTGTCTTTAATAAACCAGGTTGCTCAAAAAAGTATTCTGAAATAACAGCAAAAAATTCGACCGGGCTTGTGGCGCCGTACATATTGATATCTGATCCATGCAATTTCATTTGCCCAATGGTGGTATCGATTATATTCTTCCATTGATTTAAATATTTCCGCTCCAGCAGTATTTCCGGTACTCCATCCATGGTACCATCCATTTTATCAATCAAATGCACAAACTCATGTATAGCTGTGTTGTGAGTATCCTGCTCATTGATAAACCCCTGCCGCAATTGCCATTTGGTAATAATCATTACATTTTGCATCGGTCCGTTACCAACCATGCCTGCAATGGGGCGGTCTGAACCAACCTGGTCAAAATCCTTGTTAAAAGCACCGGGATAGACTAACACTTCATGCAGGTTGATATATTGCCAGTCGGGAATACGAAAAACGGGTATAATAGCACCGGAGCCAATTAAAATACGGTCAAGATCCTCGACAACAGCATTGACACCTGTTATTTTCACTGCTGATAAAAAATGCTCTACTCTTTTTTCAAAGCTTAGTTTTTCCTCTTCATTTAATTGGCGGTAAAATTTTATATAATCTGTCAATAATTCTTTGTAATTCTCTGGCAACAAAATAATGTCCCTGACGACACTTATCCGGAAAACGAACAGGATTATTAAAACAATCAATCCAAAGCCAATTAAAGCCTGCCAGATAGTCAACATAATTAGATAAAGTTAAACAGTATTTACCAACTGCCGAAGAAGCAGTCATAGACTGAAATACAAAACATACTCTTTTTCTTTCTAAAATACATACCATAAAAGATGTGAATTATATAAAATTAATCTTCTTTAGTATAAGACCCCTTTGTAAGAAATAAATCAGCTTTATAACGCTATAGTCTTAAGCAGCGAAACATCAACTGACTAAAATGAAAACAATTTTAGTAATTGAGGATAACCCGGATATCCTTGAAAATATTATTGAATTCCTGGAAATGGAAGGCTATCGAATCTTGAGTGCCAATAATGGCAAAGAAGGTGTTGAAATAGCCCGGAAATTTATACCTGACCTGATCATTTGTGATGTACTAATGCAGGAAATGGATGGCCATGAGGTACTGCATTCTCTTATGGAATCAGCGAAGACAAATGAAATAGCGTTTATTTTCAGCACCTCGATGTCAGAAAATGTTGACCGGGCAGAAGCTTTAGACCTCGGCGCCGATGATTACCTTGTCAAACCATTCGAATTAGAGACTTTGCTGAGCATGGTGGAGATCTGGCTAAAATCAGGAAGCAGGAGAGATACAAGAACTTATCTTGTAGATTAAAAGAAATACTCTTTCATTTCTTCCAGGAAAATCCCCGGAATGAAAATATTTTTTTATTCCGGTCAAATTTAATTTCAATTTTTTCATATTTAAACGAGGCCCCATCAAGGTATTCCTTACCAATAACGATAGCCATTGTAATACCGGCGGTAGTCATTATTTCAATGGGCTTAATCATTTCAAATTTATTTTTTGGATGGGCCTTCCAGAAACTTTTATCACTTTTTGTAATTATTTTCCGGGGCACATTCTTTAAATATTTCATATACACTTTAACAGTGTCCGCAAAATACTGCTCTGCGGAATCAGCTTTGTGTTCATTTCGCAGGCGGAATAATTCATGCACAATTTGTAATTCCGCCTTATCCTGGCGGGGCATCTTCAATTCTCCGGCTATAACAACAGACAATAGAAAGAATAATAAAGACGTCATAAAATTTTTCAGGCTATCAAATGAATAGTAAAATTAATGCCTAATTTTCCATTTTACGGAATAACTATGTTATAAACAAGAAAATGAGCTCAATAATAAGGGCAGATAACAACGATGTTGAATTATTGGCCGGCATCGGACGACAAACATTTATTGAATCACATGGACATTGTGCTTCCGTAGCTGACATTCAAGAATATGTTAACGAAAAGTACAGCTCCCATACCTTCCGGGAAGAATTAGCAAACTCCAACAATATTTATCATAAGGTATTTTATAATGGACAAGTAGCCGGGTATTCTAAAATCATGGTGAATTCTTCCACTGCCAACATTAATTCACCGGCAGTAACGAAACTGGAAAGACTATACCTGTTAAAACAATTTTATGGATTGCAATTAGCATTAGCTTTACTTGATCATAATATCAAATTAGCAAGACAATATGGCCAACAGGGAATGTGGCTGTATGTTTGGAAAGACAACCCCCGTGCCATTCATTTTTACCTGAAAAATGGATTTAAGATTATAGGCAGCCATGATTTTAAAATTTCTGAAACACATTCCAATCCCAACCATCAAATGTTGTTGTGGTGGGGAAAATGAAAGTTAACTACCAAGTTTTCCAACCTTACTCACAAAATCACATTTAAATATCACCCGGGCAGATGACTATAATTACCCAAATATGTAATACACTTCTATAACTTTACCAACCAGGTAAATTTTCAAAAATGAAAAATAAAAACATTCAAACAGAAATTGATGCTTCTTTCCTATACAAAAAACTGGCTGACCATGAAGAGGATGAAACGATTGCTCATGTATTCCGGCAGATGAGTGATATTGAAAAAAGCCATGCCGAAGCCTTCGCTAAAAAAGAGAATATCAACATTGATAATTTAATGAAGCCGTCCTGGAGAGCAAAAACTTTGAACACAATAGGTAAAGTATTCGGTTATGATTATGTTTTAGGTGCTTTGATGGATACAGAAAAAAGTATTTCCAATGCCATCATCGTCACGAAAAAAAAGAACCAGATGCAAATAACCGGTATGGAAACAAGCCATGTAAAAATTCTCCGGTCTATTCTTGAAAAGGAAGAAAAGGTAACCGGCACCCAATTATCAAGATTTGAAAAAAAGCACCGTTCAGTCGGTGGTAATGCTATCAGGGCAGCTGTGCTGGGTGGCAATGATGGTTTGGTATCCAATTTCAGCCTGATTATGGGGATAGCCGGGGCAACGGCCGGGCAGGAAGGCGTTTTATTGGCGGGTTTGGCGGGTTTATTAGCCGGGGCGTTGTCTATGTCATTGGGAGAGTGGATTTCTGTAAAAAGTTCGCAGGAGCTATATGAAAACCAGATGCAGATTGAAATGGAAGAACTGGAAACAAACCCCGAAGGTGAAAAGAAAGAATTGGCGCTAATATATATTGCCAAAGGCATTCCTGAAGAACAGGCACATGCAATGGCCGCTGAGATAATGAAAGATACAAAGCTTGCCCATGAAGTATTAGTGAAAGAGGAACTCGGTATTAATGCGGAAGAATTAAAAGGCTCAGCAGTTGAAGCAGCCGTCTATTCATTCATCATGTTTGCCATAGGTGCTGTTATCCCGGTTATCCCATTCATGTTTACCAATGGTATGCAGGCCATCTTAATCAGTGTATCGGTTAGTGCTGCGGGTCTTTTTTTAATTGGTGCCGCTATCACTCTATTTACCGGAAAGAATGTTTGGTTCTCTGGTTTCAGACAAGTGGTATTTGGCCTGGCAGCAGCAGCTATTACTTTTGGTATTGGAAAATTGATAGGTGTATCTATAACATAAAAATTATTTCAAACCTATTGTACTAAGCAAAGCCGCCCTGCATCATCGTAACTTAGATGATAATTGATGGAGAGTATTTTTCTCCAAAAAAAAGTCCGTATTAATTTTTCTCAATGCCTGTTAACAATTTTGATATAAAGGGATTAAGTCCGGAGCAAGTAGTAGAATCAAGGGAAAAATATGGGTCAAATCAATTCAATTTTAAAAGAGAAAGTGGCTTTTGGGGGGCCTTGAAACGGGTACTCAAAGAACCGATGGTTATTTTATTGATAGTGGCATCCTCTATTTATTTTATCAGCGGCAATACAGGAGATGGTATTTTTTTAGCGGCCGCCATACTATTAGTGGCTGCTATTTCCCTGTACCAGGATTCAAGAAGCCGCAATGCACTGGAGAAGCTAAAAGATTTTTCTCAACCCAAATGCACTGTTGTCCGCAATGGCAAAACGGAAGAAATAAAAAGTGAGGAACTGGTAGTGGGCGACAGCCTGATGGTGGAAGAAGGCACTTCTATTACCGCCGATGCTATCATCATACATTCCAATGATTTTTCAGTTAATGAGTCCATTCTTACCGGAGAATCGTTAGCCGTGTACAAGGATGCCGGAAAAGAAGATAATGTAATATTTAGTGGTACTACCGTAGCCGGAGGTTTAGCTATCGCCACCGTGACTGCCATTGGCAATGCAACCCGTTTAGGTAAAATAGGTAAAAGTCTTGAAGGTATTCAGGAAGAAAAGACACCACTTGAGTTGCAGATCAACAATTTTGTAAAAATAATGGCAATCGCAGGCGCCATTGTTTTTCTTATCGTTTGGGGCATCAACTATTTTAACTCCCACGACCTGCTGACCAGTTTATTACAGGCCCTCACTTTAGCCATGAGTATTTTGCCTGAAGAAATTCCTTTTGCATTCACCACTTTCATGGCACTTGGTGCATGGAGGATGATGAAAATGGGCATCATAGTGAAGCAAATGAAAACCGTTGAAACATTAGGAAGTGCTACGGTAATATGTACGGACAAAACCGGAACACTTACTGAAAACAAGATGAGCCTCGCTAAAATTTTTGTATTGGCTACTAATAAAACGGTTGCCCCTGCAGCAGATTTACAGGAGGATGAAAAGCAACTGATCAGGCTGGCAATGTGGGCCAGTGAGCCTATTCCGTTTGACCCAATGGAACTGGCTCTTCATGAAGAGTATGCAAAAAAATTTACAGACGACGAACGACCGCACTATAAAATGATTCATGAATACCCATTGGCAGGTAAACCGCCCATGATGACCCATATTTTTCAAAATGATTCCGGCAAACGGGTTATTGCTGCCAAAGGGGCGCCTGAAGCATTGATCCAGGTATCAAAATTAACAGAAGATGAAAAAGAACAACTGCAGGGAGCCATTAAAGAGTTAACGATTGAAGGCTATAGAGTATTAGGTGTGGGTGAAGCGGCAAAAAAAGACAATAATTTCCCGGCCACCCAGCAGGAATTTCAATTCAATCTCAAAGGTATTATTGCCTTCTATGATCCCCCGAAGAAAAACATTCAATCCGTATTAAATGAATTTGACAAAGCCGGTATTGCCGTTAAAATTATTACAGGCGACAATGCCGAAACCACCACCGCTATTGCAAAACAAATTGAATTCAAAAACTATGAAAAAAGTATTACAGGTGATGAGCTGATGAAATTATCTGAACTTGAATTGAAGGATGCTGTTGCTGATACCTATCTCTTCACCCGGATGTTTCCGGAGGCAAAACTGAAAATCATCAATGCCTTAAAAGCGAATAATGAAATTGTGGCCATGACGGGTGATGGAGTAAATGACGGTCCTGCATTGAAAGCCGCTCATATAGGAATTGCGATGGGCCAGAAAGGAACAGAAATCGCTAAACAAGCCGCTTCATTGATCTTACTGAAAGATGACTTATCAAAGATGGTGGATGCGGTAGCGATGGGCAGAAAAATATATGTCAATCTCAAAAAAGGAATCCGGTTCATCATTTCCATTCATATACCAATCATCCTGACAGTATTTATTCCGTTGGCACTGGGATGGATATATCCCAATATCTTTTCGCCGGCGCATATCATTTTTTTTGAATTAATTATGGGTCCCACTTGTTCTATTGTTTATGAAAATGAACCGATGGAAAAAAATACGATGCTGCAAAAACCCCGCCCCTTTACTACTTCATTTTTTAAATGGAGGGAGTTAGGCATTAGTATTTTGCAGGGATTAATGATTACAGCGGGGACATTATTTGCTTACCAGTATGCTGTATACTTCAATTACAGCGAACCGCTTACCCGGACCATGGTATTTACTACCCTGATTGCGGCTAATATATTTCTAACATTGGAAAACCGTTCATTTTATTATTCCATCTTCACTACGTTGCGTTACAAAAATAACCTGGTACCGATAATCATCGGCATCACCATTATCATTTCGGGATTATTACTTTATGTAAAACCATTAGCTGCTTTTTTCGGATTTGAAACAATGAGTCTTCCCCAATTAGGTATTTGCACCGGTATAAGTTTTGTTACGGTGACACTCTGGTACGAAATTATAAAATGGGGAATACGAAAACGAAATGCAGGCAGCCTTCATCATGGTACCAATTAGTTTTACCTGTACTGAAAACTGATTCCTTCCTATCTTCATTTTACAAATTATATTTATGGGTAAGCTTCACGATTCCATTAAACCGGCACATAGAGAATTTATTGAGCAGCAACATATTTTCTTTGTTGCTACTGCACCGCTTAGTGCAGACGGCAGGGTAAACCTTTCTCCCAAGGGGTTGGATTGTTTTCGGGTGTTATCCGAACACCAGGTTGGGTATATGGACCTGATCAGCAGCGGCAATGAAACATCGGCACATACCTTAGAGAACGGCCGCATCACCATTATGTTGTGTTCTTTTGAAGGAGCACCGAATATTTTACGTTTGTATGGAAAAGGATTTACCGTGTTACCCGGCACACCGGCCTGGGAACAATATTCACCACATTTTAATATTTATCCAAGCACCCGGCAACTGATTATTGCCGATATTGATTTAGTACAAACTTCCTGCGGCTTTGGTGTGCCTTTATACAGCTATACAGGTGAAAGGGATATTCATTTCGAATGGGCCGAAAAAAAAGGCGCAGATGGTTTACAAGAATATGTTCAGCAAAACAATCTGAAAAGTTTAGATGGATTGCCGACGAATCTTGGCTTATTTCCATAAAAACAATTACCTGGTTGTTCTAAAAGGACGATGCAAGTCGTTAAATTTGCTTTGTGTTCCGCCGCTCCATAGAAATTATTACTAGTAGCTTTAAAATGGCTTTGCAGGAATTGTGGAAGAATAAACTCCGCACTTTCCTCTCACTATTTGGAATTACAATCGGCATCTTTTGCATTATTGGTGTGTTGGCAACAGTCAACAGCCTGGAACGAAATATCCAGAACGAAGTAAAATCTCTTGGAACCAATACCATCTATATAGATAAATGGGATTACACATCCGGCGGTGGTCCCGACTATCCCTGGTGGAAATTTGTAAACCGACCCCTGCCCAAACACCAGGAAGTAAAACTTATTAAAGAAAGAACTCCCAGTGCACAGTATGTTGCATTTCGTATTAAAGTTTCCGACAATGTGGAATACAGCAACAAAACACTTTCCAACGTAAATATCTATGGCATCAATGAAGACTTTAATAACATTCAACCCATTGAACTGATAAATGGACGCTATATCTCGGATGCAGAATTTGACAGGGGCAGTAATGCTGTAGTGATGGGATATGATGTAGCAGAAAAATTATTTGGCACGGCTAACATTGCTCCGGGTAAAGAGATAATGAGCCGGGGAAAAAAAATCCGGGTTATCGGTGTCATAAAAAAGCAGGGTAAGCAATTGATTGGCGGCTGGGATTTTGACCAGAGCATTGTAATTCCTTACAAATTTGCCAGGGGAATAATGAATGAAACCAGGGCCGACCCGTTGATAATGGTTCAGGGACAGGATAATATTACCAGTAAAGCTTTGAAGGACGACCTGGTAGGTACTATGAGGGCTATTCACAAACTGACTCCTACTAAGGAAGATGATTTTGCACTGAACGACATCAATGATTTTAGCGACACTATCAGTTCATTATTTGTTGGCCTTAATCTGGGTGGCTGGGCCATTGCAGCCCTGTCACTAATAGTAGGAATGTTTGGTGTGGCAAATATTATGTTCGTTACGGTAAGAGAACGTACCAGCCAGATAGGATTGAAAAAAGCGATTGGTGCCAAACGAAGGGTGATATTAGCCGAGTTCCTTTTAGAGTCTGCTTTTCTTTGCATCATCGGTGGATTAATAGGGTTGACTTTGGTTTTTGGACTAACGCAGATTCTTTCGAAAGCTTTGAGTTTTCCGGTATTTATTTCGACCGGCTATATGATTCTCGCCATTTTTATCTGTATTATAGTTGGCATACTGGCTGGTTTTATTCCGGCTTTACAAGCGGCAAAGATGGACCCGGTAGAAGCAATACGAAGTAAATAAATCCGCCTAACAGAGACGTCCGGGACTCCTTAACTTCGTAATATCATTTAAATAATTAAAGTGCCAGTTATCCTTGCAATAGAATCTAGCTGTGATGAAACATCTGCCTCTGTTTGCGTAGATGGGAAAATTTTATCTAATTATATCGCCAACCAAACTGTGCATGAAAAATATGGTGGTGTGGTTCCGGAGTTAGCATCAAGAGCTCATATGCAGCATATTGTTCCCGTAGTGCATACAGCTTTGAATGAAGCAGGCTATAGTATAACAGATATCGATGCTATCGCTTTTACCCAGGCTCCCGGATTAATTGGTTCATTACTCGTAGGCGGACAGTTTGCCAAATCACTTTCACTTGCTTTGGATAGGCCATTGATTGCCGTGCATCATATGCAGGCACATGTGCTGGCCAACCTGATAGACGATCCAAAACCTGATTTTCCTTTTTTATGTTTGACAGTAAGTGGTGGCCACACACAAATTGTTGTATGTGAATCGCCAACGAACTTGAAAGTAATTGGTGAAACTATTGATGATGCAGCCGGAGAGGCTTTTGATAAATCAGCGAAATTACTGGGCCTTCCCTACCCTGGCGGACCATTGATTGATAAATATGCAAAAGAAGGCGATGCGAATCGTTTTAAATTTCCAGAACCAAAAATCGAAGGATTAAACTTTAGTTTCAGCGGTTTGAAAACTTCCATCCTTTATTTTCTGCAGAATGCAGGGAAGAGCAATTTATTCAAAGAAGAATTCACAGCGACAGAAAAAGAGAAACAGGAATTCATTCAAAATAATTTACCCGACATCTGTGCCTCTATTCAGCACCGCATTGTCACCATACTTTTGAATAAAGTAAAGAAAGCTTCGTTAGAAACCGGCATCATCAATATCTGCCTTGCCGGTGGTGTATCAGCCAACAGTGGTTTGCGACAGGCTTTTGAAGAAGCCGGCAAAAAATATCACTGGAACACTTTTATCCCTGCTTTTCAATATTGCACTGATAATGCAGGCATGATCGCTATTACCGGCTATTATAAATACCTGGCCGGACAGTTTGCTGATCTCACAGTTGGCTCAACTGCAAGAGCTGAATGGTAATATATTTATATGGCTAACCCCTGGTTTCAATTCAAACAATTTACAATCCAGCAGGACAGGTCTGCTATGAAAGTGACAACAGACGGATGCCTGTTTGGAGCATGGATAGCAGAAAATATCAAAAAGCAAACATTACAGTATTATCATTGTCTTGATATTGGAACCGGCACCGGTTTATTAACGCTGATGCTAGCTCAGGAAAATGAAATAGCCATTGATGCGATCGAAATAGATAAAGATGCTTTTGAACAGGCAGTAGAAAATGTAACTGCTTCACCCTGGTCTGGCAGAATTCAAGTTGTTCATGCGGATGCAAGAGAATTTGAATCCGAAAATCAATATGATGTTATCATCAGTAACCCTCCATTTTATGAAAGGGAATTAAAGAGTGATGATGCAAAAAAAAATATTGCTCATCATAATGAAGGACTACTGTTTCCCGAATTGCTGTCAATTATTAAAAAGTTGCTGAGCCCGGCTGGAACTTTTTACCTGTTACTGCCATATAAAAGAAATAATGAGATAAAGGCATTACTTAGTGAATATGATCTTGCCATTCAGCAAATGACTTTTGTTCGTCAATCAGTTGCACATGACTATTTCCGCATCATGCTGGCAGGAAAATTCAAAAATGCCGGATTTGCTGAAACAGTGATTGATGAAATAGCAATAAAAGATAATGAAGACAATTACAGCGAGGTATTTTTATCCCTGCTGAAAAAATATTATCTGCATCTGTAAACGGATCACCCGCCTGCTACATAGTCCTGTAAGTAAGTAAAAGGTTCTGTAAGCCTGCCTTCCGTTGCAATGGTAGCCCGGTCAATAATAGCAGAACTATTACCTACTAAATCTTCCAGCACATGCTTAATCAATTGTTCGCCAAAATAACGGCTTGCATCCCTGGGCAGTTCATTCGGCAAGTTACCTACCGCCATTATATCAATTGAATTCTTTAGATAAGGAGTTGTTTTCTCAAGGGTAGTCTTATCAATTCCATAGATCGGATCCTCAATGGTCTGGTCACCCACATTGATGGGTACGGAGCCGTTGGCGTCATCCGTAATGTCAGCAATGGTTTGTATGATAAAATTTTCCGCTTTCACATCTTCTTTCTCAAATAAACGGGGAACTGATTTTTCCCAATAAACGCCATTCATTAAGATATCGGTTTGCTCTGCATACGGTAAAAATTTACAGGTATACTCCTCCGGCTTTTCATGAAAATCCATCCGGCTATACTTGCCGGTTAGTTTGTGTTTGTACAATTCTGCCCCTTTTAATTGCAGGTAAACCGGGTAAGAAAATCGTCTTTTGAGATAGTCTTCAGGTTCTACCTCATGAATACCCATAAGATTCATGATTTCTAAAATGCCATGAGCCACTCTTCCCGAACCTGTGACTGCAATCTTTACATTGGGCAATCGAAGACCAAAATAATTATGAATCAATTCCCTGAAACTGCGCTGTTTATAAACCCTGTCTAATTTAAATAATCCGGTTCTGTTTCCGTAAGCCATCATGCCATTATGTGCCCCGACGATACCGGCAAAGAAACCAAAGCCGATAATTCGCTGGCCATCTTCATGCTCCAGGCATTCATAATCTACGAGCCGTATCTTCTTATCTAAAATGGCCCTGAGCAATGGCTGGTTATGTAATTGTTTCTTTTTAGTATGCGAAAAGAAAAGATAGGTTTTGCCAGGTATCAGCTGGTCTACCGGGACTTCTTTTATACCGAGTAATATATCACAATCACTCATATCCTCTGTTACATCTGTCCCGGCGGATAGATACTCACGGTCAGAAAAGCAACGGTTGGTAGAAGATTGAACTGCAATCTGTATTTGCGGGGCGTTCTTTTGTATCCATTTACATTGTGCCGGGGTCAATGACACCCGGTTATCAGCAGGAATTTTACCTTCCCGGATTAGTCCAATTCGCATTCTACAGGCATTTATCGTTAAGTAAGTGAGGCAAAGTTGCCGTTTATAACAATGCTAAACAAACTGATTTAAATCATTCAACCACAATAAATGAATGTTGTAACTTCGAAAAAATAATAAAAAAACATACCAAAGGTTACATCCTTTCGTTTGGAGTTTACACACAAAAAAGGCGCTGCATGAAGAATATTATCAGCAATATTTCAGCTTTTATTTTATCGGCTGGTTCAATCATTTTGTTTTCGTGTAATAAAGGAGCCAATGATCAAACAGGTCCCTATAAACTGAGCTATGGCGATTCCATTCTTTATTTGCGGCCATCAGCAGGTGATTATATTGTTTATCCAGCCAGCACAAGACCAGGAACCTATTCCGGCTTTCCCGAAGGCATAGAGATTGACGACCAGACGGGTGCTATCAATGTCAGCGAAAGTGAAACAGGACTCCGTTATCGCATCACACACACCGCACCCGATGGCGCCAAAACAGAGACAATGGTAGTGCTTTCGGGTATTACATTTAAAGACCATTTTTATTATTTTTCGGCAGGAGATTCTATTGCTTTACCAATATATAATGCCAGTGCCAGCCGCACCCTACCCCTGAGCGGATCCTCATTTGATGAAGGCAATCTTGCAAATGGCGGAGGTTGCTCCGTCAAAACGGATAATGGAAAGATCAACCTGGCTGAAACTATCCGAAATGGTGTATTTGGCTCTCCTCCCCGGAACGATGCCCAGCAAACTTTTGAGATAAAGTACCGGGTTAATGATGGCAGTGGCAAATCCCTGAATAAATTAAAAGTGTTGTTATACTGGTACAATACTATTAATGATGTGCCGCAATATGTGTGGGATATTCTTAATGACCGCACATCTCAGGGAGTTTTTCTCAAAAATGGAATGGTATTCAGACCCGAACAGGCGGCCAAACCAAGACCCCCCTGTGTTATTATTATTGCCAATTAAGCAACAGCGTTTAAATTTGATAAGCTTTTGACCAGCTTATCATGCAAAAACTTCTCTTCTCCTTCTTTTTATTGGGGCTACTACTTTTCTGTTTTTCGCAGAACAGGCAACAAGATGATGTTGCGGCTCAACTTACAGCATATGCTGCCGCCACCAAGTTATATAACCAGGCAGAAAAATTATCACTTTTAACAGGTGATGATGAAGCAGTACAGGCAAAAGCAGATGAAGCTTACCGACAGGCCCTATTGGTCCTGACCAACCTCCTTCCAGCTATGGAAAAATCAGGTAATGATTCTTTACTTTTTTATACCCGGATTAAAACCGGTTTTATTAATTTTTACTTTGACAGTGCCGACGCTGCTAAAAAAGATTATGTAGCTGTAATGGCCTTACAACAAAAATTACCAACCATTGCTGATTCTTTATTATTTATTCCCTGCTTATACACCGGTGCCATTTACTACAATCAACATCAGTTCGATTCGGCTTTACACTATTATAAAAAAGCGGAAAAAATAAATGATAGCTCACAGAAACCATTAGCCGAATCACAACGGCTATATAATCGCCTCGGGGCATTGTACTATGAAAACGGTAACTACCGCCAGGCAAGAAACTATTTCGAAAAAGCTATCAGCCTGACAGACCCGTCCGATAAAAACTTGTTGGCGAATTATAAAATCAATATCGCTTCTATACTGATTAAATTGGAGGAATTTGAATCAGCCAAGACACTTTACCAAAAACTCTTGCCTTCGGCAGCTTTTGAAAATGAGATTTACCATAACCTCGGCATTATCAGCCTGAATGAGCAGGATTTTAAAAAAGCTATAGAATACCTGCGAAAAGTGAAATACACCGATAATAAAAAAAGTATAGACCTCTACTACAATTTCGGAGTAGCTTATGCAGGACTAAACGAAAAAGACTCTTCGGCTTTTTATTTGCAAAGAGCCATTGCGGAAAATCTGAAATGGAATGGTAAAAGAAAAAATAGCCAGTATGGGTTGCTGCTTAAATACCAGGCAGATCAGTTGGCTCAGCAACTATATTACAAAGAAGCGATTGACGAATACCAGGGAGCTGTTATGCAGTTTCATAGCGGATTTACGGAGTATGACAGTTATAAGAACCCCGAAAAATTCAGTGGCGTTTTTTCTTATATCAACCTGTTCAATACGCTTATAGCAAAAGCAGTAGCTTTTGAAAACTGGTACCAACAGGAAAAAAATATTAAACTTTTGAAGGCCTCCCTTACTACTTATCGATCTGCATTTAAGCTGGCCGGTTACGTAGAAAAAACGTTCGACTCGGATGAGGCAAGACTTTTTCTTGGCAAAATGAAATATACAGTCCATGGCAAACCCATTGATGTGTGCCTTTTATTGTATAACATTACTAAAAAAAGAGAGTACCTGGAAGAAGCCTATTTATTCGACCAGCGGAACAAAGCTTCTATACTTACCCTCACCTTGCAGGAAAATGAACTTAGGAGCACCGCTGATCAGACAAACCAACTCATACTTCAGGAATCATTACTCAGGACAACCATTACCAGATTAACCTTACAAGCTGCTCAGATAACAGACAGCCAAAGACTATCCCAAATCAACACTGAAATCCGTGACCATGAAATTACACTTGGGAAATTACAGGAGAAACTAAATAATGACCCCGCCTGGCAACAAAAAAAAGCTATTGAAAAAATTCCGACTGTTAACCAATTACAGGAACGATTAGACAATACCACAGCCCTGCTCTCGTTCCACCTCACAACAACTGAACTGCTCACTATATTCATTACGCCCAGCAGATTTGAATATTACAGAACAGCCATCAATACTAATTTCTTTTCTACCATTGAGTCTTTCAAGACAGCGTTACATTCAACCACGGCCGATCAACGCTATACAGGAGCTGCAGTTTCGACAAAGCTTTATGAAAAACTAATATCACCGCTACGACCCCAACTAACACAAATAAAAAGATTGGTGATTATCCCGGATGATGAACTTAATTATCTTCCGTTTGAAGCCCTCCAGGATGAAAATAAAAAATATCTTATTGAACATTTTTCCATTCAATACCAGTATTCAACAGCCTTACTGGGTGAGATTGAAGAGTCCAGCCCTTCTTCCGGGAATTTGTCATTTGCTCCTTTTGCATCAAGAGGGTACAGTGATTCTTCCGGTATCTCTTTCAGTAGTTTGCCCGCTTCTAACAGCGAAGTGATATCACTTAAAGGAAATATTTTTATAGATTCACTTGCAACAAAATCGAATTTCCTGCATTATATCAATCAGTACAGTACGATTCATTTAGCCACTCATGCAAGTGTGAATAATGAAAAGCCGGCCCAGTCATTTATTACGTTTTATCCATCTACTCCGGATTATAAATTATATGCCGGAGAAATTGCTGATTTAAAATTAGATTCTACTCAATTAGTTATTCTAAGTGCCTGCGAAACAGGCGCCGGGCAGTTGGTAAAAGGCGAAGGATTAATGAGTTTATCAAGGGCATTTGCCTATGCCGGCTGCCCGAATATAATTACCTCTCTTTGGAAAGCCGAAGACAGAACCACTGCCTACCTCACACAGCAACTCCACTATTATTTAGACAAAAATTATAGTAAAGACAAAGCACTGCAACAAGCCAAGCTGGATTTATTGCATAATAAAGAAATAGACCCCCGTCTTAAATCCCCTAATTACTGGGCACATCTTTTTTTTATTGGTGACTATGAAGCCAAACATCATTCTTCAAACTGGTGGTGGATTGCTATTACAATTTTAGTGGCGGCATCAATATATATGTTTACAAAAAGGAAAAGCCTGCTTGAGTACTTCAGGCAGGCTTAGTTTTCCACAGGCAAGCAATAGCTCTATTGATGCAATGTTATAACTGGTAAATGTGTGTCTTCCTTGTTCCTTACAATCACATTATTGATAATTGTGTCATTATATCCATTTTGCCCGTCAATAAGTACTTTATATGTACCGGCAATCAATCCCACAATTTTAAATTCTCCATCATCGTCATCCGGAATAGATGTTGCGGTATCAGAACCAATTACAGCTTTTACAATGGCATCGGCAAATCGTGGAAGCACCCTGCCTTCAATTCGTCCCGAATGACTGCGGGTAAATATTTTGATATGCGATTTTAACCGGTAACCATTTCCAGTCCCCGGGCCACTGTTATCCGGCTGAATAGAATTGCCGGCATCAAAATCTATCCAAAACAAAACCTGGCCATCAGGTGTTATTTCAAAATTGGTGCTTTCAAGATTGGCAATCACCTCCCGGTCTTCATCATTTACCCTGAGTAAGAAACTTTGCCCATTTTTCATGGCAGAATTTTGTGTACCGAGTACGAGTTTTATTTTTTTAACTCTGGCATTAGGTAGAGTACCTGTAGCAAACAATGTATCGAGCCCATTGCGGAAACGAAGAATGTTGTAAACTCCCGGATTAATAGACAGGCTTACCCATCCACCATTGGGCAATGTATCATCTTCCAGTTTTACTTCTAACCGGCGGATATCAATAAAAACGCTGTCAAAAACAGGTGTCTGGTGGTCAGTAAGATAAATGGTGACAGCATGTGGTTTGTTAATATCAGTTGCTGTATTGCCTGCAACATCTTTCTGACAAGAATAAAATACAACCGAAGCGGCTAACAAAGCAAGTGCACAAAACCGGATCATGTTTTTCATATTACAAGTTTTAGATTCATAACTAAGTCAATACAGAAGTGAAATTTGTAATCATCCAATAAAAAAAATCCTCTCCCATTACAGGAGAGGACCACCATTAATCCTTAAGCAAAATCGTTATCGCCTTTTCAACACCTTTACCTGGCGTAGGAGCTTACCTGTAATTCTTTCATTATATAGATGGCCAGGATCATCATGCATCTTATTCAGTAGGATTAATGCATTATCATACTCCTTCGTACGGATGTAAGTCAACGATAAATAATATTCCGCTTCCTCGTTTAATATTGATTGTCCGGTTTTCTTATTTTCTTCCAGTACTTTCTTAAAACAATCTATAGCCTTAACGTTCTCCTTTAATTCAAGGGCTGCAGTACCGCATAGATACTCTCCCTTTATGGTCAGGTCTTCACCAGCATCATGTATCCTCATTACTTCTTTGTATTTTTTTTCCCGGTAAGCTCTTTCAATTGCTGTTTCATCAGTATTTAAATCCCGGACGGTTACTAATTCATATGCTTGATAGTTTGAAGCAAACACTTTATCAGAAGAAAGGGTAAAGAAATTATACGCCATATAACTACCGGCAATCAAAACCAGGCTTGCAGCTATAGCAATTGTATAGCGGATTATCTTTCCGGGAGAATTGATTTTTCTGACCGGGGCTACCATCTCTTGCAGCATTTGCTGATGAACCGAAGCCACCTGCTGTTGCAATCCATAATAACGAATGGATTCACGGGTAAGTACTAAACTATCATACTTTTGTTTCAATGCCATATCAACACTAAGTTGCTGCTCTATAGCTTTCCTTTCAATATCATTTAATCCCCCTTCGAGGAAACTGACGAGGTTCTCATCATTGTCATGTGTAGAATTATCCATGTAAAAGGTTTTTCAGTGTTTGTTTTAACGCCGGATTTTCATTCACCATTTGTTCCAGTTGTTTCAGGCATTTATATTTTTTATTTCTTACCACCTGTTCACTTTCATAGTCTGTTGTATCCAGTATTTCTTTCATCGAAAGATTTTCATAATAAAAAAGCAATAATATTTTCCGACAGGTTTCGCCCAGTTCACCAACCAGCCTGGCGACTTCCGCCTTTCCTTCCCTGTCTGCAATTAAATGGGTGGTATCTAATTCCACTTTATCCTGCCCTCTTTCATATTTTTCTTCTCTTGCCAGTGCCCGGCCACGCCTTTTTAGTTCATTTAGCCAGGTGTACCGGTTTAGCGAAAAAAGAAAAGTTTTAACGGTTGACTCACCCCGAAACTTGTCTTTTTGGACCAGGTCAATAAAACTAACCACCACTTCCTGAAAAATATCCTCCGCATCCTGCCGGCTTCCACTGTTATTTATCACAAACCAGCTCAGGCTGTCAAAGTGACTCCTGTAAATAGCCTTAATGGTTTCATCCATTCGTTGGCCGGACCGGAGGTTGGCCACCAGTTCCGAATCCGGGAAGTTCCTGATTACCTCCATGCTTTATCTGTAGATTTGTACATTATAAACGCTGTTTTGTAACCCAAACTAAGAATATTTTTTCAAGAAACCGGGGTAAACCCTCATCAATGGCAATGACTTATTTTGAATTATTTGAAATACCGGTACAACTCAAAGTAAATACAGTATCGCTATCTAAAAAATTCTTTGAACTAAGCAAGAAGTATCATCCCGATTATTTCGCCAACGAAAACGATGAGGCCCAATCAGAAGCATTGGAAAAATCGGCTTTCCTGAATAAAGCCTGGAAAACCTTTCAAAATCCCGATGCCACTATTAAATATGTATTGCAGGAAAAAGGTCTGTTGGAAGAAGAAGAAAAGTACGAGCTGCCCCCGGCCTTCCTGATGGAAGTATTGGAAATAAATGAACAATTAATGGATGCAGGGGATGAACCGGTAAAAGATAGTTTAGAATTGACCATTAAAGACCTTCAAACGAATATCTATGAACCTGTAAAAGAAATTGTGGAAAACTATAAGGAAGGTAGTACTACCGAAGAAGAGTTGCTGCAGGTAAAAGAGTATTACTACAAGAAAAAATATTTAGACCGTATCTATCGGCAACTTTCTGAAAAGTAAAAAAGCCCCCCGTTCTGAGGAGCTTTTGTGCCCGGGACTGGAATCGAACCAGCACATCCTTGCGAACGGCAGATTTTGAGTCTGCTGCGTCTACCAATTCCGCCACCCGGGCGGATTATTCCTTTTTATAAGGAGTGCAAATGTAAACGGGAAATTGTAAACTATAAAATTTAAATCCCTGGTTAAATTAAAAATCCAAACAGCTTTGTATTATTTTTTTCCATTCCGGAGTCGCTAATTTTTCTGCAGTCAGCGTTCCGGCATCTTCGGGATTAGGAAACTTCACTTCTACCTTGTAGAGCATACATTCACAATAAATTTTTGCCTTTTCATCACCTACACTTCCCTTTGCTGAAGTAATACATTCATTTAAAAAAGTAGAACGATCCGCTGCCGTCCATGTACCCCCATTCAGACAACCCTGAATGTCCTTTTGCCATTCAGGGCTATTCATATCCGCCTCCGTTATTGTAGCAGCAAGTTCAATAGTTGGATATTTCTTCTCCACTTTAAACTGCATACAATAGCAATAAAACCGGGCTGAGTCCTCACTCAGGTGTTCTTTTGCTGTGTTAATACATTCATTGATAAAAGCATAACGTTCATCAGAAGGCCATCCCTTTGTTTCACCGGTTACCTGTGCGGTTATATTTCCAATGATCAAAAAGAAAACAAAAAGAGTTGATAGTATTGATTTTTTCATACCCGAAAATACTAAATGATACTAACGTAAACTAATTCATTGCAACCACTGGTTTCTATTAGCTTATTCCCGTATACTTAAAATGTACCGGTAAATTTTAAAAATTATTAATATTAGCAGTACATTTAGTTGATTAAACCTGATGGGTGAGAATAAAATTCATTTTACTCTTTTTACTGGCTCTTGTCACCGGCCTGGTGTCAAGCTCTCAATCAGTATATCAATTCAGGTATAAATTTTCTTTTGTAAAGGATACCATCACCTATCGATCGGTTTTTATCAGGCTATATGACGGCAGCGGAATATTCCGGATACGATATACTGACCCCTCCTCACGACGGGATGTGCTGATTGAAATGGATGCCGAAGAGCTACAGGGTACAGATACAGCCGGCGTCATCGATACCAGCAGTTTAAATTACAGGATAACAAACCAGCGGACCATCTGGGGTACCGGCAAATTAAAATATAATTCGTTGTTGCTTATTTATAAATACAATCCGGTATCCGATTTTTTTGAACCTTCGGGAATACGACCTGCACTAAATCTTTCCCGATCCTTACAGGACAGCTTTCTTTTTTCAAAGCTGATGTTGAAACAAGAACTTACCAAAAAATTTATAGGTGGTTTTTTTAGCGAAGATGAAGAATATTTTAGAAGTCTCTCCTATGAATCGGCAACCAAAGGTTTATCGGCTGCTGAGCGAAAAATTAAATTACATCTTATTATTGTAGCGGATACACTCGATAAAGAAATCGCCAAAGCCTGTAGTCTTGATGTAAAAAAAGTAATAGAAACATTTGATGCTCTTGTATTGAAACTTGGTATACAGAAATCTTACAATATAGTGGCCGGAAGCAAGTTTAATGTAAAAAGTGTTTGGGATGCGGTAAAGAATATCAGATTATTTTCACCCAACGACATTATTATATTCTATTATACAGGACATGGTTTCAGAAAACGGGAAGAAAGAGATCAAAAAATTCATTTTCCATATATGAAATTGAAAACAGATGGCGGCACCCGGCAGGAAGTGTATACCAGCTCTATTAACATACAAGAAATATTTTCGGCTATAAAAAAAGTTGGCGCAAGATTCAATCTCGTTATAAGTGATTGCTGCAACGAAGATGTACTCTCTTCCAAATCTTTCGGCACCCGTATTGGAAAAGTAAAATCATCCGGTATGGATTGGAGTATAGATAATTGCAAATCACTTTTCCTGAGGCCAATGTCCATATTGGCAACTGCCGCAGATAATGGCCAACGGGCTGCAGGAAATATAAAGGATGGAAGTTTTTTTACACAGTTCTTCAAAATGACATTAGAAACTAATTTAAGCCGGCTAAATACTACACCATCATGGGATAAAGTACTGACCGATGCTAAAGAGGGAACAATCAAATTTGCCAAAACTGCACCCTGCCCGAGAGAAAACGACCCTTCCAACAAATGCTTCCAGGAGCCTTACTATATAATTCGGTAAGCAGTATTGCTATCCGGTATATTTTTTTGAAGGAAATTTTCGTTGTAGTTCTGCCCACTTACCAAGCTTACGATAATTATTCCACGTCGCATCAAACTTAAGCACCCAACCATATCTGAATCCTTTTGACATCGCCATTTCTAACCATTTGAAAGCTTCTCCCTGGTTTCCTATTCGGGCATACAGGCTGGCAATGCTGTACATCGTAAGATGATCGTTGGGCCTGAGGGTAAGATATTGCTGATAATACGGAATCGCCAATTTTGGATTGTTGGACATAAAATGCATTCTGCCCAGGAGATCGGTTGTTTCAGGTATTTTATACGGATGAATTTGCTGCGCTTCTTTCAATAAAGGTTCTGCATCAGTATATCTTCCAAAATGAATACAAAATTTAGCCAGCAATAATTGTTTGTCGAAATTGATCTCCCTTCTGTTGTTCAAGGAATCTAATTGCTCCAGTGCCCCTTTGAAATAATAGGTGGTTACATACGTATCAATAAGCTTCAACCGGGTGCCTGCATTTTCGGGCTGTAAGTCAACTGATCTTTTATAATAAGGAGAAGCTTTTTCTGGTACCCCCAGCCAAACATACAAATCGGCTGCTTTGTAGTTAATATCAGCAAGAGCATTAATATCTTGCTGCAAAAGGCTGTCGGCTTTTAGAAAATAAGCTATCCCCTCCGTCCGGGGGTACTCAATATTTTCAGCATAGGCAATATTTTCCGTAAGGCTCAGAAGACCAGTTTCATCTTTACTATTATCAATCATATCGACAAATCTACCCGCTTCTTGTTCAGTTTTAACCTGGTTAATATCAGGATCATCTACAGCTTTTATTCTGTCATCGCTATAGCTATCCGGGGCGTTTGCAGCAAGATGGTATAGAAATAAACCGGCTTTATAATACATATTTCCATCCTCCGGGTACCGGCTGATCATCCGCTTATTAAAGGCGTTCAGTTCCTTATCGCCTAATGTTTTATTAATGGCGGCATAACTAAGGATCACCTGCTCAGCATCAGGAAAACGGCCGATGCTTTCAAGCATATTCCATAAAAGATTATAGCCCTCTACCGATTCCGGGTTCATGCTGATGTAGGTGCGATAAGCCTGTTCCGCTTCAGCAAAATGGTTCCATCTTTTATATAATCCGGCAAGAAAATAATAATTATCGATCCTACCGTACCATGCATTTTCAAAATTTATAACAATACAATGTTTTGATTTAGATTCCGGAATTTTTTTGCTGACAGAATCAACATAATGTTTTAACTCATCAGGCTCCAGAAAATATTTAACAGCGAAGTTTAAAAAAATATCTGCCTCCTTATACCGCCGCTGCGAATACATTATTTTTCCTAGGTAATGGAAAGCAAGTGGATTGCTTTTATCTAATGAAATGGCCATCTTAAACATTTCTTCCGCTTCTCCCAATTGTTTTCTCGTATACAAATCCATAGCTATTACAAAATAGCCTATTGCCCCGCTCATAATCGCATCAGCTCTGTCAACATAGCAAATAGAAGGAGACATCACCTGATCAAACGCATCAACAACACCATCTCCATCTGAATCCGGACGTAAAAATTTATACCCCCTCTTCCTGATATCGGCTTCGTTAAAGAAAGAATCTGCAACGTCATATTGCGTTGTATTCATGTATACATGTCCCAAACGTTCAAACGGGAGATAATGCCGGGTATTCATCTTTATACTTTTGCGGAACAACTCTTCAGCATATAAGAAATTATTTTGCTTCTCGTATAACATACCCGCATTTACATATGTTCCCTGAAAATTGGCTTGCAGTTTTAATGCAGTTTCGTAAGCGGCAACTCCCTTCGTGTATTCTTTAGTATTGGCATACAGATTTATAAGGTTTGACCAGGGAACTGCCCACTTATCAGCGATCTGTGTGGCTCGCAGAAAATATTTTTCGGCCGTTACAAAATCTTTTTTGGCCTTATATAATATACCCAATTCATTATTCACAAACGCTGTGTTTTCATTCAGCGCATAAGCTTTCAATTGTGCTGCCAATGCTGCTTCAATCAATGGCTTGGGATCTTCTGTTAATGGTATCCGGAGCCGTGCGGCTACACCTGTAAAATAGTGTTGTTTTATTTCCAGTTTACGATAAATAACATCATCCGGTCTTGTCAGCTTTAAAGCAACAGCAAACATATAGGGATACACATCATACCCCTTACTGTTACTATTATAATAACGGCGACGCTCCAATTCTGCTTCATCCCCTTCCAGGTAGAGGTTAATTATTTGCTGCCCTCTGTCACTCAGCATCACTACCAGCTTATCAGAAAACCGTTGCAATGCATATGGACTTTCTTTTAATTGTCGTTCAAGAGCATTTAAATTTTCAAGGCCTATGCTCTCCTTGCTATTGTCTGGTAACATTTTAATAAATGCAAAAGGCAATTCCGCTTTCGCTAATTTATTCAGCTCCTTGAAATCAAAAACGTCTTCGGGCTTACTTTTTTCCATGACTTCAAAGAAATAAGCCTGTGGCGGTTTGGGAACCGGTGCCATAGCTGCATCATCTTCCGAATCCCTGCTTGCAGCAACCATTTGTACAGCAAAGGCCAATGAAGTATCAACAGCTGCGAGCCTGAAATTATCATCTCCTCTCAATACTGCTTTTTGTTTATTTACCTTTTTTGCCAGCAATGGATCTTTTGCAAAAGCAGAATCAAGGTATAACCTCATTTCATTTTTGGTAATGAAGCCATCCCGGTTTCGTTCCGCTGCTCCATTTAATCCCATTACAAAATAATAGGAGAAAACACCCCTCCCTTCACCCCATCCTTCATCTTCATTGGATAGCTGGTCAATGTCACAGGAAGTTATACGGATCTCATTGGCTTTCACTTTACGTAATTGTTCAGCTGCAAGGAAATTGCCACGGGAATCATTGCCTGCCAGTTTTCCGGAGTGGCAAGCATCTGTAATTAAAATTACTTTGCCATTATTCCTGGCTGATAGAGTATTGGCGATTTTATTCAAATCTTCAATGCGGACAGCATTGTACATATAGTTGGTGCGGGGAGAATTATACGGCAGCAGAAATCCGTCTTTGGAAACAGTAACATTCTCGAGGTCGCCATGCCCGGAAAAATAAAAATATACAAGATCATCCTTCTGGCATGTCTCGACCAACCAGTATAAGGCATCGTAGATGGCAGCCTCCGTAGCTTTTTCGTTGGTCAATAAAACAATATTCTGCCCGGGAACGGCACCCCCTGGTTTTGACTTAAGATAGTCTGCAAACACCTCAGCATCCCGGTGAGCATAATCAAGAGGATCGATTCCTGCATTTTCATATTGTGAAATACCAACAATAACTGCATAAGTATTCCCTGCCGGAGAAACTTGTTGGGGTAAAGGCGGCCCTGACTTCTGCTGTGAGAAAGTCGAAGCACTAAACAGCATTAAAATAATAAAAGAAGAAAAATGCTTCATTTTCTAAATTAATCTCAAACAAAAAACGATGGCAGGGATTATTTTGTCTTCAAAAGACTAAGACATGGAAACCTTTCTAAAGGTAGCCTCTTTTTTATAATCCACGATGTTTACAGGCGGCCCGGGGGTATTACCAGGTTCTCAGGCTACTTTTCTTAAACCTCCATTCAGGTGTAATGATTTCACCCGGTGTAGTTAATTGATACCAGGGACTTAACTTTTCGTCGGCAGGATTGATAACAACATGAATGTCTTGTGCTGGTTGGTAGCCTTGTGCCAGCATAAATATTTTATTCCCTTGTTTATTTACTGCCATATCTACCACCAACATTGCATGTCCCGGAAAACCACCTTGTATTAGTACATCACCTGCTGCCATTTTATTAAAATCAGCTACCGGGATAAGTTGTTTTTCCAGAGATGCTGAACCACACCAGCCAAAGACATTTTCAAGGTAGTTGTCAAATTCATGTCTGTTATCACCCCCTTGCCATTTATACCACTTACCCTTATAATCCATAAAAGCGATGTCTGCATAGTTTTTCTCCGCAAATAAATACTCTGCCCGGAACCGCATCACCACATCAGCGCATTGTTGTAAATCTCTTTTTCCTGTAGAAATATTCACCACAACAAACTGTGCTTCCTGGTTAGGCTTTAATTGCCCATTGTAGAGATAAACAGTTTTGTCCGTTTTCAACGGAACTGTTCGCAGCCAGGAAGCAAATGATCCTACCGGTGATGACATTCGTTCATAACCTTTAGGTACCGGAATAGCTCCAATAGTCTTTGGAGCTAATTCGATCATGGTGGAACTGTTTTCATTATCTGTGAACCTTTTTACCTTCTCCTCACAACTAATGAGCAAAAAAGACAGCAATAGAAAAGTAATATTTTTCATAATTATGTAAGAGGGAAAGGTGCTAAAATTCCATACAGGAACCGGCAACAATGGAATATTTACAGCCAATTTGATTGGTCATCTGACACAACTACTCCTTCTCTTAATAGATATTACCCCGTTGAACAAAAAACTCATATAACTTCATTAATAAAGCAGCAATCCGCTTCCTGCCGACATGCAAAATCGATAAGATAAATATAACCCCGGCAAACCAACCAACTAACTCTGGCACGACTATTCCATTTATTAAATTAAAAATGACTTACAATGTCTTCTATCTTTGACCTTAAAGTTATATAAGACTATACTATTTAAAAATGAGAAGTGTCAAATAGTAAGTTGATTAACTTCATACATGACAAATAGCTGATAAAATAATGTTGATAACTGCTTTCTCGACCAATGAGCCGGAAAAAAAAAATACAAAAACATGGTTACTCTTTTCGTAACAAGGTAAAATTAATCAGAGGTGGCAGGGATTTTTTTAGCTTACTTAACAAATTGATTGAAAAGGCCGAAAAAACTATCCATCTGCAGTTTTATATTTTCCTTGATGATGAAACGGGCACTACCGTGATGAAGTCATTAAAAGCAGCTACGCAACGAGGTGTATCAGTTTATCTGCATCTTGATGGTTATGCTTCACAGGCTTTACACAAACGATGCGTTATTGATATGAGAGAAGCAGGTGTGAATGTTAAATGGTTTGAGCCCTTCTTTCGTAGCAGGCATTTTTATTTCGGCCGCAGGCTTCATCACAAAGTTGTAGTCGTTGATGGATTGTACTCCCTGGTAGGTGGGCTAAATGTTTGTAACCGGTATAATGATATGCCGGATGAACCGGCCTGGCTTGATGTGGCCTTATACTGTGAAGGTGAAGCTGCTTTTGTTTTAAACAAGACCTGCTATGAAATGTGGGGGGATAAAAAAATAACTCCCACTACCAGTTGGGATACAATTGATAAATTCTGTCAGCAAATCCCCGCTGCTGAGCAAATACAGGTAAGGCAGCGGCAAAATGATTGGGTTAAAAGAAAAAGTGAAGTATGGAGAAGTTACCTTGATATGTTTAACAAGGCAGAGAAGCATATAACCATTATGTGCAGTTATTTTTTGCCCGGACGATTATTTCGAAAAAAACTGACACAAGCAGCCAGGAGAGGCGTAAAAATAAAAGTAATACTAGCCGGCACATCAGATATTATGATGGCAAAACATGCAGAACGTTACCTGTATGAATGGATGCTAAAAAATAATATTGAAATATTTGAATACCAGGAAACTGTACTACATGCAAAAGTGGCAACCTATGATAGCAGATGGACAACAGTAGGTTCTTATAATGTAAATAATATCAGTGCCTATGCCAGCCTGGAGCTGAATATGGAAGTCGGCAATAATTCGTTTGCTTTATTAACGGAAAAAATGCTGGATGATATTATCGCCAACCATTGTAAGAAAATCACCCGGGAAAATTATACAGCCTCCACTCATTTATTCAGAAGATTGTGGCAACGGTTCTGCTATAGCTTTATAAACAATACCTTAAACCTTATTACTTTTTATTTTAAGCAGGAAGAATAAAAATGTAATACTAATTTCCCTTAATTCGCTTTAGCAATGCCATGAAAGCTTCCATATTCCATCCGGCGAACCGGCCCCGTTGAACTATCAATGAATTATCTTCCGGATGTTGGAGAAAATAATAAAAGGCAAACCGGGCAGTGGGATCTTTCCAGCCAATTATTTGCCCAAACCGGATGTCATTGAACACCAGTGTATCATTCCATTGTTGAATTGCGTAATAGCCTTTGGAAAAACGAACCAGTTTTTGGAGGTCCTCATGATCACTAACTGATTTCAGTAATGAATCATTACGGGGAACAAAGTGAAAATCAATTTTTCTTTCTTTATCGAAAAGCGAACGGTAACCGATATTATAACCGGAATCATTCGCCGCTACTACATACCAAAGCCAGTTGTTGAGCGGTGTAGGAGTGGTAAAATAGCTGTTATAACTAATTTGCTGTTTGTTTAACACATCTCTTACATCATTATCGATTTTTATTTTATTCAATCCACAATATAAAAGATAAATGGTACTCATACCTACACCAAATTTTATCCACCAACTCCGCCGGGGATGATTTCGTTTTAAGATCAGCAGTACGGCAAAAGCAATACCCAGCCAAATGGAATAAAACGGGTCAGCCACAAAAATCCAGTTGTAGGATACACGGTGGTGACTAAACGGTTCAAACCAACCCACCCCATAAACATTCATACCATCAATCAGGAGGTGAATAAGTGCCTGTGCACCAAAAAATATGATCCATTTTTTAAGCGAGATATCATGCGGCCGGTGCCATCGCTCTGCCAGCATGGCCAGCAGCGGTGTAATCATCAGAGCAAAAAGCAAGGAGTGAGTAAAACCCCTGTGTGCTAATAGGTTTTCAGAAGTATTATTCCAGAAAGAAGCAATAAAGTCTATATCAGGCACACTTTGCGCCACGGCACCCAGGAACATAGCCCTTTTACCTAATTGTTTTCCGGCAAAAGCATCACCCATGCAGGCACCCAGTGCTATATGTGTTAACGAATCCACAGGCTAACTTAACGGATTTTATTGTATAAAAATCAACAAGATTGATTGATCAATTTCCCAAGCAACCAAACCCCATCAGCCTGACCATTATCATCCTTATTAATGAAGCTTCTCATTACTTTTTCAGGTCACATGAGTTTATATTTGAATTGATAAGAAGATATTAGTTCACCTTAAAAACTACGTTATGAAAAACACTTCAAAGATGCTTATTGCACTGGGTGCTGGATTGGCTATTGGTGGAATTTTAGGCGTATTATTTGCGCCTGACAAAGGTTCTTCTACCCGGCATAAAATTGCTGATGGTAGCAAAAAATTTACTGATAAGATTAAATCTAAAGTAAAAGTTGGTAAAGAAAAGCTGGAAGACAAGTATAGCAGGATAAATGGGGAAATGGAAGAAGTGATATAAATAAAATCTTATTTTTAAAATAAAATGTCCGAAGAGTTTAAAAAAATAGAAACTGTTCTGGAGCAGGCAAAAGAATATGTCAACACCAGGATTGCCCAGGCTAAGTTATCCGTGGCAGAAAAAATTTCTACACTTATTGCCAGGATAATTGCTGGTCTTGTTGCAGGCCTGGTGTTTCTATTTTTTCTTCTTATGGGCAGTATAGCAGCAGCTATTGCTATCGGTAATATGCTGCATAACTCCTGGCTTGGATTCTTAATTATGGGAGCTATATACCTGCTGCTGGGGCTCATCATATGGGGAGCCAAAGACCGGCTATTGCGTATTCCCATTATGAATGCAATTATTGACTCCTTATTCAGTCGGGATAAAAACCATGAGAAAGATTAAACATATCAGTGATCTGAAAGAAGAGAAAATGCGGCTTCGGATAAAGCAACTAGAGCTGGAAAGGGAGTTGCGGTTGTCATGGAATGACTTAAAAAATAATCTTGATCCAAAAACCTTATTAAAAAACAAGATCGCCGATATCACTCACCACGATTCGAATAAAGAAGATTTGCTGGGTAGTACGATCAACCATGTAGCAGGTTATCTTACCCGGCAACTGGTTACAACGGTTGTTGATAAACTGGTACATAAATAAACAATCGCCGTAAGTACTTAGCTATTCCACTATAGTGTTAGTATAGCAGTTTAAGTACTTTTTGACGGATAAAACAAATCACTCCTCCCGTCAAACAAGCTTACTTTTGCTATATGTCGACATCAACAGTTGCTACGGAAAGCATATTAACCCGGTTAAAGATCAAGTCATTAAACGAAATGCAGCTGGCTTCCATTGAAGCTATTTCCACCAATAACAATACACTCCTTTTATCTGCAACCGGCTCAGGAAAAACATTAGCCTTCCTGTTGCCGTTGGTCAAATTATTAGACCCGGCGATTACCAAAACACAAGCCATCATCATTGTGCCATCCCGGGAACTGGCCTTACAGATCGAATCTGTATTTAAAAGCATGGGAACGAACCTGAAAGTAACCTGCTGTTATGGTGGTCATTTACGAGAGACCGAAGAAAATAATCTGAAACAGCCACCCGCCTTATTGGTTGGCACACCGGGGCGCCTCGCCGATCATATCAGGAGAGGTAATATTACGACCGCTTCGATTGAAACTCTCGTACTTGATGAGTTTGATAAATCACTGGAGTTAGGCTTTCTTGATGAAATGTCTTTTATCATTGGTGCTTTACCGGCAATACAAAAAAGAATATTGACGTCTGCCACACAGGCTGTAGAAATTCCGGCCTTTATTAAAATGGACGAACCTGTCACATTAAATTTTTTAAGTGCTGCCAATGAAGATACAGGCCTTACTGTTAAAACTCTCTTGAGTGATGGAAAAGACAAATTAGAAACGCTTTTCCGCTTGTTATGCATGCTGGGCAACAGGTCAGCAATTGTCTTTTGTAATCACCGGGAGTCCGTAGAACGTACCAGTAAATTTTTGAAAGAGAAAGATATCATCAACGAATTTTATCACGGGGCTATGGAGCAACAGGAAAGAGATGCCGCCCTGTGCAAGTTCAGAAACGGAACTACCAATGTATTAGTTACAACAGACCTTGCATCAAGGGGCCTTGATATTGCTAATATCCGTTACATCATACATTATCATTTACCCGGAAGCGAAGATATTTTTACCCATCGTAACGGAAGAACTGCCAGGATGGACGCCAGTGGTACGGCTATCATTATCTTATCTCCTGAAGAGGAATTACCTGACTATATCAATCCTGAAGCGGAACAAATAACATTACCCGAAACAATTACCCTTCCGGATAAACCACAATGGTCAACGCTATTTTTTGCGGCAGGCAAAAAGGATAAGGTTAATAAAATTGATATTGTTGGTTTCCTTTCTAACAGGGGCCAATTAAAAAAAGAGGATATTGGCTTGATTGAAGTGAAAGATTTTTTCTCGTTTGTAGCTGTAAAAAAAATAAAAGTCAGCCCTACCCTGCAGCTGATCAAGGACCAAAAGATTAAGAATAAAAAAGTGAAAATTGCCGTTGCTAAATAATACACCGGGTCGATTTGAAAGAGAAGCTATGTTGTTATTATTTCCAGACACGGAAATTTTGAATCATATTAGCGGCTGATTAAAATCAAACTATTCATTAAATTTATTTCGCTTATTTGTAACGGCAGCAGTTAAATTTATTATTATGAAAAAAATACTTGTTCCGACCGATTTTTCTCCCAACGCAGACAAAGCATTGGACTTTGCGCTGCATATTGCGAGGCTAAATAAAGGAGAGATAGTCCTGATCCATGCCGCAGAAACATATCCCGTAGAAGAAGCCATCATGATAGCCAGGGAAAAACTGGCACTTATCAGGAAAAGCATCAGTGAAACTGAATCCATTGATATAACAACTGAGGTCTACGCCGATTCTTCTATCAATTCCATATTTGATGCAATTGCCCATTTTGAAATCGACCTTATCATTATGGGAACGATGGGCAGTGCAGGTGTTAAAGAAAAAATATATGGCAGCAGAACTGCTGGCGTTATAGGCAGCAGCCCTGTGCCGGTATTAGTCATTCCATTACTCAGTGAATGGCATAACCCACAAAAAATCTTACTGGCAATCAACGAATTTGATGAGGAACAACATCTTTTAAATCCGGTCTTTACAATGGCAAGTTTATTTAATGCAAGTATCCAGGTAACTATTTTTACCGACACCAATGATGATGCTGTAGAAGACTACCAACGGAATGAGAATAAAATTGCCGGCTACAGGGATATGCTAAAAACAAAATACCCTGAACTTGGCATTCATGCAGTTCATTTAGCAGGACACCAGTTTTTCGAGAGCCTTCAAAACTGGATTGAGAAAGAACATATTGATATCGTAACGATGCTAACCCATCAAAGAAATCCAATTGAAAGCATCTTTAATAAAAGTAAAACTAAAAAGATGTCGTACCTGACCAATATTCCTTTGCTGGCTATACCGGTATAAAATTTCAGCCAATACCATACATTCGCATACAAAAGTTTACAATCCGCTTTGAACTTAATCATTCGTCATGCTTAAAAAAAGACAAAATTATATTTCCTGGGACGAATATTTTATGGGAGTAGCCTTATTGTCTGCCATGCGAAGCAAAGACCCCAGCACACAGGTGGGTGCCTGCATTGTAAATAATAAAAATAAGATTGTTGGTGCCGGATACAACGGACTACCGATGGGCTGTGATGATGATGAATTTCCATGGGAGAAGCAGGGCGGGTTCCTTGACACCAAATATCCTTACATCTGTCATGCAGAACTGAATGCCATTTTAAACAATATTGGCATGGATCTCAAAGATTGTAAAATCTACACAGCACTTTTTCCCTGTAATGAATGTACAAAAGCGATTATCCAATCCGGAATAAGAGAAGTTATTTATCTCTCCGATAAATATGAAGGCAATGATATATTTAAAGCATCTAAAATAATGCTTGATAAAGCAGCCGTGAAGTACAGGAAGGTTTCTACAAAACTGGTGAACCTTACTTTGTCATTTAACGAAGGCGATGTGTAAATAAAAATCCGGCAGCCTCGATAATAGATTATTATTTTGTCGGCAATTTCCTCGGGTTCGTTAAATATTCATCGATGGCTTTCTCCATATCCACTTCCATCAGGTTGGCAAGAGTTAATAACCACATCAACACATCTGCAAACTCTTCTTTTGCATTTTGCTGATCACCGCTGGCAATAGCAGAAGAGAGTTCTCCTACTTCTTCATGAAACCATAATGCAGTATGATAAATACCCCTTTCACTATCTGTTTTAAAATACCGGTCTTTTACAATTTTCTGCAATGCTGAAATGTCCATAGTTGATGATATTATCACTTTGTAATTACGATGATTCGTTTATTTCTTTAGGAACTGCCCGGCTCCCACTATATAATTCATATTCCAGCAAACGACAATCAATAGTACTGGTATAAAACTCTATCCTCCTTTTAGCTTTCAGCCCGATTTTTTTGGCTAGCTCAAGATTGCCTGTAAACACATAACCAAAATATCCTCCGCATTTCTGTTTCATAAAATCACCAATACGGCTATATGTTTCTTCCAGTTCTTTCACATCACCTAACCGTTCGCCATATTCCGGGTTCACATAAAAAATACCTGGAACAGCGGGAGGTATTTCAGTAGCTGCAAAATCACAAACTGCAAAATCAATAAGGCTGGCCACTCCGGCTGCTATGGCATTCTTCTTAGCATTCTCAATGGCTCTTTCGCTATAATCAGTAGCAATGATGCGAAGTCCGGGCACATCCATAATTTGTTTTTCAAGTAAGGTATCTTCCTGCAAATAAACTGTTTCATCATATCCCTGCAAATGCATGAAAGCATAATTGGTGCGAAATAAACCCGGCCTTCTGTTTGTAGCGATCATGGCGGCTTCTATTGCCAAAGTACCCGAGCCACACATCGGATTAACAAACGGCGATCTTCTATCCCACCTTGTAGCATAGATAGTGGCAGATGCTAATGCTTCAAGCATGGGTGCCTGTCCGGGAATTTTCCGGTAACCATGGCGCCCTAATGAATCACCCGATGTATCAATAAATATTTCGGCCCTTTCATTCTTCCAGAATAAATGAATAACTGCACCGGTAAGGGCAGAACCGGTTGATGGCCTTGTGCCTCTTTTCTCCCGCATCCTGTCAACAATTGCATCTTTAACCCGCAGGTTAGCAAACATGCTGTTATTAATTGTTGGATTATTTACATTACTGGTGATAGAAAAATAACCAGGATCAGGTAAAATATTCTCCCATGGATAGCCGGTAAGCTGATTGTAAATACCATCTGCATCTGCGGCTTCAAATTCTTTCAAGCTGTACAACACCTGGCTGGCACAACGAAGATTCAGATTAAGCTTAATACAATCGTTGATAGTGCCGGAAAGGCGTACTCCTGTTACAAATGTTTCTTCGATAGCAAAACCCAATTCTGCTACTTCCAATTCCAGGTAAGGGGCAAGTCGTTTGGGACAAGTGATTATGATAACTGATTTGCTGATATATAAATTCATACTGGGATAAAGATAAAATCTTATCGGTTGATGTAAGATTTTACTTTACCGGCGTATGTTCTTTTCGGAAATAAAATAAATAATGAAGATCATCTTACCATCACCCATGCCGCCCATTTAAAGGGCTCATTGCGGTATTTATTTTTCATCATCGTTTGTGCCGTATAAAAAGCAGCATGAATCGTTTGTTGTGCAAATATGTTTTTATAGAATTCCTGCATGAATTCAGCTGTTTCTGCATCGGGTACTTTCCAGAGGCTCATCACCAGGTTGGCAGCCCCTGCCATTTTAAAAGACCGCTGAAGTCCGTAAACTCCTTCACTACCCTGTATATCTCCCAGCCCCGTTTCGCAGGCAGAAAGTACTGCCAGTTTAGTATTGGGTAAATACATATTGGCTACTTCATATGCCGTTAAAATTCCATCCTCCACGCCGGCAACTGGTTTTCCCCGCCAGGCATTGTTGGCACCGGCTAATGCAAGACCCGACCGGATCAGCGGATTATCTGATTGCCGGAAAACAGAACGGCTACTACTGCTTAATTCTTTTTTGGTCAGAGATGGGTCCGGAAAAAAGAAACCATGAGTGGCAATATGTACCACCGACGGCGATCCTCTTCCAGACAAGTGCTTCACAGATTCCTCCGTTGCATTAATACCGCTGGCAACTGTTACAGTATATTTTTTCTGTTCAGCCAGTCTTTTTATTTCATTTACTTCTTTTTCAGTTTCACTTAGATAATTAAAATCGCCAATACTACTGCGCAACAAATTTTCTGGCAGTGATCTTTTCGCAAAATCTGATCCTCCGTATTGTAGCACAGCACGGCGGATACTCAGAGAGTCTGCATCATACTGAACACCTCCATATAAGATCAGGGTATCACTGTTGGCAATAACAGCGTTTGTTGCGGTAATCACCGATGTTGTTGTATTAAGTTGTACCAGGTTATATTGATCACTAAGTACCTGTGTACTATTTACCGGAAGTGAAGCAAAAGAAACTTTATATAACTCTCCCGCCGGGGAAAAATAAACCGTGTTGATGCCGGCCAGCGATTTTTCAAGGGGTTTCCATACTAGTGAGTACAGCGAATTACCTGTGTTTGTGTTGCCTTGTTTGCCAGGTGCTGCATATAATAAATTAATCAGCCTTTCACCAAAACTGAATTTGCTGGCTAGCGTACCGAGTTGCTTTTGTTCAAAAAGGGTGATCAGTTGCGGTGCAGGATTATCCTTTCGTATAACAACGGCTACATAAAAAAAACTGTCGGTAAATTCCCTTCCATTATGAAACCGGAAGTTAGAAAACTCAACCGCCGCTTCGCCTGGCTGTAATGCCTGTTGAATATCCCGCCAGCTTTTATCTTGTCGCTCATTCCGGAATGAAGAAGATAAGCGGACCAGTTCTTTTTCGAAGAGGTTAGCCTTTTCTTCCAGCTGTAACAATTCTGTTTTCCTTTCGCCTACTGGTTTTGCATACCAGAAAGCCAGTTGTTCTTTTATATCAATCCAGTTATTGTAAAGATTAATCAGTAGAGTGTCATTCGTACTTCCAATAATTTGTCGTAATTGTTCTGCAGCATTAATAATCAGGTTCTTATTGGCAAGCGATACTTCATAGGCATAGACACCTGCCTGCTGATCAGGTACTGGTTCTGATATGCTGAAAGAAAGAAAATAACTCCGGTAGTCATTTACTTTTTTTAGATAAGCCTGTTTTTCCGGCTCCGTAGTAAAACGAAAAATTTTTGTCAGTAAAGCCTGCTGAGATGAAAAGGCTTCCGTATAAAGATTAAGTGCCATCTTATTATCACCTTTACTCCGGTAATCATTGGCCAGGTTAAGACAGCTTTGTAAATAATCAGGATGTGCAATTCCCAAAGCTTTTTCTCTTAGCTCTTTTGCCTGCAGGTGCAGTGCAATGGCTTTTTCGTACTCCCCTTTTTGGGTATAAACGCCGGCCAGGTTATCACACCCCTCGGCAAAATCAGGGTGGTCCTTGCCCAATGCCGTTGCCCTTATATTATTAGCTTCTAAGAAAAGCTTTTCTGCTTCATTGTACTCACCATTTTTAAGATGTACCAATGCCAGGTTATGACAGGCTTTGGCATATTCTGGATGTTCTTTACCCAATACTTTTTCCCAAACCTGTTTTGCTCCTATATACAAGGGTGTCGCTTTGCTATAATCATTCATATCCATATACACAGCACCGAGATTGTTACAGCATTTACCATATTCAAAATGATCTTTCCCTACTGCTTCCGCAAAGATTTCTTTAGCTGCTGAAAACAAGTCAGCAGATTTTTCAAATTGTCCCAATAATTTATACAACAGGGCAAGGTTATTACAGCCTTTGGCATATTCAATATGTTTGGTGCCAAGCGATTTTTCCCTGATAAGTCTTGCTTCTTTGTACAAAGCCTCAGCTATTTCATAATTACCAATATCCATATACAGGATAGCAAGATTGTCGCAACTGGATGCATAGTCCGGATGTTCTTTTCCTAGTGTTCGCTCCCTGATTTGTTTTGCTTCCAGGTAAAGTGGCTCTGCTTTTCTATACTGTCCCATGTCGAGGTATAACGCTGCAAGGTTATTACAACTCGCTGCATAAAATGGATGCTCCTTTCCCAATGCTTTTTCCCGGATACGTTTTGCTTCAAGGTACAGCGGTTCCGCATCATAAGGCTTGCCGGTTACCACATACAGGATTGCCAGGTTATTGCAACTGGCCGCATAATCAATATGATCCCTACCCAATACTTTCAGCCTGATTTGCATAGCTTCTGTATATAAAGGTTTTACTTCATCATACCTTCCTGTCTCTACATAAACTATTCCAAGGTTATTACAACTATTGGCATAATCGGCATTCTCCTTTCCCAGCACTTTCTCCCGGATATTTTTTGATTCAATCAGCAATGTTTCTGCTTTTGCATATTGTCCCAACAAGCGGTATAAACGGCCAAGATTAAAACAACTCAGTGCATATTCAGCATTCTCCTTACCCTTTATCGTCTCAATCACTTCTTTGCCGGTTGCATAAAAAGGCTCTGCGTTTGCATACTGACCGATTGACCAATATAGGTCTCCGATGTCGTTATTAATCTGAAAATAAGTGCCCGTAGTGGAGGAATCCTTTTTCAGTAAGGTATGTGCCTGCTGGAAAAAGGCAACTGCTTTTGAATTGTCTCTTTGTTGCTGAAAAATTTTGGCGCTGTCATTATACACTTTCCATAGTTGGGCCTTCAGTTGATTCCCCATTACTGATAGAAAGATCAACAGGGATAGTTTAATGGCTTTCATACTATAATTTTAAATTAATTTTTTGCCTGGACATTAGTTTTTTACTTTTTAGAATTTTAATTTATCAAAAAAGTATTCCAGAAAAAAAGCACTAAAAAATAATAGAATAACAGTCGACCCTGAAAATACTACACCTCCTTTGAAACTGGCCTGAAATTATTATCAATCCATTTTTCAATGGACAACATACCCGGAAATTCTTTTTTCAAGGAATCGATATCTTTAACCAGTATTCCATCATGATCATTAATCCATCTGAACATTTTGGCAAGCCCCTTTCCCATTATTAAACGGGTAATGAACATGGGTAGCTGCTGAAACTTTATTTCCCGCTTTAATACCTCCGAAAAAATAGTTGCCAGTTGACTGCCATCCATTTGTTCAGCAGCCAGTCCAATCGTTCTACCTGCATACATCTCCGGGTTGGTAAGGATGATAGCACTGATTCTGCCGACATCATCAGCGCCGACAAATTGCTGAATGCAATTTTTTGCTGTTGGTAAGACTAATTTTCCTTTTAAGACTCTGCTCTTAACCTGTGGCACTAATAAATTTTCGTAAAGGGAGGCAGGACGTAGTATAGTAAAATTGATACCTGTTGATTCGATATGTTTTTCAATTTTAAACTTACTCTCCCAATGGGGGATGCCTGTATTGAGATCACAACCTACCACTGAAGAGTAAATCAAATGCTTAACTCCCTGCTCTTTACAATTATCAACAAGGTTTAATCCCTGTTGAACTTCTTTGTTCACTCCTGCTGTAAACTGAAGATTACAAAAGACAGCATGCAGGTTTTGTAAATGATGCCGGTAAGATGCAGGATCATTCAAATCCCCCTTAATTATTTCAACATTGTTCTGACGGATTAATTGCGCCGGAATTGCATCCGGGTTTCTGACTAAAGCTTTGATATGAAACCCTTTACTCAATAGATGCCTGACCGCTGCACCTCCCTGGTTACCGGTAGCACCCGTAACAAATACTGACTCAGTTTTTTGCATTTGGGGTAATCTCCTTTATCCAAATATAATTATTTCTATTTGCAGAACCGTCTGGATGCACAGGGAGGAGTTTTACATAAAGCACATTCAATAAAAAACCACCAGTTGATACTGGTGGCATATATATTGAAGGACAGGATACTTGTTATCGCCAGGAGCAGATTTAAATTTAATTCGTATATGCTTTTACATAACTATCTAACTCGTTCCTACTCGCCTGTGAAGAAAGTATATCATACAACTGACTGAAGTTGTTACGGTCCGTAATTGTGCGATAGGATAATTTAGCTAATTGCAGCCTGTTACTTTCATAGGACACCAACTGAATTAATTGTCTTGCCTGGGCTGTAGTGAAATAATAACTCGTATTATTAAAAGTAGTTGTCAGGGAACTCATTTGCTGATTAGGGAAGTACTGACCCTCAATTGTCTTGTATAGGGTATTGAAATCAGACTCCAACATTGCGATAGTAGTAGTACCACTATTATTATAATTATTTATAAAAACTGTCAACTGATCCTTACTCGCCTGGCTGGTAAGCAAATTAGCTACCTGGTTGAAATTAGTTGGATCAACGATGGTTCGATACGATATCTTGGCAAGGCCTAACCTGCTATCCTCGGCATCAACCAGCATAATCAACTGCCGTGCCTGGTAGGCAGTAAAATAGTTATTGCTTGAATTAAAAACATCTGTTAAAGAATTCAACTTTGCATTGGCTTGCCATTGTTGCTGAGTGCTTTTTAACAACGCATTAAAATTGGCATCCGACATGGCCACATTAGTATAATTTTCTTCATCGTATACATCATCATAATTATCAACATAGTCTTGTAACTCATTTCTGCTGGCCTGGCTATTCAACAAGTTATTCAACTGTCCGAAATTATTTCTGTCGGTAATACGAGGATAAGAAGATTTTGACAGTTGAAGTCTGTAACTTTCTGAATTTACAAGCCGAAGCATTTGAACCACTTGTGAAGTCGTAAAATAGTTGTTATCCACCGAAAATGCATTGTCTATGACTATCCTTTTCCCATTTACTGATCGTTGGTTTCTAACATTCCGTAATAGAATATTAAAATTGGCCTCATTCATCGCAACATAATTATCATTCTGCAAGTTGTTCTTCGTTTCAATCAACTCCAGGCTACCGTTCCCATTCACTTTTACCAGCATATCAAACCTGTTTCTTAGATTAAATGTTGTAGAAATCCTTTCAGACCGGTTGGAATTTTTACCTGTCCGTGTAACCACCAGTGTGTGTTGCCGTATCTCGAGGTTGCTAATGGAAATAGTTGTCTTATTACCGGAAATATTACTGCTTATTATAGCATAATCCCGACCATCAAGAGAAAGTTGTAGATTTTTATTCCCATTAACGGTAATAATTGTCTCACTTACCCGTTGCTGGGCATACAAAGATGCCGCCAGGCAAAAAGTCACAAAAATTATAATTGCTTGTTTCATAACTATTAATTTTAAAAGAAAATACTTTATATCCGTACAGCTTTCAATGAATCCAAAATTCCAAATGCTTTCAATAGCCAAAGCACAATAACAATAACAACAACTGCATTAAGGATGTTCCTGATCTTACGATCCATAGGGATGTAAGTATTTACCAACCAAAGAACAACGCCTGCAACAATTAGCACAATCAGAATAGTGAGAATAGGCATAAGTAAAATTTTATAGTATAATCAAAGTTGAGCTATTTTTGAGCTCACATTGTTACACCACTTTAAGAATATTTTATATGATTCACACATTAAGTCTTATTCAACCAAATAGAAAACCCCGGTAAAAAAACCAGGGTTTCCCTTATGAGAAAATCAACGCTTAAATTAAAAAGCGGCTAACCATATAAATAAATCAGAGAAGGAGAATCAACAATAATATTACAATGATGATTGCGCCAACCGAAAGATAAACTCCTCCTTTGATAACTTTCATTTCCTTTTTGATATCTTTTACTTCTTTACGCAATTCCTTCTTATCAACTTTAGTCAGGGTTGATTTATCCATCCCTTTGATATCCTCCAGACGCTGGAGCAACTGCTGCCCCCTTGGATCTTCTGTTCTGGGAGAGTTATTGCTTTGAGAAGCTGCAGGATCAACGATGGCGGAACTGGCAGGCATTGTAACCGCCATAAAGATGACGACCGATGCGATTCTAAATACTTTTTTTGCAGTCATTGAAAATTTTTTTTGGATGATTCATGTATTGCTTTACATAGAGTATTATCTAATGAAAGCAAATAAATTACTATATAAAGGTGGGTAGTTTTTTACCCATATTCATTACATGTTTGTCAGAATAAGTTATAAAATTCCCACATTCTGCGGAACCTGTTCTGGCACAGATTTTAGATTATAGACCTGCATGGGGTATAAAAGATAAACACTTAATACCTTATTGACACATAATCTGAATTTTAACCACAAATCCATTACTTTGAAATTGTATATTAAAAACATGGTCTGCATCCGATGCAAAATGGTAGTGAAAGATGAATTGTCTAAAATTGGAATACAGAATGCTTTTGTAGAATTAGGTGTAGCTGATATACAGGAAGAAATATCCGATGTACAGCATAACCAGATTAAATCTGCACTTTTGAAATCGGGTCTGGAATTAATGGACGATAAAAAAAGTGTACTTGTACAAAAGATAAAAAGTGTGATTATCGAATTAGTTCACTATTCAGAGGACCCCCTGAGAGTTAATTTTTCTGAATACTTAAGTCAGAAACTAAACCACAACTATACTTATCTCGCAAATCTTTTTTCTGAAGCACAGGGAACCACTATTGAGAAATTTTTTATAAAACATAAGATTGAGAGAGTAAAGGAATTACTCGCATATAACGAACTCAACCTTACCGAAATTTCATACCTGATGCATTATAGCAGTGTAGCGCATCTCTCTTCACAATTCAAGAAAATTACCGGCCTTACACCCTCTCACTTTAAACAATTAAAAGATAAAAGGCTGGCGATGCTGGAAAATGTGTGAATTATATAAATTTTAAAGCTAACGTTATAACAACATATCTAAAAAATAATTCACCTTTAACTTGCTTTAGAATTAAAGTAAATTTTTTCTCAGAGCAGTTGGTTTTGGTTAGAGCTCCTGTTTCCACAGGGGCTTTTTTTTTAAATATTATTGTAAGCAAATAAAAAACCAGGACAAAAAAAACACCAGGATTACTAAATATTTTTTTTCATCCAGGGATTTAGGAAGATAAAAAAGCCATATATTACTGTTGAAAAAATAGAGTACATGGCATCCGCAGTAGTCATTAGCCGATTATAAAAAGTAAACCGGAAATCTAAGCATAAAGTCGTTTGACAATGGAGAAAGATAACGGCCTGCGGACATTTTGTCCCCGTCACTAATATTTTACATAAAATGTTTTAAGTTGATAAGTAAGTAATAGTAGGGAAAATTATTAATTATAATTTCTTACTCAATCACAGCATCAGCCAAATGTATTACCCCATTAGATATTTTTGCCTCCCGGGGCAGAATAGTACTGTCGCCTATACTGACAGTGCCATCTTTTTCCTGTACCAGCAATTCTTTTCCATTAACAGTAGTGAGTTTGTCACCGTCCTTTAAATCTTTGAAAGATATCATTCCGCTAACGATATGGTTATTTAGCAGACCAGCTAATTGCGACCTGTTTTGTGGTTCCATCAACTTTTCGATACGTCCTTTTTCTAATTTTTCAAAAGCAAGATCACTGGGTGCAAAGAAAGTATATGGACCTGTACTACTGAGTAATTGATCCAAATCGGATGCATGCACACTTTTTTTTAAAGTTTTCAAAAGTTTATCTGCGTTTACGACTTGTGTAATATTTGACATTTGTTTGATTTACCTGCCAGCAATATTGCCGGCAACGGCGGGAAGGTAGTCTTTGCTGGTCAGTTTTGCAGTTAATGTTTTAATGCTGTATTGGTACGTATATAATCTAAATTGACAAATCCGTATTTCATACATGCCGAAAAATTAAACAGCCCATTTTCCTTTTAACTGGTATGCAATGAGAATAACCAGTATTCCAATAACAAGATAAAAGGCCTGCAACCAGTGAGAAGCACCAATTAAAATTAACTGGCCAATGATCCATCCTGTAATAAATATTCCGCCTGCAAGAGCCCAGTTATAACGTCCGGCCTGGCGTTTCAGATTAAAAAAAACGGCCAGCAGATTAGTACCACCTACAAGTACGGCTAATAATACACCGGGAATGGTGAAATCCTTAAATGGAGTTCCTTCAAGCAAGCTGACAGATAGATTCATTATTTTACCATCGGGATTACTGATGAGCATTATACCGGATAATAAAGCTGTTACGGCAAGAAAGGAAACAAGTACAAATAAAACTGTTTTCATTGCTTTCTATTTAGTTCAGGTTTTTAAAATAATCAACTCACCAAACCCTCCATGTGATTCTCATTTTCAGTACTTGTAAGATATCTATGGCTTTTCACCAGGCGATGGATTCTCATCAGGTGTTATTTCAAATGGGTTATCCTCATCTGGGATAATATCAGGGTCTTCATCCGGAATATTGGGATTTTCAGGAACCTTATCAGGGTCAATTTCAGGACGTTTCCCGGGATAAGGAACTTCAGGTTGGCTGACGGGTTGTTTTTTTATATCCATAATTTTCTTTTATTTTTTCAGCTTTCACAGCAGATAAGTAAATAACATAAATTTTATCCCGGCATTTAAAAGTAAATTAAACTCACCTATTTCTCAATGAGAACACTCAGTAAAAACAATGACATAGGTCACAATAATCAGCCTCTCAGTTTATTTAAGTTGTTTGCATCTATACCACATTGCAATAAAGAAATATATCCGGTAATAATATAATTTGTCAAAAAAATGTACCGGCCTCTCTATTTCGCAATAGTATACAGAACTTCGCATTGAGATGAACTTATCTTACGATATATGGGAAATGCTAACAGGTATCGTTATTTTCCTGTTAGGAGCAAACTTTCTTGAAGAAGGTGTCAGGTTCCTTGCGGGCAGACCCTTCAAATTGTTTCTGAAAAAACAAACATCAAATAAGCTGAAAGCAATTGGTAGCGGAGCCATTGTTACCAGCGTATTACAAAGCAGCTCAGTCGTAAACCTGATGGTACTGGCATTTGTAGGAGCCGGAATCATACAAATGGAAAATGCCCTTGGCATTATGCTGGGTACTAACCTTGGAACTACGGTAAGTAATTGGCTGGTTGCAACACTGGGTTTTAATTTTAATATCGAAATGATTGCCTACCCCATTACTGCTATAGCCGGGATGACCATGCTGCTAAGCAATAAAGAAGGTCGCCTTAATCATTGGAGCAGGTTATTATTTGGCTTTGCCTTCCTTTTTGTAGGGCTCACTTTTATCAAGTCAGGCATGCAGGATATCATCAAAGAAACAGACTTAGCCCAGTTGAACGAACAACCCGCCATTATTTTCTTGCTGATTGGTTTGCTTATTACAACCCTGGTACAATCAAGCTCAGCCACTGTCGCAATTGTTTTAAGTGCCTTGTATGTTGATGCTATCAGTTTATTATCTGCAACTGCCATTGTATTAGGTGCTGAGATAGGCACCACACTTAAATTGATCCTTGCTGCTGCAAAAGGAAGTGCTGTAAAAAAAAGAGTGGCACTTGGCAATGTATTGTTCAATACCATCAATGTGCTGTTGCTGTTCATCGTACTGGGGCCTGTAAACAGGCTCATTACAGATGTTATCGGGATAAAAGACAACCTTATAGCATTAGTACTATTTCAAACACTACTGAATGTTGTGGGTATTATTCTCTTCTACCCTTTGCTCCGGCCTTTTGGCCGTTTCCTGGAAAAACGTTTTATCAGCGATGAAGACGAAACTCTTTTCATTCACAAAGTGAAAGTAACTGATACCGACCCGGCCATCGCTGCATTAGAAAAGGAAACGGCCTACCTGCTGTACCATACTGCTGCTTTTGCATTGGAAGCTTTTAATAAAAAAGTGACTTTCCCTGATCAGGTAAAAATCACCCGGAGCTTTGCATCCAAAAAATTAATGGAGAAGTACGACTATATTAAACACCAGCATGGGGAGATTTATAATTATATCGCAGCCCTTCAGCGCCAGGTAAATGATAAGGAAATAACCATTCGCCTTCTTCAGTTGATTGATGCTGCCCGTAATACCATGTATGCTGCTAAAAATATAAAAGATGCCTGGCCAGATATTGAACAACTCAGTAAGTCATCGAAAGACCAGAAATATAATTACTACCTGCTTACTGGTGAGAGAGTCACTTCTTTCTTTGAGAAAATTATTCCGCTAGTATTTGAAATAAAAACAAAGAATCTGTTTGAAAAGATTACAGTCATATATAAATTCATACAGGAAAACTACAAGCAAATGCTTGCTGAACTGCATCGGGAAGACCTGCATAAAAACCTGACTGAGCTGGAATTCTCTACTATTATTAATTTTAACCGGGAAATATTTACCTGTGAAAAATCTGTGGCATTTGCTGTCAAAGGCCTCTTATTAACTGGCGAAGAAGCTGCCCATTTTGATGAATTACCCGGCTTCATCCGGTAAGTGGTATAATTTTTCAAGAATTAAGAACCGGATAGAAATAAAGCTAATCATAGTATTTATGCTGAAGCAAATAAACGATTTGATTGGTGCTTATAATTTCACCTCCATTACCTTATTTTTTTTCCTGCTTTGCTCAGCCATAAAACCCATCACATGGCTTTCAATAGAAGCGTCAATGGTAGAAGTAAGTAATGCGGGGTTCTGTTGAGATACTGCATTGATCCAATCTGCTACCAAACGCCAGTCACCGCCACCATGCCCGTCAGACTCCTGTTTCCATTCTGTTTTCTTATCGGTTAAAAAATCTGTCATGGTAAAAGAAGTCATATCACCCACCACATCGCCAAGACCTCCCATCACTCTTGTTCTTCTTCCTTCGTACGAAGTAAACGCTTCCATAGAAAATGCTGCTGTTACACCTCCTTCAAATAATATATTGGTGGTATAATGATCGGGCTGGTCGTTCTCCATACGGTATACACAACGGCCATAGTTGGTTGTTTTTAATTGCTCCAAAACGAATTCGGCCTGTTTATCTTTTTCTTCGGGTAAATCAAAAACATAATTGCGTTGTCTTTTACGATAATAAATTTCTAATGCTGAGTAGGGGCATTTACTTTCCACTTTGCAACCATCGGCGCAACGGGCCGTACTTCCTTCTGGTGCATTTTTTTTAGTAAACCATTGCAGGCTTCCAAAAGCCTGTATGTGAGTGCAAGATTTACCAAGCATCCATCTTAATATATCAAGGTCGTGACATGATTTTGCTAAAATGATAGGTGTAGTCTCTTTACTATTGTGCCAGTTACCTCTTACGTACGAATGGCTCATGTGCTTATGCTCGATCGGCTCAAAATGTTGTACGCTTACTACCTCACCCAAAACGCCGCTTTGTATTATTTCTTTTAGCTTAACAAAATATGGTGCATAGCGTAACACATGACAAACAGCTACAATCCTGCCGGTTTTTTTGGCAAGAGATAAAATATCCCTGCATTCTTTTTCACTCGGCGAGATAGGTTTTTCCAGCAACACATCATACCCCATTTCCAATGCCTTCATGCAGGGGCCATAGTGCAGGTTATCAGGTGTAGTAATGATGATAGCGTCAGCGAATTTTGGCCTTTTAAAAACATCCTCCCAGGTAGTAAAGCGGTTTTCTTCTTGTATGCTGTGTTTTTTAGCATAGCGTTCATTCCGAAGAGCAATAGGTTCTGCCACGCCAATTATATCAAGCTGGCCCGGGTATTGCACCGCATAATTACCATAAACATTACCCCTTGAACCCGCACCACAGGTAATAGCAGTAACCGGCCTATCCAGGTTTAATTTTATTCCGGGCAATAAAATAGGATGGCTATTCTCATCAACAGCCCATGATGAAAATGGAATGGCTGCAGTACCTAATGACAAACTTAATGCCCTGATAGCATCACGACGGCTCCAAAACTTTTCCATATGCTGAATTTAAATGAAGAAAGTCGGATGGCAAGTTACAAATGTTTCATTCTGTCAGCAAACGAAAAATTTTATTTCTAAAATCCTAACGAAAGAAACTCGTATCAGAAAATTATTTCACCAAGCTAACAAAGAACAGTCATAGGTATCAATCCGACGATAGAGTAGAGATTTTTACAAATAACAAATCAGGTTTCCCGGCCATAGGAATGACAAAGACTCCGTACCCTATCTTTGCATCTCAACGTATTGCAACATGAATCTTGATTTCAATAAAAACGAAGACGTAATAAAACAAAGCCTCAGCGAAATGCGCCGCCGGCTGGAAAAAATATATGAAGGCGGCGGTAAAAAAGCTATTGAAAAACAAAGAGAGAAAAATAAACTCACTCCCCGGGAGCGGATTGAATACTTAATTGACAACGACAAACCCTTTATCGAAATCGGTGCTTTTGCCGGTTATGAAATGTATTCAGAACAGGGCGGTTGCCCGGCGGGTGGCACAGTGGCGGGTGTTGGTTATGTAAGCGGCCGGCAATGTGTGATACTTGCCAACGACCAGACCGTAAAAGCTGGTGCATGGTTTCCGATCACCGGTAAAAAGAATCTACGGTTGCAGGAAATAGCCATGGAAAATCATTTGCCGGTTATTTATTTGGTTGATAGTGCCGGTGTGTTTCTGCCGATGCAGGATGAAATATTTCCCGACAAAGAACATTTTGGCCGCATCTTTCGCAACAATGCCCGCATGAGTGGTATGGGCATCACCCAAATAGCAGCGGTGATGGGCCCTTGCGTAGCTGGCGGTGCTTACCTGCCCATCATGAGTGATGAGACGCTGATGGTGGAAGGCAATGGTTCTATTTACCTGGCCGGCCCCTATTTAGTAAAAGCTGCCATAGGTGAAGACATAGATAATGAAACGCTGGGCGGTGCAGTTACCCATACAGAAATAAGCGGTATTGCCGATTACAAATTCAAGACAGAGCAGGAATGCATGGATCATATCAAGAAAATGTTTTCGATGCTGGGCTCAACACCGAAAGCCGGTTTTGACAGGATAACAGCGAAAGCACCGAAGAAAAATACAGAAGATTTATACGGATTGTTTCCGCATGATGGCAAGCCTTACGAGATGCTGGATATTATTGAACGTATTGTTGATGATTCAGAATTTGAACAGTTCAAAGAAGACTATGGTAAATCAATTGTCTGTGGCTATGGAAGAATAGATGGCTGGGCCGTGGGCATTGTGGCGAATCAGCGTAAGATAGTCAAGAGCAAGAAAGGTGAAATGCAGATGGGCGGTGTGATATATAATGACAGTGCGGATAAAGCAGCAAGGTTTATTCTAAATTGTAATCAGAAGAAAATACCATTGGTGTTCCTGCAGGATGTGACCGGCTTTATGGTGGGCAGCCGTAGTGAACATGCAGGCATCATCAAAGACGGTGCAAAGATGGTGAATGCCGTTGCCAACTCTGTGGTACCAAAAATTACCATCATCGTAGGTAACAGTTATGGTGCCGGCAACTACGCTATGTGTGGTAAGGCGTACGACCCCCGTTTTATTTATGCCTGGCCTACCGCAAAGATTGCGGTGATGGGTGGTGATGCAGCAGCAAAAGTTTTACTGCAGATAGAAGTGGCATCATTAAAAGCAAAGGGGCAAGTGATAACACCAGAGAATGAAAAGAAATTACTGGATGAAATAAAAGGCCGGTATGATAAACAAACATCACCTTACTATGCAGCAGCCAGGTTATGGGTGGATGCAATTATTGATCCGGTGGATACTAGGAAAGTAATTTCAGAAGGCATAAATGCGGCGAATGGGAATGCAGAGATAAATGAATTAAGAACGGGAGTTTTTCAAGTTTGATTTTTTGCCACAAAGACCCCAAAGCACTAAGGTTTCTTTACTTTGTGTCTTTGTGTCTTCGTGGCAATTTTAATTTTAGATAAAGGCAGCTAATAAACATGTCAACCCCCTCGGTTACTATTTACACTGATGGCTCAGCAAGAGGCAACCCCGGACCGGGTGGCTATGGTACTATATTAATGAGTGGCCATCACCGCAAAGAATTATCTCAAGGCTATCATCATACCACCAATAACCGTATGGAACTGATGGCGGTTATTGCAGGGTTAAAAGCATTAAAAAAAGAAGGGATGGATGTGACTATTTACTCCGATAGTCAATATGTAGTGAAGGCATGGGAGGAAGGCTGGCTGAAGAACTGGATCAAGACTAACTTTAAAGGCGGTAAGAAAAATCCTGATTTATGGATTGAGTTTTATAAGCTTTCACAAAAACATACTATACGGTTCAAATGGGTAAAGGGACATGCAGACAACCCTTTTAATAACCGTTGTGATGAATTAGCTACTGAAGCCGCTGACGGCCATCACCATAAACTTCTCCATGATGAAGGATATGAAGGAACTGCCTCCTGAAATAAAAAACCCACCAGTTAGCTGGTGGGTTTTTTATTATATCCCAAATACTTTATGCCAATGTTAATACTGCTTTCTTCCGGGTGATGTAGTTATATGTTATCAAAATCGCCGGCAGGAACAATAGTGTTGCAATCAATGAATTTTTGTAAAAAGGAAGACCGGCCTCGTAGCAGGTTATTAAACCTCCAATGCTTTTTGCATACACTGCTTCAGTGCTGGCTGCCCACACCATAAAATTGGAAACCAAAAAATAAACAGTGGGGGCTGCAATACCGCCAGCGATTAAACCACTCCGGCGCCTGCCTTTCAGTCCCCAACCAATCAAAGTAGAGATTAATAATACAGCATAATTTTTCCATTGGCCGCCATAGAAACCAGCGTATGGAAACATATCCTGTGTATATAAGAATTGAATCACTGCATCGCTGATGAATAACGCAAGCAGCGGCAACATGAACGATATGTCCTTTTGTTTCATGATAAAGCCGGCAAATAAAGAGATAGCAATAACTGGTGAAAAACCAGACCAGCTCAGTTCCGGGCCAAAGAAATATTTACAGGCCGTGGCCAGAATTATCAATATCAGTGTGAAAATAATTAATCGTCCGTTACTCTTCATAATTATGTAATTAAATTATGAGCAAAAATAAATGAATTGAGCTAAAACACCGTTCTATTTATTCACCGTTGTTAACAGTCTGCCCAGCCGCCACTTATTACTGACTTCTATAAAAGATGGGGCACAGAAGCCCTGAAAATAGTGGATCTGGTTGCAGCTGCCAGGTAAACAACCTGACCAGTGAAGGCAACCGCTGCGGGATTGCCTTGCCCGAGCCGGACCTCAATATTATCGTCGTCCAGTTCTGCCATACCTTCCGTAAGTAAGAGTATTTCCGTGGTGATGGGAGTAAAAGAAATGGTGTCCCCGGCTGCCAGATCAATAACACTTAATTGAAAGTCGGGTGCAGAAGTTTTAAACAATTTTTCATGAGTGCCAATTTCTTCCCCGCTTAAAATAGATGGATAAGTGGCTTCACATTTTGTATGCTTCAGCAATTCCGGTACATCGATATGCTTGGTGGTGAGTCCGCCACGAAGCACATTGTCTGAGTTGGCCATGATCTCTACATTCTGCCCTTCAAGATAGGCATGTGGCACTCCGGTCAGTTGAAAGATCCCCTCTCCTTTTTTTAAATGAACAAGATTGAACAAGTAGATGGAGAAAATACCTCTGTCAATATTTCCATTTTTATTAAATGATGCAGCTGCTTTGGCTACCCAATAGTCTTCATCAAACCTATCAGGTTCACTTTCTTTATTAGCGACTGCCAGGTTGTCCAGTAAAGGTTGTAAAATACGGTTGACTTCCTCCTGAGAAATCATCATAACATGCTTATAAAGACCTGAATAACCTGAATGATTGAAAATTGGCAGCAATTCCCGTAACTCAACGACATTCAGCAGCGTATAAATCAATTCTTCAGTCGGTTTGAAACCATGCAGCAGCCAAAAATCGCTGAGGGCCACCATCAATTCGGGCTTGTGATTATCGTCTTTATAATTGCGGTTTGGTGCATCCAACGGAACACCTTTGGTATTCTCTTTTGCAAAACCTTCTTCAGCCCCAGCTTTGGAAGGATGTACCTGAATGGACAGCATGTCTTTTACATCCAGTATTTTCAGAAGAAATGGAAAAGCATTTGCAATATGAGAAAGCGGAGTTAGTTCATTACCACCTGTATTAACCAGTGAATCTCCAAAAGGATGTGTACCCATCCAGTATTCAGCAAAAGGTTTCTTTTCTCTGTTATCAATTTTTAATAAAGACGGAATAAAAGAAACACCTCCCCAATCGTAATGTTTTACAGTTCCTTTCAAGCTATAGATACCCGGCATAAAATAAATTTCTTTTTTATATCTTGAAGTAAAGATAATACATGGCCTCTCATAATGAATTGGGAAAAGAAGGAGAAGATATGGCAGCCCGGTGGTTGCAAAATAAAGGCTATGAAATTTTGCACCGCAACTGGCGGCACTCGCATTACGAGATTGACATTGTGGCTGCTAAAGCCAGCTTTCTTCATTTTGTGGAAGTAAAAGCGAGGAATTTTTCCGCTTATGGTTACCCGGAAGACAGTGTGACAAAGAAAAAATTCAAGAACCTCCAAAAGGCAGCCGATGAATACTTATTTATGAACCCCGGACATCGGTGGATACAGTACGATATCCTTTCTATCACACTTCACCAGGATAAGGAACCAGAATATTTTTTGATTGAGGATGTTTTTCTTTAAGGCATCGAAGTCATCATCTTCTCTACCAGTTTATACGTTGCCGGACAATACTCAACATTCTGCTTATGTATGTGAACAAAGTCTTTGAACTTCTTAGACAGGTGCGGAAAACCGGCGCAATCAGCTGGTCTGATTTCATAAATACTGCATTTATTGTCTTTCAGGTTTAGGAACTGGCAGGGTTCTACTTTATTCAGCCAGTCACGGTCGCCACCCCTTTCTCTTTTCAGCCATTTCTTTTGAAACTCAGTCACCGTCATGTTGAAATGCGCCGATATTCTTTTCATGTCTTTGTCTGTAAACGTTGGCGTCATGGTCTTGCAGCAGTTCGCACAGGTGAGACAATCAGTTTCCTGCCAAACTTCTTTTTCCAGTATTGCTATTTTTTTATCGAGACCTTTCGGCGATTCTCTTTCCAGCCGGGAAAGAAAACGGCGCATACCACTTTTCTTATGTTTGGCTTTTTGTTTGAATGAACGAAGATTTATTGGCTGCATTTTACTCATAAGCCCGAAGATAATGATTAGGCAGTTTCAGAAAGCAGGGTAAAAGAATTTTCTTCTCAAAGACTTGCATTAGTTATTTTTGTTAGCCAACAAATTCGTAACGATAGAATGACCAGTTTTAATCAATCGCTATTCCAGTCAAGATTAATTGAAACTGATTTTAATTGTTATTATGAATAAAAACAACATATGAAAATACTGATTGTACCTGCCCTTGCTGTTATCCTCGCCTTTTCATTTGGCAGCTGTAAATCATCTTCTGGTGGTGGTCAGTCGTTGCTTTGTGATACAGCCTGTCTGAATGACACTATAAAATTTACCGGCGACCATAAATTGAAACCCTATGTGTATATCACTGTGAATAATTGCCAGGCTGACAGCATCATTTGGAGTTACAATGGCATGGAATCAGACCGGAAAACAAAATTTGATTACAGTGCTGCCAAAATGAATAAAAATTTCGTTCGCTGCCTGTTTAAAGAAACTGACTTTGCTTATATCTTATTTAATGATTGTGTTTCCGGCAGGGGTTTTCAGATAAAACTACCGTACGATAAAAGCCAAAGTTTTGTGATGAAGACCAGCGGCATCAATAATATTGACCCGAAGTTTTCTATCAGCGACAATATTGTTGCCTATACGGACAGAGGCAACATTTATGTTGAAGACATCACTACCAATAAAAAAGCTATGATGACCTTTGGCGAAAAATTAGACATTGACTACGATGCTATTCATGAGTACATTGACTCCGTAAATGTGACCAATTCAAGGATATGGGTGAAAGTTAAAGTGAAAGAAGGATGGAAAGAACTGGAAAAAAATATAACTATGGAGTAAGGCGTCCAATTGAATTAACTGTTAATCTGGTCATTCTAACCGATACTTAAAACAGCAACCCATTGACCAATTAACCGATTCACTACAATGTGGGAACCCTACAAAAAAGGATTTAAAGCATACTTACAACTGGAAAAATCTTTGTCGGATAATTCCGTGCAGGCTTATTTACGGGATATAGAACTCCTGACCAACTACCTGCAGGAGGCACATTCATTAAAAAATCCGGCTGAACTGGTACTAAAAGATTTGCAACATTTTGTTCAATGGATTGGAGAAGTGGGGATGCTGGCCTCCTCACAGGCCAGGATTATTTCGGGTCTCCGGGCCTTCTACAAATATTGTTTATTGGAAAATATTTCCGCCACTGATCCGACAGCCCTGCTGGAAGCACCAAAACTAAAAAGGTCCTTACCCGATACACTAAGTTTTGAAGAAATTGAAAGTATGATTCAGCAGATTGATCTGAGCAAACCGGAAGGCGGCCGTAATAAAGCAATCCTGGAAACGATGTACAGTTGCGGATTGCGGGTTAGTGAAGTGGTGGGACTAAAAATTTCTCAACTCTATCTTGATGTTGGCTTTATCCGGGTTACCGGAAAAGGAGACAAGGAAAGATTAGTGCCCATTGGCAGCAGTGCGATTAAATACATCAATATTTATAAGAATGAGATCCGGGTTCACCTGGCAGTACAAAAAGGAAAAGAAGACATTCTTTTTTTAAACAACCGTGGCGGCCAGTTATCAAGAGTAATGATTTTTTATATCATCAAAGCCCTTGCAGTAAAAGCCGGAATAAAGAAAACAGTTTCGCCACACACTTTCCGCCATTCCTTCGCCACCCATTTAGTTGAAGGAGGAGCAGATTTAAGAGCTGTTCAGGAAATGCTGGGCCATGCCAGTATAACCACTACCGAAATTTACACTCACCTCGACAGGGAGTTTTTAAGAAAGACATTGGAACAGTTTCACCCGGGGTTTAAAGGATGATGTTATTGAATAATTATTTTCTCTGAAAATTTCTTTCCTGTTTTTTTGTTGGTAAGTATAAGAAAATAGCTTCCTGCTGCTACCAATGGTACATCACTGCGGAACTTCTAAATTTAATAATCTTGTTTCAGCATCAATGCCAGATTTGCTCCCGATGAACGGATTGGGATGAAGTTGTTTTGACCAGTACGGTAAGGATTTATTGAAATTCTTATACATGGTAATAACCTTCATCAATTGTACTTCATCTCAACGGCTGCAGATTGTAATTTCGAACCTGACTTTCAAAAGGTTAGGATAAACTAATAGTCTGTTTTCCAATTGAGTAATGGAACTCACCATTCTTGATGATATTAGTCTTAGTTCCTTTATTTAGATACGCAAAATGGGCTGACCCATTAATAATGTTTTAGCCCTTCATTGTAGCTGGCGAAACCTGCGATTAATTGAACCAATGCCGTCAATACCACTTCCGGTAACATGGTTTTCAATTTCAATTGCACCATACAGGTCTCCTTGACTGAAATTCCTCTTCCACTCTTTTATTTTTTTGTTTCAAATCCAACCCTGTTTTCACCAATTTTTTAGAAACAGAAAAGCAGATAGCTTTATTCGCCTTCCGTTTCTGCCGGCGCGTCGGTCCCAACTTATAATTAGAGGCTTTTAAAACACCAACCATTTTAGTCATACTGGCTATGACGGCCGCAAATCCCTCAGGGTCTTCCATTTTTCCGGTTTCAATGGGAGTTGTGGTTCAAATTGAAGATTATTGGCTGACCTTGCTTTTCATACAGGACTAACCTTCCACTGATCATTTCTAAATTGATTCCCTTTTTGTTTGCCTTTCCGGCAAGGAATTACCATTAAGGTTGCTATAGCTCCCATCAATTTTGATTGATGTACAAACACCTTTTCAGGGTTGCCGGAGTTTAAACGTTAGGTAAACTTTATTTCTCAGCTTATTGTTAGGTTGTACAGGTTCTTTAGGCAGTGCAACAATCGTATCTCCCAAAAATGGTTTTAAATTTTCCGGCCTCGCCACCATACCCAGAGTTATCCTTTCATTTGTGAATACACCTCCCCTCTTTGTCGTGTCCTTTGACATACTCTTTACGTTTATCTGACCTTGTGTTTTCTGTGCTGTTGCTTTTATAGAAACGAGAAAAGCAGGTATAGCGATTTGAAAAATATTCATCCACGGACCCATTCCATAGCTGTTGCTCCGTTTTTATAATACTAAATGATAAAATATTAGGATTGGTCTTGAAAGGGTGTCCAATCTAACAACACCATCTATTATTGCTACTGGAGAAATTATCAGTTACTACCTTGAGCAACGCATGATAATTTTTGATTACCTAAAGCCTATTTTGTGGATTGAACTTTTGACCCAGTACTCCGTCAGTCAATTCTAATAAAACGGTTTTTGTTTAATTCAGCAGTTAATTTTTCCCAACCCCACTTTAAATGAAAAACGGGTTCAGCGATGGTCAATTGAAAAAGATAATAACACAGTGTAGATATTAATCTCATAAGCGGAGTTTTTAAAGTTTTGGTATAAAAGGGGAGTTCCGTAAAAACGGAACTCCGTATCACTAACCGGCTGTTAAATGATTAGCCATTTTATTTCTGATGCTGCTGCATCGAAAATTGCATATCGTTATGGATAGAAAGAATCAATAAACAGGTGGCGGTACAGAAAACCGGGCTGGTAATGCAATGGTGGCCATTCCAGCTACCATCATTATTCTGGATATTCACCAGCTTGCCGGTAGTGGCATCATACCATTTCTTCCAATCATCACCCCCTGCATCATCAGGCTTTCGCCTGTCATCAAAAAACTCATAAACTCTTCACCGCCATTATTACCAAACCCCGCCAGTACATCATCCCGCTGCGCCTGCTGTTGCGATGATTTGTTGATGGAATAGGCCGTCATCAGTTCTTTTGCATCCGTGGTTGCTACGCCGGCAGCCCTCAGATTTTCTTCATTTACTATTTCATCTTTTATTTTCCCTTCTCTTTTTGCTTTTTGTACAATGTCTTTGGCCCGTCTTGATTCTTTGGCACTTGCCCTGGTAGTGCTTGACAATCCATAGAGCATTACACCTGCCGCCTTATCTGTAACAACAGAATTCGTAGTTGCATCAAAATTGCTGTTCTGGTATTTATATCCTCTTACAAGAACAGCAGAATCAATTTTACGACCTACATCACCGGCATTTTCCAGTGCATTATTGGCGAGAGCTGATTGCAATACCGGTGCCCAGCCACCATCTCTCCAACTGCCATCTTTATCCTGCCCCTGTTGTATTCTTGACACACATATATCCAATGCTTTTTCAATTCTTTTTTTCATCGCTTCATCATTCAGGTTATACCTGAGTATATTGGTAAAAAACTGGGCGGTCAGAATCACATCGATATTTCTTCCCAACTTTATTTGCGGTTGTGTATTGGTAAGTGTGGTAAGGTATGGCTGGTTATCCGGGCATTCTTCTGTTGTCTTTAATAAAAACTCCAGCGACTTCTTTAAATTTTTTGAATAAACTCCCTTCTCCAGGTCGTTATCGGTTCTTAGTAGTGCCATTGCCACTAACGATGTGGTAGCAGGGTCACTCGTTACTGCATGGGGGTCCATGATATCCTGTCTTGAATGCGAACCAGCTCCCCAACCACCATCCGGCGCCTGTGCCTTATCCATCCATTCTAATCCTTTCTTAATAGAAACTTCTACTTTCTCCGGTGTTTTAAATGTACTGATCAGTTTTCCTTCGGCACTGGTATCAATTCCCAGAATTGTTTTCATAATACAGACGTGGTTCAGGTCCGGATTGTTACAGCATTTTACAATCTTCTTTTCGTTCTTGTCATTTGTCAGTGTTGTAGTAGCTAATAATGCAGCAACAGCTAAAGCCGATGCAGACAGTAATACACTTCTTTTTTCAAATAAAAACTTCATGGCATTTGTTTTAAGATTAATAAAAGAATTGCCAGCCGGATAGAAATTTAACCGCAGAGTTGAGAAGACGCAGAATGTTTTATTCTCTGCGCCCCTGCGTCTCTGCGGTTATTGTATTTATTTTTTACTTACAGGCATTGACCTTACTTCCTTCTTTGAAACGTCTTCAGTTTTTGGTTCAGGTTTTCCTTTAGCCAGCATTTCTGCACTTTCCACTAATCGTACAAACTCTGACCGATAACCTTCTTCATCATTGCCTTTTGCTTTTCGGGCAAGGCTTAAGACACCGTCATAAGAAGAGGCTGATTTGAATTCAGAATTACGGAGTAACATGCCAAACTGTGCAACCGATGCAGCAAAGCGGAAATTGTCTGACGTTTTAGCAATAGCAATTTGTTTGTCCTTTACCGGGTGCTCAATGAGTTTACTTACATCTCCATCAGGTTCTTTGTAGCGAAACTTTACGGTTAGTATCTCATCGGTCTGCGAAGATTTACTTAATGGAACTGTATTCTTTTGATATTTTAACGAATCAACACCTTTTAGAAAGTCACTCTTCACTCCCACCGGAATTATTTCATATAAAGCAGTAACAGTATGGCCGCTGCCTAATTCCCCGGCATCTTTTTTATCATCATTAAAATCTTCTTTTGACAGCATCCTGTTTTCATAACCTATCAAACGATAGCCCTGTACTTTAGCCGGATTAAATTCTATTTGCAATTTTACATCTTTGGCTATGGTGAATAGGGTACCGCCAAATTCATTTACCAAAACCTTTTTTGCTTCAGTGATACCGTCAATATAAGCATGGTTACCATTTCCTTTGTCGGCGAGCTGTTGCATTTTGGCATCCTGGTAATTACCCATTCCATAACCTAGCACTGTCAGGAATACACCACTCTTTCTTTCCTGTTCAATTAATGTTACCATTGCATCATCACTGCTTTCACCAACATTGAAATCTCCATCAGTACAAAGAATAACACGGTTGTTACCATTTTTCACATAATTTTCTTTCGCAGTTTTATACGCAAGTTTGATACCGGCACCACCCGCTGTGGAACCACCTGACTCTAATTTATCAATGGCATCTTTGATTTTCGTTTTCTCAGATCCGCTTGTTGGAGACAGTACTAAACCAGCCGCACCTGCATATACTACAATCGATACTTTGTCCTGTGCCCTCAGCTGGTCAACCAGCATTTTCATCGAAGCTTTTACCAATGGCAATTTATTTGCAGAACTCATAGAACCAGATACATCTATCAGGAAAACAAGATTAGAAGCAGGCAGATTGTCTGTGGATATTTTTTCTCCCTGCAAACCTATAAGCACCAGTTTGTGATCTTTATTCCATGGAGCATCAGAAATTTCAGTGTTAATAGAGAATGGGTCCTTACCTGTAGGCTGTGGATATTCATACTTAAAATAATTGACCATTTCTTCTATCCTGACTGCTCCCGATGGTGGCAGTTGCCCCTGGTTGAGAAAGCGACGGACATTGCTGTAAGAGGCCGCATCCACATCAATTGAAAAGGTGGAAAGCGGATTATCCGCAACTTTTAAGAATTTATTTTCATTGATATTATCATAACCTTCACGGTTAAAATCTTCTATTTCTATATCTCTGTAATAACCTGTAGAAACGGACGGACTTATCTGACCCTGCGCAATTCCCCGGTTATACGCTTCGGAAGTTTTCATTTTTTTTGTTCCATACCCTACAACCACCACTTCTTGTTGCATCAGGGCTGCTGCCTTAAGCGTTACATTAATAGTTGAACGTCCATTAATATTTTCCTGCACGGCAACATAACCAAGTGCTGAAAAGATTAATGTGCCGGATGATTTGGAAACTGTAATCCGGTAAACACCTTTTGCATCCGATATCGCTCCCTGTGAAGTTCCCCTCATAGTAATGCTGACCGAAGGAATCGGACTTCCTTTATCGTCTGTTATAGTACCCGTAATAGTATGAGATTTGATGGGCCGGAAGGCCAGCATGATAAGGATGACTGGCGCAAGAAGGATAAGTATTCGCTTCATAAAAATAGTATTTGTATACCCTGATGCGGGTATTTCATGAATTGCATAAGAGGACATAAATTTTTATTTGCTAATTTTAACCGTTGGCTTTCATAAAGAACATATCTCACACCTCACTAACCGATAAAGAGCTGGTAGCTCTATATAAAGAATCGGGTGATATGGCCGTACTTGGTGAATTGTACCAGCGGTACATGGAACTTGTTTATGGCGTATGCCTTAAATATTACAAGGAGCCGGAAACTGCTAAGGACAGTGTGATGCAGATTTTTGAAGAATTGGTATCAAAATTGAAAAAGCATGAGGTAGATAATTTCAAGGGCTGGTTGCACCAGGTGGCTAAGAACCACTGCCTGATGCAATTGCGGACACCGAAGAATATGAAAACAGTAGAGTTTAAAACTGACCTTGTGCAATCAGAAGAAAATGTGCATCTGAATGGTGTACTGGAAAAAGAGGAGAATTTCAAAAAGATGGAATACTGCCTTGGAACTCTGACAAAAGAGCAAAGCGAAGCAATAAAGCTCTTTTACCTGGAAGGAAAATGTTATAACGAAATAGTGGAGATGACCGGGCAGGAATGGAACCAGGTAAGGAGTTTGATACAAAACGGAAGAAGAAATTTGAAATTATGCATGGAAAAAACTGAACCCTGATTATAAAGCCGGGAAACCGGAATATGATTATTTAAATGACCTTAGTATCGCCTTATGGCAAATAATAACAATATAACAAATTTCACTGCCGCTGATATTGAAAAATATCATAAGGGATTGCTTTCTTCCAAAGAAAGGCATGACCTTGAAAAAGCAGCTTTAGATGATCCTTTCCTGGCAGATGCGCTGGAAGGTTATGTTGTTGCCGGTGGAAATGCAAGTGCTGACATTGCAGAGCTTCAACAAAGATTGGCTGCAAAAGTGGAGGGAGCAAAAGTGATCCCGATGAATGCAGCTCCGAAAAATTCATTTCGAACCCTTCGTGCTGCAGCATTAATTGCCTTTGTTGCCGGTGCAAGTTTCCTTTTCTATAAATTAGGTTTCAATAAAAAACAAGGTGAAATAGCTGAGGCAACAGATACAACAAAAGAAAAAAATAAAATAACGGATACAACTGTAAAAATTAAAATAACAGAAAATTCTACAACTTCCCCGGGAGCTAATGAAATAAAAACAGAAAACCCAACATCTGTAAAATCTGCCAATGAGGCTTCCAAAACATTACCTGATAAAGAAACAAAACCTGGAAAAGCTGACATCAACAATCTTGCAACAACTGGGGAAACAGCTGTACCAGAAAAAATTATAAATGATATAACTGTTTCAAAAGCTACAGAAACAAATGCTCCTGTAGTTACAGCTCCGGCAAAACGTACAGATGAAAAAGCTGATTTAAGTAAAGTAAACGCAGGGGCAGCCCAAAAGAAAGAAGTGGCTAGGGAAGAAGTAAAAAATAAAGCTATCAACAAGGAGCAGGATAAGGATATTGCAGCAGATAGAGCTGTAACACAACAAAGCAACAGAAACGTAGCGGCAACTTCTAACCGAAGGGCAGATAACAATCAATATAATAATTCTAATGTATTCCGCGGCCGTGTAACAGATGCTGATAATAATGGCGTTCCTTTTGCCAATGTCACCAACATACAAGACGATAATGCAGGCACTTATACGGATGCAAAAGGCTACTTCAATCTTACTTACCCCGATACAGTGTTGAATGTGCAGGTACGGTCTATTGGTTTTGAAAATACAAATACCCAATTGCGCAATAATGTTGCTACCAACCAGGTAGTGTTGCCTGATGACAGAAAAACCTTATCTGAAGTAGTACTTAGCAACCAGAAGCCTAATAGCATTGCCCGTAGCCGGGATGGAAATATGAAACTGGAAGAACCAGAACCTGCTGATGGATGGGAAAACTATGACACATATCTCGTTAACAACCTGAAATTGCCTGAAAACCTGAAATCGAAGCAAAATAATACAACCAACGCTGTAGAGGTTTCATTTGAAGTAGATAAAAATGGTGCCCCCACTAATTTTAAAATTGAAAAGTCACTCTGCACACAATGTGATAAAGAAGCTATCCGCTTAGTGAAAGATGGCCCTAAATGGAAACGTAAAGCCAAAAAGGGAAGAACTACAGTTACCATCTATTTTTAAGTTCGGGATTACATACATCTTACCGCTCCTGTTCGTACTTGTTTTCCTACCTTCGCATTTCAAAAAAAATGCTTGTATGAAAAAAATACTTATTACAGCCATCGCTGTTTGTACTTTGTTTTTAGCGGATGCCCAACAACTGACAACTCCCCAACCCAGTCCAACACAAACAATCAAACAGAATTTTGGGCTTTCTTCAATTGATTTATCATATTCCCGTCCGGGCATAAAAGGACGAAAAATATTCGGCGACCTGGTGCCCTTTGGTAAAGTTTGGCGTACCGGTGCAAATAATGCTACCACAATAACTTTCGCCGATGATGTAACAATTGGCGGTACAAAAGTAAAAGCAGGTAAATATGGTTTGCTTGCCATTCCTGAAAAGAAAAACTGGACGCTGATTATCAGTAAACAAACTGATGTAACAAGTCCTGCATCCTATAAGCAAGAAGAAGATGTGGTAAGGGTAGAAGCAAAAACAATGAATATGGATGAAAGCCTGGAAACCTTTACCATGCAATTTGCCAATATAAAGCCTAACAGTTGTGAACTCCACATCATGTGGGACAAAACAGCCGTTTCGTTACCCATCACAACAGACGTCGAAACAAAAGTAATGGCGCAGATAGACCAGTTGATGAATAAAGACAATCGTCCGTACTTTAATGCGGCGATGTATTACATGGATAATGGGAAAGATCTTAACCAGGCTCTTACATGGTTTGATAAAGCTGTAGAAGCACAGCCCAATGCATTCTGGATTCATCATCAAAGAGCAAACTGTCTTGCTAAATTGGGTAAAAAAGATGAAGCAAAAATGGCTGCTGAAAAATCAAAAGCATTAGCAACTGAACAAAAGAATGATGATTATGTGAAGCTGAATGAGAAGTTATTGGCTGAATTGGATAAATAAACCCTGTCGTAAAGGCACTTAAGCTTCGATATTTTTAAATAGCCCTATTGAGGGCTATTTTTTTTGGTCAGTACTGTATTTAAAATCAAAGAAAAGAATATTACGCCAAAAGCCCCAATAGGATTCAACCATAGAAAGCCCATTTTAAAAACTCCTGTTTTGGTAAGAATAAAAACAGTCAGTACAAGCAACTCAGCCAGCACCGCTGCCCAAAAAACAACATGGCCATTTTTGATCTTTTTAAGAAAGAACGCTACTAAAAAAACGCCAAGTATCACCCCATAAAACAAGGAGCCCAGTACATTCACCGCCTCAATAAGACTGTTCCCGATATTATAAGTGAACATGGCAACGATAATACAAAAGACACCCCATGCCAATGTATACCACTTTGATATCCGGTATTCATCCTCACCGCTCTCTTTTTTCTTGCTAAACCGCCGGTGAAAATCAATCATCGTACAGGATGCAAGGGAATTAATAGCTGCTGCAATACTTCCCCATGAGGCAAGAAAGATTATGGCAATCAGTAACCCAACTAGACCCACCGGCAGGTTATCCACTACAAACCGGAGAAATATATAGTTAGTGTCGTTATTATCTCCGCCCACTTCTTTTGTTTTTAGCCAATCCTTTACTTTTCCCCGCAATACATTAGCCGTATCCTGTAGATTTTGCAGCTCCGATATATGCTTCTCCTGTAAAATCTTCTCGTTATTATCAGCAGCGGCAGAATAGTTTATAACTGCCTGCTGCTTTTTTATAAGAATGGCATCATACTGCTGCTGTACCATCAAAAAAGAATCTTTATAAACAGCTGAATTTTGTAATTTTTTAACCTGCACCTCATTAAAAAATATCGGCGCTTTATTAAACTGGTAAAAAGTGAACACCAATGCACCAATCAACAAGATGAGGAATTGCATTGGCACTTTCACAAGTCCATTCATCAGTAATCCCATCCGGCTTTGTTTCAATGATCTAGCAGTAAGGTAACGACCCACCTGCGACTGATCTGTACCAAAATAAGACAAGGCTAAAAAGAAACCACCTATTAAACCACTGAATAGGTTATACTGATCACTCCAATTGAAATGCCCTTTTTCAAATCCGGTAGTAATAACATTCAGTTTACCCAGCTTGCCGCTTACATTCAGTGCATCAGTAAAGCTTACATTCTGTGGAAGCATATTTACCACCATATAAGCGGCCAGAAACATTCCAATAAATATGATGATTAGCTGCAGTTGCTGCGTATAGGCCACTGCTTTTGCACCACCACTCATCGTGTAAATAATAAGCAGCCCTCCCATCAGAATGTTTGTATAATAAATATTCCAGCCAAACAGCGAGGAAAGAATAATAGAAGGAGCAAATACACTAATACCAGTGGACAATCCTCTTTGCAACAAAAAAAGAAAAGAGGTAAGTGTTCTTGTTTTATTGTCAAACCTGTTCTCTAAATATTCGTAGGCTGTATAAACTTTCAGCCTGCTGAAAATTGGCACAAAGAAAATACAGATTACAATCATCGCCAGCGGAATACCGAAATAATACTGTACAAACCGCATTCCATCGGTATAAGCCTGCCCGGGTGCTGATAAAAAAGTGATGGCACTTGCCTGGGTACCCATGATGCTTAACAACACTAAGCCCCAGGGCAAACTGCGGTTAGACAAAAAATAACCATCAAGATTATGAGAAGTACGGCTTTTATACAAGCCATAAGTTATAATGCCAAGCAGGGTAACGACCAGTACTATCCAATCTAACTGGTTCATGAAAAACGTTTAGTGAAGAAAGTGAAAAGAACAATCAGCACAACGAGGAAAGCAACAACCAGCACATACCAGTAGTTCCAGTTGTTAAAAAATGGGGCCTTATCGTTGTCTGATTTGTGCATACACTTATTTTCGGGTAGTACGTAACCAGCCAGTCAGTACAATCAGGATACCGAGTACAAGACCAATTAAAATTCCGACCCTGACTCTTTTTATCAATATCCCAATCACTAAACCTATAACAATGGCAAATATAAAAGCCATTTCTCCCCTTCTTACATCCGGCTTTTGCTGTGCTGCCATTTAAAACCCCTTTTTCTTGTTTAATGCAATAATATTAGCCAATAACCTGAATGCTCCCGGCACACCGGCAGGCAGTTCCCGAAAGAAAACAATACCTGTATAGGTAAACCAGCCCTTACCATATTTAGCTACTATCAGGCTTCCATCATCCGATTTCTCACCGGGGTCACTCATCCCAATCAGTTTTTCATACTTACCGGAAGTGTCACTGGCATGATAGATACTGCGTTCCTGTATCCATCCTTTAAAATCATCCTGAACTATCTTGTTTGGAAAATTAAAAACGGGGTGCTCTGGTTTTAATAAAGAAACCGGTGCGTTTTCATTGGTTACCCTTGTCCTGGTTATATTGAAATTATACGGACCTATCTTAGCTCTTACCGGCCCTATCTGGTTACTGGTATTGTATTGAACAATCAGGTTACCACCTTCATTAACATACTTCATTAACTTATCATAGTGATTGTTCATCCAGCTGTGGGTGTTATAAGCCCTGACACCTGTAATAATAGCATCGAACTGGTTTAGATTATTTTTAGCCAGCTCCTTATTAGTCAACAGCGTTACTTCATACCCCATTTGTTCCAATGCTTCAGGAACTTTATCACCAGCACCAACGATATAACCAATTTTTTTACCGTAGATTTTTAGATCAAGTTTAATATTGGAAACTGTGACCGGTACAAAATAACTTAGATAAGGTATGTGGTCGTACCTAACCTCTTTCAGACCTAATTGGAAAATTGGATTGTTACCGGTAACGTCATTGGCACCAAAAAAATAATTATTGTCCTTCCCCGCCTTTACTGTGTATTTAACTTCCAGCGTTTTATTCTTTTCATCGAAAAATATTTTATCGGGGCTAAATTCCACTTTTACATTGTCAGCCTGTTCTGTAGCAACATCTTTCAATAGGGCTGAAAACCCTTTCTTTTTTGAGGTAAGGCTTAATGTGCCTGAAAATTCATTATTACCTTTTGACAACTTTACCTTTTCATCAGTTTCAATTAAAACAGACGGCAGTACTACCAGGGGTTGATATAGTTCTCCCCGAACCGGATCAGTAAATTTATACTTCACCGGTTGGGCAAACTGAATATTTTGCCCTTCTATATTCAAATCAACTAACAGGAAAAAAGATGGGTTTACATCTGGTAATCCGATATATGCCTGTTCAGAGACATTGTAATATCCTTCTGTCATTTTATTCTGGAGCCAGTAGGGTTGTGTAAGGTTTGTTGAGGGATGTACGAAATACGTTTTTGAATAATTCAGATTTTTATTTTTTCCAAGTGGTAAATTAAATGAGGAATCAAACAGTTGTCCCGATGCGACCTTAACTCTTTTTAGAATTGCGTTAATGCCAAGACGGTTATTAAAAGAAAAATTTATCCGTATGGAATCGGTTTTTACTGCAAATTGCTCTGAAGTTGTGGCGTCTATAAACAAACCACTGCATTGCTGAATCAATTCCTTTGTTTCCTCGATTTTCTTTAGTTGCCATATACCATTTGGCAGGTTTATCAATACATTATATAATAGTACAAGGCCCTTTACTGATTTTTCCGGATGCAAAAAATCAAATGAAGCGGTCAAGCTGTCAATCATTGCTGAAATTTTACTACCACCAGGTATTTTGTTCCAGGTTGCGTCTATGCCATCCATTAAATCCGTAACAGGCATATCTCCATTAGTAGCTTTAAAATACTCTAATGCTTCACCTCGTGAGGCTGGCACTCCAAACCCCTGGCTCTTATGTTGGCTCCGGCTTTCAGCTGCTATCTCACCATAGCTTTTTCCCAGTAATGGGTTATAGCCCCCTACATCTATTTTAAACTGATCTTCCCTTGTTGTATTCGTGCCGCCAAAGTTGAATGTATTCCACATCACTCTTTTTGCCTGCCACACCGATACATATTTTAACTGCTCAGGAAAACGATTGGGATCTGCCGCAGCTGTAAATGCTTCATTGGCTAAAATCCCGGAAGCGGTGTGATGACCATGACCACCTTCACCTGTTACTGGAAAACGATTAATGATTATATCCGGCTGAAATTTCCGAATCACCCACACTACATCGCTCAATATTTTTTCTTTATCCCACTTGGTAAATGTTTCTTCCGGGCTTTTGGAATACCCAAAGTCAAAGGCCCGGGTAAAAAATTGTTCGCCACCGTCAATTCTCCTGGCTGCTAATAACTCCTGGGTTCTTATCAATCCTAATTCAATTCCCTGTTCATCGCCAATTAAGTTTTGTCCACCATCTCCTCTGGTCAGCGACAAATAACCCGTACGGTATAGCTTGTCTTTAGAGAGGTAAGCAATCAACCTGGTATTCTCATCATCAGGATGGGCAGCGATATACAAAACAGAGCCCAAAACATTTAGCTTTTTGATAGCCTGGTACATTTCAGCGGAGGTCCAGCTTTTGGGAGGTTGTGCTAACGCATCAGACAATTTACAACAGACAAAAATTGCAAGCAGGAGTCTCTTCATTTGAGCAATTATTATTCAGCGAATATAAGCCTTGTTGCTAAAGTAGGTTGGCCGTTCATATAACAAACAATTCAATCGATTTATGTAGCTTTATTTCTCTTTAACCACCACAGCAGTATGAACAAAACAACTACGGCAATTATCCTTATCCTCTCCTTATTTTTTTCCTGCACTACAGCGAAGAATACTACACAGCCTTCCATTGTCATCAATCCTTATCAATATTCAGGACAGAAAAAGATAGTGGCTGAAAATGGCGCTGTTGTTTCTGCACATCCTTTGGCAAGTAAAGTGGGTGTTGAGATTCTCAAAATGGGTGGCAATGCAATAGATGCAGCCATTGCTACTCAACTGGCATTAGCTGTAGTGTATCCCAATGCAGGCAACCTCGGTGGTGGTGGATTTACTGTTGCAAGGTTAAGTAATGGCGAGTTGATATCCATTGATTACCGGGAAAAAGCCCCCGGACTTTCAACCCGTGACATGTATGTGGATGCAGATGGAACAGCAAGAACAGATAAAAGCCAGGATGGCCATTTAGCCAGTGGAGTTCCAGGTTCGGTTGCCGGAATTTTTGCTGCCTTACAATATGCAAAACTTACATTTTCCAAATTGATACAGCCTGCTATAGACCTGGCAGAAAAAGGATTCGTTATCACACAAAGAGAAGCTAATTCCTTAAACGGCTTACAAGCCGAGCTGAAAAAATTCAATACAGTAATGCCGGTGTTTGTTAAAGATCAGTGGAAAGGTGGTGATACATTAATACAGTCTGATTTGTCCAATACATTAAAAAGGATCCGTGACAAGGGAGCCGCAGGATTCTATCAGGGCGAAACTGCAAGACTGATTGTGGAAGAAATGAAAAAAGGTGCTGGTATTATCTCATATGAGGATCTGAAAAATTATAAAGCCCTGCCAAGAATCCCGCATAGTTTTAACTACAAAGACTATAAAATTGTTGGGATGCCAATGCCCAGCAGCGGCGGTTTGCTTTTACACCAGATGATGAAGATGATTGAAGGTCGGAATATTGCGGCTATGGGTTTTCATTCGGTACAAGCTGTGCAGCTAATGACAGAAGTAGAACGCAGGGCTTATGCAGACCGGGCCGAATACATGGGTGATGCTGATTTTTACAAAGTTCCGGTGGCAAAGCTTGGCAGCGATGCATATTTGAAAGAACGTATGCTTTCTTACAATCCGGAAAAAGCCACACCCAGTACCGATATAAAACCCGGAATTATAACCGGACAAGAAAGTGAGGAAACGACGCATTTTAGTGTGATTGATAAAGAAGGCAATGCCGTATCAATAACTACAACTCTTAATAACTCTTATGGAAGTAAAACAGTTGTTGGCGGTGCCGGATTCTTTCTGAACGATGAAATGGACGATTTCAGTATTAAACCCGGCGTACCAAATATGTTTGGTGCGGTGGGTGGCGAAGCCAATGCCATTGCAGCCGGTAAAAGAATGCTGAGTTCCATGGCCCCAACCATTGTATTAAAAGATAATAAACCCTTTATCGTTATTGGCACACCCGGTGGTACTACTATCCCAACACAGGTTTTTCAAACACTGGTAAATATGCTTGAGTTTAATATGAGTACAGAAGATGCTGTTTATAAACCCAGGTTTCATCATCAATGGTTGCCGGATGAACTGAGGATTGAAAAAAATTTTCCTCAACCAGTCCAGGATGCAATGCAAAAAATGGGATATACCATAAAAGAGAGGGGTTCTTTTGGCCGGACAGAAGTAATTAAAATTTTACCTAACGGAAAATTTGAAGCCGTTGCAGATAACAGGGGCGATGATTCAGCAGAAGGGTTTTAAAATAAGTATTAAAAATCAGTAATTAAATAATTATGAGTTCACTGGCTAAAGAATTTATTAAAACAGCGACGAAGCGTTTAAAATATTACAAAGACCTTGGCGACAAAACCCTTGAGCAATTAGGCGATTGGGATTTTCATTATCAACCTAATGAAGAATCGAATAGTATTGCAATCATCATACAGCATATGGCGGGCAATATGCTTAGCCGCTGGACTAACTTTATTGATGAAGATGGAGAAAAAGAATGGCGGCAAAGGGATGAGGAATTCAAGGTTCATTCCCATAATAAACAACAGCTAATTGAACTATGGGAAAAGGGCTGGACATGTTTTTTCACAGCTCTTGCATCGCTTAAAAAAAAGGATCTGAAACTTACCATTCTCATACGCAAAGAACCTTTATCGGTAATTGATGCCATCAACAGACAGATGGCACATTATCCTTATCATGTAGGGCAAATAATACATATTGCTAAAACAATAAAAGGGAAAAACTGGAAGAATCTTTCTATACCCAAAGGCGAATCATTGATTTACAATAGTAATGCTGAAATAAAAGATCCGGCCAAATAAGTTCTAATGCTTTACTTTCCCGTATTAAATAACTACTTTTGCCCCCTTTCACCCCACCAGCGTATTATGAAAACGATTTATATTTTAACGGCCACCTTATTTACAGCACTTTATGCCAACTGCCAGATTGAGTGGGCAGTTTTTGCTGGCCCGCAGGCTACCAATACAAACTATGTAATACAAGGGGCGAAGCAAAAAAGTGAAGCTAAGTATGGTTTCCAGGCTGGTGTAGCACTGAAAGTTCCGTTTGAGGGCAATTTATTTTTTGCACCCGAAGGCTTTTATAGTATGAAAGGATATAAAGTGACATTCAGCCGCTTTGTTTATCCTCCCGGTCCTACAGCTGCTGATAATAATACCACTTTCCATTGTTTTGAATTGGCGGCATTGTTACAATATGATTTTGGTAATAACCCAAGTCATTTTTATATCAAAGCCGGCCCGTCTTTAGATTTCCAGTTATTCGGAAAAGAAAAATTTAATGAAATAGGCGGAGGTTCTGTTGACAGAAGTATGAAATTTGGCCCCGGTGAGTATGGACGTTACTCTGCCAACCTATTAGCAAAGTTGGGTTATGAAACAGCCAGTGGCTTTATGATTAGTGCTCATTATACGCATGGTGCTGCCAACCTAAATAATGCAGATGGCGGGCCTGCTTTTCGTCACCGGGCTTATGGCATTTCAATTGGCAAATACATTAACCGGAAAAAGATTGTGATGGACACTAAGAATAAGGAGTAAGAGAATTATTTTTTTTCAAATAGTTTTCTCAATTCTTCATTCGTAAAAACATGCCGGAACAAAGAGTCTTCTTCTATCCTCCTATTTAGTATAAGTCCCTTTTTTATTGCTTCTTTTAGATTTTTTTCACTCCGTTTTTTATTGCCCATCCCTGCTGCGGCTCTTGCTATCATGTAGTTAGGAGTACTGTTATCTATATCAAAACACAACAACACTTCTGCTACTGTAGATGCGGTTCGGTATTCACCCGAACCCATTAGAAGGAAAAAATATTCCATGCAGGTTCTTGTACTGTGATCATAACAACGCCTGGATGATTGTTGTTTATACTCGTCTTTATCTTTTCTCATCTGCTTCAACTCCCCGGCTTTCATCAGCCATGCTGCTTTTTCGAAATCTCTCGCATCATTTTTTTGTAACAGCAATTGATTAAACATCAGCGAAAATCCGTTCATATAATTTTGTTCCTGCTCTAACACCGTTTCGAAATCGTTTTTATCAGCAATGAAATTTTTATCTTTCTCTACCTGGCCCATCAGCAAACTGGCTTTTGCTTCCAGAATAGGAATTTTTGCCAGTTGTTTTGCATCCAGCCAGGCTGAATAAAGAAACCCCGAATTAACTTTCATATTAACCGGTTTCCAGATAAGAGAAGCAAATTCTTCAGGTAGGATGTTTAATTTACCTGGCTTGGCTGTCATCCATAAAAAAGCAAGGCTCAGCTGTGTTATTGGCGGCCACTCATGTCCACCTGAAAATGTGAGCAGGATATTATTAATTTTTAATTGCTCTAAATAATTACTGTTATCAACGAGCTCCCCGAAATTCATATCCTCATCGCCAACAATAGCCGCATATGCCTTGAGATTTTCAGAGGAAATATTTTCCGCACCATTAAAACCGGCGCCGCAGGCAATTACACCAGTAACTTGCGGATACGCCATTGCAATAGCAGCAGCAGCTCTCGAACCACCTGAAAAACCTGCCACCAAAATCATCTGGGTATCTATTGAAAATCGTTGTATTAAATCATTAAAAATTGCTGTAAAAGACTGGACGGAAGATTGACCTTCAAAATTTCTACTGTTGAAAGATCCTGCGATAATTAAATTGTATTCATCTGCCAGTGAAGAATATTTTTCTACAGGAAAATCACCTCTTGCGGCCGGGTCAAGGAAAATAATGACCGGATACTTTCTGCCTTCCTGGTAGGATGATGGTAAGCGGAGAGAGTATTGTTGTATAGAATCGAGGCTGCACTTAACCCGGAGTAATGACTTTATTTCAGTATGCTGCGCAGCTATTTGCTGTGAAAAGAAAAGAAAAAAACCGAACATAGCTGATCTCATTATTCTATTGATTTAGATACTCACTTTTTTTTCCCGTACATTTCGTTGGAAAAACATCATATCACCCTTTCCCCATTAATCAAATCGGGTACCATTACACCACCTTAAAAACTTTTTACCTGCTGATGGGAGCCTTGCAGCATCCCGTAAAGCAAAACTTTTGTTAAGAAGAAAAAGTGAAAATATGATGACCAGCTTTTCATGTTAGGAATTTGAAGCAATTTAGGCCATTTAATAAACCATAAAGGGTCAAAAAACAAAAGGCATCCGATTGCTTCTTACTTTCGTTTTGGTCTATTGTAACTTATTGGGGAAATACAACTTGGTATTGAATTTGCCCTAAGGGAACGATTGCCTACTTTTACAACTTAAATGACTGAATCTGAGGAGATTTAAAAAAATATTGAAGTGGTTTTTCCTGACCCTGCTTTTTCTGATTGTGGGGATATATGTTTTTATTCAGACTCCGTTTGGACAAAACTGGATTGCCCGGCAGGTAACTAAACGACTGAGCCGGGATCTGCAAACTAAAGTATCTATCGCCCATATAAGCTTTTCCCTGGTTAATAAAATGCATCTGCAAGGAGTGCTTGTTGAAGATAGGACAGGTGATACCTTAATGTATGCAGGCGATGTCCAGGTTCGGATTACAGATTGGTTCTTTTTTAAAAAAGAAGCGGAATTGAAATATATAGGCCTGGAAAATGCCATTATTAAATTTCAACGATCAGATTCTGTTTGGCGGCAACAATTCATCTTCGATTATTTCTCTTCACCCTCAACCGGTGCCAAAAAGAAAAAAGCAGGCATACAATTCAATCTAAAAAAGGTAGAATTGAAAAATGTCACTTTTGTAAAAAAAGATGCCTGGCTCGGACAAGATATGACAATACATGTTGGCAGCATGAATATGGATGCTGACAAGCTAAGTCTTTCAGGTAATCAATATGAAATCAACTCACTTATTTTAAAAGACCCTTTAATTGCACTAAAAAATTATCCACAGCTGAAGCCAGCAGATTCGTTAAGAATAGTTAGTGACGGGCTGGATGAAATAAAAAAAGCTGTAGCATGGAATCCCGGGAAGACAATTTTTAAAATTGCTGACTTTAAAATCATCAATGGCACTTTCAAAACAGATAAGCAAACCAACCAGCCGGCACTTCCTTACTTTGACGGACAACATATTCTATTCACCCAAATTAATGGTGAACTAAGCAATGCCAGTTTTGTTGGCGATACAATTTTTTCCAATCTTAAGTTAACAGCCAAAGAAAGAAGTGGCCTGGAATTAAAAAATCTTTCTGCTGATGTTAAGTTCACACCACAGGGGATGGCATTCAGTAATATGGATTTGAAAACCAACAGGAGCACTCTTCGCAATTACTTCTCCATGTCGTATGATGACATGAAAGACCTTGGCGATTTTATTCATAAAGTGAAAATGGCAGCCGTCTTCGACGACTCTTATATTGATAGTGATGATATAGCATTTTTTGCTCCGGCGATGAAAACATGGAAAAAGAAAATCAGCCTGAAAGGAAAAATAAGAGGAACAATCGACGATCTCGTTGGTAAAGACCTTAATGTGCGGGCAGGTAACAGTACAGTATTAAATGGTGATATCTCAATGACAGGTCTCCCAGATATCAATGAGACCTTTATTGATTTTAAAGCCAATGATTTCAGGACTACTTACAACGATGCAGTTTCCATTATTCCGGCCATGCGTCGTGTTACAAATCCTGACTTACGGAAAATCCAATATGTAAATTTCAAAGGAAGTTTTACCGGCTTCATTCGGGACTTTGTAACATTTGGTACGATTCAGACCAATCTTGGTAACCTTACCACTGATCTCAATATGAAAATGCCCAAAGGCAAGCAGCCGATTTATTCGGGCAGCATTGCTACTGACAATTTCAGGCTGGGAGAATTCCTGGGTGACAAGAACATCGGCTCCGTATCACTTACCGGAACTGTAAAAGGAAGTGGTTTTAGCGGGAAAAATCTGAACACTATAATAGACGGAAGTATCCGCTATGCCGATTATAAAAATTACCGTTACAAGAATATAGTTGTAAAAGGCAAGTTAGATAAACAATTATTTGAAGGGATGGCCTCTATACGGGATGAGAATGCTGACCTTACCTTGAATGGCGTTATTGACTTTAATGATAAAGTACCCCGATTTAATTTGCTGGCTGATGTGGTAAGCACAAATTTTAAAAACCTGAAAATCACTAAAGACAGTATTACATTTTCCGGGAAACTCAACGTCAATTTTTCCGGGAACAGCCTTGATAATTTTTTAGGTACGGCAAGAATTACAGATGCCGAATTAACAAAAGACGGCCATCGGCTCCCTTTCGATTCATTGATTGCATCATCCGAGTATATTGATGGTATCAAAAAACTGGCTGTTGTATCCAACGAGTTTCAAGCCAAAATAGAAGGCGATTTCAGCCTTGCCGATTTGCCGGATGCTTTCACTTATTTTCTGAACAAATATTATCCAGCTTATGTAAAAGCCCCAAGACGATATCCTGCACACCAGGATATCAAATTCAATATCACCACCTATTATGCGGATGAGTATCTCCAACTTATTGATTCAAGCTTAACAGGCTTCAACAACAGCCACTTTGAAGGTAATCTTAATCTTGACTTAAATGAATTCAACTTCACAGCTGAAGTGCCCCAGTTTAAATTCAATCAATACAATTTTGATGAGGTAAAACTTACTGCCATAGGAAAAGGTGATAGCCTTGTATTAACCGGCGAAACAAAAAATATAAAAATTAACGACAGCCTTAATATTCCATTGACTTTTTTTACTGTTAATGTAAGAAATGATTCATCCAAAGTAAGCATTAATACAGGAGCCAACCAGGCGGTGGAAAAAGCAAATCTTAATGCTTTGGTACTAACCTATGGGGATGGAGTGGAAATCGAGTTTGACCCTTCCAGTTTTTCAGTGAATGGTAAAGCCTGGACAATTGATGAAGCCGGTGTTTTAAAATTCAGGCGGAATACTGCCGCAAGCGGACAGTTAATAATAACAGAAGGTGAACAAAAAATATTATTGAAAACCCAGCAATCAACCAAAGGAAACTGGAACGACTTAAAAGTTGAATTAACTAAAGTAAACCTCGGGGATTTTGCTCCTTTCTTTATGCCAAACAACAGGCTGGAAGGGTTGTTGTCAGGCAACATTTTAGTAGAGGACCCCACCAATGATTTAAAAATATCTTCAGAGGATATAAGAACCCAATACCTCCGGCTGGACAATGATTCGCTGGGAGAATTAAAAGCAACATTGGCATATGATAATAAGACTAAAGAACTGAAAGTAAAAGGCAGCACCGTTAACCAGGAAAATTATCTGGGTTTTGATGCTCATATTTTCTTAGGTCCAAACGGCAAAGACAATATCATTGCACTGAATGCAAAAAATTTCCAGATCAAAATATTAGAACGTTTTCTGGGAACATTATTCTCCGATATGCAGGGATACCTCACCGGCGATATTCAGCTTGGGGGGGAATTTAAAAATCTTGCAGTAAGTGGAAAAGGAAGATTAAAAGATGCGGGCCTGAAAGTAAATTTCACCCAGTGTTTTTATAAAATCCAGGATACTGATATTGAACTAACCCCAACAAAAATCGATCTCAGCGGTATAATTCTGACAGATACTGTAACGGGAAATCCTGTATACATTACCGGAGGCATAGAGCATGAAGCTTTCAAAAATATGTTCTATAACCTTGACATATCTACCCGTAAACCTGGTACCAGTGGTGACGAATTTAATAAAGATGTATTGCTGATTAATACCACCTACAAAGACAATAAACAATTTTATGGCAGGGTTAAAGGAACGGGTTCCCTGACGCTGGCCGGGCCACAAGCAGAAATGTTTATGACTATTAATGGTATTGCATCTGATAAAGACAGCAGCTACGTTACTATTCCTTCTGCTTCAGGTCGGGAGTCAGGTATTGCTGACTTCCTGGTAGAAAGAAAATATGGCCGGGAGATGGATGACAGTGATTTCAGAAAGAATGCAACGAGTATCATTTATGATGTGGAAGTCACCGCCACCCCGCTTGTAAATCTGAAAGTGGTGTTGGATGAATTAACAGGTGATGAAATAAAAGGAAGGGGGGCTGGCACATTAAATATGCGTTCCGGTACTTCAGAGCCATTATCCCTCCGGGGACGTTTTGATATTGAAGAAGGTCAATACATTTTTACATTCCAGTCTTTCTTTAAAAAACCATTTGAACTTAAGAAAGGGGAAAATAATTATATTGAATGGTCAGGCGATCCTAACGATGCAAGAATAAACCTGACTGCCGTTTACACGGCTGACAATGTAAGTTTTGCTCCACTTGCTTCTGCGGAGAAAAATATCAGTCAAAGCATTTCCAATGCAAGAGGTGATGTGTATGTTGTCGCCAAACTCACCGATAAATTATTTAAGCCAAAATTTAATTTCAGCCTTGAGTTTCCAACCACCAGTGTGGCCAGTAATGATCCTGCCCTTGCATTCAGCCTGCAACAATTGCAGAAAAATGAAAATGAGATGAACAAGCAGGCCACTTATTTAGTGGTATTGGGGGTTTTTGCCCCGATAGAAAGCGGAGGTGGATTTAATTTTAGTGAGGTTGCTACTAATAGTATTTCGGGAATCTTTTTTAATGTAATCAATGAGCAGGTAAAGAAAATTATCTCCGGTATTTTCAAATCTGATAAATGGAATGTAAATTTTAACAGCTCTGTCTATAACAGGAATGTGATAGACCAGGGAACTTTAAACCTGGGTAGTAACGTAAATGCCTCCATTGGCAGGTCTCTATTCAATAACAGGGTAATCTTTACCGCAAGCGGCAGCGTAGAGGGTCTTTTGCAAAGCGGAACGGTACAACAGTCTGTTCAATTTCTGCCAGACCTTGTAATTGAAATATTGCTAAATCGATCAGGAACTTTCAGGGCTGTCCTGTTTTACAAGGAAAATATAGATTATCTAACCACCAATATTTCTTCTAAAACACAAAAAAGAACGGGTGTCGGACTTTCTTACCGGAAAGATTTTGATCAGTTCCGCGACATTTTCAGAAGAAAGAAAAATAAAGCAATTCCCGACCCTTTTGAGAAAACAGATACAACAAAAGAAGAAAATCTTAAATTGGAGTAACCGATAATTACTCATTCTTTAATATCTCATGCCCTAACTTATCTCTTTTTGTTTGCAGGTATTTTTCATTGTGTTCATTAGGGTGAATTTCTACAGGAATATTCTCCACAATCTCCAACCCGTAACCGATTAGCCCTACTCTCTTCTTAGGATTGTTTGTCATCAGCCGGAGTTTAGTAATGCCGAGATGACGAAGCATCTGTGCTCCCAATCCATAATCTCTTTGGTCCATTTTAAATCCAAGATGAAGATTGGCTTCTACAGTATCCATCCCCTGTTCCTGCAACCGGTAAGCTTTCAATTTATTCAGCAAGCCAATTCCCCTTCCTTCCTGGTTCATATATAATATTGCACCCTTACCTTCCTTTTCCACCATCTTCATTGCTTTTTGCAACTGCTCACCACAGTCACAACGTAACGAACCAAGAATATCACCGGTAAAACAAGATGAATGTACCCGTACTAATACTGGCTCATCTTTTTCCCATTTCCCTTTTAGTAAAGCCAGGTGCTCATTATTTGAATTCTTCTCTTTAAATGCCACCAGTTCAAAGTCGCCATATTTTGTTGGCATATCAACCCTTACTACTTCTTCAATCAATGAATCACTTTTTATCCTGTACTCAATCAGGTCTTTAATTGAAATAATTTTAAAATCAAATTTTTGGGCAACCTCAATTAATTGTGGAAGCCGGGCCATTGATCCATCTTCATTCATTATTTCTACCAATACTCCTGCAGGCTCTAATCCGGCCAGCCGGGCCAAATCAACAGCTGCCTCTGTATGGCCGGCCCTTCTTAATACACCACCGTTTTTTGCCCTAAGGGGGAAAATATGACCCGGTTTGCCAAAATCTCCCGGTTTTGCATAGGGATTTATTAAGGCCTGAATTGTCTTAGCCCTGTCTTGTGCGGAGATACCAGTGGTGCAACCATGTCCGAGCAAATCAACAGAAACAGTAAATGCTGTTTCATGTAAAGCTGTATTACTATTAACCATCAACTCTAATCCCAACTGGTCACATCTGTCTTCAGGCAAGCCTATACAAATCAAGCCCCTGCCATGTTTGCTCATAAAATTGACAACTTCAGGTGTTACCCCCGAAGCCGCCCCAATAAAATCACCCTCATTTTCCCGGTCCTCATCATCAACAACTACTACCAATTTTCCACGTTTAATATCCGCTATGGCACTTTCAATTGAATCAAACATTGCGTATAGAATTTGTACAAAAATAGAACAAAGTATCCTGGCTAAGGTTCAGGCCCTTCGGGGCAGCAAAATGTGGGGGAAAGATGTCATTATAAAGCCTTATTTTACAGGCTCAATTTGTTAATATTTGCATATTTTTAATTAGGAAATATTCCCTTTCTTTGCAACCGAAAACCAATCTTTATGCTTAAGAGAATACTCTTTTTGTTTGCTTTAGCCTTAATGGCCAGTCCGTTCTTGTTTGCCCAGATTACCACTTCCGCTATAACCGGTACGGTAAAAAGCAATGCTGAAGAACCACTGGTAGGCGCATCAGTAGTAGCTACCCACTTACCTTCAGGAACTAAGTATGCTACCTCCAGCCGTGGTGGTGGCCAGTTTCAGATAGTAAATATGCGGGTAGGCGGTCCTTACCTTATCGAAGTAACTTTCGTTGGGTTTGAAACCGAAAAGTATGAAAATATTTATCTGCAGTTAGCAGAGTCATTTGTGTTAACCCCGGCATTAAGAAAGTCAAATACTACCTTGGAGAATGTGGTATTGACTACAGGAAGAAGGAGTCAGACCCTGAATCCAAACAGGACAGGTGCAGTTACCAATATCGGTATTCGCCAGATAACACAGTTACCTACTATTAGCAGAAGCTTAAATGATCTTACCCGTGCTACACCACAATCTAATGGTGCATCAATAGGCGGTGGTAATTTCCGCCAAAATAACTTTACAATTGACGGTGCTGATTTCAATAATAGTTTTGGTATTGGTGGCAACCTTCCGGCAGGTGGTGCCCCCATTTCGTTAGATGCTATAGATGAAATCTCAGTTAATATTACACCATATGATATACGCCAGTCTGGTTTTATTGGTAGTGCGATCAATGCTGTAACCCGTTCTGGTACTAACACTTTTACCGGTTCCGTTTACACTTATTTCAGAACAGAAAGACTTCGTGGCCGCCGGGTGGAAAAAACATATTTTACAAGGCCTCCCGAACAATTTAATCAAAAAGGTATCAGAATAGGTGGACCCATCATCAAGAATAAATTGTTTTTCTTCCTGAATTTTGAAACAGAAAAACAGCCTAAGTCAATCCAGACAAATTTTGCAGCAACACCAGGTGCACCTTATGCAAGTGCCAATAACATTACAAGACCAACTGCTGATTCTTTAAATTATATCAGTAATTACCTATTAAATAATTATGGGTATATCACAGGACCTTATGATAATTATACTCCGGATATTGAAAGGAAAAAAGTAATGGCCCGTATTGACTGGAATATCAGCAATAAACATCGCTTAAACCTTCGTTACAGCCAGGTGGAAGGCGGAGAGCCTAATCCTCCAAGCACATCTGTTGGTGGTTTGGGTACTGTAGCCGGAAACACTGCGAGCAGAACAGCTATCACATCACTTTGGTATAAAAATTCAAATTATTTCCAGGGAGCTAATTTTTATTCCTTCTCTGGTGAGTTAAATTCAACTTTTGGTAAAGTTTCAAATACAGCCCGGGGTACTTACACTTATCAGAATGACTCCCGTGAATCAGAAAGCCAGGTATTTCCATTTGTTGATATCATGAGTACCAGTGGTGGGGTTACACCCCAATCGGGTTCAGGTGTAGGTTCTGTTTACACATCATTCGGCTATGAGCCGTTTAGCTTTGGCAACCTTCGTAAAGTAAAAATGTACTCTTTTGTAGATAATCTTACCTGGAGAACTAACAAACATAGCTGGACAGTTGGTTTACAATTTGACGAAAGCCAGACTATAAATGGCTTCCAGCGTTTTGCAACCAGCTACTACCGGTATGCAACATGGGCTGATTTTGAAAGTGCATTAAATCCAAACCCATTGCTTCGCAAGTTGCCTACTGACTATGCATTAACTTATTCTCTTTCTAAGAATTTTGCTCCTGCCTTCTCAGCCTTTAAGTTCAGACAGTTTTCAGTATATGGACAGGATGAAATTGCGATCAACAGAAATTTCAGATTGACAATTGGATTACGTATTGACCAGCCTACATATCCGGGAGTACCACAGGTGCTTACTCACCCATTGGTGTTAGCACAAAATTTTGAAGGTGGTGAAAAAGTAAATACAGGTACACTTCCAAGCAAAAGATTGATGTGGTCGCCAAGAATTGGTTTTAACTGGGATGTGCATGGAGACCGTTCTTTACAGATCCGTGGTGGTACAGGCATCTTTACCGGGAAAATTCCATTTGTATGGATTGTTAGTCAGTCGGGTGATAATGGAATGCTTCAGATTACTCAGGCCTGGAATACATACACTTCCACCGGCGGATTATCCGGTGTTTTACCTCCTGGTCCATTTAATCCGAACCCCGCAGCCTACCGCCCTACTACAGTTCCGGCAGCAGGCACTATTGTTCCAGCTTCTGTAACAGCAATGGCTGAAAATTTCAAAAACCCGCAATCATGGAAATCAAGTATCGCTATGGATACCAAATTACCTTGGGGACTGATTGCTTCATTAGAAGCTATCTTCAATAAAGACCTGAATACAGCATTTTTCAGAAGCCCTAACTATATCGCACCTCAAAATCTGAACGTAGCCGGCTATCCTGACAACAGACCTATATATGGTTCTACTGTTCAAACCAGGCATATCAATACCATTAACTCAGCCGGTCTTTTTGTACCGAACGGACCAACTGCGTTTATTCCTACTATCATTGATAATGGTAAGCAAGGTTATTACTTTGCATTCACCGCTAAGTTAGAAAAGCCATTCAGCAAAGGTTTATTTGCATCGGTGGCATATACTAAATCTATGGCGGGCAACCTGCATGATGGTAGTGGTGACCAGCCATTGGGGGCATACCAGGGAACTCAACAGGTATATGGATTAAATACACCTGATATGTCTTATGCACAATATGTAGTACCTGACAGAGTTATTGGTACCTTATCATATCAGAAAGAATATTTAAAACATTTAGTTACAACTATTTCTTTCCTTTACCAGGGTTCAATTGATGGAAGATTCTCTTATGTATATAATGGTGACTTCAACAGGGACGGTGTAAATGGTAATGACCTTCTTTACATTCCAACTGTTGACCAGGTTCAGCAAATGCAATTCAGCAGCCAGACCGTAAATGGTGTTGTTTATGATCAAAATGCTCAACGTGGATTATTTGAATCTTATATTTTACAGGATAAATACCTGAGCAAGCACAGAGGTCAGTATGCAGAACGTAATGGTGCCCAGATCCCATGGCGCAACCAAATGGACTTCAAGTTTATGCAGGACATATTTGTAAAGGCCGGAAAGAATCGTAATACCTTACAGTTTACCTGCGATATATTTAACTTCGGCAACCTGCTGAACCCAAGTTGGGGTAAAGTAAAAACTATCAATGCAAGCCAAATCCTTGTTCCGCAAAACCAGAACTCGCTGATACCCGGTGGTTCTGTAATTCCACAATTCAGATTGGCAACTGCACAAAACCAGATTGTAACAAGAACTTTCAGGGATAACGTAAGTACAGCTTCTACTTACTCTGTACAGTTCGGACTGAGGTATATTTTCAACTAAGGAATAATTGCATCATAAAAAATCCCCCTCGTTTGTAGCGAGGGGGATTTTTCTTTCTGATATAGATAGTCTTATATTTTATTGTCTTTGCCCCACCCCCATTTTAAAAATTCCGGCATTGCCCGGCCCCAGGTAAAAACATCATGATGGCCATCTTTCATTTCCAGGTAATGAATATCATTTTTCCGGTCATAGCCTTTTACTTCTAACTCTTTAATCAAATCCAGTGTGTCATCAATGGAATCAATAATACCATTGTGATTGCGGTCTTTTGTTTCGTCCATATTACCACATTGAAAAAAGAATTTAAGCCAAGGTGCATATTTACCTTGTCGTATTTGCTGATGCATGATACGATGCAGGTCATCATCATATTCCTCTTCTACCTGGTCAATACTCCTCCACCATAATGATGCAGAAAACAATCCGACCTTACTAAATTCACCAGGGCGATTCCAGACAATATCAAGTGCACTTAATCCGCCCAGCGAAAAACCGGCAAATGCCTTTTCTTTAAAAGAAGAGACAGTAAACTTGTTACGAATGAAAGGCAGTAATTCATCAAAAATAAATGCAGTATAAGAACCTGCTTTTGCGCCCCGTTCTTTGTAGTCTAAATGGTGCTGGGTGCCATATTCCATTCTACGTTCTATTCCTGCATGAATGGCAACAAATAAAAGCGGCTCTATAGCTTCTTCAGTATATAGATGATCCAGAATGGATTGAAAATGCATTTTTTCCATATCCTGCCCGTCGTTGATTAACAGCAGGCTAACCTGGGACAAATCTGTGACCTTACGGGGGAGATAAATATCAATCAATATTTCCCTGTTTAAAAGTTCCGAAAAGACAGAGATGTTTTCAATCAGGATTGGGGATACATATTCCACTTGCATGGCTCCAAAAGTAAGGATTTCGAAATAAAAAGGGCTTTTATAAGATATTCTTCAACAAAGCAACAAAAGCGACGGGTTAATTTGTTTATTTGGCTGCATCAAAATAAATTTGATGATGCCGCTACAGAACCTTTAGCTCCTGCACCGGCTTACATTTTAACCAATCAATAAAACCTGTTTATGAAGAAAATTGGAATCCTGCATGGTAAGGAACGTTCATTTCCCGAAGCATTTGTGGCAAGAGTTAATAGCAAAAATATACCGGGCATCATAGCCGAGCCTGTACGAATTGATAAAGCAATGCAGGGAGAACACAGCGGCTATGCAGTTATCATTGACCGTATCTCGCAGGATGTGCCATTTTACCGCACCTGGTTAAAGAATGCTGCTGTTACCGGTACTGCTGTTATTAACAACCCCTTTTGGTGGAGTGCCGATGATAAATATTTCAATAACTGCCTGATGACAAAAATCGGAGTGCCTGTTCCTAAAACAGCTATCATTCCATCAAGAGATTTACCAGATGATACATCGGATGAATCTTTCAGCAATCTTGCCTTCCCCCTTGATTGGGATCGCATCTTCAGTTACACCGGTTTTCCTGTTTATATGAAACCATTTGCCGGCGGTGGCTGGAAAAATGTGTATCGTTTGGATAGCAAAGAAGATTTTTTTGCCAAACATGCCGAAACAGGACAGTTGGTAATGCTTTTCCAGGAGGAAATTATTTTTACTGAATACTACCGCTGCTATTGCATTGGTGGCAAACATGTACGTATCATGAGTTATGAGCCCCGCAATCCACATCATCTCCGCTATGTGGCTGATTTCAAACCATCACCAGAGCGGTTACAACAAATGACGGATATTGTACTTAAAATAAATGCTTACCTCGGTTATGATTTTAATACCGTGGAGTTAGCCATACGGGATGGTGTGCCATATGCCATTGACTTCTGTAACCCGGCGCCTGATGCAGAAAGAACCAGCGTAGGCGAAGAAAACTTTGAATGGGTGGTGGAAACTTCCGCCAATTATGCCATTGAAAAAGCATTGGAAAACAAAGAAGGCCAGGACAATCTTACCTGGGGTGAATATGTAAGAAGGGGAAGTAATAAAACTCCATTAGTATAAAAAAGTTTATGGTTTGTAGTTTGTGGTTTATAGTTATCGTGAAAAAACATAGAAACTATTTTACTACCGCAACCCCCAACAACAAACTAAAAACAAACTATAATTTAACTTATGAACCTGAACTATAAAAGTTTTACCCTTGGTGTAGAAGAAGAGTACATGGTGCTTGATCCAAAAACTTTTGAACTCAAAAGCCATGAACAGAAAATTGTTCAAGAGGGACAAAAAGTAATAAAGGATAAAGTAAAAGCAGAAATGCACCAGGCGGTAGTAGAAGTTGGCACTGATATTTGCGCTGATATTGATGAAGCATACCTTGATGTAGCTACTCTCCGCAAAACTATTTCCGGTATCGCCGATGGATTAGGTCTTGCAATGGGTGCATCCGGTACCCACCCCTTCAGCCATTGGGAAAGCCAGTTGATAACTGACCATATCCGCTACAGTGAGATAGTAAATGAACTACAGGAAGCTGCGAGAAGTAATTTAATTTTTGGTCTGCATGTGCATGTGGGTATGGAGAACCGTGAAATGGCCAACCATATTGCTAACAGCACCCGTTATTTTCTACCGCATGTATTTGCCCTCAGCACTAACTCACCTTTTTGGGAAGGTCGGATGACAGGTTACAAATCTTTCCGGACTAAAGTGTTTGATAAATTTCCCCGCACAGGTATTCCGGATTCATTTGACAGTATTGAAGCATACGATAATTATGTAAAGCTTCTCATTAAAACCAATTGCATTGACAATGCAAAAAAAATATGGTGGGACTTACGGGTACATCCTTTTTTTAATACGGTAGAGTTCCGTATTTGTGATATACCCTTGACAGTGGACGAAACAATTACAATTGCAGCTTTGTTCCAGGCTATTTGCGCAAGAATTTATATGCTCCGCAGCAAGAACCTCAACTTTATACAATATTCAAGGGCATTGCTAAATGAAAACAAATGGCGGGCCAGTCGCTATGGCGTGGATGGCTACCTGATCGACTTTGGTAAAGAGGAAGAAGTGAACACCAGAGCCTTGATATATGAATTGCTTGATTTCCTTGATCCGGTTCTTGACCATCTCGGCAGCCGCCACCGTTTAGCCTATGTAAATAAAATGCTGGAAAATGGTACCGGTGCCGACCGCCAGTTAGCTGTATTTGAAAAAACAAAGAACCTGACGGAGGTTGCCAAATATATACAAGGTCAATATTTGGTGGGGATATAATATTTCTTATTTACTATTGAAGACCTAACAACACTTCCTGGTATCAATAGAATGAATATTAAAACCTGTTGTAATTACGACATCTTTTTGTGATCGGTGAATTCGTAATGTTCATTCTTATAATAATCACCCCACTCAATAATGTTCAGTTTTAACTGATGCTTATGCATTTCATATACGAAACTATTTTGGTCAAAGTATGACCATAAAGTATTATCAATGTACCAATCATCAAAGGCTTTATTTACCTTTTCATTATTCAACCTGGCAAAGCACCCACACCAGTACAAGCCTTTTAATCCTTCCCCATAACTTTTTACTTCATCCATAATCAAGTCGCCTGAATATCTTGCCCGCAGGTACTTGTGCCCTTTTTTTAATTCCGTGTAGATAAAATTAGCTTCTTCATATACAGATGATCGTTCTGAATGATTGGATATGACCACATCACCTCCTTCCATAGTGTTAACAATGCGGCTAATAAAATTGCCGGCCTTTACCCGGATATTACCATCGATCCAAACATAGACATCATATTCAGGCCAAATCTTGTGACCTAGCATTTTAAATATTTTTGCTTTCATCCTGTTATCTATTTTATAGGCGGGATAAGGACAGTTAGCGTCATCTATATAATACCGGTCAAAAGCAATATCCTGCTCAGGCATGGCATTGCATTTGTCAAATCCCCCAATATTAGCTGTTATGACTGCTATCTTCATTTATACCATTTTACTCATCATAAAGTAATCACATACAAGGTAGCAAGAATAAAGTTTTTTTATGATATTTACTCTGCCTAATAATATGAACAAGAACATCCTTTCAGTAAGAGAATTGACAGAAACTGATATTCCTTTTCTAATTAATTACTGGCTTAGTGCCGATGCAGCTTTTTTAGCAGGTATGGGAGCAGATATAACTAAATTGCCAGCCCGCCAGGATTGGGAAAAAATGTTGGCCAAACAGCTAACCCAATCGTATAAAGAAAAGGAATCGTATTGCATCATCTGGCTTTCCAATAACGAGCCTGTAGGTCATTCTAATGTAAACAAAATAAAATTTGGCGAAGAAGCTTATATGCACCTGCATCTGTGGAAGGCTGATAAAAGACAAAAAGGAATTGGTGCGAGGTTTGTAAAAATGACATTGCCGTACTTCTTTGACAATCTGCTACTCAAAAAATTATATTGTGAGCCTTATGCGTTGAACCCGGCACCTAACAAAACAGTAGAAAAAATTGGCTTCACTTTTATTAAAGAGCATATCTCTGTTCCCGGCTCACTTAATTTTGAACAACTCACTAAACTCTGGGAGTTGAGTTATGATGATTTTAAACAATTGAAATGAATACCCAAGATGCATATAACAAGTGGGCTTCCCAGTACGATACTAACATAAACAAGACAAGGGATCTTGAAGCAGCTGCATTGCGTTCTATTTTATCGTCGATTCCATTTGAAAGCTGCCTCGAAATTGGTTGTGGCACAGGGAAGAATACCAGTTGGCTTATAGAGAAAGCCAGCCAAATTACTTCCGTTGATCTGTCAGAAGAAATGCTCGCAAAGGCGAGGGAGAAAATCAAAAGCGGCAAGGTTCAGTTCGTTCAGGCAGATATTACAACCACCTGGAAATTTCGCAACCAACTATATGACCTTGTAAGTTTCAGCTTAGTACTGGAACATATTGAAAACCTCGAACACATTTTTTCAGAAGCAGCAGCCGCCTTAAAACCGGGCGGATATATGTACATAGGTGAACTCCATCCGTTTAAACAATATACCGGCAGTAAAGCAAGATTTGAAACTACAGAAGGTATAGAGGTTGTAGATTGTTTTACTCATCATATTTCAGACTTTGTTCAGACGGCGAAGAAAAACAAACTGTCACTCGTTGATGTCAATGAATATTTTGATGATGACAACCGGAATGAAATTCCAAGGATACTTACGATTGTACTAAGAAAAGACTGAATATATATTAATGAAATTGCCCCGTCAAATGAACGGGGCAATTTTAGGCTATAAGGAGCCAGTTTATTGTTTTGTCATATGGAATATCTGTCCTCCGCTATTCTGCATTTCCACCACCAATGTGTCACCATTGAATTTATAGTTATACATAAACTTAAATTCATTACCATCAGCCTGGAAACTAAATGTACTATCTGTCACTTCGGTTTTCCCGGGGTTTTTAAAATCACCTTTTCCAAATGATAATTTATTGCCCTTGAATTCATACACAGTTCCCACATTCATTTCCGACATACTTCCTTCTGCCCTCTTTATTTCCCATGCACCATCTAATTTAGTAACTGGGCTTTTATCGGTTGTAGTATTTTCTGTTTTTATATCTGCTTCATTGTTTTCGCTGACCTTTTTGTCTTTGCCTTCACAGGCCGTAAGTAATGATGCGGCAAAGAGAATTGCCATAGATGTTTTTAATAATTTCATGTTTAAATGGTTTTAGGTGACCTAAGATAAAAATTATTTTTAAAATTTCCCATCGTCGACATCCTTAATAAACTTAATCACACCATTCATAAACACCTGCTGATCGTCCCACATTGCGAGATGGCTGCCATTAGGGCAATATAGATAGCGGCCTTTTTGTACCATCTTACTTTGTTCTTCCATGGCTTTCGGATCCATGGTATCATGCTTAGCTCCTATCATTAACGCAGGAACTTTAATTTCGTTCAGCCGGTTTTTTATATCCCATTGGGCAAGCCTTCCCGCAATACCAAATTCAGAAGGCCCCTGCATCATAGTATAAATTTCGCCATTTGCATGCTTCATCGTCCTATTAAACCCGTCAGGCCATTCGTCCAGCCTGCATAAATGTTCTTTATAGAAATTTGGTATCAGCAATTCCATATATCTTGGATTTGTAAAGTCTTTTTTTGCTTCAATAGCTCTTATTTCTTCCAGCACTTTCGGATCCATTTGTTTTGCCAATACCTCATCTGCATATTTACCATACTCCGGCGCACTGGCTACCATATTTGCTACCAGTAATCCCTTCATATTGCGTTGATACTTCAATGCATATTCCATTGCCAGTATGCCACCCCATGAATTACCTAATACATAAAAATTGGTTGAGTCGGCACCTATTGCCTGCCGCACCTGTTCTACTTCTTCTACAAATCGTTCCGTCGTCCACAGGCTGCTGTCTTTGGGCTGATCGCTGTAATAGGAACCAAGTTGATCGTACTCGTAAAATTCAAATCCTTCTTTTGGGAAAAAACTTTCAAAACATTCCATGTACTCATGTGTCATGGCAGGGCCACCATGCAGCAATAATATTTTGATCCGGGAATTATTCCCAAATCGTTTTGTCCATACCTTAAAGTGGCCGACCGGTGTTTTAATCGTTATCATTCTTACACCGCCAGATTGAACACCGCTGTCCCCATAATTAAAATATTGAGAAACACTTTGACTACTACCTGTAGTGCTTTTATCAGCATGTTGACAGGATATGAAAATTAAATATGTACTTAAACAAAAAAGAATGACTCGCATAATCATTGATTTGCGCATAAGGTAAGGAATTTCCTTAATTTCATTTCCAGCAAAACCACCTTCTATGCGACTACTACTAACTGCTCTTCTATGCACCACTTTGCTTGGTGTTCAATCTCAAACCAGAGATGATAGCATTCAGCAAATCAGGAACAATGCAAAATGGTATGATCTCGAATTCACCGATGCCGAAGCTGATTCAATGCTGGGGAACCTGAATAATTATTTGTTGCTCTATAAATCCATGCACAAAACATTACCTGCTAATGATATTCCCTTCCCTTTTGCCTTTAATCCGGCTCCGTCAGGCATGAAAGTTTCAACCAAACGGGAAAAAATATATTGGGATATTCCGTTAAGGGTTGAGCTACCTGCTAACAGAAATGAGCTTGCTTTTTATTCTATTCCTCAACTGGCTTCTTTAATACTCAATAAAATAATCAGTTCGGTTGACCTGACAAAATTTTTTATCGACCGGCTGAAAAAATGGGGCGATACTCTCGAGTGTGTAATCACATTAACGGAAGACCTGGCCATGAAACAGGCAAAACAAGCTGATGAAGAATTAAAAATAGGTATCTATCGTGGCCCATTACACGGTATACCGTATGGACTAAAAGATTTGTTTGCTGTAAAAGGATATAAGACAACCTGGGGCAGCACTCCTTATAAAGACCAGGTATTAAATATGGATTCGTATGTATATAAAAAGTTGAAAGATGCCGGTGCCGTTTTATGTGCCAAGCTATCCATGGGTGCTTTAGCGAATAATAATAAATGGTTTGGCGGCGAAACAAAAAATCCCTGGGACCTGAAGCAAGGCTCAAGTGGTTCATCAGCAGGTTCAGCCTCTGCCACAGCAGCAGGTTTGTTACCCTTTGCCATTGGTACCGAAACATTAGGTTCCATCGTATCTCCCTCGACCCGTTGCGGAGCAACTGGTCTCCGTCCAACTTTTGGAACAGTAAGCCGCTATGGTGCCATGGTTCTTTGCTGGAGTTTGGATAAAGTGGGGCCCATCTGCCGCAGTGCAGAAGATGCAGCTATCGTTTATGCATTTATTCATGGAACAGATGGTAACGACCCCGGTGCCATTCGTCACACATTTAATTATTCCGGAAAAGTAGATTGGTCAAAAATTCGCATTGCCTATCCTGAGAATTTCTTCAAACGATTAAATGCTGATGCTCCCGAGTGGAAAGTAATAGAAATCTACCGTTCACTGGGAGCCACCGTTCAGGCAATCAACTTTCCGGATTCTGCCATGTACCCTGTTAACCTCGTCAGTATTATACTCAATGCCGAAAGTGCTGCTGCTTTTGATGAGTTGACAAGAACTAACCGGGATGATTTGATTGAGCGACAGGATAGAAATTTCTGGCCTAATAGTTTCCGTGCCGCCAGAACGATTCCGGCAGTGGAATATATTAATGCCAACCGATATCGTTCTATTCTCTGCAGCAGAATGAATGATTTTATGAAAAACTATGATGTATTAATAGTCCCGACATTTTCTGGCCGGCAGTTATCCATGACAAATCTTACCGGTCATCCAGTTGTTTGTATGCCTATTGGCTTTAATCAAACCGGTTCACCATTAAGTATCACTCTCATTGGTAATTTATATGATGAAGCTACTATCTTAGCGGCCGCCAAGGGTTTCCAGGATAAAACAGAACATAATAAGAAACATCCGGAGAAATTTAAAAATTAAGAATTAATAATGAAGAATTATCTCATAGCATCAATTGCTCTCCTGCTATTATCGTGTAATGCAAAGAAAAAAGCTGATTTGCTTGTCTATAACGCCACCATTTATACAGTTGATTCCTCCTTCTCTACTGCAGAAGCAATGGTAATCGCTGATGGTAAAATACTGGCTGTTGGAAAAACAGCAGATATGGAAAAAGAATATGATGCAAAAGAAAAACTAGATGCCGGTGGCAAGTTTATTTATCCGGGCTTTATAGATGCCCATGCACATTTTGTTGGTTATGGGTTAAGCCTGCAAACAGTCAACCTTATGGGCACTGCCAGTTGGGAAGAAGTGATTGAAAAAGTAAAAACATTTGCGGCAGAAAACCCGGATGGCTGGATTACCGGCCGTGGCTGGGACCAGAACGACTGGACAATTAAAGAGTTTCCAACGAATCAGACATTGAATGAATTATTCCCCGACAGACCTGTATTGTTGAGAAGAGTCGATGGACATGCTGCTATTGCCAACCAAAAGGCGTTAGACCTTGCTGGTGTCAAAGCCGGCGACACATTAACGGGTGGTGATATAGAAGATAACGAAGGAACACTTACCGGATTACTGATTGATAAAGCCGTTGGACTTATCCAAAATAAAATCCCTGCTGCTACCGATGATCAGCTGAAAAAAGCATTACAGGCAGCAGAAAAGAATTGTTTTGCCGTGGGTTTAACAACTATTGACGACTGCGGGATAAATTCAACAGTGGTGGAAGTAATAAAAAAATTACAGGCAAGTGGTGATTTAAAAATGAGATTGTATGCCATGCTGAGTGATGAAAAAACGAATTACGATTATGCAGAAAAAAATGGAATGATAAAAACTGACCGGCTGAATGTCAGAAGTTTTAAAGTATATGGAGATGGAGCCCTTGGCTCAAGAGGTGCCTGCCTGCTGGAACCTTATAGCGATAAGCCAGGCCACCTCGGATTTTTGTTAAGCAATCCATCGCATTTTGATTCGGTGGCCAATTGGATCAGCGATAAAGGCTGGCAGATGTGTACACATGCTATTGGCGACAGTGGCAACAGAACAATGCTGAATATTTATGCTAAATACCTGAAAGGAAAAAATGATTTGCGCTGGAGAATTGAACATGCTCAGGTTGTCAATAAAAACGACTTTGCGTTGTTTGGCGCCAATTCGATTATTCCATCCGTACAACCAACCCATGCAACATCTGATATGTATTGGGCAGGCGACCGCCTCGGAGCTGAAAGGGTTAAAGGTGCTTACGCTTTTAAACAATTATTACAACAAAACAATTGGATACCATTGGGTACAGATTTTCCTGTAGAAGATATTTCTACTTTCAAAACATTTTATGCGGCCACTATAAGAAAGGATGCAAAAGGCTGGCCCGATAATGGTTACCAGATGGAGAATGCATTAAGTAGAGAAGAGGCATTGCGTGGCATGACCATCTGGGCTGCTAAAGCGAATTTTGAAGAAAAAGAAAAAGGAAGTTTGGAAAAAGGAAAGTTTGCTGATTTTATAATTCTTGATGCTGATCTTATGAAAGAAGCTCCTGAAAAATTATTAGGCGTTAAAGTAGTGCAGACTTTTTTAGGTGGAGAAAAGGTGTATGAAAAAGTAAGGTATGCATCTTAAAAGCAAACAAAGTATAAATTTCTTAGATTGTTTTACTAAATACAAATTATTGTCATTTAATCCACATTTGTGGACAACAACACCATGATATGCCTTACAGGAAAATTAAAAAATCATTAAATTTGTAAATGAGCTGGACTGAAAGAAAGGCTGTAAAAGTAGCTATCCTCGATCTCTATGAAGGCAAACCCAATCAGGGTATGCGTTGTATCCGCACCATCCTGACCGATTGGGCAGGTACCTACGACATTGAATTAAAATTCCAGGAATTTGATGTACGTCTTAAAAATGAGCTTCCCGATACTTCTTTTGATATTTATATCTCAACCGGTGGACCAGGTGACCCCTTAATAAGCCGTTTTGAAGACTGGGATATCAGCTGGTGCCGCTGGCTCGATAAAATGGAAAGATGGAATGCTAATCCTTCCAATTCTCAGAAAAAATACATTTTCTTTATTTGTCATTCTTTTCAGTTAGCCAGTCGCTACTTCAATGCCGGATTAGTTTGTAAAAGAAAATCCACCGCATTTGGTGTTTTTCCAATTCACATGCTGGAAGCAGGACAAGATGAACCTGTTTTTGATGGTTTAAAGGATCCTTTTTATGGAGTTGACAGCCGGGATTACCAGGTCATTCAACCCAATCTTGATATGCTGGAAAAGATCGGTGGTAAAATTCTTTGTATTGAAAAAAGCCGTCCGCATGTTCCCTATGAAAGGGCATTGATGGGTATCCGCTTTAATGAATATATGATTGGGACCCAGTTTCATCCTGAAGCCGACGCACCAGGTATGAGTATGTACCTGCAGACAGAAGAAAAAAGAAAAACCGTAATTGAAAGTCACGGTGAAGACAAACTTATCAGTATGCTGGAACACCTGGAAGATCCGGATAAAATCAGGTGGACATATGCCCACATCCTGCCCAACTTTTTGAACCAGTCTGTTGGCCAATTACAAGAAGTATTCGCTTAGAAATCATTGCTACTTTTTTGCTGCCCGCCCCGCATTCACTAACTTCCGGTTAATAAAACAAGGAACATGATACCGGATATCCGCAAATCATATAACGAAGCATTTACCAAAGAAAAGTATGAAGCCTTTTTACAAGAATTACATGCAGTACATGCGGGCCAGCTGGATTTCAGGGTAGCTGAAACCCCCATTTTCGTTCCAAAAGATTTTACCAAAAAAATGCTGGATGCCTGCGAGAGTATTGTTGATATCATCATCGACCCCAAATTCAATGAACTTACAAAGAATGCCATTCCAAAGAATGTAAAAGTGCCGGGTGAAAATAATCATACACAGTTTATAGCATTCGATTTTGGCATCTGTATTAACGAACAAGGCGAATACGAACCACAGCTGATTGAAATGCAGGGTTTCCCCTCTCTCTTTGCATATGAAGTACTGCTGGATGAAATATTTCTGAAACATTTTTCCGTTCCTGCTAATTTCAGCAGCTACCTGAACGGCCATCATAAAGAAAGTTACCTGGAATTGCTAAAAGAAGTGATTGTGGGAAACCATGCACCTGAAAATGTAATCCTGTTGGAAGTATTTCCCCGGAAACAGAAAACAAGGATTGATTTTTTCTGTACCGAAGAATATATCGGTATCAAAATGGTTTGCCTGACCGAACTTATCAAAGAAGGGAAAAAACTGTACTATTTAAATGACGGGAAAAAAACAGAAGTAAAAAGAATTTATAACCGGATTATATTCGATGACCTTCACCAGCAAACACCTGAAGTACAGGAACAAGGAAAAATATTATTCGAAGAACTGGATGCAGAGTGGTGCCCCCACCCTGATTGGTTTTACCGCATCAGTAAGTATACATTACCATTAATCAAACATCCTTATGTACCACAAACTTTTTTCCTGAATGAAATAAAACAAATGCCGGCTGACCTGGAAAATTATGTGCTGAAACCATTGTTTTCCTTTGCCGGACAAGGTGTGGTAATAGATGTAAAACATGAGGATATTGACAACGTAAAAGATCCGGAAAACTGGATACTGCAGCGAAAAGTAAAATATGCTGATGTCATCCTCACCCCGGATATACCGGCCAAGGCAGAAATCAGAATCTTCTATTTCTGGAAAGATGGAGAAGCAAGACCTGTTGCTACTAACAACCTCGGAAGATTAAGTAAAGGCAAGATGATTGGTGTACGATATAATAAGGATAAAGAATGGGTAGGCGGAAGCCTTTGTTTTTTTGAGACCCCTTAATTGCTAAACTTCGTATAGGCAACTCCCATAAGTATCAGTCATTAACAATCAGGCCTGTGTACTCACTCCGCATTTGCTAAATTTAGCTGCAAAATAATCGATGCATCTAGCCCGGCGGGCAGATTATAAACCATAAAAGACGTCATTCTGCTTTTTCATTTTCCGTATCTTTGAATAGTTTTTAGTCGAGTCTAAAAATTAATTTCTATATGACTAAATTAATCATTGCCGCATTTATCTCTCTTTTTACCTGTACCTATCTTAATGGACAAGAGAAAGGCAGAATGGAAACAGACAGGCCGGATCAGACTGAATCACCTTACCTGACCAAACATCACTTTGTACAGGGTGAGATTGGTTTTAATTATGAAAAGGCGCAAGGGTTTAAGACCTTTGTTCATCCAACAGCTTTATGGAAATATGGTATTTCAAAGAAATTTGAGCTGCGGCTAATCACTGAACTAGTCAGCATTGAAACGCCTTTACTGATTCCAGATAGAAATAATTTTATCAGCGGACTTTTACCGGTACAACTTGGCGGCAAATTGGCCTTATTTGAAGAGAAAGGTCTGGTTCCTAAAACCTCTCTCATTTTTCATATTGCACCACCTGGGATTTCGAGTAGAAAATTCAGGGCTAGTAAATGGGCACCGAATTTCCGCTTTGTAATGCAGAATACTTTAACTGAGAATATTGGGCTTGGATATAATATAGGTGCAGAATGGGATGGAGAAAGTAATACTCCTTACTGGATATATACAATTGCCCCTGGTTTTAATATCGGCAAAAAATGGTATGGTTATGTAGAAGCATTTGGCGCTGTCCGAAAAAATGAAAAACCGGAGCATGCCATTGATGGAGGTATTGCGTATTATTTTTCCGATGACACAAAAATTGATTTTTCCGGAGGATATGGCCTCAGTGAAAATGCTATTGACTGGTATACGGCCATTGGATTTTCTTTCCGCTTCAACACAAAAAAGAAATAACTCCTTTCTTTTACTTTATTTTAAGCCTTAACCCGGTATAAAATAAACTTCCACTAACCGGTCCCCATACCAATGATGCATCGAAGTAAGGACCGAAAGGCTGATCAGCTGCCACGATCACATCTTTTTGAAAATAGTTTCCCAGGTTCTCCCCTCCTATATACAGGTCTATTGGATGTTTCTTACCAACAGTCTTACTTACCTGCGCATTCATAAGTACAAAAGACGGTGAGTAAGTAGCCAATTGATACGGAGATGGATTAGCAATGGTACCCGGAATTCTTTTGGCGCCATTGTAGTTAACGGTATAATCGAACTTCCAGCCGCTGATTTCATAGGCAATGTTTGCAAATGCTCTGTGTTTGGCAGTAAATGGTTTTTGTAAAAGCTGTCCGCTATAGGTTGTTCTTACATCAAAGAAGCGGTATGCCAACCGTAATTCGAGTTTGCGGGCAGGCTCCATGTGCAATTCTGCCTGGAAGCTGTTGGAAAAAGACTTGCCTTCCAGGTTATAAAATTTTACCTGTCGTACGTCTTCGAGATCAACCACTACCTGGTTCTCAAAATTATTTCTGAAAAAATCAACACTGAATAAAGCATCACGGCCAAGCATTTTAAATTTTTGATCCACACTGATACCTTTATTCCATGCCGTTTCAGGATTTAATCGATAGGCTTTCCCAAGTGCTGTAGAAAGAATATTTACCTGCCTTGAACTTACAAAAACACTCATGTTCTCTGCAAAAATATTAGCGGTACGCTGGCCTCTTCCAATACTTGCTCTTATCGTTGTTCCTTTTACCGGTTCATAACGGATATGCAACCTGGGTGTAGCAAACCAACCAAATAAACTATTACGATCGGCCCTTATACCCGCCACAATATTGAATCTCTCTACGGGTGTAAAGGTATATTCGAAAAAACCTCCGGGTATTGCTTCTGTTCGTTTGTAATTATCATTCCTGAAATCTTCATTATACTTATCCGACGTAAAACTTAAACCCGTCCTGAATTTATGTACTGTTGAACCAATAATAGACTGATAAATAAGGTTTGCATAGAAATTTTGTTGAGTAGCATTATAGCGGGTCATTCCAAAATAAGAATCCTGCTGATGATCAAAAACAGATAATTGCAAGCCAATACTTTTATATTTTTTCTCGGGAAAGACATAGCCGATCTTGGCAAAACCTTCATACCGTTTTGTTTCAATTCCTAATCCGTAATGATTAGTAGTGAATTTATCTTTATCAGGATTGAAACCCGTTTCACCACCAGTACGATTATCTGTCAACATCTTAAATCCAAACTGTGTCATGAACCCTTTACCATCCTCATATTTCCAGCGGTTCACTGCACTGAATAAATTTCCGGTTGGCAGGTCTCGGAAACCATCTTTATTGAAATCAACAGTTTTATTACTTAAAAAATCATCATGCAATAACAAAGCAGTACTCCATTTCTTCCCTATCTGTTGTGTAAGATTCAGGTTGAGATCGGTTTTGCCCATGTTATTTATGTAGGCATTCAGGTACAATCGTTCTGCTTTCTCTGGTTTCTTTAGTTCAATATTTATCTGACCGGCAATACTTTCATATCCATTTACCACTGAACCTACACCCTTATTAAGTTGAATAGATTCCACCCATGGTCCGGCAATAAAATTCAATCCAAGCGGGGTGGCAAGACCCCTTGGACCCGGCAAATTTTCGACAGTCAATTGAGTATAATTTCCACTTAACCCCAATAATTGTATTTGCTTACTACCTGTTACTGCATCATTGTAAGACACATCGACAGAAGGATTGGTTTCAAAACTTTCACTAAGATTGCAGCAGGCTGCTTTAAAGAGTTCCCGTTCCGTCATTACCTGTATGCGAACAGGACTGATAGCGGAAAGATAGGTGGAGCGTTGCCTGGCAGATACTCTTACTTCATTTAACTGTTGATTACTTGCCAGGATTATTTTCAATTCCTCTGATGGCTGAATAGCTATCGTATCACTGGTATATCCTGCATAACTGATAACTAACCGCTGTACTTCATTATGAGGCGCAATCATAAAAACACCAGAAGAATCAGTAAAAGTTCCATGTTTGGTTCCCAGCCAGATAACGGAGGCTCCCTGTAACGGACGAAAATTACCTTTACTGTCTGCCTCCAGCACTACGCCTTTAATCTGTCCCTGCTCTACAGATTTCATTATCAACGCAGGAATAACTTCATCAATCCTTTTTGTTATACTATCTGAAGACTGTTGCGTTTTATTCTGCTTTTTCAATAACTCTTCCATGGTTCCATGCCGGTAAAGGCAACAAGCTGGCAACCCATCATATACAGCATCCTTTGCTTTCTTAAGTTCGGTATCATGTCCGGCTTCAGCAATCCGTTGCTGAACTTTACCAGGATTGGTGAGAGATGGTTTATAAGCAAGTGTCATTATTTTACTGTCAATATCCCAAAAAGCATTTTTAACTCCCTTGCCTTTTGCGGCTGCCTCAATCCTCTCCTTGCACATTTCACAATTACCATACACTGTAAACCGGGTCGTATCACTTTTCGAAGAGGATGGCTTTTGCGTAAGGCCCACCTCAGTCAATAGCAGCAACACAACAAGTGGAAGTAAATATTTCATGACTTTTGATTAATAGGGAATAAAGCTGCTTGTTAGCAGCATATCAATGGCTGAAAAAACAGCCACCGAAAATCAAAGAACTCTGGTAAAAATAATTTTACCCTATTTCCTTTTCTTTAATGCATTCAGAAAAGTTCTCTCGAAACTTACCTGCCAGCTGTTGTTTGTCATCCGGTTCATATTTCCGCTAACCTGGAAACGATAACCAAGATTCAGCTTTGTATTACTATTAAAAATAAGTTGGATTGCCGGTGCCAGGTCCAGACAATATTTTTTACTGTCAAGCGATTGTTCACCCAGCAGTTCTGCATACAGGTTCAGGTTGGTCTGTTTGTAATCAGTGTATTCTTTAGGAAATAATAAATAGCCCCCGGATAACGAATAATTAATGGATTGATAAAGACGGGTTGGTACATAAATAACTTTATCGTTCCTTGATTTATCCAGAACCTGTGTATGACTTATCGCTCCTGACAAAGCAAACTTATTCCAAAGCTGTGTAGCAATGATACCGGCTTCAATACCACTCTTATCGCCCATCAACGTAATCTCATCATAATGAAATGGTGCTTTGGTAGCCGAAGCATCTAGAAAAGCCGCCATGCGAAAATGTTTATGGATATCATCCTTAGAAAGGAACCGGTATTTCGCATAGAACCTGACCGATTCATACCGGAAATCTGGCGTATGCATATTTGCAAATGTGCCACCGATATTAAACATAAATTTTTTGCTGATACCAAACTGAACCTGTGGCATCAGTCGATGAGAGAAACGATTATAAATATTATCGCTGATTACAAAATGATCGGTGATTTTAACACTGATGGAATTAGCCGGCAAATTAGAAGCCGGCTCACTAAACACATAAAGTTCCTGCCCATACATTTTAACAGCCAGCAGGGAAAGTATACAGCATAATAACTTTTTCATTTTTGATTTTTAATCAATCATCCAGCATATCTTTTAACGCTTTCTCCAGGTCTTTGCCTTCAAGGTCCATTGCGATCAGCCGTCCATCCTTATCAAGGAGATAAGAAGTCGGTAATGCATAAATACTCCATTCGGCAGCGGTAGGTGTTTCCCATCCGCCCCTGTCAATTACCTGCAACCAGCTTATCTTATCTTTTTTGATTGCTTTAATCCAGTTCGCTTTTTCGTCATCAAGCGAAACACTGTAGATCTCAAATCCTTTCGATTTGAACTTATCATACAATTTCGCCAGACCTTTGTTGGCCACCCGGCAAGGCCCACACCAGGATGCCCAGAAATCAAGTAATACAATCTTTCCTTTTAAAGAAGATAATCGTACTGTATCTCCGGTAACTGAGGGCAAAGCAATTTCTGCTGCCATTTGGCCTTGTTTAGGCTGTGCATGCAGAGAAATTAAAAAAAATATGCTGAGAGATAATGTAAAAATTGATTTCCAGTTTATCATAGTGTCAAACTTAAAAAGCTTCTTCCCACCATATAGTTGGGAAGAAGCCTGAAATTTCTAAATAGTAACATGATACACCCTTTCGTCAGCTGCTATACCATCCTTCACACAGCAGGAAGCAGCTTTACCTGTCTGCAGGCAGCTCATTTTTGTAGCGGTACTATATTTTTTAAATTGTTTTTCCGTTACAAAATTCTTGTCCACAACAGTAAATGTCTGCTCACCGTTTAATACCTGGTTATTGACATTCAGAAAATGAAAGTTACCAGTACCAATTTTCACATGATGGTCTTTTTCCACTTTCACTTCATTGAAGTTACCGGTCATTTTCAAACTGCCCACTGAAAATCCTGCATCTTCAACCGCATTTTTAATAGCATCAATATCAACTGGCGTATTAGCCTTAAACACAATGCTAAAAGCAGAATTTTTGATATCAGACTTTACTGACTCTACAAACGAAACATTCTGCAATGCCTTATTAATAGCATTACTGCACATAGCACAGGTAAGACCTGTTGCCTGTAAAGTAGCTTTTGAAAATTGGGCGTCGGATGACACAGCCGAGAGGGCTGTTATCAATATCAATAACAGTTTTTTCATAACGATATGTTCAACTGTTATTTATCAGATTTCTTGCAGCAATCTTTACCGTCGTGGCCTTCTTTAGTGCATTTTCCATCTTTGCAGCAATCCATCTTTTCACCATCTTTCTTGCAGCAATCCTTACCATCATGACCTGCTTTAGTGCATTTGCCGTCTTTACAGCAATCTTCTTTTGCCATGCCATCATGATTTTCTTTATGCTTACAATTGGCTTCATCACCACAGCATGATTGTGTTTTTACAGATGCTTCCCTGTCATATTTGCAACAGCCATGGAGTTTATCATACGCTTCAGTAGTGGCTTTAAAACCAACATTATCATAACCTACAACGGCTATCTGCTGCTGAATTTTAGCTGCATTGGTAGTACTGCTCTTATAAGTAACTGTAAGATTCTTTGTATCTGCGTTCCAGTCAGCCGATTTAGCTCCGGCATCTTTAGCTGCCTTCTCAATTTTGGTTTTACACATTCCGCAATTGCCGGATACCTTAAAAGTCTCTGTTTTTGTCTGTGCAATAGCAACAGTAGCTACTGACATAAATAAGGCAGCAAGAGAAAATATTCTTAATGTTTTCATGATTGTTTATTTAAAATTCAAAAATCTGATTATATAATATCAAAAAGGCATCCTTAAACTAGGATGAAGCAAAATTCGTTGAATCTTAAATCCGGAAAACATTATTCTGCAGGTAAGTATCCTGCTCCGATAACAGAGGTGGGGAATGATTGTGAAAATGACGTTGCCCGTCAGTATTTTCAAAAGCAGCGACTAGAAATGCTGATGGGGCTATTGCCTGAATTTCGAGAATTGGAAGCCCGTATGTAACAACAGGAATTTTATTTTGATCTTGTTCCAGCTTCACCACTTTCACCACATCATGACAGCAACCGCTTGATTCATGTGTATCCATTCCACACCTGCCGCATTGATCGGGAGAATTTGCATATAAATGAACAGACACTAATCTCTTCATGCAAAAATGAGAAGTGATAATTACTCCACTTGTAACAGCGAAGTAGCAAATAAAAGATATGGCAAAAAGTACCTTTTTCATGAAGCAGTGTAAAGGTAAGACGGAATTTGCTGAATTACGAAGGACGGCCCAGAAAGTTAACAAGTTGAATAGTAACCTAGTTTACAAACGACCAGTAGACTCCCAGCCTGAACTGAAGACCGGGCAGGGCATACCCCGGGGCAACAAGGTTGTTATTAGTAAACCCGAAACCACCATTCTCCAGTTTTCGGGCGGTATTCAGATTTTCAGCCCTTACAAAGGCCTTAAAGGAACGGATACGGAAGTGCATATAGGCAGCAATATCGGGCAAAGGATTTTTTATCGTTATCGAATCCTGGTAATAAAACTGCCCCTGTACTGGTGAATAGCCGTCTGCTTTATAGGAGGAACGATAACGAAGTTCTGCCCCCATGGCAATGTTTAAATTCTTAAATCCAAGATTACCTTCATAAGCGATCCTGTTGCGGGTATAAATAACAGGTACATTAACGGGGCCGTTTCCAATCACCTGTTGAAAATAAACTTCAGCATGCCAATGCCAGCGTTTGCCCAATTTGATAGTCTTTTCGGCAGCAATCTGTAACACATTAAATAAAGCATTTTCCTGTTGCAACTTATAATAATCTTCGATGTATGTATAATTTGTTGAAAGGTAATAGTGACCGGTCAGCCTGAATTTAAAAGATGGCAAAAAGTAGGAGGCGAAAAGATGGGTGTTATTTTCTTTCTTAAAATCTTTTACTGTTTTAAGAAAATAAAAACTGCTGCGGCTATCAAAAATAAATGATGGAGTACGGCTGGTATTCTCAAAACCTAATTGAATGTATCCAATCTTTTTACCCAGCAGCCTTTGCAGGCTGATATGTGCCTGGTAGTCGCCTTTGTTTAATCCGGTAAAAAATAATTTGCCATTGGCTTCAATATCCCACAAGAGATTACGGGTTTTATTCCGGTATTCCGCATGTCCGATTGTATTGACAAAACTCTTTTGCCCCGAATTAAATTGTCCGGAAATACTCTGCAACTGCACACCGAGCTTAATAAATTGCTGTAGATTTTTTGCATCAGGAAACTGGTAAATGGAAAAATCATTACTGATTATTTTCCATTTATCTCTTACAATCAATGTATCAATAGGTTTCCGCAGGCTGGTGTCATAGTACGTTTTATAATACACTGAATCACCTAAAAAATCCTGGAAAATATATTTATTCTGCTCCAATTGAAATGTATGCTCAAACCGGAGGCGGGGATAAAATAGCGGCACCACAGTCGAGTCCATAACAAGTGAATCCTTTTTCCCCAGGTCATATTGCTGGCGAAGTAACAGCGTAAACTCACTGTACTTATTACCCGTATTAATTTTTGTGGTAAAAAAATTAGAAGAGAACGGATCATCCCCACCCAGTTTGGTGGGTATATTAAAACGATCTTTATAAACGCTGCTGTTCAAATAATTAAAAGTATCTACTATACCTCCATTTTCACCGGACTGTATTTTATTAACCAATGCAACAAAATAATTATTATACCGCTTGTTCACTGATTGAAACCGGGAACTGAGCAGGTAATTATTGTGGTTTGTTTTCTGACTTTTAAAATACCCCGGAGAATTAATAAGCCTGTATTGAAATGCCGCATTCCAGTTTGGCTTCAGGTTTTGGGTATGTGTTAATTCAATTATCTGCTCTACCCGGCTGCCTAACTGGTAGTTGATTTCCGAATAAGGCCTGGTGGTATTAAAGAACCTTACTTTCTCAATTTTCCATTCATAAATATCATAAGCATGAAGCCCGGGATCAAAACCAGTATTGAACTTCGGAGAAAACAACAATGACCTTGAGGCATTCCCCACATTGCCAAGGAATATATGTGAGGCTGGTACAGGAAATCGCCTGGTAAAGTCATCAATAGAAGAATCTAATTTATAAGTACGGGTAGAGTCCAGGTACCGGTAAGATATTGTAACCGAATCTTCATTCTTATCTCTGTGCTGAAGGCTATCTGTGCTACCACCAGAACTACCTGGATTTGTAATATTACCCCCGATCCGCTTTAATTGCCCGCCAACCCGCTGAATATCCTGGGAAAATGAAATCACAGAAAATATAAACAGGAAAACAAGTAACAGGTATGTATATTTTTTTATCAGCGAAAAACAAATTTAAAAGACAACTATAAAAAAACCTTTGCAAAATAGTTAAGCAAAGGTATAAATCAGCAGCAATTCTGTTAATTATATAGCTGCAACCAGTTCTTTAAAGATAGTTGCAAGTTTTGGCTCAGCCTGTTTAGCTGCTTCCAGCACTTCTTCATGAGTGATAATTGTATGATCCTCCCGGATACCAATATCTGTAACAATACTAATAGCAAACACTTCCATACCCATATGATTAGCCACTATACATTCCTGGACTGTACTCATTCCCACCACATCAGCTCCGATAACTTTTATAAAGTGATACTCAGCTCTTGTTTCAAACGTTGGTCCGGTTACTGCGACGTACACACCTTCTTTCACATCATAATTATGAGCGACAGCAATAGCTTTTGCTTTTTGAATGAGGTGTTTTTTATACGGCTCACTCATGTCGGGGAAACGGGGACCAAAATCAGCAATATTTTTTCCGATCAAAGGGTTCGGAGTAAAAAAGCTTATATGATCGTTGATGATCATAATATCTCCTACTTTATGATCGGGGTTTACCGTTCCTGCAGCGTTAGAAAGCAATAAGGTTTCCACGCCAAGTAATTTCATAACCCGAACCGGGAAAATAACATCCTGCGCAGAATAACCTTCATAATAATGAAACCGGCCGGCCATCGCCACCACTGTTTTACCACTCAGTTTTCCGAAGATCAATTTTCCTTTATGCCCTTCTACCGTTGACACTGGAAAGTTGGGAATATCACCATATGCCACTTCTTTTTCTATCTCAATTTCTTCAACAAAATTTCCCAGGCCACTGCCCAGCACTATACCCACCGTTGGTGTTTCTTTATATTGCTTTTTAAGAAATTTTACTGTCTCGTTAAATTGTTTCAAGGCTTTTTTTCCCATAAAAATTAATTGAGTTCCACTTACGTTACTACTTCACGGACAAGCTGCAAACGTACAGAAAAATTTGGGCTTAATAATTATAGCGGTAAAAATCACAAACCTCTTCATCGCACAAAAGTTTTTGCAGTGTAGTGTCTTTCAGTACATCCATGTAATCCATCCATTTACCTTCCACTTTTATTTTGCGATATATCAATCGTATTCCCTGGCTGTAATCAACCCACCAGTTGATATGCCCGGTATATAAAGTTTGAATAGGTTTGCCATCCAGCTTATGCCATCCATAAATGGCAACTCTGTTTTTTCTCGGGTCGCTGGAAATTTTCCCGCTGATTACAACGTCCTTTTTTATTCCGGCAATTAATCCCCTTCTATCTTTTCGTTGCCCTTCAATAATAAGGTGATGCTGCCACATAGTAGGTGTACTGTCACGAAAAGCAAACATCGGTACAGGCTCAAGTTTCACTTTTGCAGCTTTATAAATATCATCCACCATTTTTCTGGTTGGTAAAAAACAATGAAAGCTGTCAGCAATTTGCTGTGCGGCATTGGGTGTTATGTTGATCCTTGCCCAATCATTATCGGTGCCAACACTTAAATAGTCAGGCGCTGCATAATAAGTGGCTTTTATAATTTTTCCGGTAGATGAATCAATTATGCTTGTATTAACTGCAATAAATTTTTTGAGAAACCGGGGGATATTACCAGCTTTTATTTCCTTCAAGACAAAGGAGTCTCTTTCAGCCCATTTCATGGCAAATGCATGGTGATAAAAATCAGTACCTGTCAGCGAAGAGGTTCTTTCCGGCCAGTTCATTCTTTTTATTGACTGGCAGGAAGCAAAAAAAAGCAAGAATAAAACAATGGATGCCTTTATCATACCTATCTCAAAAATAGAGTTTTTACTTCCGATATCCACGGTGCAAAGTTGCTGTTGATGATCCTTCTGAAAAGAAAATTGAAGCTCCGACTTTTACCTATTTCATCCATATTTCACTATTATCTCTTTCCTTATCTTCGCCAAAATTTTTACAGCATGAATCTCCATGAATACCAGGCTAAAGAATTATTAAAAAAGTATAATGTACCCGTACAGGAAGGCTTTGCCTGCACTACGGTACAGGAAGCCGAAGATGCCTACCGCCAGATAAAGACCCAGACCGGTAGCAAATTTGCCATTGTAAAAGCGCAGATACATGCTGGTGGGCGGGGGAAAGGAACAGTGAAGGAAAATGGGATCAATGGAGTAAAAGTTGCCAAGTCCCTGGAAGACATTCAGGAGTTTGCCAATAAAATATTAGGCGGCACTTTAGTTACCGTACAAACCGGACCAGCTGGTAAAGTTGTCAATAAAATATTTGTAGCGGCTGATATGTACTACGACGGGCCAAGTGAAAGAAAAGAATTTTATCTCTCTATTTTGCTCGACCGTACAAAAGGACAGAATGTAATTATGTACAGCACCGAAGGCGGGATGAACATTGAAGATGTGGCACATAATACTCCCGAAAAAATATTTAAAGAATGGGTACACCCTTGCGGTGGTTTACAGGGATTCCAGGCAAGAAAGATTGCTTTTAATCTCGGGCTAACGGGTGAAGCATTTAAGAACTGTACAAAATTTGTTACCAATCTTTATAATGCATATGTAGGATTGGACTGTTCTATGCTGGAAATAAACCCCCTCTTCAAAGCCTCAGATGATAAGATCATTGCGGTGGACTGTAAGATGGGATTAGATGAAAACTCATTGATGCGCCATGCTGATCTTGCATCACTGAGGGATGTAACGGAAGAAGATCCTACTGAAGTAGAAGCAGGTAAACACAACCTGAATTTTGTAAAACTGGATGGTAATGTTGGATGTATGGTAAATGGGGCTGGTTTGGCAATGGCCACCATGGATATGATTAAATTAAGCGGCGGAGAACCTGCTAACTTCCTTGATGTAGGCGGCACAGCCAATGCTCAAACAGTAGAAGCCGGTTTCAAAATCATTCTGAAAGACCCTGCAGTAAAAGCTATCCTTATCAATATTTTTGGCGGTATCGTTCGCTGCGACCGTGTAGCGCAGGGTGTTATTGATGCATATAAAAATCTGGGCAACATACAAATTCCCATCATCGTTCGTTTGCAGGGTACCAATGCTGTAGAAGCAAAAAAACTGATTGACGAAAGCGGATTGAAAGTACAGTCTGCCATCTTATTGAGCGAGGCAGCCGACCTGGTGAAAAAGGCAGTGGCGTAATGCTGAACAGGAGAAGATTTTTTATTCCGAAAATTAGCTGATATACAAATCCTGGTCTTACAGCCGGGATTTTATTTTTTTTAACCAGGAATTTTATATTTAAATATGAAAATCAATATCCGTAACATACAGCTTGCAGACAATCCCTTTCTTTCAAAGATTATAAAAGACACATTGGCGGAATTTGGTGCCAACAGACCCGGCACCGTTTATTATGACCCGACTACAGATGCCTTGTTTGAATTATTTCAAACGCATGGCGCCGCATATTTTGTTGCTGAACTGAATGGGGAAATAGTTGGTGGGGGTGGTATTTATCCAACGGATGGTTTACCTGATGACACCTGTGAATTAGTAAAAATGTATTTGCTGCCCCAGGCAAGAGGCACAGGTCTCGGCAGAACATTAATTGAGAAAAGCCTTGGCTTTGCTAAAGAAGCCGGCTATCAACAAGCTTATCTTGAAACAATGCCGGAATTAAAGCAGGCATTGAATATCTACGCAAAATTTGGTTTTGAATACCTGAAAGAGCCAATGGGCAACAGCGGACATACCGGTTGCAGTTTATGGATGCTTAAGAATTTATAATTCTCAGTTCATGGGTTTGAGATGTACGATTGTTAACCAAAACTATCAACCCAGTGGTTCCACCTCATATACAGGACTGAATAAATATAGCTTACCTGTCTTCACTTCTTTACACTTGAACCGTTTTCTTAACTTCTCTCCTCTTTGAAACACCCTGCCATCTTTTATTCTGAATAAAGTATTGGCTGGCAATTCCTCTATTAACCGATGATGGCTCTCCCTGGTATCGTACTTTCTTAATACACGCAGCAACCCATCTTCAGCGCAGCTGCTTGCCGCCGGGTTTTTCAGCGATTGCAACAACTCTGTTTCAATATCAGCAGGAAATATCTTGTGCTCCACAAACTGTTGCAGTAGCAGCCCGAAAATCATTTTCCATTCTTTACCATGAGCCTGCACTTTATTACTATGCTGCTCAAATGTGAGCAGGTGTGCCAGTTCATGCAGCAACGTAATGAGGAACGAAAATTTATTCAGGTTACCATTAACACTGATACGGTGATTGGCATGATGGGTACGGTGGCGGTAATCTCCTAAAATACTTTTTCGTTCCCTCGCAATGGTCAAATGTATCTTATATTGATGCAGGTACATCATCACTTCATCAGCGGTGCCCGGCGGCAGATAGTGTTGCAGCTGATTAAGGGGAACTTCTTTTTTAGGCATTCTTTTTTTGCTTCAATAACTTTTGCAGAGATGCAACTTCCAGGAAAGTGTAAACAAGATATAGCCCCATACAGATAAATAAGGCTGGCTTGTTGAGATTCTTTTTTGCGACCATGATGTAAACAAAAGCTGCAATGGCGATTATAAAAAATTTTGCCATAAAACTGCCATACAGGGATCCTACTGATGAACGTGGATTCGGAGAGACTAGTGACCGCTGTGAGATGTAAAATGATAAAGCAGTTGCAATAAAGAGTATCAGATTTCCACCAATCAATACTTCATGATCTATTCCCTGTTTGTTCAAAAAGGATTTTCCTACCAAGAAAAATGTATTCAACAAAATAAAGAGGATTAAAATGGGGAACCAGGGCTTTCTACTTTTCATCTTTCGGTGGTTTTGCGGTTTCCCTTGTCAATTTGTAAAAGATCGCAACAAGGGTGAGCAAAGGTAAGACACAGGCCAGCAATGGTAAAGTATGCAACCATTTATCTGCTTTCAGCCCAACAAAAACCGAAAGGCCAATGGCTACTAATAACTGAGTGCCTAAACTGGCATAGCGCAGTAAAAATTGCTTGTTGCTATTTGATGGCGGCTTGTTGTTCATTATTACTCATCTCCACAATATTGGCTCCCATGTGACATTGGCCGTTGAAAGTTGCACTGGGTTCTACCTGTAATTTACCCGCATATAAATTTCCTGTAACCACACATTCGCCCCGCAATTGCAATAACTCTTTTGCCCTGACATTTCCGGAAACCTTTCCTACAATATCAGACTGGTTGCAGGTAATATCACCTTCTACTATCCCACTGCTACCTATTATAATTTTTGCAGCGCTGTGAATATTTCCCAGAACAGTGCCATCAATCCGCAAATCACTATTGCTGCTGATGTCGCCTTTAAGCGTAGTGCCGGCACCGATCAGAGTGGCACCTCCACCATTTGTTTTTTCTTGTTGCATGTCGGTTTTGTTTTTGGTATTAAACATAGCGTTGTTAATTAATCGTCAGATGCTTCTGCTTTAGGTACATTGATTCTTGTTGTATCCAGGACTACCGTATTGTTTCCTTTTAAAGGCCCTTTTGTAAGACCTTCATTATATTGTTCCAATAGCCTTATTTCCCTGTCTGCTTCATCCACTTTATATTTTAGTTGCCGCAATTCTGTGGCGGTCTGATAATCGGTGGTGGCACCGGGAATATAATATTTCAAAGGGGTGAAAACGATGAGGGCTACTGTAAGACCCACCAACAGCACAAATATTGTGCTCAACATGATGTAAACACTCAAACGGGACAATTTAAAAGTCACTACTTCTTCGTAAGTGTCATCATTCATCACCACCAGCCGGTATCTGTTCCTGAGGCGTTTTAAGGTAGATTCTGCATCCAATTTAGCCATAACCCAATTTTAATAAACTAAAGGTAAGCAATGGGGGCTGGTTTTGCCAGTTTCATGCAATCAAAATAGCGTCAAAAAAATGGCCTACTTTTATACTAAAATATTTGAAATTCAGTTAATAAGACTTTAGATTGCGACGGAAAATGCGACCCAATAAATATACAATTACAGCTGCTTTTACCCTTATCCTATTTCAGCTTACCCTTCCCTCTTTTGGGCAATTAGGCTTTCCGATTACCATTAAAAAGCCCCAGGAATATGATGAAAGGGTTTTGAGGTCGGAAAAGTCGGATGAAAAAAAGTTTACCCTGCCAAAACGATTTATTCAAAATACAGTAACACACTACAATTACTATTTTAACGCCAATAATAAACTGAACGAAGTACTGGAAAGGGCAAAAACTGCTTTTAAGGACGATTATTCGGAATTGCTCCCTTTTTATAATTATAGCCTGGATGTGACCGCAGGTGATTCCATTCAACTGGACTCAATCAACTATAAAGCCTCCACAGGAATAGCCTTACATGACCTGAGGAACGACTGGGTTGACAACCTCTACCTGCTCTGGGGAGCCTCCTATTACCTCCAGAAAAAATTTGATTCTGCTTACCTGATGTTCCAGTTTATCAATTATGCTTTTGCCCCAAAAGAAAAAGATGGTTATTACCTCGCCATTGGCAGCTCCCGGGATGGCAATTCAGCTTATAGCATTTCGACAAAAGAAAAAAACAGTCTTCCCCGCCGTATATTTTCAGAGCCCCCCAGTCGCAATGATGCATTTATCTGGCAAATAAGGACTTTTTTGGTACAGGATCAATTGGCAGAAGCGGCCAGCCTGATCGTAACCTTAAGAAATGACCCAAAATTTCCGAAGCGATTAGAAAACGATTTGCATGAAGTACAGGCTTATTGGTTTTATAAGCAAAACATGTGGGACAGCGCCGCTTCCCATCTTGTAAATGCTTTAAGCAATGCTACCAACCTGCAGGAAAAAGCCCGGTGGGAATACCTGGCAGCCCAGCTCTATGAAATGTCAGGTAAATACAAAGAATCCGAAAAATATTATGTAAAAGTCAGCAGCCATACAACAGACCCCATTTTGGATGTATATGCAAGACTGTATGCTATCCGGGTAAACAAAGATGGTGGGGAGAAAACAATTGAAAAGAATGTGGCCGAATTAGTAAAGATGGCCAAACGGGATAAATATGAAGAGTACCAGGATATCATTTACTACATGGCGGCCCAAATGCAGCTGGAAGGAAATAACATTGATGAGGCACTAAAGCTTTTACAAAAGAGTACCCAGTTCGCCAGTAATGATCCGGCTCTGCGAAACAAAGTATTTCTTCAATTAGCAGAGCTATCCTTTACAAAAAAACAATACCGACAGGCTTCAAATTTTTATGACAGCATCAAACTTGACGACCCCGCTTTAAAAGATGTGGAAGCATTGAAGGCGAGAAAAACAATGCTAAACAATCTTGCCACCAATTTTGAAATTGCAGCCCGGCAGGATAGCCTGCAACGGATTGCAGCACTCTCAGAAGATGAACGAAAAGATTATGTGAAAAAAATGGTGAAAGACATTCGTAAAAAACAGGGGCTGAAAGATGAACCCTTATCTGCAGGACCTGCTTTTACCGCACCTGTTCTTTTTCCAACCGTGCAGCCGAAGGGTGAGTGGTATTTCTATAATGCCACTTCCAAATCAAGAGGACTGAATGAGTTTAAATCAAAATGGGGCAACCGGCCCAATATTGACAACTGGCGACGCAGTTCCACTATTAACGCCGCTTTACTAAGTAATCAACAGAATAATAATCTTACCGGCGCTGGACAGCAGGGCGATAAAAATGCAGACGGTACCACCTTTGATGATTTATATGGGAATTTACCAATCACTGCGGAGCAATTACAAAAATCAAATGACTCATTAAAAACAGCTTTGTTTGCCCTTGGCAAAATATACATACAGGAAATTGAAGATTGTAAAGCAGGTACAGCAACATTAGAAGATCTCCGCAGCCGTTTCCCGCAATTTGAAAAAATGGACGAAGTCCTTTTCAACCTTTATTATTGCTACAACAAAAATGGAGAAACAGCAAATGCCGCTGCTATTAAAAAGCTGATGAGTGAAAATTATGGCAGTAGCAATTACACAACTATTATAACTACTGGTAAAAACCCGAATGGAACCAGTAACACTGAAGCAACAAAGACCTACGAAAAAATCTACGATCTTTTTATAGAAGGGAAATTTGAACAGGCTCTCACAGAAAAGAAATTAGCTGACAGCAAATATGGTAAAAACTATTGGACCCCTCAATTGCTTTATATCGAAGCTGTTTATCATATCAAACAAAGAAATGACAGCACAGCTGCAACAGTTCTGAATTCAATTATCAGTCAATTTCCGAATACTCCTTTGGCAGCCAGAGCCACAACTTTGCTGGATGTATTAAGCAGAAGAGCACAGATTGAGGAAGAACTGAGAAACCTGGTAGTTACCCGTAACCAGGGAGATGCTCCAACTGTAAGACCGGTAGTCACTACACCTCAAAAGCCAGTGGTGACGGACACCGTAAAAAAACAACCCGTAATAACCACTACCCCACCCAAGCCAATAACAGATACAACAAGTACTAAACCTGTTATCGTAAATACAACCTACAAGTTTAATCCGAATGACCCTTATTACGTTGTAATCGTTCTCAACAAAGTGGATCTTGTGTTTGGCAATGAAGCAAAAAATGCTTTCAGCCGTTTTAACAGGGAAACTTTTTTTAACAAGCAAATGACAGCAGACCTTGCTGAATTAGACCCTGACAACAGGCTATTGTTGATATCGCCATTTAAAGATGCACAGGATGCCATTACTTACATGGAGAGTGTAAAACCAAGAACCCCTACTGATATTCTGCCATGGCTTAAAGGTGGTAAATACAGTTTCATCATTTTGACAGAGTCCAATTATGAATTACTGAAAATCAATAAAGACATAGACGCTTACAGAACATTCCTGAACCAGCATTTGCCTGGTAAGTTTAATTAGTAATCAATTTTGTTAACCAGCTCGTTTTTGGCAAAAAATTAATGACGTCCTGTACTACAACCGTAGAGGATTTTCTTAATTTCGGCAATTGATTTTCTGCTGTTCTTCGCTATAACTTCAACATGTATCTGATATGAAAAAAACAGTTCGAATTTTCTGGCGCATTTTCCTGGTAGGCTTTGGTGCTTTTGTCGGGATGGTATTGCTGGCAAACTTTGGCGTATTTGGCAAAATGCCCTCACTGGCAGAACTGGAGAATCCTTCCATCCTGCAGGCCTCTGAAGTGTATGCCGAAGATGGCACCCTGATGGGCAAATACTATACAGAAAGAGGTAACCGCAGTAATGTGAAGTACATGGATATTTCAAAGCATGTAATTGATGCATTGATTGCAACAGAAGATGAACGTTTTTACAGCCATAGCGGAGTGGATTTCAAATCTACCATGCGGGCAATGCTGACCGCCGGTACATCAGGTGGTGGCAGTACCATAACCCAACAGTTGGCGAAAGCATTATTAGACCAGGGAAGTAAAAATAGAGCCTGGCGGGTGGTGGAGAAATTAAAAGAATGGATAATTGCGGTGAAGCTTGAAAAGAATTTTACCAAAGAAGAAATCATCACTCTTTATCTGAATGCTGTACCATTTGGAAATAATATCTATGGTATTCGTAATGCAGCCCGCAGCTTTTTTCAGAAAGAACCTGACAGACTAAATGTGGAAGAAGCCGCCCTGCTTGTTGGTATGCTGAAAGGAAACAGTATTTATAATCCGGTCCGCAACCCCAAAGCTGCATTAGAACGCCGCAATATTGTGCTGAGCCAGATGGAAGTAAATAAAAAAATCACACCTGCAGTCGCTGCAAAATTAAAAGCGACTCCCATCAAACTGAATTACAAAAAATTAGATGAGAATACCGGGTATGCACCTTATTTCCGTGAAATACTGAAAAGCGAAATAAAAGAGGCGCTGAAAGATGTAGAGAAGCCCAATGGCGGCACCTATAATATCTATGATGATGGGTTAAAAATCTATACCACTATCAATACGCAGATGCAGGAATATGCCGAAGAGGGAATGGCAGTACAAATGACAGCCCTTCAAAAAAGCATCAATGCAAGAGGTGATTTCAAAACTGGCTCTATATGGAAAGGACATGAAAAGATTATTGAAAAGGCAATAAAAGAATCTGACCGGTGGAAAAATCTCGAAGAAGATGGATTAAGTGATAAAGAAATCCGGGCATCTTTTAATGTTAAAGTTCCTATGAAAGTATTTGCATGGAATACAAAAAGGGAGAAAGACACTATGATGAGCCCGGTAGATTCCATTAAATATTCCTTACAAATGGAACAAGCCAGTTTTATGGCCATGGATCCTGTTACCGGGGAAGTAAGAGCCTGGGTAGGCGGCATTAATTTTAAAACATATAAGAATGACCATGTCAACCTGAAAACAAAAAGACAGGTGGGCTCCACTATCAAACCATTTCTTTACACCCAGGCGATGGAAGAAAGGGGCTTTACTCCTGAAACAGAATGCGAAAATGTAGCCCAAAATTTTGGGGGAAATGCATGGGTACCCTCAGGTAAAAAATGTGGTGGCGGTACCATGAGTATGGCTAATGCACTGGCGTTTTCTAAAAACTGTGCTACCGCTTATATCATGAAACAAGTGGGACCCAAACAGTTTGCTGACTTTCTTAGCCGTATAAACATTCCTACCAAAGTACAACCTTATCCATCTATTTGTTTGGGTACCTGTGATCTTTCGATGTATGAAATGCTTTGGGGCTATACCATATTTGCAGGTCGTGGATTTTCTACCAAACCTTACAGTATCAGCCGTATTGAAGACAGGAACGGAAATGTTATTAAACGGTTTGATTTTAGTGTAAACCGTAAAGAAGCAGTGAGTGAAGTAACAGCCTACACCATGGCCAAAATGATGCAGGGTACAGTTGATAAAGGTACTGCCAGGGGCTTGAGAAGCCGTGTTGGTGCCGCTGAAATGGGTGGTAAAACAGGAACCACTGATGATAATGCTGACGCCTGGTTTTTAGGATACACTCCACAATTATTAGCCGGATCATGGGTGGGTTTTGAATATACATTTATGCGGAAACCAGGCAGATGGTAATACCATTGCCCGTCCTATTACAGAGTATTTTTTCAAGAAAGTATTAGCTAACAAAAAACTGGGTATTGAAAAAGATGCCAGATTTGTGAAACCGGCTGAAATGGAAAATGAAATCAATAGTGCTGATATCATCATCAGCGATTCAGATCCAAGTCCGGGTGCTGAGGGTGATGACCAGGGTGTGGGAAAACCGGAAGATTATGACAATTATGATCAATATGAAAATATAGGGCCCGAATCAAAACCTGTGGAAGAAGAAAAAATTCCCCCTGTAAAAAAAGATACAATAATAAAAGCTCCTATAAAAAAAGAAGAGCCGGATATTGCCCCGATAGGTTCACTGGTGGAAGATCCCAAAAAATCCAGAAAAGAAAGGAAAAGGGAAGCAAAAAATAAGAGCAATTAAATATATTGCGTAATACAGTTAAGCAGGATTGGCGTCTTTTTATACTCCTGTTATTGCGGATTATTTAAACCACTTCTCTTTATCTTTCCGAAACAAACTGTTTCTCTATGGAATATATAGCTATCGCATTGGCGCCCGGTATTGCTATTTGTCTTTTTATATTTTATAAGGATGTTTATAACAGGGAGCCAAGACTCAATCTTTTCGTAAGTTTTTTCCTGGGCTGTTTTGCCATATTGCCTGCCATTTGGTTTGAAAATGAATTTGCTTATACGATTGACGGAACCATTACAGGCGTTGCAATTTTTTCATACGCTATAGTTGGTTTTAGTGAAGAAGCCAGTAAATTTTTGGGATTACGGTTATATTCCTATAATAAAAAAAGCTTTGATGAGCCCCTGGACGGAATTGTCTATAGTGTAATGGTGAGCATGGGTTTTGCGACACTGGAAAATGTGATGTATGTACTTAACTATGCCCAGGCAGGCCGTGGACTTGAAGTGGGCATTCAGCGGATGTTCCTGAGTGTGCCGGCACATGCTTCCTTTGCTGTGGTGATGGGCTATTTTGCAGGAAAAGCAAAATTCACTACCGGTAGTAAAAGTTTATTGCTGATGTTAACCGGCTTACTGATGGCCATCTTCTTTCATGGCACTTATGATTTCTTCTTGTTTCTGCCAAAGTATTCCCATATAGGTAAAAACCTGAGTGAAGGCTTACTGGCTGGAGGTGCTATTGGTTCCTATATAGTTTGCCTGGTACTCAGCCGGAAACTTATCCGTTATCATAGAAATATTTCACAGGATATGTTTAAAAATAAAAACCAAAATATCAGTGTTTGAAATCCGCAAAGCAACAAGTAATGAAATTCCAATAATCCGGGAACTAACATTTAAAGTATGGCCACAGACATATGCTTCAATACTCTCCAAAGAGCAGATTGATTATATGCTGGAGATGATGTACAGTGAATCGTCTTTACAAAAACAAATGAGTGATGGCTGCCGGTTTATTATTGTGGATGATAATAAGGCACCAGTTGGTTTTGCATCCTACCAGGAAATTGAACCTTCGATTTTCAAGCTGCACAAAATCTATGTACTTACTTCTCAGCAAGGAAAAGGCACCGGCAGATTTTTAATTGATTATATCATCAGCCAAATCCGGCCAATGGGAGCTACTTCTTTACAATTGCAGGTAAACAGGGATAACGCTGCAAAAAGCTTTTATGAAAAACTTGGATTTGTGATACTAAAAGAAGCCGACTTTGATATTGGCAATGGTTATTTTATGAGAGATTATGTAATGGAGAAAAAGTTGTAGTCATTCTACTTATTATTCAGTACCCCCTTACAATCAAGATAGTTGGTCGGGTCTACAGGTGTTTCAAATTCATACATCAATAATTCTATTCTTCCTCCCTGAGCTACATAACCAAGGGGCTGACCAAGTTTCACCACTTCGTTTCTTCGTACCAATACTTTACTCAGGCCGGTGTACCAGAAATAATAATCTTTTCCATTAATCTTTACATAAAGCACTACACCTCCATTAGTTTCTTCGGTAAACTCGGTGTTGGTCACTCTTCCTGTTCCAACAGATTTCACTATCGTATCAGGGATACTCTGCAACACTACGCAAAGATCTGGTTCATCATAATGAATTACATTTTTAGGCGGCGGCACCACCACTGCTTCATTTAGTGGGCATATCAGCTTGATATTATCCTTTTGCGCCATAAGAGTTCCGGGTAGAAGGAAACCCATCAACATGCAAATCTTAAATAAGCTTTTCATACCACTATTTTTTATCAGAGTTTTTGAATACTAAGCTTTTTTGCCATCTCGGCACTCATACCTTCAGCGGAAATACCGTACCCACTTACCAATATACCTTTCATCCCGTTCACCGATTCAATAGCATAAACAACTGCCGCATCAGAAGGATCACTATTACCCTCAAACCGATAAACTTCTACAATTTCAAAATCATTGACATTAAACTTGTCGCCATGGCAGACGAGACAATTCTCTTCAAGGTTGAAATCCACCCTAAAATCTCTTTTCTTCAATCCGTTAACGGCCTCAGAAACTGTATCATATACAATCATACTGTATCTTTTATCTATTTCAAAGTTATTCTTATTTGTTTAAAATCAACAGCTGGCAAGACTCATATTACTCAACATTGTAGTGTTACTGAATACCCTGTCCACCTAACAAATTGTGTAAAACAACTATTGTAAAAGCCTTGCACATCGCCTTTTATAAGCCAATAAACAGTACCTTTGCCGCCATAAATTAAAGCTATAAAAATGTCAACAGTAACTAAATCTATCGATTTTAGCCTGCCCTATAAAGTGGCAGATATTTCACTTGCTGAATGGGGACGTAAAGAAATCCGTTTGGCTGAAGCAGAAATGCCCGGTTTGATGGCCATTCGTAAAGAGTATGGTCCCTCTCAACCATTGAAAGGTGCCAGAGTAGCAGGTTGCCTGCACATGACCATTCAAACAGCTGTGCTGATTGAAACCTTAGCAGCCCTTGGCGCTGAAGTAAAATGGAGCTCCTGCAATATTTTCTCTACACAAGATCATGCCGCTGCTGCAATCGCCGCTGCCGGAATTGGTGTGTTTGCCTGGAAAGGACAAACCCAGGAAGAAGCTGACTGGTGCATTGAACAAACATTGTTTTTTGGAAGTAAAGACAAACCGTTGAATATGATCCTGGATGACGGTGGTGATTTAACGAATATGGTACTGGACACTTATCCTGAACTGATACAACATGTAAAAGGAATTTCTGAAGAAACTACAACTGGTGTACACCGTTTATATGAAAGAGTAGCAAAAGGTACCTTACCAATGCCTGCTATTAACGTAAACGATTCTGTTACCAAATCTAAATTTGATAACAAATATGGTTGTAAAGAATCATTGGTAGATTCTATCCGCCGTGCCACTGATGTAATGCTGGCTGGTAAAGTTGCTGTAGTGGGTGGTTATGGTGATGTGGGTAAGGGTTCTGCTGCTTCATTAGCCGGAGCTGGTTGCCGTGTAATTGTTACGGAAATCGATCCTATCTGTGCTTTACAGGCTGCTATGGATGGTTTTGAAGTAAAGAAAATGATAGATGCGGTGAAAGAAGCTGATATTGTTGTTACAGCAAGTGGTTGCCGTGATTTGATTCGTGGTGAGCATTTTAAATTAATGAAGGATAAAGTTATCGTTTGTAATATCGGTCACTTCGATATTGAAATTGATATTGCCTGGTTAAATACAAATTATGGTGATACCAAAGACACTATCAAACCACAGGTTGATATTTATAATGTAGATGGACATGATGTAATCATCCTGGCAGAAGGCCGCTTGGTGAATCTTGGTTGTGCTACCGGCCATCCTTCTTTTGTAATGAGTAATTCTTTCAGCAACCAGACGCTGGCTCAAATAGAATTATGGTTGAACCATAAGAACTACGAGAACAAAGTATATGTGTTGCCAAAGCATCTGGATGAAAAAGTAGCCCGTTTACACCTTTCCAAAATTGGTGTAGTACTGGATGAACTGACAGACGCACAAGCTGAATACCTCGGCATTAGCAAAGAAGGTCCGTTTAAGTCTGACTTGTACAGGTATTAATTAATATTTCTCAATAGAAAACCCGTCTTGTTTTAAACAGGACGGGTTTTTTGTTTCGGTCTTTATTTTCAGCGACCGTTTTTAATAGATTATTTGACCAGCGTCTTTGCTTCATTGACGAGGCAGGTTGCTAATGCAACAAGTGCTTCCTGCTCGGCAGGACCAATATTGATGGTAGATTCTTTCTTATTATTTCCGGTAAAAACAATATGGTTGATTTTTTGGGTCATAATTTTTTGAAGCAGCGTAGGAGTTGTCGCTGAGTTCTTAAATACAAAATGAAAAAGTCCTTCGCAGTTCATGGTTCCTCCGTTGCGGGAACTCAGCTTTGTTTTTACCCCTTCAAAAAAGATTGCTGCCATCGAATTATTATCATAGCATTTATCAGCCCCATCTATGGAAAACAACACATCAATTTCTTTGCTGTCAGCATCAATCGTTACAGAACCACCATCAAAAAATATGAAGCCGGTAGACAATTTGGTTTCTTTAGTAAAGGGATCTGTTTCCCGGGTCAATTTACATTCCTGTGCCCCGGAAATCAGCGGAAACAGGAATAAGATCGCCAGCATCATTTTCATACATCTAAAATTAATATTTATTGGCTTTACAACAGGAAGAAGATTGTTAAAGCTGTATAGAGGTTGCAGTGTTGAGGATACTTTGTTTAAAGGGAAACTCCAATGCTGAAACAAGGCAACCACCCATTCCTGCAATCCGTTTATATACGTACCTTTAAAGACACCATGAGGTTTTTATAATAGATATAATGAAAAGACTCTGTCTTGTATCAATATTGCTTATTAGCCTCTCTTTTTCCGGAAGAGCCAGTCATATTACGGGAGGTGAGATGTACTACACTTTCGTAGGTCTGAACAATGGCATTTACCAATACAATGTTACTCTTAAGTTATTCCAGCGTTGTGGAAGCGGCCGGCAATTCAATAACCCCGCCATCGTTTCCATTTTCGATAAAACAAACAATTCCCGTATCGGTGATATATCAGTGCCAATAAATAATATCACCAATATCAGTATTACAAATCCCGACCCCTGTATTACTAATCCACCTACCGTTTGTTATGATGTGGCCTATTATACGTTTTCAGTTTCGTTACCCGCCTCAGCGGCAGGCTATGTATTAGCCAGCCAGGTAAACTACAGGATAAATGGAATCAATAATCTGGCATCGGGGTATAATAATATTGGTGCAACTTATACAGCTGAAATTCCGGGAACTAATACTGCCGTAAATGGCCCGGATAACAACAGTGCCGTTTTCACGGGTAGCGACCTGGTCGTTGTATGTGCTAATAACAATTTCAATTATAGTTTTGCGGCGCAGGATGCAGATGGTGACGAACTTCGGTATTCATTTTGTGAGGCCTATGAAAGTACCGCTGGTGGCGGAGGCGGGGCACAGCCAACATACCCACCACCCTTTCCCGGTGTTCCCTATGAGCCCCCATTTAGTGATATGGCACCTTTGGGCCCTGTTGTTCAGATAAATTCAACCACTGGTCTTATCACTGGTATTGCACCTCCGGTTGGAATATATGTAGTAACAGTTTGCGTGGAAGAAATCAGGAACGGAGTGGTAATTGCCCGGCAAAGAAAAGATATCCAAATTAATATAGCTGATTGTGATATTGCTTCTGCTTCATTGCTGCCAGAGTATTTGCTTTGCCGCAATACACAAACGATAACAATAGCTAACCAGTCTAACAGTCCGTTGATTGTTTCTACCGATTGGGAGTTTTTTGATAACACAAACACCCTTATTTACAGTACATCGGGTTTGTCTGCTACCTATACATTTCCAGCCATTGGTCTTTATACAGTTAAATTAATCATCAACAGGGGGCAGCCCTGCAGAGATTCCACGACCGCCCTTATCAGGGTTTTTCCGGGATTCGTTCCTGATTTTTCTTCGACAGGTATTTGTTTAAGCCGTCCAACATTATTTACAGATAATACTACATCGGTTTATGGAACCCCCAATTCCTGGTCATGGGATTTTGGAGAACCAACCACTACCATTGATATATCTTCCTTACAAAACCCCTCTTATACCTACCCCTTTTTGGGAATAAAAAATGTAAGATTGATTGCCACCGATACAAGAGGATGCCGGGATACCATTTCGAAAAATATCACTATTATAGATAAGCCCCCTATCGGCCTTGCCTTCCGTGATACATTGATCTGTGTGAACGACAATTTAGTATTACAGGCATCAGGGACCGGTAATTTTAGCTGGACACCTCCTGTTAATATCATCAATGCGAATACTGCCACCCCCACTGTTTCACCACTTACAACCACCACATATTATGTAGAGCTGGATGATAACGGCTGCCGAAACAGGGATTCGGTAAAAGTAAATGTTGTAAGCTTTGTAACCCTCCAGGCAATGGCTGATACCATTATCTGCAGGACTGATACTATACAACTACGGGTCAATTCAAATGGATTACAATATGCCTGGACGCCTGCTTCACAATTCATTAATGCAACCGTTAAAAATCCATTCGCTTTCACCAATAATGCAATGACAAATTACCAGGTTACTGCCACCATTGGAGGTTGCTCTGCCACAGACAATATAATTGTAACAACTGTCCCCTACCCTGTAGTAAATGCAGGGACGGACTTTTCTATTTGCTACAATGCGAGGGCACAACTGAATGGAATGACTGATGGAAGTTCCTGGCAATGGGCACCTGCCAGTCTTGTTAGCAACCCGAATCTTTTAAACCCGGTTAGTTATCCTCCCCGGACTACCAATTATATTCTCACGGCATTTGATACAAGGGGTTGCCCCAAACCAACCAGTGATACCATCAGAGTAACCGTTTTACCTAAAATGAGAGTGTCTGCAGGAAGAGATACTTCTGTTATTGTAAACCAGCCATTACAACTAACCGCTACCGGTGGAATAAATTATGACTGGATACCCGCCACTTATTTATCAGCCGCCGATATTTCAAATCCTGTATCAATTTTTCCTAATCCTGCAACAGGCATTCAATACAAAGTAATAGTGTATAGCACACAAGGCTGCAAAGATTCTGCCTATATCAACATCAAAGTATTTAAAACAAAGCCAACCATCTTTGTTCCCACTGCCTTTACACCCAATAATGATGGAAAGAACGATTTACTGCGGCCGATAGCTGTGGGGATCAGCAATATTGAATATTTTAATATTTATAACCGCTGGGGACAATTACTATTTTCTACCACAATAAATGGGCAGGGCTGGGATGGGCGAATAAATGGAGTGTTGCAATCTACCGGCACATTTGTATGGACTGTAAAAGCCACTGATTATACAGGTGAAGCTTATTTCCAAAAAGGAGTTGTAACCCTGATACGGTAATAGCATTTGCACTTTCTGGTACACTTCAACCAGCATTTTACGCAATCAATTTTGTGAACAACTTTTATTGCTCCAAAAACCACTTATAGCACAAAAATTGATAACTGTAGGATTACCAAATTCAACTTATTTATATGGGCTTTGTGAAACTGATACAGTTTACCCGGCTGGTAAAAGCCGAAGGGCGGCTGAGGGAATTTAATTTTAGAAAAGTAAAAACACCCGATGAGGAAGTTTTTAGCGTAAATGTGTGTACTGAACGGGGCGACCGGATTGTATTCACCATGCAAAAAAATGAAAAGGACTGGAGGATCACTCCCAACCATGTTCCACAATGGATATTAAAAAATGAAAATAGCCTCAACGAAGCAATTGATGACGAATTAAAAAACTGGTGATCTCCCCAACAATTATTTATCATTTTCCCGGAACCGGCTCCTGATAATCTCAAGCTGATCTGCATTTAACCGGGATGTTTTCTTCAACACCTCCACAAAAAAGTCTACTTCCTTTTCTGTAGCAGGACAACCAGCATTTTCGCCTTTCTCCGGGCCTTCGCCTTCCTTTCTCATTTTAGAATCTGAGAGTAAGTTTCCATCTTTATCAAACACTAACCAAAAAGGAATCCCGAGCCCTTCTCCGTTATATTTTATTTTCATTTCCGCTGCGCCGGGGTTCTCCAGGTTTTTTTTATCCTTTGACTCATCGGTAACAAGATGACAAATGACATAATTATCATCAAAGAATTTTTTGCAGGATGTATCATTCATGCTTTTATCCATCTTATGGCACCAGCCACACCAGGAAGCATGAAACATGAGGAATACATTTTTGTTTTCTTTGGCTGCCTGCTGATAAGCCTTGTTAAGTATATCACTGGCAGAAGGCGGAGTTGGTTGTTGGGCTTTTATTGCAACAACAAGTAATACCATAAAAAAAAACAACACGGTACGCTTCATACGGATTTTTTAATAACTGCTTATAAGCGAACAGCTGTACCAGTGGCTATCACCATCAGCATACTGCTACCACTTCCTACGGTTTCGAAATCAAGATCCACCCCAAGTATGCCATTGGCACCAAGAGCCTGTGCTTTTTGTGTTAACTCACGCAGTGCATCTTCTTTGGCCTGCTCCAATACTTTTTCATAGGTTTTACTTCTGCCGCCGAACACATCCCTTAAACCGGCAAAAATGTCTTTAAAGATATTGGCACCGATGATACTTTGTGCATTGATTACTCCGAGGTATTCCTGTACTGGCCGGCCGTCAACGGCACTGGTAGTGGTAATAAGCATATGATTTTATTTTAGTTTTTCAAATATAGCTTTTAGTTGTACATCTTCCTTTACTGTTGCATTTTGCGAAGTTTCCTGTATGTATGCAATGCGTTTGTCAACATCAGGATGGCTGCCGAGAAATTCGGGCATACTGTTAACCGGGGCCGCCTCTTTTAAATGATTGAATAAATCAGTAAACCCCTTAGGGTCAATTCCTCTTTTGGTCAATATGGCCAGGCCATCCTGGTCCGCTTCCTTTTCAAGGCTGCGGGAATACGTAAGTGATTTTAAATTATCTGCATGATTAACAACCACCGACGTCACCGTTCCAAATCGTCCGAATAATAAACCCAAAAAAACTTTGGAACCCAGTTGCCTGAATATCCTTTTGGTAGAATGCTTGTTATTGATATGTGTAAACTCATGACTGAGTAAAGCAGCCAGTTCGGGGTAAGAAGTAATTTCTTTCAGCAAAGCAGTGTAGACTACAATGCGGCCACCCGGTAAAGCAAATGCATTGACCACATTATCATTCACCACCGTTATTTGAATATTGTATGCTGTTGGCACCTCCAGTGCAGCAAAAAATTCATTGAGTACATACGTTTTGGCAGTATCCTCCTGCCCAGCCAAACCCAATGCATCATACACCGCATCACCTAATTGTTTTTCAGTTTTGATGGATACTTTAGATGCCAGCTTTTGCGATAACCAGGGAACAATTAACAGGTAAAGTAAAAATAATATACCTAGTATTCCGAGAAAAAGAAGACTGTTGCGTATCCATTCTTTGCCACTGCTTTTTTGATGCCATGCTTTTTTTTGTTCGGCCTGCATCTCTTTTACAAAATTGGCAGCATCATTTCCCTTTATCAATAACTCACCGCCGGGCTGTTGAGTATGCCGCAGTTTGGTATGTTGAGTAGGAAAATCAAAAGAAACGTCCACATCTTTCAGCAGCCAGTTCAACATAACATTGCTGCCATCAGGATTACGAAAGCCGATACTCAGGTTCTTGTCCAATACGAGTACAGTGGATTCTATCGGTGCTGCACCATGTGTAGTATGATAAGAGGCAAAATAGCTTTTCATTGCTGGTTGGTTTCCGGGAATAAAGATAGCCGATAATTTCTTTTGGACTTGTTAAGGAAAAGGTTAAACAAAACAACTTATACTTTGTTATATGCAGGGAAAACAAAATCTTTGCACCGTTCCCGCCCAACTAACAAAACAACATGGTTCAAGCATATAATTTCCTGGCCTCCTGGCAATTGTTTCCTGAAAAAGGAACCTATGAGCATGGCGAACGGCCAAAGAGCGGCATCTATAAAATAGAACCTGTAGCAGATAAAAAGGAACTCATCATCCATCATAACTGGGTAACACTGGAGAATAAGGCTTTTATGGCCAGTTATAGAATCAATGCGGATGGAGACCTGAATGATTTTGACAATCATGAACTGGCTGATAAAGTACAGGCCATTTTCCCTGATGGCATCAGTTTTGAAATTCATTTTTATAAAAAAGGAGAAGTATCGCTGCATGTGGTGCATGAAATATTGCCGAATGGCTATATGAAAATAACGCAGCAGGGCGCCAAAGAAGATGGAACAGCTTATACCAATTCGGAGATCTACCATAAGCAATTAAGTGTGCTGCCTTATTCTGCTTCTGTTTCAGGTGCCGTTATTAAAGCCACCGAAGAAGGGGTAATAAAACACAAGGCCCTGACGGCAATGGAAGAACAGACCAATATGCAACTGGACCAGATCCGTAAACAAATTGAACTGCTGGCTTTACAGGCTCATGAAATACAAAAAAGAAAAGAGCTGTCTTTAACGATTTACAGTGCTAAACTTTCCTTCAAACCTAATATTGGACAGACTTATTATCTCTATGAAAAGAATGATGAGAGTTTTATTCTATCATTAGTATCTCCAAAAGAATGGGGTAAGAACGGGCCGTTCAAAAAATTTGTGGCAGCCGTACAACTGCTGGCCGACCACACATGGAAAGAACTGTAGGAATTGTATTTTTGATGTATGACAAAACTCTCCGTCAACATCAACAAGTTTGCAACATTACGTAACTCAAGAGGTGGTACTAACCCCGATGTGGTAAAAGCAGCGATCGATGCACAACGTTTTGGAGCAGATGGGGTAACAGTGCACCCCCGCCCCGATGAACGGCATATCCGCTATGAAGATGTAAGGCAGATAAAAAAAATAATTACTACGGAATTTAATATTGAAGGTAATTGCACCGAACAAAAATTTATTGACCTGGTACTGGAAACAAAACCTGAACAGGTGACCTTAGTGCCCGATACATTGGGCCAGCTTACCAGCGACCATGGCTGGGATACGATAAAGAACAAAGACTACCTGGAAAATATTATTTCAGTTTTTAAAAAGGCAGGCATCCGTGTCAGCATCTTTGTTGACCCTGATATAAAAATGGTGGAAGGTGCAGCCGCCACCGGTACGGATAGGATTGAATTATATACAGAAGGCTATGCAAAGCAGTTTGCGGCGGGAAGCCGGGAGTCTGCCGTGAAACCTTATATTGATGCAGCCCTTAAAGCAAAAGAATTGGGTCTTGGTATTAATGCCGGACATGACCTTGATAGGCAGAACCTGCAATTCTTTAAACAACAAATACCCTGGGTGGATGAAGTGAGTATTGGCCATGCCCTTGTCTGCGATGCGCTGTATGTAGGTTTTGAGAACAGCATTCAACTGTATAAAAGACAACTGGGGTAAAGACTGATGAAAATTATACTCCGGGTATTATTTACTAATTAGAAGTTTAGATTAAAAACTAAAAATGCCATCAATTCTATTATACATTCTTGGGTTTATTGCATGTGCCGGAGTTATTATCTACAGTGGCACAAAGCTATCTTACTATGGTGATAAAATAGCCGATTTAACCGGAATGGGCAAAGTCTGGGTTGGCCTTATTTTAATGGCTTCTGTAACTTCATTACCGGAATTGATAACCGGCATAAGTTCAGTCGCTATTATAAAAGAACCTGACCTGGCAGCGGGAGATATTTTTGGCAGTTGTATATTTAACCTGCTTATTCTTTCGGTTTTAGATGCCCGGCTAAAAAAACCATTATTCTCCATTGTAAAATCCAGCCATATTGTAGCAGCTATTTTTGGTATTATTTTATTGACCGTTGCAGGGATTGCTATCTACCTTTCAAAAGAAATCCCCTCAGTATTATGGATAAGCAGCTTTACATTTGCGCTTTTTGCGATATACATATTATCAGTATGGGGCATTTTTAAGTATGAACATAATTCTCAAATTGAATCGCCAACTGAAGTAATTACTCACACAGCTTCAAAGTCTCCTGAACTTAAAAAAGCTGTCAGGGCTATGCCCTCCATGCTTTAATAGTAATTGGCACAGCAGTTTTTCTCCCCTACTTTGGTGAACATATTGCTTCGGAAACAGGATTGGGCAATTCATTTTTCGGAACATTATTTATAGCAGCTGCCACTTCATTACCTGAACTTGTTGTTTCACTGGCCGCCTTACGAATGGGGTCTACGGATATGGCTGTAGGAAACTTATTGGGAAGCAATATATTTAATATGTTTATCCTCGGAATTGATGACATTTTTACAGGGAAGGTTCTTTATTCAAAACATAGCACCTTCCCATTTGTTATCCGTATTTGTCACCATTATCATGACAGCAGTAGTTGTATTAGGTCTTCTTTTAAGCCAAAGAAAAAGCAAGTATGGTTTTAGTGTTGATACTTTTAGTATTCTTCTTTTATACCTGGCACTTATCCTTTACTTATTCATCAAAAGATGATAAAATGAACTGGCACGGCTTACAAATAGTTGAAATTTTTGAGCTTATTGGGACAAGCCAGCAAGGACAATACTCAATGTTAGTACCTACCGGCAGGCAGGTTGGTAGACGTAATTCTGCCGGGCATCTGAATCCGGGTATAAATATTTATTTTATTTCCATTTATCTTACCACGGAACATTTTTCTTAAATTTATAATAAGTTGCTGGTACAGTTTTATTCTGATAATCAACGTAAAACTGTACCAGGAGTTTGGCCAATTTATGAGTTAGCGGTAATGGTTTTGCGACAGTGCTAAAATCAAACAATTGTCCTGACAACTGACTGAAAGAAAATTCGGCAAAAGCCGTTTAGCCGTCCTTCGCAAAATAAAAAGAGCTGCAAAAGCCACCAAGCCGACCCAATTTGCAGCACATTTTATTTTGCCCAACCGCAAAATTACCACGACAGTTGAACTAACCTTTGTTTTTGTAAGCGACTTCTTATTTTTCCAATCTTAAAGGTTTTCTCTGTAACAGCATACTCACCTTTTTGAATTAAAATGCTCAATTGCGGCTTTTCTTCCTAAAATTTGGACAAAAACCCAATCTTGTGTTCAAACAAGTAAGTAACTGCAATCATTCCTTAGTGGTTTGCTTTGTATTAAATTGAACTTCTCTTTCCCAAGTTGAACGACTGGACTGTGATATTTTTCAAATTCATTCTTCGCATATTGAAAAGCGTTCGTTTCGTTCAACATCTTTTTGTCCTCATCGAACTGATTAAGCGCATTGTAACATTGAAATCTTTTTAATCTCTACACTAATTGCCATACAAGGCAAATGTTTTAACCATTTCACTAATTCCAATCCTTTGGTACATCACTTTTGAATTTTAATCCTTTCCAAATATTTTCCCAATCCGGAAATCTGTCTTCCAACTGTTTCATTTAGTGATGGAATGTTTACAACGTGCTGGACTATTCTATCATAAAAAACAGGCATAACTCCTTACGCAATTCTGCAACACTTTTGTTGGTGGCGAAAATCAAGCGACATTCAACCTTTATTTTTATTACTTCCCATTCTTCGGATTGACATTTTATTATGCTTATCTGTTTGCAATGCCTTCATTAATTTTGCTTGAACTAGCTTTGACAGATAATGGTTTCATCAAGAAATAAAATTCCTCCATCCGCTTCCTCTAAAGTCCTTTTTGACAGCATTGGCACCAGTAAAAGCCCCCTTTCTCAAAACCAACAACTCCGCGTCTGCTTTGCTGTCTTCATCAAACGATGCAAAATCCGCTTCGATGAATGGATTTTATTATCGAATAGATTGCTTAGCTTCGCTTGCAAATTTTGACTTACCAATTCCTTTCTCCTATCAAAAAATAGAGAACCCTGTAGATTTTAGGAATGTTTCCATTTTCTTGTTTACCAATTCCCGAGACGGGATTTTGTTCCACTGAAAACCTTAAACTCTGCACCAATTGTTCTAGAAATCAGATTGGTTGAGTATTCTGAATTGAAAACTGTTAAATCTTTTCTCGGTTTGTCGCTTTTATCATCATAGGTTTTTATAAACCCTTATTTATCAGGCAATTGACCAGCTTCTGACAATATGTGCCAAACAACCTGTGTTTCATTGCTCCCAAAGGATACATTTATAATTGGCTGTAAATTTTTTCTTTGAAAAATATTGACGTGACCATTTGCTTACCTCATCAGAAATTTGTTTTCATCTCTTAGGTCATTTTACATTGAGTTTCCCACAACTTTGAATTTCCTTGATAA